>CAVQCO010000007.1:0-1291769 GCA_963711065.1 uncultured Acidimicrobiaceae bacterium
TCCCAACCGCCCGCTTTAACACTGTCCTCTGGTCGCTGGTGCAGGAGATGCGCATTTCCATTTTCTATCCGCTCATCGCCCTCGCAGTCTTAAGGCTGAGCTCCCGTGCCCTTCTGGCTTTGGTGATTGCGGTTGAAGCATTCGTGGCAGGTCTTCCGATCTTTCTCCCCCACATTGATATGGGATTGGCGAGCTTCCCCGCCATGCTGCACTGGTCGAACATGTTCATCCTCGGTGCATTTCTTGCCCTGCGACGCGAGCAGGTGCGCACATGGATGTCATCCCTTCGCCCCTGGCAGAAAGCATCGATCGCCATCGTCACTTTTCTTTTGTATTCCATGGGTATAAAGACGGTGTGGGGAGCGCAGTTCCAGAACCACATCATTGCGCACGTTACCCGATTGCCCTTTGTCGCGCGTTGGGCCAACCCTGACTACGTGAACTACAAGGTGATATGGCTGGGAGACTGGATCGCCGCCTTCGGTGCAGCCATCGCTATCTGTTTCGCCCTTACCGACCGCCGCACCAAAGCGGTGCTCAATCACAGTCTTGTTTTGTGGACCGGCCGAGCCTCCTACAGCCTTTACCTTGTCCACGCGACGGTGCTGTTCGCTCTCGCCTACGCACTCATTGGCACCAGGTATGTCTACCTGCTCGCGCCGCTCTACTTCCTGCTGACGATCCTAGCGACCGCCGCGTTTTACCGCGGCGTGGAAGTACCGACCATGAACCTAGGGAGAGAGTTGGCACGCAGGATGAGGAAGACTCGAACTGTTGTGCAAGAGGCTCCGGCGCCAACCACCGTCGCCAGCTGAACAGGAAACCGCCTACATCTTGTATCGGCCCAGGTCCTCGTCGTTCAGGCTTTCGAGCCACTTCCGTACATCCTGCGAAGAGGCCTGTTCGGGGTTAGGCAGCACCTTGGCGGCGCGCAGCACTTCTTCGTCCACAAAAATCGGACAGTCCGTGCGTAGTGCCAGCGCCAGTGCATCTGAGGGGCGGGAATCGAGCGCTACGACTTCCCCGTTCTGCTCCATCCAGATCACGGCGTAGAACGTGTCGTCCTTAAGCTCCGTCACCACAACGCGTTGCACCTGAGCATTCAAGCCATGGATGAGGTTCTTCAGTAGGTCATGCGTCAGGGGACGCGGTGTCTGTGACTTCTCTACCTCGAGCGCAATCGCATTGGCCTCGTACAAGCCGACCCAGATCGGCAGCAGCGCTTCGCTTTGCGGATCCTTCAGCAGAACGATCGGCATGTTCGTGGAGGGGTCGACCATGAGCCCGCGAATTTTCATTTCGATTTCCATCGCTGACCTCTTAAACAGCCTCGCCGACCAGGCTGTTGGGAAAACTCTGAGTGACGCGCACAGGGAGATAAGATCCCTGCGCAGGCAATATAGGCTGCTTCGTCGTAAAATTCAGCGTCTTGTTTTGCGACGTCCGCCCCACAATCTGTCCACGCGCAGAATTGTAGCCCTCAACCATGACTTCCAGCACCTCGCCAATATGCCTGGCGTAGTTTGCTCTCTGCGTCTCCCGCTGTCTATCAAGTAACGCTTGAAGCCGCAGAGATTTCTCTTCCTCGGCCACCGAATCCGGCATTTCGAGCGCCGGCGTATTCGGCCGGGGAGAGTACTTGAAGCCAAACACCGCGTCGTATTGCACCTCAGCCAGCAGATCCATCGTCGCCTCGAAGTCGGCCGCCCCTTCCCCCGGAAACCCGACAATAATATCCGTCGTCATGCTGATCCGGCGTTTCGCCGCCTTGATCCACGAGACGCGCTCCAGATACTGTTCGCTCGTATATTCGCGCCGCATCAACCTGAGCACATGCGACGACCCGCTCTGCACCGGCAGATGCACGTGATCGCACAGCGACGGAACCGCATCGATCGCGTCGACAATATCTTTCGTGAAGTCACGCGGATGCGAAGTCGTGAACCGCACCCGCCGGATGCCGGGAATCTCGCCAACCGCAGCCAGCAGTTCCGCGAAGCTCCGCCTCCCTTCCGTGTCGCGGTACGAATTTACATTCTGGCCGAGCAGCTGAATCTCCGTGTAGCCCGCATCTGCCATGCGCTTCGCCTCGGCCAGTACCGAGGTCGACGTCCGGCTCCGCTCTTTGCCGCGCGTGTAAGGAACCACGCAGTACGCGCAGAACTTGTCGCAGCCTTCGATGATCGTGATGTAGCCCCGATGCGGATTCGACCGCGCCGTGAATTCCGTCTCGAACGTCTCCTCGGTCTGCCGGTCGTCGAGTCCGGTAATACGCTTCGTTCCCCGCTGCAACTGAACCAGCATTTCCGGCAACCGGTTATACGAGGCCGATCCCGAAACGATCGATACATAAGGTGCGCGCTCAAAGATGCGCTCACCCTCCTGCTGCGCGACACAGCCCAGCACCGCGAAACGCTTTCCTTGCTTGTGCAGCGCTTTGTAGTCGTTGAGCCGGTTGAAAACCTTCTGTTCCGCCTTGTCGCGAATCGAGCATGTGTTATAGAGAATCAGGTCCGCCGCCTCTTCGGTTTCAACGCGCGTATAACCCTCGTGCTCCAGCGTCCCGATCACCTTTTCCGAGTCGTGGACGTTCATCTGGCAGCCAAAGGTTTCGATATAGAAGGTCGGCGAACGCGCAGCCTGCCCTTGTTCCGCGGTCGCATCGGGCGTTACAAAAGTTGCCATATTCAAACCTAAGTATACCGCCATAAAGAAGTGCAGGCCGCAACACGCGCCCGGCACGGTACAGTGTTTTCATGGACCTTCCCGGACTTGAAGAACTCCGCCGCGCAACCGATCTGGTGCGCACCGTGATGCCTCCTACGCCCACCTACAGCTGGCCGCTGCTCAACGCACGTGCCGGCGCCGAAGTATGGGTGAAGCATGAAAATCACTCGCCGGTAGGCGCATTCAAGCTGCGTGGCGCGACCGTGTATATGGACTGGCTCTCCCGCGAGCAGCCCCACATCACCGGCGTCATCGCCGCAACACGCGGAAATCACGGCCAGGGTGTGGCCCTTGCCGCCCGCAGCCGGGGACTGACCGCCACCATTGTCGTCCCGCACGGCAGCAGCCGGGAGAAGAATCGCGCCATGCAGGCGCTCGGCGCGGAGCTGATCGAGCACGGAGATGATTTCCAGGAGGCCCTCGAGTATGCCACTGAACTCGCCGCCCAGCGCGGACTCCACAAGGTACCCTCCTTCGATCGCCTGCTCGTAGTCGGTACCGGCACCTACGCCTTGGAAATGTTCGAGTCCGCACCCGAGCTCGACACCGTCTTTGTCCCCGTCGGCCTCGGCTCATCCATCTGCGGAGTCGCCGCCGCCCGCGCTGCCCTGGGGCTGAAGACGAAGATCGTCGGAGTTGTGGCTGCCGCCTCGCCGTCCTACGCACTTTCCTTCTCCGCTGGTAAAGTAGTGCCTCACGAAGCGGGAACAAAGATTGCCGACGGACTCGCCTGCCGTTTGCCCGTCGCGGAGGCGCTCGAAGTAATTCTCAAAAACGTCGACCGCTTCGTCGAGGTAAACGAGCAAGAGATTGCGGGCGCCATGCGCACCATCTACGAAGACACCCACAACGTGGCCGAGGGTGCAGCCGCAGCTTCCATCGCCGCAGTGCTCAAGGAGCGCGACGCGGTCCGGGGCCCCGCAGGATCTGGGCGGAGCCTTTGAGGTGAGGGTGACGGGTACCGGGAACGTTGCCCACGCGACGTACAGGTTGTTGGGATTGTGCGGATCGATGGCGATCTCGGGCTCTCCGACGACAGTAGAGCTGGTGTTCTGGGAGATGTCCTTTTCGTAGCTCCCGCCCGTAGAACTCGCGCTCGCACTCGAACCGCCGATCCCCACTGCGATTACGAAGGCGGGCAAGATCACTGGGAATGACCAACATGCTCGAAGCACCTGGCGAGCGAATCGTCGCTGGCCGTACGTCCTCGCATGACGAACCACCCCCCAAGGGCGTGGACCCGCTTCACTGATTGCACTGCCATGCCATCCCCCGATCGCTCCAGTCCCATGACCTTGAATCAGTATTTGAACATTGATACTTTCGCCGCTACCCCACCTCTGCAAGTGGCATTTTCTGGCAACAACAATCACTCCCAGCCGTGGACGGGCATAGCCGAACGCAACTGAGCGGCCGCCTCCGCCGTCGACGAACAGATCGACGCTGCGGTATCACCCTCACCCCATGTCCGGGTATCCCAGTTCGCCGGGTACGAGCCAGTCGAAGCGATAGCTTCGAAGCCTCGTGAAGACCACGCCGTACGTCGACTTCGTAATCCAGAGCCATCAACTCACTACGTCAAAGGTCACTGCAGCATTGGGTACCGCCCCAGATGAGGTGGTCGCACCTTTGCATTATGGCCAAGATCGGCTACTGAAGCTCTTCGGAACGCATGAGGTGCCGAGCTGGAGATTTCGGGAGGACAGGGGAATCCTCTTCACGGGGATGGAGGAGCCGACTTATATAACCCACATTCAGGTCGCACGACTCGTCGACCGCCTAACCCCGTTTCAAGACCAGCTGGCCGCCCTCCGACGAACACTTCAAGAGGAAGAGCCTTGGGTGGCTCAACACATGTACTTAGAGGTGGTTGATCCATGGAACGAATCCCTGGAAGACAAGTACACCTGCACATCTGTGGGTTTGGAGGCTCTGACGTTCCTCTCGACCATTGGCGCATCGCTCACCGTCACCGTCGTCGAGCTCGACAATGATGAACCAAACGGAAACTGATTAGCCCCCCTGCCCCAGTTCGCCGGACATGTGACGCCTACAGGAGGGGCGGGCGTGGCGGCGAGTTGGGGTCGGGTGTGTCGCCAATCCTGGTTCCAGGACTTACCGCCGCAGTGACGACAGGGCGGTGGCGGTCGCCTCTCCAATGCGTCAGGCGGGGTGGGACTACCGACGGCGAACAAACCTTTAGGCGCTCTGGCCGCGGCCATGTTTGCGGCGCGGATAATACGACAGGGGCACCGCACCATGAAGAAGATGAAGCAACTCCCGTCGGCGGAGGTGCATCACCTGATGCTGGTGTTCGTCGACCCGGTCACAGAACGGGCAGTCGTCATTCTCGAAATCAACGGATCTTTGCGAGTCGGCATGCTTCATTGGGCGTAAGGACCTAGAAGACTCGAACCGGGCATGTGGAGATTTGGATCGATGGCGTCCACCGGCCCGGAGATTTTCTCTGGAGCTTGGCCACCGGAATGGTGGTCGCGATCGCAACGAACTCCCCATTGAGTGCTCGCTGAAACGTCTCTCGTCGAGAGAAGCAGAAGAAGCCGACAATCGGAGTGGCCGCGAACGACCCAGAAACGCTCAATAGGGCTACTGCCCAGGCACTCAACCCGCTCTTGAAACCGCCCGACACAGTTCTAAGATCGACATTTCTCTCCTATACCTTAATCTCCGCCAGTTGAGGGCCAGCACGAACGAAGGGGGTTGCTCGGGGATTGAGACTCGAACCCTCAACCTTGCGGGGTTTAGCTATCGGCTTGCCGACGCGGGCTCGCACTGCGGATCCGAAGGGGCTGGGCTGCAGGTAGCCGACACTGTCGGCGATCGGGGTGCCCCGTGCGCCGGCCTCGTGGCAGTTCTGGATTGATCGACATACGACCCCGAGGTCGGCGTAATTCCTCATTCTCGACCCGGCGTCGACGGGGAACTGGTTCGGGGACCTTCGGCCCTACCCCGCACAGGTGATGCAATCGTACGGTAGGTCGTGAGGGACGATGCCGTTGATACGAGTCGCCTCGCGACCGCCCGACGCACGTCACTCTCGCAAGAGTCGACGCAACGTGGAGGCAACAATGACCCTGACCGCAGATCCAACAGTTTCCGAGACGGAGTCAGTGCGGACTTCGGCATTCGTCGCCCCAGGCCGAGCGGGCAGCATTGTCGAGCTCAAGCCCCGGTACGACAACTTCATCGGGGGCAAGTGGGTGACACCCGTCAAGGGTGGCTATATGACCAATGTGAGCCCCGTCGATGGCAAGCCATTCTGCGAGGTGGCCCGGTCAACCGCTGAGGATGTCGAGCTCGCACTTGATGCAGCGCACGCCGCCAAGGACGCCTGGGGCGAGACCTCTCTGACCGAGCGGGCGGCGGTACTCAACGCCATCGCGGACGCCATCGAAGCCAACCTCGAGATGCTGGCGGTGGCGGAGACCTTCGAGAACGGAAAGCCGGTGCGCGAGACCCTCGCCGCCGACATCCCTTTGGCGGTTGACCACTTCCGCTACTTCGCCGGGGCAACCCGATCGCTCGAGGGTCGTTCTACCGAGATCGACAAGGACACCATCGCCTACCACTTCCACGAGCCCCTCGGCGTGGTCGGGCAGATCATCCCCTTCAACTTCCCGCTGCTGATGGCAGCCTGGAAGATCGCGCCCGCCCTCGCTGCCGGCAACTGCACCGTGCTCAAGCCGGCGTCACCGACTCCGTGGTCCATCCTCAAGCTGGCCGAAGTGATCGCCGACGTCGTGCCCCCTGGCGTGATCAACATCGTCACCGGGCCGGGCGGAGAGATCGGCAAGGCCTTGGCCTCGAGCCCGCGGATCGCCAAGATCGGATTCACTGGTGAGACGACCACCGGTCGGCTGATCATGCAGTACGCCGCTCAGAACCTGATTCCCTCGACCGTCGAACTCGGCGGGAAGTCGCCCAACATCTTCTTTGCTGACGTGATGGACGAGGATGACGAGTACTTGGACAAGGCCATCGAGGGCCTCGTGCTGTACGCCTTCAACAAGGGCGAGGTCTGCACATGTCCCTCCCGGGCACTCATTCACGAATCGATCTACGACCGCTTCATGGAGCGCTGTCTCGAACGGATCAAGTTGATCCGCCAGGGCAACCCGCTCGACCCGGCCACCATGATCGGGCCCCAAGTCTCGGTCCAGCAGGTCGAGAAGATCGCCTCCTACGTCGATATCGGTCGCCAAGAAGGGGCGGAGTGCCTGATCGGTGGCGAGCGATCCCACCTGGGCGGAGACCTCGAGGACGGGTACTACTTTCAGCCGACCGTGCTCAAGGGCCACAACGAGATGCGGATCTTCCAAGAGGAGATCTTCGGTCCGGTGCTCGCGGTGACGACGTTCAGCGACGAAGCCGACGCAGTCCGCATCGCCAACGACACCCTCTACGGCCTTGGAGCCGGGGTGTGGACGCGCAACGGCAACCTCGCCTATCGCATGGGCCGCGCCATCAAGGCCGGGCGGGTGTGGACCAACTGCTACCACCTGTACCCCGCAGGAGCAGCCTTCGGCGGCTACAAGATCTCCGGAGTCGGCCGTGAGAACCACCAGATGATGTTGGAGCACTACTCCCAGACGAAGAACCTCCTGGTGAGCTACAGCACCAAGCCGCTCGGGTTCTTCTGAGCCGCCCGGTGGGCCCCTCGGACACATCGGCGGTGCTCGCCAGCCCGGCCGCGCGTAGTGCCATCGCCAATCTGGTCACTCAGCACGGTCCGGTCATGTTCTTCCAGTCAGGGGGATGTTGCGACGGCAGCATGCCGATGTGTTTCGCAGACGGTGAGTTCGTCATCGGCGATCATGACGTGCTCTTGGGCCACGTGGGTGGTTGCCCGTTCTACATCGATCATCGCCAATACGAGGCGTGGAAGCACACCCAGCTGATTCTGGACGTCGGCGACGGTGAGCCCGAAGGCTTCTCACTCCCTGCTGGCCCAGATCACCACTTCATCATCAGATCGCGAGTGTTTGATGCGGGCGGACTGCCAGAAGTCGACGTGAGAAGCGGATCTTGATTTTTGAGGACCTTTGCGACGGGCGCTCAACCCTGAGAGTCCCAGGGGGGTCAAACCCACCCCCTGTCCCCATACGCCGGGAGTGGGTGCCACCCGGCACAACTGGGGCAGGGTTCGTGGCTTCGGATTCGTTGATCTTCACCACTGCCCACTGCTCTGATCAAGGGCATCCCAAGCGGCCCGCTGGGCCCCCCGTGGCACTGCCGATGCCCGTGACGGGCTGCATTAGTTCTGCTGGGTGTGATCGCCAGGCGTCGCATCTGGCGGCTCCTGCTTGCCCGAGGGTGCCAGCAGAGGACTTGAGCCGGTGACCTCTGAGGTCTCGTCACTTTCTTCTCGGTGGAAGCCGCGCCAAAGGCGGTCGAACAGCACCACGACCGCAACTAGGACTCCCCCGATCGCGAACACAATGGCGACGATTCGCATCATCCTGACAAAGCGTCGCCCTAAGCCATGGGCCCGGTCTGCGACCTCGAGCACCTGCTGGGCGGTGTCCAGAGCAGACTGCACCTGAGCCAGGTCGGTTTCGGCCCGGGTGATCGCGCTATCGAACGTGGTCATGGCAGTGTCTCCCGTCGGGTACGTAGGCCGCAACTCTGGACAGAGCCAGGCGCTGTTGGAGATGGGGTACGGAGGCAAGAATCCGGTCATCCATGCTCTGCACGATACGGTCCGCTCCGAAGGGATGCTTACCCAACTGCCCCGTCGCGCCATACCGTCCCTCCGTCCCGCCGATAGGGGGCACTGTGGCCCGCCCGGTATCAACACATCCCGAATGGGGTCCTCCAGGGAAGTCCGCAGGTGCACCTCCTGGACGAGGCGGGATTGGTGCCCTTGAAATACAGTGATCCAGCCGAACGCCCACCGACGAATGGTGTGCAGCAGTCAGCAAACAAGGAGGCTCACTTCCCGTGATTGCCATCTACATCGTCACCAAGAATATGACCATTGAGCAGCACGCCAAGGGGCGCGATCGCCTCCGTGAGGTCGGGGCACCTGAAGAAGCGATGAAGCTCCACTCGTGCTTCGGTGAAGACGGTCAGCTTCAGGTCTTCGATGTTTGGGAGAGCCAGGAGGCGTTCGATGAGTTCCTGACATACCTCGGGCCGGTCATGGAGGAACTGGGCATCGAGCTGGCGCAGCCGCCGACAATCATGCCGATTGTCGACCTCGAGCAATAGCCGGCGGAACCCCACGAAGAGCCCCACTGTCCCGGCGATAGGGGGCAGGTAACCCGTTTGCCGCAAAGAAGGCTGCTCCTGCCACAGTCAGTCAGCACGTCATCTCTGATTGCGGCAGATCGCGGCTACGGAGGTCAACGCCTTGTCAATCTCGTTCTTGTCGGTCGTCGTCAGCATCTTGTCGGACGCGTATTTCGTGATTGTGTCAGCGTCCTGCCGGAGGGTGAGGTTGGTCGCGCTGGAGGCATCGCTCATGAAGGTGTCAAGTGCAGTTGAACTTGCCTGCGGATTGGCGGCCCCGGCCATCGTCTCATAAGCAATGCAAGCAGCATGATCAGAGTTAGCCCCGACAGCGCCGTGTGGGACGAGCTCGACCAGCGTGAGCGCAAGAAGAAAGATGAGGGCTCCGAACCCCGTGATGATTCCGGCTAACGCCAGTCCCACCCCCTTGGTCGCCCCTTCGGCTCGGATGATGCGGGCGCGAGCCTTGAAACCGAGCACAATGCCTGCGATGGCCGCCAGCCCGAAGGTGAAGGCAGCAAACCCGATGATCGAGCACAGTAACGACCAAATGGCCAGGCGCTCAGTGGGGCGCATTTCGTGAAGGCTGCCAGCTGGGGCATCGACAGGCCCGCCATGTCCCGACGAATCATGTGAGGTTGGCCAGGGACGTCCTTCCGCTCCGAAGTGCATCAACAGAGGTCTAGTAGGTCCGGGTAAGAGCTCGGTAATGCCCGGAGGACCTGGGCCCCACTCCCGGCGTTCTGGGGGTGCGTCCAGGAGATTGGGCGCCATGACAACAAGGAGGTTGACGTTGTGATGACGTAACCAATCGACAAGCTGAGGGCAGCCAGCCGGTGCGAGTCCGGTCCGGGGAGACGCCAAGGTCCCCGGTAGCAAAGCCCCCGTGCGTGGTCGAGAGGCCGGGTTCGAAGCGGGGCCGAGCAACTGACCAGTCCGCAACATCAAGTGAAGCCTGCAGCGTCGTCACGCCGGTCCGTGCCCTGCACGGACGAGGAGGAGCCGAGCCCTTCCCTAGTGGGCGAAGGCCATGGACGGCACCAGAGAACTTGGAGCGGGTGCCTAGGAACTTCCCGGCGCAGGGGGCGTGGAATGGTCAGAAGGGTGTCCTTGGAACTGGAGAGATCCGTCTCGACGCCGGACATAACAGCACCACGGGCCGCCAGCCCGTGGTGCCCGGCAGCATCGACACCGATAACCAGCGGACCTGGGAAACGGTGAAGGGTCGAGCGGAAGTCGGAGGAGGCCGTAGTAGTGATGACGAGCGGGACAACATAACCCGCTCCGAGCGAAGGGCCTCTAGCCAGGTGCGCGAATCAACCAGCGACGACCGTGGGATTGCCCGTCGGGCTACCAACCCACCCGCCCTCGGCGGTGCCGTCTACGAACTGTGAGCGACGCTTGGGTCACCCGCCAACGCCGTTGGCAGGGCGGAATGCGGATGATCGACTGCCTGGGGGAGAGCCGTGTGCGGGAGAACCGCACGCACGGTTCGGGAAGGGGGGACTGGGGAGGATGAGGCCCAGGCGAGATGGACCACGTGCACCCGAAGGGAAACCGCCGGGATTGAGCCCAACCGCCGCACCGGCCACACCGAACCAGTTCCCTACTTCACCAGTCGCGCACCAGACCCCGTTGGACCCACCTAGACCTCGGACTCCGGATGCCGACAACTCTGTCGCTATGGGCTTGAGCGTCGGTTCGTGGTGTGTCTTCCTAGCCCCCGCGACCCGCGCTCGCCCCTCGACCGAGGACTAACCTTTGGAAATGGCAATGACTCTCACCGATGTCCAGGAACACGCAGTCAAGGCTGGACTAGCGAAACTTCACAATCGGCTAAGGGAGCTTGACGCTGCCGTCGAACAGGAAATGACATCGCCCGGTAGGTTGGCTTTGACGGGAGCCGTGGATGACTTCAACGACGTTGCCGAAGTCATTGAACCGACATTGATGTACGTACCGCACGTGAACGGTTAGGTCGGGCAGCCCACCCGCAAAAGACTGCGCTTAACTTTCGCCCCTCGCTTCCCCATCACCTGCAAGCGCCTTGACCCTATCGGCTCGGGGTTTGAGCGCCGGTCGCGGGTTTACCTTTCGACCCGCTGCCCGTGCTCGCCGCGTCGATTCGAGGTTCGGTCTTGTCAGATTTGGCCCACCTAACACGCAGGCGTTCGGGGGCAGTCTCGATGCAGCAGAATCAGGAGGCATTGTTGGCGTCCAACGGTGCTGTCCGATGCTTCGGCTGGCACGGGCCGATCTGACCCCCGGCCGGTGACGGGTACGACACGCTGCCAGAAGGACTGCGTTCTTCATGCCATGATCGGGGTTACCGAGCGATCACGCAGAGGAATGGGAGACCAGCCATGAGTGGAACGAACGACACGCCATCCGATGACGATTCCCTAGAGATGGTGGAGGTGGAGACCGAGGGCGTCGACGAAAAGGGCAATCTCGTGATCGATGACCTGGTGGTGGCAGTGGATGTCGAAGGCAAGGTCCTTGCTACCGACGAGACCGTCGCCGTCATCACGCCAGAGGGCGATGCGGTCGTCGACGAGAAGCTCTCGGTATTGGGAGAGGACGGCAAGCTGCACGCCGTCGAAGAAGACATCTCCGTTCTGGGAGCTGGATCAATAACCATTGCAGGCAAGGTATCGGGCAAGACAGCCGCCAAGCGGACTACCAAAAAGCGGACCCCAGCCCGAAAGGCCGCGAAGAAGGCTGTGAAGAAGTCGGCTCCAGCCAAGAAGCGCACCCCAGCCCGAAAGGCCGCGAAGAAGGCTGTGAAGAAGTCGGCTCCAGCCAAGAAGCGCACCCCAGCCCGAAAGGCCGCGAAGAAGGCTGTGAAGAAGTCGGCTCCAGCCAAGAAGCGCACCCCGGCCCGAAAGGCCGCGAAGAAGGCTGTGAAGAAGTCGGCTCCAGCCAAGAAGCGCACCCCGGCCCGAAAGGCCGCGAAGAAGGCTGTGAAGAAGTCGGCTCCAGCCAAGAAGCGCACCCCGGCCCGAAAGGCCGCGAAGAAGGCTGTGAAGAAGTCGGCTCCAGCCAAGAAGCGCACCCCGGCCCGAAAGGCCGCGAAGAAGGCTGTGAAGAAGTCGGCTCCAGCTCGCAAGCGTTCTGCCAAGAGAGCGACTAAGCGCTAGGCCATTCGTGGAGTCGGCAAAGGCGAGATTGTCGGCCGAAGGCGAGCGAGATATCGCACCCCAGTCCGGCGATATGGGGCAGACCGGGACACGACGTGCAGGAGCGCCTTGAAGGCCTATTCTTCGCCGTGCGTCAGCATTGATTCCCGGCAACATCTGGCACGGGTCCGCTCGGCAGGATGGAGGGTTCAGGATGAATCCCAGACTTGGGAAGATCGTGCTGGGCCTGAGCGCAGCGGGTTATCCGCTCACGGAACTCGCCATTCGACGACTTGGTCGGCGAGGTTCCGTCGTTACTGAGGTGGCCTGTTGCGGACTGGCAGTTCGTGATGCAGCGATGGTTGTGGCCGGCGTTCCCACCCGCCTTCGGCTAGGGCCGGCCATTCTTCTTTGGATGGAGTTGACAGCCGCGGTTGCCGCAAGTGGCCTGGGACTCAAGTCCGCAATCGACGATGAATCCTGCAAGCGTGCTCGTGCGGATCCGGGGCCGGCTGAGATGGCCCGTCGCTTCGCCGTTGGGGTTCTGTTCGGTCTGCACACCGTGAGATTCTGGATCTATCTCCAACCCGATCAGGGGCGGAAGCGATCCAATCACTGACTGATAACGCCGTGGCGGTCTTCGTTGCTGGGATGGTGGGGCATCCGGCCCTCGGGGTGCCCCACCGAGCCGGCGACGCTCCTATCAGTTGTCAAGCCCCTTTTTGTGCGAACAGCGGACAGAACAGTGATGAGTCACTCGGGTGAGGACATGCTCTTATCAGGCCACGCGTTCACAGGACGTTGACCCGGACCGTGGGCCGGCGGGTCGCCGGAAAGTCAGCCCCGAAGGGCGACAGTTATGGGGTGAGCCAGACCCACGGTCCGAGGAATCAGCCGCGAGGCAGGTAGCGGTAGAGCTCGCGGGCGACGTAGCGCTTGAGGAGGCGGATGACGTCTCGTTTGGATCGTCCCTCCTTCACCTTGCGCTCGAAGTAGGCGGTGGTCTCGGGATCATGCGCGATGCGGACCATGACGATGCGCCACAGCGCGCTGTTGGCTTGGCGGTCACCGCCGCGATCGAGACGGTGCCGGTTGCTCTTGCCCGACGAGGCCAGGATGGGGGCGACCCCGCACAGATGGGCCCACGCGGCCTCGGAACGGAGGCGTTCGGGGTTGTCCCCGGCGCTGACCAAGAGGGCGGCCGCGGTGTCAGGGCCGACGCCGAAGCGCCCCAGCAGCTCGGGTGCTGCAGCCTCCACCAGCTTCTCGACGCGCTCTTCGAGTTCGGCGATCTCGTCGTCGAGCCCTTGGATCCGGCGGGCCAGCGAACACAGCGATGCCTTGTGGGCGGCCATCACGAGATCTCCTGAGCGTGACGGTCGCAGCCTCGCCGCCTCGGCGGTCAGCGCCGCCACGGTCAAGCCTTTGAGGCGGCATCGCAGCTGGTCGGGGGCGGTGATCACCAGATGACGCATCTGGGTCAGCGCCTTAACCCGGGCCCCTCGAGCCGAGCGCTTGGCGACGACGAGGACCCGAATGGCCTCGACGGCCCCGTCCCTGGACTTCGAAATGCCCTGAGCCCGGCCGCTGAGGGCGGCTCGAGCCGCTTCGACGGCGTCGAGGGGATCGGACTTGCCCGAACGACGACGCTCGGCCCGGTTGGGCCGGTCGACCTCAATCACCTTGACGTCTGCACGGCGCAAGAACCGGGCCAGGCCCGCCCCATACGAGCCCGTGCCCTCCACCCCCACTTTGCTGAGCGCACCGAAGCCCTCAAGCCAGGTGAGCAACGCCTTGTAGCCCGCCGGATCGGTGCCGAAGCGCTCCGTGCCGAGCAGCGCTCCGAGGGGGTCGAGGGCGGCGGCGACATGGACGTCGAGGTGAGTGTCGACGCCACCGGTCACACCCCGCGCAGCTTCTACGATGGTCATGGTCATCCCTTCTCTAAACGGTGTTAGGGATGGCACGGCCGTTCCGGATCGGAGCGACGGGCGGTCTGGGTTGTTCTAGCAACCCAGACCAATCACCCTTTCTCGGAGACGGGACGTGCCGCTGTCAATGTGCGAGACAGGTTCAACCTGCCGGCACTCACGAAGCTATTCAGGACCCGCAATGCAGCGGTGGATCCTCCAGACCATTGTCACTGTTCGGGGGCAGTCCCCTTAGCGCCGTATCGATCTCATGAGGCAGGTCCCCCCTCTTAGCCGAACTGGGGCGGAATGCTACGAATGCGCCTGGGTCGAAGTACCCCCCGCTGTCTTCTGGGCTTCCAGATATTTGCGATGTTGGTCCCAAGATTTGCCCTTGCGATGCGCCCTTGCTGGGAACTCCTGGGTGATGACGCGGACAAAGGTGATAGGAGTGCCTTCTAGCGGGTAATGGCCAATCCTCCAGCAGCCCTTCGTACCTCCGTTTCTGATGTCCGCTCCTCGAAAACAAAGTAGCCAGGAGGAGATGAGCCGGCGGTCCTGGTCGGGCTCATGGCGTCAGGGCAGCTGGGTGGCGCCCAGGGCCGGCGGTATGGGATGGCCTATAAGCAGTCGGATACTCCGCCGGTCTTAGCCCCGGGGTGCGAAGAACTCAAGTGCGATGTTGTCGGGATCTCGAAACGACAATGCCGAGTAGTAAGGCGTGTCCACGATGCCACCGTTGGGGATGCCGAGTTCGTTCAGACGGATTTCCCATGCCTTTAACTCATCGCGGTTGGCACAGCCGAAGGCCAGATGATCGAGCCCCGGCCGCCGCTCGTTGAACGGCTCAGTGCTGTCCAAGTCAGGGAACTGAGTTACGCCAACGATTGTGCCGCCAGTAAGCCAAGCGACGCGCTGGAACGGACCGGTGTCCTCGTCAAGGATTGGGTCCGAGCCGAACAGATCCTTGTACCAAGGCACACTCCGTTCAAGGCTCGTAACCGTTAGCGCCACGTGAGTAATCGCAGGGAACTCAGGCATCTCTTTTCTCCCCTTCGTACCTCGTGGACGCAGCGAATGCTACCTCTTTGGCTGGCAACTCTCGGGGAGTAAAAGCTATCTGGCAGCACCAGTCGCCGCGCTAACTGAGGCCCCAGTCCCGACGAACTGGGACACCCCCGCCTTCTCATTCCTGCTGGCTCAGCGGGCTCGCGGGTCGCGTCCCATGAAAGCGGCGAGGCGGTCCCAGTCGTCGGCGCCCGGAGGTGGCGGCACCTCCTCTCCGAACGGAGATCCTGGTTCCACCATGTCGCGGTACTCGGGTTTGATCATGGCCCGCGCCCCCTCTAGTGCCGTGACGGCGATGGAGGGGTCCAACTCGGTCGATCTGTCCGGTGGCCAGGGCCAGGTCCCAGGCGTGGGCTGCCAGCTCTGCTAGGTACATGTCGACGAGGGTGGCCCCCGTGTACTCCTCGCCCCACGGCATGGTGAACCTCGAAGACAACCTGGAGTCGTCGTCCCATGCCTGCGCCGCCTCCTCGGCAGCTTGGCGTAGCTGACCTGGCGCGTCGGACAGCTCTACGTGGGGGGAATCGTCTCCGGGTGGGGGCGTCTGGCCTCGGCCAAGAGCGGCCGCCCGGTGGCCCGCTTCGACGATGTGGTCGACCAGACGAGCCACGTCATACCTGCGGCATGGTGTCGGGTTGCCGAGGTCCTCAGCATCTATTCCGGACACGATCACCGCAGCGTTCTCGTAGGAGTCCAACAACGTGCTTCGTCGGTCATGGTCGACCATGCGGTTACTCCTTTCTGCGACGCGGTAACCACGGCGACAGTATTCCGGTCGGCGTCGGTTAGCCACAGCAAGCGCACTCCGGTCGATAACCGCCCACGACCCGGCGGACGGGGGCATTTAGCGTTGGTTCCGGGCATCCACCGATTTGGCGGAAGCCCTTCGTAGGGTGCGTCGGTCGGTTCTTCTGGCTTGACTGAACGGGGGTCGGAGCGAGCGACAGCTCGACTCCTCAACGGTGATCGTCGACCAGACGAGCCTCCCGACGCACGTGCATCCCTTTTCTGGAACTCGGCGGCCGATCACGGAATCGGACCCCTGCTTCTCGAATGTCTGGATGGTCACACCCCTGCGGAACGTGCAGAGGTCGACGACGGAGAGCCGACCGACCAGTCACCACCAGCGAAAGGACCACGTGATGAGTGAAGTGAGGTTGGGCATCGACGTCGCCTGTCGGGCCGACCACCGGGCCAGCCTGGCCGACGAGCGGGGAGAGTTCATCTGGTCGTCGTGGAAGTTCCGCACGACGACCGCCGATCTTGAGCGCCTGTGGGCCAAGATTCCCGACGGTGCGTCGGTGACGGTGATCCTCGAGCCCACCCGCAACGCTTGGGTGCCGCTGTCGGCTTGGCTCCAAGCACGCGGCGCCACGGTCATCTTGGTGCCCCCCGAGCAGTCGGCCGACCTGCGGGACTACTACAACAAGCACACCAAGACCGATCGGTTGGATTCACGGGTGCTGGCTCGTCTGCCGTTGCTGCACCCCGAGGGCCTGCGCGGCATCGACAACCTCGGTCCGGCGCAGTCACTGCGCCGTGCCGTCCGTCACCGCCTCAGCCTGGTCAAGCGCCGCAGCGCCGCCAGCTTGCGCCTCGACGCACTCGTCGAGCTGCTCGGTCCGGGTTGGGCCGATTCCCTCGGATCGGCCACCGCGTCGAAGACCGCCCTGGTCATCTTGGAGAAATACGCCGATCCACGGGCTCTCAAGCGTCTCGGGCGGGCCCGGCTCGCCGCCTTGTTGATCCGCTCGAGTGCGGGTCTTTGGCGCGAGGACAAGGCCGACGAGCTCTTGGCCATGGCGAACGAGACCCTGGCCCTGTGGTCAGGCGGGGGCATCGACTTCACCGAGCTGGCCCACGACATCGCCTCAGAGGTCCGGGTGCTCCGCCAGCTCGACGACGAGATTGCGGCCGCCGACAAGCGGATCGCCGTTCTCTATGACGAGGCCGACCCCAAGGGCATCGTCGCTTCGGCCCCAGGGCTCGGGCCCGTTCTCTCGGCGGCCATCTTGGGCAACGCAGGCGACTTCAACCGCTTCGCCAACCTCGCCGGCGTCCGCTCCTTCACCGGCTTTGTGCCCAAGATCGACCAGTCCGGACTGGTGGCGGGACACAAGGGCATCACCAAGGCGGGCGACGCCGGCCTGCGCCAGGCCCTTTACATGGCAGCCGATCACGCTCGGCACATCGACCCGACCCTCGCCCAGCGCTACTACCGACTCGTCATGGTCGAGGGCAAACATCACAACTCTGCGCTGTGCTCGGTCTCGGCCGTCCTCATCACCCGGATCGCCGCATGCTGGCGCAAAGGAGAGCTCTACGAACTGCGAGACGAAGACGGTGAAGAAATCACCGAGGCCGAAGGCAAGGCTGCCTGTGCGGACCGCTTCAAGATCGACCCCAAAGTCCGGGCCGCCCGTCGCCGGAACACCCCAGCCAAAGTCCTCAAGAACAGGGCGGCGGGTCGAGGCAGAAAGGAGTCGGCCCAGAAGGTCGCTCCGGCCACCGACCCGCCACGAGAAGAAGCTAGCGAAAACGTTGCTTGAGGGGCTTGACTGGCGTTAGGAACTCACCCTGCACGGAATTTGTCCCACCTGCTGCGCGCCACGCCCTCGCCGCGTCGAGCGCGACCGAACGACCGTCTGGGCGGCGCTCACATCAACGACCTCCCACCCTCGCGAGCCCTCCTAGAGGATCTTGCTGGATTTGGCAGGACGAATTCGACAGCCACGGGGGCGTTCGAACCTGGGACGGATACTGAGTGGAACCGGTAGATCAGCTAGGGCCGGATGCTGTTTCGCAGGGTGCGCAAGGAACCTGGTCCGGCAGTGGACCTACAGGTCGTCAATGGTTTCGAAGAAGTCCCGACCGAGGGTTGTCGACTGGACGCCGGCGTTGTTCAGCTAGTCGTTGCTACTAGTGGCATGTAGTTCGAACGCAAGCACGAGATCACTGATGCCACGGAAGATGGCGAAGAAGCCGACCCAGAGGATCAGTAGCGAGGCTTGGGCAGTTATGTATTGCTGGGACGCCCAAAAGCCAAGCGCGATCTCCAGTATCCCCACGATCAGACCGAGCCACCAGGTGGGATTCACTGGCTGAGCCATGGCGGAGTACACGATGTCGAAGCCACCGTTCAGTATGAGCAACAAACCGAACACCGAGGCGAGCGACCAGAACGCACCGTAGGGGGTAACGAAGGACCAAATAGCCCCACCGATGAAAAGGACACCGAGGATCACTCGCAACACGGCCCACCCACCACCTTGGATTCCGGCTAAGGCAAATTGGTACACGGCAGAAAGCAGGAACACCGCACCAAGGAGCAGACCAATCGTTGTCACCGACCTGATGTCAAAGCGCAGAACGACGACGGCGATAATGAGCCATGCGAAGCCTACGACCATCGGAATCCACCAGCGCCGAGAGACTTGCGACGAGATCTGGTGAAGTTCGGTGTTCAGCATCGGGCCCTCCCTGACAGTATCTAGCGTAGCGTCATGCCCACGCCCGATGCAGTATCGCCATGGTTGCAGAGAGACCGAAGAAGTCGCTCGTACCAGCACCCCCTAGAACATTTTGCCCGACTAGCTCGACACAGCAAACGGCCCCGAGCCGGCGAACGGGGGCAGTGCGATGCCGAAGGTCTTTTCGAATGTGATCGCATTAGCTGGCGATCTTTGCTTCTAACTCATCGATCCGGTCAGCTAGATCCTTGATCCCACCTTGGGTGTGTATGTCGAGTCGATCGAGAATCTTAACGGTGTCTTCATACGTGTGCTGTGAGCGCACATCGCTCGCTTCGCCCTGCACGTTCTGCCCGACCATAATGACAGACAGCAGGACAAGTTGGAGGAAGGTCTGCGCAATCCAGGGGATGATTCCCTCGCCACCCGGCCTCAGTGCGGCGGGTAATCCCAACAGGGCGAGGACTGCAAACGCGTACGCGCACCACATTGACCCCACGACGTTGGTCAAGAAGACGGCGATCTTGGCATTGATTCCGTCGACCCTCTTGATCTGATCCCGTAACCCGCGCAGGCTGATCGCTTGACGAGTGTGCAGGTGGACCTTGACCGGTCCGGCTATCTGAGTATCGGGCATCATGATCCTCACTTCCTTGCCTTTTGACGCCCTGACCTTGACCTGAGTTGCGAGCGACGTGCAACAGGCACACGGTCCGCCTAAGTCCGACACGGGTGGCAGGTGTCAACCAGTCGAGCCGTACTACCCACTATCCGGCGATAGGGGACGATCGTAGGGCTCCCTGTCGGCACCGGGCATACACTCCGCTCGTGCCGGGCAGACGTGGGGAAACCTTGTTGAACATGATGCTTTTCATCGAGAGGTTCACCCTGAACCGAGCCTGGTCTGACCTCGGCGAAGAGGAGTTCTTCTGGGAGCCCGCTCCGAACTGCTGGAGCGTCCGGCGCAGAGATGAATGCTGCACCCCCGCCGCCTTCGGCACCGGTGACTGGGTGGCCGACTTTGATGGCTCCGTGATCCGAGCCGCCATGGAGGGCAAGGGGGTGGAACCACTGACGACTATCGCCTGGTTGTTCTGGCACGTTGGATCCATGGCCGGACGTGCGGCGGACCTGGACTTCCTCGGTGGCACCAAGTCAGCCGTGGTTGGACAGCGCCCTACATGTCCGAGCATCCGGTGTTCTCTGCACCGGCTGAAGCCGTCGACGTTATGCGAGCGGGATGGCGAGCACTGGATCAGGCCATCCGAGCGTCGACTGACGAAGGACTTGATCAGGCCAAACGGTTCTGGAGCTACTCGGACGATCCCGGACCGTTTAGTCCTGGGCTACCAGATCCTTGTCAGCATCCTCAATGAGGTCAGCCACCACGGCACCCAGGTCTGCACGTTGCGCGATCTCTACCGGGCGGTGGACGGCAGGAGGTTCCAGTAGCCGCCCTCTCTTCCGACCTCATGATTCGGGCCAGAACCAGTCGCGTCCACGTGTCCCACCGATCCGGCGCAGTGGGGCACCCTTCTCGAGAAATTTCCGACCATTTTGGCAGCCCGGTGGATTCGCAACTTGCACGCCATCAGACTCCCTCCGTCAAGGTCGTAGAGCGTGCATAGGCTCACCGGATGGTTGATGACACCGGAACAGAAGATGCGCAACGAGAGCAATGGGTGATCGAGATCGCCGAGGGCATGAGCGCAGTAGCTCTGATCGGGGCGCTAATCGTGACCCTCAAAGAGAAGGGCATATTGAGCGATGACGACATCCGACAGATCCAGACGAACGCCGACCAGTTCTTCGCTGAGGATTTGAGGTCTGTAGGCGGCAAGGACTCCTGAAGGTGAAAGGTCAAAGCGCCGGACCGCCCACCGTCCCGGCGATATGGGACAGGACCCCCGCTGCCCCTCTCCGAGATCCAGACAAGCTGCATCCCCCTTCGGACCCATGGCGCATGAACGGATTGCTGGATAGAAAGTGAGCCTGGTTCACGTTTGGAGTCGGACACGTGCAAGAAGGAGCCTCCGGGGTGCCAAATGTGATCTGGAAACGTGAGCTACTCGAACGCCTGGCTGGGTGATGGGAGGGACAATGTCGAACAGGGTTGTAATCGTCACGGGCGCCTCGGCAGGCATAGGGCTCAGCGTGGCTTCTCGGCTCCACGGACGAGGGTGGGTCGTCGTCGGATCGAGCCGACGAGGCACAGGCTCGAACGGATGGAGGTCCGTGGTGATGGATGTCGATGATGACCAATCCGTGACCGCCGGGGTGCAGGGAGTGGTTGTCGAGCACGGGCGCATCGATGCCGTGGTGGCCAGCGCTGGCTGGGGATTGGCCGGGGCGGTCGAGCAGACTCCCATAACAGAGGCGAAGGCTCAACTAGAGACGAACTTCTGGGGTGCCGTACGGGTCGTGCGGGCCGTGCTGCCGACGATGCGTCGCCAGGGATCTGGTCGGATCGTCCTCATCAGCTCCATCGGTGGCGTTATCGGCCTCCCATTCCAGGCGTTCTACAGCGCCAGCAAGTTCGCACTGGAGGGCTACGGCGAGGCGTTGGCCTACGAGGTCGCACCGTTCGGCATCCAGGTGAGCCTGGTGCAACCGGGCAACGTCCGGACGGATTTCACTCAGAGCAGGCGTCAGGTCAGCACGCCCGCAGATGACGATCCTTATGGCAATGCCGTCGCCAAGGCGATCGGCGTGATGGAGCACGATGAGGCCAACGGGATTCCACCAGACAAGGTGGCCGTCGTAATCGAGAAACTCCTGAACTCGGCTCGGCCTCGCCGGCGCGTCTCCGTTGGCAAGGTGGGGGAACGGGTGGGTCTCCCAGCCAAGCGCCTGTTGCCGTATCGGGTGTTCGAAGGGGCGGCCAAGTCCAGCCTCGGCGTGTAGGCGAACGACTATCCCCATGGTGCAGGGTGGCGCCCCGTCCAAAGTGCCTGCTTGAGACTTGGTGCAGACACTGCGGCTGATCCGTAGCGTTTAGAGGTCCTGGTGGGGTCGCTCACAAAGTGCCTGCCGCCGGTGCAGCCGGTTGGCTTTCGTTCGAAGAGCCTCCCGCCAGGGCTTCGCCATGGAGTGGCTCAAAAGAGGATCGAGCACGAACGTCCGAATAGCAGGAGTGCCCTCCGTGGTTCCATCACGACCAAGGAGGTAGTCATGCATGTAGTGATCGGCGTCGATCCGCACAAGGCATCGCACACAGCGGTGGCCATCGACGAGGGCGAGGACGAGCTCTCCAGCGTCAAGGTGCGGGCCACCCGGCGCCAAGTGGACCAGTTGGTGAGCTGGGCCGAACCGTTCGAGAAGCGCACCTGGGCCATCGAGTCGGCCGGTGGGTTGGGCTACTTGTTGGCCCAGCAGCTAGTCGCTCGGGGCGAGGACGTCCTCGACGTACCCGCGACCTTGGCCTCTCGCATCCGGGTGCTCGCCACCGGGCGCTCGAACAAGAACGACTCCAACGACGCCCGCTCGGTCGCCATCGCTGCCTTTCGGGCCCCGAATCTGCGCAGCGTCCAGCCCGCTGACCACTCCCAGGTCCTTCGGCTCCTCGCCAAGCGCAACATGGACCTCGGCAGTCATCGCACCCGGGTGATCTGTCGTCTTCATGCGCTCCTCGCCGAGCTCGCACCGGGCGGAATTGCCAAGGAACTCTACGTTTCAGACGCCGAGCGGCTCATGACCAAGATCACGCCCGAGACCCCGGCCGAGCAGGTCCGCTACGACCTGGCCCTCGAGCTTCTCGACGACGTCCGCCGGCTCGACGCCCAGACAAAGGAGTCGCACCGCCGCATCCGTGTGGCCGTCAAGGCATCGGGCACGACGCTGACCGACGTCTATGGCGTGGGCCCGATCCTCGCCGCGCAGATCATCGGTTACGCCGGCGACGTCGAACGCTTTGCCAACCGGGATGTCTTCGCCTCCTACAACGGCACCGCCCCGATCGAATGGTCCTCAGGTGGCCGTGTCGTGCACCGGCTCTCGCGGCGCGGGAACCGACGGCTCAACCACGCTCTCCACATGGCTGCCATCACCCAGATCCGCAATCCCGGGACAAATGGACGCATTTACTTCGAGCGCAAGGTCGCCGAGGGCAAGACCAAGAAGGAGGCGCTTCGCTCCCTCAAGCGCCAGATCTCTAACGCCGTCTACCGACAGCTCGTCCTCGACGCCGGATGAGCGGCCCGGGAGGACATTAGGGAACGACTCATCGCCGCGTGGTCGGCTCTGCACCCTGAAGGCCGGCTCTTTGGCGAAGTCACTCCCGGACCATCTCAAAGCCTACGCATCTGTACCGTCTCGTGACGGGCCGATTTCGTCGCGCCCTTTGGACGCCGAAATTGGGGTCTTGACACAAAGAGGATTCGGAGGGTGGCACCCCAGGCCGACGAACTGGGATATTTAGCCCACACCCCTGTCGGTATCGGCACTTGCAGCGCGGCATTAGGTCACTCTGCCCGTTTTCTAGGCACTCGGAGCGACCCGGCCTGGATTGCGACGACACCGGGGTCGTCGGTCGGAATAGTCGGAAGAGTCGGCCAAATGATCGACCATTCCTGTCGGCTGACCGGAAACGGCACGTTCCCAATCAACCTGTGGGAGGTGTCACCCGTTTTGACGTATGCCGCGGAATTCCAGTGAAACTCCCAGCCGCGTTCTTCTTCAACCACATGAGTGATCACCGCTGGGTAAGTGGCCAGCTCGGCCTCAGCGATTCGCCTCGCATCTGATTCTGTGATCACGAAGAGAAGGATGCCCTACGTTGAGTCGCGATGCATACATAAGGGCAACCCCTCAGGGGACCGACCCCGACACCGTCCTGAGATCGCCCAATTCTGAGCGGTATTTCTTCGGCGGGCTATCCCCTTGGTGTCGAAGTATCGCCCCGACCCGATTGGCGTACTGGGACACACCAGGTGGCAGACTGAGACGATGACGACCAGGGATTCGGAGGCGGACCAGGCACCACAGAGCCCCGAGGCGTGACGCCGGATGACTGACAACGCCCACGCCCTCGATCACGTTGTCCTGGTGCTCTTCGAGAACCGATCACTTGACAACGTCCTCGGGCACCTCTACGGCCCCGAGGACCACAAGACCTTCGACGGGGTCATCGGCAAGAGCTTGAGCAACCCCATTCCAGAGTGGGTGGAGCACGGAGCGGACCGCAAGGTCGTTCCCTACAGCGTCGCCACCGACATGGATTCGCCGAATCCGGACTCGGGCGAAGAGTACTTCCACACCAACACGCAGTTGTTCAACATCATCGACAGCCACAACCGGTTCAAGATCGGGGAGGCAGCCTCGGCGCCGTGGAATGCTCCTGCACCGGGAGTGACCCCGACGATGGATGGGTTTGTGGCCGACTACATCTCGACGTTTACTGGGGAGATCGGCCGCCAGCCCACGTACGACGAATACGCCCACATCATGACTGGTTACACCCCGGAGCAGCTCCCGGTGCTCAACGGCCTGGCTCGGGACTTTGGCGTCTTCGATCATTGGTTCTGTGAGGTCCCATCGCAGACGTTCATGAACCGCTCGTTCTGGACTGCGGCAACCTCGTCGGGCGCGGTCGTGAACAGTCCGATCAGAAAATGGTTCACCAAGAACGACGCCGAGACGATTTTTGAACGGCTCGAAGCCCACGGCAAGACCTGGAAGGTCTACGTCATGGAGCCAATGCCGCTGTCATTCACGGGGCTGATCCACTTTCCCCGGCTGAAGGACCGTCTGGCCAGCCATTTCGTGCCCTTTGCCGAGTTCGAGAGGGATGCCGCAGCGGGCACGCTCCCGAACTTCTCGTTGATCGAGCCGAACATGCTGGCCGGACACGGTGACTATCACCCGGCAATGGGCCGTTCGTTCTCGGACAAAGTGGACATCGAGGTCGACAGCCCGTCGTCGGCCCTCTCGGGCGAGGCGTTTTTGGAGCGGGTGTTCAATGCCTACCGGTCTGCCACTTCGGAGACGGGTGCCAACGTCTGGAACACCGCACTGTTCATCGGTTGGGACGAGCCGGGAGGCACCTACGACCATGTTCCCCCAGGACCGGTCCCGCCACCCGACCCCTCGGTACCTCCCGGCGAGTGCGGATTCACGTTCGAGCGCTCCGGCTACCGGGTACCCGCCGTCATCGTCTCGCCATGGGTCGAGGCCGGATCGGTCTACAACGCGGAGTACAGGCACACGTCCTTGATCGCCACGCTGCGCAAGACGTGGGAACTCGGTGAGGCGTTCACCGGACGGGATGCCTCAGCCCGCACGTTCGATCACGTCTTCTCGCTCGCCACTCCTCGTGACCCGAAGACGTGGGCAACCGTCAAGTCGCTCCCCGTACCTGCGTGGACGATGGACCTCGAGGTCGTGGGCAAAGGACTCAGCACCCTGGGCAAGGGTATGGGCCCGGCTCTCATTGCCAAGGCACGCGAGATGGAGGTGAAGCTCCCGGCTGAACTCAATGACCCTGGAACGGCACTGACGCCCCGATTGGTCGTCGGTTTCCTCAGGGACGTCGCTCGCCACTTCTTTCCGCTCCTGGCGGAGGAAGGGAACGCGTAGGGGTCCCTCGGCTCAGTCAGCCCTTTCGTCGTTGTGCGCAGCTGCCCCACCGACCCGGCGTTTGGGGACTCACCCTGGCGGGGCGACTCGCTCAGGCGCGGTCGCTCCTGACTTCGCCGCGACTCGGGGCGACCCTCTGGCTCATGTCGATGTGGCTCACCCGCTCAAGACGTCCGAAACAGCTCTGACAGCGTTGATCCTCGGGTGTCTCGCTCCATGGCAAGCGTCGCGAGTATGCGTAGCTGAACTCGAGTCCGCACCAAGTGAGCGGTCGCTCTGGGTGAATTAGATGCCAGCTATATGAGGGTACCTGCGGGCGTCGACGCCACCGTCCGCCACCGCCCACCGCCGCCGCATCGACCAGTTGGTTAGTGGTGAATACCGCCATCTGGATCCCGTCCATGAGGGCCCCTTTGTAGGCCAATTGATAGTGGCGAGGGGCGGTGACGACGCACCTGCTTCGTCGGCCGTAACCGCCCTCAGTCGCGATGCTGGCACTGCGGTCCTCGCTGAAATAGAGCCGACCGAACTGAAGCGGCACAACGTCCCGACAACATTTCGCCTTTGTCTGGGTGGCACCGTTAGAGCCGACCCGCACCGCTGCCGCCATGAACGAAAGGTGCTCGATTCTCTGGCAGGGGATACCGGGCAGTCCGACCTCGCCTCAGTCCCGGCGTACTGGGGGTGCGTCCAGAAGATTGGGCGCCATGACAACAAGGAGGTTGATGTTGTGATGACGTAACCAAGCGACAAGCTGAGGGCAGCCAGCCGGTGCGAGTCCGGTCCGGGGAGACGCCAAGGTCCCCGGTAGCGAAGCCCCCGTGCGTGGTCGAGAGGCCGGGTGCGAAGCGGGGCCGAGCAACTGACCAGTCCGCAACATCAAGTGAAGCCTGCAGCGTCGTCACGCCGGTCCGTGCTCTGCACGGACGAGGAGGAGCCGAGCCCTTCCCCAATGGGCGAAGGCCATGGAAGGCACCAGAGAACTTGGAGCGGGTGCCTAAGAACCTCCCGGCGCAGGGGGCGTGGAATGGTCAGAAGGGTGTCCTTGGAACTGGAGAGATCCTCCTCGGCCCCGGATCTGCGGTCCGGGAAGCAACCCTGTCTATAACCGGTGACGGGAAGGGCCAGGGAGCCGAGAGGGAGTCGGAGGGGGCCGTAGTAGTGCTGACGGGCGGGACAACACAACCCGGTCCGAGCGAAGGGCCCCTGCTTCACCGGTGCATGGCGAAGATGTGGAGGAACCCTGATGAGTGCCGAACACTCGGCTAGATCCATCAGCCACGCCGAAGGCGTGGACCCGGTCCGAGCCCTTCAACGCGTGCTTTATCGCAGTGCCAAGCAAGAATCCCACCAGACGCTTCCACGCCCTCTACGACAAGGTCGCCCGCAGCGACGTCTTGTGGCGGGCCTGGGTCGAGGTGGCGAAGAACCGGGGTGCCCCCGGAGTTGACGGCGTGAGTATTGCGTCGATCAGCGACGGTGGCACCAACGGGGTCAAGGTGTTCCTCGACGGCCTCGCCGCTCAGCTGCGGGCAGAAGTCCTATCGCCCGAAGCCGCTGCGGCGGGTCCACATCCCCAAGCCGGGCAAGCCGGGCGAAACCCGGCCGCTCGGGATTCCCACGGTGGCCGACCGGGTGGTGATGACGGCGGCCAAGATCGTCCTCGAACCAATCTTCGAGGCCGATTTCTCCCCGCAGAGCTTCGGGTTCCGGCCCAAGCGCTCGGCCCACCAGGCTCTCGAAGCGATCGGGGTGACGGCGAATCGGGGAGCGAACTGGGTGCTCGACGCCGACATCAAGGCGTGCTTCGACGAGATCGACCACGAGGCCCTCATGGCTCAGGTCGAACGCCGGGTTCTTGACCGGCAGATGTTGAAGCTGCTGCGGAGCTGGCTCCGAGCCGGGGTGTTCGAGGGCGGGTTGGTCTCTGACACCGAGTCAGGCACGCCGCAGGGTTCACCGATCTCCCCGCTGCTGGCCAACATCGCCCTGCACGTCATCGACGAGGCGTGGGCGAAGGCAGCCGCCCTGGGGATGCTGGTCCGCTACGCCGACGATCTCGTCGTGCTCACCACCAGCCGGAGCCGGGCCGAAGAGGCTCAGCGCCGGATTGAAGGCGGTGCTGGTCGGCCTCGGGTTGCGGCTGCACCCCGACAAGACCCGCATCGTCTACATCGCTGATGGCACGGACGGCTTCGACTTCTTGGGCTTCACTCATCGGAAGAGTCCTGTCGAAGTTCGGAGATCGTCGCTACCTGAAGAAGTGGCCGTCGCCGCGGGCCATGGCCTCAATCCGGGCCAAGATCCGAGATTACACCGACCGTCGCTTCGCAGGCCGTGAGCTGCAGAGACGTTGTCCGCTGCCCTCAACTCCCGTGCTGCGGGGCTGGGGGGCCTACTTCCGGATATGGAAACTCGAATCGCAAGTTCGCCGCCGTGGATAGCTACGTCCATTTCCGGATGTCCAAGCTGGCCAGTGTCAAATACGCCACCAGAGGCCGTCTTCGCGTCAACCGGTTCAACTATGGCTGGTTGACCGACCTCGGCGTCTATCGCCTCACCGGACGTGTCCGGAGATGGGGGACTGCGCATGCCTGACGATGAACGGTGTCGGGAAGCCGTGTGCGGGAGAACCGCATGCACGGTTTGAAAGGGGGCCGCTGGGGAGGTTGACGCCCAGGCGAGATGGAACACGTGCACCCGAACGGGAAACCGACGGGACTGAGCCCATCCGCCGCACCGGCACACGACCGAACCAGCGGCCTACCTCACCAGGTGGACCCGCTCGGTATCGGTCACCTATCGGCTGGTTTGTTGCGAGGTGCGTCTCGACAATCGTGTCATGGCGATCGAGCACGGCGCGCCATTTCCGGTCCCCGAGGAGCGCCGCTCTCTCCGTCGATTTCTCGAGATCGGTGAACATCACGGTTGCCAGCACTCGGTCTGGCATGTGTACAGCCGGGGCACCGGTCAGGAACTCCTCAGCGAGAGCGGCCACCTCTTCACCAACTTCGATCCATGGAAAAAAGAACGAAGACGCTGGAAGCTCAACGAATTGCGCACCCGCGATGCCATTCGCAAGCTGCCGAGCGAACTTCGCATTCAGGTCATCGGTTCGGCCGTGGATCACTAGCGTCGGTACTTTTATGGCAGGGAGAATGGGGCGCAGGTCGGTGTTGGCATAATTGCGAGCGATACGTACTGCGGTCCCGGGACTGGCCGCTGCCCGGCTATACCGCGCCCACCATCGTCGGAAGGACGCATCTTTGCGCCACGTCGTCGGAGCCCAGTAATTGAACGGTGCATCCTCGCGACCCCAATATTTCTCCAGACCGAGGAAGAACCGCTCAAGTTGTTCCTCCGGCGGCCACTCTTCCGGGCCAGCCGCGCCCGTCGCGATGCCGATCAAGGCTCGCACTCGTTCTGGTGTCGTCGCGGCAAGAAGGGCTGCCACGAGGAAGCCGTCTTGGGTACCCAAAATGGCTGGTCGGTTGAAGCCAACGGCGTCAATCACCGCGACAAGATCGTCGACCTGCTCCTCGGGTATCGGTACGTCACCGGCGCGATCGGACAGACCCGTGCCGCGCTTGTCGACGACAACCAATCGACAGAAACGGCCGAGACGACGAAGAAAGGCCGCGGCAGCGGGATCCTCCCAAAGCATGTCGAGTTGTGAGACGAATCCGAGCATGTAGACAAGGTCGACAGGCCCGTTGCCCGTGAGGGTGTAGGCGAGATGATGCCCATCTCGCTTGGCGTAGTGGATGTCCGGCGACCTGTCTGACGGGCGGGCGACTTCCATCTCCCCATCCTTTCGCAGACCGCTCTTAAACGCCTGAAATCACGCCTGATACCGATTGGCCTGCGAGCGATCACCCGACTAGAAGGCTGTTGATTTAATCGTCGGCACGTCTGCGACCGCGTTCAAACATGGTCATAATCGTCGTCCCAGGCGTTCTTCTCGCCTCTGCCGCAATCGTGGAGGACTGTGGAAAACAGGGTCTTCGCCGAATGCGAATAAATCATCAGTCTCCTAGCCAGAAAGTGCCGAACAGCCCCACCGTTCCGGCGATATGGGGCACCACCAGAGCCCGCCCACTATCGGCCACTTCCAGCGCGGCTCCCTCGGGCTCTGCCCCAACCGGTGCTCGGCGTCGTCGGGAGGTCAAACTGTCTACCGTCAATCGAACAGGGGAGGTCCCTCGATGTACACACGTCTGGTCAGGTTCTCGCTCGGACCGGGAAACGAGGCGCAGGTGCAAGAGCTGGCCGAAGAACTGGGACCGCTCATTTCGGTGCAACCAGGCTGTCAGGCCGTCACGGTCTTCGGAGACCACGGGGAGGGTGATTACGGGGTCTACGTGCTCTGGGACACGCAAGAACACGCCGATACCGCTGCGGGAATTGTTCGACCTCGGCTCAATGAGCACATCGCCGGAATCGCCACGGCTCCTCCCGAGACGAGGCTGTTCGAGGTGCTCTGGGCCAATTAGGCGTACTGCCCGGCCGGATCAGTGAGGGAGTGTCCCACCGACCCGGCGTACGGGGATATCTTCAACTCGGCGATTGAACAAGCGTCAGAGAACCCACTAGGCGCCGGAGGAGGGCGACGTTCGCAGTCGTGTGGCCGTGGGCGCTCGCGACGTATTCAACGCCGTTGACCCTCCAATCGAGGAGGACATGACCAACATTGGCACCCTCACCGTGGCGAGCAACCCGTTCGATGTAGGAGCTGTCCCTCGGGCACACGTAGAGGATCGTTCGCCATCCTTTGATATCGATAGCGCCAGACCGTCTGCCGCCGACGCACGGCACCTTTGGAGCATCAACTAGCCTCCGCGCCTCGAGGAATAGATGGCCGACGGGTTTGCCATCTATTCCGACGTAGCCACGAGGTACGTCAAAGTCTTCGAAGTTCAGAAAGAACACTCGGTATTCGGTTGCACCCTCGAGGCCCACACACGGGGCAACCTGCGCCCCCACTGGCGCCGGACACCCCAGTGCTTCCCCGTTGTGGGTAGGAACAAGGCTCGGACACGGGACGGGAATCTGGACCAAGGTCGCAGCCGCAGCGCACTGACTCATCAGACTGGGTGCGGTAGAGACAAGATGAACCCGAGCAGAGCTTCGCTGCAATTGGCCCGGTCCAAGAGCTCCAGCGGATGACGACGCCGAGGAGAGGAGGCTGAGTGTGAAGACCGCCACGAAAACCGCCTTGGGACAAGTCCGAAACCGTGGGGAAGTGCCGACGCTCATCGTCATGCAAACTAAGTCAGGTCTCGCTAGAGATGTGGTCACCTACCCGGCGATATGGGTCAGGCAGCCATCAGCTCTCGTAGTCGGGTGGCGGTAGCGCTCGAGCGACCGCCAAGTTGAACCGTTCGGTACTGTCCAGCGGTAACTCCGAGGAAACGCAACTCTCGGCCGGGATGATCCCGCCATCGTCGGTGATCACTACGGGTCCATATCCGCCGATGGGGTATTCGCCGGTTGCAGCAAGCTCACGGATTGTGTGTCCTATGACCCAAGATCCGTCTGTCCTCCGAACGGAGATGATCGCGTCCCCTTCGTCCGACCACCAGCTTTGGTTTCGCAACCAGCTGTGTGCCCGCTCCAAGGCCTCCTCGATCTCCACCACCCGGAGTCTACGACGCCGACTCCTAATCGGTGGTCTATGACCCGTTCAGCGACCCTGTGTTGGGTGCCCCCATGGTGCCGTTCGTTCGGGGCGCCCACTCCCGGCGAACTGGGGGCGGTCTGGGATGAGGTCAGATGACGGTGTGGTCGGCTTGTACGGCCGCCGTTTGTATCTAGCTCCACCTCTCCACCTTGGACGCCTTGAGTGTTACCCCGCATTCCTCGCAGTACACGAGATCGATCGATATCGGATCCCCGTTGTCCAAGAAGCAAGTCGACCTAGTTCGAGCCATTTCTTGAACACTCCCTCCGCAGCCTGGGCATGGTTCCAGGCTCGGCGACCTCCGCGTCGATGGGTGCTGAAGTCTACTGGTCCTCCACCTGGCGGCGATTGACGATCCGACATGCGCTCAATCACTTCTTGGCGCACCCGACCCAGATCTGCTCCGAGGCTGATCAGGGCGGTGGCACCGAGGCCCTCGCCTTCGGTGGTGAGGCCAAGAAGCATGTGCTCGGTGCCGATGTAGCTGTGGCCGAGTTGGAGCGCTTCACGCCGCGAGGATTCGAGAACCATCGTTGCCCGGGGGGTGAAGGGTAGGAAGCCACTCGCCGAGGTCTGGCCAGACCCGATTGTCGCTTCTACTTTTGCGCGTACTCCCTCAACGGAGAGCCCCAGGGCTCCGAGTGCCTGGGCGCCGATTCCGTCACCCTCGCGGATAAGCCCAAGGAGGATGTGCTCGGTCGCGATGAAGCTGTGATTGAACAGGTGCGCTTCCTCCTGCGCCAGCACCAGTACCCTCCGCGCTTGGTCGGTGAAGCCTTCGAACACAACAAGAGAGTACCGCCGGGGTCCCGAGCTTCCGAGGGCTCCGGACGCGCTTCGATCCGGCGGTAGGGGGCAGTCACCACCCAGCACCAGGCCCATGCGCCCTGGCCCGTCTGGCAGAGTTGCAGTGTGGCTGAAGAAATCGACCCGGACGTACTTGCGGAGTTCGACGCAATCACCCGGGAGGCTGCAGAGTTTAGGCGGCAGTCCTACGGCTTACCCATGAATCAGCGGGCAACCAAGGAGAGTGGACGCGCTGCCGCACAACTCAGCCACCGCCTCTTGGCGATTCACCACGTGGTTGAGATCCACCCGGAGCTGCAAGATCACTACCGGGAGTGGAGGCGCATCCACCCGACCTTCACCTCAGATCAAGAGGAGGGCTCAGTCCCACCTACCCGGCGAACGGGGACACTCATCCCCTGATGCTCTGTTGGCCGATATACCGTCTGTAGATGGGATTGCTATCTCGTATACGCCAACACGCGCTCCGATCCGTGGAGGACCGACATTCTCCTCAGACCTCCGACGACGAACCTCAGAAGCTGGCCAGCGCGGGAGAGGCATCAGCTTCGACAACATCGTCAGCGTGGCCCAGTATTTCGGCGGAGCCCACAGCGGATCTGGAACCGGAGGACGACCGGCCACCCAGCTTGTGGGCTCGGCTTAACGCGTGGATCGGCCCCCCTGGTCCCCGACAAGACAAGTTTGCAATGGCATTTTGGCCCGCCATCGGGCTCGTATTCTTCGCGATTTGGGCAGCGTTTAAATGGGGATGAGGCCGCCGGGCGGGGCATCGGGCTCATGGCTCGACGGTAGACCGCGGTCGCTCTCGAACCTACATGGCGCCCCGGACCGGCGAACTGGGATATTTAGCGTTGGTTCCGGGCATCCACCGATTTGGCGGAAGCCCTTCGTAGGGTGCGTCGGGTCGGTTCTTCTGGCTTGACTGAACGGGGATCGGAGCGAGCGACAGCTCGACTCCTCAACGGTGATCGTCGACCAGACGAGCCTCCCGACGCACGTGCATCCCTTTTCTGGAACTCGGCGGCCGATCACGGAATCGGACCCCTGCTTCTCGAATGTCTGGATGGTCACACCCCTGCGGAACGTGCAGAGGTCGACGACGGAGAGCCGACCGACCAGTCACCACCAGCGAAAGGACCACGTGATGAGTGAAGTGAGGTTGGGCATCGACGTCGCCTGTCGGGCCGACCACCGGGCCAGCCTGGCCGACGAGCGGGGAGAGTTCATCTGGTCGTCGTGGAAGTTCCGCACGACGACCGCCGATCTTGAGCGCCTGTGGGCGAAGATTCCCGACGGTGCGTCGGTGACGGTGATCCTCGAGCCCACCCGCAACGCTTGGGTGCCGCTGTCGGCTTGGCTCCAAGCACGCGGCGCCACGGTCATCTTGGTGCCCCCCGAGCAGTCGGCCGACCTGCGGGACTACTACAACAAGCACACCAAGACCGATCGGTTGGATTCACGGGTGCTGGCTCGTCTGCCGTTGCTGCACCCCGAGGGCCTGCGCGGCATCGACAACCTCGGTCCGGCGCAGTCACTGCGCCGTGCCGTCCGTCACCGCCTCAGCCTGGTCAAGCGCCGCAGCGCCGCCAGCTTGCGCCTCGACGCATTGGTCGAGCTGCTCGGTCCGGGTTGGGCCGATTCCCTCGGATCGGCCACCGCGTCGAAGACCGCCCTGGTCATCTTGGAGAAATACGCCGATCCACGGGCTCTCAAGCGTCTCGGGCGGGCCCGGCTCGCCGCCTTGTTGATCCGCTCGAGTGCGGGTCTTTGGCGCGAGGACAAGGCCGACGAGCTCTTGGCCATGGCGAACGAGACCCTGGCCCTGTGGTCAGGCGGGGGCATCGACTTCACCGAGCTGGCCCACGACATCGCCTCAGAGGTCCGGGTGCTCCGCCAGCTCGACGACGAGATTGCGGCCGCCGACAAGCGGATCGCCGTTCTCTATGACGAGGCCGACCCCAAGGGCATCGTCGCTTCGGCCCCAGGGCTCGGGCCCGTTCTCTCGGCGGCCATCTTGGGCAACGCAGGCGACTTCAACCGCTTCGCCAACCTCGCCGGCGTCCGCTCCTTCACCGGCTTTGTGCCCAAGATCGACCAGTCCGGACTGGTGGCGGGACACAAGGGCATCACCAAGGCGGGCGACGCCGGCCTGCGCCAGGCCCTTTACATGGCAGCCGATCACGCTCGGCACATCGACCCGACCCTCGCCCAGCGCTACTACCGACTCGTCATGGTCGAGGGCAAACATCACAACTCTGCGCTGTGCTCGGTCTCGGCCGTCCTCATCACCCGGATCGCCGCATGCTGGCGCAAAGGAGAGCTCTACGAACTGCGAGACGAAGACGGTGAAGAAATCACCGAGGCCGAAGGCAAGGCTGCCTGTGCGGACCGCTTCAAGATCGACCCCAAAGTCCGGGCCGCCCGTCGCCGGAACACCCCAGCCAAAGTCCTCAAGAACAGGGCGGCGGGTCGAGGCAGAAAGGAGTCGGCCCAGAAGGTCGCTCCGGCCACCGACCCGCCACGAGAAGAAGCTAGCGAAAACGTTGCTTGAGGGGCTTGACTGGCGTTAGGAACTCACCCGGGCTCACAGAGCGTTCAGTCGCTTCTTCGCTGCTCGCTTGGTGGTGGTCGCCTTCTTCTTGGCCGTCCTCTCCAGACCGGTCAGCCGCTTCTTGGCTGCACGCTCGGTGGTGGTTGCCTTCTTCTTGGCCGTCCTCTCCAGACCGGTCAGTCGCTTCTTCGCAGCACGCTTGGTGGTGGTCGCCTTCTTCTTGGCCGTCCTCTCCAGACCGGTCAGTCGCTTCTTCGCAGCACGCTTGGTGGCGGCTGCTTTCTTGGTAGGCGGCATCAACATTCCTCCAGGTTGATTTGTGAAAGCAGGCTAGTTCGTGCCGTTTCGCACAGTGACCTACGTGACGTTTCCCAGCTTGCGGTGGTTGACCTGAGCGGGACTTGACTAGGCATCCCCAAGGGTGCCGGAGTGTCCCACCCTCCCGGTGCGTAAGGCGTAAGGGGGGCTCCTCTAGTGCGTCGGCGGAATGTAGTACGGATCGGTGACTTGACCTGCCGGTGCGGCGCCGAGGGATCACGTATTTCTGGGTTGCGAATGTCCCCTCCAGTCGGCATGCTTGAAGCATCGTCATGCACTTGAGACGAAGGAGTAATCCATGTCCGATGACCAGAACATGATCCTCTATACAGCCGTGTACTCAAGCGTCACCGACGCCCTGGCTGATCTCGACGGGATCGAGCAGCTGCACAAGGACGAGGTGATCGGAAAATACGACGCGGCGGTGATCGACAAGAAGGGCGACAAACCCCACATCGCGAAGCGGAAGGATCGGCCGCGGATCCAGATCATCCCTGAGGCCTTTGGAGGTGGAAAGCTGCCTCGCAAGGAGCTCAAAGAAGCGGCTCAGGAGCTCACTTCTGACCAGGCAGGGCTGATCGTGGTGGGGGAGCCAACGATCGAGAAGGCGGTTGACATGGCGATCAAGGGTACCGCCAAAGTCGTGAAGCGCTCCCTCGATGCCTCGGTCGACGATATCGCCAGCGAGCTACAGGAAGCCCTCAACAGCTAGCGGTGATCAACTGACCACGCCACGGAGAAATACCGCGGCAAATGGCCCAGTCCCGATTGGCGTACTGGGACACCCTGCGGTCTATGAGTTCGGAAAGCACGAATCCTCCATCCGAAGGATGTCGCGAAGCTTGTGCTCCCAAGACAGTCGGCCGCACTGGGCGGGACCGAAGTAGTACGGAGCGTCGACTGCGGTGAAATCACCGTCGGTGATCGTCAGGATCTGGTTCGGGTTGGTCGTTGCCGGATCACCAAGGCTCAACTCGATCCCGCGCTCATCTGCTGACCTCGTGTATTCGTTTCGTGCGGCATCGTCTAGTCCGTTCCAGTCGTCGGGGTAGAGGAAAACGTGGGTGATTGCCACCCCAAGAGCATTGCTGATCACTCGATGGCTCGCTACCCATATGCCACAGTCACCGCCCGCCACCGAGACGCCAGACCGTGTCACCCTCCCGGCGATCCGGGGCAGTGTCATGAGCTGACAGACTGCCGACAGTGATTACGCAAGCCGAAGCCCGACGAATAGCTCAAAGTTTGCTCTCTGAGCTACACCGCTCGGTCACTGAGGTCATCGAACACGAGGGGCACTGGGAGTGTCACTGGGATTCGACGGGCTGCCAAGCCGGCGATCGGGAGGGAATACCGATTGGAAACCCGATCCTCATCAGCAAACAGGACGGTGCACTCATACTGATTGGCCGGACCACGAGAGTTCCTAGGTCGTCAATCGTCGAAAATGATGACCCCGAGCTTGCCGATGCCATCCGCGACGCGGTCGAGCGGTTCCTCGAACCCATCCCCGCCACCGATGACGAATACGAACGCATGGAGCGGGCTATTGAAATGGCGAGAGGCGCTCACACTCCTGACCGTCATGGAGACGATCCGGATGACCCCGAGACTGGGAGATCTCGCGAGCCAAGGGCTCCTCATCCGACGTCAGGTCCGAGCGCCGCCTGGCGCTCCTAGCCTCACCCGGCCAACCTCGACGAGAGACGGTCTCCGAACCGGCGGTCGGTGCCAGGGCCTCAACCGGGTCAGGTGGCAAGGATCGACACTTGGCAGTCTGCGATGTGACCTTTGCCCCTACGTGATGCTAGTGGCGCCGTTCAAGATTGGAATGCCAGGTGGTCGGCGCCGCCGCCTGTGGCCAGATGATGTGACCGTGATCCTTGTGGAGGCACTCCTGTGACATTGCCCAATCAGACCTCAGTCGATTTGGGTGACTTCGTTGGCAAATGGGTGCTCGATCCCGACCGGACGTCGATCGTCTTTCACACCAAGGCCTTCTGGGTGGTCCCGGTGAAAGGGACGGCCAAGGCGATCGAAGGAGCCGGAACCGTGAGTGCCGACGGCAGCATCAGTGGGACTTTGGTCGTTGATGCGGCATCGATCGACACCAAACTCAAGAGGCGCGACGCCCACCTACGTACGGCCGACTTCTTCGAGGTCGAGAGGTTTCCAGCCATCACTTTCGAGGCGACCAGCGGCCGTCTGGCAGGCTCGGGCCAGCTGGAACTAGCCGGAACCCTCACTGTCCGCGATCAGACGAGGCCGCTGGCCGTAATGGCCGACTTCAGCGTCGCTGCCGACACGGTGACCGTCTCGACCGAGGTTGCCATCGACCGGAGTGAGTGGGGGCTGTCTTTGACCCCGTTCGGGGCCGGACTAATGAACAGGGTCATCGTCAGCGCACAATTCAGAAAGGCCTGATCGCACAGGCCGCCCATCCATTCAGCCTCCAGGTCGAGACCACTTCTCGATGCAGACAAGCGGTGGACCCTCAGAGAAGTATCAATGTATGGGGGCACCCTGAGCAGATTGAGCGCATCCCGAGTACGGTCGGCAGACAGCTCAAGTGGACTACCCGGCGATCTGAAGTACCAGGGCGCGGCAGAAAGGAGGTGTTTCGATGGCTCGTGATGAATACCTGCAACACCTTGCGTCTGTTTCTCTGTTCTCGAAGTGCACCAAGAGGCAGCTTGAGAAGATTGGTGAGGTGGCTACCGAACTGATCCTTCCTGCCAGGAAGGTTCTCGCTCGTGAAGGTGATGTTGGTTTTGAAATGTTCATACTCCTCGATGGGACCGCGTCAGTGACACGCGATGGACAGCGCGTCGCGACAATCACTGCTGGCGATGTCGTGGGGGAACTGGCCGTCATTTCGGGTCTCCCTCGCAACGCCACGGTGGTGGCCGAAACCGAACTGGCGATTTTGGATCTCACTCATGCCGACTTGGACCAACTTCTTGACGACATTCCCGGTCTCGCTAAGCACCTGCTTTACGAGGTCACGGCCCGGTTGGTAGCAGCGACCCCAGAGGACGCACGCTAAGAAGGGGGGGGGGAATCCCTGGGGTATCCCCATCGTGCCGGTCCCCCCTCCCGGCGGACTGGGGCACCCACATGAGGGCCGAGTAGCCAGGAATGGGTCTCGCTAGCCTTCGATCAATGATCGATTTCAGGTATGCGATCAGGGCGGGACTGACGCTCGCAGCATGTTCCGCGCTAACCGTTTCGTGTGGGGGAGGTACCACCAGCCCGTCTAGCTCGTCTTCGACGACGATGCCCAAGACCCACATTTCGACCCCCGTGCAGAGCGGATTCGGTCAAGATGAAGACTTCTGTGCCCAGCGGCCACTTGACGGGACTATCAAGTACCGGGCCAGCAACGGCAACGTGACCATGGAGGTGGAGGTCAAGGGACTTCCTCCGAAGAACCTGGTCGTGATCGACTGGGCGAATAATACGGTCCGTGGTTACGAGGTCGGTTCGATCGCAACGGACACGAACGGTGTTTCCATCCCATCGTCACTGAGTTTGTTTCGTCCTGGGGAAACTCGTGGTTACAAAATCGTTCTCACGACAACTGGAAGCAATGCAACGACTCTCGGCACGTTATGGCCGTGTGGTCCACCTCCATTCGTTTCGACCGGCGTGGTCACTGACCCTGAGGTCACGGTGACGCCCAGTGCGGGCCTCAAGGACGGTCAGGGTGTGAACGTCTCGGTGAGCGGCTTCGGCGAGAACGGAAAGGTGTTTCTGTCCGAGTGCGACCACGCTGAGGACGCCAATGTCCTTGGCTGCGGCCCACAACTTGCCGCGCAGCCGTTCATCATCACTCGGACTGACCGATCTGGTTCGGCCACATTTGTCGTCAGTGTGTCAGCAGCCTCGAAGCCTTACGACCCGACTTCCATCGAACCATGCATGGCACTCTGCGTGATCGTGGCAACGCAAGGTGATGGAGCGTGGGCGGTGGCGCCCATTGCCTTCGGGTCGTATCAGCTCGTCAACCCAAATGATTCAGGCTGACCGTCGAGTTCAACCACACCCCGGGAGATCCCAGTGGGCGGCTCACGGGGTATCCCCATGGTGCCTGATTCGTACGGGGCAGGGTCTCGAGCCGGCACAGAGCAGCGGTCACATCAAGGGCGGCCGAAGGCCGGCGGAGCGGACCCTTGAGGGCTGCGTTGGGAATCCGTGGCAAGCTTCACAATGGACGTGGCCGGGCGCCGTGCGGCCGGCTTAGAGGCCCGTCTGAAGGCCTTTCGCAGAGGGGATCCGGCCCCCTCACCGATGCTTGTCGGGTCCTTCGGGGTGGAGTCGAATGGATGAACTCCTGTGGACTTTGTCGTCGCAAGCAATACTCTCGCCCGGAGAGGGGCCGAAGGCCCCGACCGCCCCACCGAGGCGGCGGCGAAGCCGCCGGCCGAGGCATGGACGGCTTGAGGAAGAAGAGAGACTTGTAACACACGGGGGAGTCTGAGCGTGGTTTGGGTTGCGGAGCCATCGGTGCATCCGTGAGAACGGAAGGCGCTCGAGAAGGGTCGACAGAGCACGGCTCTCAGCCTTGATGACGAAGGAAGCGCCCGTCTGTGTTGCACGACGACCCGCTCCTACCGTGGAAGCGGAGGGACGAACCGATCGGATGTCGGGTTCGACCTGCGATTGCCTATCAGAGCGGCCGACCAGGATCGAACTGGCATCATCAGCTTGGAAGGCTGAGGTTCTACCATTGAACTACGGCCGCGAATCGGAGGGCATTCTAAAGCCTCTACTCTCGACCCCGTGGATTCGCTGTTCGAACGGGTCGGCGGGGAGCCGTTCTTCGTCGACCTGGTGGATCGCTTCTATCTGGGCGTCGCCGGCGACCCGCTGTTGCGGCCCCTCTATCCCGAGGATCTCAGCGAGTCGGCGCGGCATCTCGCGCTGTTCCTCATGCAGTACTGGGGCGGGCCGGCCACCTACGGCGAACAACGGGGCCATCCCCGCCTGCGCATGCGCCACGCTCCGTTCGTGATCGGCCCGGCCGAGCGCGACGCCTGGCTGCGCCACATGGGGGAGGCCCTGACCGGGCTCGAGGCCGAGGGCAGGATTTCGGGCTCCGACGCCACCGAGCTGCGGGCCTACCTGGACATGGCGGCCCACCAGCTCGTCAACACCGGCTGATCCCGGCCCGTTCAGTCCTTGAAGTCGGGCGCCCGGCCCTCCTTCCGCGCCGCCACCGCCTCCTCGAAGTTGCGCGTCGTGATGCGGACGAAGAGCTGCGCCGTGCCCTCGGCGTCCATGTGCGACTGCAGGCTGGCGGCGTCGAGGCTGTTCCAGAGCGCGCGCTTCGTGAGCTCGACGCCGGCCCTGCTCCACCCGTTGATCCGGTCGGCCAGCTCGAAGCAGGCCGGCAGGAGCTCGGCGCCCGGGACGACCCTGGAGACCAGCCCGAGCCGCTCCGCCTCCGCGGCGTCGACGTCGCGGCCGGTCAGCATGATCTCGGCCGCCCGCGCCTGGCCGACCGACCGCGGGAGTAGGAAGCTGAGGCCGAGCTCGGCCGCGGTCAGGCCGTTGTTGATGCCCGCGGCGCGGAAGTAGGCGTCGCCGGTGGCGATCCTGATGTCGGCGGCCAGCGCGAGGCAGAAGCCGCCGCCGATGGCCGCCCCGTTGACGGCGGCGATGACCGGCTGGTGGAGCCGGCGGATGGTGGAGATCACGTCGTCGAGCATCTCCATGGAGCGCAGTGCGATCGTCGGCAGGGTCAGGCCGTCCATGTTCGGCATCGTCCCCGGGTTCTCGTGGTCGGCGCCCGAGCAGAAGCCGCGGCCCGCGCCGGTGATGACCACCACCCGCACCTCGTTGTCGCTCCCGATCTCGCGCAACGCGTCGCGGAACGGGATCATGACGTCGAAGGCCATGGCGTTCATCCGCTCGGGCCGGTTGAGGGTGACGACGGCGACCGCGGGATGCGGCCGGCTGACTTCGGTGAAGGGCATGGGCGGCAGCGTAGATGGGTGGGGGATCTTCTCCGAGGACTACGCCGCGTGCTGCGTGGGCTCTGCCGCCTGGTCCGTCGTCTCCTTGGTGCGAGCGATCCAGCGCAAACGGGCAGCACGGGCGTCCCAGTCGTAGACGACCACGGTGCGGGCGAGGAAGTCGTCGAGGGCACGTCGCTCGCGTTGGTAGATGATGCCGAGGAACGGGATGCCGAGCAGCAGGAGGCAGAGCCCGAGCCCCAGTGTCCGGAGGACGGCCTGGCGGACGGTGATGGACCCGCCCTGGGTGTTCACGACCTGCACGCCGAAGACGGCCATGCCGAGCGTCTTGCCGCTGACGGCCCATTGGTAGGCGAAGTAGACGAACTCCCACACGGCGAGCGTGACGTAGGAAAGAATCTCGTCTTGGCCGAACGTGTAGGAGTGCCTCGTCACCAGTTTGAGCGCGGCGTTCACGAGAAGGACCCCGACCGTGTAGACGCCCCACGACGCCCCGACGTCGGTGCCGAAGGCCAGCAGCCTGCTCACCGCACCGGCGTAGTGACCCTGCCGGCCGACCGTCAGCTCGGCAGCGGGCATGGGTACGGTCGTCACGGCGTCGCCTTCGGCGCCACGAGGAGAGGCGGGCCGTCGGGCCAGTCCGCGATCCGCTTGCCCCGGCCGATAAGGCGGTTGCCCCAACGCAGGATGAAGTCGTCCAGGCCGACCCCCTGGGCCCGGATGACGTCGAGGATCTCGGTCAGGACACCCGTGGTCGACCGGGCGATGATCGACCCCAGCTCCGTGTGCTCCACCAGGGCGTCGATGTCCACGCCCTCGACAATGGCGTTGATGTCGACCCGGTCGATGACCTGCTGGATGTCGACCCGGTCGATGACCTTCTGGATGTCGACCCGCTCGATGATCTTCTCCACGTCGACCCGCTCGATGATCTTCTCCACGTCGACCTTGTCCAACAGCGCGTCGATGTCGATGGCGTCCACGATAAGGGGGACGATGCGCTCCGCCAGCGCCTGGGCGAACTGCTCCACCCGGGAGCCGAGCGGGTTCGAGCTCATCGGGCCGGACGGCTCTGTGACATTCCCGTGATCATGGCACCCCCGGCCGGTGCGAGCGTGACATCGATCGGGTACCGTCGAAGTGTCGGGGCGTCGAGGCAAGGAGAAGGCATCGTGGAGATCGAGCGCTACGAAGACGGAGTTCCCTCGTGGGTCGACCTGGGGAGCCCGGACCTGGCCAAGTCGAGGGCGTTCTACGGGAGCCTGTTCGGCTGGAACTGCCCCGAGGGGCCGCCCGAGGCTGGTGGCTACTCGGTGTGCGACCTGGGCGGCAAGACGGTGGCGGGGCTCGGGCCCAAGATGAACCCGGACATGCCCACGGTGTGGTTGACCTACGTCAACGTGGACAGCGCGGACGACACGGTGGCCAAGGTCTCCGCCAACGGCGGCGCGGTGCTCATGCCGCCGATGGACGTGATGGATGCGGGCCGGATGGCCATCGTCGCCGACCCGGTGGGCGCCGTGATCGGTCTGTGGCAGCCCAACCAGCACACCGGCGCGCAGCTGGCGAACGAGCCCGGGTCGTTCTGCTGGAACGAGCTGATCACGACCGACCTCGATGCGTCGAAGTCGTTCTACAAGGCCGTGTTCGGCTGGGACGCCGAGGGGCAGGGCCCCCCGGGGGAGCCGCCCGCCTACACCGAGTGGAAGCTGGCCGGGCGGTCCGTCGGGGGGATGATGGCGAAGACGGCCGAGATGCCGGCCGAGATGCCGCCGAACTGGGGCGTGTACTTCGCGGTGGACGACACCGACGGCACCGTGGCCAAGGCGCAGGAGCTCGGAGGCGCGGTCTTGATGGGCCCGACCGACATCGAGCCGGGGCGCTTCGCCGTGCTGGCCGACGACGTCGGCGCGGTCTTCAGCGTCCTCAAGCTCAAGAGCTGAGAGGCCGCAGCCGGTGGAGCGCCGCCGCCTCGGCCGGACGGGGCACGAGAGCAGCGTGGCCGTGCTCGGTGGGGCGGCCTGCTGGGCGGCCACCGTCGAGGAGGCGGCGGCCTTCCTCCGCGTCGCGCGCGACCACGGCGTCAACCACCTCGACATCGCACCGCAGTACGGCGCGGCCGAGTCGGTCGTAGGCCCGAACCTGGCGGGGCAGCGCGACGCATGGTTCATCGCGGGCAAGACCTTGCGGGCCAACCCCGCCGGCGTCACCGAGCAGTTCGACACGACGCGGCGCCTGCTCAACGCCGAGGTCCTCGACCTGTACCAGGCGCACGCCGTCACCACCCTCGAAGAGCTCGACCGGCGCTCGCCGGCGCTCGAGCAGATCCTCCGGTTCCGGGACGCGGGCCGGACCCGCTTCGCCGGCATCACCGGCCACGACATGGGGGTGCCGCGGGCCCACCTCGAGGCGCTGCGCCGGTTCGACCTCGACACCGTGATGTTCCCCGTCTACCCCGCGCTGTGGGCCCGGCCCGAGTACCGCGAGCCGGCGGAGGAGCTGCTGGCGCTCTGCGCCGAACGCGACGTCGGCGTCATGGTGATCAAGGCGGTGGCCCGCCGGCCGTGGGCCGACCGCCGCCCCCTCGCCGACGCCGTCGGCGGTGACCCGGCGACCGCGGAGAGGTGGGCCGGCTCGTGGTACGAGCCCGTGGCGAGCGACGACGACATCGGGCGCGGCGTCCGCTTCGCCCTCTCGACCCCCGGCGTCACCGCGTTCTGCACCCCGGGGGACCTCGCCCTGTTGCCCCGGGTGCTCGCCGCGGCCGAGGGCGCCGGCCCGATGGACGACGACGAGCGCAGGGCCGCGGTCGACGCCATGGCGGCCGAGGAGCTCATCTTCCCCATGCCGCGCTGACGCCGCGGCGCGGCCCGTTCAGCCCGACTGCAGCTCGGCGATCACGGCGGCGAACGCCTCGTCGTCGGCTCCCTCGGGGGGCGGGGACACGACGATGCCGTCGCCGAGGCCGCGGAAGCGCTCGCGCAAGATCGTGGGCAGCTCGTCGAAGGTGCCGGTCGGGACGAGGGTGTCGAGCACCTCGTCGGACAGGACCGCCCCCAGGTCATCCCAGCGGTCGTGGCGGATCAGCGTCCGCAGGCGGGGCCCGAGCTCGGCCCAGCCGTAGAGCTCCAGCGTCGGGGCGTAGGCCGGCGTCGAGTACAAGAAGGCCAGCAGCCGGCGCTGGCGCTCCCGCTCGGCGAGCACGGCCCCGACCGAGGCCCCGGTGATCACCGACGTCCCGATGACGGTCTCGAACCCGATGCCGCGCAGGTCGCGGCCCGCCGACCGGGCGCCGTCGGCGAGGGCGGGCAGGCAGGTCTCGCGCAGGTAGCGGGGGTTGGAGTTGGTCGGGTGGCTGACGAAGCCGTCCGCCACCGCCCCGGCCAGCTCGCAGGCCCGCCGTTGCACGCCGCCCAGATAGACGGGCGGCACCGCCGTGTCGGCATCGGGCCCGGGGTTGAAGTAGGGCTGCAGGCGGGTGACGCGGTAGTGCGGGCTCTCGTACGAGGGCGCCTCGCCCGAGACGAACGACGCGAAGGCCGCCCGCACGGCGCCCACGAAGTCGCCCAGGCGAGCGACGGGGTCCTCGCCGAAGGGCACGCCGTAGCGGTCCTCGATGTTCTGGCGGATCTGCGTCCCGAGACCCAGCTCGAACCTCCCACCGCTCAGCTTCGAGAGGTCCCAGGCGGCGTAGGCGAGCAGCGTGGGGCTGCGCGTGAAGGCGAGGGCCACGCTGGTCCGGACGGTGATCCGCTCGGTGTGCTCGGCCGCGAGCAGCGCAACCGCGAGGGCGTCGTGCACCGTCTCGGCCACGTGCAGCCCGTCGTAGCCGAGCCGTTCGACCCTCTGGGCGTGGGTGATGGCGTCGGGCAGGCTGAGCCGCGGGTCCATGCCCGCGTACACCCTCACGCGCCGTCGAGCCCCGAGGTCTGTGCCCTGCCGCGGGCGACGATGCGCTCGCGCTCGCTGGTGAGGCGCGACTGGTCGAAGCGCTCCGCCATCCACCGTCTCGACCACGCGGACTCGGCGAGCCACGCCTCCGGGCCGGCCAGCGCGCCGATCTCGTCGTACATGCGCCGCAGCTCGCGCACGTTCTCGGCCGGGACCGCCGCCACGGTGGCCGCCAGCTCGCGGGCCCGTGCGAGCAGCGATCCGTGGGGCACGACCTCGACCACCAGCCCCCAGTCGCGGGCCGTCTCGGCATCGATGTAGTCACCGGTGAAGCTCATGCGGCGGGCGCGGTCGATCCCGATCAGCTGAGGCAGCCGGATGGTCATGCCGCCGCCCGGCATGGCGCCCACCCGGGCATGCGTGTCGGCGAAGCGCGCCCGGTCCGACGCGATCATGAAGTCGCAGCACATGGCGAGCTCGAGGCCTCCGGTCACGGTGGGGCCGTTGACGGCGGCGATGATCGGCGTGGCGTGCGGGGGCAGCATCCCGACGTAGCGCGCCGGCGCACGCTGGCGGCTCTGCTGCACCGACCGGAGCTCGCTGGCCAGGGCCTTCATGTCCATGCCGGCGCAGAACGCAGGGTCGGCGCCCGTGAGCACCATGCACCCGACGTCGTCACGGCCGTCGAGCTCGAGCACGGCGTCCTCGAGCTCGCGGTGCAGCTCGCCCGAGATCGCGTTGCGCGCCTCGGGGCGGTTCAGCGTGACCGTGGCCACCCGGTCCTCGACCTCCACGAGCACGAGCATCAGCGTTCCCTCCTCCTCGGCGGCGCCATCATGATCGGCGATCGTGGCTCGGGGCACCAATCCCGCGGCGACGCATCGTCCCCCACTCCGCCCACTCGGCGTGCAGGAGGGCGAAGCAGTCGGCGTCGCGCTGCTCGCCGTCGATGCGCTCCCACCCGCGCAGAGTCGCCTCGCGACTGAACCCGGCGGCCGCGGCCGTGCGGGCCGAGGCGACGTTCCACGGCTCGACGAAGAGGTGGAGGCGGGGGATGGCCAGCTCCTCGAACGCGAACGACACCACCGCCCGCAGCGCGTGGGTGGCCATGCTGCGCCCGCGTGCCCCCTCGACGATCCAGTAGCCGATGGAGGCGCGCCCGCTCTCTATCTCCTGCAGCCACAGCCCGATGGAGCCGATCCCGGACGTCGGGTCCGCCTCCTCGGCGATCACGAAGGAGAAGCCGTCGCCCTGCTCGGCGCGCGTGTGCTGGCGGTTGATGAAGGCACGCCCCGAGTCGTCCGTGTAGGTCCGGGGCACCGAGGTGATGGAGGGGATGAGGGGATCGGCGGAGGCCCGGCGCACCATGGCGAGGTCCGTCATGTCGAAGGGGCGGAGCACGATCGGCGGCCACCCCAGCTGCGGCACGCGCAGGGGCGGCGCGAAGTCGCGGAAGTCGAACTCGCTCATCGGAGGGCGACGTACCCCGGCACCAGGTGGTGCGCCGTGTCGAGATAGCCCTTCGCCTCGGGCAGCCCGCCGAACCGCCCGTGGCTCCAACGGACCTCGATGTGCCCCGCCACCTCGTGCAGCTCGTTGGACACGCGGTCGCGCACCACAGCCTCCCATCCCACCCGGGGCTGGCCCCCGGCCTGGGCTTCCATGCTGACCGAGACGAGCCGGAACTGCTGCCGCCAGTCCCACGAGGTGGCGATGCGGAGCCGCAGCGAGCGCGCCGCCGAGGAGCCCAGGACGAAATAGGGCGCGCTCCCGATGCGCAGGAGGCGCCAGAGCATGGCCTCACCGGTGCCACCGCCGTCGGCCATGGCCGCCTGCCAGCGCCGGACCGACGCCCCGGCCACCGCGCCGGACAGGGCGCGGTAGTGCGACGCGGCCCCCTCGGGCCACCCCGCCCGCAGCCAGTGTCCGAGGGCGTCGCGCTCGAGGCGAGGACAGGTCCACCGCACGCGGCGGGAGGTTCGACAGGCAGGCCGGCGCCGCGCCGGACGCGCCGAGCGCCCCGTCGGCACCCGCGGCCCCGTCCGCGCCGGGGGCGTCGCCGGCTTCGAGCCCGGGAAGCGAGACGGCGGCGGGGGAGCGCCGCGGCCGTGCGGGCCGGCCAGGCCGCACCGGCACCGCGCGGGTGCCGCCCTCGGACGCACTCGCCGCATTGCGCACGGCCGCGTAGAGGTCCTGGTACTCCGCGGGCGCCACCTCCGCGTACCAGTCCCCGCCGGCCACCTCGCGGGTGGCCCGTGCGGTCCGGCCCGGCCCGGCCAGCAGGTCGTCGAAGACGTGGGACGGCGACACGTTGAACAAGATCCTCGAGAGGTACTTGCAACTCACGAGGTAGACGTGGTCGACGCGCAGGTCGATGGGGGCCACTTCGTCGCCGGGGGCGCGGCCCGTTCCCTTCCACTCGACCACCTTGGGCAGCCGGCCGCGCAGCCCGTCGTCGGCGGCGAGGAACGCCTGTCCGTTCGCCCAGGCGGCATGGAACTCGGCGTCGTAGGCGCCGCCGGCCCGTAAGCGGGCCATGCGCTCCCACATCTCGGGCGACAGGCTGTGCATCACATGAGTGCGGGAACGCACCGCCTCGTCGATGTCGCGCAGGCCCAGCATGCCCAGGCCCGTGCCGAGTTCGGTCACCGTCGTGCGGTCGCTGGGCACCGGGGCATCCTGCCACGGCGACGCCGCGCCCCGGCTGATCGGACGGCCGGGCGGGGGTGCCCCGCGTGCGCGTCTACTCGGTGAACAGGGGGGTCAGCTGCAGCTCCAGCGGCCCCACCGCGGCCTCGGCGGCGGCGTGGAGCTCGGTGCTCTCGTAGACGTCCACGGCCGTTCCCGTGCGCGCGATGAAGGCGAACACGGCGTCGCCCCAGCGCTCCTCGCGCAGGGCCTGGCGCAGGGCGGAGCGCTCGCCCTCGGGCAGGTCCCGCCCCGGCGTCGCCGCCACGAGCCGGCAGGCGAGCACCCAGTTGAGGGTGTCCAGGTCCTCGGCGACGAAGACCCGCGGCGGGTCGTCCCGCACCACCGCGCAGGCCACGACGACTCCCACGGTCAGACGGCGCCCGGCGCGACGTCGGCGTCCGCCCAGAAGCCCGGGAGCGGGGAGCGGGACCGTCCGGCCGCGTAGGCGGCGAGGCGCGCCGGCGCGTCGGCCGAGAGGAGGTCGACGGCGTCGAAGATGCCGCCCGGGCCCGGGGCGCGCAGCGCACGGTCCGCCTCGGTGCCCGCCCGGGGCAGTTGCGTCGTGAGCACGACGAAGGGTGCCACGCCGCGGGCCGCCAGCACGTGGGCCCGGCCGAGGGCGCGCCAGACGGTCTCGGAGCGGACCATGCCGCCGCGGTAGCCCGAGTTCGGCCCCGCCACGTCGAAGTACCAGGTGCCGCCGCCCGCGTCGGTGCCCGTGAAGTCGACCGCCAGGCCCAGCCCGCGCAGGCGGCGGTTCGGCCGCACGTCCCGGAAGCCGGCGGCGACCAGGGCCGCCCGGGCCAGCGCAGCCGCGGAGGTGCCGTCGGCCCCGGGACCGGCGGGGCCTTCGGCGTCCGAGGCCAGGCGGGCCAGGGCCAGCTCGACGTAGGCCGGATCGAGGTCGTAGCCCACGGCGTCGCGCCCGCAGCGCGCCGCCGCCACCAGCGTCGAGCCCGAGCCGCAGAAGGGGTCCACGACGAGATCGGCTCGATACGTGTAGAGCTCCATCAGTCGCTGCGGCAGCTCGACGGGGAAGGGGGCCGGATGCCGCACCCGCAGCGCGCTCTCGGGCGGGATGTCCCACACGTCGAGGGTGAGGGCCATGAAGTCGTCGGCGCCGACGCTGCTCTCGTGGGGCAGACCCTCGCGCCGGCGCTCCTTGGGGCTGCGGGCCCGCCCGAAGCGGCCCTTGCTCGCCACGACGACCCGCTCGGTGACGTCGCGCAGCACCGGGTTGGCCGCCGAGCGGAAGGACCCCCAGGCGCACGAGCCGCTGGCCCCCTCACCCTTCTGCCACACGATCTCGCCCCGGGGCAGCAGGTGCAGGTCGTCCTGGAGGATGGTCATGACGTCGGCCGCCAGGCTGCGATACGGCTTGCGGCCGAGGTTGGCGACGTTCACCGCGATGCGGCCGCCGGGCTCGAGCACCCGCTTGCACTCGGCGAAGACGTCGCGCAACAGGGCCAGGTACTCGATGTAGGAGCCCGGCACCCCCTCGCGGTCGAGCTCCTCCTCGTACTGCTTGCCGGCGAAGTAGGGGGGCGACGTGACGACCAGCGCCACCGAGTCGTCGGCCAGCGCGTCCATGCGGCGGGCGTCGCCGCAGAGGCAGGTGATCCCGGGCTGGTGCGGCGCGACGTGCTCGTCGGCGCTCAGCTCGGGCGCCTCGAAGCGCGCGTAGAAGGCGTCGGCGACGTGGGACTCGCGGCGCCCGACGCCGAAGTTCGAGGTGGAGGTCGCGCTGCGACGGCGGGGGGGCATGGGCGGACCCGAACCCTACCGGCCGGGCCGCCGAGGGGCAGGGGCGCGGCGCGTCGCGCGGCGGCGGTGCGGCGGGCATGGCGGCCACCGTACGCACCGGCTGTGACAGCGGACCGTCTCGGCGCGGCGGCCCGTGCCGGGTGGCGGGGACGGGCACCGCTACATCTCGTAGACGACGAAGGAGGTGGGGCGCCCCACCTGGTCGTAGAGCGAGCGGGCCCGGCCGTTGTACTGCTGGGTGTGCCAGTAGACCTGTGCGGCCCCCCGCTCGGTCCCGGCCTGCTTCACCGCCTCGAGCAGGGCGCGCCCGACGTCGTGGCCCCGGGCCGACGGCGCGACGAAGAGATCCTCGAGGTAGCACTTGGGCTGCCGGGACCAGGTCGTGGCGTGGACGACGCAGTTGGCCATGCCGATGCCCCGGCCGGCGTCGTCGAGGGCGAGCAGGCCGAACATCCCGTCGGCCCCGGCGCAGAGGCGGTCGAACGTGGCCGCGCTCGTGTCGTCGCGCAGCTCGGCCCGGTAGAAGGCCAGGTAGCCGGCCCACAGGGCGCGCCAGTCGTCCCAGTCGCCGCGCTCGAGCCTCCGGATGGTGGCCACCCCCTCAGCTTCCCATCGACCGGCGTCCGGGGGCGGGATCCGCCCGCCGGCGGGGGCCCGGCGGCTCCGGGCCTAAGGTGCGGCCATGGCCCCGACGAGCGCCCCGCCGGCCCTCTCGCAGCTCTACGGGCAGACCGCCACCCGGGTGGTGGCGCTGGTCACCGAGCTCGACGAGCGCCAGCTGCGGACGCCGGTGCCCGCGTGCCCGGGCTGGAGCGTCCGTGACGTCGTGGCGCACCTGACGGCGGTGGGGGAGGACGTGCTCGAGGGCCGCCTCACGGGGCCGCCGACCGACGAGCAGACGGCGGCCCAGGTGGCCCGCTTCGAGGGCCGGCCCCTGCCCGAGGTGCTGGCGCGGTGGCGCGAGCTGACGCCGTCGTTCGCCGAGGCGATCGACGCCTTCAACGTGTGGCCGGCCGTGCTCGACGTCGCCACGCACGAGCACGACATCCGGGGCGCCATCGGCGCGCCCGGGGCGCGCGACGCCGACGTGGTCCGCCTCGGGGCCGACCGGTTGCTGACCTGGCTGCGGCCGCCGGTGCCGCTGCGGGTGGAGGTGGAGGACGAGTCCTTCGAGCTCGGACCCGAGGGCGAGGCGGCGCTGGTGCTGCGGACCCGGCGCTTCGAGGCGTTGCGCTGGCGCATGGGCCGGCGCAGCCGGCCGCAGCTGGCCGACCTCGACTGGGCCGGCGACCCGGCGCCGGTCCTCGACCATCTCGTGGTGTTCGGCCCGTCCCCGGCCGACATCATCGAATAGCGCGCCCGGACCGGTCGGGGCAGGCGGCTCCCGTGAAGCTCGTCCTGGACCTGCACGACATCTACAACAAGGGCGACGACATCGACCGGGCCCTGCAGGGGGTCATCGACGAGGCCATCGCCAAGAAGGCCAAGCTGGTCGAGATCATCCCGGGCAAGGGGAGCGGGCAGCTCAAGAAGCGGGTGTTGCGCTTCCTCGACCGCAAGGACATCAAGCCGCTCTACCACCGGGTCGAGAAGGACTCGCACAACTTCGGCCGGGTCTTCGTGCACTTCCGGCCGAAGTAGGCGGCTGCGGCCTAGCGGGCGAAGCTGGTCAGCGACAGGGTGTTGCCGTCGGGGTCCCTGAACCAGGCGACGCGGTCGCCTCCGGGAGTCGTCCAGATGCCCCGGGCGTCCTGGTCCATGCCGTCGTAGCGGGTGAAGGTGACGCCCCGGCCGACCAGGTCGTCGACGGCGGCGGCGATGTCGGGGACCTCCCAGCCGGCGATGGTGAAGGCCGGTGGCTCCAGGCCGCCCACCTGCGTGAGGCGCAGCATCGTGCCTCCGGCATCGAGGGCGACCGCGAACGGGTTCTCGTCGGTCACGGTGAGGCCGAGAGAGTCGCAGTAGAAGGCGCGGGCGGCCGCCAGGTCGCGCACGGGGATGAAGGCCATGTAGGGCGCACGACCGAGCACGACCCGAGCGTAGCGACGTCGGTCCGGGAGCCTCGTCCTTCCGAAGCCTCTCGTTAGTATCCCGACGATGACCTCGTCCGAAGGGCCCGGGCCGGTGGCACCCGTCACGGGGCTCTCGCACGTACAGCTCCTGGTGTCGGATCTGGAGGCGAGTGCCCGCTGGTACGGCGCGGTGCTCGGTCTGGCGCCCTTCGCCGAGGACCGCGACATCGGCTACGTCGCGTTGCGCCAGCGCGCCGCGAGGTTCGTGGTGGTGCTCACGAAGGACCCACGCCCGGGTGCGCGGGCGCCCGGACCCCCCTCCGACGTCCTGGACCACCTCGCGTTCGCGGTGCCCGACGGCGAGGCGCTCGGGGCCTGGGCGGCGCATCTGACCGCGATCGGCATCGACCACGCCGGCGTCGTGCTCGAGGCGGGCCGCCCCACGCTGCAGTTGCGTGATCCGGACGGCGTGGCCATCGAGCTGGCCGCGCCGGCGCCGCGCTAGCCGTCCCCGGGCCGCCCGGCGCGCTCTGAACCCTGGCCCGGGGCGGCGCCGTCGGCCGCCGACTGGTCGAGGTGCGCCAGGGCGCGGAACTCGTCGGTCGTGTTGACGTGGGGGAACGGCTCGGCGGGCACCGGCAGGCCGAGGCCGGTGCAGATGGGCCCCCAGCCGTCCGAGGGCGTCCACTCGATGAGCCGATCCGGCGCGACGGTGCGGCGGACGTTCTCGTTGTGGGCCTCGTAGGCGGCGATGCAGGCGTCGCGGTCCGCGTAGTCCGGCGTGAAGGCCGTCAGCATGTCCGACGCCATGGCGAACCAGTCCGCCATCTCGGGATCGGGCCCGCGCCGCATGACGGCGAGGATCGTCTCGGAGAAGCTCTTCCACCATGCCTCGGGGCTCGAGCGCTCGGACAGGAGCACCATGGACTCGGGGTACACGTCGGAGAGCTGGCGCCACATGGCGGCGGCCGGCCAGTCGACGGCCGCGGTGAAGTCCTCCAACATGGGGAACCAGTCGGGTTCCTCCCCCTTGATCGCCCCGTGCCACAGCGGGACGTGCTCGGGCCTCGGGAACACCTCCACCATGTGGTAACAGGTGCCCCCAAGGAGCATTTCGAGGCCGATCTTCAACGAGTGCGAGCCGGTGCGGCCGAGCCCTGCCCCTACCACCTTGAGCGCCATGGCGGCAGAGTAGTGCAGGACTCGCGCGCAACGCTCGAACCGCATCGTCGCTCGACCACATCCGACGCGGCGCAGCAACGGCCTGGCAGGATGAGCGCATGGCCGACAACGACGCCTACGACAGGGAGCTCCTGCGCCTTCAGGAGGAGCTGGTGAGGATGCAGCTGTGGGTGCGCGAGGAGAGCAAACGGGTCGTCATCGTGATCGAGGGTCGCGACGCCGCCGGGAAGGGCGGCGTGATCAAGCGCATCACCGAGTACCTCAACCCGCGCTGGTGCCGCATCGCCGCCCTCCCGGCCCCGAGCGACCGCGAGGAAGGTCAGTGGTACTTCCAGCGCTACATCACCCACCTCCCCAGCGGGGGCGAGATCGTCCTCTTCGACCGCAGCTGGTACAACCGCGCCGGAGTCGAGCGGGTCATGGGGTTCTGCAGCGACGAGGAGTACCACCGCTTCCTGCGGCAGTGCCCTGCCTTCGAGCGGATGCTGATCGACGACGGCATCATCCTGGTCAAGTACTGGTTCTCGGTGAGCGACGAGGAGCAGGAGCGCAGGTTCAAGGAGCGCATCGATGCGCCGCTCAAGCGTTGGAAGCTCAGCGAGATGGACATCGAGGGCCGCAACCGTTGGGTCGCCTACTCCCGGGCGAAGGACGAGATGTTCGCGCACTGCGACGTCCCGGACTCGCCGTGGTACGAGGTCGAGGCGGACGACAAGAGGCGCGCCCGGATCAACTGCATCGCCCACCTGCTCTCGGTCGTCCCCTACGAGTCGCGCAAGCTTCCCAAGGTCAAGCTGCCGGCGCGGCCGCCCATCGGGGACTACCGGCGGCCGTCCCGAGACCGCTACCACTACGTCCCCGACTACGCCGCCAGAATCACCTGAGGGCAGGCCACCCCGGAGAGGCCGGTCCTAGCTGCCGGCTCGCCGCCGCCGCCCGCCCGGGCGGCCCTGCGACCGCCCCCGCTCCTCGAACTTCTCGCGCACCTGGGCCCGGCGGGCCTGGATGTCGCGATAGGTCAGGCTCTCCACGGACTCGTCGAGGCCGAAGCCGGCCTTGAACCCCGACATGTCCGGCGTCCAGTCCGCCTGCTGCTCCAGGCCGAGCTGCGCCATGATCCGCTCGCCGTGCTTGGCGGCGAACATCAGCGCGATCGCCTCGACCTCCGCGAAGAGGTCGAGATCGGGCGCCAGGGTGGCGATGGCGCCGTCGAGGAACATCATGTTCTTCACGAACAGCATGAGCTCCTTGGGCAGCCGGGCTCCGAGGCCGAGCAGCGTCTTGATGGAGCGCTGCATCTCGGCCACGAGCTCGTCGGGCGTCAGCGTCGTCGGGTCGACCGGTGGCCGGTCCAGGCCGAGCAGGTCGATCACGTGCTGCACGTCGACGTCGTCGGGGAAGGCCCCCAGGTCACGCAGCGCGGCGACCTGGGTGGGGATGTCGCCGTTGGAGGCCCCGACGAGCAGCGACAGCAGGGCGAGGCGCTTGGCCTCGGTCAGCCGGGCCGTGATGCCGAAGTCGAGCAGCGCGATCTTCCCCGAGGGCAGGACGAACAGGTTCCCGCCGTGCAGGTCGCCGTGGAAGATCCCGTACATCATGCAGCCCTCGAGGAAGCCGATCATCCCGGCGCGGACGACGGCCTCGGTGTCGATGCCGGCGGCGCGCATCCCGTCCACGTCGCCGAAGTTGAACCCGTCGAGGCGCTCCATGACGAGCATCCGGCGGGTCACCAGCGTCGGGTGGGGCCGCGGCACGACGAAGTCGCGCTGCTCGAGCGCGGCGAAGGTCATGGCGATGTCGAGCATGTTCTCCGCCTCGAGCCGGAAGTCGAGCTCCTCCATGATCGTCTGGGCGAACAGCTCGACCAGTGCCGGCGGGTTGGCCAGGGCGGCGACCGGGATGCGGCCGACCAGGTGCGGGGCCAGCCAGGCCATGACGGCGAGGTCCTGGCGCACCCGCGCCGCCACCGACGGGCGCTGCACCTTGATCACGACCGGCGTCCCGTCGCGCAGCGTCGCCGGGTGGACCTGGGCGATGGAGGCGGCGGCGAGCGGCGCGCGCCCGACCGAGGCGAACACGGCGCAGATCGGGCCGCCCAGCTCCTCGGTGAGCACGCGCTCGACGACCGGCCAGGGCTCGGGCGGGACCTGGTCGCGGCACCACTTGAACTCGGCGACGAGCTCGGGCGGGAAGATCCCGTCCCCCGAGGCGATGATCTGCCCCAGCTTGATGTAGGTGGGGCCCAGCTTCTCGGCCGCCACCCGGAGCCGGTGCGAGATGCCGGCGATCGACGCGTCGCCGCCGCGCCGGCGCTCCTTCAGGTACCACAGCCCGAGCGCTCCGCCGAGGTGCCACACCGTCGTGCCCACGCGCCGGCCCGGCGGCAGCGTGCGCGGGCGGGTGAGGGAGGGCAGCGCGGCGCCGAGCCGGTTCCGCACCGCCGCGAGGCCCGTGCGCCAGGCCAGAGCGTCGGGGTCGACGACCCAGGGGCCGTGGTCGCTGAAGGCGCCGAGTGCGGTGTCGGGCGACGGTTCGGATGCGTCGCCGGGCTCGGGCTCCGTCACGACGAGGACGACGACGGCCGGACCAGGCCGGACTGGAAGGCGAAGACGACGGCCTGCACCCGGTCGCGCAGCCCCAGCTTGGCCAGCAACCGACCCACGTGGGACTTGACCGTCGCTTCCGAGACGTACAGGCGCGCGGCGATCTCCGCGTTGGAGAGGCCGTCGGCCACCGCCAGGAGGACCTCGCGCTCGCGCTCGGTCAGTTGCGCCAGCACCGCCTCGTCGGCCCCCACTTCGCCCTCCCCGTCCTCGGTCGCGCCCCCGGCGAGGTCGGGCAACGTGTGGGCGTACTCCTCGAGCAGCCGGCGCGTGATGCGGGGCGACACCACGGCGTCGCCCCGGGCCACCGTCCGGATGGCGGCGATCAGCTCGGCGGGCGGCACGTCCTTGAGCAGGAACCCGCTGGCGCCGGCGCGCAGCGCGCTGAAGGCGTACTCGTCGAGGTCGAAGGTCGTGAGGATGAGGACCCGGGTCTCGTCACCCGGCGTCGCCGCCGTGATCGCCCGGGTGGCCTGAATGCCGTCGAGGACCGGCATGCGCACGTCCATGAGGACGACGTCGGGCTTGTAGAGCTCGACCAGTCGCACGGCGTCGGCGCCGTCGGACGCCTCGCCGACGATCTCGAGGTCGTCCTCGGACTCGAGGATCATGCGGAACCCCTTGCGCAGGAGCGCCTGGTCGTCGGCCAGCACGACGCGGATCTTCACCGGGTGGCCGGCGCCTTGCAGTCGCGCAGGATCGCCCTCACCTCCCAGCCGCCGTCCGGGCCGGGCCCGGCATCGAGGGTGCCGCCGAACGCCGTCGCCCGTTCCGCCATCCCGGTGACGCCGTGCCCGCCGCCGGTGACGGCCCGGGTGCGCCCGTGGACGTGCACGTGGTTCCCGTTGCCGCCCCCGGGCACCGGCACCCCGGCGTGCCCGTCGTCGGTCACCCGCACCGAGATGTCCGGGTCGCGGAACGCGAGCTTGACCTGCACCGAGGCAAGGTCGTGGGCGTGCTTCAGCGCGTTGGTGAGCGCCTCCTGCACAATGCGGTAGACGGTGAGGCCGGCGGCCTCCGAGACCGCGAAGGGACGGCCCGCGCGCTCGACCGACACGTCGAGCCCCGTGCCCCGGACCCGCTCGACCAGCGCGTCGAGATCACCGAGGCCGGGCTGGGGTGCCAGCGCCGGGCGCTCGCTCCCGTTCGTGCGGTCGTCGTCGGACCCCGCCGGCCCGTCCCGCAGCACGCCGAGCATGCGGCGCATGTCGGTCAGCGCCTGGCGCCCGGTGCTCGAGACCTCGTGCATCGCCTCCGTGGCCCGCTGCGGGTCCGAGCCCTGCGCGGTGGCCGCGGCGTCGGCCAGGGTCACCATCACCTGGATGTTGTGCGAGACCACGTCGTGCATCTCCCGCGCGATGCGCGCCCTCTCCGCCACCGCAGCCAACGACGCCTGCTGGTCGCGCTCGAGCTCCAGACGGTCGGCCCGCTCGGAGAGCCAGTCGAGCTGGCTGCGCAGCGCCCGCACGACCACGCCCGCGAACAGCGCAGCGAAGGCCAGGCCGGTCAAGAACACGAGGGACTTGAAGTCGCTGCCGGTGGGCGTCCAGCGCACGGTGGCCATGACGACACCCACTTCGAGGATCACCGCTGCGGCCAGGACCAGCACCCACTCCGACTCCACCGCCACCGTGTAGATGGCGACGAGGAGCGACGCGTCGGCCAGCGCGGGCCCGGTCACCAGCCACTGGACGAAGGCGACCGCCGCGATGGTGAGGAAGACGGCCATGGGCGCCCGGCGCCGGAAGACCAGCGGGACGATCAGGATCGCCGTCAGCCACAGGGTCGGCGGCGGGCCGCCCGCATCGATGAACCAGCCCGAGCAGAGCACGAAGAGCACCGCGGCGATCACCACGTCCACGTAGGTGGCGTAGCGCCGGTCGAAGGCCCGGAGCCGCTCCCAGACCCGCCATGCCCCGTCGAGCTGGCGGTCGGGCCCCCCGTCGCCGGCCGAGGCACCGCGTGCGCTCCCCGGCCGCAGCCACTGGGGGTAGAGGTGACGTGTGCTCGGGGCCATCGGATCCTTCGTTCCCAGGCGGGACGACCATCGTAGTGCCGCCTGAGCTGGGTCTCCCCTCGGGAGGCGACCCCACCGCATCCCTCCACCTTCCATCCCCGGCGGCGGTCCCGTGCTCATCCCGAAGGATGAAACCGCTACGGGGTGGTTCATTCCTTCGAACGATTCCGGCGTGGCCGCCGTGGGCTTACGGTCAGGTTGCAAGCCTTCGGGCGGCGCGAGGAAGCGGGGTGTTCCGCCCCGAGCACACAGCGCGCCTCGCGCCGCCCGTGGGTGACGCGGCACGCCGCCCGCCTGTCTCAGGCCCGCGCGGCCGCCTCCCGGCAGGCCTCGAGGTCGTCGAACGCCCGCGCCACGTCCTCGGGCGTGAAGGCGAAGAACAGGGCGGCGACGGCGTCCGCGCCGGCCGCCGCGTAGCCCTCGACCGCCTCGGTCGTCAACGGCTGGAAGTACGGGCACACCGTGATGCGCAGGTCGGACCGGCTGCGCCCCGCTTCCTCCAATTGCACGTCCAGCTCGGCCAGTCCCGTTGCCAGCTGGGCGGGCGACCGGTTGAAGGTGTGCCAGCCCTGCCCGGCGCGGGCGGCCCGCCGCAGCGCGGCCGCGGTCTCGCCACCGATGTGGAGCGGCGGGTGGGGCTCCTGAGCCGGCTTGGGGAACATCTCGCAAGGGGGCAGGTCGTACACCTCGCCGTGGAAGGAGGACGGGTTGTCGACCCACAGCGTGCGCAGCACCTCGAGGTACTCGTCGGTGCGCCGGCCCCGCCGCTCCCACGGCACGTTGAGGGCGTCGAACTCCTCCTTCAGCCACCCCACGCCGATGCCCAGGTCGACCCGGCCGCCCGAGAGCCAGTCGAGGGAGGACACCTCCTTGGCCACGTAGACCGGGTTGCGCTGGGGGAGGAGCAGCATGGCCGTCCCGAGCCGCACCGTCTCGGTCCGGGCCGCCAGGTAGGTCAGCGTGACCAACGGCTCCAGCAGGCCGCTCCCCGGAGGAGCCGGGATGCGCCCGTCCTCGGCGTAGGGATAGCGGCTGGCGTACTCCTCGAAGAGCACGACGTGCTCGCCGACCCAGATGGTGCCGATGCCGCGCGCCTCGGCGCCCTCGGCCACCGTGTCGAGCAGCTCGGGGGTGGTCATGGGGCTGGCCGTCGGCAGCCACAGGTCGAACTTCACGTCATCCCCCCAGCCCGCGACGGACGAAGTCGCAGATCTCGTCGGCGGCCTGGGTGGCCGGCACCGGGCCCGGCTCCCCGGCCCGGACCGAGAGCGCACCATAGATCTGCTGCCCGACGAGCACCACCGCCCGGTCGGGGTCGAGGTCCGCCCGGAAGTCGCCGGCGGCCGTCCCGGCGACGACGAGCTCCTCGAGCACCCGGATCATGTCGAGGCCGATCATCATGAGCGCGCCACCCACGGCCGCCGACCCCTCGCCGGCGGTGGCCTGGGTCGCCATGGCGAGGCGGAAGAAGGCGGGGCTCTCGTCGATGCGCTCGAGGAGACCCAGGATGAGTCCACGCAGCCGCTCGGCGGGCGACGCCTCGTCGGACACGACCAGCGCGATGGTGTCCGTCATGCGGTCGTACATGGACTGCACGCAGGCCCGCAGGAGGTCGTCGCGGTTGGCGAAGTAGACGTACACCGTGGAGCGGGCCACACCCGCCTCGGCGGCGATCTCGTCCATGGAGACGTCGGTGCTGCCGCGCTCGCCGAAGAGCCGGCGCGCCGTGTCCATGATCTGGTCTCGCCGGAAGTCCCGGATGACCTCCTTGAGCGCATCGGGCGCGTGGCGCGCCATGGTTCGCTCAGCCCCCTCGGCGCGCTGGCTCAGGCGCCCGCGCGGGCGGACGGGGTGAAGGCCACGGGGAGGTGCTTGACACCGTTGATGAACTGGGACTGCAGGCGCTGCAGGTCGCCGGCCTGCCGGACGTCGGGCATGCGGTCGAGCAGGTGCTCGAACATGACCCGGATCTCCATGCGGGCCAGGTTGGCCCCGAGGCAGAAGTGGGGTCCACCCCCGCCGAAGGCGATGTGGGGATTGGGGTCCCGGGTGATGTCGAAGGTGTCGGGGTCGTCGAAGACGTCCTCGTCGCGGTTGGCCGAGGCGTGGAAGAAGACGACCTTGTCCCCGGCGGCGACGTCGGTCCCGCTCAGGGTCAGGTCCACCATGGCCGTGCGGCGGAAGTTCATGACGGGCGTCACGAAGCGGAGCATCTCCTCGACCGCGCCCGGGAGGAGGGTGCGGTCCCGGAGCAGCCGCTGCCACTGCTCGGGGTGCTGGAAGAACGCGTGCATGGCGCCGGACATGAGGTTGCGGGTCGTCTCGTTGCCCGCCACGGTGAGCAGGAGGAAGAACAGCTCGAGCTCCAGGTCGCTCAGCTGCTCGCCGTCCACTTCGACGGTGGTCAGGACGCTCATGAGGTCGGCGTGGGGGTCGATCCGCTTCTGGCCGAACAGCTCGGCGGCGTAGGCGTAGAGCTCCATGGCCGCCGTGAGGGCCGCCTCGGCCTGGCCCTGGTACTCGGGGTCCTCGTTGCCGACCATGTTGTTGGACCACTCGAACATCTTGTGGCGGTCCTCCTGGGGGACGCCGAGCAGCTCCGCGATGACGCGGAGGGGCAGCTCGGCGGAGATCTGGGTGACGAAGTCGGCCTCGCCCTTCTCGATCACCTCGTCGAGGATCTCGTCGGTGGAGCGGTGGATGCTCGCCTCGAGGTCCCGCATCGTGCGCGGCGTGAACCCCTTGTTCACCAGCCGCCGGTAGCGGGTGTGGAGCGGGGGGTCCATGTTCACCATCATCAGGCTCTGCTGGGCCACCTCCTCGGCTCCGAGCTCGAAGGGCATGGTCCCCTGGGCCGCGGAGCTGAAGCGCTCGTAGTCGCGGTTGACGGTGACGCAGTCCTCGTACCGGGTGACGGCCCAGAAGCCGGGGCCACCGGGCTCGTCCTGCCAGTGGACGGGATCGTGGCGCCGCAGGTGGGCCAGCCAGGAGTGGGGGACGCCGGCCACGTAGGACCGGGAATCCGAGAGGTCGACAGGGGTCACGCCCGCCAGGGTGCTCATGGTTGGACAGCTCCTCTGAGATATCGGACATACTGTCCGATATCTCAGATGGTAAGTCCCACGCCTCGATCTGTCAATGAAGGTGAGGGTTGGCGATCAGTCAGGAGGTGGGTCGGCCGGCGTGTCCGGCATGATGGCGACCGACTTCGTCGGATCGTCGGGATCGAGGATCACCCGCACGCGCTGATCGGCATCCGGCGGGTCGCCCGGCACGGCGGCCACGATCACCACCTCGTCCACCGGCGGTGCGAAGACGGCGTGCAGGCCACGGGCGATGCCGGTCCCGACGGCACCGAGCGCGGACTCCTTGCGCCAGCGCTCGAAGCCGGCGGTGGCTTCCTGCTCCGAACCGTCGCTCGTCTGGTCGAGCGGCGCGTCTTCTACCGGCTCGTCGTCACCAACAGATTCCACATCTCCATCCTCGCAGTGTTCCGGTCCCCACCGTGCACTGCGGCAGCCATGCGCAGTTCGCGAACAGCGGCGGGCAAGAGGCGTCGTCGTCGGTGACCTCACGCCCGGCTCGTAATGGGCGCATCGGACTGCACCCGATCTGAGGGTCTGCACACAAGGGGAAGGTCGAAGTTCCCAAGGGAGCTGTCGCGGTGCTCCATTCGGCCACAAGGGTCGGCCGCCCGATCGGCATTCGGGAGAAATCGCTTGAGCCGGGCCGCCACAAGGCATGCACAACAAATTCTTCGGGTCGCAGAGCGCTGGTCCGCCAAGGTCCGTTGCAGACAGCGAAACAGCCAGGACAAATGCGCGTTCATAGAGCCGTATGGCCCCCCCTCCAATGAGCTGAAGTCCGATCGTTCCCGCGTAGCAAACCGGTTGACGCGGGGAGGCACCGATGGTTTCCTTGCGTCTATTGGCGAGACGAATGGTTTGGCGACCATTCGCTTAGATCAGGCGCAGGCGGCTCTTAGATGGCGACCTCTTTCAACGATGGATCGGCCTTTGGCGCGACGTCCTCGGACCGCGCCAACGCGCCCTGCCGCCCCGAAACACGGCGTCGTCGCCTCTTCAACCGACCCGCCGTTGCTCTCGCCACAGACGAAACCGTGCCGGCGAGACACCGTTCCCGCCGAAACCGCGCTGCACACCCCGCGCAGGTTTCCGAAGAGCGATTGGGGTTCTTTGCGAGCACCACCCTCGCCGTCATCAGTCTGGTCTTCGTCTCGGTAGTGGCGCTCGGCTCGCTGCTCACCTCCACGGCGATCCTTCACCTCGCGTATCCCAACCGTCACGTCGACGCCTTCCGTGCGCTTCATGAGCCCCTGGTGGTCGGTCTGCTCTTCGGCCTTGGCGTGCTCTGGCTCCTGCCCCCACACCCGTGGCAAGTGGAGCCCGCGCGGCGCGAGCCGAAGAAGCGGCGTGTCTTTCGAGCGAAGGCAGCGGTCTGATGGCCGCCTTCGACGCACAGGTGTTGCGGCTGTTGCATTCGGGGCACCCCCCCGTCTCGCCGCGGCAGGAGGGGCCGGGAACGGCCCTTGGCATCAAGAGCAGCAGAGGTGTTGCGGTTCTGGCAGGCGGGGCACTCCCGCCCCGCCTGGCCGCATCAACGGGGAGCGAAGTTGCTTCCCTGCAGTACCCGAGGGCCGCCGGTCCTCGGTTCCTTGGGCGACGTGTTGATCCACAGGCCGAGTTTGGTCGCCTGGCCTGTGGGGAGCGAATGGCGAAACCAGCGCCCAGTTCCAGCAATCAACTCAACCCAAGGAGCACAAACAGATGAATATGAAGCGATTCATGAACAAGAAGGTGGTGGCCATCGGCCTCGCCGCAGGGCTTGCCCTCGGTGCTGCCGGCGCGGCCTTCGCCTACTTCAGCTCGACCGGTACGGGCACCGGCTCGGCGACGGTTGGCACCAGTGCTGGCCTGGACATTGCGCAGACCAACACGGTCTCCAACATCCAGCCCAACGGGGCTACGCACGAGATTGACTACACCGTCACCAACAACAACCCTGGCCACGAAACTGTGCACCAGGTGACGGTGACCGTCGCCTCGATCAGTGGCGCTGGCTCGTTCACGGGCACCGACTCGCTCGGCAACCCGTACGACGCCTGCACCCCGTCGCTGTTCACCGTCGTCCAGGGTTCGCCGCTTGACGCGAACCTCGCCCACCTGGACACGGCCAGTGGCACGGCAACGGTTGCGCTGACTGACGACGGAAACAACCAGGACAACTGCCAGGGCGCAACCCTGAACCTGTCCTTCTCGTCGAACTGACGGCACGAGTGATCAGTAGAGGCGTTCTGCATTTCTGATCGAAGACCGGTCGGAAGGCCGGGCCACGGATTCTCCTCCGTGGCCCGGCCAACCACCGGGTGAGGCCAGCGAGAGACAGCAGGGGCGATACCTGAGGTCCCTCGGTGGGCTTGCCCATCACGGTGAGAACGAGGAATAGATGAAGTCAGAGCGGTTCAAGAGGATGAAGTCGTTGATGGCATCGGGTGCCGTCGCGCTCGTCGTCGCCGCGCTCGCTTTCGGTGTCTCCTCCTCCGTGCTCGGTACCAAGTCTGTTGCCCAGCGCCTGGGCTTCGACCTGACCTCTGGCTCGTCGAGCTTCATTATCACGAGCAGCATCTACCCCTCGCCCGCCTGCTCGGGCTCGACGGCTCTCCTCTACCCGGGGACGCCTCGTTGCATTGTCTTCAGCGTCCACAACAACCTCTCGGTACCTATCTCGGTCGGAAGCATCACTTCGTCCCTCGACACCACGGACTATCCGGCACCTCCGCCAGCGTGCGCCGGGACCAACTTGACCCTCCCCACCTACTCGGGCTCTCTTGCGGTGCCCGCAAACGGCGACGCCAGCAGCCCCGGGGCCTCTATCGAGTTGAACGACAACGGCTCGAACCAGGACACCTGTCAGTCCTCCACCTACCACTTCACCTACTCAGGATTGGCCAACTACACCGACTCGACGACGACGGCCCTGACCTCAACGCCCAATCCCTCGTCTTCGAGCCAGTCGGTCACTTTCACGGCCACCGTGACCGAGACCAACGCCAGCACCGACCCCTCCGGTCCCACGGGCACAGTGACCTTCTACAGCTGCACCACGAACACCTGCGGCTCGACGACGTCACTGGGCACCGGGTCCGTGGGCTCCAACGGCCAGGCCACTTTGTCTACTTCCAGCCTGGCGGTGGGGACCGATTACATCGAGGCCGTATACGGGGGCTCGGGCAGCAACCTCACCGGGAGCACGTCGAACGTCGTCACTCAGACCGTGACCACAGGCTCGATCTCCACCACCTCGGTCCTCACGTCGTCGCCCAACCCGTCGAGCTACGGGGCATCGGTCACCTTCTCCGACACCGTCTCGGCCTCTTCGGGGACGCCCGCCGGCACGGTGACCTTCTACAGCTGCACCACCAACACCTGTGGCACCAAGACCTCGCTCGGGACCGGGACGCTCAACAGCTCGGGCAAGGCCACCTACTCGACGACGAGCCTCCCGGTGGGCACCACCTACGTCGAAGCCGTCTACGGCGCCTCGGGCAACTACGGCGGTTCGACCTCCAACGTGGTGACCCAGGTGGTCAACACGCTCGGGACCACCTCGGTCCTCACCAGCTCGCCCAACCCGTCGAGCTTCGGCACCTCGGTCACCTTCACCGACACCGTCTCGGCCTCTACGGGCACGCCCAACGGCACGGTCACCTTCTACAGCTGCACCACCAACGCCTGCTCGACAAGGACCTCGCTCGGGACGGGGACGCTGAGTGGGGGCAAGGCCACCTTCGCCACTTCGACGCTGCCGGTGGGCACGACTTACGTCGAGGCGGTTTACGGAGCCTCGGGCAACTACGGCGGTTCGACGTCGAACATCGTGGCCCAGGTGGTCAACGTGGCCTCGACCAGCACGCACCTCACCTCGGCGCCCAACCCGTCTGGCTACGGGACCTCGGTCAGCTTCACCGCCACCGTGTCTTCGGGTGTTGGCACGCCTGGCGGACGGTCACCTTCTACAACTGCGGCTCCTCGTCGAACTGCGCCACCAAGAGCGCCTTCGCCTCGGGAACACTGAGCCTCAACAGCTCTGGCTCGGCCACCTACTCCACCTCGGCGCTCCCCGTCGGCACCATGTACGTCGAGACCGTGTACAGCGCTTCGGGCAACTACGGCGGCTCGACGTCGAACATAGAGGTCCAGGTGGTCAACCCGATCGGGACCTCCTCGGTCCTCACCTCGGCGCCCAACCCGTCTACCTTCGGTCAGTCGGTGACCTTCACCGATACCGTGTCCTCGAGCTCGGGGACCCCGGGAGGCACGGTGAGCTTCTACGGCTGCTCGTTCTCGGGCTGCACGCCGGGCGCCCTGCTCGATACCGCGACGCTGAGCGGGGGCAAGGCCACCTTTACCACCTCGGTCCTCGGTGCCGGGACCGACTACGTGGACGCCGTCTACGCGGCCTCTGGCAACTACGGCGCCTCGACCTCCAACGTGGTGGCTCAGGTGGTCAACGCCCTCGCGACCACGACCAAGCTGACGTCGGCGCCCAACCCCTCGACCTACGGCTCCTCGGTGACCTTTACCGCGACCGTCTCAGCGACCACGGGCACGCCAACAGGCGCGGTGAGCTTCTACAGCTGCACGACCTCGGCCTGTGGCACCAAGACCTTGCTCGGGACCGGGACCCTCTCGGGTGGCCAGGCCACCTACGCCACCTCCATGCTGGCTCTCGGGACCGACTACGTCGAGGCCGTCTACGGGGCTTCGGGCAACTACTCGGTTCTACCTCCGAAGTGCTCAGCCAGGTCGTCAACGCCGAAGCGACGACGACCTCACTCACCTCGTCGCCCAACCCCTCCACCTATGGGACCTCGGTGAGCTTCACGGCGACGGTTTCGGCCAGCACCGGGACGCCCACGGGCACGGTCACCTTCTACAGCTGCGCCACGTCGTCGTGTGGCACCAAGTCCCCCCTCGGGACGGCGACCCTTTCAAGCGGAAAGGCCACCTACTCGACGAGCACCCTGCCCGTCGGCACCGACTACGTCGAAGCCGTCTACGCGGCCTCGGGTAACTACGCAGGCTCGACCTCGGGTGTGGTGTCCCAGAAGGTGAACAAGGCCTCTACCAGCCTCGTGCTGAGCGCCTCGCCCAACCCTTCGCACTTTGGCCAGGCGATCACCTTGAGCGCCCAGACCACGCCGGGAACGGGGCCGACGGGCAGCGTGACCTTCTACCAGGACAGCCCGCCCAACGGCTATGAGATCGGCACGGCCACCCTCAACGCCTCGGGCCAGGCCACCTTGGTGACCAAGGCCCTGCCGCCGGGGACCTACACGATCTACGCCGTCTACTCGGGCAACACAAACTTCGCGTCCAGCCAGTCGAACTCGGTCACCTTGACGGTGGGCTACAGCTCGTCTTGCCTCACGGGCACCATCAGTGGCGGCTACACGGTCGCCTCGGGCCAGTCCATCTGCATCAGCGGCAAGGTCACCGGCGGGATAAGCGTCCAGTCGGGCGGGGCACTGTTCTTGAACGGGGCCAACGTGACCGGCGGGATCAGCTCCAACGGGGCAGCCGCCATCCGCTTCTGCGGCTCGACCATCTCTGGCAACGTGACCGTGTCGGGCACGTCGGGCTTCGTGATGATCGGTGACGGCGACGACGACGGGACACCTGCATGTGCGGACAACACCATCACCGGCACGGTCACGATCTCCAATAACACGGACGGCATCGAACTCGGCGGCGACACGATCAACGGGACGCTGAGTGTCTCGGGCAACACCGGGGGCGACGACCCCGAGATCGAAGGCAACCACATCAGCGGGTCGCTCTCGTGCGCCACGTCCAACAACCCAGCACTCGATGACGGTGGGCAACGCAACACCGTGGGCGGGTCCAGGACCGGCCAGTGCTCGGCGGGGAGCTTCTGATGAGCCGAGGCAAGCACTCCCGTGGCGCAGGCGCAGGCGCCTCGTTACCACGACACCATCACGAACTGCACGGTGGTTTCGCCATGAGGCACGCTCGGAGCATGAGCGCCAGGCGCCGCCTTGTCGCCATCCTTGGCGTCGTCGGCGTCCTCGTCCTCGGGGGTGCGGCCTTCGCCTACTTCACGTCCACCGGCTCAGGCACGGGGGCTGGGGCCACGGGGACGCTCAACCCTCCCACCAACGTCAGCGCAGGCCCGGCAACCGGCATAACGGTGCCCGTGAGTTGGACGGCGTCCGCCACAGGTGGCGGAGCTGTCGCGCCGCAGGGTTACTACGTCACCGAGTCGAACGGTTCGACGACGAGTCCAGCCTGTGGCACTGACTCGACGCACCTGATCACCAGCGGTACGTCCTGCACCGACGGCAATGGAACGAGCTACTCCAGCACCTCTGGCGGTCCGACGAACCCGCCCCTTGCCAACGGCTCCTACACCTACACCGTCGTCGCCGTGTACTACTCCTGGTCGGCGAGCGGAACCAGTGGCTCGGTGAGCGTCAACGTGGCGGCCCCGACCGTGACGACGGTGATCGGCCAGGCCTCGGGAGCGGTCGTCAACGGCTACGTACAGGCAACGCTGGCTACTACGTCTACGCAAACGTGACGGACAACTCGGGAACGGGCATTCAGAGCGTGACGGCGAACCTCGCCAACGTGACCTCGGGGGACACGGCGGTGACGCTCACAGCGGGCAGCTACACCGCACCCGGTGGCGGCAGCTACGGCTACCGGAGTGGCTCGATCATCATCTCCAACCCCAGCCAGGCCGACGGGCCGGTCCAATACACGGTGAACGCTACGGACAACTCTGCTCGTACCTCGACCTATTCCAACAACGGCTCGGTGACTTTCGATACGACCGGACCCACAGGGGGCGCCCCGACAGTGACCGGCGGCTATTACACCTCCACCTCGGTGCCCGTCTCGCTGGGCTCGATGACCGACAACTCGGGCGGCTCGGGGGTCAACAACTCGACCATCGTCCTTCAGCGTGACCAGGCCGTGTTCAGCAACAACTCATGCGGGACCTTCCCCGGCACCTTTAGCACCACAGTCACCTTGGTCGGAAGCGATGACACCTCGGTCTCGTCGGGCTTCTGCTACCGGTACCGGGAGCAGGCAACGGACAACGTCGGCAACGTCGGCACGTCATCGGCATCCAACGTCGCGATGGTGGATGCGATCGCCCCGGTCGTCCCTCTGCCGACAGTGAATGGACACTGATGATGCGAGTCCTTCGATCTGTGCACAGCGAATACTCCGTGAAGGTAATCGGATCCCATGCGGCTACGAGCTGCTCAGCGATGGGTGACTCACGATGAAGCGTTTTCTCCGGACCCTCTTGCCGATCGCCCTGCTCGGTGCACTCGCAACACCGCTCCTTTTTGAGAACGCGGCATCTGCGGCGTCGGGCGACGGTACCGGCACCATGACGGTGTCGCCTACGTCGGTAGCGGCATCGTCCACGGGCAACACACTGACCTTTACCTTTACACCGACTCAGAGTCTCTCCTCGGGGGGGCGATAACGGTTACTGCCCCGACCGGTTGGCCCGCTCCAACTTCTACGAACAGCTCTGCGACGGTGACCGGGAGTACCTGCACGGTCGGTCCCGTGAGCGGATCCTCCCAGACACTGACGGTGCCGCTTACGCATACGTGCAGTACCAGTAACACCATCAAGATCACTTACGGCGTGTCTGGACAGACGGTTTCGGCCCCGTCATCTCCGGGGTTGGCCACCTTCATCACCCAATCGAAGAACAACACCGGCACTCTCACGAATATCTCCACGCAGCCGACCGTCACTGTCTTCGGTCCCGCCGCCCAGCTCGTATTCACGACTTCGCCAGTCGCCGGGTTGGGCGGTTCCGCACACGCGTTTGCGACCAGCCGGTGGTCGCAGTCGAGGACCTTGAAGGCGATGTCGTGAGCTCGTTCTCGGGAACGATCGGGCTGACGTCCTCCGGGGGGACACTGACGGCGTGCGGTGGCCTAACGGCGTCGTCGGGAATAGTGAATGTCAGTGGCTGTACCTTCAATGGCACAAGCGGCGCCGAGTACACTTTGACGGCGACGGACTCGGGGCTGGCCAGCGGCACAAGTGCGTCTTTCGCTCCGACAAGCAGTTCTGGGAGCAGCGAATACAAACTCGTCTTTACCACCTCGCCGATTGCTGCAGCATCGGGATCGACGTTCACGACCCAGCCGGTGGTCAAGGTCAAGAGTGAGACCGGCACCGTCATCACCGGCACCGGGTCCACGGACACCATTGCCCTAACCATTGCCAGCGGCTCTGGCGGCACCTTGTCGGGCTGCTCGTCACTATCCGCTACTGGCGGCGTCGTGAACGTCGGAGGTTGCACCTTCAGCGGAGTCGTCGGCACCCAGTACACCTTGTCGGCCACGGATAGTACTCATACAACTGTGAATAACAATGGTCCGTTCACAAGCGCCTCCTTCTCACCGACTGGAGCGGGTCCAGCAAGCACTTCGAACACAACGATTAGCGCAAACCCGACAACCGTCATCGCGAACGGCACGTCGTCCTCAACGATTACCGTTCAGGCTGTCGATGCTGCTGGAAACGACCTCACTTCGAGCGGTGGCACCGTCACGCTGAGCACAACGGCTGGCTCTCTCTCCTCCTCCACTGCCACCGACAACGGTGACGGTACTTACACCGACACACTGACCGCCCCGACGACGGCGAGCACTGCGACCATTAGCGGCACGATTGGCGGGAGTGCCATCAGCTCTTCCCAAGACGCAACGGTCAACTTCGTCGCCGGTCCCGCCACTCAACTGGTCTTCACTACGCAACCAGGGCCTGGGGTCATCAACAGCCCGCTGAGTCCGCAACCCATCGTGAAGGTCGAAGACGCTCACGGCAACGTCGTCACCTCGGATTCGGAGCCGATCACGCTGGCCATCGACAACAACGCAGGGCCGGGCGGCGCGCTCTCTGGCTGTAGTGCGACAACGATGAACGGCGTTGCGAGCTTCTCCGGCTGTCAGATCGACACGATCGGGACGGGTTACACGCTCCAGGCGAGCAACGGTGCCCCAGATAACCTCACCTCGTCGCCTTCTAGTGCGTTCAACATCACGGGTCCCGCCGCCCAGCTCGTATTCACGACTTCGCCAGTCGCCGGGTTGGGCGGTTCCGCACACGCGTTTGCGACTCAGCCGGTGGTCGCAGTCGAGGACCTTGAAGGCGATGTCGTGAGCTCGTTCTCGGGAACGATCGGGCTGACGTCCTCCGGGGGGACACTGACGGCGTGCGGTGGCCTAACGGCGTCGTCGGGAATAGTGAATGTCAGTGGCTGTACCTTCAATGGCACAAGCGGCGCCGAGTACACTTTGACGGCGACGGACTCGGGGCTGGCCAGCGGCACAAGTGCGTCTTTCGCTCCGACAAGCAGTTCTGGGAGCAGCGAATACAAACTCGTCTTTACCACCTCGCCGATTGCTGCAGCATCGGGATCGACGTTCACGACCCAGCCGGTGGTCAAGGTCGAGAGTGAGACCGGCACCGTCATCACCGGCACCGGGTCCACGGACACCATTGCCCTAACCATTGCCAGCGGCTCTGGCGGCACCTTGTCGGGCTGCTCGTCACTATCCGCTACTGGCGGCGTCGTGAACGTCGGAGGTTGCACCTTCAGCGGAGTCGTCGGCACCCATTACACCTTGTCGGCCACGGATAGTACTCATACAACTGTGAATAACAATGGTCCGTTCACAAGCGCCTCCTTCTCACCGACTGGAGCGGGTCCAGCAAGCAAGCTGGCGTTCACGCCCGAGCCACCGGCCACAGGTACAGCTGGCACCCCTCTCACGAGCTTCGTCGTCTCAGTCGAGGACGCTCAAGGCAACCTCGTCAGCACTGGAACTGGCTCCACCGACACGATCACCCTCTCGATCGCCAGCGGTCCGGCGGGCGGGGTCTTCAACTCAGCAGCGACCACCTACACCAACGTCGCCGCCGTCAAGGGCCAAGCCACCTTCTCCTCGATTGTCCTCGACACGGCTGGGAAACTACACGTTCACAGCGGCCGACACGAAGGCACCTGATACGGGATTCACGCCCGTGACCAGCTCGCCAGCCACCGCCATTAGCTCAACGGGAACCGTGACACAGTTCGCCTTGACGGGCTCAGCGACCATGGCGGCTGGAGCGACAAATAGCCTCACCATCGTCGCTGAGGACACTTACGGGAACACGGTGACCACCTACACCGGGTCACAAAGCCTCGTCTTCTCGGGCGCAAACACGGCCCCGAACGGGACACCGCCGACCGTTGCCAACTCTTCGGGCACGGCGATTAGTTTCGGTTCGACTACGGCGATCAACTTCACCTCTGGACAGGCGATTGTGTCAGGATCGAGCAACGGCGTGATGCGTCTCTACAAGGCGGAGACCGCGAACATCGTCGTCACACAGGGGTCGATCAGTAACTCTTCCAACCCTCTCCAGGTCATCGTGAGCTCCACCGGCACGGCGACGCAGTTCTCGCTCACCGCCGCCACCACGACTCCGACGGCCGGTGCAACGGACAACCTGACGATCACCGCCGAGGACACCTATGGCAACACCGTTACGACTTACACCGGGTCGAAGAGCCTGACCTTCAGCGGGGCGAGTCCCATCGGCTCGAACAACCCGACCGTGACCAACGCCTCGGCCAGTGCCACCAACTTTGGCACCGCCGAATCGATCACCTTCGCCGGTGGCGTGGCGAGCCCCACGACGACAGGTGCGAGCGGACAGGCAGTGATGACGCTCTATAAGGCCGGTACCGACTTGATCGTGGTGAGCGACGGCTCGATCAACAACGGCAGCGGACTGTCGGTGACCGTTGGTGCGACTGGTGGGTTGCAGCTCGCCTTCGGTCAACAGCCCTCCAACGCGTACGTCGGCCTGTCGATGAGCCCGGCGGTCACCGTCCTCATCGAGGATCAGTACGGAAACCTGACCTCCAGCACTTCGAGCATCGCCCTCACGATCACGACGAATCCATGTGGCGGACTGCCAGCTGTCACGAACGGCACCGTGGGCGCCGTGAGCGGAACGGCAACCTTCTCCAGCCTTCAGATCTCCAAGGAGTGCATCGGCTACGCCCTCAGGGCCACGGATGCGACCGATGGCAGCATCAGGTCGTGAGCAGCACCTTTACGGTCTCGGCCATCGTGACCAATTCGGCCAACGCTCTGCAAGATGCCGCCACAGATAGCGGCGGCTCGGGGATGAACTCCGTCACCTACTACTACTGCTCCGGGTTCACGACTTCGTGCTCCCCCAGTACGCCGGGGAAGCGATCGGCTCATCGACGACGTCACCGAACTACCAGGTCAACTGGACGTCCCTGCCCACCAACGGTAGCTACAGCGTTATCGCGGTCGGGACCGACAACGCCACGAACTCCACGACGAGTACTCCGCCGATCCCGGTTACGGTCGATGGCAACGGGCCGACCGGTGGGATGATCAGCGTGCCGATGTACGTCAACACGCTCTCGGTCACGATCACGAAGACCAACTTCACCGATTCGGCTTCAGGGATGGCCAGCAACAAGATCACCCGCTCGAACGGTCAGGCACCCGTCGGCGGGAGTCTGCCCGACGAGCGGCTACACCGGTGCCACCACGGTGACGAGCCCCGACACCGGTGTCACCAACAGCAACTGCTACGAGTACACACTGACGGGCACCGCCAATGATGGGACCTCGGCCAGTGTGACGAGCAGCCCCGTGCTCGTCGACACCGTCGCACCGGTGACCTCGATCACGCTGAACCCGGCGTCGCCCAACGGCTCAGGGGGCTGGTACAAGGGCACCAGCCCGACCTTCACCCTGTCGGCAACCGACGCCGGGGCTCGGGGGTCGCCACGACCTACTACGAGATCGACGGCGGGACCCAGACGGTGTACCCGGGCAGCGCCGTGACGATCCCGGACGGTTCGGCGCAGACGATCAGCTACTGGTCGGTCGACAACGCCGGGAACACCGAGACAACGCACACGACTTCGGCGCTGAAGATCGACACCGTCGCACCGGTGACCACGATCACGCTCAACCCGTCGTCACCCAACGGGTCGGGCGGCTGGTACAAGGGCACGAGCCCGACCTTCACGCTGTCCGCCACTGACACCGGCGGCTCGGGGGTCGCCACGACCTACTACAAGATCAACGGCGGCACCCAGACGGTCTATCCGGGCAGCGCAGTGACGATCCCAGACGGTTCGGCGCAGACGATCAGCTACTGGTCGGTTGACAACGCCGGGAACACCGAGACGACGCACACCACCTCGACGATCAAGGTCGACACCACCGCCCCAAGCGGCGGAGCGGTGATGGTGAACAGCGCCGCCGCCACCTCTGGTGGATCGACTAGTACCACCACCAGCACCAGCTTCGCCATCAATTCCCGAACCGATTACACCGACAGCGGTTCTGGTCTCGCGTCGAGCATCCTCACCGTGCAGTCCGAGACCCTCACGGGCACCACCTGTGGCGCTCCCGGTTCGGGCGGACCGTTCACGTCGCCGACTACGGTCACCGGTACAACCCAGCCGAGCGGGATCACCATGGGCTACTGCTACCTCTACACGCTGACCGCTACAGACAAGCGGGCAATACCGCGTCGATCAGGACGACGGTCACGGTATTCACCATCACCCACTGTCCAGGTACGCAGTGTCTCTCGGGGATCGGGTCGTTCGGGGTCTCTACCTAGCATGACCCCTCCTCATCTCACAAACCCTGACCCACCAATGGCAACACGCTGATCTTGAACTGTGGGGCGACGACGGCAGTGGCAACGTGCAACGGTGTCAGGTATCTCAGGTGGTGGTGTAACTACCTGGAACCACGTCACATCGGTCTTGGGATCCGGAAGCCGAATCTCGGCGAAGTTGAGATCTGGTACGGACTCGTCACCTGCTCACCGTGTACGAGCAGCAACGAGGGTGTGACCGCAACGATGAGCCACAGCACGAACATGCAGCTTGCGAACGTGTCGGAGTGGTCCGGGTCCTCACGCCGAGTCCCGTCGATCAATCGACCAGCAGTCGGCAGGAAACGGCCTCGGGCTCAACCTTCACCGCCGGGCCTATTCCTAGCAGTGGGAGCCTCAACCAGGCGCGAACTCATCATCTCAGATGCGTGGGTTCAGTCCGGCCATGGGTTCAGTGGGCCGCAGAATGCCACCTCGGGCTACACGCAACTGGCCGAGACGAATGCTCACGGGAGCGCAGTACCGTGGATACGCGGCCTATCAGATCGACTCGTCCACGGCGCAGATCTTGGCGACCTGGCCGGAGGCCAGTGGTTCAGGTACTGCCGATTACGCCACAGCCATCGCCGCGTTCAAGCCGTAGTGACCGAACACCATGGACGAGGGGGAACATGGCGGGAGGCACCTACCGGACACAACGACCTAGCCTCACCGACCCGGAACGTCCCGAACTGCCCATGACCGAGGACCCTCACGGTCCCGCTTCCCACGCAGTTCGGGCACCGGGCCGCCATCAGTGATGTCGCGTTGGTGAAAGGCGACCTCGGCAACCGGGCATCACCGCTTCCGCACAGATCCCGAGGGGACAGGCGCTGCTTCTGTGCCTTCCTCCATGTCGAGGGTCCAGCGCCCATATCGGCGAAGATGGGTTCCGTGAGCGAGTTCCTCGTCGTCTACCTCGACTCCATCGACGAGCGACTCCTGGACTATCTCGACGAGGACGACGAACTGCGCCCCGAGGTGGTCAAGCGCCTGCGCTACTACACGAGCGCCCTCCTCGAGGGCTCCATCAGCCCGGCCGCGGTGGCCGAGGACTGGGCCGACTGGTTCGACCTCACCCAGGCCTTCGTGGCGGCCTACGCCACCGAGGGGATCGAGGAGCTCGAAGAGGCGGCACCGCTCATGAACGACGAGGTGGAGGAGGACACCGTGCTCACCGAGGCGGACCGCGCCTACCTGGCGGCGGTCGAGCTGCTCCTCGACGCCTACCCCGAGATGCGCCTGGGGGAGTAGCGCTACTCGGCGGGGAACGCCTTGTCCACGGCGTCGGTGAGGTCGGCGTCGGAGAGGTGCAGGTAGCGCGTCGTCGTGGCGATGTTGGCGTGGCCGAGGAGGCGCTGGACGACGTGGATGTCAACGCCGCGGCGCAGCAGGCTGGTGGCATAGGAGTGGCGCCAGCGGTGGGGGAAGTGGCGCCCGGTGACCCCGGCCCCGGTCCCGGCAGCCCTGACCAACTTGGCCACCGACATCGGGCCGTAGCGGCCCTCGTGCGTCCCGCCCCTGTGCGCAGGGGTTGACGAAGAAGAAGGCGGACTTCGGGCAGGGCGGGGCGCAGGCTGGTCAGGTAGTCGTCGAGGATGGGCACGAGCGGGGGAGCGATGGGCACGATGCGGGACTTGTCCCCCTTGCCGACGAGCGAGATGCGCCGGGCATCGAGGTCCACATCGTCGAGGCGCAGCATGGCGATCTCGTTGCGGCGCAGCCCCGTCCAGCGCAAGGTGGCCAAGACGGCGTAGCCGACGCGCCGCGCCCTTCCCGGCTGATCGCCCGCCCAGGCCAGCATCAGGTCGGCCTCGGCGTCGGTGTAGATCTCGGTGCGCAGCTTGCGGGCGCCGGGGACCTTGATCTTGGCCGTCGGGTTGGTGGCGATGAGGTCCTCGGAGCGCAGGTACTCGTAGAAGCGAGCGCAGCGCCAAAGATCGCAGAGCTCCCGTAGAGCCACTGAGGGGAGAGCAATGACCGAGCGTGTCCTCAGCTGGGACGACCGCTGTCTGGGCCTCGCGCTCACTGGTGAGCCTGCGCCTTTTCAACGCCGCCGGCGCCTGGCCCGAGAGTCGATCGGGGAGGACTGGACCGTCACGATCAAGCCGGTGCCCGCTGCTCATTCTAGGGTGGCCCTCTCGAGAGGTGGGTCGCTGCGGGTGTCGCGGGTCTACGGCACCGACTACCCGACCCCGGATCGGACGGCGATCCGCGACGACGTCCACGTCATCGACCTGCCCGAGGCGCACACGGGCGCTGGAGTATCTCGAGGGTGGAGGAGAGATCACCGTGCTACGGTGCACCGGCTTGGGCTCGTCGGTCCTGGAGTGCTGGAGCGGCCGAACGGGCCATCGGGCGACCGGTCCGCTGTGAGATGGCTGCCGTCCTATAGGACCCTCGCGTGTCTCGCAGACACGGCGCTGTCGCGGGAAGTCCTGGGCTAGACGGCCGAGCTGTGGGTTCGACGAGATCCTGAATTCAGCGTGGGCTGGCACTCGATACATCTGGACGGTTGCGACTGATACCCGTCGGGTTGGAACGGCCGGGTAGCGTGGTCGATCATGGCGAGTCGGTCGAACTCCTAGGCGCGCCTCCATGCTCGGAGCTCTCATCGGCCTGTGCGCGCTCCTCGGCCTCGCCATCGGCTCGTTCCTCAACGTGGTCATCTACCGGGTGCCCAAGGGCCTGTCGATCGTCTCGCCCCGGTCGGCCTGCCCGTCGTGCGGAACGCCGATCGCCGGAGCGGGACAACATCCCGGTGGTCTCGTGGCTCCTGCTGCGGGGCCGCTGCCGCCACTGCCATGAGCCCATCTCCGCCCGGTACCCCCTCGTGGAGCTCGCGTGCGCCGCGCTCTTCGCCGGCCTGGCGGCACGCTTCGGCTACGACTGGGCCCTCCCGGCCTACCTGGTCCTGTTCGCCGGCCTGCTGGCGCTCTCGGTCATCGACGTCGAGACGCTGCTGCTCCCCAAGAAGATCGTGTGGGTGTTGTCCGTCCTGGTGGCGGCGCTCTTCCTGCTGGCGGCCGCCGTGACCGGCCAGTGGCACGACCTGTGCGTGGGCGCCGTCTGCGGCGCCGCCTGGTTCGTCCTGTTCTTCGCGATGAACCTGGCCAGCCCCCGCCTGCTCGGCTTCGGCGACGTCCGGCTCGCCCCGGTGCTGGGCCTGGCCCTCGGCTGGCTGGGCGTGCGCTACCGTGGTGCTCGGCTTCCTGGCGGCCAACCTGATCGGCGCCGTGGTCGGCATCGCCCTGATCCTCGCCCACCGCATGGAGCGGCAGCAGCAGATGCCCTACGGCGTCTTCCTCGCCGTCGGGTGCGCCGTGGCGGTGTTCGCCGGCCCCGAGATCCTGCGCCCCTTCGCCAGCGCCTGAGCCGACCGGCGGCTGATCCGTCCGGGAGGTGTCAGCGGACGATCTCCATCCGCAGTCCCTGCTCGTCCCACTCGGGATCCTGGGGAATGCGGACGGCGGCCTTGTGGAAGATGCGACGCGCGGTCCAGACGAAGGCGGCGACGTCGATGAGGTGGGCCCGGGTCACGCCCGGGAGCGGCTCCGCCGACATGATGCGGTCGACGCCAGGGAACTTGACCTGCAGCAGGGCCAGGCGCTCCTCCTGGCCCTTCTCGGTGTGCTTCGGATACTGCAGCGGCTGGCCCCCGTTGAGCTCGTAGAAGGACATGTCCGAGTGGACCTCGTAGACGGTCCTCTGGCGGAAGGGGGCCATCTCGGCCGCCACCTCGCGATAGCGGGGGAGCAGCGTCTTGCTGATGGCATCGAGGTGGTCGGGGAGGAATTCGAGCTCGTTGGTGGGCGAGCGGACGGGCGCGCTCTGAATGGACGAGCCACGCCTGGGGCCGAGCATGGCCCGGGCCTCGCGGTCACAGGTGCGGCCGCCGGCGGCCGCGTGGTCGAGGTAGCCCACGGGCGCATTCAGTGCGATCACCGAGTAGGAGGGCCGCTGGTCCAGCACCTCGCTGAACGGGCTGAGCAGCTGCGGGCTCCTCGGGGGCGAAGATGGTCCCCTGCAGCTTGGCGGGGGCGACGAGCCACGACCGGCCGCAGGGGGTCGACCCCGGCGACGACCGAATAGGGGAGATCCGGGCCGTGCCGGGGGGCGGTGCTCGTCACGCAGTCGCGAAGATGGGACCGCGCTGGCCAACGAGCCGGCTGAGCTCCTTGGGGTGCGAGGAAATGGAGAGGGCTTCCTCGTAGTCGACGATCTGCGCCGAGACGAGGTCGGCCAGGCTCGCCTCGAGCGAGCACATGCCCTCGGCCTGGTTGGTCGTGATGATGTTGGGCAGCTGGTGGGTCTTGCCCTCACGGATGATGTTGCGCACCGGGTGGTTGGCGATGAGGATCTCGAAGGCGGCCACCATGCCGCCGCCGATCCGGGGAACGAGCCGCTGCGCGATGACCGCACCCAGGGAGGATCCGAGCTGCACCCGGATCTGGTCCTGCCGCCAGGCCGGGAACACGTCGATGATGCGGTCGATCGCCTGCGAGGAGTCGTTGGTGTGCAAGGTGGAGAACACGAGGTGGCCGGTCTCGGCCAGCGTGAGGGCGAGCTGGATCGACTCGAGGTCGCGCATCTCACCCACCAGCAGGACGTCGGGGTCCTCCCGCAGGGCCGAGCGCAGCGCCCGCTCGAAGGAGGGGCTGTCCGTCCCGACCTCCCGCTGGGTGATGGCGGACAGCCCGTGCTTGTGCACGTACTCGATGGGGTCCTCGATGGTCAGGATGTGCACCGACCGGGTCTCGTTGATCCGATCGATGATGGAGGCGAGCGTGGTGGACTTCCCCGAGCCGGTCGGGCCGGTCAGGAGCACCAGGCCGCGGGGGAGGCGCGCCAGCCACTCCGCGACGGGCGGCAGGCCCAGCTCGTCGAAGGTCGGGATGTCCGAGGGGATCATCCGGAGCGCCAGGGCGATGTCGCCCTTCTGGGTGAACGCGCTGCCACGAAGCCGGGCCAGGTCGAGCCAGCTGAACGAGAAGTCGACGTCCTGCTGCTCGGCGAAGGTGGCCTCCTGCTCGGGCGCGAGCATGGCCCGGACGATCTCTTCGATCGCTTCACCGGTCAGGACGGGCGTGTTCTCGATCGCGGTGAGCTTCCCGTCGACCCTGATGCGTGGCTGAGAGCCCGTCGCGAGCAACAGGTCCGAGCCCTTGTGGTCCCACAGGATCTGGAGCCACGGTGAGATCGTCTCGATGTTGGGAGTCTGCATTGTTCCCCCTTCTTGGTACATCCGACTTGCATTACCTCATATCGGACGTATTGGTCCGGAGGTGAAGTCCAAAGTGCCCGGCCCAGAGGGCCGGGCACTTTGGTTCACCTAAGTGTCTCGCTGTTGCTTGCCTACGAAACGGCGCTGCAGCCGTGCCGGTGCCCTGCAGTGTCGTAGTTGACGAGTGCGCCACGCGGGCGCGTCCCACGTAGACAGTGCCGTCATGGGCCGCCGCCGTACCAGGGAGGGTTGCACCCTGCATGATGGTCGCGTCGCCCGAGTCTCCGAACGAGCGCAACCACGTAGTGCGTGTTGTTGGCCGTCTGGTCAGAATGGCCCTAGGTCGGTGACCAAGTCGGTCGTCGCGTCGGGAGTTGCGTTGGTCGCGTTGCCGGCGCGTTCTTGTACGCCGCAACCGCGACCTCGTAGGTCTTGGCGTCCGAGTTGCAAGCAGCCACCGCGCTCTGGCCGGTGACGCCGGTGAGGGCGAAGATGACCGTCGCGGCAAGGATGCCGAGGACGACGATGACGATGAGCAGCTCGATGAGGGTGAAGCCCGCTTCGAGCTCGAGCTCCTCGCCTCGCCGTTGCGCCAGAGTATGGCGTAGATGTCTAATCATGTGCGGTGGTACCGCCTTTCAGTTTGGGCAACTGGAAGCCATCCAGCTGCTGCTTGGGACTCCCTCGCCAATGGGGAGAGCTTGAAATGTACCATCGAGGTGTAAGTCCTTCAATGGCAGATCGGTCACTTTTTGGTTGCTGACGTGCAATTTTGCGTTCGTTGTGGAGCCGTTCACACAGGTCGGGCGCGTTGTCGTGACCTTTGGCTCTAGCGCGACGGTCACTCTTGTCGAGAGAGTGCATCGTCACGCCTACTGGATCTTCACCTGGTGGTAGATGCCGTACATGGCCGAGACCAGGGCGACGGCCACGAATCCGACGACGACTCCCATGAAGATGATCACCGCCGGCTCGAACAGGCCCGTGAACCGCTTGATCTTGACGTCGAGCTCCCGGTCGTAGAAGGCCGACGCGGTCTCCAGCTGCTGGTCGAGCGTGCCGGTCTCCTCGCCGACGCGGAACATCTGGCGGGCCGCGCCGGGGAAGAGCCCGGTCCGCGCGAGCGGCTCGGCCAGGCCCTGGCCCTCCATCATCTCCTCCCGGACGGTGGACAGCCCCTCGCGGTAGACCGCGTTGCTGGCCGACTCCGCGGTGACCCGCATCGCGTCGGGCAGCGCGACGCCGGCCCGGAGCATGGAGGAGAGGATCCGGCACGTCCGCTCGATGACCGCGGTGCGCACCAGGTCGCCCAGGACCGGCAGCTTCAGGATCACGGAATCGATCCATGCCTTGCCGCCGCGCGACCGGCGCAGCACGATGATCCCGACCGTGGCCAGGACGATGCCGGCCAGGATCGCCCACCACCAGGTGCTCACGAAGTTCGACATGCTCGAGCAGCATGCGGGTCGGCAGCGGCAGCTTGGCGTTGAACGACTTGAAGAAGGTGACGAACTTCGGCATCACGAACGTGGCCAGGATGACGACGACGGCGACGGCCATGCAGGCGACGACCGCGGGATAGATCAGGGCCCCGGTGATCTTTCCGCGTGCGTCGATGTCGCGTTCGAGGTAGTCCGCGAGTTGGTTGAGGACGACGTCCAGGTTGCCGGTCAGTTCGGCCGACGAGAGCATGCCGACGTAGTAGTTCGGGAAGGCCTCGGGATGCGCCGCCGCCGCCGAGGCGAACGTGTCGCCCGCCTGCACCCGGTCGATCATGTCGTAGAGGGCCCGCTGGAGCAGCTTGTCGGGCGTCTCCTCGGCGATCACGTCGAGGGCCTCCATGATCGGGACGCCGGCGCTGACGAAGACGCTGAGCTGGCGCGAGAAGTGCATGACGTCCTTGCGCGGCACCAGCTTCTTGGTGACCTCGAACTGGAGGACGCTCTTCTTCTCCGAGACCTCGATGGTCTGGTAGCCGCGCTCGAGGAGGGCCAGGTGGGCCGCGCCGGGGGTAGCCGCCGACTCGGTCCCCGAGACCTTCTTCCCGGATTCGTCCACTGCGCTGTAGCGGTACTTTTCCATGGCGTGTTCCGTTCCTGGCCTAGAGGGAATAGATGCTGCGGATGACTTCGGAGATCGTGGTGATGTCCTGCGCCACCAGGCTGATTGCTTCTTCTCGCAGGGTGCGCATGCCCTGCTTCTGGGCGAGGCGACGCAACTCGTCCTGGGTGGCCCACCCCACGATCAGGCGCTTGATCTCGGGCGTCATCTGCAGGAGCTCGTACACGCCGATCCGGTCCTGGTAGCCGGTGTGCCCGCAGAAGTTGCAGCCGGTGCCCTGGTAGAAGTCGGTCTTGGGCTGGCCGCCGCTCTCCTCGTAGAAGGCCATCTCCTCCTGGGTGGGCTTGTAGGGCGCCTTGCAGGACGGGCAGATGCGCCGCACGAGGCGCTGGCCCACGATGGCGATCACCGACGAGGCGATCAGGAACGACTCGATGCCCATGTCCAGGAACCGGTGCAGCGCCGACACGGAGTCCGTGGCGTGGAGGGAGGAGAGGACGAGGTGGCCGGTGAGCGCGGACTGGACGGCGATCCGGGCCGTCTCGACGTCGCGGATCTCGCCGACGAGGATCACGTCGGGGTCCTGGCGCAGGATCGACTTGAGGCCCGTCGCGAACGTCAGGCCGGCCTGCTCGTTGGTCTGGATCTGGTTGATCGACGGGAAGACGTACTCGACCGGGTCCTCGATCGTCATGACGTTCCGGGTGGGGTCGTTGACCTGGCCCAGGGTGGCGTACAGCGTCGTGGTCTTGCCGCTGCCGGTCGGCCCGGCGCAGAGCACCATGCCGAAGGGGGCCTTGACGAGGTGCGAGAAGGTCTCGTGCGTGTCGTTCGGCATGCCGAGGTCGTGCAGGCGCAGCACGGACCGGTTCTTGTCGAGGATCCGCATGACGCACTTCTCGCCCCAGATGGTGGCGGCGGTCGACACCCGCACGTCGGTGTCCTTGCCGTCGATCTGCGTGGTGAGCTGGCCGTCCTGCGGCCGGCGCCGCTCGACGATGTTCATGCCCGCCATGATCTTGATGCGGCTGACCAGGCCCACGCCCATGGCGGCCGGCAGCATCAGGACCTCCTTGAGGGCCCCGTCGATGCGGAAGCGCACCCGGACCACGTCCTGCGAGGGCTCGATGTGGACGTCCGACGCCCGGTCCCGCTTGGCCTGGGTGAGGATGCGGGTCGACGACCTGCACGATGGGCGCGTCGTCGGCGACGACCTCGGTCTCCTCGATCTCCGTGGCGGTGCTGCGCCGCCGGGTGCCCTCGACGGCCTCGAAGGCCTCGACGAGCTGGTCCACGCCGCCGATGGCGCGGTAGCTGCTGTCGATGGCCCACTGGATGTCCTCCTGCGGCGCGAGGACGAGGCGGATGGGATGGTCGCTCGACTGCATGAGCAGCGCCCGTACCGCCACCGAGGGCTGGTCGGCCACCGCCACCTGCAGGCCGTCGTCGTCCAGCCGGATCGGCATGGCCAGGTGCTGACGCACGACCTCCTCGGGGATCAGGGCGATGGCCGCGGGGTCGGGGTTGTCGCGCCGGATGTCGACCACCGGCATGTGGAGGAGGTCGGCGAGCACCAGCACCAGCTCACGCTGGTTCAGGGCGCCCATCTCGACGAGGGTCTCGCCGATCCGCTTGCCCGTCTCCTCCTGGACGACCAGGGCCTGCGCCACGTCGTCCTCGGAGACGAGGCCCCGCCTGATCAGCAGAGATCCGAAGGGCTCGGTGCCTGGTGTGGGCCGGTGGCGTGCGCGCCTGAAGCTCGGGCTCGTCGAGCGCGAGGTCGACCGCCCCGTTCGTGTCCACGTGCGGCGACGACCCGTTGTGGTCGCCGTCCTTCGTGGCTGTCGCCGCCTTTTCCTTACGTCCGAGTTTCAACGGGATTCCTGACTTCTCTCCCAGCGCCAATAGGGAACGGTGCGGAGTGCGCTCGTGCAAGGAGCGAGTCCGCCACCCTTCCTGTGAGCGTCCGATCGTTCGTGACGATGCCTGCGACGCCCTTCAGTTGTTGATAATCGGCACACGCCCCCGCCGGGTTTAGGAATTGCAACTCCCATAGCATAGGGCAGCAGGCGGCACGCACCGGCCCGCGCACCACGGCTGATGGGTGCCCGATGGACCGTTGCACGGCTTCGCCAAACTTCGCCTCATCGCCAATCCTGCTCCCGTCAGCGGACCGCCTCCGCTCGAGGGGGTCCCGATTGTAGCCCGCCCCGTCTGTCCAGGGAAAGGCCACCCGGCGGGTGTGGGCACAGGCGATTCACACTCTTGGGGCCGTCCCGGGGATGCCGCGCTGGATGTCCCACAGGTGGTGGCACACCTCGTGGGCGTTGCGCTGCACCACGTCGAAGGCACAGATCTCACCGGCCTCCGGATGGGCGGTGGGGACGTCGTGCGGTGCTTCCATCGCCGCCTCGCGCCAGGTACGGGCCGTCTCGATCAGGGCGATCAGGCCCACCACCGGAGACAGGTGGTCGTAGGAGCGGACTTCGGCCACGACGTTCTCGTCCCACGAAGGGACGCCGAACGACGGATCCGCGCTGATCGTCCACAGACGTTCGGTCCCGAAGCGCAGGACGTCGACCGTGTGCCACACGTACCGACTCGCCGACCACAGGCCGGGCTCGACGGCTACCGACGGGTCGATGCGAGTGAGGACCCCGCCGAACACGGCGACCGCGTGCACGCACTGGCCGACCAGCGTGTCGTAGCCGCGCTCGCCCCAGTCGAAGCCGCACTCGGCGCAGGCGCCGCTCCGCCTGCCCCACTCGCTCGGGACCACCGGAGGGGAATCAGCGCTCATGCCGCCCCGCCGAGTTGGCGAGGTGCCAGGCGGCACAGACCTCGCAGCGGTACGCGCTGAGGTCGGCTCCCGCGTCGAGCCGGCGCTCGTCCGCCACGGCCAACGCCTCGGCCTGCGACATGTAGGAGTTCTTGGGTGTCCCGTCGGCGCGCCAGTGCGCCCCGAGCCTCGGAGCCCTCACCGGACCGTCGTCCGGCGGGCTGACCTTTCGCCTGGAACGCCGGGCCATGGGTACATTCTCGCGTCCGGACCCGACCGGGCCACCCCACCGCCAGGACCCCCGGCGCGCCCCGACGCGCCATGGTTCGACGGAGGGGGAAATAAGGGTCGAACCCGGCGCGTCAGGACTGCCAAGAGCCTATGGCAATGGGTGCGCGATCCGTCCGGGTCGTTCGCGGAGCGTCGTCGAGGCGCGTTGGCCCTGGTCGGCGGCCTCTGCAACGATGGCCCCATGGCAAAGACCGTGATTGTGAAGCTGACCGACGACCTGGACGGGGGCGACGCGGACGAGACGGTGGACTTCGCGCTGGACGGGAAGGCCTACGAGATCGACGTCAGCGCCGCCAACGCCGCCAAGCTCAGGGGGGCCCTCCAGCCGTTCATCGAGCGGGCACGGCCGCGGGGAGGACAGGGCGCGACCCGCAATGCCCGCCCGGCGAGGTCCGCGCCGGCCGAGACGACGATGTACTCCCGGTTGAAGGACGACGAGAAGGCCCGCTTCCGGGCCTGGGCGAACATGGCGACCGCCCGGCGGATCAGCGACGCACGGGTGAAGAGCTGGGTGGCCGCGGGGAAGCCCTAGTCCTGAGGTCGGCTCGGGCCGGGCGCGACGTCGGGGTTCAGGCGAGGCTGAGGATCCCGTAGGTGTTGCACAGGCCCATGGCGTCGATCAGCAGGAACGCCGAGACGACGGCGAGGACGACCGGTGTCTTCCAGCGCCGGCCGCCCCGCGACATGGCCGGGGGCATGTACCAGAGCGGCAGCGCGGTGCCGAAGCGGGCCAGGTGCACGGAGAGGGGCACCGCATCATCGGGCAGGGGCGCGTCCGGGTCGGCGGCCAGAGCCAGCGCGGTCAGCTCGTCGTCGCTGAGCGCGTCCTCGCGGTCGGCCTCTTCGGGATCAAAAGCGCGATCTGCCACGGCAACCAGGCTACTTTCTGATTCGGGCGGGCACGCCCAGGACGGAGCGGAGGTGGCCCTATGGTCGACGAACAGGCCGAGACTGCAGCCGGGCCCGGGAGTGCACCCGACCTCGGATGGCACCCGGTAGGGGCGAACCCCAAGGACCCGGGCTGGTACCCCAGCGGGGTCAATCCCAACGAGCAGGCCTACTGGGACGGCCAGACGTGGACCGCCCGGCGGCACTGGACCGTCAGCGGCTGGGTCGAGCAGGGCGCCGTCCCGGCCACGCCGGCCGCCCCGGCCACTGCGGGCGGACCCACCTCGCCCAGGCTCTCCGCCAATCCCTACGCGCCGACGGCCCCCACCAAGGCGAAGACCGCGCCGGCCACCGTGAACCTCGGGCTGCTGCTGCTCATGGCGTCCGCCATCACGCTGCTGTTCGGCTCCGTGGGGTCGTGGGTGCGCATCACCGGCTCGGTCGGAATTCTGGGGTTCCACCTCTCCGTCAACGGCCTCGACCCGGGGATCTCCAGCCTGATCAGCGTCAACGGGTACGTCACCTTCATCGGCGGCATCGTCCTGCTGGTGTTCGCCGGGCTCGCGCTCACCAACGACGACCTCCTGCTGGCGATCCTCACGGCCGTCGTGGCGGCGGCCACCCTGGTGTTCGCCGTCTACGACATGTTCCGGATCGTGCAGAAGATCACGCAGGTGACGACGCCCCCCGGCTCCAGCGTCAGCGTCGGCTGGGGACTCATCGCCGTGCTCAGCGCCGCCGTCGTGGCCATGCTGGTCTCGCTCGTGCGGCTGGCCTCGAGATAGCCCTTCCGCGGAGGCTGCCTGCGCCCGGTGGGCGGCACGGGCAACCTCCGCGTCGGAGGGCCGACCCGGTGCGACTACTGCGGGGGGCCCGAGGAGAGCTGGACGGTGGCCGTGTGGGTCTGTCCGGACGTGTCGGTCCAGCCGATGCTCACCTTGTCGCCAGGGTGGTGGGTCGCCATGGCGTTGGTGAGGGCGTCGGCCGAGCCGATGGACGTGCCACCGAGCGAGGTGATGACGTCGCCCTGCGCGATGCCGGCCTCCTGGGCGGGCTCGTTGGTGACGACGCCGGCCACCGAGGCGCCCGCGACCGACGGGCCGCTGCTCCCCGTGTTCCCGCTGTTCCCGAAGATGCCACCGAACCCGCCACCGTTGCCGGAGTTGCTCGAGTTGCTCGAGCCGCCCTGCGGGCTGATCTCGACGCCCAGGAAGGCGGTCTCCCCGATGTGCACCGTGGAGGACGCGTTCCCGGCCTCGATCTGGCGGGCCAGGTTCAGCGCGGTGTTGATGGGGATGGCGAAGCCCTGGTTGCCCTGGGACTGTCCGCTGGACTGGAAGGAGAAGCCGGCCGAGGCGGCCGTGTCCACGCCGAGCACCTGACCGGAGGTGTTGACGAGCGCACCGCCGGAGTCCCCGGGCTGGATGTCCGCGTTGGTCTGCATGAGGCCGCTCAGCTGCTCCGACGTCCCGTCGCCCTGGTCGCTGGCCGTGATCGACTGGTTCAGCGCCGTCACCGTCCCGCCGGCCGCGCTGGGCGTGCCACCGGTGCCGCCGGCATTGCCGACGCCGACGACGTCCTCACCGACCGAGGCCTTGGACGAGTCGCCCAGTGGCGCGGTCTGGAGGCCCGAGGCGTTCTGCAGCTGGAGCACCGCGATGTCCTTGGTGCGGTCGTAGCCCACCACCTTGGCGGTGTAGGTCTTCTGGTTGCCCACGTCGGTGACGCTGATCTTCGTCGCGCCGTCGATCACGTGGTTGTTGGTCAGGACGACGCCGTTGGAGCTCAGCACGATCCCGGTCCCGGCCGCCTGCTCGCCGGCGTAGCCGACCGTCGTGTTGATGTCGACCAGGCCCGGGTCGACCTTGGCCGCGATGGCACTGGCGTCGCTCGGTCCCGAGGAGCCCGACGAGGAGTTGCCGCTGTTGCCGGTGTTGCCCGAGTTGCCCGAGTTGCCCGAGTTGCCGAACACCCCGCCGAAGGGCGACCCGCTGCCGAAGCCGTTCCCCGATCCGTTCCCCGAGGACCCCGAGCCCGACGGCAGCCGTGTGCTGCCCGAGGACGGGGCGGACAACGGGTTGGAGGTGCCGTTGTTCGTCCAGGCGGCGTGGCCGAGGGCGACGCCGCCGGCCAGGAGGGCGAAGGCGGCCACGCCAGCCAGAACGCCGTTGCGCACATGGTGCGCGCCGCCGACCGGGGCACCGGTCGCCGACGGGAGCCGCCCACATCGGCGCACCGGGGTCGGTCGGGGGCCCGGCGTAGGGGCGGTCGCTCGGCTCGCCGAGCATGGGGTTCCCGGCCAGCGCGCCCAACGCGTAGGTGCCCGTGGGCACCTCGGAGCCCTGGGGCACACCCATCGGCGGCGTGTCGGGCTGCTCGGGCAGCGCGGCGGCCTCGGCCGGTGCCGGGGGGGTGGTGGCCGGCAGGGGGATGGCCTGGCCCGTGGCCTCGGGCACGGGGACCGGAGCGGTCTCGGGCTCCGTGCCCGGGCCGCTCACCGGCTCGCTCGTCGTCTGGTCGTTCTGGTCCTCGGTCATGTGCGGTCCTCCGTCTGAGCGCCCGGCAGGGGGGCGCTGCTCCACGGGTTCCATTGGACAGGTCGGGTCTGTACGCCAGGTCAGAGAAAGTTATGAGGCACATAAATGTTGTCTGAGTGCCACGCATTGCCGGCGGCGGATTTGGTGACCGGGACGGCCCAGGGACCCGATGGGGCGGCCGCCCCGGCACCAATGAGGCCCCATTTGGACAGGCAGAGCGGGTCTACGCTGGCGGTGACGACCTGAACCAGCCGGGGGGCCCAGTGGAACCTGCGATCTTCGACGCCGACAGCCACCTGATGGAGACGCCGGACTGGCTCGGCGCCTTCGCGGAGGACCCGGTCCGCGGCCGGCTCGCCTCGCTGGGCCTCGAGGGTGCCGGCGCCGGGGCGGCCGAGTTGATGGCGAGCCTGCCCGACCTCTGGGAGTCGCACCGCCACCAGGAGATCGGTCGCGAGGTGCTGCAGGGCCCCAAGGGGTGGATGGCGCCGGGGGCGCTCGACACCGAGGTGCGCTCCCGGGTGCTCGATGCGCTGCAGATCGACGCGCAGCTCGTCTTCCCCACCTTCGCCCTCGGCCACTTCGCCGCGGAGCAAGGACCACGACGTCCTCTACGGCGGGACCGAGGCCCTCAACCGGGCCATGGCCGCGTTCTGCGCCCCCGATCCGCGGCTCAAGGCGGTCGGCTACCTGCCGCTCAACGACCCCGGCCGCGCCCTGGTGGCGCTGGAGCGGGCGCTCGAGGGCGGTGTTGCCGCGCTCTGGGTGCCCTCGGACGCGCCCGGGGACTTCTCGCCCACGCACGTCGACGTCGACCCCGTCTGGGCCTGCCTCGCCGAGGCCGGGGTGCCCTTCGTGCTCCACGTCGGGGGAGGCAAGCTCCTGCCCCGGGCCTTCCACAACAACGGGCTGCCCCGCCCCAAGGACTGGCTCGGCGGCGGCGAGAACCTGCGGTCGAAGGACTTCCCCGTGCTGCACCACTCGCCGGAGCGCTTCCTCGCCTGCATGGCGCTCGACGGTGTCTTCGAGCGCCACCCGGACCTGCGGGGGGCGGCCATCGAGCTCGGCGCCACCTGGGTGCCGGGGCTCCTGCGCAACGTCGACCATGCGCTGCGCTCGTTCTCCAAGTTCGAGCCGGCGCTGCGAGAGCTGCAGCTCCTCCCCTCGGAGTACCTGCGCCGCCAGGTGCGCTTCACGCCGTTCCCCTTCGAGGACACGGCATGGCTGCTCGAGCAGTGCGGTCCCGACCTCTTCATGTTCTCGACGGACTACCCGCACCCCGAGGGCGGCAAGCGGCCGTTCGAGGCGTTCGGCGATGCCGTGGCGGGCTTCGACGAGGCGACCCGGGAGCGCTTCTTCTGGCGCAACGGGGCCGAGCTCCTCGGCCTCGCCTGAGCCGGGCGCGACGTGCCGACGACGCGGTCCACCTCGCTCACGGTGGAGCCGGTGGCGGGCGCGCTCGGCGCCACCGTGACCGGTATCGACCTGACGCGTGTCACGGAGGCCGCGCAGCTCGACGACCTGCGCCGGGCGCTGGCCGACCACCTCGTGGTCTTCCTGCCCGGGCAGGAGCTCGGCCTCGACGACCTCGAGCGGGTGACCGACCTGTTGGGCGGCCGCGACGTCACGCCGTTCGTCGACCCGCTGGAGGACCGGCCCTACGTCATCCGGGTCATCAAGGAGCCGACCGACGTCCTCAACTTCGCCAACGCCTGGCACAGCGACCTGAGCTACCTCCCCGCGCCCCCCGCCTACACCCTGCTCCACGCCTGGGACGTCCCCGACCACGGGGGCGACACCGTGTGGTCGAACCAGTACCTCGCCTACGAGACCCTCTCGGGCGGCCTGCGGGCGACGCTCGACGGCCTGGGCGCGGTGCACTCGGCCGGCCTCGCCTACGGCACCGGCGGCCTGCTCGACCAGGTCAAGGACCTCACCTCCATGGCCATCGCCCCCTCGAAGGAGGCCCATGCCGAACAGGTGCACCCGGTGGTGGCCGTCCACCCGGTGACGGGTCGGCGGGCGCTGTACGTCAACCCCGTCTACACGACCCGCTTCGCCGGGTGGACGAAGGAGGAGTCACAGGCGCTGCTGGCCCATCTGCACCGGCACAGCATCAACGAGAACTTCACCTGCCGGCTGCGCTGGTCGGTCCACACGCTCGCCATCTGGGACAACCGGTGCACCATGCACAACGCGTTGAACGACTACGCGGGCGTGCGCCGGGAGATGTACCGCACCAGCGTCAAGGGCGGGGAACCGGTCGGGATCGCCTGAGCGGTCCGGCCGGCACCACCGCACGCGGGCGCCTGGGGCGCCCACGTGCGGTGCTCGAGTGCCGGATCAGGTTGCGGCGCCTGCGACGACCGGCTTGTTGAGGTGCAGCGAGCCGGCCGAGCCCTTGAACAGTGACCCGGTGCCGTAGTTGAACACGCCGCCGTCGGAGGCGAAGGTCCAGTACCCCGCGTTGTCCGGGGCCGCCGCGATGCCGACGACCGGGGCGTTGAGGTGCAGGCTGCCGGCGGAGCCGAAGAAGTGGCCCGAACCGAAGTTGAAGACGCCGCCGTCGGTGGCCACCTCGTAGTAGCCGGCGCCGTCGACCGCCGGCGCGATGCCCACGATCGGCTTGTTCAGCGGCTTGCCGCCCATGGAGCCGTAGAACTTCGCATCGCCGAAGCTGAAGATGCCGCCGTCGCAGGCGACCTCCCAGTAGCCCCGCCCGTCGGGCGTCACGGCGATGCCCACGACCGGCTTGTTGAGCGGCATGCCGCCCTCAGATCCGTAGAAGCCGGCGTCCCCGAAGGTGAAGACGCCGCCGTCGGAGGCCACCTCGATGTACCCCTTGCCGTCCGGTGTCGAGGCGATCCCGACCACCGGCGCGTTGAGCGGCTTCCCGCCCATGGAGCCGAAGAAGCCGGCGTCGCCGAAGCTGAAGATGCCGCCGTCGGAGGCCACCTGCCAGTAGCCCTGGTTGCCCGGCGTGCGGGCCATGCCGACCATCGGCTTGTTCAGCGGCTTGCCGCCCTGGGAGCCGAAGAAGCCGGCGTTGTAGTTGAAGATGCCGCCGTCGGAGGCCGACAGCCAGTAACCCTGGGCGCCGGCGCCCTGGCGGTCCGAACTGGTGGTGAAGCCGCAGCTGGTGTCGCCTATCACGTTGCCGCCGGCCGAACTCAGCGGTATTGCGTGCACCGTGCCGTTGACGAACGCGCACTCGGCCTCCGTGCCCCCCGGGGTCCGATTGTCCCCGAGCGTGCTGTTGGTGAGCGTGCCGCCGCCCGAGACGGCTGCACCGTCGATGGCGAACCCTGCGCCGGTGTCGGATACGTTGCCCGCGATGGTCGTGGCTTCCAGGTCCATGCGGTTGGAGCCGTTGCCGGGGAGGTAGATGCCGCCGCCGGCGTCGTTGGCCCCGGTGGTCGTGTTGTCGACGATGGCGACGCTCGTGGCCTGGATGCTCCAGTCCCCGTAGATGCCGCCGCCCAGGTTCGCCGTGTTGTTCGCGATCAGCGAGTTGGTCAGGATCTCGCCGTCGTCCTCACCGAGTCCGCCACCACCGACCGAGGCGGTGTTGGCGCTGATGGTCGTGTTGTTGATCGTGGAGATGTCGTCCGAGTAGAGCCCGCCTCCGAGGCCCTGGCGGCCCACCCCGCTCCCCGTGACCGAGTTCCCGGTGATGGAGTCACCGCTGAGGATCAGTCCGTCGCTGTTCTCGTACAGAGCGCCACCTGCGCCGTTGGCGGCGCTGTTGCCCGTGAAGGTGGATCCAGTGATGCTGACGGCGTTGTCGTCGTAGAAGGCCCCACCGTCGCTCTCGTTCGTGGCGTCATTCGCGACGTGGTTCCCGCTGAAGGTGCTGCCGATCACGCTGTTCAGCCCGTAACTGTCGTAGACGGCACCGCCCTCGGCACTGTCACCGGGGCCTGACGCCGTCGCGGAGTTCGACGTGAACGTGTCGCCCGTGAGCTCCATCTCGTCGTTGGCATGGATCGCTCCGCCTCGGGCATCGCCGGCGGGGTTGGTCACGCTGTTGGAGGTGAAGGAGGAATTGTCGACCGAGACCGGGCCGTCGTTGTTCCTGATCGCGCCGCCCTCGGTGACGGCGGTGTTCCCCGTGAAGCTGTCGCCGCTGAGTCGCACCGACCCCTCGTTGTCGTAGAGGGCTCCGCCCTCATCCGTCGAGGAGTTGCCCGTAAACGTCGAGTTGGTCGCCCAGAGCTGCCCCAAGTTCACGATGCCCCCGCCGTCACCGGCAAGGTGGTTGTTGGAGAAGGTGACGTTCGTCGCCGTCGCCGCGTCGTTGGTGTCGGCCACGTCGAGACCCCCGCCCCCGCTGCCGCTGACGATGACGTTCGACAAGGCGAGGAACGCGCCGATGCTCGTCGCGGGTGCATTCGCGGTGGCCAGGATGAAGCTCGCCGCTCCTGAGTTGGTGATCGACGGGGCTGTCCCCGTTCCGACGATCTGCACTCCGGCAGGATCCGTCGCTGCTATGGCACCGAGCGTCAGGTTGTAGGTACCCGGCGGGACGTTGATCGTCACCGTCTTGCCCAGGGCGTTGGCCTCTTCGATGGCGGCGCGCAGCGAGCAATCGTTGAACCCGTCCTTACACATGCCATCGCCCGGGGTGGTGTCGTGGGTGTCCGTGGTCGAGTTCACCGTGAACGTCACCTGTGCCGGTGGGAACGTCCTTGGTTGCTCCGCCAGGAACGGCCGCGCGACGTGCGCGGTGTCTGCGCCCGACGGCAGGGCACTCAGCACGAGGCTGAGCGGCGCGGTGACGAGCGCGAGGCAGAAGACTCCGCCGAGGAGCGCACGGGTACGAGTCGAGGACGTCGGCATGGGTCCACCTGATCTCTCTCTGGGTCGCGAGGGAGTGCGACCAGCCGACCCTAGCGACTGAGGTCGTCAGGCGCCATCTGGTTTTCTGCTTGTGAACGCGTGCACGTTGTCGCGGAGCGTCCAGGCACGCACCGCTCGTGGGGACGGGGATTACCGGGCGGTCAGAACGAGCGCGGCCGGCCCGAGACCTCGGGACAGCGGCCCCAGTGGCACGTGCCGATGGTCTGCCTCTGTGAGCGGCTCCGCAGGTGCGGCGCGGGATCGCTCGAGAGCTCGCGGTGCACGGCCAGTCCGAGTTCGCCGGGGTCGGCCTCGATGCCGCGGATCTCGAGGCGCCATTCGTAATCGGCGTCCTCGAGCGCGCCGTCGATGCTCACGATGGCCGCATCGGGACAGGCTCGCCGAGCGCTGCACAGCAACTCGAAGCGTGCGTCGTAGGGGTCCCGGCCCGTGCGGTGCAGGCGCAGCGCGCCGCTGACGCGGGGCGACTCGATGACGACCACCCACCGCTCCCCCTGACGGCAGAGGTAGAGGGTCGCGCAGCCGACGATGCCGCCGGGACCGGGGATGTCGGACCCGTTGTTCGTTTCCATCACCTCGAGGAACGCCCCCTTTGCGCCGGCTTGCTGGGCCGAAAGGCCCATTCTCCCTCCGCGAGCCGGCTGTCGTCCTCCCGGCCCGCTCGTGATCGCCAGTCTGCTTGGGTGGCGGCCCGGGCACTAGTGCCGAATGTCCCGTGTGCCCCGGACGAACGGACAATTCCGAAGCCGAGGACGCGCACCCGGTCGGTAGCGTGAGTGGCCGTGACGGGTGACGACGTGCTGGCCGCAGCCGACCTGGTGGGGGCGGCACTCGAACCGGCGCTGGCGGCGGACTGGAGCGTGCCGGTGCCCGGTCTCGAGTTCACGGTCGCCGGCGTCGTGGCCCACGCGGCCAACGCGGCGCTGTGGTACTCCGTCGACCTTTGGAGCGGGCGCACGGACGCCGCCTTCGAGGTGAAGGTCCGCGCCGATGCCTCCAACGAGGCGCTGCTCACGAGTGTGCGCGCGGGGTCGCACCTGCTTGCCGCCGGGCTGGACGCTGCGCCGGCCGACACCCGCGGCTTCCACCCGTTCGGCTCCCCGGACCCGGCCGGCTTCGCCGCCATGGCGTGCGACGAGCTGCTCGTGCACGGCGATGACGCCGCCCGCGGCCTCGGCGTGGCGTTCGGGCCCGAGCCGCGCCTCGCGTCGGGGGTCATGGCACGGCACTTCCCCTGGCACGCGCTCGGACCCGGCGACGACGCCTGGCAGGTGCTGCTCTGGGCGAACGGCCGGATCGACCTGGAGGGTCGGCCCCGCCAGGCTCGCTGGCGCTGGCACTGTGCACCGCTCACCGAGTGGGACGGCGCCGTGCCGTAGGTTGCCGTCTCTTTGCTTCTCCCGCCGTGAGGGCCCGCGACCCTGGTGCCACGCCGCCGTCGCTGTCACAATGCGTGGAGGGGGAAAGAGGGGGAATGCGCAGGTTCTCGTCCTGGGTCGACCAGCGGTCGGCACCGGTGACCGCCACCACGATCATCGTGGCGGCCGGCTTGGTCTACACGGTCGCGTGGTCGGCGCTGGCCCGTCACGGCTGGCAGTCGGTGAGCGACCTGTGGAACAGCGCGGGCATCGGGCTGGCCATCGCCCACGGCCACTGGGCCGCTGTCTACGGGCCCGGCTCCCAGCTCGACGCGCCGCCGGGTCTGGAGTTCGCGCTGGCGCCGTTCATGGCCTTCGGGCACGCGCTGGGGCTGCGCACCGCGGCCGAGATGCATCACGGCTACGCGGCCTTCTGGCTCGTGCTGGCGCCGTTCGCCACCGTCCTGGCCTCCAGCGTGCTTTTCGCCCTCGACGCGGTCGCGCGGCGGTGGGCGTTCTCCGAACGCCGGCGGCTCCCTGTCGCTCTCGGCGGGTCTCGGTGTCGTGAGCGCAGTGGTCTTCTGGGGCCACCCCGAGGATTGCGTGGCCCTGGCGTTCGTGGTGTGGGCCGCGCTGGCCGTGGAGCGTGACGGAGCCGGCGGCCTGGTCCGGGCCGGCTGGCTCCTCGGGATCGCCGTGGCGTTCCAGCCGCTCGCGCTCCTGGCGGCGGCGCCGGTGGTGGCCCGGTTCGGCTGGCGGTCCCTGCCCCCGTTCGCCTGCCGGCTGGCGGTGCCGAGCATCGTCGTCGTGCTGCCCGCGCTGGTGACGCATGCGGGGGACACGCTGCACCGGATCGTGGACCAGCCGTTCTTCCCGGCCGACGAATCGAGCACACCCTTCAGCCACCTCGCCCGTTCGCTCGGGGACGGCATGTACAGCGGGGGCACGCTGCGCCTGGTGGCCACGGTCGCCGCCGTGGTGCTGGGGTGGGTGGCCTGCCGGCGCCGGCACGACCTGCCGATTGTGCTGTTCGTGATGGCCGTGGCGTTCACGATCCGGGTCGTGCTCGAGAGCGAACTGCTCGGCTTCTACTTCTTCCCGGTGATCGCGCTGTGCCTCCTGCTGACGATGCGCCAGGGCTGGTCGCGCTTCGGGTGGTGCGCCGCCCTGTCCGTGGCCTGCCTCGCCCTCGGCAACCGGCGCGAGCACGCCATCGCGCTGTGGTGGCCCGCCATCATCGCGACGACCGTCGCCATGGTCGTCCTGGCCTACGGCGCGGTCTCGGAGACGGATCCGGGCCGGGTCGACCTCGCCCGACTGGCCCGGCGGCGCCGCACGGGGACGCCGCCGGTGACGATCTCGCACGTCCGGCTGCTCGACGGCTGAGCCGGTCCCTCCGGCACTCAGCCACGCGGCGACGTGCGCAGCGTGACGGTCAGGTGCCGCACGGACGGCGGCACGGTCACGCTGCCTCCCGCCTCGTCGACGGTGCCGGCGGACGCGGTGGCGATGTTGCCCAGGAACGAGGGGAGCTGGAAGAGCACGGGTCCCTGGGGGCGGGCACCCGCGAGGGTCAGCGACACCGATCGGCCGGCGGCGGTGATCGTGAGGCCGGCCCGCCGGCCGGCCGTGGTCGGGAAGTTGGTGACCGTGATGGGCCCGCCCTGGCGCAGCCAGGCGGGCGGGACGCCGCGGCCGACCACGAGCGCGCCGCCGGCGCGGACGGCGACCAGCGAGTCGAGCAGGACCTTGTTGGCGCCGGCCATGCCCCACGCATGCGGGGACGACCCCTGCCCGGCCGCCGGGTGGCGGCCGACCCACGGTGAGGCGGGATCGGGGGCGCTCGAGCTCTCCCACCACGACAGCGGGCCGCTCTGGCTGTTGGCGAGCATGAACTCGTAGCCGAGGATGCCCTGGTCCCGGTGGCCGGTGCTCTCCAGGCCGGCCGCGCCCACCGCCGCGTTGTAGCCGCTCGTGTAGTAGTCGCCCGGGAAGCCGCCCGCCGTGCCGGGAGGGAGGATCCCGTGCAGGCGGTCGAAGCCGTAGGAGTAGGTCGCGTCGATCATGCTCAGGCCGGGGCCACTGAGCGGCGCGCCGAGGAGATACCCCTCCCAGGCCCAGCTGCCGAAGCCGAGGGGCGACGTCCAGTTGGCGTCGCTCGGGTTGGTGCAGCGGTTGGCCGTGTTGGGCTGGACGAGCGAGCAGGGGAGGTAGTGGAGGCCGTTGCCGGCGATGGTCTGGCCGAGCACGGTGTTGGTGGCCGCCAGGAGGCTGCCGTACTCGGTGGCGGCCCAGGCGGCCTCGGTCGTGTTCCCGACGGCGACGGCCAGGTAGCGGTAGGCGGCCAGGCCGAGCAGCGCCTCGTAGTCGTCGACGGTCCAGTACCCCTGGGTGTCGATGTCGTCGGTGGCCTCCATGGTCCCCATCGGCCCCGTCCGGTCGGCCGCGATGGCGTGCGCGCTGTCCTCGATGCTGGGTTCGCTCGCTCCCAGCGGGCCCTCCGTCGTGAAGTTCTGCGCGACGAAGGTCGTGTCGCCCGTCTTGAGCAGGTAGACGGCCCAGGGCACGGCGTAGGTCCAGAGACCGTCGACGTACTGACCGGCGGTCCCGCCGACGACGTTGCGGGCCTCCGTGAGCAGCGCATGGGCATCCGTGAAGTACCCCTGGGTGAAGAGGTTGGTCAGGATCCCGATCACGTCGTGACTGAATTCCATCTCGTAGCCGTTGACGCCGGTGTCGAGGGCGTCGGCGCTGCGGATGAGCTGCGTGGTGATGAAGCCGCTCTTGTACGCGTCGACAAGGGCGGGGTCGGGCACGTCGACCTGGGCGATGCGCGACAGCTGGGCGGCCCAGAAGGCGCGCATGTGCGCATAGTGACGGTCGAAGCCGCCGGCGGCGGCGAGCGCCTGCGCGCTGGGCCACGGCGCGCTGCCGGCGAACCGGTCGGAGGCGACGACGTAGTCGTGGTCGACGGCCTGGTGGGGGGGCACGGCATCGGGTGCCTCGTCGAGGGGCACGAGGGCGGTCGAGGCCCCCGGGTCGACCGTGACGGTGTGCCCGGTCGGGTTGGCGATGCGGACGCGGCTGTACACGGCGACGAAGGGCGTCCCGCCGAGGACGACCTCGTCGGCGAACTCGGTGATGGAGACGGTGGCACCCTGGTCGCCGAACGTGGTCACCTGGGCCGGGAGGTAGCCGCCGGCGTCGGCCCAGGTCGTCCGCTGGCCCTCGTAGACGCCGAACCCGTATTGCTGGAAGAAGCCGCCGGGGCCGTCCTGGACCACGAAGGTGCCCCCGAGACAGGTGATGACGCTGTTGTGGTCGCCGAGCCAGCCGATGGCCGAGGCGGTCCCGTGGGCACCGGTGAAGGCGTCGGTGTCGACGTTGAAATTGCAGCGGTAGGCCGGGGCGGGGCCGGGGGCGCCGGTGGGCGACGGGGTGGGGTTGGCGGCGGCCGGTGACGCCGTTCCGAGCACGCCGAGCCCGAACGGGACCAGCGCGAGGGCGAGCGCGACGGTGACGACCGCGGCGCGGGCCCCAGCGGCGGTCCTGCGGTGCGGGAGCACGGCCGCATCGTAGCGAGGCGCTCGTGCGGGAACCCGGGCCGCCTCGGGTAGCGTCCCGCGCATGGTCGCCGCAGCGCCCGAGCTCCGGGGGCCCGGGTGAGCGCGTCGGAGCCGGTCGACGCGTCGTGTTGCCGCACGCGCCGTGGCGCGGTGCGCGCTGGCGACCGTCGGGCTGCTCGTGCGGCGGCGCACCCATCTCCGCAAGGAGCACGTCGGCCGACGGCTTCGCTTTGCCGACGGCACGTCGGCGCGGGTGTTCCGCGAGACGGTCGTGGACGCGTGAGCCACCCGACGACCCGTGCCTGCTGGTGGTGGAGTTCCGTCTGCACCTGCTCCGCGGCCGCTGGCACCGGCTCTTCCTCTGGGAGTGCATCTTGAACACCCTGCTGTTCGTCGGCTTTCCCGGCCTCGTCTCCAAGCTGTGGCTCGACCGCGACGAGGAGGAGCGCTACCGGGGCTTCTACGAGTGGCGCGACGCGCCCGGTGCGGAGTTCTACGCGCGCTCGCTGCGACGCGTGCTCGAATTGGTGTGCCCGCGCGGGTCGATCCACGCCAAGGTCGTCCCGGGAATCCGGCGCGACGCCGTGCTGCGCGACCCTCAGCTGCTCGCCGCGGCCTCCCCGGAGGACGGCGCGGCCTGGTGGCGCCTGGTCGACGTCGCCTGACCGGCGGCGGGCGGCGCAGCCGGCACGGCCGTGCGCTCGGCCCGCTGCCGTATGCCGAGGAGCATCTTGCGTTCCATCACGAGGCTGCCGGGCTCCATCAGGTAGCGGGTCATGGCCCGGGTCGCCGCCGACGCGCCGGGTTGGCGGATGCGGTTGCGGCTGAGCAGCCGGGTGCCGGCGGCGTCGGGCACGAGCACGAAGGCCCAGACCCAGTTGCCGTCGTCGGAGCGCAGCACGAGCGCGGACTGCGGGTCCAGCGTCGCCAACCGGAGCACCGGACCCCGGGCCCCCAGCGTCCAGGAGTCCCCGACGTCCACGTCCTGGAAGCGGGGCACGATCTCGTCGACGCTGTGCATGTCGAGCCCGGCCAGGTTCTCGATCCAGTCGTAGGTGTAGGCGCCCGCCCGGCCGGGGCCCATCTGCACGATCCAGGGCCAGACCTCCGACGGCGGCGCCCCGATGGCGATCGCCCTCGTGGTCACGACGTCGGGGTCCTCGAGGAGCTCGTCGCCGGGCAGCGCCACGCCGGCCTCCTCCTCGGTGGCGCCCCAGGTCAGGCACCAGGGTCACGCCAGAGGGGGTAGGTCAGCACGGCAGCGGCGCCCGCGGCCGCCAGGCCGCCGACGGCTTCGAGGACGGGGGAGCCGCGCATGGCCTCCATTGCACCCCGCCCGGGGCCCTCACACCAGGGGCGGAAGTCACAGGGAGGTGCGGCCGAGCAGCTTCAGGGTCGGAACACGACCTTGATGGCGTGCGAGCTCTGCCGGTCGATCGCCGTCTCAATGGCCTCCCGGTAGTCCTCGAGCCCGAACTCGTGCGTGACGACGACCGCGTCGGGCAGGAGGCCGGCGGCGAGGACGTCGAGCGCCCGGTCGACCGAGTGCCGTCCGGCCCCGCCGGCGAGGCCCGGCGCCGCGGACGCGTCGACGGTGTGATCGATGGAGCCGACGAGCGCCGCCTCCTTGTACCAGATCGGCGTGAGGTCGACCTCGCTGATCCCCGCCGCGCCGAGCAGCAGCACCGTGCCGCGGTGCGCGACGGCGCGCAGTGCCTCGGTCACCGACTGGGGCGAGCCGACCGCCTCGACCACGTAGGGGAACCCGCCCATCAGCATCTGGTGGCGCTTGCGCCCCACCACCCGTGCGCCCGACAGCGCGGCGAGCTCCTCCCAGTGCCCGTTGTCGGGGTCGCCCAGCACGACGTGGTCCGCGCCGCAGGCCGCGGCCGCCGCGCCCTGATGGGGATGGCGGGCCAGCACGGTGACGGGGTTGTCGGGGAACAGCCCGCGCAGCGCGGCGAGCGCCGCCAGCCCGATGATGCCCGCGCCGACCACGAGCACCGGGTCGCCGTCGGCGGGCGTGGCGCGCAGGAGGCCGTGGCAGGCGATCGACACCGGCTCGTACAGGCTGGCCCCGCGGTCCGCGACGGCGTCGGGGAGCGGGTGGAGCATGGACTCGTGCGCCAGCACGGTCTCGGCCCATCCGCCGCCGAGGCCCATCGTGTAGCCCAGTGAGCGTCCCGAGCTGAGCACCCGGCTGTCGAGGTTGAGGCACGAGGAGGTCCAGCCGCGGGCGCAATTGGCGCACGGCGGGTCGATCCCGCGCGGCAGGCAGGGGATGCAGGGGTCGATCGCCACCCGCGTCCCGACCGCGACGGCACACCCCGGCCCGGCCTCCACGACTCGGCCCGCCGTCTCGTGCCCGAGGACGAAGGGGAACGTGCCGATGCCGACGAGCGTGGGGGAGGGCCCGGTGTTGTGCGCGAACAGGTGGAGGTCGCTGCCGCAGATCCCGCCCGTCGTGACGGCCACCCGCGCCCAGCCCGCGCCCGGCAGTTCGGGCTCGGGCAGCTCGGCGAGCGAGGCTCCGAACGCGGGGTCCACCATGTCGAAGACGACGGCGCGCACCGGGCGAGCGTAGGCGCGACGCCGCCGCCGACGCGGAGGGCGCTGGCATAAGGTGCCTGGCGATGCGGGTCCCCGACGCCACGCTCGACGAGGTGCGCGACCGGGGCTTCTCGCTCCTCGAGGACTTCCTCGATGGCGAGGAGCTGGCGGCGGCCCGCGCCGCCCTCTGGAAGCACTTCCCGCGACCCGAGGAGTACTTCGACGACCCCGGGAGTTTCGGGCGCTTCGCCGGGAGCCAGTTCGCCGGCGTGGAGGAGTTCCCCTACCGCTCCTGGGACCTCAACCGACTGGCCGTCCATCCCGACCTCGTCGACGCGGCCGAGCGCTACCTGCAGACGACCGAGCTCCATCTCTACAAGGTGGAGCTGTGGGCCAAGTACGCCGGCGCCGTCGACTACGACCAGCCGCTGCACCGTGACTACGGCAGCCACAGCCTCGTCGTCCCACGTCGCGAACCGCGCTACCAGCAGCTGACCACGTTCATCTACCTCTCCGACGTCACCGCGGCCGACGGGCCCACCTGCATCGTGCCCTACGACCGCGGCAAGGACGTGCCCTGGACACCGCTCTACCTGCCCTTCGGGACGCTGGCCGAGTCGGAGGTGCGGTGCACCGGTCCGGCGGGGTCGCTGCTCCTCTACCGGACCGACATCCTGCACCGGGGTTCGGACTTCTCCGCCCCGGGCCGGTCGCGCTTCTCGCTGCTGGCCGACTACCAGGTCCGCGGGACGACCTGGGGCGGCAAGATGGCCTGGCCCAAGCAATCGCCCGAGCGGTGGGCCAAGTTCATCCCGCAGTGCAGCGTCCGCCAGCGGGACCTGTTCGGCTTTCCCCGGCCGGGGGACCCCTACTGGGACGAGCAGACCCTGCAGGGGGTGGCGGAACGGTACCCGGGGATCGACCTCGCGCCGTACGTCGAGGGCCAGCCGCGCCTGAGCGCCCCGGCACCTCCACGGCCTACGCTGCGACGACGCGATGACAGGGAGGCACAGATGGCCGCACAGATCATTTTGGAGTTCGAGGGTGTGACGTTGAAGGAGTACGAAGCCGTCAACAAGGAGCTCGGCATCGACATGGAGTCGGGGGAGGGCAATTGGCCCGACGGGCTCCAGGTCCACGCCGCCGGGCTGAACGAGGACGGGCACCTCGTGGTGACCGAGGTGTGGGACACGCCCGAGCACCAGGCCCGCTTCATGGAGGACCGGCTCGGGGAGGCCCTGGCCAAGGGCGGCATCACCGGGCCACCGTCGAGCATCACGTGGATCGAGCTGGTGGCGCACCACCGACTCAGCTGAACGTCGGCAGGCCTCGTCGCGGGGCCTCGTCCGGGGGTGGAGCCGGGGACTACGACTGCGCCAGCAGCTGAATCGCGGCCTCCCGGTTCGGGACGCCGAGCTTGCGCAGAATGGCCGAGACGTGGCTGCGCACCGTGGTGGGCGAGACGAAGAGGCGCTCGGAGATCTCGGTGGTCGTGGCGCCCTTGCGCATCAGCTCGAGCACGTCCCACTCCCGCCCCGTGAGGCGGGCGGCCGGACCCTCGACGACCGCGACCCGCCGGTGCTCGCGGTCGCGGAACTCCTCGACGAGGCGTGCCACCAGCGTCCCGGGCAGCGTGGCCTCGCCGTTCAGCACCCGGTGGAGCTCGTCGCCGATCCTGTTCTCGTCCATCCCCTTCAACAAGTAGCCCGAGGCACCGGCCCGGAGGGCGTCGAACAGGTCCTCGTCCTGCCTCGAGACGGTCAACATGACGACGGCGGTGTCGGGGAGCGCCGCCGAGATGCGGCCCGCCGCCGCGATGCCGCTCCCCGGCATGTTGATGTCGAGGAGGCAGACATCCGGCTGTTCCCGCTCCGCGGCGGCGAGCGCGGCGTCCGCGTCGGCGGTCTCGGCGCAGACCCGGAAGTCGCCGCGCTGCTCCAACGCCACCCGCACCATGGCGCGGGTCCGCGCGTGATCATCGGCCAAGAGGACGCTGATCGTCGAGCTCACGGCACCGCCACCTCGACCCTCGTGCCGTGGGCCGGCGCCGAGGCGAGGCTGAGGTGACCACCGATCGACTCCGCCCGCTCCCGCATGCTCAGGAGGCCGAAGCCGCCCGAAAGGGACGCTCCGGCAAGGTCGAAGCCGCACCCGTCGTCCTCGACGACGAGCCGCACGCCGTCGGCGCCCTCGAGCTTGACGGTCACTCGCCGTGACCCACCGTGCTTGGCTGCGTTCGTCATCGCCTCGCGCAGAATGCGCAGCAGGTTCTCGGTCACATCGCCCGGTATCTCGATGTCGTCCCTCAGGTCGAGGTGCACCGCCAGATCGAGGCGGGTCCCGAGGTCCTCGGCCGTCTGCGCCACGGCACTGGCCAGGGATTGGGGGCGGGCGGCCGACAACACGGTGATGGCCCGACGGGCTTCGTCGAGGGCGCGGTCGGCGGCGTCGGCCACCTGGCGCAGCTCGAGGGCCTCCTGGACGTCCACGCTCGATCGCCGCGTCTTGCTGGCGATGAAGGCCAGCTCGTGGGCCAGGCCATCGTGCAGCTCCCGGGCGATCCGTCGACGTTCCTCCGCCGTCGCCTGCTGCTCGAGCGTCTGGTGCGCAGCCCAGCTGGAGAGTGCCAATTCGAGGAGATGGCCGAGGGCCTCGCACCGCTCGACGCACTCGGTCGGCACCGGCACCCCGCGGGTGGAGATGGTGAGCACCCCGTGGAGCTTGCCGTCCGGGCGGACGGGCACCCACGCCCCGTGGGTGATGCCGCCCTCGCAGAGCTTGGCGCGCAGGACGGGCCCGACGTCGTCGGCGGAGAGCCGGGCCACCACGGGCCGACAGGAGCGCACGGTCTGCTCCAGGGGCGGGTGGTCGTCGAGCGGCCAGGTCCCCTTCATCTCGTAGCCGGACTCGTCGAACTGGGCCTCGATCCGGACGACCCCTTCCTCGATTACGAGATACGACGCTCGCCGCACCTCGGAACCGGACGGCGAGGCCATGCGTGCGGCCAGCTCGACGCCCAGGGCCATGATGCCGGGCGGGTCGACCGTCGAGGTCAGCTGGCGGGCGGCTTCGTTGATCGACTTCTCCTGGCGTAGGAGCCGACTCGTGCGCTCGTTCGACCGCGTCAGCCGATCGCGCAGGGTGTGGATCGAGACCGAGAACATGACGGCGATCGACGCGAACAGGAGGAGGCGCCGGGCGGTGGCCGCAGCGAGGCCGGGGTGGGCGAGGGAGACGCAGAGGACCGCCGCCACGACGAGAGCCACCACAGCGGTCGACTCCCAGCGTCGGCCGTACAGGGCGACGCCCACGACGGGCATCAAGAGCAGGGCGCCCAGCCCGCTGGAGATCCCGCCCGTGGCGATCATCAAGAAGATGACCGAGACGATGTAGAGGCCCGCCCGCGGCAACAAGGTGGTGGGTGGCCGGTGCCGTCGGGCGACGATGAGCAGTGCCAGAGCGAGCAGCACTGTGGTGCTGACCCAGAAGGCGGCGTAATTGGTCGGGCCGGGGGGCCATCCCGCGCTCGCCTGGCCGACCACGGCAACCGCGGCGAACGGCAGCGAGGGGACAAATCGATCGCGGGTCGAAGGAGGGGCGAGCACTGCGGTGGTATCGGCCTGTCGTCGCGGCGCCCTGAGCGGCCCGGCGTCGGTCGTCGATTCGGCCTTCGTCTGCACGGGGCCAATCATGGCGCCCGGGGACTGCTGCGCCAGGTATTTCGCTCGATCCGACCCGGCCCGGACGTGCCCGTGCGCCTCTGTGCGGGTCAATCCCTTCTCCGGCGCGCAACGGCCCCGACGAGGCCGGCGGGGCCGTTGCGCGGGCTCCGGAGACCGCCTGCTCTCTCTTCGGCGGGGGTGGCCCGGCGCTGCAGAACGTCGAGCGTCCAAATTCCTCAACGCCTTGGCGTGTCCCATGCAGGCCGTCCAAATGCCTCAACGTCAGCTCAAGAGCGTTGCGGGCGCCTCCGATGCCGTAGTGGTCCACACAAGCCGCGGGAACAGACAAGGAACCACGACATGTTGCTCACGAAGACCGCCAGAATGTCCCGACGCATGAAGACCGTCTCGGCGGTGATCGGTGTCCTGCTGGCCGGCGTCGGCGCCTATGCGGCGACGAACTGGGTCGTGGGCCTGAACGCCGGCTCCTCGGGCGAGGGGCAGTCGGCGACGATCTCGAACCTGACCGTCACGGCCGTGGCGTCGCCGGCGGCGACCAACCTGCTCTACCCCGGCGGCAACGGCGACGTGGTGGTGACCATCAGCAACCCGAACCCGTACCCGGTCACGATCACCGCCGTGCAGCTTCCGACGAACACGACGTACGCCACGGGGTACACGACCAGCGCCCTCACGACGACGCAGACCGGGTGCCTCGCCGCCACGCCCAGCGCGGTGACCTGGAACTTCTCCTCGGCGACGAGCGGCAGCTCGCATACGCTCACGACGCCGCTCACCGTGGGCGCCAGCGGCCAGGCGAACAACCCGCTGGCGGTGACGCTCACCAACGACGCCAGCATGGGGGCCACCGCACCGGCCGCCTGTGCCGCCACGTACTTCTCGTTGCCGTCCTTCACCGGGGTCACGGCCACGGGTGGATCGGCGACCTCGACCACGACGCCGGCCACCGACGCCTGGACCAGCTGATCAACCCCCTCATGGTCCCGGCGGTCCGAGGCGGGAGCGAGGGGCGAGCGAGACGTGACACAAAGAGCTCGTCCCCTCGCCCTCGCTCTCGTCCTCGTCAGCGTCGCCCTCGCGAGCCTGGTGCCGTGGACGGTCACCGCGGCATGGGGCGCCGGTAACTGGGTCGTCCACCTCGCAACGGGCAGCAAGGGTGAGGCGCACGCCCAGGCGCTCCCGTCCGCACCGACGGGTGTGTCCGCGGCCTGTGCGGCGCCCACGACCTCCGGGACCGTCAAGGTCAGCTGGTCGGCCGTCACCCACGCCACGAACTACTCGGTCTACGACTCGACCACGTCGGCCACCGGGACCTACACCCTCGTCGCCAGCGGCGTGGCGACCACGTCGTGGACGAGCGGCATCTTGACCACCGGGACCAACTACTGGTTCGAGGTGACGGTGAACTTCGGGAGCAAATGGGCCAGTGCCAAGTCGAGCGCCACCGGCGAGAGCACGATCAACGGCACCAATCCGTTCTGCGTCCAGCCGTAGTCGCGGGCGTCGCAGGTGGCATCATTCGGGGCGAGCACCGGTCCCCCCGAGAAAAGGATGTGCCGACCATGAGCTTTCGCGTGATCCAGTGGGCCACCGGGGGGGTGGGCCGGGCCGCCATGGAGGGAGTCCTCGAGCATCCCGAGCTCGAGCTGGTGGGCGCCTGGGTCCACAGCCCGGCCAAGGAGGGAGCCGACCTCGGTGCGCTGTTCGGGCGCGCGGACATCGGCGTCGCCGCAACGAGTGACGTCGACGCCCTCCTGGCCAGCGAGGCCGACTGTGTCCTCTACAGCCCGATCTTCGCCGACCCGGGGGTCGTGGTCGCCATCTTGGAGTCGGGCAAGAACGTGGTCACCCCGCTCGGCTGGTTCTATCCGCCGCCGGAGGAGCGTGAGAAGTTCGACGCGATCGCCAAGGCCGCCGGCGTCACGCTGCACGGCACCGGGATCAATCCCGGGGGGATCACCGAGCGGTTCCCGTTGATGATCTCGGCCCTGTCGGGCTCCATCACCCACGTGCGCGCCGAGGAGTTCTCCGACATCCGCACCTACGGCGCACCGGATGTGGTGCGCGACTGGATGCTGTTCGGAAAGACCCCGGAGGAGGCCCGGGCCAGCGTCATGATCGACGCACTCGGCGGCGGCTTCCGCCAGTCGCTCTTCATGGTGGCCGACGAAATGGGCTTCGACGTCGATCCCCAGCTGAAGACCACCCACGAGATGGCGGTCGCCACCGCGCCCATCGACTCGCCCATCGGGCCGATCCAACCCGGGACGGTGGCGGCGCAGCGCTTCACGTGGGAGGCGGTGGTCGACGGCACGCCGGTGGTGACGGCGACGGTCAACTGGTTGATGGGGGAGGAGCACCTGAGTCCAGCGTGGACGTTCGGTCCCGAGGGCGAGCGCTTCGAGGTCGAGGTGACCGGCGACCCGAGCTGCCTCACCACCTTCAAGAAGCTGCATCCCGAGACGGTCGAGGCCGGACTCGTGCGCAACCCCGGCGTCGTCGCCACCGCCATGCACTGCGTCAACGCCATTCCCTACGTCTGCCGCGCGGAGCCGGGCCTGCGCACCTACCTCGAGATGCCCTTGGTGGCGGGCCGGGCCGCTCCGGGCTTGCACCGGGACCGACGGGAGACCTCGCCGGCAGGGCCGGCATGATCCTCGACCGCTTCGCCGTCGACGGGCGGGTGGCGATCGTCACGGGCGCCGGGCTCGGGATCGGGCGGGGCATCGCCGTCGGGTTGGCCGAGGCCGGCGCCGACATCGCCCTTGCGGCACGCACGGTGACGGACCTGGAGGAGGTCGCGGGTCAGGTCCGCGACCTGGGCAGGCGGGCGCTGGTCGTGCCCACCGACGTCACCGATACGGCGGCCTGCGAGCACCTCGTCTCACGCACCGTGGACGAGTTGGGCCGGCTCGACATCCTGGTCAACAACGCAGGCGGGGCGATGCCCCGGGCGGCCATGGACACGAGCGAGGGCTTCATGGCCCGCACGTTCGCCTTCAACGTCACGGCCCCGTTGACACTCACGAAGCTGGCGGCTCGCCAGATGGTCGACACCGTCGGCGCCGGTGCGGTGGTCAACATCTCGTCACGCTCGGCCTCCATGACGCAGACCATGTTCGTCGCCTACGGGGCGGCCAAGGCAGCGCTGGACCGGATGACCCGCAACATCGCCCCGGAGCTGGCACCGCGGGTGCGCGTGAACGCGATTGACGTCGGCGGCGTGGCGACGCGCTCGCTCGACGTCGTGCTCACCGATGACACCCTTCGGCAGGAATTCATCGACAACACACCGATGGGCCGACCGGGCCGGCCCGAGGACATCGCCTGCGCAGTCCTCTACCTCGTCTCCGATGCTGCGTCCTGGGTGACCGGCAAGGTGTTCGAGATCGACGGAGGCACCGAGGCGCCCGCCATCGCCGTGCCGCCACCCGCATTCGGGCCGAGCGCACCGATGGGCGTTTCCGACTAGGGGCGCCGTACAGTTCCCCTTGGCCGAACGATGCACCAGGGCAGGAGGGCGCGATGAAGACAACCGAGGAGCTGTTCGACCTCCGCGGCAAAGTCGCCCTCGTCACCGGTGGGAGCCGTGGCATCGGTCGGGCCGTGTCGGAAGGCCTGGCCATGGCGGGGGCCGACGTCGTGATCGCCAGCCGAAAGTTGGCCAATTGCGAGGCAGCGGCCCGGGAGATCGAGTCCGCCACCGGCCGGAGGGCCGTTCCCCTCGAATGCCATGTCGGCCGCTGGCAGGACTGCGACCGGCTCGTCGAGAGCGTGTATGGGGAGCTGGGCCGCTGCGACGTCCTCGTGAACAACGCGGGGATGTCCCCGGCGTACGACAACCTGACGTCGGTCACCGAGGACCTCTACGACAAGGTTCATGCGACCAACGCCAGGGGACCGTTCCGACTCAGCGTGCTCATCGGGGAGCGGATGGCACAAGGAGACGGCGGGTCGATCATCAACGTCTCGTCCGTGGGCTCGTGGCGCCCAACGGCCATCGACCTTCCCTATGCGATGGCCAAGGCTGCCCTCAACGCGCTGACGCTCGGGCTGGCGGGCGCATGGGCGCCCAAGGTCCGCGCCAACCTGGTGCTGCCGAGCGCGAATGACACCGACCTGACCAGGAACTGGCCGGCGGAAGCCAAGTCACGCATCGCTGCCACGAATCCGATGCGGCGCATGGGAACGCCCGAGGACCTGGTCGGAGCGTGCATCTTTCTGGCCAGCGACGCAGCCAGCTACGTCAACGGCGCCCAGCTCCCCGTCGACGGGGGGCTCTACCGCACGCTTTGACGCAGGACCATCGCCACGGTCGTCTCAGCCCGCGGTGAGGTAGCGGTCGATCACCCGGTGCATGTGCAGGACATTGGCCTCCTGGCGCCGGTTGAGCCTCAGGGCGGGCCCACGTGACTTCATGCCGATCTGCACGTGCTCCATGTTGGCGTAGTCCTGATTGGTGATCTCCCCCCAGTCGCGCTCCGTCCAGTCCGCGAAGAAGCGGCGCTCGGCCTTCCTCGGAGGCTCGCCTTCCAGGGGCCACTGCAGGAACCACGTGTCCTTGATGCAGCTGTCGGGATCCGGGCCGTTGGGTCGCACCCGGAAGAGGATGGCGATCCCCGGATAGATCGGACCGACCATGTTGGGAAAGAAGAACACGTCGTCCGCGCTGGTCAGCTGGTCGTCACCGAACCCCTCCACGCGCACGCCACGCGCCTCCAGCAGGTCACGCCGTCCCGCCTGGTAACGGCTGAGCATGGTCTCGCCCTCGCGTGGGTTGGCACGGATCTCCTCGACCAGGGCTCGCTCGTCCCGGTAGAAGAGGCCACCGAGACCGCGGATGAAATTCTCGAGGATCTCGCCTTCGTCGTAGTCACCATCGGAAAGGCCCAGGCGCGGACTCGGCCGCAATTGGCGCCGCGCGTTCGGTAGTCGGCCGTAGTGGGCGTGCAGACCCAGCGATTCGTACTCCAGGCTGACGTCGTCGGTCCACGGCAGGAGCTGTGGGTGCGTCCCCTGCACGTGGTACCCCTCGTTGAACGCATCGACCGCGACCTTCCAGTTCGCCGGGAGCACCGTCGACAGGTAGGTGCGAAGCCGAAGACGGTCCAGGTGGTAGGGCGCGAGAAGGGAGGTCAAGGGGTCGAGGTACTCGGCCAGGGGCGGCGCAGACCGGTCCAGGCAGACCCAGACGAAACCGCCCCAGCGCTCGAGCCGCACCGCTCGCAACCCCGCGTCGGGCGGCATCGGGTCGAACTCGTGCTGGTCGACGACCTCGACCAGTCTGCCGTCGAGGTCGTAGCGCCAGGCGTGGTAGCGACACCGGATGCACTCCTCGGAGAACCGTCCGCTGCCGTCGGCGAGACGGGTGCCGCGGTGCAGGCAGGTGTTGTGGAAGGCGCGGACGGTCTCGGGGTCCGATCGGACGACCAAGATCGATTGGTCGCCGATGAGGTACTCGCAGAAGTCACCGGCCTCGGCGATCTCCTCCTCGCGACAGGCCACCTGCCAGACCCGTGACCAGAGACGCTCGAGCTCCAGCTCGGCGAACTCGGGGCTCGTGTAGCGCTCCCGTGGAACGGTGTTGTCCTCTCCGACCAGGACGCTCTTGAGGTCCATGTCCTCGATCTCCTCCACACCACGTGTCCGTCCGCAGACACGCGTCACCGTCACGCCATGTTAGGGCGAGTCACGACGCGGTGAACGGCCGGATCTCCCGGTGGAGGAGCGATCGCCACCTCTATACTCCGGCTCTCGTCGGATCGTGAGGTCGAGTCCGGCGCCATCGTGGGGAGAGCGTGGAGAGTGAGTGGTCCGTCGTGGTGAGCGGTGGCCGAGACGGGGCGAGATAGAACCATGGGCGGGCGCGCCGAAGCCGAAGCCGGGACCGAAGTGGCACCCCCCGCGCCGCTCGCCGGGCTTGCTCCGCCGCTGGCGGAGGTGGCTCTCCCCGCTCCGAACGCGGCGGCGCTCCTGCGCCGCAACGGCACGGATCCCGGGCTGGCCGACCGTCCGGCCCTGCGCTTCGGCGACCGCCTGTGGACGCACCGTGAGCTCCTGGCCGAGGCGGAGCGCTTTGCCGCGCTGTACCGGGCGAGGCTCGACCCGGCCCGTCCGCCCCACGTGGGCCTCCTGCTGGACAACACGCCGGACTACGTCTTTGCGCTGTGCGGCGCCGGCCTGGCCGGTGCCGCCGTGGCGGGGTTGAACTACACCCGTCGGGGCGAGCATCTCGGCCACGACATCTCGCACACCGATGTCCAATTCGTCATCACCGAGCCTCGCCACCAGGAGCAATTGCGAGCGGGCACCGTTGGAGTGGCGCTCCCAGGCGGGATCCTCGTCTCGGACCGCTTTGCCGAACGGGAGGAGCCGCGGGCCGCGGGGGAGGCCCTCGAGCAGGCACTGCAGGCCGCCTGGGCGGATCACGAAGCGGGACGTCACGGCCCGACTGTCCCGTCCGACCCCGACGTGGACGCTCTCTGGGCGCTGCTCTTCACTTCCGGGACCTCGGCCGCGCCCAAGGCGGTGCGCTGCACCCAACGTCGACTGCTGACCACCGGTAACCGGATGGCCATGATGCTCGAGCTCGGACCGGAGGACGTCGGCTACGCGTCGATGCCCTTGTTCCATACCAACTCGTTGATGTCGGGGCTCGCTCCCACGCTGGTGTCCGGCGCCTCGCTCTCCGTGGCCCGTCGCTTCAGCGCGTCGGCGTTCCTTCCCGACGTGCGGCACCACGGCGCAACCTGGTTCAACTACACCGGCAAACTGCTGACGTACCTGCTGGCCACTCCGGAGCTGCCGGACGACGCCGAGAACCCCCTGCGCGTGGCCTTCGGCAACGAGGGGTCGCCACAGGTCGTCGAGGCCGCTGCGGCGCGCTTCGGCGTCCGGATCATCGACGTCTTCGGCTCGACCGAGGGCGCCATCGCGCTGGACCGAACGGGGAACCGTCCCCGTGGGTCCATCGGGCGCCTGCGACAGGGGATCCTTGTCGTCGACGAGGAGGGCAACGAGGTGCCCCGCGCGGAGTTCGACGACGAGGGCCGTCTCGTCAACGCGGACCGCTGCGTCGGGGAGATGGTGAACACGCTCGGCGTCGGGCCGTTCGAGGGCTACTACCGCAACGAGGAGGCCATGCGCCAGACCACCCGCCAGGGCTGGTACTGGAGCGGGGACCTCGGCTACGTCGACGAGGACGGGTGGGTGTACTTCGCCGGCCGCACCTCCGACTGGTTGCGCGTGGACGGCGAGAACTTCACCGCGGCGCCGGTCGAGGCCATCGTGGGGCGCCATCCCGATGTCCTGTTGGTCTCCGTCTACGGAGTGCCGGCCCCGGACTCGGGGGACCAGGTCATGGTTGCCCTGGTGCTCCGGGAAGGCGCCGCGTTCGATACCGCATCGTTCGCCGCATGGCTCGACGCCCAAGCCGATCTCAGCCCCAAGTGGCAACCACGGTTCGTCCGGGTCTGCGAGTCGCTCCCCAGCACTCCGACCAACAAGATCCTGAGTCGCACCCTGGTACACGAGAAGTTCCGTTCTGACCGGGTGCACGGTGACGCGGTCTACCGGCGCGCCCGCGGCGAGGAACAGTTTCGCCTCTTCGGCGGGGAGGACGAGTCCTCGCTGCGTGCTGCATTCGCGTCCCACGGCCGGCTCGCCGCATGGGACCTTTGATTGGTCCGCGACCGCGCATCTGAGAGGACGTTGCCGATATCGGTCACGCGTCAGTCGAGTCGTGGACACCAGCCGCCATCGAGGCGGAACGGGGGGGAACCCACCGAACACCTTCGAGACCTCGTTCGACCCCAGCCAGGGTCTCGCGACCAACCCCGACGCCTGCGAGGCGGGGGCCGGAGGCTGAGCCTGCCCCCTTGACATCTCCGCGGGAGCTGTTATCTTGGTATCAAGATACTAGGCTCCTAGATAAATGGGGGCCACGAGGCAGGGAGGAAGAAACATGGCACAGGCAACGCTGTTGGTTCGGCACGAGGTCGAGGACTACGCCGCCTGGCGCTCGGTCTACGACAGCGTGGACGGGGTGCGCAAGGAGCACGGGTGCACGAGCGCCGAGGTACTGGTCGACCCGGCCTCCAAGGAGGACGTGTACGTCGTGCACCAGTTCCCCACCGTGGAGCAGGCCCAGGCGTTCGCCGGCAGCAGCGAGCTGCGTGAGGCGATGGGGCGCGCGGGCGTCAAGGGCGCACCCCGGATCGAGATCGCAGTGGAGGCCTGAACTGAGCCTGTCTTCGCGCGGCAGCCGAGGTGGCGTCCGCACGGGCGCCGCCTCGGCGCGTCCGCCTGAGGTTGTGGCGTTCGAAAGGGAGTTCCCCGGCGCGTCCTGGCTCTCCGCTCAGGTCTTTCGGGATCTCGAAGAGGTCGGAGGGATGGCCGAGTCGCTCGTCGCCTCGGTGGCGCGTCGCCACGGACTGACGCATGCAGCGCTCAACGCACTGGCCGTCGAGGGGAACGCCGCTCCCATGGCCGCAGGGGAGATCGGCGCCCACATGCACATCACCAGCGGGACCATGACCAGCGTGCTCGACACCCTGGAGCGCAACGGGTACATCGAACGACTCGCGGATCCCGACGACCGTCGCTGGGTCCTCGTCGACGTGACCCCCGAAGCCCAGGCTGTGCTCAATCAGCTGTTGCCCGAGGTCGTCCAGACCACGACCGCGGTGCTGAAGGAATTTCCCGCCAAGGAGCTCAACGACTTGTTGGGCACCCTGGCTCGTGTCCGCGCCGGCGATCGCCGCGGCCCGGACGATCTGGCTCCACCGGCGCGTCGTCGAACGCCGAGCGACCTGCGACGATCCTGAGGACCACCTCGAACGGGTAACCACGATCGAGATCGGGCGCACAGACCGCCCAGGCGTCACCGGGGTCGGGCCAATTGCTGGTCGTGCGACACGTTCGATTGTCCCGCCGCATGGCCTCGAAGACTCCCTTTCGGAGGCCCGCGTTCCCTCGTAGAGTTGCGGCCGTTCACCAGGAGACAGTGATGCGATCGGACCTCGATTCCGGGCCGCGCCAGCTGCGGGCCCGGCAGAAGCCACCACGGGCGGTGGAGTCCCATCCGGGAGGGGCGGCGGCAGCGGTGGCGCCGCTGCTCGCGCACTTCTTCGGTGGGCCACCGCCGGTGCGCGTGCAGTTCTGGGACGGGACCTCGCTCGGGCCGGACGAGGGGAACACGCTGCAGGTGCACTCACCCGACGCGGTCCGCCGGATCCTGTGGTCTCCAGGCGAGCTCGGCCTGGCCCGGGCCTTCGTCATGGGCGACCTCGCGTTCGAGGGCGACATCTTCGAACTCCTGGCGGTGCTGCATGCGGCAGCCCCGTCTCGCGTCCAAGCAGGCATGCGGCTGCCGTGGCAGGCCCTCCAGGCCGCCCACCGCCTCGGAGCACTCGGCCGACCGATGCCCCCTCCACCAGAGGAGGCCGCACCGCGGGGCAGGCTGCACTCGCACGCTCGGGACGCGCAGGTGGTACGGCACCACTACGACGTCAGCAATGACTTCTACGCCATGGTCCTCGGGCCCACGATGACGTACTCCTGTGCGCGCTTCGGCCCGGGTGCGGACACCTTGGAAGCGGCTCAGGAGTCGAAGCACGATCTCATCTGCCGGAAGCTCGGGCTACCCGGCAGGACGGGACAGCGGATCCTCGATGTCGGTTGCGGGTGGGGCAGCTTCGCCATCCATGCCGCGCGGCAGTACGGCGCGCGGGTGGTCGGTGTGACGCTCAGCCCGATGCAAGCGCTGGCGGCGCGCGACCGGGTGGTCGCTGCCGGCTGTGATCGGCAGGTCGAGATCCGGCTGCAGGACTACCGCGACGTGCGCGACGGGCTGTTCGACGGCATCGCATCCGTCGGCATGTTCGAGCACGTCGGTTCCTCCCGGAGTGCCGAATATTTCGGCGCTCTGCGCCGGCTGCTCAGGCCCGAGGGGAGGCTGCTCAACCACGCCATCTCGAGCGTGGGCGGATCGCGTATCGGCCCGAGATCCTTCATCGGGCGGTACGTCTTTCCCGATGGCGAGCTCCTCGACGTGGGTCAGGTCGTCCTCGAGATGGAGGCAGCGGGCTTCGAGGTGCGAGACGTCGAGTCCCTTCGCGAGCACTACGCCAAGACGCTCCGGGCCTGGGTCGGCAACCTCCAGGAGCACTGGGACGCCGCCACCGGCGAAGTCGGGGTGCGACGCGCCCGCGTCTGGCAGCTCTACATGGCGGCGTCGGCCAACGGGTTCGAGGACGGCGGGATCTCGGTCCACCAGGTGCTCGGGGTCCTCCCCACGCCGGATGGCCGGAGCGGCATGCCGCCAACGCGGAGCGCCTGGGGCTGAAGCCGATCCGCCGACGTGTGGCCGGTCAGGCCCACGCCATTCTCGAGCGAGACCAGGGATGGCTCTCCAATTGACAACGCGTCCCTGCCCCACTCCGAGGCACTCCTCGAACGAAAGCCGGCCGGCTCGGCCGGCGGCAGGCACACGAGAGTGATCCCGCCAGGGACCTCTCAACGCGACGGATTCAACGTCAGCGCCTGCAAGGAAGTCTCAAGCAGGAACCATGGGGGCAGTCCGACGCCAGTCCGCAAGCCTCCGTTATCGCGCCTTCTTGAAGCGGATCGTTCTTACCCGCGAGGTGCGACGTCGACGATAGATCACGGAGACCCCCATGAGGCCAATTGCCACAGTGGGGAAGAGGACGACCACCGGAACTTCGGGGGCGTCGGCAGGAGGCAGAGGCGAGGAGTTGTCGCCGCCGCTCCAGTCGCTAGCAGTGGAAGTGCCGTAGGCCATGATGGCCGGGGCACCTCCGGTCAAGCTGGTGTCGGTGGCCGTTATTTCCACGGCACCGTTCTCCGACAACGAGAGTGTGGAGCCGGTGGCGGTCAGGTTCAACTGCGTGCCGGCCACGAGGGGGCCGGATGGGTAGGAGCCGAGCTGCGTCCAGTTGCCATAGATACGTTTGAACAGCAGCAGCTCTGGGCTGCCGAAGTTCCACCAGTAGATGCCCACATAGAGACTCTGACCACCGTTCTGAGCTCGCACGGCGGGACCAATCCACTGCCCGCCGGCGATCTGAGTGGAGGTGAGGTCGATCTGGGAGAACTGATCGCTGCCGAAGGTCTCTCCTGTGTAGATGTCTCCGGAGTCTCCGCTCGCCTGGGTGCCGATCACGGCATCATTGGAGATTGCCAGTCCCCCGATGGACATGTCGGTCCAGTCTGCACCGAGTCTTCCGTTCGATCCGTTGAAGTCATCCGAGGCGGAGCCGGCTGCGAAAGCGGCCTGAGGCATCACGGTGAGCGCCGACCCTACGAGGGCGACGAAGATGAGGAGCTTCACTGCGATGGGGCCGCTCGGTATTGCTTTGCGGGCGATAACGGCTCTCATCTCGTGCCTTCCCGGGCGATCCTGGCAGATCGTTGCTTCGAGTTCGGGGCCGCGGCCACTACCTCTGGATCGTCGGTCCACGCCCGATAGGGATCGCGTGACATCTACCGTGATTCAACGGTTCACACTTCTGTCGCGTTGTGTTCACGCGAGTGATACGCAACACGATGTCATCCCAGTGACGTCGCGCCACGCGGCGATCGACGTCGTGAAGGTTCAGGCTCTCTTATCGGCTTCCTTTTCCAGCTTGAACTTCTGGTGCTGGATGAGGATGTGCTCATGCGTAGCGCCGTGGTTCGGCACCTCCGGATGGTGATGCCTGCACAAGATGTAGGGCGTCCCTTCGAGTGGATGATGGCCGATCCTCCAACAGCCTTTCGTGTGACAATTCACCTTGCGCACGCCGGTGTACACACCTACAGCTACGGCGCTGATCAGAGTGGCCTCACCAAGATCAGAGCCGAAACCGGACCAGAAGTTGTAATAGACATCTGGTCCGCCATGGAGGGTCCCCGTGTGAAGCGCGAACCAGTGACGCAAGATGCCGATGAAGCCGATCACGAGCGCCAGGGCCACGATCACGAATATCAGGCCCATTACCCAGACGACCTTGTTCCCCGTGCTATCCGGGGGGAACGTCGATGTTGGCGGCGCGGTGGAGTTGCCAACGGTCGTCACCCCGTTTCCGCCACCCTGCGTCGGTGTGGCAGAGGACGCGGGTTGCGGGACATCCGTTGGCTCATTCATGTTCCCTCCGGTGCCGCTCCCCTGAGAGCAACGGGGGGGCTGCTGGTTCGTGGTTGCTCACTGCACCAGAGTTCCACAGGGAGGTTGTCCTGGGTGATCCGTCTAAGGGTGAGTTCCCGTTCGCAGGGGCTGGATGCACTCCAGATCCCTCCAGGCCGATGGTCCGACCGTGGCCGTCTGGGCTCTGTAAGAGCTGATCTCTTGTCTTAGTATTCGCACTTCGGTGGCTTCGATGCGAGGAGGACAAAGTGGATATCCGCTCAGCCAGGGACGTAGCTCCTGTCATCGAACACGCCGGAACGGTGCCGGTCTGGTGGCTCTTTCAGCCCGGCGAACTCAAGGACGTGACCAAGGGTGGGTTCCTCGAGCTTGTCAGTGAATGGGAGGTTGCCGGGGGTGGACTTGTCGATCCACATTCACATCCCACGCATGAGTTTTACTACATCATTTCTGGACGCGGCATCGTGAAGATCGCGGATGAGGAGCGTGAAGTGGGTCAGGGCGATCTGATCCGGATACCCCCCGACGTCGTGCACAGCATCTGGCCGCTGACCGCCAACTCGGGACTTCGCGGGTTGGCCTTCGCCGTCGGGATCGAAGGAGCGGGACCCGTTGACTACACGAGCTGATGCATGAGTGTTGCGTCCGCGTCGTCTCAGGCCCAATTTTCCCGGCTGACCCAGTTCGTCAGAGGTGCGACATCCGACTTGCGGCTCGCCCTCAGGGTTGGCCGATGACGCCCACAAAATGAGCATGGCTGCATTCGCGTCGGGAATCTTTGACCATTCGATGCTGCCCCGTACATTGCCCGCCGGGTTGGAGGCCCTGCGCGGAGAACCGATCGCCACCCTCCGCCCGGGCGACACCGTCTTTGCGCCCGGCGGCGAGTGGCACTGGCACGGCGCCGCACCGGACCACTTCATGACGCACCTCGCCGTCAGCGAGGGCGTCCCGGAGTGGGGAGACCACGTCAGCGATGCGGAGTACCTCGGCGAGGGCTGATTCGGCGGATGATCAGACTCGGAGGCGCCTCACGATGAGATGTTGAAGGTCAGCCCGTTCATCGGGAACGTCTGGGTGCCACTCGTGGCGACGATCTCGACGCCGTATTGGAGCTGTGTCGGAACGCTGCCGGCCGAGATGAAGTCTTGCGAGACCATCCAGTTGTACCCGGCCAGGATGTCGACCGAACCCGAAGCCACCTGGTTGTCACGGAAGAAGATGTACTCGCACTGGCTCTCGTTCGCTGCGGAGCACGGGATCGGCGTGCCGCTCGCGGTGTGGGGTCCGAGCGCGAGGAAGTGGTACGCCACGCCGTTAAGCGTGACTGCGAGCGAATCGGCCTGCGCGCCACCGGGTCCGACGCAGTCGTTCTGATCGGGTCCAGGTTCCGCACACTGGCCCCAGAAGTTCTGATCGCCGCCCCACTGGTTCCAGATCATCGTCTCGGTGGACCAGTTGTTCAGCCAGAGGTCGTAGGCGGCGTCGAAGGAGTCGCCGGTCGTCGGGTATGACTCGGAGAAGGTCGACCCGATCGTGCGGTAGCCCGAGATCGGCGTGGTCGTGCAGGGATTCCCGTTGTCCGCCGCAGTGCAACTTCGGCCTCCGATGTCGTACTCGGTGTCGGGATAGGTCTCGACCTCGCCCTGGACGTCCTTCTGGTTGGACGTGGCATACCAGCTCGACGCGTTGCACACGTTGATCGTCTGCGGACCTGCTCCGCCGTTCCAGGCGTCGTTGTTGACCCACCAGTTCTGCGTGCCGTCAGCGGGATCGGTGTTGTCGGTGCCCTCCGCTCCGCTCGACGACCACAGCGGGCTCGTGCACGTCGATCCGCTCGACCCACCTCCGCTCGATCCACCCGACGAGGATCCGCTCGACTCGGTGGTGAACTGACTCGGGGTCCCATTGGCAGACACGAGGCAGACAAATGAACTGATGTTGTCACCCTCGCCGCACAACTGGTAGCCGTAGGTCGTGCCAGGCGTGAGGCCGGTGGCGGTGTAACTGAGCGTTCCTGACCATGTCACCTTCACGGGGCCGGATATCGCCGACGAGTTCTGGTAATTGCCATTGGTGCCCCAGCGCCAGTACCAAGAACACGGAGTCGGGACACCGCCGGAACAGCTTGCTTGCGCATTGAACGTCGCCGTGGTCGTCCCGACGTTGGTCGCTGGAGTGGTGGATCCTTGGCAGCCGGACAAGACAACCGCGCAGATGATCGCAACGGCCGGGACCACCAGCCGTGCGTGCTTCCTGTTCTTGAGCCGTGTCGGTAGTTGCATGAGCGACCCCCACTAGGCGAAGGTTCCGGTTCCGAGGTATTCGCAATCGGTCGCTGAGGAGCCAGTTCGCCAAAGCCCCTCTATTCCTTTGAGGCTGAAGATAGTCCTCAAAGGCGGGGCGCGCCCGATGAATTCTGCGATCCGACGATCCGGTGACAACCGCCCTCCGTGCGGTGAGGTCAACGACCTTGTTGTAACTGATCAATAACCTTGTTGTAACTGATCAATAACCTTGTTGTCACTGAACAATGACCTTGTTGTAACTGGCGGCCGGTGTGTTGCGCGCAGCCACCCTTGGCCTGGAGGTCGAGTGGGAGACAACATGGACTTTGTCCACCGTGGTGGTGGGTCCCACATCGCCGGAGGCGTTAAGCAACGCCGGCGCTCGGACCCCGATCCCGTGTCTTTCGTGTCCTGCTGTGACCCGCGGAGTGTCGGTGCACCTCCTACAGCGTTTCCGACATGCACGTCTGCAGCCGAACCGCTCTTGGTCTTTCCCTTTCTGCCTCCGCCCCGGGCGGCGCTACAGCACCTCGAGCAACGCCACGTCAGCCGCGCTCAGTCCCGGCGGCAATGGACGGGGACAGTTCCGTCCTCGACGCTTGCTCAGTCGCATTGGACACACTCGAATAGCAGGAGTATCGGTCGTAGACACGCGACTTCGGGGCGACGCCCGCTCCTAGAAGCAGCCGTCGCCCCGTCAGTCGGTAGGGCCGTGTTAGGGCTCAATGTTGTCCGGGTGGTTCCCGATGACGAACGTAGATGTCAGCGACACCACACCGCCAGTCACGCTGTAGATGCCGCCTCCACCCAGGGTGGCACTGTTGCCGATCACCTGGCTGTGGTTCAGAGTGAGTGTGCCTGTGGACGGCATCACGGGCGAAGGCAACCCATTGAGGATGCCGCCTCCGAAGCCACCGGCGCTGTTCCCGTTCACCTGGCTGAAGTTGATGGTGAGGACGCCACTGGGCGGATTGGTACCCGGGCCGGCGCTCGCGTTCAAGATTCCACCACCTGATGCCGTGCCCCCGGTCCCGGCCGCTGTGTTGTGGTTCACCGCGGACCAGTTGATGGTCATCGTTCCGTGGTTCACGATGCCCGCCCCACTGGTGGTGGTAGCCGTGTTGTTCTCGACCTCGCTACCGGTGATGAAGGCACTGCCGCCGTTCGCGATGCCACCCGCCGCGATCGGGGGGCCTGTCATCGGAGGCGGGACTGGGGCGGTCGCCGTGTTGCCGTTCACCTGACTGAAGAAGACCGTGAGCTGTGCGATGCCAGGAGGTGGGCCGCCCGGGCCGCCGCCAGCACCGTTGCCGCTCGCGATGCCTCCACCGTTAAGGGATGTGTTGCCGTTCACCTGGCTCACGTTGATGGCAACGTTGCCGGCGAGGTTCTGGATGCCACCGCCCCCTGCGTTCGGCGCGGTGTTGTTGTTCACCTGGCTGAAGTTGAGCGTGAGCTGGCTGGTGGGACCGGGGCTAAAGGGGGGCCCCATCTTGTAGTCGCCGCTGGCGATGCCGCCACCGGCGGGGCCGCCGGCGAAGTTGTTCGCCACCCGGCTGAAGTTGAGCGTGGCCTTGCCCTGGACGTTGACGATCCCACCACCCACACCACTGCTGTTGTTTGTCACCAGGCTGCCGTTGAGGGTGAGCATGGCTGTGCTCGGACCGAAGGTGCCACTCGCGATGCCACCCCCGGCCATGGCGGCGGCGTTACCCGTCACCACGCTCTGATTCAGCGTGACCGTGCCGCTGGAGTTGAAGATCGCCCCGCCGAAGTCGGAGGCCGATCCGCCGGTGAGGGTCACGTTGCGAAGCGACAGGTTCCCGCCTGGGCCGTCGACCTCGAAGATGCGGACGGCGCCCGACCCCGTGATCGTGGCGTTGTTGCCGAACACCGAGATCGGCCACGTGACCACCGGTAGGCCGTTCTCGCCGTTATCAGGAGTCGTGAGAGCGTAGGTGCATCCCCAGGCGAGACTGATCGTGCCACCCCCGCTGCCGTTGGCGGCGTTGATTGCTGCGATCAGTCCAGCCGCGCCACTCGAACAGGGCACGAAATTCGATGGGGTGGCGGAGGCCGTTGTGGCCGGGGCGACCGTGAAGACCAGAAGCGCGGCTCCGGTCCCCATTGCCATCTTCAAGAGCGGGGTCAATCTCATGGGTTACTCCCTGGTCGTCAATCCCAGGATGTACCCCCTCGTCTTCTACCCTGGGCGGAGACCGCCTTGGTTACTCCGGCGTTCATCCTTTCAGACACGGGCCGACGATGCTCAGAGAGATCTGGCGGAAACGCCTCCAGGTACGGGAGTCCAACCGGTTGCCCGATCTGTTGTTTGTCCATTGTGAAAGCCCCAGGGGTATCCCCATGGTGCGTACTGGGATAGGGGATCAGTAGCCCTCTGACGCGGGACTACTCAGCTTCGGCGGGTGATCTCGACACCCTTCCCCGTACCAGGTTCGGCCCTCGGCGTCTCGCCATCGGCCCTTCCACGCCGGCTCCTGGCGACAGTGGGTGGCCTGGAGCTATCGGGACTGCACCATGCGGAAGCACCGCCCCGGCCGCGGGCTGAAGGCCTCGATGAGGTCGCCGGGCTCGGGCGTCGGGTCCATGCTCGACGGTAGACGGGCGCAGGATCAGTGGAAGAATCGGGCACATGGAAATGCGCTGCGCCGAGTGCGGTTGCCTGGTCGATGCCGGGCAGGTGGTCGAGCGCTGTGGGGATCCCGACTGCTGTTGTCGGGACCTCCCCGACAAGTCATAGAGGTCCACTCCGCGGCTCAGCCCCGGCGCCGAACGGGGCTGAACCTGGACCACGTCACCCCCTGCCCGCCATTGATCCCCCAAGCGGCACTGTGGCCCGGGATATTGAGCTAGCGCCGATGACTCCTGATACGCGCCGCAGGATGGGTCCACCCGCGCCGCGCTACCCGGCCGTGTCCCGTGGGGAGCGTCAAGAGTGCCTCGATGTCGCGCTGGCCAACCCGGAGCTCGATGGGCTGCGGGGCGGGACCTCGCCGGTAGAGCGCAAGGCGATGTGGCAACGACAGCGGGTGGCTGAGGGAGCACCTCCTGTGCCCTCCGACCGCTCAAACAAGCCCGGCGTAGCAGTGCCTATGGCACTCCGTAGCAACGGGGGTTAACGTACCGAGGCGGGTTTGGCCCGCTGAACGTTCGATGGGAGGGCCATGGCTACATGCACGAGCTGTCGAGATGTAATCGATCCGGGCGACGTGTTCTGCACTTCCTGTGGAGCGAAGCAGGACACTCTCGTTGAAAGCGATGGGTGGTCTGGGCCGCCGGAGCCTCCAGTGAGCGCCGGGACGACGAGTTTCGCCGGACCATTGGGTCCTCCCCCCAGTGCGTCCGCGCAGGCCTTCACCGGCGTCTCCCCTATTCACGACCTGCCGGGATCCGCTGATGTCAACGGGCTGCTGGCCTCGGACCAATTGTTGGGTCAGGCGGCACCGAACACGGTGTATCTCGGCCAGCGGATGATGTACGAGAAAGAGCAGCAGCTCGAAGAATTCGACCCGCTGCGCAGCTCCCGGTTCATTCTCGAGGTGATCCGCCGAGCATTCCTGATGTGGCTCGTCTGGGCTATCGGCTGTATCCCAATCTTTATCGTTGGGACAATCCTGGGGGTCGCCAATCACTCGTTCGGGACCGTCATCGCGGTGCTGCTGTTTCTCGCTTGGTGTTTCGTGATGGCCTGCGTATTCTGGCTCTCGAAGCTGCCAGGCCAACTCTCCGAGTGGAAGTTCTCCGTGGACGATAGAGGCCAAGCGGCTCCCATTGTCTTTGACCATATTGCGTGGGCACTGCAACGCCGCAACACACCCATGGACTCGTTGCAGCTTCGGCGCTTCAAGGTGATGAGCCAGGGCCCGCGTGACACCCTCGAGATCAAGCAGGGCATTTTCCGCGGGTTCGTCTCCTGTTTCGAGAACGGCGGGGACCTCTACATCGGATGGACTTTCTGGCTCTACCTTTCGCCGGCGAGATATCTGTGGACAGGAATTCGCCGGCTCCTATGGGAGCTTCGCAACCGAGGCCACGCGATCTACGTGAGCCTTCAATTCGACCGTGCCAAAGCTCTGCGCGAAGCATTGCATAGCGCCGTGCGAGAAGGCGTCGACGTCGCGGCAGGTCAGGTCGTTGCACAGGGACACGGAACGATTGGGTCGGTTGTGGCGGTTGTCGCGGACAGCAGTTCACCATGGGAAGCCTCGGATCAGCTCTTGGCACCGACGCCCTCGTCGCGAGTTCTCTAGCCTCATTCGCTCAAGCGGTAGGTGCTGAGGGGTCACGTTGACGGCCGTAATCACCATAAATGCGCCTCGGCCGCGCATCTTCTGGGAGGAAGCGCGGCTCGATGTCCTAAGTGCCTACGGAGCGCTCAAGATCACATCCGCCGTCAACCTAGTGGAAGACCGAGCGTACGGTCAGCTCGACCGACTCGAACGCCTGTCCGCCCTTCTCCGAGAAGAGCAGTCTTTTATCAGCGCCATGCGCGATGTCGGGGTCCCAGTGGCCTTCGATCTCCGAATCGTGGCAGACCCGGACCGGTCGATACCACTGGAGATCGCGTTGGTTGCGAGGGTCTGGGAAGAGGATCAGGTCGACACTTCGCCCAAATTGCAGGATTCGCTTTCGGGCGTTTTGTCGCAGCTCAAGTCGAGCTTGCCTCGCCACGTTACCGCTGAGGTGATTGATGATGCCGCGGAACTGCATTCGTTCCTTAGGCCCTTTGAGGCGGGAACCCCTGTCAGGTCTGCGGTCATCACAAAGCGGGAGATAGTCGGTGATCCGAAGCGGCCCGACGCCAAAGTCGGCTACTACTTCAGTGTCCTTCCGCTGAATTGGCTAGAGAACGACTGGACACAGCTCTATTCAATGCTGGCGGCTAGTCGAGAGCGCGTCGTCGTGTCGGTCGGCCTCATCCCAATGCAGCTATCCCCCCAGTTTTCCGACATGTTGCAGAGAATGGCAACGTTCTACGGTCGACTTGCTCAACCCGATACGTTGCAAGGCGGTCTGTACTTTGGACAGCAGACGCTGCCTCCTGATGCCTTCGCAGTCGACGCCGAGCGGACGTTTTCGGACTATGCGCGGCGCTACGTCGAGAATGCGTTCGTATTCCGGATCCAGGTATGCTCCTCGAGCCCGTCAGTACCGCGAGGTCTCGTCGAAATGCTTGGGTCGCTCATTTCACCCAGCGAGGCAGGAGCGGGGAGCCACCTGGCGCGAGACCGGATCACGTCGGCTTATGAGATCCGCATTCCAGCATCAACAGAAGAGGAGCAGCTCGCGCGCTGGAATCTCGAGGGGGTCGACTTCATCGGATTGCCTGGCAAGGCAGAGATCTGGTCGCGCCCCGATCCTCCTTCGGCCCAGCTGCGGGCACTCTGCGTACTCGCGGACGCCAAGGATGCAAGTTCGGCGTTCCGCCTACCTGCTGCTGTTGACGGCATGCTCCCTGGGTTCAGGGTGCGCAAAGGACAGCTCGGACACTCAGAGGCGTACCAAGTTCAAGGAGACACCGTCACCATCGGGCTCCTGCAGGGAAACCAGCAAGATCTCAGTTTGCCGCTCAAATCCTTAACCAAGCATGCCCTGTTCGCCGGCAGTACGGGCTCCGGTAAGACGACATCGGTCATGGAGCTCCTGCGCCAACTCTGGGTGGAGCATCACGTCCCGTTTCTCGTGATCGAGCCGGTCAATTCTGAAGCAGACGATTATAGAAAGCTGAAGTCACTGGACGGATTCGAAGAGCTCGAAATCATCACGATCGGCGACGAGGATGCGACCCCGCTGCGGTTTAATCCGTTCGAAGTTCCAAAGGGGGTGTTGGTCGGCGAACATCTCGCCAACTTGCTTGCATGCTTCAAGGCGGCCTTCGGGCTCTGGGAGCCTTTGCCTGGGATCTACCAGGACGCACTGAATATCACGTATGGCAGAGCGGGGATTCTCGGCTCTGAGAGGTCGGGCGGCGTTGAACGCCCATGGCCGACGGTGGTGGAGTTCATGAAGGCGATGAAAGAGGTCACGCAAGACCTCGGCTATGCCGGTGATGTCAAGTCCAATATCGAGGCGGCATCCATTCGCCGCGCACAGCAGCTTGTGTCCGGCCCTACTGCTTCCTCCTTTCTGACGAATCAGTCGCTAGATATGCGAGCCCTTCTGGATCGACCGGTCGTGGTGGAGTTGAAGTCCCTCGGAGCCGGTGATGAGCAATCCCTGATGATTGCGTTGCTACTAAACGCTATGACCGAGCACTACCAGGCAGAACGCGGTGCATCGCCCAACCTCGTGCACGTCACTGTCATTGAGGAGGCGCACCGGCTACTTGCCCGGCCGCAGGGTTCAGGTGCCGCTGACGAAGCCCAGGCCAAAGAGAAAGCAGCCGAGGCTTTCGCGAACACACTTGCTGAGAACCGGAAGTACGGCGAAGGCATCATTATCGCTGAGCAGATTCCGACCAAACTGGTCGAGGACGCCGTCAAGAACACCAACCTCAAGGTCATGCACCGTCTCACGGCCGAGGAAGATCGGCAATATCTTGGGCGCTCGATGGGCATGGACGACGCCCAGATGCAGTTCGCAACACGCATCCAGACGGGGGAGGCGCTCGTGTACAGCGACGAGTACGCCGAAGCTGCGCACGTGTCGATCCGCCGGACGATCATTTCCGCGGAACTCGTGGCACCTCAACCGGCGAGCTCGCCTCCATTCCAGGCCTGTGGTCCGTGTCGAAGCAAATGCACGTACCGGGGAGCTGCCCTGTCGATGGTCAGGGACGCCAAACTGCTCTCAAGAGTGGCTACGGCGACTCGAGCATTGCGCTCCACAGGTTTGCCCCCTCCCGAGGTTAAGACCAGGTGGCACACGCTGACCACGGTGCTACGTGAGGAGGTCAAACGGTTCCCGGCCTTGCCATCCAGTGAACCAAGCCTTACCGACGCCGCGTTCTGTGTGTTCGTTCATTCGCAAGCGATTCGGAGCATGCAGGCATCGACCAAATGGCCGGTGGCAGTCGCAAAACGGCTGGGCATACCCGTAGATACCAAGGATGTCTGAGACCGGCGGGGGCGGCGGAGAAGCTGCCAATGACAACAACGCAGGCGGAGAAGCCGCCAATGACAACAAGGCGGAGGGTGGCGACGCGTCCTCAAATGGTGAAGGCGAGTCGCCAGAGGACGACGGAGAGCCCGACGAGGGTGAGGAGGGAGATGGCGGCGGTGGCGGCGGAGAAGCCGCCAATGACAACAACGCAGGCGAAGAAGCCGCCAATGACAATAAGGCGGAGGGTGGCGACGCGTCCTCAAGCAATGAGGGTGATGCAAAAGACGACGGGGACGACGGGGATCCAGAAGAGGGCGATGAAGACGGGGACGTAAACGAGTCCGGCGAGGAAGAGGAAGAGGAAGAGGAAGAGGAGGGGAGGGAAGGGAGGAAGAGGAAGAGGAAGGAAGAGGAAGAGGAAGAGGAAGAGGAAGAGGAAGAGGAAGAGGAAGAGGAAGAGGAAGAGGAAGAGGAAGAGGAAGAGGAAGAGGAAGAGGAAGAGGAAGAGGAAGAGGAAGAGGAAGAGGAAGAGGAAGAGGAGGAAGAGGAAGAGGAAGAGGAAGAGGAAGAGGAAGAGGAAGAAGGAAGAGGAAGAGGAACTCGGTGAACGCGATCAAGATGATCTGACGGCCGACTTCGATGAAAGAGTGTTCGACGGTCTACAAGACAAGCTGGATGACCCTCGTACGGCGGGCCAATTTTCCAGCGATTTTGATCCGTATTATGGCCTCAATGCGGAGACTTATTTGGATGAGTTCTCCGACGGATTTGAAGATAACGGAGAGCCTGATTGGAACTATCCGGTCGACAATGGAGCCGTAGTGGGTTCCGAAATAGAGGGACAAGTCGCCGAAGGAACAGTCCTTGATCGCTACGGCGGCCCTAATGGGCAATACTTGTCACCCGTCAACACGCCATTTGAGCAACGCTCCCTTCCGGCCTCAAGCTTGGCCGGCGAGTACAATCAGTACGAAGTAATGAAGCCGTTTGACGTAACGCGATCTCGTGTGGCACCCGACTTTGGTGCACCCGGCGGAGGCACTCAGTTCCATACCGGGAACCAATCGATCCAATCGCTGCTTGACGGCGGATATCTAAGAAAGCTGTAGTGATGAACACACGTGAACTCCGCGACAGGCTCGCCGCAATTGGCAAGACCTCACGGTACGCGATCCGCGACGCTCCAAAGCCAGGAAGACTTCCCAATGATGTGACAGTGCTCGAGCCAGAGGAGAACGGAATCGGTTGGAGGGTCTTCTATACAGAGAAGGGCAACACTTATAACTCACGACATTTTGATTCCGAGGATGAGGCTTGTGCCTTTGTGGATGCAGATGCAAACAGGACTGACTCACCAAGTAGCCCCATGTCTCCAGAACGGTTAGATAGGGCTGAGCAACTGCGCGACGAGGACGAGAGGCAGTACAGGGAGGCGCTAATCGCTAAGGGCCGCGATCCAGATACCGGTGAGCCCATTGACTAACAGCCATGAGGGGCCTTCTAAGCATGAAAGTGGTGCTCAGATCATGGGAAGCTGGGAAACTCGAAGGCACATTAGGATCCCTTTGGTTCAAACGTTAGGACGAAAGAATCGGTGCAGGCGTTGGTCTGTAGCTCGGGGTTTCGTCATCCGAACTGGGAGAAGACACTGCTTGCTACAGCTTCGATGGTGTCAATTCCGTACGCTTCACTCGGACTTCCCGTTGTGAGGACAGCTAGAACGTAGTTACGCCCTCCGCCATCTACCCAACCAATACTGTTGACTTGCCAGTCGGTTGAGGTGAGAGGCAGCCATCCGTTCTTAAGGGCAATCGTCGTACCAGGGGTTACTCCGGCTGAGACACCCCAGTCCTGATCAGCTTCGATCTGCTCCATCAGGCTCAGTCCGTAGTTCCGCGAGCTGGTGGACAACGTGGCGTTGGGATAAGCGAACTTGGACATCAGGGTGACTTCATCGAGTGCACTCGTTGTCGTGAGGCCCCAACCTGGCAATGAGGTGCCGGGGATCAGCGCCAGCTTCGAGGGGACGGTGTCAGTCATGCCGACTGACTGGTCGAATAGCGCCAGTGCGCTCGGGCCACCGATGTCACCCAACAAGGCCGTGGCAGATGCGTTGTCGCTGTTCTCGATCATAGAGGGCATCAGGGAGGCCTCGCTCTCCGGTAACGGTTGCCCCTCCTGTTGGGCGTCCTGGAGTGCGGCTCCCATGATCTCTACCTTCACGATGCTGGCCGTGTCTTGAACTATTCCGGGATCGAAAGTCCAAGTCCGATTGGTTGTTGCATCGAACACCGCCGCCGTCACCTGTCCTGTCCGCTCAGCCAGGTACGCATTGAGTTCAGCAAATGGCGAAGCTTCTGGTTCGGTCGTTGTAGTGGAGGGTGGGGCTGTCGTTTCTGGGGAGCTCGTCGGTGTAACCCGTGCGGATCGGATTACTGCTGAATCGCCACCGCAGCCGGTAACGGCCACTGCCAGGACCGAAGTGAGAACCATCAGGAGACGAGCAGTTCGTCTGCCCTTTGAATGCTTCACATGAATTGCGAACAAGTCCTGCTGGGCGACTCCAGGCTGAAGAGCGTGCACGTAACAATGTCACCCTTCGCAGTCAAGCAGCTGTTCTGCGACGCAGTCCTATCTCCGTACGGACTTCAAATCAACCAGCATCTGAATCGGTACTCAGAGTTGGCTGTACGTATACTGAGGAAGACCGTAGGCCGTGGCAATGGGAGCCCAGAGGGCTGCCGACTGGGTCTTTGCCGAGGTCGCCTGCGCGTCCGAAGTCTGAGCGGCTTGCCAGTTGGAATCGCTCTGACCACTCTGTCCCGGAGTACAGCCGTTCTGCACGAGGTCACCAGCCCACGCTGCATATGAGGAGTCAGAAGCCTTTGATGCCTGCCATGCAGACGTCAGCGCTGCGATCAGCGAGGTCGCCCCTTGTAGCTGCGAGATTTGCAGTTTGGGCAGTTGGTTCAGGAGCAATTGTCTCGACTGGGCGGCGCTGTCGAGCGTGGACTCGTCTTGGCTGAGGTTCCCACAGCTCGAGATGTCATTTGTCGCGGTGACGATTGCATTGCGGTCGTTTGAGCTCTGAGCAAGGAGGAAATTGATCTTCTGTGCCTCCACATTGGCGGATTCGACAGTAGTTGTCGTCGAGGTCGATGACGAGGTGGTTGTTGACGTTGTCCTGCGCGGAAGACTTGTAGCGGAAACGCCAGTTGTGCTCGTGCGTGAAGAATAGGAAGCGGTTGCATTCGTTGGAGAAGACTTCGAATGCAGAAGGATGACGATTCCAACGATGATCGCAACGGCGACTATGCCTCCCACAACCACCCACTTTGCGCTCTTCAGGTTGGAATAGCGGCCGCCACTCTCTATCGATGTCGATGGCGACGTCAGTGTCGAAGGAGCAGAGCTTGGTGAAGGGTTCGGACGTTCGCCGACCGAGGGTCCACCCCCAATGAGTTTGGTCGTCTCGGCTGTAGGACTCGACTCCACGTCCTGCGACGACGCAGGGGTGGGTGCGGTTGCGCCCCCGGGAGAAGGCGAATCGACCGCTGCGGACGTACTGCGCCCACAGCTCTTGCAAAACTTCGCCTCAGGATTGAGTTCGGTACCGCAGCCGTCGCACCTGATTTGTCCATCTCCGACTGTCATAGCGATCTCCTCGTCGGGATCTGGCTCGAGCAGCTATCGGCCCTGGTGGGGCGCACAGAAATCAAGAGTTGCCCGAGTTCCCGATGGCACCCGTGTTTCCCGAGTTCCCCAATGCACCCGTGTTTCCCGAGTTCCCCAATGCTCCAGTGTTTCCCGAGTTCCCCAATGCTCCAGTGTTTCCCGAGTTCCCGGTTGTTGTTGTGGTGGTGCCAGCCCCGGAATTTCCGGACGCCCCCGGGCTGTCTGAACTGCTGAAGTCACCCGCGAGGTACCAGGTGCCGTTGAGCCTCACAAGTTGGGCCGATGAGTTGGCACCGGCAAACCGCGCGCAATAGGTTGCGCCGGCACAACTGATTGTCGCGGTCGCTTGATCACCATTCGTCGAGACCGTCGCCAATGCAACCTTTGGGTATGACACCGAGGCGGTCTGGAGCTTCAAGGCTTCATTGCAGTCGGCTTGTTGCGACGGCTCGACCAATGTGCAGAGCTTGGACCAGTCTCCAGTTTGGAGATCGGCAACCGCGGCGGCTGCCGTCGACTGTGCACCGTTGCTCGATGAGCCGGTCAACACAATGACGGCGCCGATGATCGCAATGAGCACGACTCCGCCGACAACCAAGGAGACAGGATTTCGCCAAAGTGGCTTCGGCCGCGGCTTGGTCAAGGAATGGTCGACTGATCCAGTGGCGGAATGGTTCGGCCATACCGGATCGGTAGCAACCGGCGCGCTCGTGGTCAACCTGCTTCCCTGCGGCGCAGCTTGAGGGACAGGTTGCGTGGGCTCTGGTGAAACAGTGGGCGCACCGCAGTGCTTACAAAAGCGTCCCCCGGGGTTGACTGCGCCGCCACAGCTGTTGCAAGTCGCCACGGAGTGGAGATTATCGTGGCTAAATGCCAGTTGCCACTGGGAATTTTGCCGAATACCATAAGAGCCCTACGAAGAAATTTGACGCGGCGGCGGTTCGATCGAACTGGCACTAACCCCGGCGAAGGGGCAGTTCAGGCTGGACCCACGCAGCAGGGATAGGGAATGTGGTTGTGATGGGCAGGGCGGGCCTGCAGCGGGTGGGGGACCGTAAGGGCATCTCGCGCCCCCTGTCGGTGCTTTGGGCACTGGTCCCCCTGCTGACTCTTGGCTGGGGGACGTGGTTGTCCTTCGCCTACGCGGCAATTCGGCTTCGTGACGGCGTACTCGGTGCGTGGGCCGGCGTCTATTTCGTTTTAGGTCTGACTTCCTTGACCCTGGTCGCTTCGAGCAAAAGCCAAGGAGATTGGGAGGCTTATGTCGGAACCGTGCTCGCACTCATCCTTGTCGCGGCCGGCTCGGCCCACGCGTTTGCCATCCGGAAGCGCCTGACCGATTCAGAAAGCCCGCGGCGGTACGGAACAGGCTCGGTTTCTCAGCAGGAACGGGCGCTGGCCGAGGCGAAAACTGAGATAGAGCGTCGCCGCGAAGCACGCCAAATCATGAAAGCTGATCCCGAGTTGGCTTGGCAATTGCGAATCGGCCGTCCCGATCTACCTCGTGAGTACCAAGATGGAGGTTTGGTCGACGCCAATCACGCCCCTGCGACCGCACTGGCAGCTCTTCCGGGAATAAGCCCCACGCTCGCAAACGAAATCGTCACGACCCGGGGGAGCGTCGGTGGTTACCGTGACCTCAATGACATGTCAGTCACCTTGGGTATTTCACCACAGACTTTGGACATGGCGGGGACTTTTCTGATTTTCCGCAGATTCGCCCCCGCTGACTGACTCCAAATTCTCATGCAGAGTCAAATCTGTCGCGTTCGGCCGCTGCTTGTCGCCGGTGCGATCGTCGCTTTGATGCCGATCCTTGCCTCATGCCGCTCCTCCACGAGCGCTCCGGTCCCATCGCCTGGGAAAGGGGCACAGACATCGAGATCCTCGACTTCGACCACACGGACTCCTGCGGTACAACTCCCGAGTACGACTGCGGTGTCGGCACCGACCAATGGAACTGCAATTCCCGCTGGAAGACCCCTTGCTACAAAAGTCGTCGGCATAGACCCAGGTCACAACGGCTTGAACTACACCGACCCGGCCTACCTAAACCAGCAGATCTTCAATGGCCGCACAGAAGAGGACTGTGACACAACCGGAACTGAGACCGCCGACGGATTCACCGAAGCCCAGTTCAACTTCAACGTGGCCCAGTTCCTCGTGACGGATCTCCAAATGGAGGGAGCCCAAGTCGTGCTGACGAGATCGAGCAACGACGGAGTCGGTCCATGTGTCGATCGGAGAGCCCAGATCATCAACAACACCCACGCCGACGTCGCCATTGATATTCATGCAGACGGCGGACCAGTGAGCGGGAGAGGTTTTGCGGTCCTCGAGCCAGTCGCAGACGGTCCCAACGACTCGGTGATCGCCTCTTCGGAGGCTTTTGGCTCGGACGTGCGAGCAAGTTTCTTGGCTATCACTGGGATGCCCATAAGTTCTTATGACGGTATCGACGGAGTAACGGACCGAGATGACCTCGCTGGGCTCAACCTGACGACAGTGCCAAAGGTCCTAATCGAATGCGGAAACATGCAGAACGCGACAGATGCCAGCTTGCTCACCAGTTCATCGTTCCAGCAGGTGGCCGCACGAGCGCTGGCTATCGCCATTACGAGCTTTCTCAGCTGAACTGAGGGCACTCTGTGGATCCTCCTATATCGCTCGTGGAAACTCCACGAGGAGGCGCGCCCGTCAGAGGAATCAAGCGGCTGGTGGGCGAAGGAAGCGCCGCCACCCACCAGGCTTCTACGTCGGGAGTGGTTAGCTCGTCTAGTTTCAGCCGCCGTCCCTTGTGTAGAAGACTTCCGCGCCCGAGAAGTTGTCGTCCCCATATCCGCTCATCGCCCCCCTCCGGCGGGCGGTCGGGCCTTCGACCCCTCACTTGGGCCATCAATCCGAAGCTTCACTTCGTTGATGTGAACGCGGTGCTCCTTACGGCTGTGGCCGTCCACCTCGTCAACCGTCCGCCCATCGAACCGGAGGACAGGAGCACAGGGCAATCCCGATATGCCGCATGCAGGCTGGCCACAGGCCGGCCTTTCGCATTGTGATCTCGCGGACGGGACCGGTTGGTCAAGGGCCGCTGCGGGACTGCGTTACCGCTCCGTGTCCTCGCTAAGCCTGCGGCTTTCCCTTGACCAACCTGGCGGCTCAAATCGCCGTGCTGAGGACGGAAATCCAGTGCCGTTCTTGGGCCGCCTGCCGGTATTCTCACCGAGGTCCACCAGACGAGGTCCACCAGACTTCTTGTGTCATATTCGTGTCACGTAGCGCGAAACAGGCCGCTGATCAGAGAACACTCCCTGGTCAACGGCCTGAATCTCTGGCTGGCTGGTGGAGGTGGCGGGATTCGAACCCGCGTCCTCCGGAGCCGCAGTAGGCCTTCTCCGAGCGCAGCCGGCAGAGGATTGTCGGGGGCGGCACTACTGCCGGCGGCGATGCCGCCCCGTAACCAAGCTCGATGTCCCCAGCGTTCAGTTGGTGTGAGGCGCTGAGTAAGCCCTACTGCATGACGCCCAAGATCCGATCCGTAGGGCAGGGACCGGCTGGACGTCGCTACCTAAGCAGCGATCGCGAGCTGAGGCTCGGCGTTTGTTTTTGGTTCCGGCTCTTTAACGTGGCTCCGGAGACCACGGCTCGCTTCTCCTACCTTGACGACCGAAGTCGAAACCAATCACCCCCATGTCTGGGTTGTCGCCGACCGCTCTGGTCGGCCCGTCCATTCTACGGCCCCGCGGCCGGGCCGGCCGCCGGCCGGGCCTGGCCGTGCCTAGCCGTCGCTCCAGCGGCCCATCTCCTTGGTGGCCCGGGCGGCCTCCCGCTCGGCGTCCCGGGCCATGATCACGTTGCGCTTGTCGTAGAGACGGCGCCCCTTGGCGAGGGCGAGCTGGACCTTGCACTTGCCGTCCCTGAAGTACAGGGAGACCGGGATCAGGGTGAGCGACTGCTGCTGGGTCTTGCCCAGCAGCTCGTCGATCTGCCCGCGGTGCAGCAGCAGCTTGCGCTTGCGGTCGGGGTCGTGGGCGCCGAAGCCGGTGGCGAACTGCCACGGCGGGATGTGGAGCTGGAAGAGCCACATCTCGCCACCGTCCACCCGGGCGTAGGCCTCGCTCAGCTGGGCCTTGCCCTCCCGGAGGGACTTGACCTCGGAACCCTGCAACACGATGCCCGCTTCGAAGGTCTCGAGGAACTCGTACTCGCGCCGGGCGCGCCGGTTCGTGGCGACCGTGCGGTCCCCGCTGCGCTCCTCGCGGGCGGCCGCCCGCTTGGCGATCTGCTTCTTCGCCCTGGCCATGAGGGTACGAGGGTACCGTTGGCGGGTGCTCCGCCTGTCCCGCACCCACTACATGGAGATGGTGGCCCACTGCCTGGCCGGTCTGCCCGACGAGGCGTGCGGCCTCCTGGTCGGGTCCTACGGTGGCGACGAGGCCACCCACCTCTTCGTCACCGCCAACGCGGCGGCCTCGGCCATGGTCTACGAGATCGACCCCAAGGAGATGCTGCGGGTCGACCGGGCCGCGCGGGCGCTCGGCGCGGACATCATGGGCGTCTTCCACTCCCACACGCACACCGACGCCTACCCCTCGCCGACCGACGTCGCCCAGGCGACCGACCCCGGCTGGCACTACGTGCTCGTGTCCCTGCGTGACACCCACCCGGTCGTGCGCAGCTACCTCGTCCGCGACGGCCGGATCACCGAGGAGCCGGTGGACGTGCCCGGCCTGGAGGTCCCCGGGCTCGATCTCGAGGCGGGGTAGGGGCCCGGGGCGGCGCCTTGTAGAATCGTTACCGGTTCAGTCAACAATCCGCTGACCAGCCCGAGCGGGGCCGGTGAGCACCCGAGAGCACCGAGCGAGGAGGGCCCCGTGGCCGTCGAAGTCCGCCTACCGACCGTCCTGCGCAGCCAGGCCGGGGGCGCCGCCGCCGTGAGCGTGGACGGCGCCACCATCGGCGAGGTCCTCGCCAAGCTCGTCGCCGAGTACCCGGGCATGGCGGGCCAGGTGCTCACCGACGAGGGCACCCTGCACAAGTTCGTGAACATCTACGTCGACGACGACGACGTGCGCTACCTGCAGGGCCTCGACACGCCGGTCGCCGAGGGCGCCGAGGTCTCCATCCTGCCGGCCGTGGCCGGGGGCTGAGGGCCGGATCGGGGCTTTCCCATGACGCTGTACCCTTCCGTGCTCGACATGATCGGCAACACGCCGATGGTCGACATCTCGTCGCTCAGCCCGAACCCGGCGGCGCGCCTCTTCATGAAGCTCGAGGGGCAGAACCCCGGCGGGTCGGTCAAGGACCGGGTGGCGCTCTCCCTCATCGAGGACGCCGAGCGCTCCGGGGTGCTGGTGCCGGGCAAGCCCGACCAGGTCCTCATGGAGCCGACCTCGGGCAACACCGGCATCGGCCTGGCCCTGGTGTGCCGGGTCAAGGGCTACACGCTCAAGGCCGTCATGCCCACCAACGTGTCGCCGGAGCGCCGCCAGCTGCTCGAGCTGTGGGGGGCCGAGATCATCGAGTCGCCCGGCGCGGAGGGCTCCAACGGCGCGGTGCGCATGGCACGGGCCCTGGCGGCGGAGCACCCCGAGTGGGTCTTCCTGTACCAGTACGGCAACCCGGCCAACCCCAAGGCGCACTACGAGGGCACCGGCCCCGAGATCCTGCGGGACTGCCCCGGCATCACGCACTTCGTGGCCGGGCTGGGCACGTCGGGGACGCTGCTCGGGGTGGGGCGCTTCCTGCGCGAGAAGCTGGGGGACGCCGTCTCCATCTGGGCCGTCGAGCCGCCGGCGGGGGAGATGGTCGACGGCCTGCGCAACCTCGACGACGGTTACATCCCGCCCATCTTCGAGGACCTCGGGGGTGCCGAGCTGCTGGACCGCAAGACCGTGGTGCGGCCCCGCGAGTCCATCGAGTGGACCCGGCGGCTGACCGAGGTGGGGATCTTCGCCGGGATCTCGACCGGGGCGGCGCTGGCCGGCGCCGTCAAGTGCGCGTCGTCGCTGCCCGAGGGCCAGGAGGCGGCGATCGTGGTCGTGTCGGCCGACGGCGGCTGGAAGTACCTCTCGACGGGCGCCTGGACCGGTGACCTCGACGAGGTCGCCGAGCGGGCCAAGGAGATCATCTACTTCTGAGCGGCCTCGGTGCCGCCGGCCGCCGGTGTGGTCGCCATGCGGCGCATGGCCTTCTGGTACGAGAGCGGAGCCAACGTGCGGGCGATCGGGGCCAGCAGCGGCAGGCGGGTCGCGTTGATGTCGAGGTGCGGGCCGCCGATGCGGTCGGCCACCAGCGTGGCCACCTGTTGCGCCGTCCGGCGCACCATCTTGGGCGGGAGCGACCCCCCGTCCTCTTCGCCCGACAGGCCCATGGCCGTGGGTACCCAGCCCGGGTACAGGACGTGCACGTGCACGCCGCGGGCGGCGACCTCGTGGGCGACCGACTCGCTGAAGGCGGAGACGGCCGCCTTGGACGCGGCGTAGGCGCCCTGCTGCGGCTCGGGTGCCCGCACCGTGTCGGAGGAGACGTTGACGACGACGCCCCAGCCGCGCTCGGCCATGCCGGGCACGACGGCCAGGGTGCCCGCGACGGTGGCGAAGAAATTGACGTCGAAGACCTCGCGCACGGTGCCCAGGTCACCGCCGGGCACGGGCAGCATCAGGTCGATGCCCGCGTTGTTGACCAGAATGTCGATGCGGTCGTGCTCGCGTCGGACCGTGTCGAGGGTCGCGACGTAGGCGTCGGCGTCGCTGACGTCGCAGACCACCGTGCCGCTCTGGCGCGTGCGGCGGGCCAGCTCGGGGGCGAGCTCGTCGAGGAGGTCCTTGCGCCGCGCCAGGCCGACGACCGTCGCGCCGCGCTCGGCCAGGGTGAGGGCGATCGCCCGCCCGATGCCCGACGAGGCTCCGGTGACGACGGCGACGCGTCGGTCGTAGCGGGGCGGCGGTGTCCGGCGGAGTGGGTCCATGGCCACACCCTACGGGCGGACCCCCGGAGGGTGTGGTGTGGAGGACTCGGCGCCGCGCCCTACCGGGCGATCAGGGCGGATCCAATCTCGGATCCCGCACCGAAGGTCGGATCGAGCCACTCGCGCAGTGCCGCATAGACGGAGGGGTGGTTGAGGAGATTGAAGTGGTGGAGCCTCCCGAAGTGGCGTGTGCGTTCGGCGGGGAAGGGGCTGTGCCCGCCATCACGAGGTCGACCACGGGCACTGTCCGGCTGGACGAGAAAGTCGCCCACCAACCGTCCGATCGGGTTGTCGCTGCTCGTTGTCACGGTGGCGCTGACCGCGTAGTGATTGGCCCAAGGGATGAGGGGAACCAAGTTGGGTCTGGGCTTCGTTCCGGGGCCACTATCGCGCCAATCGTCGTCGAGAAGATGGCCGGCACTGAGATCCTTGACTCCCGCGCTCCGCTGGTCGAGGAACGAAGCCAGCGGCCGGCCCTCATCGATTTTGCCGAACACGCCGCTGAGAGTGCTCACCCACTGCTCCAGACCCGCCCCTCCATGCGGAGTGCCGAGGTAGAAGACGTGTCGCAGCAGCGACACCCACGAATGATCTCCCTGATGCGCGTAGTGGCACGCGCTGCGGGAAACCAGACCACCCATCGAATGAGCTACGAGGATCAACTCGGTGACCGGAGTGGGCCAGGCTGCCACGACGTCTTGAAGGAGCGAGTCGAGGTGCTGACCGTTCTCGGAGATGTGGAGCCCGCTGTTGAAGCGGAGGTAGACCGCGGTGTACCCGAGCTCTTCAGCAAGCCGAGAACCATACGTGGACTCGGTGCCCACTCGATGGCGATCTGCGTGCAGCCTCCACGACTCCTCGTTTTCGCCCAGCCCGTGCACGAAGACCGCGATCTTCGACGTCGCCTCGGGGAAGGCGACTTCGAGAGACTCGCGGTCGGGGACGACGTCCGCGCGAGCACGTCGCACGGCCATCGAGATCGCCAATGGGCTGCCCTGTTCGGCGAGCCCATCTCCCATGATCGCATTCAGCACCGCCAACGCCAGGTTGCTCCGGGGGGTCGAACCTGCCGGCGGGCGTGCACCCGCGGCCGTACCGACGAGCTCGCTGGCTGCTGTGCCGGCGGCCAGGCCCGTCCCGCGAATGGTGGCGTAGACAGCCGTGGCGATGAGGTCGTGGATGACTCGGGCAGGAAGGCTGGCCGGAGCGGCAAAGGCGAACGTTCTGGCGGCGATCGCACGGTGTGTCTGCTCGACCTGCGAGACGGCGTCAACCAGCGTCCGCGTCGCCAGCCGCCCGCCGGCCCGGATCTCCTCAGACGTCATTGCCCTCCCCCGGTCCGAGGCTCGAGCCTACCAATGTGGCCCCGGATACGGCACGACCATTGCCGCCGAATTCATCACGTCCATCCGGCCGCCGACGGCTCAGCGCTTGGCCAGCTCGCAGAGCTTGGTCACCGTGTTCCAGTTCCTGGTCGTGCTCACCACGCCGAGACGACGCTCCAGGAACGTGCCGGTGAACTTGGTCTCCGCGTAGCCGTCGGGCGTGTGCACGTAGATCTCCCGGCCGTCCACGACCAGCTCGTCGCGGCCGCTCGGCGGGAGCGCCAGGGCGGTGAGCGCGGCCTTGGCGGGCGCGCCGGCGAGGAACGTCACGTGGTGACGGGCCGGGTCGGCCCCCGCCTTGGCGTAGGGGGAGGAGGTGCCGATGCGCAGCAGCTCGGGCACGCTGCGCACGATCACCGCGGGCGAGTCGCCGAAGTCCTCCGCCAAGCGCTGCTCGATGGCGGACGCGATGCCCGTCTCGCTCCTGGACCCGGTGGAGAACAGCACGTTGCCCGTCTGGATGTAGGAGGCGACGCTCGTGTACTCGAGGCTCTCGAACGACGACCGCAGGTCGTGCATCGCCATGCGGCCGTGACCGGCGACGTTGACGCTCCGCAGCAGCGCGACGTAACGGGGCACGCTGGCAACCTACCGGCCTGACCTACCCGCCGGGGCCGTTTCCGACCGCCCGCGCCAGCGCGAAGCGCCGTAGGTCGAGTGCCGGCCTCGTGCCGTCGGCCAGGTTGGCCAGCAGCTCGCCGAGCAGCGGCCCGAACTTGAACCCGTGGCCACTGGTGCCACAGCCGACCACGACGTCGCCGACGCGGTCGAGGACGAAATCGGTGTCCGAGGAGTTGTCGTACACGCAGCGCTCGGTCGCGACGGGCTCGGGGTTCAGGCAGGGCACGAGCCGGGCGACGGCGTCGGAGAGCACGGCCACCAGCGCGGGGTCGTCGGGGAAGGGCTCGGGGTCGAGCGGGTCGAAGTCCCGAGGCTCGAGGACTCTGCCGGGCGTGTGGTGCGACACCTTGTAGGCGCCGCCGTGCTCGCCGCCCTCGGGCACCGGCAGCCCGTAGACCATGTCGCCCCCCCATTCGATGAACACCGGCAGGGCCGGCGACGCGTCTGCGCCGGCCGGCGGGCGGAAGTAGGCCACCTGGGGGAGCGAGGGCGCCGCGGCGGCCGCGGGCGCGGCCCCCAGCAGCGCCAGCGCGCCCGGCCCCGCGCAATCGACCACCACGTCGGCGTCGAGGCCTTCCCCGTCTGCGGTCACCACGGTGGCGCCCGCGGCGCGCTGCTCCAGGGCGGCGACCGCCGCCCCGGTCCGCAGCTCGAAGCGGCCGGTGGCGCGCAGGGCGCGCAGGCACTCGTCCGCCGCCAGCACGCCCGACGAGGGCTCAATGAGCACGGGGCCGCGGGGCGTGATCCCGCCGTGGCGCGCCGAGGCCTCCGCGGGCGACACCCGCTCGGCGGGGACGCCGGCGGCGGCCAGCGCAGCGGCGATGGCAGTGAGGGCGGCGCCGTCGCCGAACGTCAGCTGGCCGGTGGCCTGGAGCAGCGGTCGGGCGGCCGCGGCCTCGAGCGCGCGCCAGAGGTCCCGCGCCGCCAGTGCCATCTCGACGTAGAGGGGATCGGGGTACCCGAGCCGGAAGATGCGGGCGTCGCCCTTGGAGCCGGACCGCGGGTGGCCCACCGTGCCCGCGGCCTCCAGCACGAGCACCCGCCACCCGCGGCGCCCCAACGCGTGTGCCGCGCTGAGCCCCAGGAGCCCCGCACCGACCACGATGCAGCGTCGGTCGCCGGCCACGGCGACGATCTTAGGGAGGGTGCCCTCGCCCGCCGGCTGTCCCGGACCGGGCGGGGGCCCGGCGGTACGCTCGACGGCAGTGACGACCGGGACCGACGCGTCGCTTCGCCCCACGTTCGCCCCGTCGCACCCGCCCCAGGCGACGGATAACGTCGACCCGCGACCCGGAACCGAGGGCGGCTCCGGTCCGCCGGCGGCCTCGTCCCCGCTGCGCCGGCGCATGGGGCGGGCCGCCCGCGCCGTCGGCTTCCACGCGGCCGCCATCGCGCTCTTCAGCCTCCCCGCCGTGGCGCTGTGGTGGCACGTGTGGTCCGGCCACCCCGCCTCCACCCTGACGTGCGGCTGCGGTGACCCGGCCCAGGAGGTGTGGTTCATGGCGTGGCCGGCCTGGGCCATGGCGCATCTGCACAACCTCTTCTTCTCCGGCGCGGTGAACGTCCCCGGCGGCGCCAACCTGTTGTCGAACACCTCGGGGACGTTGGTCGGCGTGGTGCTGGCGCCGGTGACGTGGGTCTTCGGGCCGGTGACGGCGACCAACGTTGCCCTCACCCTCGCCCCGGCGCTCAGCGCGTGGGCCTGCTTCGCGGCCGTACGCCCGCTCGTCACGTGGAAGGCCGGCGCCATCCCCGCCGGATTCGTCTACGGCTATTCGGCGGCCATGGTGACGGCACTGGCCTACGGCCACGTGTCCGTGACGTTCCTCGTGGTCCCACCGCTGCTGTTCACCACGCTGCACGAGATCGTGATCCGGCAGGAGCACTCGGTGCGCCGCGACGGGCTCGTCCTGGCCGCGCTGCTGGTGGCCCAATTCCTGATCTCGCCCGAGGTGCTCGTGATGTGCCTCCTGTTCGGCACCGTGGGACTGCTGGCGGTCATGGCGGTCGGCTGGCGTCAGGTGCGGACGCGCGCCGGGCACGCCCTGCCGTCGCTCGGCCTCGCCGCCGGCGTGACCGTCGCGCTGCTGGCCTACCCGGCGTGGTACGGGGTGGCCGGGCCGCAGTCGGTGAGCGGCCTGCTCTTCCCCCTGGCGCCGGTGCTGGGCGTCCCGCTCTCGGGGGTGCTCGCGCCGGGTCAGTACGCGGCGATCGGCGGCGAGCTCGTCCGCTTCGGCGGCTACCTGGGCCGGACGGGCCCCCCGGCCGACTACGTGGGCGGCGGCGTGGTGGCGGCCGCGCTGGCGGCCACCGTGGTGGGTCGACGCCGTCCCCTGACCTGGCTCCTGCTCCTGTTGGCGGCCGTGACCCTCTTGCTGGCCCTCGGCGCGTACCTCGAGGGGGCGCCCGGCTGGCTCGGCCACCCGTGGCTGCCCTGGCAGGCGCTGTGGCGGCTCCCGGTGCTCAAGGAGATCCTGCCCGACCAGTTCGCGCCGTTCCTGGCGCTGTTCCTGGCCTTCCTGCTCGCCGTGGGTCTCGACGCGCTCTACGTGGCGCACCGCGGCCCGGCCTCGTGGGTCGCCCGGCACGTGCGCCCGGTGACGGCCGCCGCCACGGCGCTGGTGGCCGTGGCGGCCGTGGTGCCCGTCTTCGTCACCTTCGACGTGCCGCTCACCGTCGTGCCGCTGCGTATCCCCGCCTACGTGCGCGACGTGGCGCCGACCCTGCCGGCGGACACGGTCCTCCTCACCGTCCCCTTCGCCTTCTCCGGCTCGGCACAGCCGATGCTCTGGCAGGCGGTCGACGGCTTCCACTTCCGACTGGCCGGAGCCGCGCTCAAGACGCCCGACGCCAGCGGGGGTCCCGTCGGGCCGGGCGCCCCCGGGTCGGCGCGGCGGATCCTGTCCGACCTGACCGTGCTGGGGGGGCCCGAGCCCACCGGGACGCCGGCCCAGGTCGCCGCCGTCCGCCGGGCCATCGGGCAGTGGCGCGTGGGGGAGGTCGTCGTGATCGACGGACCCGGCCGCGACCCCGTCTACGCCTCGGGGTTCCTCACCATGGTGCTCGGCACGGCGCCCGCGTACGTGCACGGCGCCTGGGTGTGGCCGCTGCAATCGGGGGGACCGCCGGCCGCTCCGGCCACGGGCGGCTCCCTGGCGCGCTGCCGTGCGGCCGCGGCAACGCCGGGCGCCCGCGCCGACCCGCTCACCATGTCCCGGTGCGTGCTCTCCGGCGCGGGGAGGTCCTGAACGGCCTCGTAGGCTTGGCTCGTGCAGCCGATCCTCCACCTGTCGATCCCGGTGCGCGACATGGAGGCGGCGCGCGACTTCTACGTGGGCGCGCTCGGCTGCCAGGCGGCGCGGGCGAGGCCGGACTTCACCGACGTGTGGTTCTACGGCATGCAGATCACGCTGCAGGACCGCCCCGAGGAGGTGGACCCGTCCCCGTCGACGGGTTCGCGGCACTTCGGCGTCACGCTCGGGCGCGACGAGTTCGAGGCGGTGATCGCCCGCCTGGGCGCGTCGGGGGTGGACTGGGTCGTCCCCGTGTCGACCGACGATGCCGGCCTGGTCACCGAGCAGACCAAGGCCAAGATCGCCGACCCCAGCGGCAACGTCATTGAGCTCAAGACCTACCGTGACGTCGAGGCTGCGCTGGAGATCTCGCCCCACCCGTACCCACAGGCGTTCTCGCACGGGAACTGAGGCGGCGGGCCGCGTCCCGCTACGGTGTCGGCGTGGTGCCGGCCGGCGCCGCCGAGGATCCGGGAGGAGCGCAGTGGGAGCGAGCCCATGGGAGGACGCAAGGTGAGCGAGGATCCCCGCGCCGCGCGGGCGGACGGGCGCGCCATCGACCAGTTGCGGCCCGTCACGCTCGAGCGCGACTACACGGTCATGGCCCCGGGCTCGGTGCTCGTCACGTTCGGGCAGACGAAGGTGCTGTGCACGGCCTCCGTCGAGGAGCGCGTGCCGCCGTGGATGCGCGGGACGGGCCGCGGTTGGGTCACCGCCGAGTACTCCATGCTGCCGGGGTCGACGCCGGAACGGGCCTCCCGGGAGGCGGCCAAGGGCAAGCAGTCCGGGCGGACCCAGGAGATCCAGCGCCTGATCGCGCGCTCGCTGCGTGCCGTGTGCGACCTGGTCGTCCTCGGCGAGGTGCAGATCACCGTGGACTGTGACGCCCTGCAGGCCGACGGCGGCACGCGCACGGCCTCCATCTGCGGCGCCTACGTCGCGTTGCACGACGCCTGCAGTCGCCTCGTGCAGGCCGGCACGATCGGCGCCCACCCGTTGACCGACTCGGTGGCGGCCGTCTCGGTGGGCATCGTCGACGGCGTGCCCATGCTCGACCTGCCCTACACGGAGGACTCGCGGGCCGAGGTCGACATGAACGTCGTCATGACCGGCGCCGGGCGCTTCGTGGAGGTGCAGGGGACGGCGGAGGGGATGGCGTTCAGCCGGGGCGAGCTGGACACCCTGCTCGGCCTGGCCGAGGCCGGCATCAAGGAGCTCACCGGCCTGCAGGCAGCCGTCCTGGCCGAGCCGCCCCCTCGGCGGTGAGCGGGGCCGCCCCGCTGCGGCTCGTGCTGGCATCGGCCAACCCCGACAAGGTCACCGAGATCGTGGCGGTGCTCGCGGCCGCCAGCGGGATCGAGCTGGTGCCCCGGCCCCCGGGCGTGCCCGAGGTCGTCGAGGACGCCGACACGCTGCTGGGCAACGCGCGGCTCAAGGCACGGGCGCTCGTGGAGGCGACCGGCCTGGCCGCCGTGGCGGACGACACCGGGCTCGAGGTGGACGCCCTGGACGGGGCCCCCGGCGTGTACGCGGCGCGGTACGCGGGCGAGGACGCGACGTACGCCGACAACGTGGCGAAGCTGCTCGACGCGCTCGCCGGGCTCCCCGACGCCGGTGGGGACCGGCGGGCGCGTTTTGTGACGGTGGCGCTCGCTGCCTTCCCCGACGGGTCGGAGACGTGGGCCCAGGGCGTGCTCGAGGGCAGCATCGCGGAGGCGCCCCGCGGCGACAACGGCTTCGGCTACGACCCCGTGTTCGTGCCCGCGGACGGAGACGGGCGCACCTTCGCCGAGATGGCGCCGGCGGAGAAGGATGCCGTGTCGCACCGGGGACGGGCCTTCCGGGGGCTGGCGGCACTGCTGGCGGAGCGCGCCGCGCGGCGCGTGAGCCCGCTCAGAGCACGGCGGCGGCGAGCTCCCGGTACCGGGCCAGGGGGAAGGCTGCGTAGTCGGCGATGACCTGGAGGCAGACGTGGTCCGCCCCCGCATCGTGGTGCTGTCGGACGCGCTCGGCGACGGCGGCGGGGTCGCCCCAGGCGACGACGGCGTCGACCAGCCGGTCGCTGCCGCCGCCGGCGACGTCGTCGTCGCCGTAGCCGAGGTCGCGCAGGTTCTGCGAGTAGTTGGGGAGCGTGAGGTAGCCGGTGGTGTAGCCCCGGGCCACCTCCCGGGCCCGGGCCGGGTCCGTCTCGAGGACGACGGCCACCTCCGGGGCGAGGAGGGGGCCCGGCCCGAGGACGTCGCGGGCCCTCGCCGTGTGCTCGACGGGGACGAAGTACGGGTGCGCCCCGGCGGCGCGCGCGGCGGCGAGCTCGAGCATGCGGGGGCGCAACGCGGCCAGGATGCGGCGGTCGGGGGGGACGGGGACGTCGAGGGCGTCGAGCGCATCGAGGTAGGCGACCATCTTCGTGTACGGACGCGCGTAGTCCTGCACGATCGCCGAGTGGCTGGTGCCGAGGCCGAGGACGAAGCGGCGCCCGAAGCGCGCATCGAGCGCGGCGACGGCACGGCCGACGTCCGCGGGGGTGCCGTGCCAGATGCTGACGACGCCGCTCGCCACGGGCACGTGGCTCGTCCCGGCGAGCAGGCGCTCGAATTGGGGCGCCAGTCCCGGGTCGTAGCGTCCCGACGACCACAGGGCCCCGTAGCCGAGGGCCTCGAGCTCGTGCGGCGGGTCGAGGCCGGGCTCGTCGGGGGACCGCCAGCTGCCGCTCCACCACACGCCGACCGGGCCGAGGTCCACCAGTGCACGGTAGCGGTGAACCCGGCAGGGCCGCTCGGCGCGGCCGCGCTCAGCCCAGCCGCAGCAGCCGGGCGGCCGTCCCGCCGAGGAAGGCCTGCGCCGCCGCGTCGGAGAGAGGCAGGTCCCGGGCGGCGGCCACCGCCCGCTCCATGGGCAGGAACGGGTGGTCGGACGCGAAGAGGACGCGGCCCACGCCCCGGGTCGAGTCCATGAACGAGACGAGCGCGGGGTCCATGTACTTGGTGAGGTAGGCCGAGTTCGACAGGTAGAGGTCGGGCCACTTGAGCATGTACTGCATCAGCAGCGCCTCGTAGGGGTGGCCCATGTGCGCGCCGATGACGGTGAGCCCCTTGAAGTCGATGAGGACGTCCTCGAGGAGCTCGGGGTGCTGGCAGGCCGAGCGCACCCGGGGGCCGGGGATCCCCACGTTGACCGAGACGGGCAGGCCGAGCTCCGCGCAGGTGGCGTAGACCGGGTAGTAGAGCTTGTCGTTGAGCGGGTACTGGTGCACGAGCGGCGTCACGCGCACGAGCACGACCGCGGGGTGCGCGGCGAGGGCCCGCAGCCGGATGCACTGGCGCACCGGGCGGTCGGGGCGGTCCACGACCAGCGCGACGCGGAGGCGGTCCGGGTGGGCGGCGGTCTCATCGAGCAGCGCGTCCGTCCCCTCGGCCGACAGGCCGGCCGCGACGACGCCGACGTCGACCCCGCTGGCGTCCATGGTGGCCAGCAGTTGCTGCAGCGTCGTCGCCGCCGAGAGGTCCCCGCCCAGCAGCTCGGGGATGCCCTCGTTGCCGGCCTGGCCGAGGAAGGCGGCCGCGGCCTTTCCCGTGAGCGCGTTGACCCAGAGGTCGACGACCGTCACGGTTGGTCGGCGGCGGGCGGCCCGGCGGCCTGCTCGGCGGCCTTGGCGGCCGCCTTCGCCTTGGCGGCGCGCAGGTAGCGCACGCCGGTGGTCAGCGAGTCCTTGATCAGCCGGTCGTTGTCCTTCGAGATGAAGGCGTGCACCCGCTTCTCGAGCAGCGTGCGCAGGACCGGGTTGAACGCGTGGTACGTCTCGGTGAAGTGGACCCGGGTCCGGTCGCCGAGGTCCTCCAGCCGCGTGCGAAACCCTCCGCCTGCGACAGGAGCGGGCGACCGACGGCGGTGTACTTCCACGACACCTTCGGCGTCACCTCGGTCAGCCACTCCCACGACTGCCCCCTGCCACCCGTGAGCAGGTAGCGCGGCACCCGGAAGGTGCAGTGCCGGACGAGGCCGTCGCCGATCTCGTTGCCGGGGTACAGGATGTCGATGGTGACGTCGCCCGACTCGGTGTGGGGGATGCGGGCCCAGAACAGCTGCCACAGCTCGTCGACCGTCGCGTCGATGTCGACGAAGTGGTGGTGCTCCTGCACCGGCTCACCCTATCCTCGGACCTGACGTGCGTGTCAGGGTGGCGGCTCGGCGGGGAAGGGCGTGCCGTAGCGGTCGAGGTGCGCCTTCTCAGAGAGGGGCCGGCGCCGGGGCGGCCCGAGGGGTGCGGGCAGGCGGCCGAGGGGGACGACGGCGACCGGCACCACCTCGGCCGGCAGGCCGAGCGGGCCGCTGAGCTCGCCACCGGCCAGCACCGGCAGCGTGGTGAGCGTCGAGCCCAGGCCGAGCGCGTGCGCCGCCAGCAGCAGGTTCTGCACGGCCGGGAAGACCGACGCGTCCATCGACTGGGGGAAGCACAGGCGCGTGTCGCCGCACACGACGACCAGCACCGGCGCGGCGGCGATGCCGCCCATCGCCCCCTGGTCAACCTCGCGCAGGAAGGCCGGGGAGAGGCGTCGCTCCTCGAGCGCCCGCGCCCCGCGCTGCCAGAGGCGCGCCGTGAGCTCGCCGATGGTGGCGCGCAGCGCGTGGTCGCGTACCACGACGAAGACGAACGGCTGGCTGTTCTCGGCGCTCGGCGCGTGGGTGGCTGCCGTGAGGATGCGGGCGACGGTCTCGTCGTCCACGTCGTCGGGGAGGAACGTGCGGGCGGCCCGCTGGGTGAGCACCACCTCGAAGAAGTCAGGCATGCCGGGCCACGGCCGCCGATGGTAGCGAGCACGGTGCGCCGCCGCCGCCGGGGGACCGGATTGGGCGGCGTCGGGGCGACCCGCTACCTTTGGCGCTGCATCGGCCCGGCGCCGGTGCCCGCCATGACGCGTGTGGTCCGGTTCGACGGCGGAGGGGACAGGGAGGCTGACGGTGGCAGACGCGGCAACGCACGAGGACGTGCTCAAGGGGATCATCGGGCAACCGACGGGCAAGGCCAAGGTGATCGTGGAGCGGGGACCGGTGCAGCACTTCGCGGATGCCGTGCTCAGCGCGAGCCCGATCTACCACGATCCCGCCGCCGCCGCGGCCGCCGGCTTCGACGCCATCCCCGCACCGCCGACGTTCCCGTTCGCCATGGAGTTCTCCGGCAAGTTCGAGGAGCTCCAGCCGGCCGATGCGCCGACGGGGAACCCGCTCGGGACCGCCCTGGCCCCGCTCATGGCCAAGGGCGGCCTGATCCTCCACGGCGAGCAGGAGTTCGTCTACCACCGCCCCGTGCAGGTGGGCGACGTGCTGGTGAGCGAGGGCACGATCACCGACGCCTACCAGAAGGAGTCCAAGGGGCGGACGATGACGTTCATCGTCTCGGAGACCAACTGGAGCGACGAGAAGACCGGCGAGCCGGTCGTCACGGCCCGGTTCAACCTGATCCACCGCGCCTAGGCCGGCGCACGAGCACGCGTTCTTGACGGGAGGTCGACACGATGGGTGAGAAGAAGTTGTCCTTCGAGAAGGTGCAGGTCGGGGACGAGGCCCCGGTGCTCACGCACACGCTGACGCGCACCGACCTGGTGCGGTATGCCGGCGCATCGGGCGACTTCAACCCGATGCACCACGACGAGGTGGCGGCCAAGGCCGCAGGGCAACCGAGCGTCTTCGGGCACGGCATGTTCTCCATGGGCCTGTTGGGGACGGCGCTGACCGACTACGTGGGGGTGGGGAACGTCACGCGCTACCAGGTGCGCTTCGCCCGCCAGACGTGGCCGGACGAGGTGCTGACCTCCAAGATCGTCGTCACCGCCAAGCGCGAGGAGGGCGGCCGGAAGCTCGTCGACCTGGCGGTCACGCTGTCCAACGGGGACGGCGAGGACAAGCTCGTCGGCGAGGCCACGGCGGCGCTGCCCTGAACGGGCTAGGTTCCGCGCCGACACCCGTGCGGGTGGCGGCACCGTGCCGGGCGGGTCCGACCGGCGGCTGAAAGGACGGCGACCATGAGCGCAGACATGTTGTCCCAGGCCTTCGCGTCGACGGCCGGGGTGCTCGCCGGCGTCGAGGCGCAGCAGCTCGACGGGTCCACGCCCTGCCGGTCGTGGCAGGTGCGCGAGCTGGTGAACCACATCGTGGGCGGCACGACGTACTTCGCGGTCGCGGCGGAGACCGGCCAGGCACCCGACCCCGGCGAGACCGACTTCTGCGCCGGGGACTTCGTGTCGGAGTTCAACAAGGGCGCGGCCCGGGCCGTGAAGGCGTTCGAGGCCGACGGGGCCATGGACAAAATGATGAAGCTCCCGTTCGGCGAGCTTCCCGGTGGCGTCTTCGTCAACATCGCCACCATCGACACGTTCACCCATGGCTGGGACCTGGCCAAGGCCACGGGCCAGTCGACCGACCTCGACCCCGGGCTGGCCACCCAGTTGCTGGCCATCGCGGAGGGCTTCGTCGCCGACAGCTTCCGGGGCCCCGACGGCCAGGCGCCCTTCGGGCCCAAGATGGAGGCGCCGGCGGGTGCGCCGCCGGCCGACCGGCTGGCTGCGTTCCTGGGGCGCCAGCCCTAGACACCCATGGGCGGGCTGCGCCGCCGCCCGCCCGCTCAGCCGGCGCGCGGCGCGTAGTCGTAGCGGCGGAAGGGCCACGCGGCGTCGAGCCACGCGGTGACGGTGGCATGGAGTGGCGTGTCGAGCTCGGCCCGGCCGGCGCGTACCCACGACCGCACGGCGGCATCGGCATCGTGCAGCGGGGAGGGGTAGATGTAGACGCACCCGACGACGTCGCCCCCGGGGTCGGCCAGCACCGCGTACGTGAAGCCGCGCCGGTGCGCGAAGTCCTCGGCGTGGCGCCGCAGGTCCTCGAGGTTGCGCTCGAGCGTCATCGGCTCGTCGGGCCAGGGGTGGCCCTCGAAGCCGGCCGTCCCGTGGATGTGCTCGACGCTCGAGCTCCAGGCATGGAGGTCGCGCTCGTTGTGCTCCACACCGAGCGGTGTGAGGACGAAGCCCGGGCCCTTCGGCGGCGTGGGTGGTGCGAACAACGGATCGACAAAGTTGGGCTCGCCGCGCTCGTCCATGGCCCATTTTCCCCGGTCACGGCCGGTGGCCGCCAGGCGGGATCCGGGCCGACGATACCGGTGGGGATCCACACGGCCGTAGTGTGGTTGCCCATGGCCCGCGTGCAGGCGACCGCGTGAGCGCACTCGACGAGCGGGTCGGCGACCTCGAGGCGGCGATCGACCTGGGGCAGGCCCTGGTGCGCAACCTGGAGCAGGTGGTGCTCGGCTCGGAGGACGCCGTGCTGGCGGCCGCCACCGCCGCGCTGGCCGGGGGGCACCTGCTGATCGAGGACGTGCCCGGTGTCGGCAAGACGGTGCTGGCGCGCGCCCTGGCGACGTCCCTCGGTGCGGAGCTGTCGCGGGTGCAGGGCCACCCCGACCTGCTGCCGTCCGACATCACGGGCGTGTCGGTGTACACACCCGACACCGGCAGCTGGGAGTTCCGGCCCGGTCCGGTCTTCGCCCACGTCGTCCTGGTGGACGAGCTGAACCGGACCCCGCCGCGGACCCAGTCCGCCCTGCTCGAGACGATGGAGGAGCGCCAGGTCAGCGTCGACGGCGCGCCGTGGCCCCTCCCGCAGCCCCACATGGTGATCGCGACCCAGAACCCGCGCTCGCAGCGGGGCACCTTCCCGCTCGTCGAGAGCCAACTGGACCGCTTCGCCGTCGCCTCGCCGATCGGGTATCCCGACGCCGCGCGACGAGACGCAGCTCGCGCTGCACGCCGGAGGGAACTACGCGCTCGCCGACCTGCGGCCGGCCTGCACACCGGCGGAGTGGCTCCGCGCGCAGCGCGCCACCGAATCGGTGCCGGTCCGGCAGGCGGTGGCCGAGTACGCGGTGGCGCTGTGCCGGGCCAGCCGGACGGCGCCCGGGGTGCATCTCGGCGCCAGCCCCCGCGCCGCCATCTGGTTGCTGCGCGCCGCGCAGGCGCGCGCCGTGCTCTCCTCCCGGGGCTACGTGGTGCCCGACGACGTCAAGGCGGTCGCCGTGACCTGTCTGGCCCACCGCCTGCTCACGGTCGAGGGCGACGACAGCATCGGACAGGCGGCCGCCCTTGTCCGCCAGCTTCTCGAGGCGACGCCCGCACCACGGCCGTGAACCTCAGGGCGCGACCGGCGCGGCCCGTGGCGCCGATCGCCGTCGCCGTCGGCATCGTCGGCCTGTGGTGGCTGGTCGCGCACAACGGCGGCGCGGGGTGGGTCCAGCTGCTGGGGGACGTCGTCTTCGGCACGCTCCTCATCGGCGTGGTCGGACCGTGGCCGGTCGTCGCCCGCGCCCGCATCGCGGTGCGCCGCGCTCCGGCCGACGCCTGCGCCGGGCTCCCGGTGGACCTGCACGTCGATGCCTCGACCCGGCTCCGCGTGCGCCCGGTGGAGCCGCCGGGCCCCGAGGTCTTCGTCGGCCCGGCCCGGCGACGCGGCCCCGCGCCCGACAGCATCACCGTGGTGCCCGAGCGCCACGGGGTGCTCGGTGCGGTGACGGTCGACATCGCCTCGGCCGCGCCCTTCGCGCTGCAATGGTGGACCCGCCGGGTCCAGGTCCCGCTGCCCTCCGAGCTCCACGTGGCACCCCGCCGCGGGCGGCCCGAGCGGCCGCGCACGGAGCGGGAGGAGGAGGAGTCCGCCGAGGTGCGGGAGCGGCCCCGTACCGACGCCGGCCTCCCCCGAGGGGCCCGCCCCTACGCGCCCGGTGACAACCGGCGGCTGGTCCACTGGCGCGCGACCGCGCACGCCGGCCGTCTGATGGTGCGCGAGCTGGAGCGACCCTCGGCGGGACCCGTCACGCTCATGGTGGACCTGCCGGCGGACCCCGACGAGGCCGAGCGCGTGGCCGAGCGCGCGCTCGGGACCGTCGTGGAGCTCCTGGCGGCGGGCGCACCGGTCGTCCTCGGCACCCACGAGCGGTCGGGCCCGGTGCTGGCGCCCGTGAGCGACCGTCGCGGCGCCGGACGCCGGCTGGCGCGGGCGGTGCCCGCGGGCGGCGGGGGTGGGGGATGAGGGCACTCGACGCCGTCCGGCGGGCGAACCGGCCGGGTCCACCCGAGCACTCGCTCCGGCTCCGGGTCGCCTGCCTGGGCACGGTGCTGGCCGCCATCGCCGCCTGCGCCTCGGTCCACGAGGTGTCCGCCGCCACCGCGCTCGCGGCGGCGGCGCTCGTCACGGTGGGCATGGCCTTCTCCTATGTGACGCGCGCCCGCCCGCCCGGGTGGGTGAAGGTGCTCATCGCCGCGGGCGCCAGCGCGGCCTTCGTGTGGTTCTTCCACTCCGTGAGCTCCCCGTCCGTCGACATCACCGGCGTCGAGAACCCGCTGACCCTGCTGCTCGTCTCGGTGCTGGTCGTCCACTCCTTCCACGTGCCGGCCCGCCGGGACCTGCTCTTCTCGCTCGGTGCGTCGGCCGGCCTCATGGCCGTGGGGGGCGCGCAGGCGATCGACCTCCGCTTCGGCCTCTTCGTCGTGGCCTGGTCCTGCTTCGGCCTGTGGGCCCTGACCGAGATGTGGACCTCGGCCAGCGGCGGCGGTCGCATCTCGGCCATCGGGCTGGTGGCGGCGATCGCCGCGCTGACGACGGCCGCGGCGGGCGTCTTCCTGGTCCTCCCCGCGCCCGTCGTGGCGGCGCGGGTCGCCCTCGTGTCCCGGGCGGGGGCCGGCGGGGCGGTGGGCGTGCCCGGCGCGCTGGCGGGGGACGCGGGGACGCCGGCCCAGCTGTCCCGGGCGGGGAGCGTCAGCGGCCGGACCCGCGTGGGCGGCTACCTCGGGTTCGCCGGCAGCCTCGACACGGCGCTGCGCGGGAGCCTGGGCAACACGCTCGTGATGCAGGTGCGGGCGCAGCGGCCGTCGTACTGGGTCGGCGAGACCTTCGACACCTGGCACGGCCAGAGCTGGACGCAGTCGAGGCGCACGACGATGGCGCTGCGCCTCGGCTCGCCCTTCGTGCTGCCGGTCCCGGTCGGCGCCGACCCGGTGGGCCAGGCCGACCTGCAGACGTTCTACGTCGCGGCGGGCACCGCCGATCTCGTCTTCCACGCCGAGACCGCCGACGAGCTGTGGTTCCCCACCCAGACGGTCTTCGCCGGCGACGACGGCACGGTGGTGTCGCCGATCGGCCTGGGGAGCGGGTCGATCTACACGGTCGACTCGCAGGTCACTGCGCCCACGGCCGCCGAGCTGCGCGGCGACGCCGGCACGCAGACCCTGCCGCTCACGGCGCAGGCGGAGTACGGCCAGCTGCCCCATCCCTACCCGCGGGTGCTGGCGCTGGCGCGGTCGGTCACCGCCGGGGACACGACCACCTACGACAAGGTGCAGTCCCTCATCGGCTGGATCGGCTCGCACACCCGCTACTCCCTCGACATCCCGCCGCTGCCTGCCGGCACGGACACGGTCACCCAGTTCCTCTTCGGCAACCGGGTCGGGTTCTGCGAGCAGATCTCGACGTCGCTCGCCGTGATGCTGCGCTCGCTCGGCATCCCGGCCCGCGAGGCCGTGGGCTACGTGCCCGGCGGCTACAACCCGATCACGGACCTCTGGCAGGTCCATGCCGACGACGCCCACGCCTGGGTCCAGGTGTGGTTCCCCGGCTACGGGTGGCAGAGCTTCGACCCGACCGCCGCCGTGCCGGCGGCCAACCCCAGCCCGGGCGTGACCGCCCTGAAGGACGTGGCGGCGGCGCTGCGCCGGGTGCCGTGGGTGCCGGTGGCGGCCGTCCTGGCGTGCACCGGTCTCGTCGCCGTCGTGGTGCGCCGGCGCCGGTCGCGCCCGCCGACCTGGGCCGCGCGGGTGGCCCAGGGGGCGGAACGGGCCGGGCGGAGGGCCGGCCGGCCGCGCCGTCCGAGCGAGACGCTGGCCGAGTATGCCGCCGGCCTCGACGACCTGGCGGGGAGCGGGTCGACGACCTGGGGGCGATTGGCCTCCTCCGCGGAGGCGAGTGCCTACGGCGGCCGCGAGCCGCCCCCGGCGGCGCAGCGCGCCATGGTGGCCGAGGCCCGGCGCACCCGGGTCCGCCGGCGCGCCTCCTCGGCCGTGGGGGGTTGACCGGGACCGTCAGGAGGGCGTGAAGCGCAGCGGGAGGCGCGCCGGCCCCCAGATGCCGAACGACGACGGCTTCCACTCGATCTCGCCGTTTCGGGCGAGGCCCGGCATGCGCCGGGCCAACAGCGGGAGCGCCTCCTGGAGCTCGGCGCGGGCCAGGGCGGCGCCCATGCAGAAGTGGATGCCGGCGCCGAAGGTCATCTGCGCCGTGCCGCGCTCGGCCGTGACGTCGAAGACGTCGGGCTCCTCGAAGGCCTCGGGGTCCCGGTTGGCCCCGGCCAGTGAGGTCACGACGAGCGTTCCCCGGGGGAAGAGCACGTCGCGGTAGACGACGTCCTCGGAGGCGAAGCGCGCCGTGCCCCGCACCGCGCCCAGGTAGCGCATCGACTCCTCGACGGCCCGCGGCGCCAGCTCCGGGCGCTCGGCCAGGAGCGCCCACTGGTCGGGGTGCTCGGTGAAGAGCGCCACCGAGCAGGCCAACTGGTTCCGGGTGGTGTCGGTGCCGGCCATGAGCACGGCCTGGGCCAGCATCGCCATCTCGTCGGTCGACAGCCGGTCACCCGCCTCCTCGACCGCGATGAGGTCGCTCAGCAGGTCGTCGCGGGGTGCGGCCCGGCGCTCGGCGATCATGTCGCCCACGTACGCCGTGAGCTCGGCATCGGCCTTCTCAATGAGCGGCAGGTCCTCGGCGAGGTTGTTGTTGAAGATGCGGAAGATGTCCGTCGCCCAATGCGAGAAGAGCTTCCAGTCCTCGGGCGGCGCGCCCAGGAGCTCGCAGATGATGGGGATCGGGTAGGGCTCGCACACGTCGACCACCAGCTCGCACTCGCCGCGCCCGACGACGGCATCGACGAGCTCGCCGACCACGGCGCGCATGGTGGGGCGGAGCCGGTTCGCCGCGGCGGGGGTGAACGCAGGGGCGACGAGCCGCCGCAGACGCGCGTGACCCTCGCCCTCCATGGTGAGGATGGACTGGCGGCGCTCGCCGCCGGGGTACGAGCCCTGGAACTCGGGGGAGTCCTCGATGATGGAGAGCCCGGAGTGGAAGCGCTGGTCGCGCAGGATGGCGGTGACGTCGCCGAGTCGGGTCACGGTGTAGCCGAGGTCGTTGCGGGCCAGCCAGTGCACGGCGCGGGCGGCACTGATCGCCTCGACCGCGTCCCGGCGGTCCAGGCCGACGGTGTCGAGGTAGGGCAGATCCAGCTCTGAGACCAGTTGTGGCATGGGCCCCCGGTGGTGTCGGTCGCCGTGGTAGCGACTGGGGCGAGGTTAGCGGAGCCCGCGCCGCAGCCGGGGTGGCAGAGATGCGGGCGCGTCAGCGCGAGGAATTGGGGGCAGTGGCTTCGCGTCCGGTGCGGTCGAGGTCCCCCGTGGGTTGCGCCATCGCGTGCTGCGTGTCCACGCGGTGCACCTGCTGACGCTGCCGCCCCAGCAGGGCGAGGATCGGGGAGGCGGCCAGCACGAGCCCGGGCAGCACCAGCCACGCCTGCCAGAACCACGTCTGGAGATGCGGGCTCAGGTGGTCCTGGGGGATGGGCCAGGACGCCACGGCGCCCAACGCGACCGCGAGGCAGAGCGCGAGGCTCAGGAGCGGTCTCCGGCCGACGACCCCCACCAGGAGGAGAACGAGGGCGAGCACGATGACGACGAGCGGACCGTAGCGGTCGGCCCCCGTCGCCCACGACACGTGATCCAGGACCGAGTACGAGGACGTCGGCCCGACGCAGAAGACCAACGACATCACGACCATCCAGGCCACCACCGAGCCGCGTACATGGCCGCTGACGACGTCGAGCAGGACGAGCGAGACGGCCAGCGCGGCGAAGTAGTAGCCGTAGAAATTCTGCTCGAAGACGAGCCGGAGGCACAGGGACACGGCGACGAGCGACATCAGCATCGGGGGCTCCAGTGCGGCCCGACCGAGCCTGCGCAGCACCCACCATGCGAGGAGCGCGGAGAGGACGATGGGTGCCACCCGGGAGAGGAGCAGGAGCGCCCAGCCGTGGAGATGCAACTCCCACACCACCGTGCCGCCGTCCCCGGTCTGGGAGTTCCCCGAGCCCAGGAGCGTGGCGCACGCGGCACTCGACGAGGTCGCAATGAGGAGCGGGAGTGCTGCGACGGCGACGGCGGCCAACGCCGCGCCGGCAAACCGCAGCCTCCGACCGGCGGGAGCGATCACCAGCAGTGGCACGGCCACCAGCAAGGCGAACTGCTGGGAGAGCGCAGCCAGGGCGACGAGGACGCCTGCCCAGATCCAGGCGCCTCTGCGGGCGCCGGCCACGGCCGCGAGCGCGAAGCCCAGGGCGACGAGGTCCTGAGGATGGAAGAAGTTCTCGAGGCACATCCAGACGGGGGGCAGGCACGCCACCACCAGCAGGGTGGCGGGCTCCCATCGGCGGCGGCCGCGGCCACAGGCCCGCAGCACGGCGATGACCCCCGCCATCAAGACCAACCAGGCGCCGTAGCCCAGCCGGACGGTGGGCGCCACGGCGCCGGCCTTGACCGACCATCCATTGATCGCTCGGAACGCGTTGTCGCAGCCCGGGCCGAGGCCGGCCGCAGAGGGGAACGCAACGCCGTGCCCGATGCGCGCCAGCGCGGAGATCCCCCCGGTCACGAGGGGGTACAGGGGGGCGGTGACGGGAGCGGCGAATGGGGAAGGTCCGGGAACCGCCCCCCGGCCCGACGGGAATGCACAGGAGAACTGACCGTGGGCGATGGCCCAGGCAGAAGGGACCGACTCTTGGAAATCGCCGCGCGCCGGCCCTCCGAGGATCACGACGATCCCGACGAAGACCGCCGTGGCCACGCACCACCACAGTGCACACCACCACCCCGACAGCGGCCGGTCGAGCCATGCCGTCCACCGCGACGTGGCCTGACTCCCGTGTCGTGGCATCGCGAACCCCAGCGGTGAATCTATGGGAGTCCCGGAGCCCGCCGGGGGACCCCTACCGCTTCGGGTCGTGCTGCAGCGCCGGGTGCCTCTGGGCCAAGAGGGGCAGGATCAGTGCTTTCGGGGCGAGGTGGGCCAGGGCCGCCGCCGCCCGGTTCGCCGCCCCGGGGATGACGACCGGCCGTCCTGCCGCGAGGCCCTCGACCGCCGCCCGGGCCACCTCGGCGGGCGGCACCCACATGAACTTCGGCAGTGACTCGCCGGCCTGCTCGTCGGTCAGGCCCGCCACTTCGGCGAACCCCGTCTCGACGGGCCCCGGGCACAGGGCGGTGACGGTCACGCCCGTCCCACGCAGCTCGGCGCCCAGCGCGCGGCTGTAGGACAGGACGAACGCCTTCGACGCCCCGTACCCGGCCTGTCCCGGCAGGGGCTGGAAGGCGGCGGTCGACGCCGTGTTGAGCACGGCCCCGCGGCGCCGCGTCACCATCCCGGCCACGAACAGGGTGCACAGGTCGACCACCGCCTCGACGTTGGTGCGCACCATGGCGAGCTCGCCGGCACGGTCGGCGCGCTGCACCGGGCCCATCGTCGTGAAGCCAGCATTGTTGACCAGGATGTCGGGCGTCAGTCCCCGCCGCTCCAACTCTGCGGGGAGCTCGGCCCGCGAGCCGGCGTCGGTGAGGTCGGCCGCGATGACCTCGGCGCGGACGGCGTGGCTCTGCGCGAGCTCGTCCGCCAGCGCCTTGAGCCGGTCCTCGCGCCGGGCCACCAGCGTGACGCCGTGGCCGCGCCGGGCCAGTGCACGCGCGATGTCGGCGCCGATGCCCGACGAGGCGCCGGTGACGAGCGCCGTCGTGTTCTCCTTGGGGGTGGGCAGTGCCATGGGCAGAGCGTAGGGGACCGGTCGCGGCGTGACCATGGGCCGCGTTGCCCACTGGGTCACAAAGGGATGAAGTTCGCGTGACGGTGCCCGGTCCCACCTGGGGCTTCGCAAATATCCAGTTCGCGTGGGGTTCACACGACCCGGGGGGAGGGAGATACTGGAGCCACACGAGCGGCAGACGGAGCACCCGCCGTTGCCCCGATTGAAAGGAGCTGCCGATGACATCGACGAGCTCGACCGAGGAGCTCGGTCCACCGGGTTGAGGCTGCGTCACCGATGTCGGCTTCGGTGACGCCTGAGAGCAGCCACGTGGTGGAAGCCCGGTGCATGAATTCAGGCCGTGCTCGCGCCGGTGCGTGTGCCGGCCGGCCGACAAGGCGGCCCCCGCACCCATAGCGCCGAAGGCTGGAGCCAGAGGCTGCGTACAGACACAACGACAACGAGTCAAGGACCGGCCGGGAGGCCGGTCCTTCTCGCGGTGGCGGCCGTGCGCCGGACCCGCCGCCCGTCCGGGTGCACGCCGCGGCGGGGCCGTGCCAAGGTGGGGTGTGCCCGGGACGCGACTGCCGATGTTCCCGCTCTCGGCCGTCCTGTTCCCCCACGCCTCCATGCCGTTGCACGTCTTCGAGCAGCGCTACCGCCGCCTGATGGAGGACTGCCTGGCGGGCGACCGCCGGTTCGGCATCGTGCTGATCGAGCGCGGCTCGGAGGTGGGTGGCGGGGACGAGCGCTCCGCCCTCGGCACGCGGTGCGAGATCACACGGGAGGTGGAGCTGCCGGACGGGCGCTGGCTGCTCGAGGTCCGTGGCGAGGCGCTGATCGAGGTGGAGCAGTGGCTGCCCGACGACCCCTACCCGGTGGCCCTGGTCACCGAGCCGTTGCCGGTGCCGGGTCTGGAGGACCCGGGCCCCGTCGTGGGCGAGGCCACCCTGCGGGTGCGCCGCGCCCGTGCGCTGTTGGCCGAGCACGGGGGCGCACCCGCCCTGCCGCCCGACGCGGCGCTGGACGGCGGTGGCGACACCGAGGTGGCCACGTGGCTGCTCTGTGCCGCCGCACCCGTGAACGCGTACGACGCACAGCGGCTCCTGGCGGCGGACGGCGCGGAGGAGCGTTTGCGCCTGTTGGTGGAGCTGATGGAGGATCTCGAACTCGACCTGCAGCGTTTGCTCGCCTCGGAGTGACCGGCGCCGTTCACGCTGCGGGTCCGTGCGACGGGCGCCACGAGCGGGACGTCGGGACAGGAGAGGGAAGAGATGGCCATCACGCCGACCAGGGAGCAGTTCACCGAGTTCGCCCACGGGACCCGGGAGGGCGAGGTGGTGATGCTCAACCTGCTGCACTTCGCGCGGCCCGACGGCGAGGCCGCCGGCGACGGCGTTGCGCCCGCCACGACCGGTGCCGCCGCCTACCGCGACTACAGCGACCAGGTCATCGCGATGGTCGAGGCCCGCGGCGGGCGCGTCCTGTGGACGGGCCGGCCCGAGCACGTCCTGATCGGGGATGCCACTGCCGACGCGTGGGACCTGGTGGCGCTGGTGTCGTACCCGAGCCGCGCCGCCTTCATCGACATGGTCACCTCGCCCAGCTACGAGTCGGCCCACGGCCATCGCGAGCGCGGCCTCGACCGGACGGTGCTGCTGGCCTGCGAGCCGGTCATGGACGCGCTGGGAGGCCGCGCGCCCGACGGGACGGCAGATGCCTGAAGCCGAGCCGCCGGCAGGGTCCCGGCGCCGCAACATCCTCTTCATCACCACCGACCAGCAGCGCTACGACAGCCTCGGCTGCAACGGCGGCACCGTTGCCCGCACGCCGGTCGTCGACCGCCTGGCCGCCGAGGGCATCAACTACCGGCGCGCCTACAACCAGAACACGGTGTGCATGCCCGCCCGCTCGACCATGCTCACCGGCCAGTACGTCCGCACGCACGGCGTCGTGGCCAATGGGATCCCGCTTCCGGTCGACGCACCTTCCGTCGCCGAGTACCTCCGCGATGCGGCGGGCTATCGCACCGCGCTCCTGGGCAAGGCCCACTTCGAGCCCGGCTTCGACCCCGGGCTCCGGTGGGAGGAGAACGCGCGGGCCGCCCGGGGCGACACCGGGCCGTGGCGGGGCTTCGAACGCTCGGAGCAGGCCATGCACGCCGCCGCCTGGGGCAACCATCCCATCGCGCACTACGGACGCTGGCTCGAGGAGCACCATCCCGAGCACCTGCACAGCTTCGCCGGCCTCCTCCAGGCCGAGCCGGGGGGCGACACCGCGGCACCCGAGACCAAGAACAACCCGATCCCGCGCCGGTGGTACCACACGGACTGGGTCGCCGACCTCACCGTCGACTGGCTGTCGTCCCTGGGCGACGACGAGCCGTGGTTCTGCTGGATGTCCTTCCCCGACCCGCACCATCCCTGGGACCCGCCGGCCTCCGAGCTGTACCGGGTGCCCTGGCAGGACCTGGCCCTGCCGCCCGGCCATCCCGGCTCGGACGACGCGGTGCGAAAGGTGCTGGCGCGCAAGCCGCCGCACTGGCTCGCCTACTGGGAGGGCCGGTTCCCCAACATGGAGGGCGGCCCGGCGGCCTTCGTCCCCTCCCACCTGAGCCACGACCAGATCCGCGAGGTCAACGCGAAGGTGCACGTGATGAACGAGCTGATCGACGAGGCCTGCGGCCGGGTGCTGGCCGCGGTCGGGCGGCGAGGCTGGCTGGACCACACCGACGTGGTCTTCACCACCGACCACGGCGAGCTGCAGGGAGACTTCGGGCTCCTCTACAAGGGCCCCTATCACACCGACGCGTTGATGCGGCTGCCCTTCGTGTGGCGGCCGGCCCCGTCCGCCGGCATCGCGCCGGCGGCGGTCGAGGATCCGGTCGGCCAGGTGGACCTGGCGCCGACGTTCTGCGCCATCGCGGGGCTGGACCCCGCGCCCTGGATGCAGGGGCGCGCGCTCCCGAGGGCCGACGGCGAGCCCGGGCGCGAGCGCGCCCTGTGCGAGTGGGACAGCCAGTTCCCCGGCTATGGCATGCACCTGCGGTCCGTCTACCGCGACGGGTGGCTGTGCACCGTGTACGAGCCGTCGACGGCGGGACAGCCCAACGGGCTCGAGGAGGTCTGGGGCGCCGGCGTCCTGGAGCCCTGCCCCGTCGTCTACGAGCAGACGGGCACCGGCCCCGGGGGGGTGGCCATCGCCACCGGTGAGCTCTACAACGTCGCCGACGACCCCCACCAGTCCGAGAACCGGTGGGACGAGCCGGCCCAGCGCGCCCGGCGCGACGAGCTGGTCGCCGACCTCTACGCCAGCCTGCCGGCGGAGGAGCGCCACCTCAAGGTGATGGCGCCGGCCTGATCGTCAGGCCGACAGGGCGGGCGTGGCGCGCTCGATGGCCGCCCAACCGCTGGTGAGCTCGCGGCGCGCCTCTTCGGCCCGGTGCCCGCCGCGCAGCCCGAAGAGCCGCTTGGCGACGAGCAGGTAGATGACGACGGCGAGGTTGATCACGAGGGTCACGAGCTTGAACACGCTCACGCTGAGCGTGAGCTCGTACACCTCGTAGGGCACCAGCACGGTGGTGGCGATGAAGGTCAGGTACTCGGCCCACCGCTTGTTCAGCCAGAGCCCGACCATCTCGGTTGCCTCCAGCGCGGCGTACGCCAGCAGCACCAACCCGAGGATCCGCAGGTGCTCCGGGGAGTACTTGAAGGCCCGGCCGAGGTAGCCGAGGACCCCGCGGGCCTGGGAGGCGCCGGGCGCGCCACCCGCCAGCGCGTCCATGATGTTCTCGTAGTCGCGGTGCAGCACCTGATCGTGTGCGGCGAAGGTGAACAGCACGACGGCCAGGCTGGTCAGCACCACGACGTGCACGGCGCGGTCGAGGGCGATAAGGCGCAGCACGTAGCGGTCGCGCAGGGCCGTCCCGCGCAGGGGCAGTTCGATCTCGTCCCTGTTCTCGACTCCCTCGCGGCTCGGGTGCTCCGGCCTGGCCCGTTGCACCCAGCTGTCACACCGCAGGCAGCGGTGCCAGCGCACGGCGCCCTCGTCGCGCACGACCAGCGCATCGCCGGGCGTGATGCGCGCCGCGTCGGTCCCGACGAGGACGTGGCCCGACCAGGCGCACGTCAGCAGCTCGTAGCGGTTCGAGGGTCGGCGACGTCTCGGCACGGCCGTCAGGTTAAGCCAGGCCTCCCTGTCCCCCGGGGGCTCAGACCAGCCCCGCCAGCGCAGCGCCGAGGAAGCGCTGCGGCGCCTCGACCATGGGGTAGTGGCCGACACCGTCCAGGCGCGTGGCCGTCGCGTCGGGCCGGGCGGCCAAGAGCGTGTCGACCATGGAGGGGACGGCGATGGGGTCGTCGAGCCCCCACACGACGTGCAGTGGCGAGGGGTCGCTCTCGATGCCGCCGGTGAAGCGGCGCTCGTTGGCCCGCCGCTCCTCGATGTAGCGGATGAGCCGCGGCAGCACCCGCTGCCCGTCGTGGTGCACGACCAGTTCCGCCGCCGGCGGCACGGGGTCCTCCGGCCACCCGGCGGGTACGAGGGGGGTGCGCGCGCTGAACGTGGCCCGCAGGCTCTGGGTCAGCGACGCGGCGTCGATCGGCACCCCTTCGGGCAGCAGCTCGTCGGGCAGGCCGAGCAGCAGCTGCTGGCCGCCGGTGAGATGCGCCTGCTCGATGTAGATGCTCCCGTTGGTGACGACGCGGCGCGTGACCTCCACCGGCCACGCTCCCTCGGCGCGCCGGGCCAGCAGCTCGCCGCCGACGGTGTCGCCCATGTCGTGGGTCAGCAGGGCCAGGCGGTCGACGCCGAGCTCGGCGACGTAGGCGGCGGCGACGTCGGCCTGCAACGCCATGGAGTAGGCCCGGTCCGGTTTGGCCGAGAGCCCGTAGCCGAGCATGTCGAGCAGCAGGACGCGGCGCCCGGCCCGCAGGCCGTCGAGGACGGCGGCGAAGTCGAAGGACGAGGTCGGGAAGCCGTGCAGGACCAGCAGCGGCACGTGCCGCTCGGGCCCGATGGAGGGGGCGTCGATGGTGAAGATGCGCTCGCCGCACAGGCTGCGGTGGCCGCCGATCGCCTCCCACCCGGTGCCGGTCGCGATGGTCACGTGCCGGCCAGCTTGCTCACCACCGGACCGAGCGCCTCCCAGCCGTCGGACTCGATGGACCAGTAGGAGATCCCGTACTCGGCGCGTCGCCACTCGAGCTCTTCGGCCATCTCGTCGAGCGTCCCGATGAGGGCGAGGGGGACGTGGAGCGCGTCGGCGGGATCGATGCCGAAGGCGGGCGCCATCTGGCCCGCCAGGCCGGCCGCGTCGTCGGTCACCATCACGAAGCCGATGAGCGAGTTGAGCTCGATCTCGTCGAAGCGGCTGCCCGCCGCCTCCTTCACCCAGGCGATCTTCTGGCGGGTGCGCTCGGGCGTGGCGTCGGCCGCCGTCTCGGCCCCGCCCGTCCCCTCGCGCAGGTTCACGTTGACGCTCACGATGTCCGCGTGGCGGGCGGCGAAGGAAAGCACCCGCTTGCCGCCGCCGCCGATGATGAGCGGGGGACCGGGCTGCTGCACCGGCCGCGGTGTGAGCGTGTGCTCCCGCACCTCGTAGTGCTCGCCGTGGAAGGAGAAGGGGCCGTCCGTGCGGAGCAGGCCCTGGACGACCTGCACCGCCTCCTCGAACCGCGCCACCCGGGCGGCCGGGAGGTCGTAGGGGATCCCGGCCTCGTCGTAGTCCGTGCGCATCCAGCCGGCGCCGAGGCTGAGCTCGAGGCGTCCCTCGCTGAGCACGTCGAGCGTGGCCGCCTCCTTGGCGAACACGAAGGGATGGCGGTAGTCGTTGCAGAAGACGAGCGCACCCATGCGCAGCGACGTGGTGGCGGCTGCGGTGGCGGCGAGGGCGGGCACCGGGGCCAACTGGTCGCCGAAGTGGTCGGGCATGAGGAGCGCGCTGAAGCCGAGGTCCTCGGCCCGGCGAGCCTGCTCGGCCCACGAGCGGGCCGTGCCGTGGGGTGCCTTGCTCAATTGCGCGGCGAAGCGGAATGTGCGGTCGGGTGCCATGGGCCCATCGTGCCCCACTTCGCGCTATGGATGTGCTCCCGTGGGGTCCGTCGTCGGCAGGACGAGCGGGGGTGTGCCCGGAGCCGGATGCCAGACGTACGCCGTGACCCCGTCCCGGGCCGGCAGCGGCCTGGCCCGGAGCCGGCCGGCGACGAAGGCGGCGTCCGCCCGCTCGCCCCCGGGCGGCACGCCCTCTTCGCCCTGGTCGGTGAGGACGAAGACGACGGTGCCGGAGGTGATCGGGATCGGGTTCTGCGGCGCGGGCTCAATCGGGTACACCGCCTGGCGGTCCGTGAAGCGCCCCACCACGCCACCGGAGACGACGAGCTCGGCGCCCGGGGGGATCTCGGCCTGCACGGCGCGCAACTGCGCGGCGGCCGCGCCGCTGACCGAGCTGAGGATGGACGGCGTGTCCCAGCCCGAGACGAGCTGGCCCCACAGGGGCACGCTCTGGGTGAGGGCCAGCACGAGCACGGCGGCGCCGAGCGCCCACGCCGCCGGCCCGCGCCAGGGGGCGAGGGCAGCCCGCCCGTGCCGGCCCCGCCGCGGGGGCCACTCCGGCAGGCCCCGGCCCAGCCACACCAGGACCATCACGGTCCCGACCAGGACGAAGGGGACGGCCGTCACCGTCTGGAAGGCGCCGACGGGCAGCAGCCAGAACGACCCGTTGACGTTCAGGGCGACGGGCACGAGGACCGCGACGGCCTGGAACAGGCCCCACGGGGTCAGGAGGCCGAGCGCGCCGCCCGTGGCGACGACGCGCCACAGCGCGCCGACGTGCATCCGCACCACGTGCAGATCGGCCGACGGATGCGCCGCGAGCGCGCCGTAGACGGCCCAGCTCGATGCGTTGGCCGGCTCGTGGACGATGTAGCCGTAGTAGATCGGCACGTTGGAGCCCTGATTGCCGTGGACGGCGGTGACGAGGGCCAACCAGGCCAGGCCGAAAGCGGCCAGCCCACCGGCGTGCCACACCCCCCGGTCGTGGCCGCGCACGCGGCCCGAGCACAGCCCCGCCAGCCCGACGAACAGGATGGACAGCGCGACGACGTCGCCGAAGAGGACGCCCAGCAGGGCGGCGGCCCAGGCCGTCCGGTGCCGGCCTTGCCAGAGCGCGTACGCGCTGAGCACGGCGAAGGGCATGCCGAAGGTCTCGAAGTGGACGTCGAAGATCGTCGCCTCCCACCACCACGCGTTGACCACGGTGGCCACCAGGACGACGAGGGCGACCTGCTGCCGCCGCCCGCCCACGCGCTCGACGCAGATCTGCCCGACCCAGAGCAGCACCACGAGCTCGGTGGCGACGACGGCGATGTCCTGCAGCCAGAGGAGGACGACCGGGTGCGGCCACACCGACCCCAGCAGGCCGATGGGCCACATGGCGAGCTCGAAGTGGTTCTGCCAGAAGGGGTAGGTCTGGAACGTGTCGAACGGATCGAGGTTCCCGTGCGCGATGACGGAGAACGCCTGGGCATAGGTGCCGAAGTCGGTGTAGAGGTCGAAGCGGTGGTAACGGAAGGTGCTGACGCCGAGGAAGAGGGCCAACTGGAGGCCGAGCACGACGGCCGCGGCCACCCAGAACCCGCGCAGCCCGTTGCGGTCGAGCCGCTCCCACCCCCGGCGCCACCGGCCTCCGGCCGCGACCGCGTCCTCGACCGCGTCCACGTCCGCGGCCGGCGTCCCGGGATCGCCCGGTCCTTCGGGAGCGCCGGGGAGCGTCGTGCCGGCTGCGCCCCCCGCCGCCGCTGGCCCGTCGTGCATCGGGGGAGTCTGCCAGCCCGTCGTCAGCCGGCGAACTTCCCGGTGACGAAGCGCTCGATGAGGAAGTAGCTGCAGGGCAGGAACAAGAAGAGCACCGCGCGCTCGCGCCACGGGTGCCGCGCCACCCAGAGGCCCAGCGCGGCGAAGAAGGGGAAGAGCACGAGCACCTCACGGCTCTCCGAGAGCAGGATCGTCTGGAACGTGAACACGCACCAGGCGAGGCCGAGGAGGACGCCGTAGGAGGGACGGATGCGCACGAAGGCCACGACCGCGGCGACGGCCAGCAGCACGATCGTGACGAGGTCGAACAGCTCGACGACCGATGCGGTCGAGGTGTCGAGCAGCCGCCAGTGGACGAGGTCGGAGACGGCGTGGCCGATGGAGGTCCACGGCCAGCTGAGGTGCCGGTGCCACTGCGCCTGGGCGTGGACGAAGGCGAGCCACTCGCCGAAGTGGGCCTTCTGGTAGGCGACCCACGCGACCAGCACCACGGCGGTGGGGAGGGCGACGGCGGCCGTGCGGGCGGCCGTCACCCGCAGCGGGGAGAGCCACTCCACGTCCCGGCCCCACCGCCAGCCGGCGCGGTCGCGCGGGGCGAGCCAGACCTCCATGGCCAGGGGGACCAGCAGGACCACCAGGTAGTACTTCCCCATCGCGGCGGCGGCCGCCAGCACTCCCGCGGCGACGAAATGCCCCCGGCGCACCGCCAGGAAGGCGATCGTCGCCACGGCCAGGGTGACCGACTCGGGATAGGTGGCCACCAAGAAGAAGGCGCTCGGCCAGGCCAGGAGCATCACGCACGACGCGTCGGCGGCCCTGGGGCCGACCTCCAGCTCGACGAGCTTCCACAGCGCCGCCAGCGCGACGATCAACGCGGCCGTGCTGACGAGCTCGCTGCTGGAGACATAGCCGAGGCCGGTGACGTGGACGATCCGGACGAGCAGGGGGTAGAGGGGCCCGAACGCGTAGAAGGCGCGGCTGGTCGCCACGGCGGCGCCGGTCGCGTCCGCGGGGTAGCCGTGCGCGGCGAGGGAGAGGTAGAAGCCTCCGTCCCACTGGTAGAGGATGCCGGTGAGCGCGGAGGGATGGCGCGCCACCACGTGGGGGAAATTGACCCCGTCCGAGCTGACCAGCGCCACCCACGTCACGACGAGGCGGAACCCGACCGTCGCGCCGACGGCGATGGTCAGGGGGCGCTGCCATGCGGACCATGTCCGACGCCAACGCGGGGTTGCCTCTCCCGCTGCGGCCTCGCCGTCGTGGCTCGGCGCCGTCAACGCGGTGACCGGGGTGCCGCCCCCGGGATCCGGCGCGGTGGCGGTTTCAGCTCCCATGGACCGCTCAGTCACGAGGCCGCAACCGTACCCCAGGGCGCTGCGTCCGGGCGTTCCGGGACCCACCCGTGGCGGTGCCGGGATGTCGCCGCCCGGCGGCCCGGCGGCCTAGATGAAACTGAAGGCGGGCACGTCCGAGCCGATGCCCTTGAACAGCTCGCCCTTGGCGGCGATCAGCTCCTCCGGCGACCACGGCGCCTCGCGGGTGACCTGGCCGGCCGCCTTGAAGGCACTCATCGCGTAGATGCTGCCACCGAAGACGACGAGGATCTGCCCGTTGACGTCCGCCGAGGCCGGCGCGGCGAGGAAGGCCACCACGTTCGCGATGTTCTTGGGGTCCCACACGTCGAACGCGCCCTCGTCGGCGCTCATGCCGCTGCCGCCGAAGATGGTCTCGGTCATGCGGGTGCGAGCCCGGGGTGCGATGGCGTTGGACGTCACGCCGTAGCGGCCGAGCTCGCGGGCCTCGACCCAGGTGAGCGCGGCGATGCCCGCCTTGGCGGCGGCGTAATTGGCCTGGCCCGCGTTGCCGAAGAGGCCCGCCTCCGACGAGGTGTTGATGATGCGGCCCGAGACGTCCTCGCCCGCCTTGGCACGGTTGCGCCAGTAGACCGACGCGTGATGGGTGGCGGCGAAGTGCCCCTTGAGGTGGACCCGGATGACGTCGTCCCAGTCGGACTCGTCCATGTTGAACATCATCTTGTCCCGCAGGATCCCTGCGTTGTTCACGAGGATGTCGAGGGAGCCGAACGTGTCGATCGCCTGCTCGACGACGTGCTTGCCCCCGGCCCACGAGCTGATGTCGTCGCCGTTGACGATGGCCTCGCCGCCGTTCTGCACGATGAGCGACACGACTTCCTCGGCCGGATGCGCGTCCGCGCCACCCTCGCCGTGCAGTCCCGCGCCGACGTCGTTCACCACGACCCGGGCCCCCTCGGCGGCGAGCAGGAGCGCTTCGGAGCGCCCGATGCCGCGCCCTGCGCCGGTGACGACCGCCACCTTGCCGTCGAGCAGTCCCATGTGTCATGCCTCCCTGTGCCGTGCCGGTGCCTGGCGCCCGATGGCTCCCGCGCGCGCCCGCAGTGTGGCCGATGGGCCCGTTCAGGGGCAAAACCGGGCCAGCGCCTCCGCGGTGACCTGGCCGATCAGCGCCGCCGTCTCGGCCCGCGCCATGACGCGGCCGAACCGCGCCGAGAGGCTGACCAGCACGAGGCCCTCGGGCGGCGCCACCAGCAAGGCCCGGTCGGCGCCCCCCGCGACGCAGAGGACCGGCAGGGGGCGTCCGCGCGCGCCCCGGGACCGCGCCAGCTCGAGCACGCCGCCCGGAACCTTGCCGTGGAACGAGGGAGGGTCGACGTGGCCCTCACCCGTGACGACGAGGTCGGCGCGCTCCATGCGGTCGGCCAGGTGCACGAGACCCGCCACGAAGCCGAAGCCCGGTTCGATGCGCGCCCCCAACGCGACGAGCCCGCCGGCCAGCCCGCCGGCGGCGCCGGCGCCGGCGACGCCGGTGACGTCGACACCCGTGGCCCGGCGGTACCGCGCCGCCACATCGGCCAGGCGCCGCCCGAGGACGTCCACCTGGGCGGGGGTGGCGCCCTTCTGGGGGCCGAACACCTTGGCCGCGTCGAGGAAGGCGGTGGTCACGTCGCACGCGACGACGAGCTCGATCCCGCGCAGCCCCGCCGGCGAGCCCACGGCCTCGAACGCGCCGAGCCCGCCGTCGGTCGTGGCCGACCCGCCGCAGCCGACCACGATGCGGCACGCGCCCGCGTCGCGGGCCGCCAGCAGGAGCTGCCCCACACCGGCCGTGCCGGCGCGGACCGGATCGTCGCCCTGGGGCCGCGGGAGCAGGGCGCGCCCCGCTGCCCGCGACATCTCCAACACGGCGGTCGGGCTTTCTCCGGCGGCGTCGAGCATGCGCCATTCCGCCTGGACCCGCCGGCCCAGCGGACCGTCGACCGTGGTGACGCGCGGCACGCCGCCGAGCGCGTCGAGCAGGCCCTCGCCGCCGTCGGACATCGGGACCTCGTCGGCCGTCCATCCCGCGTCGAGCGCCGCGCCGGCCGCCGCGGCCGCCGCCTGCGCGGCGGAGAGGGTCCCCCGGAACTTGTCGGGAGCGGCGACGAGATGCGGCACGGGGACGAAGCTAGCCAAGGGCGCGCCAGCTAGCTTGATCCCCATGCCCACGCTGCACGGCGCGCTGCGACGCCTGCGCGGCGCCCCGCCCCCGGCGCCCGGCCTGGCGCGCTGGCGCGCCTTGTCCGGCCGGACTGCCTCCGAGGTGCTCGACCTCGTGTACGAGCTCGTCCTCGGTCGCGAGCCCGACCCGACCGGGACGCAGAGCTACATGGAAGGGATCCGCAACGGCACCATCACCCCGCAGGAGCTCACGGGCTGGACGATCGCGTCGGGGGAGTGGTGGTCGGTCACCCCGTTCCTCGGACTGGGCCAGTCGCTGCACTTCAGCCGGATGATGTTCGTCCGCTCCCTCCCTCCGGCCCGCCGCATCCTCGACCTCGGCGGGACGGCCCTCGGCAACGCGACCGGCGCACTGGTGTTGATGGGGTACCCATACCGCTTCGACGACCTCGTCGTCATCGACCTCCCCTCGGAAGAGCGCAACGAGCTCTACCGGGAGGACGCGGCGCACGAGATCACGCAGACGGCCCTCGGGCCGGTGCGGTACCGCTACCACTCCATGGTGGACCTGTCCGACTACCCCGACGACTCCGTCGACCTGGTCTACAGCGGCCAGTCGATCGAGCACGTGCCGCCCGACGTCGCCACCAAGGTGCTCTCCGAGGTCCACCGGGTGCTCCGGCCGGGCGGGTGTCTCGGCATCGACACCCCCAACGCCAGGGTGACGCGGCTGCAGCAGCCCGAGTTCATCGACCCCGACCACGAGCACGAGTACACCGACGCGGAGATGCGGGCACTGCTCACCGAGGCGGGCTTCGAGGTGGACGGGGCGTGGGGGCTGAACCACGCCGGGCCGAGCCTGGCCGCGGGGCGTTTCGACGCCGACCAGGTGGCCACGGCACGTGGCATGTTCCACCGGATCGAGGACTGCTACCTGTTGGCCTACGTGTGCCGGGTCCCGGGGTGACGCCTCCGGGCGGCGGGTGGCGGGGCGCTCGGTGCGGGCGAGAGGACTCGAACCTCCACCCCCTCGCGGGGACCGGGACCTAAACCCGGCGCGTCTGCCATTTCCGCCACGCCCGCAGCGGTCCCGCAGTGCGGGTGAACAGGGAGTGTACGGCCATGTGCCTATGGGCGCCCGCTCCGGCCACTAGCCTCGTGGCCATGGCCAACACATCCGAAACCCCCCTTATCACGGCCGCCGGGGCCGACCTGGACTCCGCGGGACGCGTCTTCCAGCAGCTCCTCAAGGAGCGCATCGTCTTCATAGGGAGCGCGATCGACCAGGTCACGGCCAACCTCGTCTGTGCCCAGCTCATCCTCCTGGAGGCCGAGGACCCGGACAAGGACATCTCGCTCTACATCAACTCCCCGGGCGGCTCGGTCACCGACGGCCTCGCCATCTACGACACCATGCAGTACGTGCGGCCCGACGTCTCGACCATCTGCGTGGGCCTGGCCGCCAGCATGGGCCAGTTCCTGCTGTGCGCCGGCGCTCCTGGCAAGCGCTACGCCCTCCCGCACTCGCGCATCCTGATGCACCAGCCCTCGGGCTCCATGCAGGGCCAGGCGGCCGACATCGCGATCCAGGCCGAGCAGATCATCTACCTCAAGCGGATGATGGCCGAGCGCATCGCCTTCCACACCGGCCAACCGCTCGAGCGGATCGAGACGGACTCGGACCGCGACCGCTGGTTCACCGCCGACGAGGCCTGCGAGTACGGCTTCATCGACAAGGTCATCGACCGCTCGACGGCCACGACGGCGGCGGGGGCCAAATAGACGTGGCTCTGGACGTCCCGGCCTCCTCGTCGGACGCAGACCGGAGATTCGAGGAGGACGCCGAGGTCCGGGTGGCGGACAACTCGCCGATGGCGGCCGAGGTGGCCGGTGTCAGCGAGCGCGCCATCCGCCGGGGCTCGGTGACCCGCGTCGTCACCCCGACCATCAGCGTGCGCAAGCGGCTGCGCGAGATCTGGCTGTCCCGCGAGCTGCTGATCTACCTGGTCCGCACCGAAATCAAGGTCAAGTACAAGAACTCGGCGCTCGGCCTCGTGTGGTCGTTGATCGCGCCGGCGATGACGCTGCTCATCTACTTCTTCGTCTTCAACATCGTCCTCGGCCAGAAGATGCCGAACTTCGTGATCTACCTCATGGCCGGGCTCCTTCTGTGGAACCTCTTCTCGCTGGGTGTCCTCACCGGCACCGGCGTCGTGGTGAACAACGCCGGCATCGTGAAGAAGGTCTCGTTCCCCCGCGAGATCCTGGCCCTGGCCGCCGTCGGGTCGGCCTGCGTGTTCTTCCTCTTCCAGTCCGTGGTCATGGTGCTCTTCATGGTCCTGCTGCACAACCCGCCGGACGTGGCGTACCTGCCCCTCCTCGTCCTCGCGCTCCTCGCCGGGGTGATCCTGGCCTCGGGCCTGGGGATCCTGTTGTCGTCGGTCAACGTCTACCTGCGCGACACGCAGCACCTGATCGAGGTGGTCCTCACGGCCTGGTTCTGGGCCTGCCCGATCGTGTACGCGTACTGGACCATTGAGAAGAAGCTGGGGCCGCACGGGCTCACGTGGGTGTACTTCCTCAACCCCGTGACACCGCTCGTGCTGACGTTCCAGCGCTGCCTCTACGCGCACCCGTCCTACACCCTCAAGGGCGTCACGACCCAGGTCCTCCCCACCCAGGGCTACCTGTGGTACACGGTCCTCGTCCTGGGCGTGCTGTTCCTCTCCTTCTGCCTCTTCCTCGTCGCCCTCGCCGTCTTCGGCCGTCTCGAGGGCAATTTCGCCGAGGAGCTCTGAGGCGGTGAGCGACTTCGCCGTCGACGTCCGCAACATCTCCAAGCGGTTCCGCCTGGCCCACGGCCAGTACAACTCGCTCAAGGAGCGCATCATCCACGGCGGCAAGCGCCAGGCCACCGAGGACTTCTGGGCCCTCAACGAGGTGTCCCTCACCGTGCGGGAAGGCCAGACCGTCGGCATCCTCGGCCGGAACGGCTCGGGCAAGTCGACGCTGCTCAAGTGCATCTGCGGCATCCTCCAGCCCACGTCGGGCGAGGTGGCCGTACGGGGCCGGCTGGCCGGCCTCCTGGAGCTTGGTGCCGGCTTCCAGCAGGACCTGACCGGGCGGGAGAACATCTACCTGAACGGCTCCCTGCTCGGCATGTCCAAGCGCGACGTGGACAAGGTCTTCGACGCCATCGTGGACTTCTCCGAGCTCGAGGAGTTCATCGACGGGCCCGTCAAGTTCTACTCATCGGGCATGTACGTGCGCCTCGGCTTCGCCGTGGCCGTGCACATGGACCCCGACGTCCTGGTGATCGACGAGGTGCTCGCGGTCGGGGACGAGCGCTTCCAGCGCAAGTGCATCGACCGGGTCACCCAGTTCCAACGAGAGGGACGAACCATCCTGCTCGTCACGCACTCCGCCGACACGGTGCGCTCCATCTGCGACCGCGGCGTGGTGCTGAGCCACGGGCGGCTCATCGCCGAGGGCGAGCCGGGCGAGGCCACCCGGATCTTCCGCGAGGCCCTCATGGCGGAGGGTGCCGGGATGTCGATCGCCGACCCGACCCTCGTGGCGGTGCCGGCCACGCCGACGTCCGAGAGCGCCGCCGCCCTGGCCGATGCCGAGCGCCCGGTCCGCTTCCGCTCGGTGCACCGCATCTTCTCGGGTGACAACTCCGTGCCCTACATGCGCACGGGCGACGACCTCGTCATCCGGGTCGAGTTCGAGGCGCTCTACCCGACGGAGGACGTGGTGTTCTCGCTCGAGATCCGCGACGCCGACGGCGGCCTGCTCATGCGCACGGACACCTCCATCATCGGGACGCCCATCGACGCGCCCCGCGGGACGAGTGTCATGCACTTCGGGATCGCGCAGATACCACTGCTCGACGGCTCGTTCTCCTTCGCCCTCGGGATCCAGAGCCGGGGCGGTGTCCTCTACGACTGGCAGGAGGACGCCGGGACCTTCGAGGTGATGAACCCGGGCAAGACGACGGGCACCGTCAAGCTGAACGTGCACGCGGCGCTCATCTCGACCGAGGGCGACGTCGAGCCCTCTGCCGCGCTGGCCCGGCCGCTCTGAGCAAGACTCGTGCCATGAGCGACCCCGAGGCGACGCTGCCGGCCGACCCCCAGGCCTACGTCGAGCAGGTCATGGCGGAGATCGCCGAGGAGGTGCGGCTGCGCCGGGCCTCGGGTGACCTGCCGCCCAAGCTCGAGCGCGAGCTGGACGAGCTGTTCCTGGCCCACTCGCCGGTGGCCGGGCGCGGCGGGGACCTCGGCGACGCGTTGCGCATGGTCGACGCCGCCACCTTCATCGACCCGGTGGTGCCGGTCGAGTCCGAGCGGGCCGCGGGTGCCATCGTGAAGAAGGGCATGCGCTCAGGCTTGCTCTGGTACGTCGGCTGGATCACCCACCAGATGAGCCAGTCGGCGTCCGCGGTGAGCCGTGCCCTCCACATCGTCGACGAGCGCCTCCAGGAGCTCGAGCGCCGGGTGGACGTCCAACGCGTCCCGGGGGCGGGCGTGGTCGAGCTCCCCGGGGTGCACCGGCCCGACGCCTGGTGGGCCGACGCCGCGGTGGACGCCGTGGCCAAGGCGCCCGGACGGATCCTCCACGCCGCCGGCGGGGACGGGTGGCTGGTGCGGCGCATCACGGCGGCCGGCGGCGACGCCTACGGCGTCGATCCTCGCACCCACGTCGTCGACGCGGCCGGGCTCGGCGCCCCGGACCTGCGCGGTGAGGGCGTCGTCGAGCACCTGCACGCCGTGGCCGCAGCCGGCCTCGGCGGCATCGTGCTGAGCGGCATCGTGGAGGGGATGGCCGGCGGCGAGCGCGCCGAGCTGCTCGGCCTCGTCGCCGAGCGGCTCGCCCCGGGTGGGACCCTCGTCGTGCACTCGGTGAGCCGCGGGGCCTGGGAGGCGGAGAGCGCGCCACCCGAGGCCGATCTGGCGCCTGGGCGGCCCCTGCGCGCGGAGGCGTGGTGCCTGCTCCTCGAGCGCGGCGGCTACGAGGCCGTCGTGGCCCGGCAGGGCCCGGGCGGGGAGGACTACCTCGTCACCGCGGTCCGCGCCAGCGTCACCTCGCCGTACTCGCCCACCGCCCGGTGAGCGCCGCCGCCGGGCGGCCGGTGGCGGTCCACCTGTTCATCCCCGCCCTCAACCCGCACGACGCCACGGGGACGCACACGCTCAAGCTGCGGCACGCCCTGCGCGAGGCCGGGTGGCGATCGGAGATCTTCGCCGAGGCCATCCACGACGACCTGGCCCCGCAGGCCTACAAGCACTGGATGTACCCCGAGCACGCGGCCGAGGGCGACGTCGCCGTCTACGAGTTCACGACGTCCTCGGCCGTGGCGCCCTACCTGGCCGAGCAGGGGCTGCCGCTGATCCTCGACTTTCACAACTTCACGGGACCCGAGCACTTCGCCGGCTGGGAGCCGGGCAGCGTCGAGCGGGCCGAACGGGCGGCCGAGGAGCTGGCGCTGCTGGCGCCGCGGGCGGTGCTCGGACTGGCCAAGAGCCCCTTCAGCGAACGGGAGCTGCGCCGGGCCGGCTGCCGGCGCACCGCCGTGGTGCCGGTGCTGGCCGACTACGACCGCGTCACGTCGGCCGCCGACCCGCGCGTGGTGGCGGAGCTCGACCACCTGGCTCGGGACGGTGGCGCCGACATCCTCTTCGTCGGGCGGGTCGTGCCCTCCAAGGCGCAGCACGAGCTGGTCAAGGCGCTCTGGGCCTACCGCCGCCTCTACGACCCACGGGCCCGGCTGCACCTGGTCGGGGGCACGTCGAGCTTCGCGTACACCAAGGCGCTGCAGGCGTACATCGCGGATCTCGGGCTCACCACGGCGGTGCGGCTGACCGGTGAGGTGTCGGACGGGTCGCTCGCGGCGCACTTCGGCGCAGCCGACGTCTACCTCTCGCTCTCGGCGCACGAGGGGTTCGGGGTGCCGTTGGTCGAGGCCATGGTCGCCGGCGTCCCCGTCGTCACCCGCGGCGCCGGCGCGGTGGCCGAGACGGTGGCCGACGCCGCCCTGGTGCTGGCGGCGGCCGATCCCTCCTACGTCGCCGCCGCCCTCCACCGCGCCCTCACGGACGAGCGCCTGCGGGTCACGCTGACCGACTCCGGCCGCCGGCGGGCGTCGGAGCTGGCCGGGCCGGCCGCCGGCACCCGCATCGTGGAGGCCGTGGCCGGGGTGGTGAACCGGTGAGCCCCAAGGTGGCGTTCGTCACGCCGCGCTACGGACCGCAGATCATGGGCGGCGCGGAGACGGCGGTGCGCCAACTGGCCGAGCACCTGCGCGCGCTGACGGACTGGGAGCCCGAGGTCCATACGACGTGCTCGCTCGACGCCATCACCTGGGCTGACGTCCTCGAACCCGGGACCACGGAGGAGAACGGGGTGACCGTGCACCGGCACGTCTCCGTGCACGGCCGCCTGCCCGACTTCTACGGCCTCGACGGGCTGCTGCGCCTGGCGCCTCGACAGGCGACGCGGGAACAGGGGACGCGCTGGGTCGACTACAACGGACCCGTCTCCACCGACCTCGTCGATGCCGTCGGCGCGTCGGACGCCGACGTCGTGGCCTTCTCTCCCTACCTCTACCACCCGACCGTGGCGACCATCGGCAAGGTGCGCGTGCCGGCGGTGTTCCACCCGGCGGCCCACGACGAGCCGGCGCTCTACCTGCCGGTGTTCCGCGGGACCTTCGGGGACGCCGACGCCTTCTGCTTCTATACGGCGTCGGAGCGCACTCTCGTCGAGCGCATGTACCCGGTGGCCGAGCGTCCCCAGATCGTGCTGGGTCTGGGGGTCGGGGACTCCGAGGGTGCCGGACGGCACGGCGGCGAGCTGACCGGCCTCGGGGACCGGCCCTACATGGTGAGCGTGGGCCGCGTCGACGAGCACAAGGGTTCGAAGATGCTCGCCTCCTACTTCGCCACTTACAAGGAGCGCCACCCCGGGCCGCTGGCCCTGGCGCTCGTCGGCCCGGTCTCGGTCGAGCTCCCACCCCACCCCGACATCGTGGTGACGGGCGCGGTCGACGAGGCCGACAAGTGGGACATCATGCACGACGCCCTGGTGGCCGTCTCGCCGTCTGCGCTCGAGTCGTTCTCGCTCGTGGTGATCGAGGCCTGGGTGGAGCGGCTCCCCGTTCTGGTGAACGGGGCCTGCGGGCCGACCCGGGAGCATTGCGAGCGTTCCGGTGGCGGGCTCTGGTTCAGCTCCTACCGGGACTTCGAGGCAGCCGTCGACCGGCTCGTGTCCGACGGCGTGCTGCGCGCCGAAATGGGTCGGCGCGGGCGCGCTTTCGTCGACGGGCACTTCCGGTGGCCCGTGCTCATCGAGCGCTATGCCCGCTTCTTGACCTCGGTGGTCGAGCGGGGACGGGGCACGCCGGGCCTCTTCTGAGGGGCCGCACCTACAGGTGGATCGTGCCGTCCGGACCGAACGTCCACCCCGGGTTGTGGGCCACCTCCCAGACGTAGCCGTCGGGGTCGGCGAACGACCCCGACGTGCCACCCCAGTCGGCGACGGCGGCGGGCCGCACGATCGAACCGCCGGCCCGCTCGGCCTCGCGGAGCACCTCGGTCACCGCCGCGGGTGAGCGCACGTTGTGCGCCAACTCGATCCCCGGCGCGCCGTGGCCACCCAGCGCCGTCCACAGCCCGAAGACCATGCCGCCCGCCTGGAAGAAGCAGACCTCGTCGTCGGGCTGCTGCGCACCGGACCAGCCGAGGGCTTCGTAGAACGCCCGTGCCCGGCCGAGGTCCGAGACGCCGAGCGTCACCAGGCTGATCCGCTGCTCCATTCCCGGATCTTGCCAGGCTGCTGTCTCACCGCGCTTCCGGGGCCGGACCTCCCGCCTCCCCGAGGCGCGCGATCCGCCCGTGCAGGTAACGCCGCTGCGCCGGATTGGTCGCCAGCCGGGCGGCCGCCTCGTAGGCGTCCCGCGCCGCGCCGATGTCCCGCGACTCCTCGAACAGATGGGCGCGTACCGCATGGAAGCGGCGGTCGGCGTTGACCCGCGGGTCGTCCGCGAGCGGCTCCAGGAGCCCGAGGGCGGCCTCGGGGCCTTGGACCATGCTGACGGCCACGGCATGGTTGAGCGCGACCACCGGGCTGTCGTCGAGCTGGCGCAGCACCCCGTAGAGCGCCACGATCTGGGGCCAGTCGGTCGCGCCGGCGCTCGGGGCCTCGTCGTGCACGGCGGCGATCGCAGCCTGGAGCTGATAGGGACCGGTCGCCCCCCGCGGGAGGGCGGCGGAGATCAGGCCGACGCCCTCGTCGACGGCGTCGCGGTCCCAGAGGCGTCGGTCCTGCTCGGCCATCGGGACGAGCTCGCCGTCGGGGCCGCTGCGGGCGCGGTGGCGGGCGTGGGTCAGGAGCATGAGGGCCAGCAGCCCCGTGACCTCGCCGTGCTCGGGCAACGCGGCGTGCAGGCTGCGGGCCAGGCGGATGGCCTCTTCGGCGAGGTCCACCCGTTGGAGGTTCGGGCCGATGGTGCTCGCGTACCCCTCGTTGAACGTGAGGTACAGGACGCGCAGGACGGCCCCGAGGCGGTCCGACGTCTCGGCCGGGCCGGGCAGGGCAAAGCGGACGCCGCTCTCCCGTATGGATCGCTTGGCCCGGGTGATGCGCCGGGTCACCGTCTCCTCGGACACCAGGAAGGCACGGGCGATCTCCGGCGTGGTGAGCCCGCCGACCGCCCGCAGCGTCAGCGCGATCTGCGACGCCGCCGACAGCGACGGATGGCAGCAGAGGAACAGCAGGACCAACGTGTCGTCGGTGTCCGCTGCCCGGCCTCCGGCGTCGGAGGTGTCCCGACCCTCGGCGACCGCCCAGCGGGTCACGGTCTCCTCCCGCCGACGCCGTGCCTGCTCCGAGCGCAGGAGATCGGTCAGCCGACGCGACGCGACCGTGATGAGCCATCCCTTCGGGTTCTCCGGCGCGCCGTCGCGTCGCCATTGGACGGAGGCCGAGACCAAGGCCTCCTGCGTGGCGTCCTCGGCCAGGTCGAAGTGGCCGTAGCGGCCGACGAGCGCGCCGAGGACCTGCGGCGCCAGCCGGCGCAGCAGGTCCGCGGTCCCGGTCCCGGTCACGCGCCGCGGCCCTCGGGGCGCTCAGCCCTCGTAGACCGGTTGGTGGTCGTCGATCGGACGGACGTCCGCGGACGCACGCGCCCGCACGTGCCCGGGACCGGGGCAGCTCGTCAGGCGCGCGGCGATCTCGGTGGCCCGGTCGAAGCTGTCGCACTCGACGACCCAGTATCCGGCGAGGACCTCCTCGGCCTCGGCGTACGGGCCGTCGGTCACGACCGGCACTCCCTGGCGGAGGTCGACGCGGCGGGCGTGCACCGGGAAGCTCAGCCCCCGGGTCTCGACGAGCTCGCCCGAGTCGAGCAGTTCCTGGTTGAACTCCTCCATGAACGCACCGATGGCGGCATGGTCCTCCGGCGTCCAGGCGGCCTCCACCGCCGGCTTGCCGACCATCTCCTCGTAGCTCTGCTGCGACGCAAAGGTCATGATCATGTACTTCATCCACCCATCCTCTCTCTCCGGCGCCGTGCGGCGCCTCGGAATGGACGTCGGAGCCGGTGCCGGCGACCGGACACGACCGGGCCCGATGCCGATCTCGGGCCGGCACCACGGGGACGGTGGTGCACACTGGGCACGTGGACTTCACGTTCGAGCCGCTCGGTCCGTCCGATCTGAAGCTGCTGGCCGGCTGGCTGGCACGCCCCCACGTCCGGCGCTGGTGGAGGGAACCGTCGGACCCGGTCTCCGTCGAGGCGAACTACGGCCCGCTCCTCGACGGTTCCGATCCCACCGAGGGGTTCGTGGTCCACCTCGGGGGCCGGCCCATCGGCTACGCCCAGCGGTACCTGCCCGACGACGACCCGGGGTGGGGCGCCGCGATCACGTCGTCGCTCGGCGACGCGGGTGGCGTCGGCATCGACTACCTCATCGGGGAGCCCGATCAGCTCGACCAGGGCGTCGGTCGCGCGATGATCGCTTCGTTCGTCGACGAGTGCTGGCGGCGTTACCCGTCCGAGGACCGCATCGTGGTGGCCGTGCAACAGGACAACGTCGCCTCCTGGAAGGCTCTCGAGGGGGCGGGGTTCCGGCGCGCCTGGGCGGGTGACCTGGAGTCGTCCGACCCGAGCGATCAGGGGCCCAGCTTCGTCTACGTCACGCTTCGGGGCGCCCGACCACCGTGTACATCTTCTGCTCAATGGCGTCGCTCGTGAGATCGTGGGCGAGATAGTGGCGCTGGGCGTGCATGGTCGTCTCCGTCCGTCCGAACCCGAGGCGCGACAGCATGGAGACCACGGCACCCGGGTAGATCGACCACCAATTGGTGACGTGGTGCTCGGCCGAGGGTGAGAAGCGCATGATGTTGGAGTCGGGCGGGTGCAGGTCGTCTTGCAGCGGCTCGGTGACGATCATCGTCTCGGTCGTCCGCCGCGCCGCCTGCGCCAGCGCGCCCCAGGGCTCGCGCAGGTGGAGCAGGATCGCCCCCACGACGGTGATGTCGAACGTCCCGAGGTCGGCCGGGAGGTCGTAGATGTTCCCCTGGACGAATTTGGCCGAGGAGCCGAGCGTGCGGTGCAGGTACCACCAGGCGTCATGGTTCCGGTCGATCGTGTGCTGCATCACCTCCAGCAGGCCCTCGGGGTTGTCGCGGCCCTTGACCGGCAGCATGTCGATGGACACGTCGAACCCCGCCTCGAAGGAGACGACGTCGGCCCCCATGCGCTCCAGGTAGAAGGTCAGGTACCCCGTGGCGGGGCCGAGCTCGAGCACCCGCTTGCCGGCGACGTCCACGTCTCCGAGGTATGCCGCCTCGTGGCCCCGCAGGTCCCACGCACCCGGGAGCACCCGGCCGTCGGGCAGCTCGAAGGCGTGGTACCACACGAAGTCGCTCAGGTCGGCACCGTCGTGACGCCTCGACTCCGACGCCTGGAAGGCGGGGTCGAGCTGGCCGAGATAGTCCCGGGGCGGGTACGAGGGGAGGAGCGGCGCACGTCGGGCGGGGGCGGCCAGGGCGGGAACGCCCGCGCCGGGATCGCTCTTCTCGGTGTCACGTCGCCGGAGCATGGGGCGTCACTCTAGGTCAGGGCACGGCGTGCCCCTCGGGACCGGGCGGCCGTCGTGACCGGTCAGAAGCCGTCCATGCCGACCATGGGCCGGTTGAGGTGCTGGCCGCCCATGGAGCCGCGGAAGGGCGCGTCGCCGTAGTCGAAGATCCCGCCGTCGGACGCGACGAACCAGTAGCCCTGCCCGTCGGCCGTGGACTGCATGGCCACCACCGGCTGGTTGAGGTGGATGCTGCCCGTCGATCCGAAGAAGGGCGCGCCGAAGGAGAAGACGCCGCCGTCGGACCCCACCAGCCAGTAGCCACCGGTCACCGGGTCGGGTGTGATGCCCACGATGAAGCCGTTGAGGTGGAGGTTGCGGGTGTCCCCGGCGAAGACGGCGTCGCCGAAGGGGAAGACCTGGCCCGTCGTGCTCACTTCCCAGTACCCCAGGCCGTCGGGTGTCGCCGCCATGCCCACGATGTCCTGCCCCGGGACGGACGCGGCCGATCCGTAGAACCCCGCGTCGCCATAGGTGAAGATGCCGCCGTCGGACGCCACGAGCCAGTACCCCTTGCCGTCGGGCGTCGGGGCCATGCCGACGACGGGGGCGTTGAGGTGCAGCGAGCCCGTCGACCCGTAGAAGCCGGCGTCGCCGTAGTCGAAGATCCCGCCGTCGGACGCCACGAGCCAGTAGCCGCCCTGTCCGGGCACCGCAGCCATCCCGACCACCGGCTTGTTCAGCGTGAGGCTCCCGGTGCTGCCGCAGAAGTCCTGGCCGAACGCGAAGATGCCGCCGTCGGAGGCCACCGTCAGGTAGCCGCGCTGCGCCGCCGGTGGACGGTGGCAGGTCCCGAGCGGGGAGCCGCCCCCGACGAACCCGCTCAGCTGCGCGTCGTGGTGGAACTGGGGCCACCCGCCCGCCTCGAAGAAGTGCGCCGAGCTCGAGCCCGTCACCTCGAAGTGCTGCACGACGCCCTGCACGGCGCCACTCGGCGGAAGCGCGAAGTACCCCGCCACCGTGATCCCGATGGACCCGTTCGCGTCCGCCGTGACGAGCGGGGCGTTCTGGAAGCCGATGACCGCCCCTGGTGGCTGGACGCCACCATTGCCGGAGCCGTCGTCGACGTCGGCGACGATCTGGCCCGTCTGCCCGTCGAGGACGAAGAGCCCATGGTCGGTCGCGGCGATGACGTCCTGGTAGCCGTTGCCGGTCAGGTCTGCGGTCGTGACCGACCCCAGGACGGCCCCGCTCACGTGGGTGCTCCATATCTGTCCGCCCGTCGCTGCGTTGAGGGCGTAGACCGTTCCGCTCGCGACACCGGTGACGGTGCCCTCCACGACCGCCAGCTGGCCGTTTCCCTGCACGTCGGCCAGCGCCGGGCTTCCGCCGGTCAGCCCGTCCAGGGTGTCGCTCCACACCTGGTTGCACCTGGTGTCGAACACCTTGACGGTGTTCTGGTCGCTGGCTCCCTGGAAGTAGCTGCCCGTGCCGGTCGCGATGCCGTAGGCGCCACCGGGCAGGATCGGGCCGACGGCGGGGGAGGAGTCGACCTCCTCGTTGGTCATGGCGCTGCAGACCAGCCCGCCGTGGTCGTTGTAGATGCGCACGTGGCCGCCGTCGGAGTAGTGCGTCCCGAACGCGAAGCCGCTCGAGGAAGCGCCTCCGGACACGAAGTCGTCGGAACCGGTGCCGTACAGGTCGCCCACCGCGGCGGTGGAGAAGACGCTGTCGGCCGAGAACTGCGGCCAGCCGGGGGCGGCCGCGCCGCTCGCGGCCGAGAGCGCGTAGGTCATCTGGCCCAGCGAGCCCGCCTCGACGAGCGAGCCCCCGTCGCCGACGGAGGGTGACGCCTGCACGCCGCCGTCAGGCATCGTGTCGCTGGGCGGGTTCGTCACGACCTCGTTCCACACCGGGCTGCCGCCCGGGCGTGTACGCGTAGTAGCCGCCGTCGATGGGTGAGGCCGCGTTGCCGCCGCCGAAGTAGAGGTCGCCCCCGTTGCCCGGGTCGACCGACGCGGTCGAGTCGATGGGCGGGCTCCCGGGGACCTCGACGCCGTCGACCCCCACCGCGGGCATGGCGCCACCCGTGCCGGGGTTCGTGCACCCTTGACCGGAGCCGATGTCCTGGCCCTGTCCGCTGCCCCACCCCGGGGCGACCGATCCGTCCGCCAGGTTCAGGCCGTACAGGTTCCCCTGCCGGTCGCCGACCTCGATCGCCGCCGTCCCGCCGTCGCTGAACTCTGTGGGCGAGGCCAGGCCGACACCGCACGGCGCGTCGTCGAGCGCCGTCCCGTGCCCCGCGTTCCATGTCTCGGTCAGCGTCAGCGGCGTCGCCGCGGCGACCGGCGGCGTGCGGAGCACCCCGGACGAGAGGAGGCAGGCTCCCGCCACGGGGAGGCTTGCGAGGACCAATCGTGTCGTCAGCCTGTCCGCGTGCGTCACGTTCAAGAGAGTCCTTTCTCAGTTGCCGAAGGTAGTCGCTCGTCATCGGGCATGGACGGCGGTCGAAGGCCCGCGACGGGCATCGCCGGTAGCATCGATCGCCGTGCCCGCAGCTATTCCCCCGATCGACGATGCCAATCCTGCGGCGGGGTTGACCCGGGACGACGACGGCGGCACCCCCTCCGACGCCGACCGGGCCCGGGCGGCGCAGGCCCTGCACGAGGCGTTCGCCGCGCCTGGCGCCCCAGGGGAGCGACGCGTGGAACTTCCTGGCCGCATTCACGCACCTCGGCGATCGCTACGGGCCCTACCATCCCGGGGCCTCCGCGCTGTCGGACGCGGTCGAGTCGGAGCGCCGGGCTGCCGCACGGCGGCCGGGCCGCCTGCGTCGGAAGAGGAGCCGGGCCGGACGGCCGGCCGAGGCCGAGGCGACCGAGCTCGAGGAGGCGATGGGCCACGTGGTCGAGGCGTTCCGGTTCCTCTCGGCCCGTGTGGCCACCCTCGAGGCGAGGCTCGCCGCCGAGGACCGGCCCGTGGAAGGGGCGGCCTGGCTCGTCCCGGCGCGCGAGCTCGGCCCGTGGGTCGGCCCCGTGGTGGCGCACGTCCTCGCCCGCACGCCCGGCGGCGAGATCGTCCACGCGGACTGTGGTGAGGGCGGCCTGCTGAGGGCGGTCACCGAGCGGGGTGCCCCGGCGCACGGGGTGGAGCCACGGGGCGCGGTGGCGCTGCGCGCGCTCGAGGGAGGCTGCTCGGTCACCATGGGCGAGGCGACCGAGTACCTGGCCGGGCGCCCGCTGGCCTCGCTCGGCGGCATCGTGCTGAGCGGCGTGGTCGACCGCCTGCCGTTGCCCGCGGTTCTGCCGCTCCTGGACCGGTGCCGGCGCGCCCTGGCGCACGACGCGCCGCTCGTGATCGTCTCGGAGCTCGTCGGCACCGTGGGGTCGCGCGACCCGGCCGCGCTCGACCTGGTCGAGGGCCATCCGCTCCATGCGGCGACGTGGGAGCTGCTGCTCGACCGGTCCGGGTTCGCGGAGGTGGCGCCCCTCGACGGCGCGGAGGTGCACGACCGCCGGTTCGCGCTGACCGCCGCCGTCCCCTCGTGAGCGGCATCCACCACTTCGTCCCCGTCCTGCACCGTGGCGACGCGGTCGGCCGCCACACCCTCCGCCTCCGCGAGGCGACGCGGGCGCGCGGGTTCCGCTCGGAGATCTACGTGGACACCGTCGACGAGGAGACGGCGGACCAGACGTTGCCCGTGCTCGCGTACCCGGATGCCGCCGAGGTGGGCGACGTCGTCGTCTACCAGTTCGCCACCGCGTCCGCGATGGCGCCGTGGCTGGCCGGCCGGTCCGAGACCCTCGTCGTGAACTACCACAACATCACACCGCCGGAGCTGATGGCGCCCTGGGACAACCACCTCGCCCTGGGCCAACTGCGGGCCCAGGGGGACCTGCGCCTGCTGGCGCCGCGGGCGGCCCTGGCCGTGGCCGACTCGGCCTACAACGAGAGCCACCTGGCCGACGCGGGGTTCGCCAGCACGGCGGTGGTCCCCCCATCGGCCGCCCTCGATCCGGCCTCCGCCGCGCCCCCCGGCGGCGCCGCGGCGGAGCGGGCGCGCCGGAGCGGCGCCCGGTGGCTGGCCGTCGGGCGGGTGTCGCCCAACAAGGCGCTCGAGAACACCGTTGCCGCGCTGGCGGTCGCCCGGGCGCACGGGGATCCCGGCGCGACGCTGCGGATCATCGGGAAGCCCGCCACGGACTCCTACGTCGCCGCGCTGCACCGCTACGTGGCCGAGCTGGGGCTGGGGAACGCGGTCACGTTCTCCGGGCACGCCGGCGACGCCACCGTGGCGGCGGCCTACGCCGGCGCCGACGTACTCGTCGTCACCTCGGAGCACGAGGGCTTCTGCGTCCCGGTGGTCGAGGCGATGTCCGCCGGGTTGCCCGTCGTCGCCTTCGAGCGCGGGGCACTGCCCGAGGTGCTCGGCGGGGCCGGCGCGCTCGTCTCGGACAAGGACCCCTACGCGCTGGCCGCGTCCATCACCGATCTGCTGGCCGACGCGCCGCGCCGCGCCGCCCTCGGCGAGGCGGGACGCCGACGGCTGGACGAGCTGGACCTGGCCCACGCCGCCGACCGCTTCGTGAGCCTGCTGGCCCCGCTGGCCACGCCGGCCGGCCGTGGGGCATGAGCGGCATCCATCAGTTCGTCCCGATGCTGCACCGCGGCGACGCGGTCGGCCGGCACACGCTCCGCCTGCGCGAGGTCATGGCGGCCCGCGGGATCGCCTCGCGGATTTACGTCGAGCGGGCGGACCCCGAGACCGAGGCCGAGACGCGCCCGTTCGCCGCATACGCCGGCGCGGCCGAGCCGGGGGACGTGCTGCTCTATCAGTTCGCCACCGCGTCGGCCATCGCGCCGTGGTTGGGTGCGCGCCCCGAGCCCCTCGTCGTCAACTACCACAACGTGACACCGCCGCACCTCTATGCCCCCTGGGACAACGCGCTGGCGCGCCATCAGCTCCTCGCCCAGGGCCAGCTGCGCCAGCTCGCCCCGCGCTGCACGCTCGGCATCGCCGTGTCGGCCTTCAACGAGGCCGAGCTGCGCGAGGCCGGCTACGGGCGCACGGCGGTGGTGCCCCCGGCCGCCCTCGTGTCCGCCGGGGCGGGGAAGGCCGCCCCGGCCACCGTCGGGCGACCTCCGGGTGCGCGCTGGCTCAGCGTCGGCCGCCTCGCCCCCAACAAGGGCATCGAGTTCGCTGCGGCGGCGCTCCTCGTCGCCCGGGAGCACCATGACCCCGGGGCGACGCTGACCGTCGTGGGGCGGCCGGTCGTGGCGCCCTACACGAGTGCGCTGCGCCGCTTCGTCGACGACCTGGGCCTGCACGACGCCGTGACGTTCGCCGGCGCGCTGAGCGACGCCGACCTGGCCGCCACCCTGGCCCGCTCGGACGTGCTCGTGATCCCCTCCCGGCACGAGGGTTTCGGCGTGCCCGTCCTCGAGGCCATGACGATCGGCGTCCCCGTCGTGGCCAACCGGGCCGGCGCGCTGCCCGAGGTCGTGGGCGACGGCGGCCTGCTCGTCGACGCCACCGATCCCTGGGCCCTCGCGGGCGCCGTGGCCCGGGTGCGGGAGGACCCGGGCCTCACGGAGACGCTGGCCCACGCGGCCACGCGCCGCGTGGCCGACCTCGACCTCGCCTCGGCGGGGGAGCGGGCGGTCGATCTCGTGGCCGCGCTCCGCCACGGCTGAGTACGAGCGCCGCGGGTCAGGAGGCGCCGACGGCCTCGCGCACGAGCGAGACGAACCGTCGCGTCGACGCGCCGAGGTCGAAGGCCGCCGCCGCGCTCCCGGCCGGCGGCGGCGAGGACGTCGCGCAGCGTGGGGTCCCCCAGCACCCGGCCGACGGCCGCGGCGAACGGCACGGCGGACTTGTCGGGCAGCACGAGCCCGGCGCCGCCGACCGTCTCGGGCACCGCGGTGACGCCGTAGGCGACGATGGGGACCCCGTGGCCCATCGCCTCGGCGAGCGGGACGCAGAAGCCCTCGTGGTCGGAGGCGCAGACGAAGACGTCGGCCGCCCGGTAGTACGCCTCGAGCTCCGCGCCGGTGACCGAGCCGGGCAGGAGGGCGGCGCCGGTGAGGCCGAGCTCCTCGATGAAGGCACGCAGCGCCGGCTCGTAGGTGACGCCCAGCGGCGAGCCGACCAGGTGGAGCCGGGCCGCGGGGTCGTCGGTGCGGCGCAGGACGTCGAGCATCTTGACGAGGTCGTGCGGGGCCTTGTGGGGCGAGATCTTCCCCACGTAGAGCAGGTCGGCCCCGCCCTCGCGCTCCTTGCGGCGCGCCAGCGCGGCCGACAGCTCCGGGTCGGGCTCGTCGCTCTTGGCCTGCATGTCGATCAGCAGGGGGACCACGGCGGTGCCCCGGTAGCCGAGCGCCTGCAGCTCCGACTCGTTGAACGCGGAGTCGGCGACCGCGAAGCGGCTCTGCGGCGCGAGGCGGCCCAGCTGCGTGCGACCGAGCGCGGCCTCGTAGGCCACCGCCGGCTCCCAGTCGCGCAACAGGTCGGCGGGCGTGATGTTGTGGTAGTTGACGAGCTTGGGCTCGGCCCGCGCCGCGAGGATGTCGTAGACGGGGCTGCCGATGGATGCCTGGTACAGGAGCCAGCGGTCGCGCCCGGACCGGCCGAGCTCGGTCACGGGACGCCCCTCGTGCTCCACGTCGGGCGTGCGGCTGCCGTAGTAGATGTCCGAGTCGATGCCCGCGGCACGCAAGCCGTCGCGCAGGTGCAGCGTGTGGACACCGATGGCGTCGCGGCTGGCGAGCGACGGTATGACCTGGTCGACCCGCACGGCCGTGCAGTGTACCGGCGCGTCCTCGCACCCCGGTTGCTGCGCCCATGCACCAATTTCTCCAGGTCGCGCCGCTAGCCTGGTCCGATCGTGCTCGTCGGAACGCTGCCCGCACGTCCCGGGATCGTGCGCCGGCGCATAGGCGCGCCCTTGGCCGCGCTCAGCGGCGCGCTGCCCTTCGTCGTGGCCGCCGCCCTGGTCGGCCCGGCGTCGCCCGCGGCGGCCGACCTCGGTTCGACCGTGGTCATCAGCGGTCACGGCTACGGCCACGGCATCGGAATGGGCCAGTGGGGCTCGCTCGGCTACGCCATCGGTGCGGACAACGGGCTCGGGCCGCAGACGTACCAGTGGATCCTCAACCACTACTACGGGGACGACGGCAACAACGTTGCCGGCGCCGCGTCGTTACAGACGGTCTCGGACTCCAGCTTCCACGGGGGCAACGTGACCGTGGCAATGACGGAGGCCAACGACGCCTTCACCATCGTGAATGCCGCCGACTCGGGGGCCAATGTGAACTTCCCGGGTGGTTCAGCGGCTGCCGTGATGTTCCAACCGACATCCACGCCGAACGTCTTCGAGATCTTCACAGGTGGTAGCTGTGCCGGTCCCACCTGGACGCCGGTCGGCACAGCCACCCAGCCCTCGGCCTCGGCCTCCGACGGCGGTCCGGTGAACCTGTGCACGATCAACGGCACCATCGAGGTCCACGGCACCCTTACCGCGTTGCAGAATTCGTCCGGGGCGGAGCGCACCGTCAACACCGTGCCCATCGAGACGTACGTGGCCGATGTGGCGGCGGCCGAGTCACCGAGCACGTGGGCCGCTCTCGGCGGTTCAGGCCCGCAAGGGCAGGCATGGGGATTCCAGCAGACGGAGGCACAGGTCGTCGCCGTCCGTTCCTACGTCGAAGCGAGTCCGAACGGCTATGGCGGCTACGCCGACACGTGTGACCAGACCTGCCAGTCCTATCCGGGCATGAGGTGGGAGAACCTGTATGACGCCGGCGCCGCCGCCAACACGGCGAATCAAGTGATGGTGATCAACGGCACCAGCACCATCGCCACCACCGAGTATTCGTCCTCCTCGGGCGGGTACTCGGCCGGTGCCCAGTTGGCCGACGGACAGTTCCCGGCCGTTACCGACGATGGCGACGCAGTCTGTGTCACCGGGGCCTGCAATCCACACCACAACTGGAGCGTCTCCGTCCCCGTGTCCACTATTCAGGCCGCCTACCCGCAGATTGGCACGCTCAGCACCATCACGGTCACCGCCCGCAATGGCCTCGGCGACTATGGCGGGCGGGTCAACCAGGTGACGATCGCCGGCTCCGGTGGGTCGGTGTCGGTGTCCGGGAACGCGTTCGCCGCCGCGCTCAACCTGCAGTCGAACTGGTTCACCGTGGGCGGTCAGCCCAGCGGTGGCGTCGCGGGCTACTGGATCAACGCCACCGACGGCGGTGTGTTCAGCTTCGGCAACGCCCAGTTCCACGGGAGCACCGGCGGCATGCGGCTGAACCAGCCGGTGGTGGGGATGGCCGCGACGCACGACGCCGGCGGCTACTGGGAGGTCGCGACCGACGGCGGCGTGTTCAGCTTCGGGGACGCCGCGTTCCACGGCAGCACCGGCAGTATCCGGCTCAACCAGCCCATGGTCGGCATGGCCGTCACCCCCGACGGCGGCGGGTACTGGCTCGTGGCTTCCGACGGCGGGATCTTCGCCTACGGCGACGCCGGGTTCTACGGCAGCACCGGGAGCCTCAGGCTCAACAAGCCCGTCATCGGGATGGTGCCGACCCACGACGGGCAGGGCTACTGGTTGATCGCCTCCGACGGGGGCCTCTTCGCCTACGGGGACGCCGGGTTCTTCGGCTCGCTCGGTTCGAGCCCACCGCCGACGCCGATCGTGGGCGTCGCGCCGTCGCCCGACGGGGGCGGCTACTGGATGCTCGAGGCCAATGGCACCGCGCACGGCTTCGGCGACGCGCCCTCCGTCGGGGTCGCCCCCGGCTCGCCGGCGCTGAGCAGCATGCGGGGACCAATGACCGGCCTGATCCCGGACTTCAGCGGACAGGGATTCGATGCGGTCAACGCGAGCGGCCAGGCCTTCGCCTACGGCGACGCCCCCTATTTCGGCGACGTCACCACGGCGGTCAGCGGGTACTCAGGCCACGCCGTCGGCATCGCCGTCACGCCGGGCTGACGCCGCCACCGCGGCGAGACGCGGGAACCGGTGCAGCCGGCCGAGCGGCCCGAGGCGGCCGGCGTCGACGCCGTGGTCGGCGGCGTTGAGCAGCCGCAGGTCGCCGCGGCTGTTGCCGTAGGCCCACAGCACGGGTTGCTCGCCCCCGTTGCCGGCCAGCAGGCCCTGAGCGCGCAGGTACACGACGAGCCGGGCGTACTTCTCCGCCCCCCGGCAGTTCTTGCCCTCGTAGCCGCCGGTGAGGAGGCCGCCGCCCCCGACGGCGAGCCGGGTGGCCACCACGCCGTCGACCCCGAGCTCGTGCGCGGCGGGGCTCACGTAGCACTCTGGTGACGCCGACACGACCACCGTGTGGTGCCCCTGCCGTTGGTGCCATTCGAGTCGGCGGCGGGTGTCCTGGCGCAGGTGCCGGCGCAGGTGCAGGTGCGCGAACTCGGCCCCGAGCCGGTCGACCTCCTCCACCGGCAGGCCCCCGAGGAGGCGGGTGAACAGCTCCTCCTTGACCTTGTCCGCCGCGACGCCTCCGGCGATGGCAGCCCGCAGGAGCCCGGGGGAGAGCCGGACCACGGCGCGCAGCACGGGCCAGAGGCCCCGCAGGCTCACCAGGAACGGGAAGACGCTGCCCGAGTCGGTGAGCGTGCCGTCGAAGTCGAAGGCGGCCACCGTCGGGCGTCCCGGCGTCGCCGGCCCGCCCGACGCGCCGGGGTCAGTCGAGCGCAGTGCCACCGCGGCCCGCACCTCCCGCGAATCGAGCGGCCCCTGCGATCGTCTCGCCGCTGCTTATGACCTCGCGGCCACGCCGGGCCTCCGCGAGGGCGGCCTCCTCCTCCGTCAGCCCCCATTGCCCGAGGGCGCTCATCCGGTCCGAGCGCAGGCACACCTGGGGCAACGCCGCCAGTTGCCGGGCGAGTGCCAGCGCGGCCTGCAGCGCCCCGCCGGGAGGGACGACCCGGGTGACCAGGCCCATGGTGAGCGCCTCCGGGGCGGCGACGGCCCGACCGGTGAGGATCAGGTCCATGGCGCGCCCGTGGCCCACCAGACGCGGCAGCCGCACGGTGCCGAGGTCGCACAGGGGCACGCCGAAGCGCCGGCAGAAGACGCCGAAGATGGCATCCTCGGCCGCCACCCGCAGGTCGCACCACAGGGCGAGCTCCAACCCACCGGCGACGGCGTACCCCTCGACGGCGGCGATCACGGGCTTGGACAGGGTCAGACGCGTGGGTCCCATCGGCCCCGGCCCGTGATCGGGGATGGGCCGGCGGTCCCCTTCGGCGACCGCCTTGAGGTCGGCACCGGCGCAGAACGTCCCTTCGGCCCCGGTGAGCACGGCCACCGAGCTGGCGTCGTCCTGGTCGAACGCGAGGAACGTCTCGCGGAGATGGTCGGCGCACACGCTGTCGACCGCGTTGCGCCGCTCCGGGCGGTCGATCGTCACGATCGTCACCGGGCCGTCGTGCCCGACCACGAGCGTGTCGGTCCGGTACGGCACGTACGGCCCGGCGGGCGGAGCGGGCGTCTCGGGGCTCATGGGGGCATTCTCGCACGGCCGGGGTGGCCCGTCCGCACATCGAGCCGGCGCCGACACCCTGGTGGAGGACCCTTTCCGGTGACCCGGCCCGGGACGGCACAAATATGACCAAACGTGTCGACAATAGGCGGGGCAGCCGGTAAGGTCTCAGCCCTCAGCACACGGAGCCTCATAGATTCCAGGAGGAGCACATGGCAGTTCGTCTCGGGGACACCGCTCCCGACTTCACGGCCGACACCACCGAAGGCACGATCAATTTCCACGAATGGCTGGGTGACAGCTGGGGGATCCTGTTCTCCCACCCCAAGGACTTCACGCCGGTCTGCACGACCGAGCTGGGCGCCTTCTCGAAGGCCAAGCCCGAGTTCGACAAGCGCAACACCAAGCTGATCGGCATCTCCGTCGACTCGGTCGAGTCCCACAAGGGCTGGGCCGGTGACATCGAGGAGACCCAGGGCTCGGCGCTGGCCTTCCCGCTGATCGGCGACGAGGACCGCAAGGTGGCGGACCTCTACGACATGATCCACCCCAACGCGAACGACACGCTCACGGTGCGTTCCGTCTTCATCATCGGCCCGGACAAGAAGGTCAAGCTCACGCTGACCTACCCGGCGTCCACGGGCCGCAACGTCGACGAGATCATCCGCGTGCTCGACTCGCTCCAGCTGACGGCCGACTACAAGGTGGCCACGCCGGTCAACTGGACCGAGGGCGAGGACGTCATCATCGTCCCCGCGGTGAGCGACGACGAGGCCAAGGACCGCTTCCCCAAGGGGTGGAAAGCGCTCAAGCCCTACCTGCGGGTGACGCCCCAGCCCAACCGCTGAGCCGGGCGACGCCCGCCGTCGGGGCGACCTGTGGACCGTGCCGGCCTCCGGGCCGGCACGGTCGCGTCCGCCCGCCCTCTCGCCGTCACAGCCATGGGCGAGAGTGTGAGGGGATGGTGCCGGGCCGCCCCGACGCACGGAGGTGAGGACCATGAACGAGGCGGAGGTGTTCGTGCTGGCCGACCGGGCCCTGGCCGCGGTGGTGGCCCGGATCCGCCCCGAGCAGTGGGGAATGACGATGCCCGCCGGCTTCGCCCGCCGCGGGGCCGACGGGCCGCCGGCGCTGCGCGCCATCGTCGAGTACCACGCCTACGACGACGCCTGGGTGCCCGACATGCTGGCCGGACGCACCATGGAGGAGGCGGGCGCCGCGAAATTCGACGGCGACCTGCTGGGCGACAACCCCGTCGAGCGCTTCGACGCGATCGTCGACGCCGCCTGCGCCGCGGCGGCCGGGGTCACCGATTTCGACGCCGTCGCCCATCTGTCCTTCGGCGACTACACCATCCGCGAGTACTTCTGGCAGATCAACTCGTTCCGCGGCCTGCGGGCCCATGACATCGCCCGAGTGATCGGCGTCGACCCCGACCTGCCGGACGAGCTGGTGCAGGGCATCTGGGACGAGGTGCGCCCGCATGCGGAGGAGTGGCGCGCCATCGGCATCTACCCGGCCGCCGTCCCCGTGCCCGACGACGCCCCGCTGCTCGACCGCCTGTTGGGGCTCACGGGCCGCGACCCCGACGGCGCCTGAGCTGCCCGCGCCTCAGGCCGAGGGCGTCACCAGCTCGTCTCGCAGCTCGCGCTTGAGGACCTTCCCCTGTGGGTTGCGCGGCAACGGCTCGGAGCGGAACCAGATGCGGGTGGGCACCATGAACCCGGCCAGGCGCGCCTTCACGTGCCGCCCCAACTCCTCGGCGGTCACCTTGGCGCCGGGCCGCAGCACGACCACGGCGCCCACCTCCTCGCCCAGTGTGGGCTCGGGCACTCCGATGACGGCGCAGTCCGCGACGGCGGGGTGCTCGAAGAGCGCCGCCTCGACCTGCACCGAGTACACGTTCTCCCCGCCGCGGATGATCATGTCCTTGGCCCGGTCGACGATGTAGATGAAGTCCTCCTCGTCGAGGCGGGCGACGTCGCCCGTGTGGAGCCACCCCCGGGAGAACGTCTTTGCGGTCTCCTCGGGGCGGTTCCAGTAGCCCCGCACCACGTTGGGTCCCTTGATCCACAGCTCGCCTCTGACGTCGGGCCCGCGGGGGATGCTGTCGTCCGGCTCGTCGCCGCCGAACTCCTCGGGCACGACGGCGACGTCGCAGACGGGGACGGGCGGCCCGACGCTCTCGGGCTTGGCCACGTAGTCGCCCCCCGAGTTCATGGAGGTCACCGATGAGGTCTCGGTGAGCCCGTAGCCGTTCGACGGCTGACCGACGGGCCACGCCGCGCGGATGCGCCGAACCAGGTCGGGCGGGGCGGGAGCGCCCCCGTAGGAGACCCCTCGGACGGACGAGGTGTCGTACTTCGAGAAGTCGGGGGAGTCGAGCACCTGCATGACCATCGCCGGCACGCCCCCGAAGGTGCCGATCCTCTCGCGCTCGATGAGCTGCAGGGCGCGTTCGGGGTCGAAGTGGTGCATCATCACGATCTTCCCGCCGGCGGCGATGTTCGACACCATGACGGAGTGGCACCCCGTCGCATGGAAGAGCGGCACCGACAGCAGGAAGGCCGGTTGTGTCCTGTCGCCGGTCGGCTCGAGCGCGGCGGCGCCGAAGCGCATGGAGCCTCTCGTGTTGATGAAGAAGAGGCTCATGAGGTTGGTGACCATGTTGCGGTGCGTGCCGACCGCGCCCTTGGGCCGTCCGGTCGTGCCCGACGTGTAGAAGATGGTGGCGTCGTCCTCCGGGTCGATGGTGACGTCGGGGGGCGAGGCGGCCTCGTCCACCGGGCCGACCGCGAGCGCGAACGGCCACTCGGTCACCGGGGCGGCCCCGCCGGCAGGCTCACGGACCTCGGGGGGTGACGCGGTCGACGTCCGGTGCTCGTCGGCCACGATGAGCGCGTCGAGCCCCGACAGGCCGCCCAGGAAGGGCCGGATGCGCTCGGCCCGCTCGGTGTCGACGAACGCCACCTTGGAGCCGGAGTCCTCGAGCCCGTAGCGCAATTCCTCGCCGCTCCACCATGCGTTGAGCGGCACGACGATGGCGCCGGCGAGGGTCGCCGCCCAGAAGGCCATGATCCACTCGGGCAGGTTGCGCATGACGATGGCGACGCGGTCCCCCTGGTGGATCCCGAAGGTCGACTGCAGCCGGTGGGACAGCGTGCAGGCGATGCGGTAGTGCTCGGCGAACGTGGTCCGCTCGTCCTCGTAGACGAGGAAGACGGCGTCGCCGTGGGCCACCGACATGTCCATCACCGCACGCAGGGACGGTGGCGCGTGCTTCCAGGTGCGCGTGGGCACGCCGCGAATGTCGAGCTCCTCCATCTCGAAGAGCTGGCCGGGCGCGGTCAGCGCCGCGTCGGCCTCCTGCAACGTCATCGACGGCACGTCCTTGCCGGCGGCGCTCATGGGGTCTCCTTCCCGCTCGCTGGCTGCTCGAAGATCGCCGTGCGGTAGAAGGCCAGCTCGGCCACGCTCTCCCGGATGTCCTGCAGTGCCCGGTGGCCCCCCTTCTTGACCGGCGCCGCCTTGTAGACCTCGGGGCGCCAGCGCCGGCAGAGCTCCTTGACGGTGGAGACGTCGACCGAGCGATAGTGGAGGTAGTCCTCGATCTGGGGAAGGAGCATGGCCAGGAAGCGCCGGTCCGTGCCGATGGAGTTCCCCGCCAGCGGAACGGACCGGGGCTCTCGGATGTGCCGCTGCAGGAAGGCCAGTGTCTGCGCCCCGGCGTCGGCCAGGCTGAGCGTGGACGCCTCCATGTCCTTCAGCAGGCCCGACCGGGTGTGCATCGTGCGGACGAAGTCGTCCATGTCCGCCACCTGCTCGGGCGAGGCGTGCACGACCAGGTCGGGCCCCTCCTCCACGATGGTCAGGTCGTCTTCGGTGATCAGGCTGGCGATCTCGACGATGGTGTGGCGGGCAGGATCGAGCCCCGTCATCTCGAGATCGATCCAGGCCAGCATGCGCGGGCATGCTACCGGCCGCTTCGGGACGGCCGATTGGCCGCCTTGTAGTGTCCGGCGATGCTGCGCGTCCCCTTGCATCAGCTCGATGCCGAGCTGCCCGTGCCCCGGTACGCCCGGGAGGGGGATGCGGGGGCTGACCTGCTGGCCCGCACCGGCGTGGTGTTGGCCTGCCGGGGTGGCCGGGCCGTGGTCCCCACCGGGGTGGCGGTCGCGATCCCGGCGGGCCACGCCGGGCTGGTGCTGCCCCGCAGCGGCCTGGCGGCGCGCCACGGGGTCACCTGCCTCAACACCCCCGGCCTGGTCGACTCCGGCTACCGGGGCGAGCTGCAGGTCGTCCTCGTGAACCACGACCCCCAGCACGACTACGAGGTCAGGCGGGGCGACCGGATCGCCCAGCTCGTGCTCGTCCGGGTGGAACGGGCGGCTTTCGCGTTGGTGCCCGAGAGCGGCCTCGGAACGTCGGAACGGGGGAGCGGCGGCTTCGGGCACACCGGCACATGACGGCGCGGCCGGAAGCGGGTAAGAAGTGGTGATGCAGTCGCTCGTCGGCATGGACGCAGCCTTCCTGTCGCTCGAGACTCCGACGACGCCCATGCACGTCGGCGTCGCGCTCGTGCTCGACCCCCCGGAGGGCACGCGGTCCCTCTTCTCGCCGTCGACCCGCTATGCGCAGATTCGCCGGGTGATCGCCCAGCGGCTCCACCTGATCCCTCCGCTGCGCCAGCGGGCCATCCGGGTGCCCTTCGGGCTGCACCACCCGGTGTGGGTCGACGACCCCGATTTCGAGCTGGACGACCACCTGGGCCGGGCCAGCCTTCCCACACCGGGCGGCAAGGCGGAACTCGACGCGTTCGTGGCCGGCGTGATGAGCCGCCGGCTCGACCCCGACCGCCCGCTGTGGGAGATGCACGTGGTCGAGGGGCTGGAGGGGGACCGCACGGCGCTCATCGCCAAAGTGCACCACGCCATCCTCGACGGGGTCAGCGGCGCCTCGGTGCTGGCGGCGTTCCTGGACCTCAACCCGAGGGCACGGGTGATCGCGCTGCCGCCGGAGTGGGCACCGGGGCCGCTGCCCTCCCACACCCAGATGCTGCGCCACGCGGCCTCGTCGCTGGCGCGCCAGCCGGGCGAGACGCTGGGCACGCTCCAGGCCGGCGTGGAGGCGGTGGCCGACCTCGGCATGCACAACCGGGAGCTCGTGCAGCGCGGCGAGCAGCCACCTCCGGGCTTCTTCGAGCGCGCCGCGGACCTCGTTCAACGGGGCGGTCTCGAACCGCAAGCGCTACGCGACGCTCTCCGTGCCGCTCGAGGACGTGAAGCTCGTCGGCCAGGTCTTCGAGGCCACCGTGAACGACGTCGTCCTGGCCGTCGTCGCCGGTGGCCTGCGCCGGCTGCTCGAGGCCCGCGGCGAAGGGGCGGAGCAGTCGATGGTGGCGATGGTCCCGGTCTCCACCCGGAGCGAGGCGCAAGGCGAGGATCTGGGCAATCAGATCTCGGGGATGCTGGTCTCGCTGGCCAGCGACGTCGACAACCCGGTGCTCCGGCTGGACGCGATCTCGGAGTCGGCCCGGGTGGCCAAGGAGCAGGAGAAGCTGCACCGGGGCCGGTTCGTGGGCGACCTGGCGCAGATCGCGCTGCCCGCCCTCGCCACCAGGCTGGCACGGGTCATGGCGGGGACGCGCCTGTTCGACAAGGTCCGGCCCCCGTTCAACGTGACCGTCTCGAGCGTCCGGGGCCCCGACTTCTCGTTGTTCTGCGCGGGGAGCCGCGTCGCCGCGATGTACCCCGTCGGGCCGATCGCGGAGGGGATCGGCGTCAACGTGACGGTGTTCTCGTATCTCGACCGGGTGCAGTTCGGGCTGTTCGCCTGCCGCCGGCTGCTGCCCGAGCTGGACGAGGTGGCCGTCTTCCTCGACGACGCGCTCGGCGAGCTCGTGGGGTGCGCCCTCGACGCCCGTGGGGCGACGGCCTGAGCCTTCTGCGATCTGGCGCGGCCCGAGCGTCGGGCGGCACAGGCCGTGTGGCGATCCGGCCTGTGCCGCCCGTCCGCATGGGGCGGGCGGGCGGGGAGGATGCCCGCTGCTACGAGCCCGTCGTCGGGCCCGGGGCGGAGCCGCTCGGCGGCGTGCCGGTGTGGGATCCCGTGCCGTTGCCCATGTTGGGACAGTTGCGGGTCGACCCGGTTCCCGAGCTCGACCCGGAGGACGAGCCCGACCCGGAGGACGAGCTCGACGAGCCGGAGCTCGAGGTGCCCGAGGAGCTTCCGGTGCCGCTGCTCGTCGACGGGGTGGTCGTCGAGGAGTTGGAGGTCGAGCCCGAGCCCGAATTGCCTGTGGTGGTGGAGGTGGTCGCCGCGTTGGCGACCAGCGCGCCGCCGGCCAGGAAGCCTGAGGTCAGCGCGCCGATGGCCAGCACGTTGCGAAGGCGGATCTGCATGGGTGAGTGCCCTTTCGTCTCTCGTCAAGCACCGGCCCGCTCGGGTCGGCACCGCACACGCTGCACCCCGGACCTGGGTGCGGGCGCAGAATGACGTGGGCGCGTCCGAGGAGTTGCCTGACGAACAGGTGACGATTCACAGGAACGGCCGTCGCACGGCCGACGCTCAGCCGGCTGCCAGCTCGCGGTAGTGCTGCCGCCAGATCAGTTTGTAGACCCGCGTCCAGCGGGGGATGGAGCGGAGGCCGGGGATGAAGGGAAGGAAGATCAACCCGACCGAGAGCACCATCATGATGACCCACACCTCGAGGTCGGCGTTGGTCGACTGGTTCATCGGGTACACCTGGTACCACATCGTGTAGAGCCATAGCCAGGCCTGGCCGGGGTAGTTCCCGGTCTCGTTCATCATCCCCCACTGGGTGCCCTGCAGGTGCTGCGCACCGGCGAGGTTGGCCAGGTAGGTGCCGTCGGCGAGGAAGAGCAACGGCTTGGTGTAGTTCGTGTTGTAGAAGCCGCCCTGACTCAGCAGGGTGCCGTCGAGGCCACCGGTCTGCGCCATGGCCGTGAGCGAGCCGATGATGATGCCGACCGGGCCGTAGCGTCCGGAGGGGACGTGCAGTCGCCCGCTGACGTCGGTCGCGTTGGCGACGGCCTTTTCGTAGGCGGTGGTCCATGCCGACTGTTGCGCCGCCGACGCCCCCTGGTACACGTTGAGCGCGGCCTGCGTCACCGGCTGGTTCGGCAGGGTGCGCAGAGGGCCAATGACGAAGTCTTGCGCATTGTCGATGGGCTGGTGCACACCGAACCATTGGTCGGGCTCGAAGAAACCCATGTGCTGGGTCACGTCGGGTGTCGAGTTGTACGGCGGCCCGTACGTGGCGGACGCACTCGTCCCGTCCAGCTCCGTGATGGCCGTCTGGGCGAAGTCGACCGGGTTGAGGACCGACCATCTCTTGAGGGTGATGGCAGGATCGTCGGGAGAGGAGAAGACCACGGCCAGCAGCACGATGAGCACGGCCACGGCGAGGAAGGCGACGAAGGCCTCCTTGAGGATGTCGTACGGGACGTACGCACCCTTCCATTCCTTCACGTCGCGGTCGGGCTTGAAGCGGCGGTGCTTCGTGGCGTCGGCGCTCATGCGGGCTCCTCGGCCGGGCTGACCGTTGCCGCGGTGTCGGCGTCATCGCCACCCTGGGCGAACGGGGGGACGATGCCGTGGCGCCGTACCAGCAGCACGTGCAGCCCGGCGATCAGGGCGACCACGATGGGCAAGAGGACGATGTGCCACATCAGCATCTGCCCGAAGTTGAGGACGTTCCAGACGGCGCCGGCGCCGGTCGAATTGATGCCGTCCTTGGCCTGGGTGGAGATCCACTGCGAGTCGAAGTTCGTCTGGGAGACGTAGCCCGTGAAGGCGGCCGCCACCGAGACGAGGAACGAGATGACACCGGTGGCCCAGGTCAACCGGCGATTCCCCCGCCAGGCCGCCATGAAGAACTTGCCCCAGAGGTGGATGACCATGAAGAAGAAGAAGGCCTCCACGCTCCACAGGTGCAGCGAGTTCACGAAGTGCCCCGTCGAAGACACGTGCCACCAGGTCGGTCCCATGAGGGCGAGGATGCAGCCCGTGATGATCACCCAGGCGAGGCTGACGACGGTCAGGACACCGAAGACGTAGATCCACGACGCCATGTACGCGGGCTGCCGGTCGGGGAGCAGCTGGTCGGGCGGGAAGGCGGACTCGGCGGCGCGGCGCATCCGTGCGGTCCACTGGCGCGACTCCGCCGAGGCCGGGCGGTCGACCGCGGGGGTGGGTGGGGCACCCGTGTCGACGCTCATTGACGGTCCCCCTTGCGCTTGGGGAACGGCAGCAGGATCGCCAGGACGAAGACGACGATCATCAAGATGATGACGACGAAGTTGGCGACCGACATCTGGATGAAACCCCAGTGGATGTAGTGGCCGGACCCATTGAGGTTGATGAGGGCGCCGAGCAAGGCAGCGAGGACCATGGCGCCACCCTAGGCTCCAGGTAGTCCCCTGATTAGGGACCTTTGTCACATCCTCCCGGCACCGGCGGCTCGCGGTGCCTGTCAGCGCTTGGCCGCACGCCAGCAGTACGACCGCATGGGGACGTCGATGAGGTCAAGACCCCGGAACGGCTCGTGCGTCTCGAGGAAGCTCGCCATGGCACGGAGGTGCCGGCGGCGGGCATCCTCCTCCATGGTGATCACCGAGCTGTAGGTGGTGGCCAGTGCAACGAGGTCCTCTTTGGTCATGGCACGGCGCCAGCGGAACAACGAGGTCTCGGGCTCCGAGAACGGGCTCCCTCCTGCGACGTCCACGTTGACCGCGTGGCGCCGGCGCCGGCGCGCGTCCACGTCGGCCACTTCCTCGGGCGTGAAGATGATGCCGCCGGCCCACAGCGAGCGCACCCAGTCGACGGAGCGGTCGGGCCCGCTCCACACGAGGGAGAGCCGTCCGGTGGGACGCAGCACCCGCGCCACCTCGGGGACGGCTCGCTCCTCGTCGACCCAGTGCCACGCCGACGCGGCGATGACCACGTCGTAGGAAGCGGAGGGGACCGGAAGCTGTTCGGCGCGGCCGGCCAGCACCGTCACGCCGGGTTGGCCGGTGGCGAGCAGCGCACGCATTCGGTCGTCCGGCTCGATGGCCGTCACATAGGCGACCCTCGCCGCCAGGAGCCGGGTGAGGACGCCGGTGCCCGCGCCGATCTCGAGTGCATCGGCGGCAGCCTCGGGGAGCAGCCACCTCATGGCCTCGTCGGAGGGTCCGGGACGAAGCCGGTCGTACTCGCCGGCCACGGCGCCGAACGAGCTGCTGAGCACGGCCGAGGTCTCGTCCTGGCGCACGACGGCAATCTAGCGAGACACCACCGGCCTGTGACGCGTCGGGACGGGAGGCCGAACGGCCTGGTGAACGGGGGAGGGGCACCCCTTTTCGGCCGCGCCCGGCGCGATAGAATGGCGTGTCACGCGGAAGTGGCGCAGCGGTAGCGCATCACCTTGCCAAGGTGAGGGTCGCGGGTTCGAATCCCGTCTTCCGCTCCATCGTAGCAGGTCAGAAGCGGTTTCTCAACCCTGACCGGAGCTTGCGGCCACCCGCTTCTTGCGATGCATCGCGGTGCCCAAGACGGCTCTTCGCGAACTCGCTGTACCTGTGCCGTGTCTCACAAGAGCTTCAGAGCCCAGGTCCCATATCGTCTCCTCGTTCGAGCTCCCTCTTGTTCTGAAGGTGATCGGGCGAGAGGTCGACGAGGATCCCGCTCCAATGTTCAATCGTCCGAACAAGCCTCTGATACTCCTGGTCGGAGATCTCAAATTCATCGCGCGGAAGACGCTCGAACGTTGTCAGCATCTCGCCGAATACTTGTGTGTCAAAGCCAGGGTCCTTCTCCGATGCGCGTCGCATGAGATGCTTGAGTCCATAGCGTTTTGTGAGTGCCGAGAGGTCGACAAAGTCTCGCGCCTCGGCTCTTCCAAAGAGGGCAAGAACCTTGTTAATAGCGAGTTCCTCGCCCGCCAGAGTCGGACCGAGGGGCCCCTGCTCGATTGGGAGGAGGCGAAAATCTGTGCCGAAATCGACTTCCGTCACGTCGCCCGCTTGACTCACCTCGAGTCGATAGAAGCCCGAACCCTCCCGAATTCGATGAACGGAAAGCCCGGCATCCGTGAGTGCCCGCTCGACGACGGGGATGATCTGATCAACCTCAACGGCTGACGGGCCGAAGAAGTCAAGGTCACGGGTCAGACGATCAACATCGCCTCTTGCTATCAGTGCTGCCCCGCCGGCGAGGGCAAATTGCTGGGCGTCTGGCAAGCCCCCGACGATCAACGCGATATGTCGTTGAAGAGGCGTTAACACGCAATTTCGATTTGACGTGTCCGCAAGAACCAGTCAGCCCAAGCACGGCGAACAAATCTTGGCAACACGAGGTCATCCCAAAGGTTGAGCAGTTGGTCGACGTCAATGAAGAAGCGGATGTCCTCGGCAGTGCCCTCCCGCAAGACCTGCTCGTACACCCGAGCGCGATCGCGGCGGTCCTCAAGATCGTATGTTTTCGGAGGCCCACTCCAGCGGACGTGAAGGGGAAGCTGAATGGGTCCGGACGCCTTGATGACGGCGGGGTCGTCTACATCCTCGGGCAGTTCGACCGGCCGAGCGAAAGGTCCCGTCTTCGACGTCCCAGAAAGGGCCACGAGGCCAATTCTACGACGAATGCTTGCGATGGTGACGATTGGTCCCGAGGGCACGATGTCAGCGGGCGGGCATGGAGCAGCGGTGCCAGATACTGGCTGAAGCACGTCGCCTGAGCGGTTGCCGGTAGTAGACCGCTCTACTACGGGGGCGGACTGGGTGGACGCAATGGAAACTGGGTGGACGGAAGCGCACGGCGGGGGACTGGAGCCGGCAATAGAGACGAAAAACATCACCTTGCCAAGGTGAGGGTCGCGGGTTCGAATCCCGTCTTCCGCTCAAAAAAAATAGAAGAGTGGGAGAGAGGGGGACACGCAGCGGAACGGCACCGAACCGCCACGCAGCCCCCGACCGACCGGCACCGACCGACCGGGCCGCACTCCGGCGGGGCCACGACGGCGCCGGGGCGCACCCCACCCGAGGAACGGGGCAGAGGGGACGCACGGAAGCGAGGAAGCGGGGCTTTTGGGGGGCGCGGAGAAACGAAGCGAGGGGGACGGGTCCTCCATTCGCCACCAACCGGGCTCGCTGCCTCCCAGAAGGGAGAGGGGTCGCCCCGTACGCACCTTGGGGATACCCATCCTGGTGTCCGAGATCGCCGGAAGACGAGTGTCCGGGTAGTCCATGCGAGCGACGAAACTGGCTCTTCACCCACGCTCGGCTCGCTGAGCTCAGCGTTGTGGATGACGAAGGCGAGAGATCCGCTTAGCGATCGGACTCCAATCGGCGAGGCTCAGAACGACGTTCGGTGATGAAGCGGTGGATGGCCTCGTTGGCGTGGTCTTGAAACGACGGGTTGGCCAGGTTGGGGAGGAAGTCTGCTTGGTTGACCAAGGGACCTTTAAGCGTGTTGGCCGCGCTGGCGTAGAACACGCCGCTCGACAAGGTCGGGTCGGTGACGCCGTCGACCAGTCGCTTCGCGCCCACGTCAAGTTTGTGGGCGAGACCCAGGGTGGGCATGACGTATTTGGCCCCTATACGCATCGGCAATGGGAGGTCACTGGCTGCTTGGGTGCCGGTGGTGTTGCCGGGGCTCACGGTGATGAAGCGGTGGTCGGGGTGTTGGCGGGCCAGGTAGGCCATCCATAGGGCGCCAATGTACTTGGCCTGCCCGAAAGCGAGGTTGAAGTCAGCTTTTCTGCCGGCGAAGTAGCTGCCGTCGATGACAGTGGCGAGCTCGTCGGCGGAGTGTGAGACGAACGTTGGCCCCTTCATCCGCAACTTCGGGACCCCCCTGACCGCTTCACTTCCAGCCAAGACCGCAACCTCGCCAAGCCGGTCCTCGGCCAGGAGCCCTTCGAGGAGGACAACGTGGCCAAGGACGTTCGTCGCGAACACGGTGGTGACCCCGTCAGCGGTCAATTCCAACGTCTGCGGGCCAATGACACCAGCGTTCATGACCAGCGCGTCGACGGATCCGTTGATGGCGTCAAGGCCAGCGCGCACCGAATCCAGATCGGCGACGTCCATGAGAATGATGTCAAAGATGTGCCGGCCGGTCACGGCTTCGAGTTCGGCCTTTGCCGCTGTCGCCCGATCTTGGTTCCGACACGCCAGGTAGATGCGGGCGATCTCGGGACGTAGTGCCAGTTGCCGGGCCACGTCCTTGCCGATCCCGGCGTTGGCGCCCGTGATCAGCACGGTCTTTCCTGGGAGTATGCTCATTGGTATTTCCTCTCGTTTTCTGCGGGCCTAGTCAGGCATGACAGCTCTTGGCGGGTTGGTCCACCGGTTCTCCCGGGTTGCTATAGACCCGTAGCGGGTCGAACAGCACCTGGGCACCGGGTGGGATCTGGAGTTAGGTCGCGACCCGGCCTCCGTCGACCGCAAGAGTGACGCCGTGGACGAAGCTGGCATCATCACTGGCCAGGAAGACGATCGCCGCAGCAAGTTCCTCGGGCTGAGCTACGCGACCTGCTGGTGCGAGTGCTGCGAGCTGATTCACCATCTCGTCGGGGACTGCTTCCATCATGCGGGTGCGCGTCGGGCCGGGGGCAACGGCGTTGACCCGAACACCACTCGGGCCGTATTCGGCGGCCCACGCCTTCGTCAACAGTTCGAGAGCCGCTCGGCTGGCGCCATACAGAGCCATGCCGGCCTGTCCGAAGCTCGCGACCATCGTGGAGATGTTGACGATCGAACCCCATCCGCGTTCGGCCATGGCTGGCGCCAATGACGCGACGAGGAAGAACGGAACCTTGACGTTCAGTGCAAAGGTCTCGTCGAACTCTGCTTCGGTGGCTGCGTTGCTTGGTCCGAGCAAGGCGACGCCAGCGTTGTTGATGAGGATGTCGACGTGACCGTCGCCTGCCTCAGTGGCCCACTCGACCAGGTCCTGGGCCGATTCCAGATCGCTCAACGTGGTGAGCCGGAACGTTGCGCTGCCGCCGGTTTCTTCGATCTCGGCGACCACGTCTTTGGCTCGTTGTTCGTTGCGTCCCACTACCAGTACGTGAGCGCCGCGGGCGGCCAAGGCGGTGGCCGTCGCCTGGCCGATCCCGCTCGTCGAGCCCGTCACCAGAGCAGTCTTGCCTCTTAGATCAGTCATCCGTTGCTTTATCCTCTCGCTGTAAAATGGGTTGTGTGACTCACTCTGACAGTTAGGAACTGGGTTGTCAAACTCAGAATCCTGTTAACATTGGTGCATGGTCAACGAGACGAGTGACCGGCCAAGGCTCACCCCCAAGGGAGCACGCGTCCGGGCACGAATCGTGGAGGAGGCCGCCGCCCTGATCCATGAGCGCGGGGTGGCGGGCACCACCTTGGAAGAGGTCAAGGTGGCGGCGGAAGTCAGCGGCTCTCAGATGTACCACTACTTTCCCGACAAGAACGAACTCGTGCAGGCGGTCATCGACTACCAAGCCGAGACCATCGTCGATCGCCAGCGGCAGGCGCTCGCCAGCGCGAACGGGCTCGAAGCCTGGCGGAACATGGTGATGACCGCAGCGAAGCGCACCAAAGCAAAGGGGGGCTGCCAACTTGGCTCGCTCGTTGGTCAACTCGCCGAGAGTGACCCCGAGGCCCGAGCGCTCATAGCGGCAGGGTTCGATCAGTGGGCCGCCGCAATCGGCGATGGACTCAGATCCCTTCATGCCGAGGGGAAGCTCCCGTCCGACATCGACCCGGACGACCTCGCCACTACTCTGCTCGCCACGCTCCAAGGGGGACTCCTACTCGCCCAGGTACAGCAGAGTCCCCGTCCGTTCGAGACTGCCGTCAATACCCTTCTCGCCCTTGCCATCGACAGATGAGCCCAAGCCGGGTTCGTTCACAGCCATCGCCGAGGTCGGCTCAGCGCTCTTGGATGATGCACGTGCATCCACACGATGCGCTTGCGGACCTGCTCCCGTTCGTCATGCGGGACACCTCGTCGCTCCCAGTGGGTTGCTCAGGTCTGGCTTTCCGCGAGCTCATTCAGCGGACCCTGACTGCTCGTTCCTCTTGGACATGGACCGGCCTCATCAAGATGGACGGAAATCGATGACAGCTCCTCGCGTGGGGGAGACGTTCGAGCTTGACCTCGACGGGACGGCATTTGCCGGCCGCTACATCGAAGTCGATCCCCCGCACCGCATGCTGCTTAGATGGGACCGTCGAGGAACCGACACAGCGACGCCGACACTTGCATTCATTGAGATCACGCTCACCCCGACGGGTGAAGGCACAGATGTGAGGGTGCAATTCTCCGGCCTAAGTGGGGAGGATGCCGCTTTCTATCCGCAACTCTGGGCGCGTCACCTTGACCGGATCGCAGCTGCCTTGGCTGGCCCCGAACCCGCGCACGGCAGCTAAGTCGGGAACCGCCTGCTCTGACTCCGATCCCCAAGTCCACCACTGGAGTCGCGACGTGACCGGAGCAGACGGCACTGAGGGCCCTGACAGCAAAACGGTCACACCACGCGAACCAATCCAACCTCGGCGATCACGGCCGCCGTCAGCAGCAGATTCCAAGCCACCAGGAGTGCCACGATTGCGGTCCGCCGAGCCCGAGCGGCCGAAGACCCTCCGGGCATTGTCGTCCATTGTGATGGATCGCAGGGGTGGCGGCACAGGTCTGAAGGATCCATTTGTAGGGTGACCCAGTTCGCCTGTGTCCTCAAGCGGCCAACGCAACAGCGTCGGCGAACGCCTGAGATGGTGTCATCCAGCCGAGCGTCTGTCGAGGCCTCGTATTGAGGGAGCGGGCGATGGCGTCGAGCTCTCGCTGCATGCATTGAGAGAGGTCCGACGACCTCGGAAGGTATTGGCGGAGCAGTCCGTTGGTGTTCTCGTTGCTGCCGCGCTGCCAGGGGCTCTTGGGATCACAGAAGTAGATCTGGACTCCGGTGTCGATGGTGAACTGAACATGCTGGGCCATTTCGCACCCTTGGTCCCACGTGATCGAGCGCCGCAGCTGGGCGGGAAGCGTGAGGATGCGCTTGGTCATGACCTTGCGCACGGCTTCGGCGTTGTGGCCGTTGGGGAGCTTCAGCAACATCACGTAGCGGCTGTGGCGCTCGACCAAGGTCCCGACCGAGGTCATTCTTTTGCCGAAGATCAGGTCGCCTTCCCAGTGGCCTGGCACCGCCCGGTCTTTCACCTCGGCGGGACGCTCGGAGATCATCACCATGTCCTTGAGCTTTCCTTGCCCGATGTGGTTGGCCTTCACATAGGCCTTGGCCCGGCGCATGGCCCGGCCGCTGCGCAGGCACGAGTGCAGCTCTTTGCGCAGCGCTCCACGGCTCTGGACGAACAGCGACTGGTAGATGGTCTCGTGGGACACCTGCATCTCCGGGCGATTGCGGTACTGCGAAGCCAACCACGCCGAGATCTGCTCGGGCGACCACTTGGCCTCGAGCTTGCGCTCGACGACCCCTCGGAGGCGCCGGCACTGGGCCAGCTTGGCCCGCTTGGGTCGCAGCGCCCGCCGAGCCGCCGCCCGGTCGGCCACCAGGGCCCGGTACTTGGCCCTCCCGCCGTTCGCATTGACCTCCCGGCACACCGTCGAGGGCGACCGCCCGAGCTCCTCGGCGATGGCACGGATGGACATGCCGGCTGCCAGCCCTCTCGAGATCTCCTCTCGTTCGACGAGCGAGAGCCGCAGCTCAGAGCGCTCACGCGCCGTCGGGCGTCGTCCCCCGTGGTCAGCAATGAACCTGCGCAACGAAGAGTTCTGTCTGCCGAGGTGCTTGGCGATGCGCTTCACGGGCACCCCCGCCTCGCGCATGTCCCAGATCGTCGCCCTGTCCTCTTCCGAGAACCGTGCCATTCGCACACCTCCTGATCGATGACATCACTGTCCGCCGATCAGGCTGGTGTTGCAACGACCGCTTGAGGACACACCGGCATGGGGGCGCCCAACGGGCATAGCAAGGCGGGGGCGGGTCATTTGTGCGAGATCCTCTGACAGGCGGCTCGCCTTCACGCTGCTTGTAGCAAGAAAACTGCGATGTGATCTCGGCGAAGCCCCTCAAAAGCCCCGCTTCCTCGCTTCCGTGCGTCCCCTCCGCCCCGTTCCTCGGGTGGGGTGCGCCCCGGCGCCGTCGTGGCCCCGCCGGAGTGCGGCCCGGTCGGTCGGTGCCGGTCGGTCGGGGGCTGCGTGGCGGTTCGGTGCCGTTCCGCTGCGTGTCCCCCTCTCTCCCAAAAAAAGAAGAGTCCTGGTACCGCCGCGTCAAGCATGGGCGTCGATGGGGTCGCTGACTTTCCGGTCGAATCCGGGCAAGATCTATCGACATAAGACCCTCTGATGGCAATCAACACATGGCGGCGACCTCCAGAACGCCTTCAACGCCTCTGTCACAGAAAATGAATATACGGATCCTGGCGGCGATGGCGATTGGGTGTATTTCGCTCCTGGTCCTGAGCTTTGCGCCGATGGCCTCCTATGGCATTCCGGCGGCTTCTTCTCTAGGCGTCACTTGGATGAAGGGCTATTCGGCTCCGGGCAGCCCGGCGAAGTACAACAAGGTCGGGGTGATTCGGATCGGACCCTCCAGAGCGAAGAATGTCTTGGTTTTGGAGCCGGGTACCTCGGCCGGGAGCGCTTATTTTGTGCCGCTCGCAAGGTGGATCGTCTCGAAGACGAGCGGCTGGCAGGTGTGGTCGGTGGAGCGCCGTGAGAACCTGCTCGAGGATCAATCGGAAATGAATCTGGCCAAGGAGGGCAAGGCAACGGCGACGCAGCTCTTCGACTACTACCTCGGATATCTCAAGGATCCGAACATCACGCGCCACTTTCAACCGATCCTGACGTCGAGCGTTGAGTTCGCTAAGCAATGGGGTATGAACGTCGCCGTCCAAGACCTCCACATAGTGATCAACGCAGCGAAGAGACTCGGTGGGAAGGTCGTGCTCGGTGGCCACTCGCTCGGGGCATCTGTGGTCACCGCGTATGCGACCTGGGACTTCAACGGCAAGGCTGGAGCCGACGCATTGGCGGGCCTGATCTATATCGACGGTGGGAGCGCTCCGAGCGCGATCAGCGCCCAGCAGGCCACCCAAACACTGCAGGCCCTCGACGTACCGAGCGTTACTCCTTGGCTGGCCTTTGGCGGGATCGCCGCGCCCTATGCGGGAGTGTTCAGCGCAACTGGATCTCTGGCTGCGCTGCTCTTTCCCAGCCAGCCATCCCTGGGCCAGACGTCGGGGTTGCTCCCTTCTGACATCGTGCCGGCGGCGCGGGTCACCAACCTCGGCCAATACGGGTACGCCCTCAACGCCTCGACTTCTCCCCCAAGCCTGCTGGCAGCGCAAGCACATCTCGGTCAAGGGCTGACGGCACGCGGTCCGATTCGTGGCTGGAATGGCGCAGGCGCGTTGACCCCGATTAGCCGCTTCGCGACGATGTTCTCGGGGTATCCGATGAAGAGTGTTGACGGAACGGAATGGTACTTCCCACAGCGATTGACCGACGACAGCGGAGCAGTCGGCAACGGCAATGCAAATCCGGCGCAGGCTGTGCTCGGCGTCGACGCCACCATGGGCCACGCGCTACCAAAGAACCTGTTGATCTATGCCTTCGGTGCTCGTCTCGGTGGAGCGAGCGTGCTCGCGGATGCCGTGATCTTGGCCAAACAGTCAGGGGTTCCTCAAGGAAATCTCACACTGGTCAATCGCCAGAGCACTTATTCCCACAATGACCCCGCCGGCGCCTACCCCAGCAATGTTTTCTTCGCCCACCTCGTACCATTCCTGAAGAAGATCGGTTCTCACGGGTAGTTGTCGATCGGCTCCTAGATCGTGGGCAGATTGGTAGTAGACCGCTCTACTACAGGGGCGAACTGGGGTGGACGAGGTGGAAACTGGGTGGACGGAGCCGTACTTGAGCGGGCTCGCTAGACCTGAAAGAACGGAAACCACCACCTTGCCAAGGTGAGGGTCGCGGGTTCGAATCCCGTCTTCCGCTCCATTCCAGCAGGTCAGGGGTGGTTTTTCAAACCCTCCGGTCATTTGGCAAACGGAATCCCCCTACCTGCGATGCCCGATGTGCGCCTGTGCCCGAGCGGTCCTTACGGCACGGCTGAGCGTCGTGAGATCGTACGTTCCGACCTGCCGCTGTCCGTTGACAAAGAAGCTCGGGGTACCCGCGACCACGCTCACATCGGCGCTCTCGACGTCTGCCGCGACACGTTCGCTCCATCGGCGACTTCGGAGGTCCTCGGTGAATGTATTCACATCGAGTCCGAGCTGTTCCGCGTACCGGATGAGGTCCTTGGGGGCCAGCTCGTCCTGGTGCTCGATCAGCAGGTCGTGCATCGGCCAGAAGGCCCCCTGCGCTGCAGCGGCCTCGGATGCCTCCGCCGCCAGTTGAGCTCTCGGATGCACGTCGTTCAGTGGCAGATGGCGCCACACATAACGTAGGTCGCCGAAGTCGGCCAGGAGTTCCCGGATGACCGGTTCGGCCCGCCCACAGTACGGACACTCGAAGTCGCCGTACTCGACGAGGGTCACGTCCGCGTTCGCGGGCCCGCGGATATGGTCGCGGTCGCCATCGACCGGATCGGCGAGGTCCACGATCGCAGGGGACTGGCCGAGGAGCGCTCGGCTGCGAAGTGGCGACGGCAGGCGATCCGTGATCTGGAACACCAACCAGGTCAGCAGGGCTGCCACCACGGCCGCCGTGAGCACTCCGAGCGTCGCCTCTTTTAACTCGACACCCGTGAACGCGACTGAGGCGACGAGCAGCGAGACGGTGAAGCCCATCCCCGCCAATGTGCCACCGCCCAGGGCGGCCATCCAGCCAACCGGTGGACGGAGTCGGCCTCTCGTTACCTTGTTGACGAGAGCGGACACGGTCATGATCCCGGCCGGCTTGCCGACCACGTAACCGAGGGCGATCCCGAGTGTGATGGGCGACGTGTAGGCCTGGGCGAGAAAGCCGACATTGACGGGTATGCCGGCGTTCGCGAGGCCGAACAGCGGGACGATGAGATAGCTCGTCCATGGGTGCCAAATCTGCTGCAGACGGTCGTTGGGGGAGACCGCGGTCCGCACGCCGGCGCGAAGCTGTCTCGCCATCCCGGCGGTCGGCTGTTCCCGGAAGTCCCGGAAGAGATCTGAGGTCCGTTCCAGATCGGTGCGGGCAGGCGGAGCGGCGTAGGCGATGAGACCTGCTGCAAGCCCGACGACGACCGGGTCGACGCCGGACTCGACCAATGCGACCCAGCTCGCCGCTGCCAATGTGAAGTAGAGCAGTCCGTAGTGGATCCTGAGCGATGCTGCGAAGGCCGCAAGCGCCATGAGTCCGATCGCGATCACGAGCGGAGCGACTGTCAGGTGATGGGTGTAGACCGTGGCGATGACGACGAGGCCCACGATGTCGTCGACGACCGTGAGCGTGAGGATGAAGCCGCGCAGTCGTTCGGGAGCGTGCCTGCCAAGTAGAGCGAGCAGGCCAAGGGCGAAGGCAGTATCGGTCGACATCGACACGCCCCAACCGTGCGCCGAGGTCCGATCAGCGTTGATGGCCAGGTAGAGCCCGACCGCCCCCACCATCCCGCCGAGCCCCGCGAGCACGGGAAGGATGATTCTGGGACGCTCTCGAAACTCGCCGATGTCGAATTCCCGGCGTGCCTCGAGCCCGACGACCAGGAAGAAGAAGCTCATGAGGCCACTGTTGATCCAGCCACGCAGATCCATGGACACTGCTGCCTGACCGACGTGTATGGACAGCCGGGTGTGCCACACGTGGTCGTAGGAGGACGTGTCGGCATTCGCCCAGATCAGCGCGCCGACTGCAGCCCCGAGGAGGAGGGCGGCGCTCGCCGTCTCTGTTTGCAGGAAACGGCGAAGGGCGTTGTCGCGCTGTAACCACGCCGTGCGAGTGGAGTGTTCGGAGGAATCGACGACGGCCACGGCTTACAGTGAGCCTAGCTACTTCCCCCTGAAAAACCCGAAGTGAGGCTGGGCCCTCCCGTGCATCGCCTGCATCTTGCTGTTCAGTGATTTCTGATTCCGATCCTGGTGGCGGTGGGTCCGATTCGTCCTATTCGGAGGTTGTCAGTGCTCCGATCTTCACCAGGTTGTGGTTGAAGACCCCGTAACCGCACCAGGTGCGTGCTCCTTCGATCCCGTCGATCTGGGTCTTGCTCCAACCGAAGTCCCGTTTGAGGCAGCTGATCCGGCCTTCGCTCCCCGTTCTCCACTTCACCAGGCGCTGGAACTGCGCTCGACTCTCGACGGCGCGCCGTGGCGCACTCGGTTTGCCCTTCGTCGGAAGGACGACAGTGCGTACTCCGAGAGCGCTGAGCTGTTCTGCGACGGCGTTCTCCCCGTAGCCGCGATCAGCGGTGACCGCCGAGGGCATTCGCCTTGCCCGCCGGGCCACGCGCTCGACCGCGGGGACCAGCATCGGCGCATCGGGCGGGTTGCCGACCTCGACGTTGTGGTCGAGCACCACGCCGTCCTCGTTGTCGACGACCTGGGCCTTGTAGCCGAACTCGACGGGCTTGCCGAGCCGCCCCTTGCGGATCGGGCGGGCGTCGGGGTCATGGAGCGACACCAACCTGGTCGCTCCGTCGGGAACTTCGCCACCGAGACGCTTCTCTGTCTGTTCGGCGATCCGCGCGACCCGATCGGCGGTGATCTCCAAGTCGCCAACGATCGAGCAGAGCTTCCTCGGGGCGCCGTGACCGAGGCGCCTGAGCGCCCGACGAGCGTTCGTCGCCACTTGCCGGGCCTCGTCGACAGCCCTCCGTGCGATGCGGACCATCTCGGCGTTGATGGCCATGACCTCGTCTTTTGCCTCGCCGCTGCGTCGTCGAAGGTTGGCGCCGATGGAGCGGGCCCGGGCCCGCATCATCCGGGTCCGGTCCCGCGACCTGGTCCGAGACGCCAGTCCGGCACCCTTGAGCTTCTCGATGGCCTTGGCCATCTTGGCCACGCCCTTGGCCATCAGGCCCGAGTCCGTCGGATAGGCGACATTGGCGGGGACCACCGTGGTGTCGGCGCGGACCTTGTTGGTCTTCAACACCTTGGCCGCCTCCGCCTTGGCCAGCAGCGCCTCGTTCAGGCCTTCGACCGCTGATGGCCCGCAGCGGGTGGTGATCTTCATCAAGGTGCTCGGGTGCGGCACCGCCGTGCCCAACGGGATCCGACAAAAGCGCTGCCACGAGATCGAATCGGCGACCTCGCGGCACAAGGGCTCGAAGCCCAGGCGGTAGCGGTACTTCAAGAACATCAGACGGAGATAGGTCTCGATCGGCACCGACGGGCGCCCAAGGGCAGCGTGGAAGTGCGCCCGGAACGGGTCGAAGAAGGCGGGATCGTCGAGCAGGCGGTCGACCGTCTCGAGCTCGGCGGGCATCCCGAGGCACATCTCGGGGAGGATCGCTTCCCACAACGTGGGCTGCGCGTTTACAGTTCTCAACACGATGGCCTCGATCCGTACTAGTCCTACGGTTCGGGGCCATCCTTATCGATCGACGCTCAAATCGCGAGCATCTACGGCGACTTTTTCAGGGGAAAGTAGCTAGTGGGGGACACCACGGTGGGTTGCATCCACGCAGTTGACCATCCCGCTTGGTGGCGAAATCGACTCTAGCCCGGCAGATCCTCCGGTCGCTTCTTGGCCAGTTGGCCGGACAGGAGGCCAGTGGATTGACCGACCTCGATCATGTAGCCATCCGGATCGCGCATATAGCAGCGGATCTCGGGACCTCGATCGATCGGAGGCGTAACAAATTCTGCCCCGCGCTCACTCCATTCTTTGTAGCAGGCGTCGATATCTGCGACTCGCAGATTTAAGAAGATCGACGTCGTATCGTCGGGCTCATAATTGACTACCGAGATGCCAGGCTTGTCGGGCGTGGGCCCACCACCAGGGTTCATGATGATCCAGCTGTTGGCGAGCTTCACCATGCATGGGTTCTCTTCTAGAACCACCTTCCCGCCCAGGACGACGCGAATAGAAATCGCGTGATTGGGCGACCTTCCGCACCGTAATGAACAATGTCGCAATGATCCCCTCGGAGGGAACCGGCAGATTCTCGTAGTCAATGTATGGAGACTCTTCTGCCATGAAGTCATTCTCTTCGCTTGCGCTGGCCGACTCAGGACACAGCCGCCGACCTGTACGACTGCCGGCCACATGCCGGTCAGCTCGCACGTTCTTGGAGTATGCCCCTCAGGGTGTGACCCAAACAACCACCTTTGCAATCCCGACTGGCTAGCGCGCCTGGTAGTTGGACTTCACTCGGCAAGCAGCATTTTGGTTGCGACCGGACTGGCAAAACCGGTCATTCCCTGGGCTGGACTCATCGTCGGCCTCGCGGCGGGCTTACTCCGCGCTCCCTTACTCGCAGCCATTCCACTTCCAGCCGGAACCACGGACGTAGAGCTCGTCGCGTAAGTCATCGTCTGACGGTCGAGCGGATGGACCCTCTACCGGGGCCGCACAGTGAGCGGCGGAGCCGATTTCGAACGGGTCGTGACTTCCCAGAAGAGGATTGGAAAACGTCCGACCCCGGGTCAGTCGCCGGAGATCCGGTTAGTAGACCGCTCTACTACAGCGACGGATTGGGTGGACGAGGTGGAAACTGGCTGGACGGATAAGCACGCCAGGGGAGTGAAGCTGACTCGAACGATGAAAATCACCACCTTGCCAAGGTGAGGGTCGCGGGTTCGAATCCCGTCTTCCGCTCAAAAAAAATTCGACTTTGGATTCCCGACTCTTTAGCTTGACTCGGTCGTGCCTCTTCGGTGATGCCGCGCGGCCCAGGCGAAACACGCCAAGCCCGCCACGACGACCGCCGCTCCAATGACCGCCCACTTGCCCTGACCGCTCATTCCCGAACCTTGAATGACCTTGGTTCCTTGGAGTATCCAGACCGTGCCGACGGCACAGAGCACGATCCCGATTGCCGCTCGCACCCACATCGTTGGCTCCATTCTCGGCACCAGGACCGCAATAACTTCGGCGCTTCGCCAGCCGATCGTAGTTCCCTGGATGGTCAACCAGCTCTTGTCATACGGCTGGCCCAGCGATACAGATTGCCGATGGTCTAGGTCTAGGTATCCGTCGTGTCCTGGAACACGATGTGGGCCAGCCATTTCTGGGACGACAGACCATTTGTCGGTCCTCCCAACATGGCGCGATGGACGCACTGGGGATCTCGGGCCTTGGGGCATGCCCTAAGGCCCGCCTCACGTCTGTCATATCCCTGAGACGTCCGAGAAAACGCGTCGACACAGCGCCGGGAAGGGGCGCCGCCGCCGCGTACTCATGTGCCCATAGTCTGGCATTGGTGTCTGCCAAGCCCACCGGACCGACTCGTCAGGCGACCCAGCAACGGGTCGCAGTAGGACGGCGGGTCTTCCTGGGTCTCGTCGGTCTGGGTGCTGCTGGCATCGTGCTCGGCGCCAAGGTGCAGAGCTTCCTTAGCAACGTGCTGCCACTCGGGGACCACTTCCGCATTTACTCGATCTCCGGGACGTTCCCGGTCATCCCGCGTTCTGAGTACCGACTTGAGGTCACCGGACTCGTCGACCGGCCCCAGACATACACGCTCGAGGACCTCGAGTCGATGCCGCGCACCGCTTTCGTGAAGGATTTCCACTGTGTCACCGGCTGGTCGGTTCCTACGGTTCATTGGGAAGGCGTGCGACTGTCGGAGATCCTCGATGCCGTGGGCGTGCAGAAAGCCGCGGTCGCGCTGCGCTTTGAGTCCTACGACGGTGCCGACACCGAGAGTCTGACGCTCGATCAGGCGCGCCTGCCTGATGTGATCGTCGCCTACCGCATGCTCGACGCCCCTGTCACCACCGAACACGGAGGTCCCGTGCGGCTCTACGTCGCTCCGATGTTCGGCTACAAGTCACTGAAGTGGCTGTCGGCCATCAGGGTCGTGGACCAGGTGATTCCGGGGTTCTGGGAGCAGAACGGCTATCCCCTCAACGGATGGATCGACGGGTCGACCGGTGCAACCGACCCGTCCCTGACCGGAGGTTCGGCGTGACGTCTGCTGTCAGAGCTCGCCCGCGCACCGCGGCACGGATCGTGCGATTCGACGTGGTGCAACGCACTGCGCACTGGATCACTGCGTCGTTGTTCGGCCTCCTCATGGTGACGGCGCTGCCGCTGTACTTCGGGTCGATCGCCGGCGTGGTCGGACGCCGTGCCCTCGTGGAGCAGATCCATCTGTGGGCGGGTATCGCGCTGCCCGTGCCCCTCCTCATCTCCCTCCTGGGCCCCTGGGGCGCCCAGTTCCGCCGTGACCTCCGCCGGATCAACCTCTGGACGAGGGATGAGGTGACCTGGTTGAAGGCCCTGGGGCGGAAGGCCCCCCAGGTCGTCGACAAGTTCAACCCCGGCCAGAAGCTGAACGCCATATTCACCGGCGCTGCCATCGTGGTGATGCTCGCCACCGGCGCCGTGCTGAAGTGGTTCCGGTTCTTCCCGCTCGAGTGGCGGACTGGCGCCACGTTCGTCCATGACGTGTTCGCGCTTGCGATCTTCATCGTGGTGGCTGGCCACGTGCTCTTCGCTCTGACTCACCCCGAGTCGCTGCGCTCCATGATCAGGGGTTGGGTCACCAAGGCGTGGGCCGCCCGCCACGCGCCGGCCTGGTTGGCCGAAGAGGAATCGACGGTGGAGCCCGACACCGTGCCGTGATGCGAGCTCACCGGATCGCCGGTCAGGCTCCCGGCGTACGGCGAATCGCCCCTGTCGACTCTGGGTTGCCCAGTACGGAATCGGCCAAGCGGCGGAGTTGTCGGCGGCGGGTCAACCGATCGCCCAAGGTCGAAAATATGTATCTTGGGAGTTGACATGGCAAAGCAGACAAGAGGATTCCTTGGTCGAGGGAAGGCCGCCCGCGACCCCCGTCTCCCTCCGGGCCAATATGACGCGGGGGACCAGTGGCCCGTGCTCACCGCCGAGGTCACCCCGCATCTCGATCTGGCGTTGTGGTCGTTCTCGGTCGAGGGTCTCGTGGCCCGCCCCACGACGTGGACCTGGGAGGAGATTCATGCGCTTCCGGCGTCCGCTTACTCGGGTGACATCCACTGCGTGACGACCTGGTCCAAGCTCGGAGTGACCTTCAGTGGCGTGTCGGTGGACACGCTCCTCGACGACGCAGGAGTGGACGAGACGGCCAGCCACGTGCTGGCGTTCTCCCACACCGGCTACACCACCAATCTGCCCTTGGCCGATGTCACCGGTGGCCGGGCATGGGTGGTGTGGGAATACGACAGTGCACCCTTGGCGATCGAGCACGGTGGACCCGCACGCCTCCTGGTCCCGCATCTCTACTTTTGGAAGAGTGCGAAATGGGTGGCCGGGTTACGGGTGCTCGATCACGACGAACCGGGATTCTGGGAGCGGAACGGCTACCACGACCGAGGGGATCCGTGGCTCGAGCAGCGCTACCAGGGTGACTAGAACGTGACTGCGGATCGGTTGGGAGGCGATCCCTGGCAGGTGGCAACTGTGACTGACATCAGGCCGGAGACGCCACACGCCAAGACTTTCCGGATGGCACTCTCATCATCCGCCCGTCACCTCGCCGGGCAGCACTACGTGGTGCGGCTGACCGCACCCGACGGCTACACGGCACAGCGGTCGTATTCGGTGGCTTCGGCCCCGGACGATTCGAACGACATTGAGCTCTCCGTGGAGAAGCTCGCAGGAGGCGAGGTCTCGGGCTTTCTGCACGACGAAGTCATCGTCGGTGACGAACTCGAGGTGCGTGGACCCATCGGTCGGTGGTTCATTTGGGAGGGCCAGACTCCGGCGGTCCTCGTCGGCGGTGGATCGGGCGTCGTTCCGCTGATGGCCATGCTGCGACTCGCCCGCCAGAGCGGGCAATCGGACCTGGTTCGACTGGCGGTGTCGGTGCGCTCCCAGGAGGATCTGTACTACGCCGATGAACTCCCTGGACCTGAAACAACGGTCGTCTATACGCGCCGTACGCCACCATCCAACTCACGGCCGGCTGGTCGGCTCACCCAGCGGGATCTGTCTCCAATGTTGATGCCTGATGCGACCGCCTTTGTGTGCGGCACGCCCGGCTTTGCCGACTCCGCCAGTGAACTCCTGGTGGGTCTCGGCCAACCCGTAGAGCGGATCCGAGTCGAGCGATTCGGTCCTACCAGTTAGCGTTGAGGCTTCGAGCATTTCGCGGTCCGGTCGAGTAAGTGTGATCACACACGGAGGCAAGGAGAGCGAATCTTATGGCAGATAACGCGGTCAGTGGCGGCACGGTCGATGAGCTCTATCGCTATCCGGTGAAGTCGATGCAGGGTCTCGCCGTCGAGTCCGTCGAGCTCGGCCTCTCGGGAATAGACGGTGACCGCAGTCGAGCGCTGATCGACGTCGCTTCCGGGAGACTCATGAGCGCAAAGCGTTGGTCCAGGCTCCTACTCGGGGTCGCCGACGACATCGGCATCACCCTTCCTGACGGGACCCACAGGCCATACGAGTCCGGTGACATGGATCGCGTGCTGTCAACCTGGTTGGAGCGCGACGTTGCTCTTCACCAGGTCGCTCCCGATGTGGATCTCTCATACGAAATGACCTTTGATCCACCGAACGACGAAGCCGAGCTCTACGAAATTCCTGCGCCGTCCGGATCATTCCTCGACCTGGCACCGGTCCACCTGGTGAGCCAGCAGACGCTCCGCGGAGGTTTCGAGACTCGTCCCGACCTCGACTGGGATGTGCGACGGTTCCGGCCGAACCTGGTCGTCGACGCGGCGGGAACAACGTCTTTCGGCGAGGACGCCTGGTGTGGGAGGCAACTGCGGATCGGCAGCGCCGTCGTTGAGGCGCTGCAGCCCACCGTTCGGTGCGCCATGCCCTTGCGTGCCCAACCGGGCCTCGAGTCACAACCAGCGCTCTTCCATGCGCTCGATGAGATTCATGCCAATCACCTCGGCATCTACCTCTCCGTGGTCACACCCGGTGAGATCCGGATCGGTGATCAGATCGAGATCTACTCGTAACGGCCGGATCAGCCTGCTGCTCGAGGACATGTTGGTACCGTGTGGTGGTGACCCAGTTCCGGATCGGGCAGGCGGCGGAAATCCTGGGAGTGAGCTCCGACACCATGCGACGATGGGCGGACGCCGGCCGGGTGCGGGCGGTCGTCGGACCGGCGGGGCGGCGGTACATCGATGGTGCCGATCTCGCCAAATTCGCCACCGAGCTCGCGGCGGGACCGCATCAGGACAAGCGTCGGGGACAGTCGGCCCGGAACCGATTCACCGGGATCGTCACGCAGGTGACCAAGGACGGCGTCGCCGCCCAGGTCGAAATTCAGTCGGGCCCACACCGCTTTGTGTCCCTCATCACACGGGAAGCGGCCGACGAGCTCGAGTTGGAGCCGGGGATCAGGGCCGATGCCGTCGTGAAGGCGACGAACGTCGGAGTGGAGCTTCCGGCCGACCCCTGACGCGGCTCAGGTCTGGTCGTTCGCCAGGAGCGCTGGGGCCCGCTCCACCAGGTCGGGCCACACCGCAATGGCCTCACGTGCCAGTCCTACGCGACAGGCGTCGCCGATTCGGAAGCCAACCGGGTCCTCCTGGCGTGCCTGTATCTCGAGCTGCGGGGTTATGGAGATGTACAGATCGACCGATGTCCCGACGTCGGCGACGTCGACGAAGATTCCCGCGAGCCCGCCCGCCGGGAGGAGGGAGACCCGCTCGGGCCGGATGCTCCAGAGGACAGCCGTCCCCGGCGCCAGCGTCCCCGAGTCCACGGCGATGCGGGCACCGCCCGTGGTGATCCATCCCTCGGACGTGACCTCGCCCCGGTGGAGATTGGGTATGCCGAGCAGTCGCGCCACTTCGGGGGTGTCGGGGCGAGTGAAGATCTCCCGGGTGGTTCCCGATTGCAGCGCTCGACCGTCGGAGATGACGATCACTTCGTCCGCCAGGAAGGCAGCCTCTTCGGGATCATGGGTCACGAGAACGGTCGCGAGGCCGGTCTCCTGCTGCAGCCGGCGAACCTCGCGCCGGAGTTCGTGGCGAACCGGGGCATCGAGGGCTGAAAACGGTTCATCGAGCAGGAGGAGTTCCGGAGATCTGCAGAGGGCCTGGGCCAGACCCACCCGCTGACGTTGTCCGCCGGAGAGCTCGGACGGGAACCGGTCCTGGAGCCCGTCCAGTCGGAGGTGCGACAGCCAATAGGCGGCCGTCGCCGGTGTGGCCCCGTCGGCGAAGAGGAGGTGCTGCCACACGGTGAGATGGGGGTAGAGGGCAAAACCCTGCGCGACGTAGCCAACTTGTCGAGCCTCGACGGGGACGTCCGTGACCCGATGATCGCCGTACCAGACCGCGCCCGGCGTCGGCCCGTAGAGTCCGGCCAGACTGCGGAGAAGCACCGACTTTCCAGACCCAGACGGGCCGAGGATCGCCAGGTGGCTGGCCCCACCGTGTCGTTGCAACGCGAGGCGGAAGGTGCCGAACCGGTGGTCGATGTCGAAGCTGACTGGCGTGGGGGTCACGGGAGTGGGTGGCAACGACTGCGGGAGTACGACGGCGGCGCGCGGGCGCGCGCCGAGCCGGAAGCGACTCAGGGCCACAACGACGACGGCGACCCCAAGTGCCAGCGCGGTGGGGGCGATCGTGGTCGGGAGGCCAACCCCACTGAACTGGTTGTAGGTGTAGACGGGCAGCGTGAACGGGTGGTACGCCAGCACGATCACCGCGCCGTATTCACCGAAGGCGCGGAGCCAGGCCAGCAGCATGCCGGCACGGATCCCGGGGGCGGCAAGGGGTACGGCGACCCGCCAGAACCGTGAGAGCTCGGAATGCCCGAGCGTGGCCGCCATGTCCAGGTTGGCCGGATCGACGGCGCCGAAGGCGGCTCTGGCCGCCACTATCAGGAACGGGGCTGCGCAGAACGTCTGGGCCAGCACGACGCCGATGATCGAATTGGTGAGGTGTCCGTCGAACAGCCGACCCAGAAAGGTGTACGGCCCCACCAGATAGATCAACAGGATGCCGCTCATCAGCGGGGGAAGGGCCAGCGGCAGCAGTACCGTCACTCCGACGAGCGAGGACACCCAACCGGTCGACCTGGCCAGGAGGTAGGCCAGAGGGATCCCGAACAACGAGATCAGGACGAGCGAGATCGTGGCCGTCTCGAGAGAAACGGCCAGCGAGGGGAACAATCCGGGTGAATGGAAGCCGCGGTTCTCGGATCCGAGGAACCGAATACCAAACGCGACGAGGGGAACACTCAGGTAGACGACAATCAGTCCCCCCAACCAGGGCAGGGGGCTGCGCTTCAACCCCCTCGTCACCGTTGCAGCAGGGGCTTCACATCACTCGGTACGTGTGACTGGCCGCTGACCTTCGTGGGAGTGACGACTGTGATCCCGTTCTCTTTGAGAATCCGTTGTCCACCCGCACCGAGCAGGTATGCCAGGAATGCGCGGGCGGCCGCGGGATGCGGGGCCCTGTTCAAAATCGTGATCGTGTACGCACCGGAGAGATGGGTCCCGGTCAACGGTACGGTCTTGATGTCGGCGGCCGCGGCTTCGACGCCGTAGAAGAAGCCGGCGTCGAGCTGTTCCGCCTGGAGCTGACCGACCAGGGTCTCTTCGGGGAAGACGTTGGACGTGGCAGTGGCCAGGGCCGCCAGGGCGCTGACATGGTGCTCCTTCGCCGCCCGATCGAGCGCGGTGACGGCCAGCACGCCCTTGGGGTCTGTGGCCGGATCGGTCCGACCGAGCAGGAACCCGGGCTTCGAAATGACGTCGTACCACGGCTCGGTCTTGAGCTCATGCGCGTAAGCGCTGGAAGGGTTGTACCCGAGCACCAGCGGGGAGGTCGCGAATTGCGAAAACCACGACACCCAGTCGCCGTTGGCCGAGCCTTCCAGGGCGGCGTTGACGGCGGGGGAGGCGCTGATGAACACGTCACCCTGGAGGGTGCCCCCTCGGATGCCACTGGCCATCGCATCCGATCCCATCGACGTGTCGTTGAGCGTGTAGCCGGTGGCCTTGGTGAAGGCGGGGCCTATCTGCTGCTGCATCAGGTCCTGGAGGGAACCCGCCGACAGGACGTCCACTGGACCGGATTGCGTGGGCGCCGCTGCGGCCGGTGCACCGCTCATGACGGCAGTGCCGAGGGAGAAGAGAGCCATGAGCCCGACTCGGCGCACGCGACATGACGGCGGTGCGGTGACACCCCTTCTCGGCACGGCCAACAAGGTAACAAAGGGATAGCGCATATGCCGGAAGATATAGTTAGAAATAGCGCAGATGCCAGTCAAACTTCACAAAACCATTGCATCCGCGACAAGGCCTGAGTCGCCCTCGTCCGGCCGTCACCGCTCGGGTGGCCGACCTCGCGCCGGGTTCACGCCTCCTGCGGGGACGGCGCCGTTGGCGCATCCTGACGCCGGGTCAGCCGATCAGCCGGCCCGTCGCGATGCCAATCCCCGGAACGCCCTCCCGACTTGTGCCAGAGCGTCAGCTCCTCGATTGACACTTCCGGGTCGACGCGCAACAGCGCCTTGACCAGAGTGGCGGACGCCAGGGCACAGGCGGTCAGGGCCTCCATCTCCACGCCGGTTCGTTCGACGATTTCTGTGGTGGCGCTGACCTCAATCCGGTGGGACGACGCGACCACGTCCACCGCCACCCGATCGAGGCGGATGGAGTGGCAGAGGGGGATCAGCGAGGACGTCAGCTTCGCACCCTGGATTCCGGCGAACCGCGCCGCCTCAATCACGCTCAGGCCGTCCTGGCACTCCTGTAGTACCTGTTCGGCATCAGCGGTGGTGACGACGACGCTCCTGGCAACTGCGACCCGTCGGGTGGGGGGTTTGGACGTGACATCCACCATGCGGGCTTGACCCCGTGGATCAATGTGGGTGAGTCCGGCCCCGATCCCATCGTTGTTCGGTTGCGCCGGCACGACCTCATCCCCCCGAGACGGGTGGGATCACCGCGATCTCGTCACCGTCGCCGACCCTGGTGTCGGGTGCGACGACCTGGCCGTTCAGCCAGACCCTCGACACTGCAAGGATCCGGGAGAAGGGCTCTCCGAATTGCTCTTCAGCGGCACCGACAACCGCTGCCACGCTCTCGCCCGGCAGCGTCACGCACGAGTGGCCCACTGCGTCGCGGGCCGGCCCGAAGAGGAGAAGCTGCGCCATGTCAGCCTCCGATCATCGACATGGACCGAGCCGGGCTGAGAAAACCCGGTTCGTTGATTCCATGACCGGGGAATTTTTCCCACACCGCCCGGCGGAACACGAGTGAGAGTTCGTCGTCGGATCCGCCGTGGCGCAGGAGGTCCCGCACCGTCCGTTCGTCATCGGTGAACAAGCAGTTTCGTAGAACACCCTCGGCGGTCAGCCGGAGGCGATTGCACGTTCCGCAGAACGGCTCGGTCACGCTCGAGATCAACCCGATCTCACCCAGGCCGTCGGCGAACCGAAATCGCTCAGCCGGTGCGGTCCCGCTTGAGTCTGTCCTCGGCTCGAGCGGCCAGACGGCCGAGATGCGCTCGAAGACCTCTCTCCCCGAGACGAGCTGATCCCGGTCCCAGCGGCCTTGGGCGTCCAACGGCATGAATTCGATGAACCGTACGATCCGCCCGCTTTCCCGAGCAAAGGAGGCAAAGTCGAGGATCTCGTCATCGTTTTGCCCGCGCAGGAGCACGACGTTCACCTTCAGTGGAATCAGTCCCGCTGCCTCGGCAGCGTCCATTGCGCCGAGGACCTCGGGCAGGTTGCCGCGCTTCCGTATGGCGCCAAAGCGATCGGCCCGCAACGAATCGCAACTTATGTTAACCCGCCGCAGTCCGGCCGCGGCCAGGCTCGCGGCGAGCTTCGACAGCCCGGTTCCGTTGGTGGTCATGGCCAAGTCCTCGAATCCGACGTTGGACAGCCGGGCAATAAGCTCGGGCAGCCCTCGCCGGACCAAGGGCTCGCCGCCCGTGATGCGCACGGACGTCACGCCGAGCCGGTGCGCCACGCCGGCGAGTCGGGCGATCTCGTCGAACGACAGCAGCTCCTTCTGCGGTAGGAAGGTGAGCCCCTCCTCGGGCATGCAGTACACGCAGCGAAGATTGCAGCGATCCGTCACCGAAATGCGCAGATCGTTGTGCACGCGCCCGTAACGATCGACCATCGGACCCTCGAGGGGCATGACCTGAACCTCGGGCACACCGTCGGAGCGGCGCCGGTGGGGTGCGACCGATACGGGAACGGGAACGGGGGCGTTCATGACACCGTCATCTGTCGGTCGTGCGCGAGCAGGGCGGAGCCATTCTCGCTGAGGTCGTCGGCGCTGAGGACCATGACGTCGACCAGGTCTCCGGCCCGGGCTCCGCTCCCGTCGGGCAAGAGGATGAGCGCGTTGGCCTCGGCCATGGAGTGGAGCTGATGCGACTCCTGGCCGCCGGTGGTCCGGACGTGCCAGCCACCTCGGCTGTCCAACGTCACCCTGGCACGCAGGAGGTGAAGTTTGCCGTCGCTCCGTCTATCGAGATCGGCATCGGCCACGGCGGCGACCACGGGTCGGTGCAAACTGCGATGGCCACCCATGGCACGCAGCGCCGGCCGCACGAACAGTTCGAAGCTGACCATCGCCGACACTGGATTCCCCGGCAGCCCGAACACGGGCGTGCCGGAGCCTGCCAGCAACCCGAACGCCAACGGCTTGGCTGGCCTGATGGCCACCTGCATCCATCGCATTGTCCCGTCGCCAAGGTCCTCCAGGACCACACGGACCAGGTCGAGGTCACCGACACTCACGCCGCCGCTGGTGATGATTGCATCACAGGAGGAGGCCGCAGACGTCAGCCGCTGCCGCAGACGTTCGTCGTCGTCGTCGACGATTCCGAAGTCCGTGCATCCCCATCCTTCCCGCCGGGCCAGGGCCAGAAGCGACTGACGATTGGCGTCGCGGATCTTGCCGGGCGGAAGTGGCCCCGCGCCGGCGTACAACTCGTCTCCGGTCGACAGGACACCGACATGAGGACGGGGATGGGCGAGGACGCTGTCGGCTCCCTGGTTGGCCAGGACGCCAAGGTGGGCCGGGGTGAGTACCGTTCCGACGGGGGCCACCACGTCTCCGATGTCCACATCGCGTCCCGGCTGGCGAATGAACTCACCGGCGCGGATCTCGCGACCGATCGTCACGCTCCGACCTTCATCGTGGTCCTCGGTCTCCTCAATCATGCACACGGCATCGGCCCCCCCCGGAACCGGTGCACCGGTCATGATGCGTGCCGCCGTACCCGGGGCCAGGTCCTCATTCAGGACTTGCCCGGCCATGATGGAGCCGACAACAGCGAGGCGGACGGGTGCGCCACGGGTGTCGGCGGCGCAGACCGCGTAACCGTCCATGGAGGAGTTCGTGAACGGGGGGATCGGCTCGGTCGCTACGACGTCTTCGCTGACCACGCAGTCCAATGCATCGTGGAGCCGGAGCGCGCGCGCCTCCAGGGGGAGACACTGGTCTATGACGAATTGCTGGGCCTCCCGAAGTGGGATCACGGGCGTGGTCGAACGAGCGAGTGGCTGCAGCCATCTCGCTTCATGACGGCGCCGCCCAGGCCGCCGGACCGGGCTCGTCGACCTGATGTGAGCACTCACTCCAGTCGGAGCCACCGGCCCAGGTCTCACGCTTCCAAATGGGAATGGTGTGCTTCAGGGTGTCGATGCAGAATTGAGCCGCCGCGAACGCCTCTGCCCGATGCGGCGTCGAGACGGTGACGACGACCGCCACCTCTCCCACCTCGAGCCGACCCACGCGGTGCAGCAGGGCCACGCGGCCGATTTCGGGCCACCGAGTGCGGGCGGCCGTGGCGACGTCGGTCAGCCTCGGCACGACCTGGTCCAGGTAGGCCTCGTACTCCAGAGCGGACACTCCGGGACGCCCATCGGAGTAGTCACGCACTGTGCCGCAGAAGGTGACCACGCCCCCGCAGTGTGGGAGGTTGGCCCACTTCCAAGTGGCATCGACGGGCAGTTCCCCTTCGTACACGTCGATCCACTGACCGCGGTCGGGCGGTAACGGTTCCGTCGTGGTCATGACACCTGCATGGGTGGTGTGCCACAGGGGGGAGCCGAGAACAGGTGTCGCCGATACGTCACGGTGGCCAGCCAACGTCTCATATGGTCGATCACGTTCCTCACCGGCTTCCCCGGCCGCCCAGCGCCCTCCGGCGGGTCGCCCCGCTCCAGACTAATCAAGGCGCTGCGATCGTCAGCCTGCGGCGCACGAACCATGGGTAAGGAGTGCACGCCTTTTTCGGATGGGGTCAATGGGGGCGCCCGCCGGTCAGCAGGTCGAGCGCATGCCCCAGGACATCGGCCACCGCTTCGAGCGATTCGACGGCGCCCTTGGGTGATCCGGGGACATTGAGGACCAGGCACGCTCCGATCGTCCCGGCGACGCCACGCGAGAGGCGGCCGAGGGGGCTGACCGAGCGCATGGCCTCGGCGAGTCCAGGAGCCTCACGCTCCATCACCGAGCGGGTTGCTTCAGGCGTGAGATCTGTGGGCGAGAACCCCGTACCGCCCGTGGTGACCAGCAGCCCAGCGAACATGTTCGTGAGGTCGGCGAGCGCCGCCGCCACCGGTGCCACCCCATCGGCCACGACCCGTCGCTCCACCACCAAAAAGCCGTAACGGGCCAGCGACGCGGCCAGATCATCACCCGATCGGTCTTGTCGGATCCCGTTCTGGACCGAATCCGAGACGGTGAGGATCTTGGCGTGGGGGGCCATTTTGCGACGCTAGCGCGGGGACGATCCGCTCCTCTCTGCCGGACTCACGGTTCCGGCGGCATAATGAGACCGTGGCCAAGACGTTTGAGGTCATCGATGAGAAAATGGCCGACTGGCTGGCCGCACAGCCTGTCTTCTTTGTGTCGACGGCTCCGCTGGCTGCTGACGGCTCAGTGAATTGCTCACCGAAAGGCAATCGGGACGAGTTCGCCGTTCTCGGTGAGCGCCGGGTCGCTTACCTCGACCAAACCGGGAGCGGCGTAGAGACCATTGCCCACCTGCGGGAGAACGGCCGGATCGTCGTCATGTTCTGTGCGTTTGCCGGACCACCTCGCATCGTGCGACTGCACGGGGTAGGTCGGGCGGTGCTCACCGATTCCCCCGAGTTCGCCGAACTGTCGGCGCGCTTTCCGCGGGGCGGGGGCGTCGGCGTGCGCTCGGTCATTCTGATTGAGGTCCGTCGGATCTCTGATTCGTGTGGCTACGGCGTCCCTCTGATGTCGTTCGAGGGCCACCGGCCGACGATGGACCAGTGGTCCGATCGAAAAGGCCCCGAAGGCATCCGGGAGTACTGGGCGGAGAAGAACGTGTCCAGCATTGATCGCCTCGAGGGCCTCACCTCGACATCGCAGTAAGCGGGTCCCCAGCGTGGACGGCTGCCCGCGATGGCGCGGACGGGCGCGGTCGAACGCTCGTTTGGGACACGAGATGGCGACCGCAATCCGAAAAGGATCCAGGACGTCTGACGCCGCCACCTGATCCCGAAAACCGAAGCGACGCGAGCCTTTCAGAGACATTCGGCGTCCGCAGTGCGCTGACATGGTTCGGCGTCACAACGTCCGTCCGAGCGGTGGCGATAGTAGACCGCTCTACTACAGCGAAAGATGCAACGGACGTGCTGGAAACTGGGTGGGCAGAACTGCAAGCCAGGGGACTGTCCAGAACCTCGTTGACCAAATCCATCACCTTGCCAAGGTGAGGGTCGCGGGTTCGAATCCCGTCTTTCGCTCCATACTACCAGGTGAGGGGCACTTTTCAACTGCTGATCTGATCTGGCTCGCTCGGCTTCCTTCCTCCACTGCCCATAATTGTCGTGGCCTCTTAGGCTGGGCGCGTGAGTCGTGTGCGGTCGCTCACGTCGAGCTTGAGACCCAGCCCGACAAGGTGCTGCGACGCCGGCCTGCTCACGTGAACTTGCACTGATCCTCTACGCCATGCCATCAAAGTCTCCGCCCCGCCCGGCACTCTCTCAAGGCCGACTGCTCTCGGTGTTCGGTCGTCTCTTCAGGCCTCGTCCCGTGCGCGGCGGTCGTCACAGGGACGTACAGGGAAGTGCCGCCCGAGCTGGAGTACTCGGTGCGGGTGATGGATTGATCACCAACATCTCACTCATACTCGGAGTTGCCGGTGCGAGTACCAGCGCCACCGCCGTACGGGTAGCGGGAATAGCGGGGCTGCTGGCCGGGGCCTTCTCGATGGCCGCGGGGGAACTGGTTTCAGTCAGGGCCCACGACGACCTGGTGCGACACGAGATCGACGTCGAACGGGGTGAATTGTCGGACGATCCCGTTGGCGAGCAGCGGGAGCTTGCTGGCATGTATCGGGCTCGGGGCGTCCCACCAAAAGACGCAGAAACCGTGGCTCGTATCCTCATGGCCAATCCCGATGTTGCTCTCGACACTCACGCCCGGCTCGAGCTTGGCGTCGATCCTGACGACCCGGGCTCGTCCTGGCAGGCCGCAGTGGTGTCTTTCTCCTCCTTCTCCGTTGGAGCCGTCCTCCCGCTGCTGCCATGGTTCTTCACCAGCGGAACGGCCGCCGTCCTCGCATCGGTCGTCATCGGGGCATTGGCTGCCATCGCACTCGGGGCAGCCATCGGCTCTTTCTCGGGCCAAGGAGTGTGGCGCACGGCAGGTCGGCAATTGCTCGCCGCCGTGGTGGCTGCATCCGTCACGTACGGGGTGGGCCGCCTTCTCCGCTGAGAGGGGTCGGAAAACTACTGGATGCATCGCTTAGGGCAGCGCAAGGACGGGTCTCACAAAGGAAAGCGCGGCCTGACACTTGTTCCGCAGTCGTCCCCGGGTGCCGTTGTCGGATGTGCCCGAGCAACATGATGGCGCGTCGGAGCCAGGCCGGTCAGGACCGGAGGTCCACAGCCGCAAGTGGGAAGGCATCCGTCACCACGGTGGCCCTCACGTTTGCCGGCAGAGGGTTGTCGGGCGGGATCCGAAGCACCACTGCTTGGAGCCGACCCCCAGCGCCGGCTGTGGCAGTTGTCGAGGACCTGTAGTCGAGGGGGACCAGCGCTCCCGTGGCCGCGTCTGTCAGAACGATCGAAACGACGTGGGCCTTGGCCAGGTAGCGGGTCCCCGGCGCCTGCGTGAACGTGGCCGCCACGTCACCCGCCGCAGTCGGGGTCGGAGGGGTCAGCGTGACGCGACCGACCGTGAGCCCGGGCGCCCGGCTCGTGGCTTCGCTCGCCGGTGGGTAGTTCGTCGCCAGGAACGTGCCGCTCGCCGCCAAGTCGCCGGAGGAGTTGCACAGCGAGGTCACCGAAAGGAGCAGGGGACCGTAGAAGGGAACGTCGGCGCAGTGCGAGACGGCGAAGAGGCTGGCGCCGGGCAGCGCGCGAAGAGACGAGGTGAGGCGCATCCGGAACGTCAATTGGCGCATCGGCACCGGACCGAAGCTGAAGGGCAGGGTGATGTCCGATGCCGTCACCGAGATCAGATTGCCGCGGTACGTCCCCTCGAGCGGAAAGGCGAACTTTGTGGCCGGATAGGCGATGAGCGGTCCGTCAGGGGCTCGGACCGCCCCGACCACGAACATGAGGATCCGTCCGTTCCCTTGGGCGTCCGGCGGCGAGACCGAGAGGGTCGAGACGATCCAGTCGTAGCTGTCGAACCCGATCTGGTTGACACTCGGGAGGAAGGAGGGCAATGGGATCGCCAACTGCGTCATGTCGAGGGCGCTCACGTGATGCGCTCCGACCACGAGCGGGAGCGACGTGACGCTCCCGGGTGCGGTCAGCAAGGTGAGCGTGGTCTGCACCGACCCCGTCGAGCCGTCGCCGAGCAGCGGCGGCGCCACTGTGTAGGCGCCAGTGACGGTCAACGTGTACTGCGTTCCTGGCGAGAGGAAGCCGTCGGGGACGACGAAGAGGTACTGACCGTCGCCGGACAGGGTGGAGGAGAAGGGCACAGGTGGGCTGACGGTGACCGCCGGGAGGTTCTGCGCCTCGAAGCGGGCGTCGACGGCGATGCCGTCACGTCGCACGACCAGGCGCAGCGGGAGGACCGACTCCGGAGCGACGGGAACGGTGGTCGCCGTCTCGGTCGATCCACCCGGGGTCACGAGGTACACCGAGGTGATGTTCGGTTGGAAGGTCGCGCCCGGTCCCACTGCGCACCGTGCGTCGTGCACGTGCATGCAGTAGTCGTAGGGCACGTACCAGATGGCGCCGCTCTCGCTGGCGATGGAGATGCCGGTCGTCCCCAGCGCGGGCGAGGCGTTGAGGTCGTTGCGGTCTCGCAGGGCGGGCACGCTCGAGGTCGTGTCGAAGGACCACCGACGTTGGCCGGTCGCGGCGTTGAGGGCGTAGAGCCGTCCGTCGCCGGCGCCGACGTAGACGATGTGTCCGCCAGGTTCGTCCGCCGGCGCTGCCCCGATGACCGGTGACGAGCGCACGACGTCGCCGGTGTCGTACCGCCACAGAAGGTGGCCGTTCGGCGTGAGGGCGTAGACGGACCCGTCCGTGGAGGCGAAGATGACCTCCACCGTCTGTCCGGCCGCGTTGCTCAACAGCGCCGGCGAGCTGTAGATGTTGTCGGCGGTCGGGTAGGACCACAGGACGGCGCCGGTCGCACTGTTGACTGCATACAGCTTGCCGTCGAAGGACCCCTCGTAGAGGGTGCCGTCGCTCCCCAGAGCGGGTGACGAGATGACGAAGCCGAGCGTGCTGACCGACCAGCGAAGGTGGCCGGACGCGTCAAGGGAGAAGAGAGAGCCTGAGAGCGACGCCCAGTAACTCGTGCCGTCCGGCGATACCGCGGCCGAGGTCCACACGCTGTTGCCGGCGGCGTACTTCCATGCCAGCGTCCCGCCAGGGTGGAGAGCGAATGCCGCGCCCCCGGTGTTCCCGGCCAGCAGGTCGCCTCCGGGGGCGAGTTCCACGTTGCCCTCCCACCACGCGACCTTCTGACCCGCGGTGAGCGAGCTCGGCGCCTTGTAGCGCCAGACCAGCCGCTGCGCCGCCGACAGGCTCGTCGGCTCGGTGCGAAGCTGGTAAAGGTACTCGTCGCCCGAACCGAACGTAACCGTGGGCGAGTGGGTCATGGCCGTCGCCCGGCCGAGCACCGCGGCGGAGTCGATCAGGTTCCCGGTCCGGTAGCGCCAGATTGGCGTTCCCGAGCGCGATATGGCGTACAGGTAGCCGTCGGCCGAACCGACGTAGACTGTCCCGTTGCCGCCGAGCACTGGAGTCGAGAAGATCGCTTTCCCGGTGGCGTAGGACCAGGGCCGGTCGCCCGTGTAGCGGGCCCCGATGGGGCTCTCTCCGGTGTTCCGCTCGTCGTGCCGCATCACCGGCCAGGGTGAGCTCGGGTCGAACGGGACAGAGCCGATTGAGGTGGTCGTCGTAGCTGGTGGCGTGGCCGCCGCCGCGCTGGAGCCCGAATCGGCCACGATGCCGATGACGATGGCCGCGCAGCCAACGCCACATTTCCACCAGGATGCCCGGTTCATGGTTCAACCCCCGATCTGCGACGAGGTACCAGCGGCCAATCTCTCCCCGTCCCCAGGGGATTGCCAGGGTCCAAGGTCCCCGCCTTCCGTTGGGACAAATGGCCCTAGAAGGCTCTGCGGCGGTGGGTTAATCCGGAGTACCGATGCTCAGGCGGTGCAATCACCGCCTCAATCCAAGGACCATGGCATTCACCCGGCACGGAGCCCGGAGGCCACGAACTTCTGTACGCCGGCGTAGCCCTCTGAGCTGGACGAATTGCTTTCTTGGCATCCATAGCGTCGGCCCTTCGACAACGAACCGGAATGGGTGCGACCGCGAACCCGGACCTTGGCCGTTCGCCACGATGCCCGCGTCCTATGGTGCATCTATCACCCCATCGATGGTGGGAGGAGACCGATGGAGCGGATGAATGCGCTCGACGCCGAGTTCCTCCACTTGGAGGACGGGATCGGCCACATGCACATCGGAGGGGTGTGCGTGTTTCCCGACCCGCCGCCGTCCTTCGACGACGTCGCGAGGATGATCGCCGCCAAGCTGCACCTCATCCCCCGCTACCGCCAGCGAGTGCGTTCGGTGCCGTTCGAGTTGGGCCGACCGGTCTGGGTCGACGATCCCCATTTCAACCTCGCGTACCACCTGCGACACACAGCGTTGCCCGCACCTGGCGATGACGCTGCATTCTGCCGCCTGATGGGACGGATCATGTCCCAGCCACTCGACCGCGATCGTCCGCTGTGGGAAACGTGGCTCGTCGAAGGTCTCGAGGGTAGGCAATGGGCGCTCATATTCAAGGTTCATCACTGCATGGTCGACGGAATCGCCGGTGTCGAACTGGTGCGCGTGCTGCTTGATCTGGACGCCGACATCAAGGTGGGGGTGCCCGAGCCATGGGAGCCCCAGCCGGAACCTCACGGCGCGGCAAAGGTGTTCGACGCATGGGGTGGCCTCGCCAGCAATGTCATCGCCACCGCACGAGGGCTTCCCCGGGTCATCGCCCGCCCAGCCGACACCCTCCGCTCCGCTGTCGGGACCGCCCGGGGGCTCGCACGCCTCGCCGGCGACCTCGGCGCTACACCACCACTGTCGATCGAGGGCAGCATCGGTCCCCATCGCACCTGGGCTCACTCGTCCGCGAGCCTCGGCGACGTCCGAACGATCCGCTCGGTGTTCGGCGGCACGGTCAATGACGTCGTGCTCGCCGCCGTCAGTGGCGGCTACCGGGATCTGCTCCTCTCGCGGGGTGAGGACGCCGACCGAGCCCTTGTCCGCTCGATGGTGCCGGTGTCGACGCGGCATGACGACGGCCAGGGCGTACCCGACAATCGGGTCTCGATCCTTCTCTACGACCTGCCGGTTCAGGTCGCTGACCCGGTCGAACGACTCGAGGTCGTCCACGAACAGATGACCGAACTGAAGGCGTCCCACATGGCCGAAGCGGGGGAGACGGTGACCGCTTTCGGCAACCTTGCCCCGCCGATGGTCGTGGGTACCGTGAGCAGAATGGTTTCCCGCGCTCTCCACCGGCTTCCGCAACGTTCGATCAATACTGTCACCACCAACGTACCCGGACCTCAGTTCCCCCTTTACTGCCTCGGTCGCGAGATGCTTGAATACCGCCCCTTCGTCCCCATCAGCCACGGAGTTCGAGTGAGCACGGCCATCCTCTCCTACAACGACCGCCTCTTCTTCGGCATCAGCGGCGACTACTCGACAGCACCCGACGTGCAGGTGCTCGCCTCGGCTGCGTCGGGAGGCATCGAACAGCTCCGTGAACGCGCCCTCCCGCGACTCGGCAGCAGCCGACCCCGCAAGTCCCGCTCCGGCACGACCCGCACCGAGACCAGAGGATGAGCACAGGAGCACCATTCGGGCAAGCTCATGGGCTGACGAGCGGGCAGCTTCCACTCGGGGCCGTCAACGGCTACGCACATCCGCTATTTGCACCCGTGGTTTCGTATTTTGGTCAGCTTTTCAACCCTGGCAGCAAAGGTGGCGGAGCCTTGGCGGTCCGGTTGCACGGCCGGCCCGTGGTCGACGTGTGGGCCGGGTTCGCCGACCGCCGGATGTCGCAGCCCTGGGAGCGGGACACGGTCACCGTCTGTTTCTCGACGACCAAGGGCGTGGCCTCCACCGTCATCCATCGCTTGGCCGATCGTGGCCTTGTCGATTACGAGGCTCCGGTGGCGAGCTACTGGCCGGAGTTCGGCGTTGCCGGGAAGCAGGCCATCACCGTCCGACAGCTACTCAGCCATCAGGCCGGCCTGCACTCGATGACCGACCTCGTCGACCGCCCAGAGGATCTGCTCGATCACATCGCCCTCGAGGAGCGACTCGCGGCCCGGCCGCCCGACCCATGGCCGGGGCACCCCGGTTACCACGCAATAACCTACGGGTGGCTGCTGGCCGGGTTGGCCAGAAGGGTTACTGGGCTCGGCATGGCCGACCTGGTGCAGGCGGAGCTCGCCAGGCCCCTCGACACCGACGGCTTGTGCATCGGGATGCCGCCCGACGGCCTCCACCGCTTTGCGCCGCTCATCGGCCGGACGCCGCCCGTGCGTCCGACGCCGCGCCGTTTTGCCAATTTCAGCGCCAGATCCATGCCGACGCTCCGTAAGGTCAAGTTGACCCGTCGTTTTCTCGAGGCGCTCTACGTCCCCTATTTCGACCAACTCCTCACCGGTTCGTCGCCGTTGGTGCTGCGCACCGAGATGCCGTCGGTGAACGGCGTTCTCTCGGCTGATGCGCTGGCCAAGCTCTACGCGATCATTGCCAACGGCGGCGAGGTCGAGGGCGTGCGGTTCTTGTCGCCGGAAACGGTTGGCGGGCTAAGCAAAGTCCAGACCAGGGCCCACGACGCGGTGATCGGCATGCGGATGAATTGGCGCATGGGTTACCACCGGGCCGTGGGGCAAGGGTACCGGGGTGACTCCGCCTTCGGGCACTATGGCTTCGGCGGCTCGGGCGGTTGGGCTGACCCAGCCACCGGATTGTCCTTTGGCTTCGTCACAAACCACTTGAAGCTCATTCAGGCCCCCGTCGGCGGCGATCTTCGAATCTTCCGCTTGGCGGGACTGGTGCACCGATCGGCCAGCGAAGGCGCGGCGAGGTGATCCCCAAGACATCGGTTTGATCTTGCCTTCGCCCGGCGCCGCGATCGAGGTCGCCGGGGAGGCCGCAATTCTTGAGACTTGCGGCAAGGAGATCATGCCTGCCCGGATTCGATGACGACTTGTTTCGCATTATCCCGAACCGCATCGTGAGCTGAGTGTCGACGAAACCGTGACCTTCCAGTCGCGACGGGTCGGAAGCTCCTCACGGGCCAATTCAACGATCTTCTCGAGGGTCGTATCAAAGTCTCGTAGTCATTGAACCTTTCCCGTGTCTAGCCAGAGGCCCGGATGCCGTGAATGGACTACGCCCCCATGGCAACGTGTGTCCACGTGAAACGATGTTGACATGGTGATCCGGCTCATGCTGGCGACGTTGACTGACCGTCGCGACTTCGGCGACGATTGGCTGCTCGAGCGCAAGCTCGACGGTGAGCGCTGCGTCTCACGCAAGGTGGGCAACGACGTGCGACTGGAGTCGCGTACCGGCAAGGATCTCACCTCCACCTACCCCGAGGTCCGCGCCGCTGTGGCGGCTCAACACTCCCGGGACCTCCTGCTCGACGGGGAGGTGGTGACATATGACGGTGACCAGACGTCCTTCACCCGACTCCAGCAGCGTCTTGGGGTGACCAGGCCGTCTCCAGAGCAGGTGGCCAAGAACCCAGTCGTCTACTGCGTCTTCGACCTCCTGGAGGTCGACGGGGAGGATCTCACCGACCGGCCACTCGTCGAACGCCGCGCCCGGATGACGAGGACGATCCGGGCGAGTTCGGCCTTGCAGCACACGGAGGCCTGGCGCAACGAATCTCAACGGCGGTTCGCCGCGGCTTGCAGATCCGGCTGGGAGGGGCTCATAGCTAAGCGCGCCGACGCACCTTACGTCGCTGGCCGCTCGAAGGATTGGTTGAAGCTGAAGTGCGTCTGGGAGCAGGAGTTCGTCATCGGCGGTTACACCGATCCCGTCGGCAGCCGGACCGACTTTGGTGCCCTGCTCGTCGGTTACTACGAGCAGGGCACCCTCCGCTACGCCGGGAAGGTTGGTACCGGCTACACCAAGGCGACACTCCACGATCTCGGTATCCGGCTACGGAAGCTTGAAACGGCCGAGCCGGCGTTTGTAGACTTGCGACCGATTCCCCGCGGCGTGCACTGGACGCGGCCCAAGCTCGTCGCTCAGATCGGATTTGCCGAATGGACGAGCGACGCTCGGCTGCGGCAGCCGCGCTTTCTCGGGCTCCGCGACGACAAGAGCCCGGCTGAGGTCGTCCGAGAGTGGCCCCAGTGAACATGGGAGGCGGGCCCGATGAGCTGGCGGCGAATCACCGGACGTCGGGCCCGGCCATCACGAGCTTGGGGCTTGCGTCCCTAGTAGAGCGCTCTACTACAGCGACGGATTGCGTGGACGGAGTGGAAACTGGGTGGACGAGACCGCGCGACGGGGGACTGGGGTCAACCCCCCAGACCAAAACCACGACCTTGCCAAGGTGAGGGTCGCGGGTTCGAATCCCGTCTTCCGCTCCAATGTCTTCCGCTCCAACGTTCCGGGCAAGAGGTGCGCTCTTCAGCCGTCTAGCCCAGTTGACAAGGGATGGACGAAGCGCAGCACTGCCATCTGACTTGATCGTCACCATCGCCTCTGAGGCAGTGTGCCGCAGATCTATGGTCCGACACCTCCCCTACGTGTTTGGATCGCCGGAAGCAAGGGAGGGGCAGTAACGGCCGCCTCCGATTGGGAGTCCGACCGGAAGGAATTCGCCGACCCAAGTGATTGGCTACTGAGACAACTTCGTTTCGAAGCAGGCGGGCGAGGTCGAGGGAAGTCCTCCATCCGGTTTCTTGGGGCAGTTGCGACTGCCTAATCATCAACCGGTGCGCCCTATCAACGCTGAGAGATGAGCCCGTTGAGCGCCGCCAGAATGGCAGCGGTCAGTTTACTGGCCTCAGGAAACGGCAGCCCGGTCGACTCTTTCATGCCGATTCCCGCCGTGAGAGCGGTCACCACCCAGGCTGCGGTATCGGGGTCGGCAAGTTCGGACATGGCGTCACATATCTGGGTGTGTCGCTCCAGATACAGGCTCCTAAGGCCGGCAGCTATCTCGGGATCGTGACGCGCCGCGGCCGCCGCATCGACTTCGAGCAGGCGAGTGTCGCGGCCGTTCTCGTCGTGAACCAGTTCGGCCCCACGCTCGGGGCTGGCGCCGACTTCGACGTAATCGACTTCTCGGTCATTTTCGGCGATCTTCCAGCGGATCACCTCGACGAGGAGCTGTCCCTTTGAGAGGAAATGGCCGTAGACGGCGCCTGTCGTCAGTCTTGCTGCCGAAGCAATGTCGCGCATCGACACTGCGTCGTAACCATGTTCAACGAATAGCTCCGCGGCGAGGTCCAACAGGCGCCGGCGTGTTCCCGCCGACTTCGGGGTTTTCGGAGGTGGCGGTGGGACGAAGGGCCGAGCAGTGGTGGGCGACTCAACTGGACTGGCCATCAGGGGGTCTCCAGGCGAATAGGGGCTCCATTGCGGATTATATACCATTGATATATAATCCGGTTACTGAGTGCAGGAACCCATGGCTGCCGCAACCGAGGAGACGATGTGACCACAATTGACTTCCGCGCCCGCTCAGACATCGATGTCCTTCCAATCAATCTCGGCGCATTCGTCGACGAGCAGTTGCCAGGACTACTCGACTCGCGCGGAGCCGAAGCGGGTCGGGCGGCGATGCGGCTTGGGCTTCTTCCTCTTAGTTTCGATGTCGAAGGTGAGCAGTTCACACTCGTCTCGCGTGATGGTGTACTCGACGTCCACCACGGAGTGGACCAAGCACTGGTTGCTGCACTTGATCCTGTTGCCTTCTCGGAGTTGGTGAATGACGCAGTCTCAACTTTCGGCGTGACGATGTCCGGGCGCGCGGACATCCGAGTTGGCGGCGTCGACGAATTCGTGGAGTGGGAGCCCGTACTGCGGTGCCTGTTCGACGGCCGTGCAGTGTACGAGCCGGGCACGATCACGTTCTCGGATCATGACGGCTCTCCGCTCGAGCTCCGACGGTCGTTCACGCTTGACTCCGATCCCGACGAGATGGGCCACTTCCTCGCCCAGGCAGGGTTCTTGCATATTGAAGGAGTCTTCGACGAAGCCGACATGGCGGCTGTCAGTCGTGATCTCGACCATGCCATCGATGCCGCAGAACGCGATGATGGCGCCTCATGGTGGGCGCAAACCGAAGCAGGGGAGTGGTACCCCTCCCGGATCCTGGGGTTCAATCAGAAGTCGCCAGCGCTCCGCACCTTGCTCCAGAGTGAACGCTTCGCGATGATCGGCACTTTGACCGACGACGAGTATCTGCAGCGCGATCCCGACGTCGGCGATTCGGCCGAGGGGTTGCTCAAGAAGGTGAAGGTCATCGAGGGCATCTCCGATGTCAGCTGGCACAAGGATTGCGCAATGGGCGGCCACAGCCGTCATTGCTGCGGCCTCACGGTCGGCATTTCCGTAACAGGCGCAGGACGTGAGAACGGTGAGCTCGGCGTCGTCCCAGGTTCACATCGAGCCAACATCACCCCCCTCGGTGTAGAGAATCTCGATCTACCTCGCCTACCCTTACCAACGCGCACCGGCGACGTGACCGTGCACTGCTCGTGCACACTTCATATGAGTCGCCCACCGGTGTCAGCCGAACGGCGCGTGGTCTATACAGGCTTTGGCCTTGCCCCAAGACCCGGCGACCAGGTGGTTGGGCGAACGCCAGAGGAGATCAGACGCGAACGCGCAAGATTGGGTGATCAGGTCAGGGATCAACAGCTACGTCAACGGTTGAGTTCGCGCAGCACAAGCTTCGAGCTCTGACGAGTTCCCGGTGGCTTCCTAGCCTCCGGGATAGTAGACCGCTGTACTACGGCGGCGGACGCAGTGGACGGGATGGAACGTGCGTGGACGGGACCGGATGTCGGACGACGAGGCGGAACCAGATTGCACAAAGGGGACTGAGCTCAGGCCGCGGTCTACAGCTGCGGCCTTTTACTTGCCCTTGTCTCGTACTCCGCTCTCGCTCACAACGGGACGCTGTCGGCCGCCTCGGCGACCAGGGCGTCAACGTCGCGGGGAAGTACGACCGACGCTGCCTCGGCGGCCCGGGCCGCCTCCTTGTAACGGGCCAAGTAAGCCTCGCGGCTTCCGTAGAGTTGGCGCACCTTCTCGACTGGGAAGGACTCGTGTGACCCCACGAGACGGGCGAAGACATCGGGTCGCTTCTGAATGGCACTGTTGTGCCCGAGCGGTATCTCGACTTGGGGCAACCTAATGCCGCCGCGCGCGATGTCGTTGGCGTCGCGCACGATCTGGGGTGGGTCACCGTCGAACTCGATGCGAGGTTGTACCGGTGGAGGGGTGCCCGCGCTCACCCAGGCCTGCAGATGGTGCAGTGCAGCGTCGGCCACGGGTGCGATGGACACCTGATTGATGCCATTCATCGTCTCGTCAAGCGGGATAGAGAAGCCGAAGTCGCGTTTTAGCCGGGGCGCAGACGACTCCATGGCCTGCAGGGACACATGCGAAGCACCGGCCACCTCCCAGTACCGGAAGCAGTCGCTGTCCGGTTGGCGGATCCCGAAGCACGAGGTCGCCTCGCACTCGGTATTGAGCACCATCACGGGCATCCCCAGGTCGTCGCGCAAGAGGTTCAGCCCTTCGGGTATCCCGGGCCGGCTGGCATCGCTCGCCGCATCGTGGACCGTCATGACCTCGTCGCCCACCTCGAGCGGGGTCCCGCCTCCAAAGTACATGACAAGGAAAAAGGCGTCGAAGCGCCGGGTTATGGGCTGTACACCATTGACATATGTGGCCAGTCGCGCCGCCGACTGCGAGGCGCCCTGTGCAATGATCCGGCGTACCTCGAGGCCGTCCATAAGATCGAGACCTTCGCGTGGGCGATCGGGCGCCACCACGTTGGCCGCCTGTGTGAAGATGTCGAATGAGTAGTCGTCGCTCGGGACTGACAGCGACCCGTAGCGCTCCGGGTCCCAGGTTCGGAGTCCCTGGGGATTGTCGACCCTTCCGTGCACGCCGACGCGCTGGGCCGACACCGCGGCATAGGCGAATCCACTCTCGAAAAGCTCGGCACTGTCCCCGCCCCCGAAGTTCTCGTACCCGGCCGAAACGTTGTTCCACAGCACGATGACCGTCCCATTAAAGGCAGCGAGATCTATAGGCCGGACGACCACCATACGGGTCTTGTACCGCGAAGTCTCCACCGGCTCGACCGTCCATCGCCCGTTCCGTCCCAGCTCGATGCCGGGCACGGGTCTGTAGCGAACGGCCTCTCCCTCTAGGAAGTACTCCTCCTGCCGATAGCCCAGCGCGGGCAGATCGACCGTCGGAGTGCCGAACGCCCAGCCTTTTCCACCTGTCACCGGTCCGTATACGCGTGTCATCTTCCTCCTGTCAACCTACAAGTTGTACCGACCGGTTGGTATAGTCTGCGAAGTGTTTTCGGGGGAGGGAGAGCCGTACGGCGACCGTGGAGCAGAGATGATCGCTGACCCGGGTGCCTGGTGTTGTCTCGGGCATAAGGCCCTTATCCAGGTTGATCGTGATTCGGTAGGACGTTCTGATTCGGTCTCCTCCCGTTCTGTCCCCACTTATGCAGTGATCAAGTCCTCGATCACGCAAATACAGACAGGGAGAAATGACCGTGAAACTGGACAGTCCAAGGGCGAAGGGACGAGCGGCGGGAACGTCTCGAAACAAGGCATCTTTGCTCGGACGCTTAGCTTTGGGCACCCGAAAGTCAGTGTGGGCCGCCGTGACCCTTGTCACCCTGATGGGGTCGATGCTCTCTACCGGCGCAGTCCCGGCCGGGGCATCGAGCCCCGCCGATCAGGGCGTGACCTCGAAGACGATCACCCTTGGTCTTCCCTACGTCAACTTTGCCGCACTGAAGAACCTCGGCGTCACGATCAACGACGGCAGCTTCCCTGACGCCTACAACGCCATCGTGGCGAGCATCAACGCACACGGGGGCGTCGATGGTCGAAAGATCGTCCTCGATCCGGTTGAGATGAACCCGGCCCTGCCGGCGGATGCGGCGTCTTCGTGCGCCCAGCTCACTGAAGATGACAAGGTCTTCGTTTCCATCTCCCCGGTCTTTCCGGACTGCTACCAAGTGACTCATGACACGCCAGTGATCGCCGGATCCTTGCCGGGGGCATTGCCGGCGTCGGCGGCGCCGGACTTCGCACTCATCCCACCCGACGCGGCCTTCGATCCCTTGCAGCTCGCCGTGTTCGACAAGCGAGGTGTCTTCAAGGACAAGAAGGTCGGCATCTTCTACGGCGCTGGCTCGGACGCGCCCGAAGTGGCGGCCGTGAAGGCCGACCTCGAGAAGTTGCACGTGAACGTGGTCCAGACAGCCGAAGACAGCGCGCCCTCGACAGACACGATTGCGTCCGATCAGGACACCCAGGCCATCGGCCTTCGCTTCATGAATGCAGGGGTCAACGTGGTCATCGGTGTCGGTGGCTCTGGTTCGACGACCTGGCCACGTGCGCAGCTGGACCTCCAGAGCACCTACAAGCCGACGTACATCGCGACCAGTGAGTCCTCCCTCATCTCTTATGTGCAATCGACCAAGGGAGGCAATCCGTACCTCGACAATGTGCTGGCCGCCACATCGGTGCCCGACGCATACGAGCAGTGGAAGGACCCGGCGATCCAGAAATGCGCCGCCGTCGTGCACAAGGCCTACCCGTCTGACACCATTACGCCACCGGTGAACCCCAGCACCCAGCCCGCCGGAACGGACACGACCTTCCAATCTGTGATTGAGGCCTGCCAGTACCTGGGCCTGTTTACCAAGATCGCCGACGCCGCCGGGAAGAACCTGACCGTGGCGAGCTTCACCAAGGCCGGTTACGAGCTGAATAACGCCACCATTCCGGGAATGGGTGCACCGATCTCCTTCGGTCCGGGACAGCCGTACGCCACCGGCCCGGTGACCGTGGTCACCTATGACCTCAAGACTCAGACACTGGTGCCCGCGTCACCGACAGCGAAATTGCCATAACCGTCCTCGCACCGCCTCAACCCTCGGCCGATAGTAGAGCGCTCTACTACAGGGACGGATTGGATGGAGGGTGTGGGAACTAGGTGGACGTAACCCCACGGCGGGGGACTCGGGTCGACCGCACCGACGGAAATCACCACCTTGCCAAGGTGAGGGTCTCGTGTTCGAATCCCGTTTTCCGCTCCATCGTAGCAGGTCAAGGGCTGTTTTTCGACCTCCAGCGCTGCGGCAAGTGAAGCTCGGGAACGACTCAACCACTGTGCCGCGCGACGTCCGACACTACTGCCGAGTGCAATAGCTCAATGGCATCGGCGGGGAGCAGGAACCCATCCGCACGATCGTGCTTCACTGCACGAGCCCAGGCTGAAACGAATTGGCCGTGGGTCTTGTAGAGGCTGGTGAGGTGAGCTGCGCTGTACGGCACGGTGGATCCGAAGAGGAAGCAGAAGCCCCCGCTGTTGCCTTGGCTTCCCAGCGCAGCGATCGGCGCGTCAACTTGTGGAGTTCGCACACCTCCGATGACGTTCGCGTTTGCGTCAAGTTTGTACACGACTGGCGAGACGTGGGTCGTTGCCAGGAGGGGCGCCCGGGGAGGCGGAGTTCCCGCGACGACCCACTTGTCAAGCCAGTAGACGGCGGCGTCGAGTGCCCAGTGTGTTCCCCCTGTGTTGATGGGGACGGCGCAGTTGAACCCACCCACTGGAGTGCGGGTCGGATTCTGCATGGCAGCCAGGTTCTTCACTGCGCCCTCACCATTGCCGGTGTCATTCGGACCTATGGCGAGACCGTAATAGTCGTAGTGCGAGCTGCCGGCGACCTCCCAGAGTTGGAACCACTTTGGATTCCCGTAATGCAACCGGTCAGTCAGGTTGCTGTTGTCGACGTCGGTTTCGGTCTCGAACTCGAGGACCGGGACATCGATGTCACTGCGGATCGTGGTCGGGTTCGGTGCCGCGTAGTTGGTCTGCGGCGCTTGGGAAAGTGGAGCGCCGATACCGAATTGGCTGTGAACCAGAAAACCTTGGTAGACGTGCGATATCGGCTGTATCGCATCGATGTACGTCATGAGCCGTTCGGCAGACTGCGACTCACCCGCCGCGATGAGCGTGTGTAACCGCAGACCACCCAAGATCTTCGATGGATCCTTGCGAACCGTCTGGCCGGCCTGCGAGAAGATGTCATAGGAGAAGCTGTCGCCAGGGTGCGAGAGCGACGAGTACTCCGCCGGATCGGTGGTTTTCGCTGAGTTAACACCGACTTGTTGGGCGGAAACCCCCACCCAGGCGAAACCATCGCGAATCAGTTCGTTGTGGGAGAGCGTCCAGTCAGGGCTGTCGTCCGTTCCGCCGCTCACATTGAGCCACTCAACCGCCACCGTCCCGTTGAACTCCCTCGGGTTGATCGGACGGTAGACAGCAATCCGCGTCTTATAGGGTGCACTGACAGCCGTTGCGACCGCCCACTTGCCATCACTCGTCAGAGGCTGCGCGGGCGCATAAGAGTGGGCGGTACCAGAGACGAAGAACTGGGACTTCTCATAACCGACCTTTGACAGGTTGAAACTTGTGCCGTAAAGGGTGTTGTTGAACATGGGAGAGCCAACCGGAAAGGGCCCAGTGACAGTGACGCCCGAGAGGGACTGTGAGGTGCTCGTCGATATCAAACCGGCGGAGGACGCGGAGCTCGGTGAACCTCCGCACGCCACGACAACGACGCTCAAACATAGGCCCGCCGCGATGCCGCGGGCAAAGTGCCAGTGACCGTGGCTCCCAGAATGACCTCTGCCGGCGGATTCGTCTGACGTCATGGCCTGCCCCTGGTCGGAAGTGCACCACAGTCACTCTGATGGCTGTCGGTGGCAAGTCTGGCATTACCCGCCGAAGGATGCCCATAGGTTCCTCTTTGAGCATTACGACCAGTTCGCCTCCGACGTCGACGCTCTCTTGTCATGACGTAAGCAGTTGCTGAGTGATGATCCGATGCCGAGGAATGTCGATGGTGCTTGTCCGACACACTTCTTCCCGGCGTCTCGCGGGCAGTGGCCGAATGTTTCGGACTCATCACACGTGACCCTGAAGCGCAACGAAAGGCGGATAGTAGAGCGCTCTTACGTGGGCGGACGCAATGGACGAGCTGGAAACTGGGTGGACGGAGCCGGACTGCAGGGGATCCGCCAGACCTGAGCACACGAAAGCCAGCACCTTGCCAAAGTGAGTGTCGCGGGTTCGAATCTCCGACGAAACTCACACCAAACTCACACCAAACTCACCAAGAATCTTCGAATTCGGATCTTCGGATTCTGGCGGGATCCGGCGTGTCATCGGACGTCGATTCCGACGAGATCAGAACCCCAGACGTTTAGGGTCCTTCGGCGCTTACCGGAAGCCTGACGCTGGCGTACGATCGATCTGGGAGTTTGGGGGTGTCAGAGTGCAGCGGCTCAGTGGTGCGGACGCCAGCTTCGTCTACGGCGAAACTCCGAATTGGCATCTGCACTTGGGCACACTGGCTGTACTCGACCCTTCGACCGCGCCAGGCGGCTTCGATGTGAATCGGTTGCGCGCGCTGATCGAGGCCAGGGCAGGCCTGCTTGGCCCGTTCCTGCGCCGTTTGGTTGAGGTTCCCTTTGGCCTCGACCGCCCCGCTTGGGTGGACGACCTGCACCTCGATCTCGACCGCCAGATCCGCCCCGTCGGCGTCCCAGCCCCGGGCGGGCCCCGTGAGCTTGGAGCGTTGGTCGGCGATCTGTTGGCCTACAAGCTCGAGCGGGGTCGCCCCCTGTGGGAGATCTGGTTCATTGAGGGCCTCGAGGATGGCCGCGTTGCTCTGCTCACGAAGATGCACCACTGCCTGGCGGACGGAGTTCGGGGCGCCCGCTTGTACGAGGTGTTTTACGACCTCGATCCCGCCGCCCCCCTGGACCGGCCAGATACACCTGTACTTCAGGGCGAGCGAATCCCGCCCGGGTGGGAAATGGCGCTGCGCGCGCTGCCCAGGTTGGCGGGCATCCCACTGCGGGCCGCCCGTACTTCTGTCCACCTCAGTCACTCAGTCCTGAGGATGCTACGGCTTCGCGCCTCCCCCGAGTGGCTGGCGGTCACGTTACCTTTCCAGGCGCCGCGTACGTCGCTCAACCGGTCGATCACCGCACATCGCGGGTTCGCCTACTGCTCGGTCCCTCTCTCCGGGGTGAAGGCGATCAAGAACGCCTTCTCGGTGACGGTGAACGACGTGGTGCTCGGCATCTGCACCGGCGCCTTACGTCGTTACCTGGCCGATCGCGGCGAGCTACCCGGCAAGCCACTGGTCGCCCAGATACCAGTCGCGGTGCATGTCAACGACGGGGGAGATGCGTCTGGAGGCGCGTGGGGAAACGCCACCGCTGTGATGGGCGCCGCCCTGCCTACTCAACTCGATGATCCGGTCGAGCGGCTCCGGGCGATCCATGACTCGACGAACAGCGCAAAGGTGATGCAGCGCGCGCTCGGCGATGACCTCATCCTCGACCTGGCAGATATCGCCCCACCCGGACTCCTCGCCGCTGGAGTCCGGACTTACAGCCGGCTCCGTCTCGCCGACCATCACCCGCCGATCTTCAACCTGATCGTCTCCAACGTCCAAGGCCCGCCGCTCCCGCTGTACATCGGTGGGGCGCGGCTCGTGGCCAACTACCCGATTGGCCCCTTGCTCGATGGTGGCGGGCTGAACATCACCGTGCTCAGCTATCTCGACCACATCGACATTGGCTTCGTCGTATGCCCCGAGATCGTGGAAGACCCTTGGAAGCTTGTCGACGCGACGTCAGCGGCATTCACAGAGCTCGAGAAGGCGGCGGGTTGACAAGCCAACGGGACCGATATTGGGAGAGTATGTCCATGAGGGATTGAGCGCCAATGGCCGACGAGAGTCTTGATGGGCGTATTCAGGCCAAAGAGGTTAGTGCTCGCGCCGGTAACCACTTCCGTAAGAGCCGATGGCCGACGGGGCCCCGTCGGGGACCGCTGCGAACTTTGGCAACACTGGCGGTATGGGTGCGTACGGCGTATTCATCGCCGGCCTTGGGTCGACTTCACCGCGGTTGGGCCACATCGCTATGGCCCGTTCGGCTTGTGCAGTGATGGTTAAGGCGGGATTGACGCCGATGTTGGCGGTCACCGCCGACCCATCGACCACGTGCAGTCCCGGATACCCGTAGAGGCGGTGGTAGGGATCGATGACGCCGGTCTCGGGGCCGTCACCTATGGTGCAGCCACCCAGGAAGTGAGCGGTCATCGGGACATCGATGATCTCGCCGATGCTGCCGAACGGATGGCCGCCGATGTTCTTCGCCAGTCGGCGCATGGTCTCGTTCGCTACGGGGATCCAGGTCGGGTTCGGCACGCCGTGGCCCTGGCGGGACGTCAGTCGGAAACGTCCAAACCGGCGCGGCTTCGGACTAACGGTCAGAGAGTTGTCATGGGTCTGCATGACGAGGCCGATGATGGCGAGCTCCGACCAGTGATTGAGGCCGAACACCAGGGACGACAGGTGGCCGGGGTGCCGTAAGACCTGACCGATCCAACGGAGCCATCGGGGGACGCGGCCACTGCCGTTGGTCATGACCGTCGCGAGGAGGCCCATGGCGTTGGAACCCTTGCCGTAGCGAACCGGTTCGATGTGGGTCCGCTCGTCGGGGTGGATCGACGACGTGATCGCCACACCAATGGTGAAGTCGGGCTTGTCCTTGTTCCATGGGCTGGTCATGGCGCCGCAAAGGGCCTCAGAGTTGGTGCGGGTGAGGACGCCGAGCCGGTCAGAGATCCTCGGTAGGACCCCGTCAGCCTTGAGGCGGTGCAGGAGCTGCTGGGTGCCCCAGGTCCCGGCGGCGAAGACGACCTGCTCGGCGGTGATTGTTGCTCCGGTGCTTCGGGCCATCCAGGAGCCGGTGCTCTTGGTGCTGACGTCGTAGCCACCGTCTGCGCGCGGGCACACCTTCTCGACAGTGGTGAGGGGCAGGACCATAGCGCCCGCTTGCTCGGCCAGGTACAGGTAGTTCTTGACGAGGGTGTTCTTTGCGTTGTTCCGACAGCCGGTCATGCACTGGCCGCACTCAATGCAGCCGCGTCGGACCGGCCCGGCGCCACCGAAGAAGGGGTCGGCAACCTCTTCGCCTGGCTCCTTGCGCCCGTCCCGGCCGAAGAACACGCCGACGGGGGCCATGCCGAAGGAGTCACCGACGCCCATCTCCTCAGCGACGGTGCGCAAAGCGACATCTGACGGCGTCATCGTCGGGTTAGTGACGACCCCGAGCATTCGCTTGGCGAGGTCGTAGAACGGAGCGAGCTCGCTGCGCCAGTCAGTGATGTGCGCCCACTGCGGGTCGCGGTAGAACGCGTCGGCTCTTGGCTCGTAGAGCGTGTTGGCGTACACGAGCGAGCCTCCGCCGACACCGGCCCCCGCCAAGACGATGACGTCCTTCAGCAGGTGGATGCGTTGGATACCGAAGCACTTCAGCATCGGTGCCCACAAGAACCGCCGCACGTCCCAAGAGGTCTCGGCAAATTCGTCGTCTGCGAAGCGCCGGCCAGCCTCGGCAACGCAGATGCGATAGCCCTTCTCGGTCAATCGCAGCGCAGAGACCGATCCTCCGAAGCCCGACCCGACGACGAGGACATCGAAGTCCATATGGCCTGCTGAATCGGTGGGGGCATTCAAGGTCTCAGTCTCGATTTTCGGTGCTCCCGTCGGTGCTAGCCCGTCTCTGTGACGGATCGAACTCACCGTCCATCCTTGCTCTCACGTTTACGACCCAGAATCTCAACGTGGGAGGTCAGGTGAATTTGCAGTGCACAGTAACCAATTCCAATGGCGATAGTGGCGAAGCCTACAGCAGAAAGATCATTCCGACGTGGGTCGGTTACGGCCGTAGGCCTCATGACTTGACACCCACTCATCGGCTGCGATCGCCGAAGCGAGTGATAGCTCACCGCAGAGCACCGTCGCCGCCACAATTTCGGCAAATGCATGCACACGCTCTGGGCCATAGCAGCCGAGTACCTCGAGGCATTCGCGTTGCGTCGGTAGGCCGGTCCCGCCACCAATGGTGGCGACTACGAGAGAAGGGATCGTGACCGAGAGGTAGTAGCTCCCGTCAGGGCGCAGCTCGCTAAAGCTGAAGCCAGCCGAGGATTCGGCAACGTTGGCGACGTCCTGGCCGCAGGCGACGAATATGGCGGCGATTCCATTGGCGTAGTGAGCACCGTTGTTGATCGAACCGGCGAGCAGGCTGCCCATGTTCGAGAGCTGGCGCAGCCGATAGAGGTCATCGGCGCTCGTGTGCATCATCTCTGCGATCAGCGCAGCCGGCATCGTCGCTTCGGCCACTACCCGTTTGCCGCGAGTATGGAGGTTGTTCAAGCTCGAATGCTTCTTGTCAGTATCCAGATTGGCGGCGAGCGCGAAGTCCGTAAGCCCGCGAGGTTGCTGTTTGATAATCCACTTACACACGTCATGGACTGACTTCGTCACCATATTCTGGCCTGCCGCGTCGCCAGTAGTGAAGTTGAAGCGGAGCCAGCGCATCGGGCCCAGCGCGTATTGCTCGATGTCGCGAAGACTTCCAAATCGGGACGATTGGTCGGCCTTGGATTTGATGAAGGCGAAGCGCTCTTCAACCCATTGGCCGAAGTCGCGGGCAGCTCGGGCGTCTTCGAATACAAACACCGGTGCGCGTTGCATGGCGTCGTCAATCACCGTAGCCGTGACGCCACCCGCCGCGCGAGTGAGACGCATCCCCCGGCCGTAGCTGGCGACCAGGGTACCCTCGGTGGTTGCCAGAGGCACGAAATACTCCCCCGATGCATGCTCGCCATTGATGAGGAGTGGACCGACGAAGCCCAGCGGCACCTGCGCCACACCGCTGAAGCCCTCCATGTTCCCGGGTAGGACATCGGGGTCGAATGAGAAGGCGGCGACGTGGTGGAGCCGTGCGCCCGTCTCCGCACTCACCGCCCGGCGCCTCACCGCAGCGGCATCGCGCGTGTAGTCATCACGGTCGTCACGTGGAAGCTGGCGCACTGTGTCCCTCCCCGCAACGCCACGATGAATTGCTTCGATTTCGACAGCCCATGCTCTCACCCCATCGAAATGAGAAGGATGTTGCCTGGCCGCGGCCGCCTGCTCTTCGCCTCGGCCACCCTCTAGCTCTCTGTCTTTCCGATAGTAGACGGCTCTACTACGGCGACGGATTGGGTGGTCGCAGTGGGTCCATCGTGGCCGGACCCCCGATTTCATGGGGTGATGGATCTTTGAGCGCCTAATCCACCCCTGCCCCCGTACGGCACTTACATGGGTGATCCGCCACCTGGACTGAGCGTCCGGGGAGCCTTCTTCGGACGTAAGTCCGACAAGGAGGTGTGCGGTGGTGTGGTGTCCGTCGTTTCAGAGTCGTCTTCGCGCGGACGGTGAGCGCGAGTACCGGGTCGGCCACGAGCTGGTCGACGAGTTCTTGGAGTTCGCCTCCGGGCGGGCCAGGCCGGCCACGGTGCGGGCCTATGCCCATGACCTGAGCGTCTTCTTCGGGGTCATCGGCAAGGAGCCAGCGGAGGTGACCCCAAAGGACGTGCTGCACTTCGTGACCGCCCAGCGGCGGCCGAGGAAGGGTGCTGAGAACGTGGTGCGGATCTCCGACGGCGAGTCGGGGATGTCGGCCTCGACCATCAAGCGGCGCCTGGCTGCGGTGTCGAGCCTCTATGGCTATCTCGTCATCCGAGGCGACGCCGGCGTGGTCACCAATCCGGTGCCACGGGGTCTGCCCACTCGTCGCAACCGTCACCGAGGTGAGCGCGGTGCACCGCTCGTCCGCGGGGTGCGGCGCCTGCCGCGCATCTTGAACCCCGACGAGGTCGAGGCACTGATGGCGGCACTGCGCACCGATCGGGACCGGGCCATGGCCCAGGCCATGTTGCTCGGCGGCCTGCGGCGTGGCGAGGTGCTGGGGCTACGACTCGAAGACCTTCGCCTCGGCGAGTGGCGGGTCTTCATCGCCGAGGGCAAGGGCGGTCACCAACGGCTCGTGCCGATCTCGCCCACCTTCTTCGCCACGGTGGCGGAGTACATGAACAAAGAGCGACCACCTGATGCCCCGACTGATCGGCTCTTTGTCTCGCTCAAGGGACCGAGACGTGGACAGCCCCTCTCGACCGAGGGGATCATCGAGATCTTCAGTGCAGCACGCAAGCGGGCTGGACTCACCCACGGCACCTGCCACGAGCTGCGCCACACCTGCTTCACGAGACTCCGCGAAGGCGGCATGGCGATCGAAGCCGTCCAGGCCCAGGCCGGTCACCGCTCCATCGCGTCGACGAGGATCTATCTCCACCTCAGCATCGACTGGCTGGCCGAGGAGTACCGCAAGGCCATGGAAGCCCTCCACGCACCGGTGGAGGCGGCCCGATGAGCGCCCTCCCGAAATCATCAGAGGCCCCCTCGCCGTGGTGGAGCACGATGGAGTTCCCCTGGGCCGAGACCGCCCGCCGGGCCCCGGTGATGGTGGCCACCATGGCCTCCTACCTGGATCAACTGGGTGTCTCGGCCCGTCCGACCACGGTTGGCGCGGCCGATCAGATACTGCGTCACTTCGCCGGCCAGGTCACTGAGTCCGATCCGACCTGCACCTCCATGAGCGGTGTCGAGCGCCGTCACATCGAGGCGCACAAGCTGTGGCTGGCCGCTCGGCCGGGCAAGGCCGGGAAGCCTCTCGCCGCCGTCACCATCCGCAATCGACTCGGAACGTTGCGCACCTTCTTCGAGCGGCTGCGCGATTGGGACTACGAAGACGCGCCGACCAAGACGCTGATCTTCCCCGGCGACTCCCCACAGGCCGACGAGCCGTTGCCGAAGTTCCTCGACGACCCGACGATGGAGAAGTTCACCGCCGCATTGGCAAGTGACCCCGATCCTCGTCGACGGGTCATGGTCGAGATCCTGGCCCAGACCGGCATCCGGGTGGGCGAGCTCTCCGGACTCGACGACAAGGCCGTGACCTTGCTCGGCGACACCTTCTCGCTGCGGATCCCGGTCGGCAAGCTGCACAACGACCGCTACGTGCCGATCGGACCCGAACTGGTGAAGCTCATCGGCGACTACCAGAGGTTCCGGGGACCGAGTCGTTCAGGGCGCTTGGTCGAACGAGACGATGGCCGACCCTTTGACCGTCGTACCGTTCATCGCTACGTCGAACGGGTGGCCAAGCGTGCCGGCGTCGGCCATGTCCATCCCCACCAGCTCCGCCACACGCTCGCCACCCGGATGATCAACCGGGGCATGAGCCTCGAGGCCATCGCCGTTTTGCTCGGTCACCGCTCCATGCGCATGACGCTGACCTATGCCCGCATCTCGGACCGGACCGTGGCCGAGGAGTACTTCCGGGTGACCCAGGCCGTCGAGGCCAGCTACGAGAGCGGAGAGCCGTTACCGGCCAGCGTCGAGGGCGCCAACATGCGCCGGATCGCCGCCGAGCACCGGCGACTCTTGGGGAATGGTCACTGCACCCGACCAGTCGGGCTCGATTGCACCTTCGAGTCCGTCTGTGAGCGCTGTGGCTTCTTCGAGACCGGACCCCAGTTCCTCACCATCTTGCGCCGGCAGCGAGACGATGCCGCCGGCCACGGCCAGGACGACCGCGTGGAACTCCTCGATGGCTTCCTCAAGGAGATCGACGGAGAGGGCTGAGTGTGCTTCCATAGCCTCAGCCCAGGTCCAGCGGATCACCCATGTAATCGCACATCGGGGGCAGGCACCCGCCCTTTACACCGCTCTGTTATGGACCTAGCATAAGTAGGACCATGTTGAAAATGAAGATTGACCGGAATGAACAGGTCGCCTTGCACGACCAGGTTGCGGCGGAGATACGAAAGGCCATCGCTGAAGGTGAGGCCGAACCGGGAGAGCGCCTGCCGTTGGCCAAGGACATCGCTGCCGTACTCGGGGTCAACAAGAACACGGTCCTTCGGGCTATGCACATTCTGCGTGAAGAGGGACTCCTGGAGTTCCGCCGTGGCCGAGGTGTGACCGTGGTGGGGGCGCCAGAGCGCGGTCTGGTCGTCAGTCAAGCTCGGGAGTTCTTGGCCTTTGCTCGCCACTACGGGTATCGGCGAAAGGACGTACTTAGGTTGATCCAGGAGCTGCCGTGACAGTCATTCACAAGCCTCCGAGCCAACCGACGCATGATGACCCGCAGGCTCTCTTTCCAGAGGCTCGTCGGCGGCGCCGGAGACGATGGGGGATCGGGATCGGGCTACTTGCGGTTGCAGTCACGGTGCTCGTCCTACTCGGTTCGGCTAGTTCGACACCTTCGCACCCGAGTGTTCGACACGTTGGCCTGGCGAGATGGGTACCGGTTTCGGGATCAACCAAGGCGCCTCCAGCCGTATTTGCGGCAGGTGATGGGAGGGGGGGCGCCGGTGTGTACTCCACCGCCACAGGTGAACTCATCCGCACGCTTAGCCCGCAAGGTCCGGGGGGCGCCGACCAGCAGATCGTGCTCTCGGGTGATCGTCAATCCGTGTACTTCGCTCAACCGGCTGGACCGTGTAGCGGGTCGATTCTCAGTGCTCCTGTTTCTGGAACAAGTGCTCCGGTCGTTGTCGTCTCCCATCCCGGAACGCTTGCCCTCGCACCATCGCCGAATCCAGCATCAAGTGAGTTGGCCTGGGTTGGGGTGACCTGCAGTGCCAGCGGCTCGGAAGAGAGCTCAACGCTGTACGTATCGAACCTCGCTACTCACACCACGGTCGATCTCGGTGGGTACTCGGGACAAGGAAGTGATAACGAGATTACGTGGAGTTCCGATGGAGCACTACTGGCCGTGCAGAGCGGTCTGACGGTTCAGGTAGTCGATGCAACTCGGCCCCCTTACCGGATCGAGTTGTCATTGGCGACATCCGCGGGATGCCGATTGACTAGTCCCGCCTTCTTCCCGCACACGGACCAGCTTGCAGCGATTCGCACTTGCTACAGCTCGATCGGAATCCTTCGTGCAAGCACGGCTCTTGTGTTCAACATCAATGCCGGAAGACCCGTGGCTCTGATAGCGACCGCACCCCCCGGATCGCTCTTTCAGGGTCTGTCTATTGACTCGTCTGGCCAACACGTCTTGCTGGGCATCGTCAACAGGTCCCCCGCAGGTGCCGAGGATGCCCAGGTAGAGAAGGGACGACTCGTTACGGTAAGCCACGGGGCTCCGACCGACGCTCAGTGGTGAGAGCCGCTCCTAGCCGAACCTAACGAGTTGCGCCGCCGAACTGCATGAAGACTGGGGCCAGGGGGTGCCCCCATGCGCCGGACCGGGGCGCTATTCGGGCGAGTGCGACGCTCTGTCGAGGTCGTGAACGTCCGGCCGACTGTACAGATCGTCGATTTGAGCGATGACTGTCTCGACCGTCGGCTGGTATCCGTTGTCGGTGTTCACGACGATGGCTGGGCAGTCGAAGTCCAGCGGTTCATACAGCTCAGAGTTGAGCCGTTCCACGACGGGAACCAGCTTCTTTAGCCGCATTTCTCCGCAGAGCGGATCGTTCCGCATCCTCTGCTCCCACCGTTCGAACGAGTGAACGCTACGGCAGTGCACGTTGACCAAGGTGCTCCGCGGTGCCAAGCGGCTTGCCACATCCGATTCGCTCACTTCGGGGTAGAAGGTCTGTTCGGCAACGAAGCTAATGCCCGACTCGATCCAAAGCTCCATGGATCGAAAGAATGGTTCGACGCCCGATTCTCCTAGCTCTGTGGCCCTGTCCAAAGTGCGCCACCGCCCGTGAACCAGGCGGTCCTTGTGCAGCACCGGGAGGTCCAATCCGACGGCGAGTGCTTCCGCCAACGTGGTCTTGCCCGATCCCGGCGCCCCGCCTACGAGGACGGCCAGAGACGGACGATCCGGCATGGCGGCACCGTACCGCAGAGACGGGGCAGCCCTGCCCCCGTTCGATGCTCCTATGGGCTGTCAAGTCCTAATTTCTCGTGAGGTAGGAGACTGAACACCTCACGGGCGACGTAGCGCTTGAGGCATCGCACCGCCTCCTTCTTGGTCAGCCCCTCCCTCTTGCGTCGATCGATGTACTCGGCGGTTCGAGGGTCGTAGACCATCCGGGTGAGAACGATGTGCCAGAGGGCAGAGTTGGCTTGGCGATCACCGCTGCGGCTGAGGCGGTGCCGCTCGTTCTTCCCGCTGCTGGCATCGAGCGGTGAGGCGCCGCAGAGATGGGCGAAGGCCGCCTCGTTGCGCAGGCGTCCGGGATTGTCGCCGGCCGCGACGAGGAGGGCCGACGCCGCGTCGGTCCCGATGCCGAGGGTGGCGACAAGTTCAGGGGCGGTCTCTTTGACCAAGGGCTTCAAGATGGCGTCGATCTCGGAGATCTCCTCTTCGAGGGTGAGGGCCCGTCGGGCCAACATGCGCAGCGTGAACTTGGTCAAAGAGACGATGTCGCGCTTGGACCCCGGTCGATAGGCCGAAGCGCGCTCGAGGAGGCGGAACACGCTGAGGCCACGGAGCTCGTCTCGGACAGACTCGGGCGCGGTCGAGACCAGGTTGCGCATCTGGTTGAGCGCTTGGGTCCGACCCTTGCGTGCTGAGGACCGGGCCACCCGCAAAACCCGCATGGATTCGACGTTTCCGTCCCTCGTCTTGGCTTCACCAGCTGCCTCGCCCGACTGGGCGGCACGAGCAGCCGAGATGGCATCTTGGGGATCGGACTTGCCCTTGCGCCGCCGGCGCTGTCGGTTGGGGCGGTCCACTTCGACGACTCGAACCCGTTCCGCCTGGAGGTGTCGGGTGAGCCCGGCGCCATAGGAACCGGTCCCTTCGACGCCGACCAGCTCGACGGGGCCGAAGTCGGCGAGCCACCCCAGCAGCTTCTTGTAGCCGCTCTCGGTGGTGGCGAAGCTCTCGACGCCGAGCAGGGTGCCCCGCTCGTCCAAAGCCGCAGCTACATGGACGTCGAGGTGTGTATCGACGCCGCCCGTGATGCTCCGTGCCAAAGTGGTCACTGTCATCCCTTCGTTGGTTTGGGTTGGGGTGACACCGCACCGAGCGGAACGACGGACAGGACAGCGACGGGCCTGTGTGAGGCAGGCTCCTATTAGGTCACTCCGTCCGACCGGCAGGTGTCGAGTGGGTGACCGGGCCAGGCCGACGGATCGAACTAAAGACAGTCCCGAAGGACGTCAGCCGGTTTGCTGGAGTCAGACCTGGCCTGGGCACCCACCCACACGCTGACCAATCCGTTCACCGAAGTGGTGGATCATTCAGCGGCCACTTCAATCCTCGCTGCCGGGACTGGGCGTGACGACTATCGGCGCGATGAGGACCGATCAGTACCTCTCGACGAGGTGTGCCCGGCTTGCGGGTAGCTCGTACGGATCCGGCCAGAAGTCAGTGATCAGAACGATCTTTCCGTCGTCTTGGAGCTCGAAGAAGCACAGCCCAGGTTGGATGCTTCCGTCGGCGTTCGTGAACTCGATCCAGCTGGACGCGTGAAGTCCTTCACCGATTATTTGAATGATCTTCAGGCGCCAGTCACCTGGAAATCCTTCGACATTGAACCGCACATAGTTGGTACGACCACGTACCCGTTCGCGGGTCTGGGGTCCTTCGTACACCACGTCTTCGGCTAGAAGGTCGCCAAAGGCACCCCAGTCTCTGGCATTGGCTGCCGCCCAATATGCGGTCACGACTGCATTGGCATCCTTCACCAACGAGAACGCTAGATCCTGGCCGTACCGACGTGCCTCCGTACATTGCCGGGACCGGGTGCCACCCTGCGCACATTCGGGCTAGCGCCACAGAGGATTCCCGCACTCGGCGGGTCCTCGCCGTTCCAGCCCAGCTTGCGCCGCAACCGCTGGACGGCGTACTTGACGCGCGAGGGGGCTTGTAGCAGCTCGCTCGGATCTTCCCAGGCAACCTGCTGGCCCGGTGGCAGCACCTGGCCTTGGCGGGCCCGAGTATCTCGACCTCGCAGTCGATCTCGGCGTCCCACGCGAGGCACTGACCCATTTGGTCGTGCATTCACCTTGTTCAACGGCCACTCACGGGCCTCGGCCGATAGTAGAGCGCTCTACTACGAGGGCGGACTGGGTGGACGCAATGGAAACTGGGTGGACGGAAGCGCACTCCGGCGGACTGGGGGACGACCATAGCGACGGAGAACACCACCTTGCCAAGGTGAGGGTCGCGGGTTCCGAATGACCGTCTGCCGCTCAATCTGCCTACCGCTCGGTACCGTCATCTCCTCCAAGAGAACTCGGCCACTCCGCGTATGAAAATCGAGGCCGGCCGCGGCACTCGCCCAACGTCGGACCCTTACACGAATACCCGACAAAGAGGACTATCGCTGGATCTGGATGAAGATGAGACCGCCCAGGTCAAAAGAGTTGGGTCCGGCGGACTGGAAGGTGGGTCCGAGCCCTGCCTGGGCGCCGACGGCGAACCAGTCCTTTGGCTGCCACACGAACTGGGAGCCTGCGCTGAGCTGCGCCTGGGTGCCGCCGACGGTGATGTTCTCCCCGGCCATCAGCTGCGCCCAGAAGCTCCACTGGAGGTTTGCCGGGAGGGCGATGACATAGGACTCCTGGCCACCGAAGCCCAACGTCCACTGCCGCGTCGTGAGGCTGTACTGCGCCTGGATGAACCCCTGACGCTCCTCGCCGCTCTGATCCTTCCCGTGGTACTGCTTCGTGAGTGCCGCCTGGTACTGGTTCAGCCACTCGGTCAGGGGCGCGCTCCCGGCCGCCGAGGTGTAGAAGTGGCGCACACCGCCCAGACCCCCCTGTGCGCTCCACTGGTCGATGGCGTCGCGTCGCGGTGTCGCGAGCGGGGTCGTGTCCGTGCCGAGGCTGACGGGTGACGACCGTCGCCGAAGCCCGAGCACGATCTCGCCCGGACGGCCGGCGGCGAAGCCCCGGGCGAAGTGGTTCTCCCACTCGGCCCCGGTGGCCGCGATCAGCCGGTCCTCGACCGTCTTGGCCCGCTCGTCGGCCTTCTCCTCCGGGTCCGCCTGGGTGGGGTCAGGACCGGCGTCGACCCAGACCCAGGCGCCGGGACACCGAGTGAAGATGGCCTTCAGTTCGGGGCCGTACCGCTCGACGTCGACGGGGTCTTTCGGACCGTAGACGGCGAAGTCCATTGACTCGAAGGAGCAGTCCCACTCGATGTGCGTCGGGCGCTGCCGGATCAGGGTGGTCCGGACGGGCCCAGGTCGGACCCTGATGGTGGCGTCGTTCGGCCCGAAGCCGGCCTCGCTCAGCGGGTCGTCATCGAACTGGTAACCCTTGGGTTCCTCCGTGGTGGACGCGCTTTCGTCGTGGCGGGGTGTCGGGGTGGGGGAGGCCGTGCCCTGGTCCTGACGGGGTTCCTCCTTCGTCGGCGGGGGCGTCGTCGTGAGGGGCGGCGGTGCAGGTTGGACTGGTGGCGTCACGACCGGGTTCGGGTCCGGTTGGAGCGAGCGTTCCTGGGAGCGGGGCATCGGCACCGACATGCAGGGCGACACGACCTCAGGTTCGGCCTCCCCGGGACCGGCCTTCGGTCCCCAGCGATAGGGACGGTCCGGTGGACAGGTCGCGTCCTTTTCGTCGTCCTGTCGGGTGAGGCTGCCCAGCTGGCGCTGGACTCGGACGCCCGCGGCGCCGGCCTGTTGGATGGTGTGCGTGAGCTCGTGGGCCAGCAGGCGGCGGCCATCGGCACTGTCCGGTCGGAGGGGCCCATCGAAGACGATGTCACTGCCCACGGTGTAGGCACGGGCGCCCAGGGCCCTGGCGGAGGCCGCCGATGCGACGTCGTCGTGCGCCCGGACATGTCCGAGGGGGACGCCGAAGCGCGGCTCGAAGAAGGCCCGTGTTTCGTCGTCGAGCGGCCGGCCGGGCCGGGTGAGCGCCTCTGCAACCGCCGAAGGCGCGCTCTGTCGCTCGGTCGCCGGATGGGTGTCGGCGTGCGACAGTGCCGCGTCGCGGCAGGACGCGCAGGAGCAGTTGACGACGTTCGCTGCGGCTGGGGAGATCGCAGGGAAGCTCGCTCGTGGGCGGTTGGCCAGCGCGGCGACGCCGTCGGCCTCGCGCTCGAGTGGGTCGTCGGCTGGGCCGACGGTGAGGCTGGCCTGGAGCATGTGATGCGTATCGAGGGCACCGGACGCCGCGCCGCGTGCCGGGTTCGTCCCGGCGCCGTGGCTGGGAACAACGCGACTCGGTGGGAGCAAACCGCCAACAGACGTTCGGTCCTCTGCACTGCGCTCTGCCGCGTTGACGTGAGGCGGCCGGTGGTTGACCGACGCCTCGGGTGCCTGGCTCGGACCCCGGCACAACATCGTCGACGCGCCCACGAGAGAATTGTAGCTTCGACCCGGCCGTGAATGTCGGACGACGGTCTCCGTTCGGCGGCGCTGCGCGAGCGGCGTGTGCGACGCACGCGTCAACATCGCGTTAGCGGAGCGTCAAAAACGTACAGGCCGAGGTGCGCGGTGTCGTGCCAATCGACGACATCGTTGCGGCGACGCGACCTCTGGTCGGGACCTCACCGTGAGCTGAGAACGCGTCGTACTCTCGCTCGCGCGCTGCAGTTGACCTGTGCGCCGCGGTATGAGACAACAGATGGAGACCATGCGGCGGGAGGTCGACAGAGAAGTTCACGACGACCCGAGGGGGATTGACCACAATGTTGACTCACTACAAGTTGGGCCGAATCCACGACCACAAGCCACCGCCCGTCCCAGACCTCGCCACGTACGCGACCAAGCCGCTGCCGCCGCCGGCGGCGTCGGTCGCCATTCCCTCCATCTCGGGCAATTCCCGTGCCGACTGGGGGATGTTGGGAAACGACCAGTGGGGCGACTGCACGATCGCCGGCGCCGACCATGTGATCGAGGCGGACAGCGCGATCACATCAGAGCCGTACACCGCGCCGAGCCTGACCGCGGTCGAGCACGAGTACTTCGGGCTGACCGGCGGCCCTGACAGCGGCCTCGTCCTCAGCCAGGTCCTCACGTCCTGGCGGAGCACTGGCATGTTCGGCAACAAGCTCTTTGCGTATGCGCCAGTCCACGTCAACAACACAACGTTGTTGCAGCAGTGCATCGACTGGTTCGGCGACGCCTACGTCGGGGTGAACCTGCCCCAGCCGGCCGAGAACCAATTCAAGCCGGACGGCTCGGGCGTCTGGGACCTGACCGAGACAAGCGCCGACCAGCAGATCGAAGGAGGGCACTGCGTCGTCCTCGTGGCCTACGACGCCGATCGGTTCTACGCCGTCACTTGGGGGGCGATCGTCGCTGTCACTTACCGCTGGTGGGCCAAGTACGGGGACGAGGCCTGGGCCACGATCACGCAGGAGTTCGTCCAGCGCAACGGCGACGCCCGCGGCATAAGTCTGTCGAACCTCGTGGCCGACCTCAACAACGCCTGAGCCATTTGGTCGCGCGAAGGCGACAGTGGTGCCGAGCTAGAAGGGCACGACAGTATTGAGCACCCACCATTGGTCCAAGGGCGCTGCGATGCCCGACCGGGCCGGCACGCGGATGGGACTGACGCAGACGTTCCCAGTGATGGCGACGGGCGTGTTCGTCTTGACGGGTGAGGTGACGACGAGCGAGTACGAAGGGACCTGCTGCTTCAACTGGTCGGTCGCGGCCACTTCGTTGGCGACGATGTTCCCGGTCACCGAGGCCTCCGTGCAGGCCACGAGGGTCGTCTCGCCCGAGATGAACCGGTTGCGAAATCGGTTCCCATGGACGATCCCCGAGCCGACGGTGGCGGTGAAGTCGAGGACGAGGAGGGCGGCACCCGAGTTCGAGTCGAGGAGCACGGCGTCGACCTCGCAGTCGGCCACGTCGAGTCTCAGGTGGATCTGGGTGCCCGTGTCGGTGGCCGGCGGCACGAAGTCGATCGGCTGCAGACCGGCCACGGTGAACGCCTGCAGGATCTCGGTGGGGATCTGCGTCGTGCCCGGGGCGACGGAGGCGGCTGGGGTCGTGGGGGCGGTCGGGTCCGGGCCGGGTGGGTCCGGCGCGGCGTTGGGCGCGGTGCTGCCCGTCCCCCCCGAAGACGCCGCCTGCTGGTAGAGAAACGCGAACCGCTCTCGGGCCGCGTCGAGCAAGGCCGCATCGGCCAACGGCACCGCACCCGTCGTGAGTGCACTGCCCGAGGCCGTGGTCAGCGGGAGCGTGTCGCCCAGTGCGGTCACGATGACGAAGATCCGGTCGACCAAAGCCGCCAGTCCTTCGCGGCTCATCGCCGCGAAGATGGTCTGGCTGCCGACGGCCAGTTTCTCGAACATGGCCAGCGAGGCCTGCTCGGCCAGCGAGACGAACCAGAACCCGCCGTACGAGTCGGCGACCACGTTGCCGTCGACCCGCAGCGTGCCGAGCTCGGCCATGGCCAGGACGGCGACCGTGACCCCGTTGAACCGGTTTTGCTCGAAGACCGCCGGGTGGAGGGATTGAACGGTCAGCCGTTCGTCGGTGGCCGGGGGGGCGGCGGCCGCGACTTGGTCGGAGGGCGCGGCGGCCCCTGACGGCGCGGTGCCACCGCTCGCTTCGTTGGCCGGTTCGTCGTGGATGCCGACGGTCCGGAGCGCCCGCTCGAAGAAGCCAGCGCGGCCCGGCGTGGCGCCGCCGCCCGCCGCGGCCGGTGAGGGCGGGGGCGGTGGCGATGGCGGTGGGGGTGGGGGTGGGGGTGGTACGGGCGGTGGTACAGGCGGTTGCGGTGGCGTTGGCGTCGGCGGTGGCGGTGGGGGCGGCGGCGGTGGCGGCGGCGGCGGCGGTGTGAAGATCGGGATCTGCAGGTATCCCAGCATGAGCCGGAACGGCGGTTCGGCCTGGTTCCCCACCGCCAGGTCGTAGAACGGGACGGTGGCCTGCGGGGCCTCGTTCACGAAGGTGCATTCCCGGACCTCGAGCGCCTCCATGGCGCCCGTCGCCAGGATCGCCGCGGCGAACAGGTTGCCGCCGGCGACCGGGAAGGAGAAGGTGCAGTCCTCGATGACCACGCCGTCGGTGGTCACCGCCGAGATGCCGACGGCGACGGCGAGGGCGCGGCTGTAGGCGAGGAGTAGCTCCCGGTTGGCCGGGGCCAGCCCGGCGAACGCGTCCGCCTTCGGCTCGAAGCGCGCTTGTGGCAACGAGAAGGTGAGGCCGGAGATGGTGGCCTCGGTCGCGCCGCGGAGCGCGATCAACCCGTCCACGAAGGCGGTGCTGGTGGCTTCTGTCGCCTCCAGGATCACCCCCCCGGAGCAGCCCGAAAGGGTGAGCCCCTGCAGGCCCGAGTCGATGACGAGGGGGCGGGGGAGTTGGTAGGTGCCCGGTTCGAGGCAGATCGTGACCGGACCTTGTCCCTCGAAACGGTGGAGGAGGGCCTGGAGCGAGGCGCCGCCGGCCACGTCCTCGGGTCCGGCCACCACCGTGCAGCAGCCGCCCCCCGAGCTCTGGTTGACGAGACTCGTGAAGGGCGGGACGCAGGGGGAGACGGTGACCGCGCCGGCGTCCCAGGCGAGGACGGCGAGGGGACAGGCCCAGGTGCGCGGTCCGTCGGGCGGCTGGGGGGCCACCAGGTACCGGGCGGGGTAGACGATCGTGGGGTCGATCGGCCGGAGGGCGAAGCGCCAGAAGTCGCCGGGGTGGAACGTGCCCGAGCTCGAGGTCAGCGTGACTGCCACCCCGGTGTCGCCGAGGGCCACGGCCTGGCCGGGGGTCGCGGTCGCCGTGTCCTGCCAGATGCGCAGGTAGAGCTGGGGGGTGAGGGGCGACAGGTAATCGGTCGGCGGCTGGCCTGACACCACGAGATCCATGGAGGTCGGGTCGTAGGCGGCGGTGGCCGTCGTCACGAAACCGGTGGCCGAGGCGATGTAGTCGGTCGGGGTCAGCTGCACCGCGTCGCGGAGGAGCTCCACCACCTGGCCGAGTTGCGGGAAGTGGTACCTGTCGACGGGGGCCCGGCCGAGGGTGAGGTTGGTGGCGTCGGCCGCCGTGTCGTAGGTGGCCGCGGTCAACCGGTACAAGAAGGAGGCGTCGTCGAAGCCCCAGACGATCTCGGGCACGCCGTCGGTGACGCTCGTCACCATGACCCGGAGCATCTGGTTTTCAGCGCCGAGGTAGCCGCCGGTGGCCACCGGCTGGCAGAGGGTGACCGGCCCGGGCAGCTCGGTGAAGGACACCTGGAGTGTGGTCGTCGACCCGAGCAGCATGGTGGACGAGTCGAAGGACAGACCCTCGGCGCCGAGGGACTGCTCGAAGTCGTTCCAGGCGGTCGTGCAGGTGGCCCCGTCGCTCACCTGCCGCACGACGTGCTGGAGGAGGCGCTTCCGCTGCATGGTGTCGGGTCCTCCGAGGGCGACGTCGGCCAGGGCCGGGTCCTCGACGGCGGAGACCTCCTGATCGACGGCCAGCAGGTAGACCAGCTCGTCGGCCGTCCCATCGGGGACGCTCGGGTCTGACCAGAGCGGGTCACCCGAATGGTCGAGCCAGTCGGGCTGTGTGCTGTAGGTGATGGCCGTGTCGAGCTCGAGCCGCTCGCCGCCGAGGTAGAGGATGCCCGGGCCGACGGTGAGGTCACCGGCGGTCGAGCCCCCCGCCCCGCCGGCGGGGACGACGGTCACCGCATAGCCACCGTCGGGGGAACCGAACGGCCCCACGATGTCGAGCGTCTCCAGGCGGTCGCGCTCGTCGAGGATGGCCACCTCTTCGTTCCAGTCGGACTCCACGGTGACCCGGCCTTGCTGGGCCACGAGCGCCCGCCACTGGCGGGTCGTGTCGTAGCTCACCCGGGCGCGATCGCTTCCCATCAGCGCCTCCTCCTCCGGTCCCCCTCGGGACAACGATCACGTGACATGGATCACCACGGGTGTGAGCCCGAGCGGCATGTACTCGGCGTACTTGATGAGCAGTCCCTGCTCCTTGATTGGATTGAGGTCGGCCGAGAACGCCCCCATCTCCGAGGCGGTCTCCGCACCGGTGAGGATGGCAACCCCGGCGGTGCCGCCAACGACGGCCAGGTCGGCGGTCTCGAGGAGCTGGGCGTAGCCCGGCTGGCCGAAGGCGTCGCTCGTGAAGAGGGGGGCCCTGGCGCGAACGGCCGCCGACTCGTACTGGCGGGGGAGCACGCTGCCCCGTGCGTACGCGGAGAAGCGCACGCAGCCGTCCTGGGTGTCGTCGACCGCCGTGAAGTCGGCGAGGATCGAGTCGCTGGCGTAGAGACGGTGGGCGAATGTCCGTCCGAGGACGCTCACCCGGGTGAGCTCGACGGTGGCGTCGGCCACGGCGAGGGCGGCCACCGCCAGGGCCACCGGGTAGGAGTCGTCGAGCAGCCCGCGGTTGAGGAGCTCGAGGTGCGCGGCGTCGAGCGTGGCCGCCTGGGCCGCCAGCGCCAGGACGTCGGGGCTGAGGTCGATGTCCCTGAACGTCGTCGCGTCGTAGAGCGACGGCCCGTTCACCGCAGTGTCGAGGGCGGTGACCAGGGCGGCGGAAGGCCCGGCCTCCTGGCTGGCCGCCGGCTCGGCGGCGAACGCGGCCAACGCGCTCGCCGCCCCGGGGCCCATCGCGGCCACGAACCCGGCGGAGACGGGGTCGTCGGCGAGGAGCCCCTTGGTCAGGAGCACCGGGTCGAAGACGTCGGCCGCGGCGTAGGTCGGGCCCGCGCTCGCCGGGAGCCCCTGGACGATGCTGTCGGTGATGGCGAGCGTCTCGACCGAGCCGCCGAAGCGGCTGCGGACGGGGCCGAGGATCGAGTGGTCGACGAGCAGCTGGCGGATGGCCCCGCCCTCGCCGGCCGCCGCCGCCGGGTCGGCCTCGATGAACAGCCGGCACGGGGCGAGGACGACGCCGTCGACCGCGCTGGCGAGCGGCGGTGAGCCCGTCGCCGCGGTCCCCGGGTCGAGGGTGCAGCCGGTGATGCGGACGGTGTCGAACGCGCCCCGGAGTACCACGTCGCACCCGGAGACCGTCAGGCCGTCGAGCACGAGCTCGGCCTCCCCACCCCCGGTCAACACCCACGGCCCCGACCCCGGGGCACGGAGCACGGGCCGCTGGCTGGCCCCGGCCCGCACGAGGACCGACACGATGGGGTCGGCTGTCGAGCCGACGGCGGCGAGCGTCCCGTAGGTGCGCGAGTCGGCCACGGTGACCGTGCCCGTGCCCGACAAGGCACCGAGCGCCGCGTCGAGTCCCGTCCCGCCACTGACGAGGGTCTCGGTGCCCGTCACCGTCGGCGGGTCGCCGAGGAGATCGCGGTCGTAGGGGCCGGCGCCGACGTGGGACGAGAACCCGTACTGGTAGTCGACGGTGAGGGTTTCGGGTGGCGCCCCGGTTGTCTCGAAGCGACCGAGCTCGGGCCAGATGATCTCGAGCGCCGCCCCGCCGCCCAAGGCGTAGCGGGTCGGCAGGTCGTTGTCGGGGTACGGGGCCCGGAGTGGCGGGGGCGGCGTGCCGCCGGTGTCGGAGAGCGCCCACTCGAGCGAGTCGGTGAGAGGCCCGGGGACCTGCCACTCCCGGGCCGGTGTCCAGTCCTCGGCGAAGTCGTCGGGAACCCGGGCCGGGGGCAAGAAGAGCGGGACCTCGCGGCCGGTCGGGTCGAACACCCACTGGTCGGTGCACCCCGCCACAGGCACCGGCGTGCCGGCCACGACCGGGAAGCTGATGAGGCGCCAGAGGAAGACGAGCAGCTTGGGTATGCCGAAGTGCCCGAGGGCCCCCTGGCCGACCCGGACGTCGGCCATGTGGAAGTCCTCGTCGAAGGGCCCGTCGGCCAGCGCTGCCCCGTGGTGGGAGCGGAGGTCGGCCAGGCCGCCGGCCGGGCCTCCGGTGAGCCGTCCGGTCAGGCCCTCCAGCGCGAGCAGCTGGTTCACTTCGCCCGGCACGGCCTGCGCGTAGCCGAGCGGGCCGACGGCCGGGTCGAGGCCGTGGCGGCTGCGGGCCAGCCGGCTGAACCCCTCGACGACGTGGGCGGGCCATCCGGTGACGTCACGGGCCAGCTCTTCGAGGACCTCGAGCGTGCCCTTGCGCCGGCGGTAGTGGATGGTCTTGGCCACGTCGAGCCGCTGGCCCGCCGCATCGAGCCGGTTGACGAGATTCGTGTCGAGGAGATCGCCGATGTAGGGGATGACCCAGTCGTCGCAGGTCTCGATGGACTGGTCCTCCCACAACCGGTCGATGCTGCGCCGGACGACGGCCACCTGCGCACCGATGCGGTCGAGCAGCTCGCGGAGGGGTCCGGCCTCGGTCAGGCTGTCGCTGTCCTGTTGGCGGTAGACGGCCGGCATGAGCTGCCAGAGCCGTTCGGCGTAGTACGCGGCGAAGCCGTCGTCGACGTCAGCCATCGGCCGGCACCCCGACGATCTTGACGTGGTGGGCGGCGAGGTCGAAGAACGACCCCTCGCCCGGGTCGAAGGCCTCGTCGAGCAGCTCGAAGAGGAAGAGGCCGCCGACGGCAACGGGACGGATCACCTCGAGCTGGTGGACGGCGGCGACTCCGGGGACGCTGAGCGCCCCGTCGACCATGCTCCGGTAGAGCCGCTGTCCCACGCCCATGCTCGCCGGGCGGAAGAGCCCGGTGGAGGGGTCGACGAGGGCGGCCGTGGCCGCGGCGACGACGTCGTCCACCTGGCGACCGGCCGCCACGACGAGCGTGCAGGAGAGGGAGAGCTCGATCGGGGTGGCCGGGATGACCGAGACCGGGCGGTTGGGGTCCTCGGCGCCGGCGAGGGCGGACGCCGCGGCCTGCACCGCCGCCGTGTCGTCGCCCACGTAGAGGACGACAAGCGTGCGCTGCTCCTCCTTGTCGAAGGTCCACACGGCGCGCACCCGGCTCACCCCGGGGGCTTGGCTCGCCACCACCTCGTAGTCGACCTCCGAGATGGCCCGCCCGAAGGCGAGCACGCTGGCCGGGGCGTCGGTCCGCACGTCGGCCGGCGACTGGGGGTCGGCGCCGCCCGACACGGCCACCGGGTTCTGGATCGACGACAGGTTGACCTGCGGCTGGACGATGGTGGCGAGCCGTCCGGCGGGGGGGCTGGCCGCGCCCGAGCCGTAGCGGTAGGTGGCCGACACGTTGCCGCTCCCACTCGAGAGCCGGGCCCCGTTCACACCGTCGCCGAAGGCGACGGTGGTGACGCTCTGGTCGGGTGATCGCGACACCACGAAGACCGGAGCCTCGGCCGGTTGCCCGTAGAAGGAGGGCACCTCCTGCCACTCGATGCCGTCGACGTAGACGGCGAGGGTGCTGACCGGCGTGTCGCCGTCCATGAAGTAGGTGAGCGGGGACTTGGCGAGGGTGAAGGACTGGTTGACGAGTGCGGCATTGCCGCTGCCGAGCACCTCGTTCGTCACGGTGGTGCCCCGCGACACGGCGACGGGGTCGACGAGGAGCTCGAGCGGCACCTGGAGCGGCGTGTCGATCGTCGACGGCGGCGCGCCCGCTCCGGTGAGGGTGACCCGGCCGTTCCCCGCCCCGGCCACCTCGACGAGGACGCCAGCCCCCGTCGAGTCGACGAGGAAGGCTGTGGCGCCGCCGGGGGGCGGGGCGTAGGCGTCGGGCACCTCGAGGGTGGCCGGCAGGGCGGCGAGCTGGGTCGTGGGGGTGCCGATGAGCGAGCCGACCTCGCGGAAGGCGTAGCGCAGCACGACGGTCGTCGGGTCGGTGATGTCCTCCAGGGCGTCCGCGGCGTCCCCGGTCAAGGTGAGCGCCAGTGCGCTGTGGCTCACTGCGATGTCTGCCGTCGGCGGTGTGGGCCCCGGGTAGGGAACGACCCAGAGCTGCTCGGTGACCCCCGCCACCACGGCCAGCGCCGACATCGTCGGCGCGGGCGCCGAGGTCGCACCGCCCTCGACGAGGACCATGTCGCCCGGTGAGATGCCCCGCACTGCGGCCGCCAGGTGCACGGTGAGCGGCGTCGTGCCTTCGGCCGGCTGGACGGGCCGCTGGCTCGACGGCCCGTTCGGCTGGTTCCAGAGTGACGTCGAGGCTTTCGGAGCGAGGAGGACGTAGTCGGTCACCTGGGCCGAGGGAGCGGCGTCGGCGGCCTCGATCCCCGGGTACCAGTAGAGGTACTCCGAGAAGGCGTGCAGGCCGAGCTCCGTGACCACGACCTCGCCGGTCGTGGTCGTACCTGTCGGACCCCAGCTCCCCGACGAGAAGGTGACGAGGGTGTTGGTGGCGCCGGTGGCCGGGTCCGGTGTCTGGGTGAGCGAGCCGACGGTCACGAGCGACCACCGGTCGACGGTCCCGTCAAAGGCACGGGCCGCCACGAGCAGGCGGTCGCCCTCCTGCACACCGCTCACCTTCCCGGCCACGAGGACCGACGCCGGGCCGCCCTCGGCGGTCATCGGGAGGGTCGTGTCCGGCGGGAGGGTCACGGCCACGGTCGAGGGCCCGGTGAAGCTCGCCGTCGTCGAGACCTCGAAGGTCTGCGACGGCACCCCCGGCGTGGCGGTGCTCGAGAGCCGGGCCCCCGCCGGCACCACGAGCGGCTCGGCCGGGTGGGCGGCGGACCGCAGGGCGGCCACGACCCCGCTGGCGCCGATGCCGGGCGCGGGCTCGTAGCCGAGAAGGGCCACGAGGTCGGCGACGCTGCTCGCCTGGACCGCGGTGCGCAGGTAACTCTCGTTTGCGATGCGCTCGTTGTAGAACGTGAGCACGTCGCCGAGGTAGGCCCACCACTCGAGCACCTGCAGCCCGAGGTCACCCGCGGCCGGCCGCCAGTTGCCGATGGCCTGCTCGCCGGGCAGGGGGCGCAGGAGCGCCCGGCGGAAACCGGTGAAGTCGTCCACCCGGTAGGAGATCTCGGGGAGCCCCGGCGGGTTGTCGACGACCCGGGGGTCCCGGCACTCGGCGCAGGGGCAGGGTGAGGTGGCGCCGTTGCTCACTTGGCGCCTTCCACGGTCACGTGCAGCGAGCCGGCGTCGGGGCGACTGGGGTCGTTGTCGATACGCAGGATCTGGTCGGGTGCGAACGTGAGCGTCTCCGGGAGGGACGTCCAGTCGGGCGTCACGCCGCGCTGGCGGTAGACGACCGTGTAGACGCCCTCGACCCCGAGGCAGGCCTGGATGGCCGCCAACAGCGCGCTCGACTCGAGCGGTTGGCCGAACCCCCAGCGGGAGTGGTCGAAGAAGCCGACGCCGCCGTCGGGGAGCGCCCCGGGTTGGAGCGCCGCCAGGACGCCCACCTCGACGTCGCCGGCGAAGAACGTGGGCAGCCCGCACACCGTGAGGCGCAGGTCGAGCGAGACGTAGCGCGGCGGGAGGACATAGCTCTCGTACCCGGCCAACCGGCGCCGGTCGAGGAGCTGGGTCAGCGACTCGAGCTCGGCCACGGTGGGCTCCTCGGTGGCCACGGGGTCGGCGCTCGTGAACACGGTCAGCCAGCTCCCCGTCCACCGGAACGTGGTGCCCGCCTGTTGCACCCAGGGCAGCGACCGGGCGGCCGCGACGTAGTCGCCGGGGAGCACGACGCGCAGTGGCTGATGGAACGCCTGCGGGGCCCGCGTCCGGATCTGGGCGAGGGTCTCGCCGTCCTGCCCGCCGGCCGCCGGGAAGGGGTTCGTGCAGGAGCTCACGATGAATCCCTGGGGCTGGCCCCCGGGCACGTAGGCGATCGTGTCGGCGGGCACGTTGCCGACGGTGCCGCCGCCGACCCGGTACGTGAGCCCGAAGACCGTCCCCGGCAGCGGGACCACGCCGAACGTGCCGTCTCCGAATCGGATGGTCGTTCCGCCATCGCCGTCGTAGTCGAACCACGTCGTCCCGTTGCTGGTCAGTACCGGCGAGTACTGCTCTGGGGTGAGGGTGAACACCTTGGCCTCACCATCGGCGTCGAGCAACCAGCGCTCGAATTCCCACGGCGCCCCGATTCCTCCGCCCGCAGTGAGCTCGGTCAGGACCACTTCGGGCTGGGCCGGAATGGTCGTGTCCTCGGCCTGCGTGGGCGTGGCCAGCCAGGCGAGCGGCGCGCTGGCGAGGCAGTAGCGGGAGTCGGCGGTCGGATCCTCGGGCGTCCAGTTGGCCCCGAGCCGGACGACGACGGGGGCCGGCGGGGTCGGCGTGGGCACCGGGGTCCCGCCCGGGATGAGGAAGGTCTCGCTGTGACGGGCTCCCTGGACGGCCGGGACGATGTTGCCGGCCACCGCGGTGTCGAAGAGGTCGTGCTCGAAGACGGTGGGGGCGCTGAGGAACACCCGGGTGAGGGAGACGCCGTAGAGCGGGTCGGTGGTCTCGCTGACCGAGGCCACGACGACGAGCTCGCGCACCGGGGGGTCTGCGCTGTCGCCGGCCGGGCTGTCGAGCAGGAGCTGCTGGTCCGGGTAGAGCCCGAGTCCGTGTCCCACCAGGAAGAGGACGGTCGAGCCGACCAGCAGGCAGCGCTGGCTGTCGTCCCAGTAGTAGGAGGAGAGGTTGGCGCGGTTCCAGCGGGCGTCGACGCCGAAGTTGATCGTCCCGCCCAGCCCGGTGACCGGGTCCTCGACTTCGAAGTCGACCTGGTGGCCGTCGGCGCCGATGGCGAAGCAGCGCAGCGGCGTGGTGATGGTCCAGCTGCCCGAGCCGGTGCTGGCCACGTCGAGCTGGAGCACGGTCGTGGCCACCGTCGGGGGTGCCGGTTCGTAGTCGACGAGCCGCGCGTGGCGGAGGACCGAGAGCCGCTGGGTGGCCGTCTCGATGCTCGACTCGGCCGCCACGCCGTCCTGGTAGTAGCTGAGCTCGTCGGCCATCGCCGACAGCGCCTCCATGAGCACCATCCCGAGGTCGGCCTCCGAACGCTCCATCCAGTCGGGGTAGCGGGAGATCGAGAAGTCCGACAAGGCCTTGCGGAAGCTCCCGTAGTCCTTGGCCAGGTAGTCGATCGGCACGTGCTCCTCGGCGGGCGGCGGGCAGAGCGGTGCTGGCGTGGCGCAGTCGAGGGTGGTGGGGCAGTTGGCCTTGAAGTTGCACGCGGCCTGGTCGAAGTAGGGGTCGAGCACGGTGCTCGAGACCCGCAACGTGTACGTCGAGAAGTCCCCGGGGGCGGCCACCGACAGCGCCAGCACCGGCCGCCCCTCGCCGTCGGTGCTCCACGCGCTGCTCTCGTCGATGGGTTCGACGAGCACCGTCGAGACCACCTCGCCTCCCGTGATCGTGACCGGGGGGGCGCCGCTCAACGTCCCGGCCACCGCCACCTGGTTCAAGAAGTGCACGTACAACTGGTTCTGGCTGGTCGTGACGTCGACGAAGTCGATGCCGTTCAACGTGGCTCCGGGGGCCTGGAGCAGCTGGCGGCGGTCCCTCACCGGGGGGTTCGAGCTCACGGCAGCGTCACGGTCACGGTCTGTTCGCTCTGCGTCTCGACCAGCGTGTAGGTGACGGTGACCACGACCGCACCGGGCTCGGGTGCGTCGGCTCCGGCCAGCACTTCGACGGCGACCAGGTTCACCACCCCGTCGAGCCACTCGTCGAAGCCCTGGACGACTCGGAGCTTCACCGTGGCCGCCAGTGCGTCGGAGATCGGGGCGAAGACGAGGGCGGCGAGGCCGCAGCCGAACTGGGGGAGGTTCACCCTTTCGCCGGGCGTCGTGAGGAGGAGCTGTCGGACCATCTCGTCGACGTGGGCCGGGTAGGGCGCCTGGGCCGTCTGCTGAGACGACGCGTCGATCCGGAACGGGAAGGCCAGGTCGTGGCGGACGAGGGCCATCACTGCACCTCGAGGGCGCCGTCGTCGATGGACACGCTCGAGCTCGACACGAGGACCGACGAGCTCTGGTTGGCCGTCTTGGTCCCCGAGCTGTCGAGCGTGACCGTGTTGCCGTTCGAGTCCGAGAGGGTGATCGAGTCCTGGTCGTCGTCGAACTCCAGCTTGTGCTGCTTGGTGACGATGACCTTGACGGCCGGCGCCGCGTCGCTCGGGACCTCGCCCTCCCGCCAGTAACCGCCCACCCAGATCGGGTAGGAGAGGTCGCCGCCCTCGAATTCGATCCAGACCCCGCTGTCCTTCTCGGGCAGGAAGGCGATGCCCACCCCGTCACCGGCGTAAGGGACGCAGGGCAGGCACCACCCGGTCTCTGTCTCGCCGAGCACCGAGGGCACGAGAGCCTTGATGCGCATCGTCGACGCGTCGACGTCCGAGACGATGCCCCGGTACTTGCCGTAGTAGCGGGTGCGGAGGCGCTCGAGGAGGTCGTCGAGCGCCCGGTCCTCGGTGGCGGTCACAGCGACGGCGCTCCGGTCGGCCCGGCGAGGGCGCCGGTGAGGGAGCCGAGAGACCCGCCGGTGCTCGGCGGTCCCGTGGCGTTGCGCAGGAGTGTGAAGGCCATCTTCCAGCTGGCGAGCGAAAACCGGTGCTGGACGCTCCAGACCAGCCAGTTCCCGGACTGCAGGTTGCCGGCGCCCTCGATCGTGACGACGTCACCGGCCCGCAGGATCGAGCCGATGCGCTCGGCGTCCACCTCACCTCGGCAACGGGCGAAGAATCCCGACTCGGCGAGCACCCCGGCCGTCCGCTGGTAGAGCTCGGGCACGTCGGCCGGCGCGGTCAGGAGGAGCGTGGAGGACCGCCCGAGGTAGCTCGGGTAGTCCCGGTTGTCGAGGGCGGCGAGCCCGCTCTGACCCGTCGTGACGTCGGTGCCCTCAGAGGCCGAGGTCGTGAGGTCGACCTGGCTCGCGTCGGCCTCCGTCGGGCGGAGGACGTCCCAGTCGAAGTCGAGGGTGTCGACGGTCCAGGTGTCCTGGTCGACGAGGGAGATCGTGGTGACCGGCGTCCCGCTCAGGTCCGGGGAGGTGAAGTAGCCGGTGCGGTTCCCCGGCGTGTCGGTGCAGGCCACCCGGCAGCGCTTGCCGGCCCGTCGGGCCAGGGCGCGGAGGAACTGCAGGTCGGTGGCCCGTTGGAACAGCGTGTGGCCGTCGGGGGTGTGCTGGGGCGAGTCGTCGTCCGTGTTGCGGTCGGCCGGCGAGAACCCGTAGCTCTCGAAGATGGCGTTGGCCACCTCGCCGTCGGTCTGCCCCGACCACTCCACGACCTTGTCGTCGACGTTCATGAGCCACGACGCGTCCTGGGCCCAGACCTCCATGGAGGACGACGCGGTCGCCCGGTCGAGGTGGAGCCGCCAGGACAGGACGTAGCCGTCGAAGACGCACTGGGTCGACGCCCCGGCCGCGCTCGACGTGACGGTGAGCGTCACGTTCGTCAGCGGCTCGAACGTGCCGTCGCCCACGTACTGGAGGTCGCCGTCGGGCGTCCGGTTCACCGGCACGGTGAGGAGCAGCGTCCCCGGATCGTCGAAGCGCTCCTGCACCTCGAGCTGCGAGATGGCGTCGTAGAAGGCCTCGGGCACGGGTGTGCCGCCCACCGCCAGCTGGATCGTCACGGTCACTGCGGCCCACCCTGGGGGATGCCGATGAGGGCCCGGGCCGCCAGGGCGCCGGCGAGCATGGCCCGGTTGGCGTCGCAGAGCCGCCAGAACCCGGTCGGGGCGCTCAGGTACTGGTTGGCCACGAGGTCCAGCCGCTCCCCGATGACCGTGCGGTGGGAGCCGACGAGGGGGATCGGGACGGGCGGTCGCGGCACCACCGCAGTCACCTGCGTGCCGTCGCGCAGCGTCGCCGTGTAGACCGGTTGGTCGGCGTAGCGGCTGTCGGGCGTGAACACGGTCGGCCTCCTCAGTGCGGGATCATCCCGATGATCGAGTCGGCGCTGTCGCCCAGGTTGGCCACGGCGAGCTCCTGGCGCAGCGCGAGCGTGTAGCTGTAGGCGACCGTGGCCACGTTGCCGAGGACCGGACTGTCGATCGTGGTCGCCACGAGTTCGGCCGGTGTGAGCACGCGCAGGGACAGCTGTGCCTCGGCGTGGGTCGGGTGGAGGGCGGCGTCGTAGAGCTTCTCGGTGACGGTGAGGTCGGTCACCCGGACCGGCACGATCCTCCCGGCGCCCCAGATGAAGAGGGTGACCGGCATGACCGACTGCGGCACCGTCCGCACCGGTCCCAGCGCCTTGCCTGAGAGGGCGGCCGCGCTGGCGGCCGAGACCGCTCCGACGAGGGCGTTGAGCGACACCGCCGGGTAGAGGAGCATCTCGAGAGCGGCGAGGCGGGTGTAGACGCCGTAGGCCACCGCCTCCGTCGCCGCCGGCTGCAGTCCCGACGCGATGTCGTCGTTGGCGTCGAGGGCGAGCGTGAAGGAAAAGGACTCCGTCGGCATACCGGGCACGGCGAACGGGTTGTTGGTCGAGGCTCCGGACCCGCCACCGGACTCCCGCTGGTGCCAGGTGTGGGTCATGGTCTCGGGGTTGTACTGGAAGATGATCACGTTCGGCACCGGGAGCGGCAGCGCGCTGGGCGCGAACTCGACGAGCGCGCCTTTGAGGAAGAAGCCGCTCACGCCGAGAGCTCCCCGTCGGGTCCGCTCGTGATCCGGTCGCGGGCGAGGGCCCTCCCCACTTCGTCGACCACCCGTCGGGCGATGGCCGCCGGCTCGCCCGCGTCGCCGGGGTTCACGGCCACCTCGAGGTGCAGGCTGTCGAGTCCGGCAGTGCCGGGCGACCGCACGAGCCCCGCGGCCAGACCTTCGGCCACGAGGCGGGCGAAGACCTCGGCCGCCCCGACGTCGAGCCCCGAGACAACGAGGCGCAGCCGGTCGATGTCCACCGCGACGGGCGGCGGCACGCTCTGCGGGGTCGGCACGGGGGACGGGCTCACCGGGGCTCCAGCTGGCCGGTGCGTAGGACCACGCCCTGCTTCTCGAGCTCCCGTCGGGCGGCCCCCACGACGTGGCGCTCCGCGATGCGGGTGCCGTCGCTGCGGGCGAGGAACGCCGCGGCGAGTGCGGCGGACTTGATGCCTGCCCCGGTGAGGTCGAGCTCCTGCGCCAAACGGGACCAGTCGAGCTCGCCCACGAGCGGCTCACCCAGCCGGTCGTGGGCGCCCTCCAGGGCCAGGCGCCAGAGCTGCTCCCTCTCGCTCACGCTCGGGGGGCGGAAGTCGACGATGAAACGCAGGCGGCGCACGAAAGCGGTGTCGAGGTCGCCCTTGCGGTTCGTGGCCAGGATGGCGAGCCCGTCGAACTGCTCCATCCGCTGGAGCACGTAGTCGATCTCGATGTTGGCGTAGCGGTCGTGGGCGTCGTTGACCTGGGTGCGCTTGCCGAAGAGGGCGTCGGCCTCGTCGAAGAAGAGGACGGCGGGTGCCCGTTCACAGGCGTCGAACAGCTCCCGCAGGTGCTTCTCGGTCTCCCCGATGTACTTGCTCACGACGCCGGCCAGGTCGACCCGGAGGAGTTCGAGGCCGAGCGACCGGGCCAGGACCTGGGCGGCCATGGTCTTGCCCGTCCCGCTGGGCCCGGCGAACAAGGCGGTGGCGCCCCGTCCGAGCGGGGTGAGGCGGGCGAACCCCCAGTCCTCGAGGACCTGCCCACGCGCGGTGGCCTGCGCCTCGAGCTCGTGCAAGTGGGTCGCGGTGAGCGGCGAGAGCACGAGGTCGTCCCACTCGTAGGGGAGGGGCATCGCGGTGACGAGGTCCGGTGAACCCTCGAGGAGCAGCCGCCGGCAGACGTCGCTGACCCGCTGGTCGCCCGCCGGCGCCACGCGGGCCGCCGTCACCACTTCGGCGGGGCGAAGGGCCCACTCGGCCACCGCGGTCGGTGGGGCGTGGTCCGCGAGCGAGGACCACAGACCGAGGCGCTCGCGCCGGCCGATCGGTGCGCAGCGCACGGAGAGCCGGACGGCGCCGGGCCTCGGCGGGCCGGTGGGCGGTGAGTCGACCAGGAAGAACGCCAGGTCGGACGGTGGCAGGGCGGCGAGCAGGTCGGGCGGCAGCGCTTCGCCGCGGTCCCAGGCCAGGGCGGCCCCTTCGAGGCGGGCCCGTCGCAGCTCCCGTACCCCGGCCGAGAGGGGATCGCTCGCGGCGACAACGCTGACCGCGTCGACGGCGACGAGCGAGGAACCGAGGCGTTCGGCCACCTGGGCGGCGAGCGTGGCCCGCCCCGAGCCCGGCGGCCCGACGAGCTCGATCTCGAGCGGCGGCGATCCGGCCGCCGGTCCCAGGGCTTGGACGTAGCCGACGAGCTCGTCGAGCAGCTGTGGCCGCAGGACCGGTCTCGCGGGGAGGACCGGCGTGCCCCGACAACCGGCTGACCACGAGGCCGAGGGCGACCGGACGACGAGCATGGGCGCCAGCAGCGCGTCGAGCCGCCAGCCGGCCGAGGGTGACCAGGCCCCCTCCCCGCCCGCGACGGGCTCGAGCAGGGCCCAGCGAACGAGGTCCGACGACGGGCCGAGCGCCTCGTGCGCCGTCAGCTCGAACAGGGCGGCGGCCAGGGCGGGCGTGGGCGGGGCGGGTCCGGTGCGGTCGAGCAGATAGCCGAACACCCGTCCGAGCGCCGGGTCGACGGCCGCCGCCGCGGCCAGCTGGAGGAGGGCCGTCTCGAGCGGGGCCAGGTCGAAGCTCCCGGCCAGGTGGTCGAACCGGGCATCGCCCGGAGCGCCCCTGAGGTCTCCCAGCTCCCTGGTCAGCACGCTGGCCCGGTGGTCGGTGCGGTAGAAGTGCTGTTCGGCCTCCGTGGCCACTGGCGGCGGGACCAGCGCCCGGTCGATTTCGCTGTGGCTGATGGCGAGGAGATGCTCCCCCTCGTAGTGGTGGTCGGACCACTGATGGCGGAGCCAGAGCACTCGTCGGGCGGCCCGCACCCGCACCTCGGTGAGCCACCGGGGCTCCCCGACCGGCTCGACCGGCGACGGCGGCGGTGCGAGCCCGAGGTTCCTCGGCCACGCATCCACGATGGCCGGGTTCACAGTGTCACCCACCACGCGGGGTCTGCCGTGACGCCGTCGACCGAGATGTGGATCGGCTCGACCGATCCGGGAGGACCGGCCGGCGGTGAGAACGTGAGGAAGGTGCCCGACGGGTCGACGTCGAACTCGCCGGCGCCCGGCGTCGGTGACGCCGTGAGTGCAGTGGAACCGACGGAGACGTCGGTCGCCGCGGCGACGAAGCCGGCGCCGTCGATGGCGAAGGGCGCCGCGCCAGTGAGGACGGGACCACCTGCCGGGTTCACGAACGGCGCGATGTCGAGCGGGATGACCGCGCTGCGGGGTTGGTCGACGGTGTTGCTGCCGACGCGCAGCTGGTAGTGGCCCGGTGGCGGGGAGTCACCCGGCGGGGCGCCGACGGTGGCCGGAAGGTTGAGGACGTACTGGGCAGTGTCCGAGGCGCCGGTGTCGACCCAGGCCGTGACGTCGACCTCGGCCCCGCCGCCCGGCGGCAGCAGGTAGACGTGGTCGGAGGTCTGCGCGATCCCGAGGTCCGTGCCGAGCACCGTCACCGTCTGGGAGGGTGCGACGGTCGCCGGCGACATGGTCGTGGAGGCGGGCTGCCCCGAGGGACCCACGTAGGTGACGAGCCGTGAGGTGCCGAACAGCACAGAGAGCGAGGTGTTGACGAAGAACTCCGTGACCAGGTTGGCTGATTCGGGACCGGTGTCGGGTTCGATGAAGACGACCGCCGCCCGGTAGACGACCGACATGCGGAGCGGGGCGGTGGTCGCCTGCCACAGCCGGCTGAGCTCGTCGTAGGAGCGGTGTTCGACGGTGAGGCAGAGCTCCCAGCGGACCGTCGCCCCCGCGCCGCTGCGCACGATGGGGTTGGCGTGGTAGATGCGCATGGCGATGCTCATCGCCTCTTGCTCCTCGATGTAGCTCGACTCCGACCAGGCGAACAACAGGTAGTAGAGGTCGAGCGCGAGGGGGAGGAGGCGCGTGGGCTCCCCTCCGGTGTCCTCCATCATCTCGGGCTGCCAGAACAGCGCCTCTTGGGCGTTGTTCGTCTCGACGTGGTACAGGTACAGGCTGAGCTGCGGGCCGGCCTCCTTCAGCACGGCGTCTGGCGCGAGCCCAGAGAAGTTCGGGGTGAACGTGGGGCTCGGCGGCGGACCGCTCACCTCGGTCCAGAGTGGGGCGGAGCTCCACTGGTTCTTCACCAAGTCGATCAGCGAGTCGGTCACGGCGGAAAGGTCATAGGTCACCGGTCGGGTTCCTCAGCTCTGTGCCGTCCCGTACCAACGACGACGACCGTCGCGGCCCCGGTCCGATGGGCCCGCTTGGACCGTGCCGACCCGGTGCGGGGCCGCAGGCGGGTCCTGTCGGGGCGCGGCCACCGATGGGGGCGCCGGCCGCGTGACGACGACCTCGATCGTGCCGATGGACACCTGGGGCGCCCCGCCCCGCAGTCGCCCCCGTCGACCGCCGTCGTCGAACGCGCCGTGGACGTCATCGCGCTGCGGGAGTGGACCAGGCCGGGACCGGGGTGGCCGGTCGAGCGCGGCCGGGTCCGGTCGCAGCTCGGGGGCCGGGTCGGGAGGGATGTCGACGACACCCTCGACGGAGGTGGGGCCGGCCACCGGCGGCTTCGGGGGTTCGGCCATGCTGAGCGCGGCCGGGCCCGACGCGGTGCCGGCGGCGGACGAGGGTCGATCGTGACGGTCGGCGAGGTCCACCGGGGCCGCCCATCGCCCGTCCTCCCAAGTGGCAGGGAGCGGGTCCGGTCTGGCGCGCCGGGCTCGCCCGGGCCGGTCGGCGGCCGAGTCGGCCATGGCGACCTCGGGTGGCCGCGACGACGACGGCCGAAGCTCGACATCACCGCCACCCGGCGCCGGCGGTACGTCGTGCGGTGGGTTCGACGGAGGGGCGTCCGCCCGCGCCAGCCCCGTGACGTCGACGAAGGACGGCTCGGCAGGCCGGCTCAGGGGGAAGACCCGACGGGGCGGCCGCAGGCTCGGGCCACGACGGGAAGGCTCCGCCAAGCCGGCGAGGTAGGGGACCCGGGCCATCACGCCACCGACCGCTCCTCGGCGACCAGGGCGGCGTAGTGCTGGCGGCGGCGGCGGGGGAGCGCCAGGATGACGGACTCCGACCAGCCGTAGGCGGAGGCGAGGACATGGGTCTCGGGCACGACGTCGGCGAAGGCCAGGCGAAGCTCGGCGAGGACGTAGGACAGCGGCTCGAAGCGCAAGGTCAGGTCGCGTCGGCAGACCGGGCAGCTCCCGCCGATCAGGTCATCGAGACTGGGAGCGAGCGCGCTCAGGGCCCGATCGACGCGGCGGGCCTGCGCCGCGGTCAGTCCGGGCGGGTGCACGCAGCGCTCGGTGAGCGAGTCGGCCCCTCGGCCCGACGACGTCACGTCCAGGAGGTCGCCGACCGTCGGGACCCGGATGCGCACCGGTGCCCCGGCGAGCTCGAACCACTTCCCGTCCGGGGTGGGCGTGACGCCACGGGCCTTCCGCGGACGGTGGTGCGCCAGGTAGTCGCCGATGCCGAAGCTGACGTCGATGCGCTCGCCGCACGGGACCGGACAGACGCTGTCGGCGCAGACGGTGTCGCCGAGCCAGGCCTGTCGAAGGTTGAGCATGAGGGCCTGGAGGTCTCTGACCGGGAGGTCCTCCCAGTCCAAGGGTGCCTCGGCGTCGCCGTGGACGACGCTTTGGATCAGGGTGAGGGCTGCGGGGACCGGCGGGAGGACGGTCTCGACGACGAAGAGCTCATCTTCACCCGTCGGCTCGCGTACCGTCAGTTCGAGACGACTGACCGGCAACAAGGTTCACCTCTCCACGGGCTCGGGGAGTGTGAGGTCCCGCTCCCAACCCTCGTTCTCCAGCTTGATGTGCTCGATGGCGATGGCGTTGCTGCCGGCATCGAGGTCGGGCAAAGCTTGGTACTCGGAGACCCAGCATCGGTGGACGAGGTAGCGGATGACCGCTTGGGCCTCTTCGTTCAGGAGGACGATGGCCACCTCCTGCCGCAGATTGGCGAGCGAGGTGCTGGGGGCCCCCGCGTCGAGCACTTGCGCGTAGTTGGCCCAGGTTGCGAAGTCGGGATCCTGGGTGACGCCGCGTTCGAGAGTGATCGGGTCGTACTTGGTCCGCCCGAGGCCCTTCAAGACTATTGCGTTGCCGCCCTCCTTGTACTCGATCACGTCGGACGAGCGTTTGATGGCGCTCACCTTGCTCACGGCGGCCACCGGAGTGGTCTTCCGGGCGAAGTAGACGAGGAACCGATAGGACTTGTACGGGTCGTACCGGTTGAGATTGGCGGGGAAGATCGTGCCCATGGTGTCCCCTTTAGCTCTGTGCTTGGCCGGCGAGTTGCGAGATCTGGATGATGACGAACTCAGCCGGCTCGAGCGGTGCGAAGCCGACGAGGATGTTCACTCGACCGAGCGCGATGTCGTTCTGCGTCGTGGTCGTCGAGTCGCACTGGACGACAAAAGCGGTGCTCGGGGTGTCGCCGGCGAACGCCCCCTGACGGAACAGGCTCAACATGAAGGCCGTGACCTCCTGGGTCAGGGCCTGCCAGAGCGGCGTGGCGTTGGGCTCGAACACCGCCCACTTGAGGCTGGCGTACAGGCTCTGCTCGATGAAGAGGGCCATCCGGCGCACGGCCAGGTACTTCCACTGTGGCTGCGCAGCGTTGTCGGCGCCGGCTGTCGTGCGGGCGCCGAAGATGACGGTGCCGATACCGGGGAACTGGCGGAGGCAGTTGATGGCCTGGGGATTGAGGACACCTTGCATGGCGTCGTTCATGACCCCGTTCGGTTCGACCCCGGTGGTGCCGAGGAGTGTGGTCTCGATGCCGGCGGGAGACTTCCACACGCCCCGGTTGGCATCCTCCCGGGCGTACATCCCGGCCACGAACCCACTCGGAGGCGCCGTCGACGCGGCCCCCGTCACCGGGTCCGTCGTGACGAGCCATGGGTAGTAGATCGCCGCGTTGATGCTGCTCGGGACGGGCGGCACCAACGCGGTCGATGTGGCGATGTCCTGGACGACGGAGTTGGCGTCCCAACCCGACGAGGCGGAGGACGGCGTGTCCATGATGTAGAACGCCCGCTTCTCCTCGCAGAAGGCGATGGCGTCTGCGGTGACGCTGGGGTCAGTGATGCCCGGCGTCACGAGGAGGTTGAAGATCGGGACCTTGTCCAAGGACCCGCCGGCCGTGAAGACGGCGGCGACGTCGGGCAGGCTCATGTTCGTGTAGGTCGCGCTCGGCGTCGTGGGCGCCGTCGTGTACTGGAACGCCGTAGCGGCCGGCGGGGGGCCGGGGTAGTCCATCGAGGGATTGGACAGCGCCGCCGTGGCCAGCGACGAGGCTTGGAGCTTCGTCACAAGAGTCCCGATCTGCACCTTGCGGTACATCTCGACCTGTGTCCCATACGTGAGGAGGACGTCCGCCGTGTCGTCCGGGTTCGTCGTCTGCGTCACGTTCAGCAGCTGCACCGACATGGGGATCCCCACTCCCGTCTGCACCCCCACGGGCTGCAGCGCGGTGAACGTGATGGTGTCGCCACCGTTGTTGATCACAGCGGTCGCCTGTCGCACTCCTCCTTCGTTGGTGGCCGGCGTGGTGCTGTCGTCCCAGTAGGCGGTGGGTTGGACGCCCACCACGTAGCAGTCCGCCCCGCCGTTCTGGAAGAACTGGAAGACGGCGTTGCCCACGTAGTCTGGGAGCCAGGGACTCGAGAAGAAGCCGCCGAAATTGGTCATGTAGTCGGCGAAGCTCAAGAGCTCCACCGCGACACCGAAGTTCTTGGTCAGGAACGGATGGGTATAGCCGACGAAGACCGTGACCGATGTCGGTGCCGGGGTGACGGCGTGGGCAAGGCTGGGGAGTTCCTGGACATAGACTCCCGGATACGACGTCGTGATCGACATGGCGCTCCCCTCGTACGTCGCGTTGCAAGTGCCGGGCGGTGGCTCGGGGTAGCTGTCACCGTACGAACTGCTCCGTCAGCCCAACGTCATGGGTCGGTGACGACGCCGTCACCGCAGCATCACCGATGCATCACCCGGCTGGACCAACGACCGCCGTGATCCACCGGCGGACGATCCGGATGAGCTCGTCCTCGCTCATCACCGCCTCGGGTTCGAGCGCCGGTGCGTCCGGTTCGGCGACCGACTGCACCCGGGCATACCATCCGGCTCCGTCGGCGGCATCGACGAAGATCCGGACCAGCAGCGCAGCTGAACGCGGAGACCGCATACCCACTCGCGACAAGTCTCTCCGCCGAGCGTCACGGCGGCATCACCGGATTTCGTCGTCGCGGTAGGAGGGCCGTCGACCCGGGCTCAGCTCGTGATCATGCCGTCCAGCAGGGCACGAAACATCGGGGAGGGGGCCACACCGATCTCGAGGGCGGCCAGACGCTCATAGTGCTGGTAGCGGCGGATGGCCTCGCCGAGGTTGCCCTCGGCCAGGTGCGCACGACACAGCGCCCGGTGGGTGCTCTCGCGTAACGGCTCCCGGTCCACCGCGGCCAAACCCGCGAGGACGGCCGGGCCGTACCTTCCCGCCTCGGTGAGGTGGTCGCACAGCGCCTCCAGTGCGTGGAGGCTCAGCTGGCGGTGACGCTCGCGTTCGACGAGGATCCAGTCGTCGTACCACCCGGGCAGGATCTCGCTGGTCAAGTGGGGTTCGAGCAGGTCCATCGACTCGTGGCTGTAGCAGCCGGCGATGAGGGCGCGCGCCAAGGCGGAGGCGCGACGGGCGTCGACCTCGACGTTCGGCGTGAGCTCGAGGCTGTTCCCCCGCTGACCGATGATGCCGAGACCCATGGCCCGGAGCTTCCAGAGCGCCGAGCGGAGGCTTCCATGAGCATGGGCCTCGGTGGAGTCCCCCCAAAGCATCCCGGCGACGTAGTCGCGGCCGACGGCGGTCTCGTGGAGCGCGAGGAACGCCACGAGTCGTTGCGGCGATGGCGAGAGGGCCACTGGTTCTTCGGCAACCTGCAGGCCGAATCCGCCGAGCAAGTTCAACCGTGCGATTGACAACGGAGTGACAACTGCCGGCGTCTGGGCGACCGCTCGGGGACGGGGCCTCTCGCGAGTGGCAACGGTGTCGGCGCGGACGGTCACCGTGCATCACGTCGCGGTTTTGTCATCCAGACGGAATTCACCGTCGCCCCCATGATTGGACCGTACAGAAGAGCACGGTGAAATACAAGGGGGCGCGTCGTTCGCGTTTACTGAACGGTGGTCTGGGTCTGCCCTGGTGAGCTCACCGACACGGTGCCGCCCCACGCGCAGGTGCATTGCGAGGAGTCGTCGAGAGCCGCGACGCCGTCGATCGTGGCCCGGGTCGAGCCCGGCGTCCAGGGCGAGAGCAATGGTGTGCACGGCTGGGGTGTGAGGGTGCCGCTGGCGGCAGCGGTCGCCGTGGCCACCGCCGGGTTGGCGAGCGACGTGCACATGGCGAAGGGTGGGACGTTCGCGGTGCCGACATCACTCGTCACGCCAACATCGGTCGGGGCACCGACCTCGGTTCCCGAGGCGGCAAACGTCGACGGGGTGGTGCCGAACGAGCACTGCAGCGCCGCTCCGGTACAGACGAGCTTGGCCATCCTCCTCCCCGGTCGAGGTCGACCATGGTAGGCCAAGATGCGCCGGCCGGCTCCGAGTGTCCGGACGGCACTCCACCCGCCGCCGGCCCCACCTCGATGTCGTTGACGCGAGGGTGACGCCGTCTTGACGCGGCCGGTGAGTGTGCAGGAAGACCGGCACATCTTGGAACTGTTTGAGCTCCACACCAGGTCCAGAACCATCTCGACCCTCTCCGCCGATTGTCCTGAGCGATCGCCCACACTGTGTCGTTATGGTGTGCCATTCACCGGAGGCAGCGATGGAGGGGAAGCAGTGACGATCCGTGTCGTGCAGTGGACGACGGGCAACGTCGGAAAGCAGTCGGTCGAGGCGGTCATGAAGCGTCCGGATCTCGAGCTGGTCGGTTGCTATGCCTGGTCGGAGGACAAGTCCGGCCAGGACGTCGGTGAACTGTGCGGCCTGCCGCGGATCGGGCTCACGGCGACGCACGACGTCGACGCGCTCATGGCCCTCGAGCCAGATTGCGTCATCTACAACCCGATGTGGTTCAACGTCGACGAGATGGTCCGCATCCTCGAGTCTGGTGCCAACATCGTGGCCTCTGCGGCCTTCATCAACGGCCTGTCGTATCCCGACGACGGACGGCAACGGATCCTCGATGCCTGCGCGAAGGGTGGCAGCTCGATGTTCGGCAGCGGCGTGAGCCCGGGCTACATCGAGCTCATCGCTGTGGCACTGGCAAACGCCTCGGATCGCATCGATCACGTGCTGATCAGCGAAGAGGCCGATACCACCGCGTACGATTCGCCCCCTACCGAGATTCCCGTCGGCTTCGGTCGGCCGCTCGACGACCCCGCCCTGCCCGGGATGACCGCGGCGGCGACAGTGGTCTTCAGCGAGGCGGTCGCCCTGGTGGGTGACGCCCTGGGGGTCGTCTTCGACGAGATCGTGTGCGAGGCCGAGTACGCCAGGACCACCAAGGATCTCGACCTCGGGTCATGGACGCTGGCCAAGGACACCGTCGCCGGCGTGACGATCCACTGGCTCGGCAAGAGAGGCGGCAAGTGCATCGTGGAGATGCGCGTGCGCTGGCGGAAGGGCGACACCCTGGAGCCCGACTGGGACGTTGGCATGGGTTGGACGATCGAGATCCAGGGTCGTCCAACCATCACCACGAAGATCGACATCTTGCCGCCGCCGTACTTCGAGGCGACGACCATGGAGGAGTTCATGGTCCTCGGGCATATCCTGACGGCGCTCCCCGTCATCAACGCCATCCCGTCCGTCGTGGCCGCGCCCCCTGGGATCGTCACCTACGAGGACATTCCCGTCCCGCTCCCCAAGGGCTACGTCCCGATCTGACCGACGAGCAGCGCGTCGGCGGGCGAGAGCGCGCGCTCAGGCGACGTTACTCGGCCTACTGCCTGGCCATATGCAGACGAAGCTCGGCCTCTGGGTCTGTGATGAGCTCGCCGCTGAGATCGACGATGACTCGGTGAATCGTGCCGGTGAAGCGGAACGGCCCCTCGTAATCCTCGACCACTGGAGAACCCGGATTGGCTCCGCAGGTCAGCAGTCCGGGATTGATTGCGAGCGGCACCGTTGTCGGGGCCTCGGCATTGCCCACGAGCGCACCGTCGACGTAGAGCTGCATTCGGCCTGGTGCGCCCTTGCCCTGAAGGAAGTCCATTTCTCCTGTGGGTTCGAACTCGAAGCGGAGAGCGTGGGTTCCGGACGGTATGGGTGTGTCAGCCGTGACGCGGTAGATGGCCTTACCGAGATAATTGTGGGCGTACTGCATGAGGCCGTCTTTGACGAAGAAGCTGTATCCGCCGGCGGAGCTTCCCTGTGCGAACAAGACGCCTTCGGCACCACCTTCGGGAACGTCGACTTCAGCGGTGATGCTATGGGGGCGGTTCAAGACCCTGGGCCCAGCGAAGAACGGTACTGATTGGGTGTCGGGGAAGAAGACATACCTGTCGCGCGGCGGAGCGAGCAGGGGCTTTTCGACCAAGACGCGTGCGATCCCGCTCCCGTCGACAGGGAGCACGTCATACTTGCCGGCTTCCGCGTACCAGGTTGCGACCATGGCGATGAGACGCTCTCGGTTCTCGGCCGCAACGTCGTGGTTCTCGGCGAAGTCCTGGTCAACGTGGTAGAGCTCCCAGCCAGTGGCGTCGAGCTTTGAGAGGGTCTCGGAGCTGATCGGTTGTCCGAATCCCACGCCGGCTTCGGCGAACGACGGGCCCGGCCACGGGCACACCGCTCGCCAACCGTCGTGGTAGAGGGAACGGTGTCCGAGCATCTCGAAGTATTGGGTGTGATGGTTGCTCGGAGCCGAGTCGTCGTCGAGGGTGTGGGCGAAGCTCACTCCGTGCATAGGTGATTGGGTCACGCCGCGGATCGCCTGAGGCGCCTCGATGCCAAGGAGGTCCAGAACCGTCGGGACCATGTCGATGATGTGCGCGTACTGGTGACGGACCTTGCCCTTCGCCTTGATCCCCTTGGGCCAATGGATGATGAACGGGTCCGAGGCTCCGCCGCGGTAGGTCTCACGCTTCCAGCGGCGGAATGGCGTGTTCCCGGCCCACGTCCAGCCCCATGGGTAGTGGTTGAAGTGCTTGGGGCCACCGATCTCGTCGATGACAGCCAGGCTCTCCTCCAGGGTCTCTGGGGCGTTGTTGAAGAACGTCGCCTCGTTGGTGGTTCCGTCCACCCCACCCTCGGCGCTCGCCCCGTTGTCCGAGACGAACATCACGATGGTGTTGTCGAATTCGCCTATCGAGCGCAGGAACTCCAGGACTCGCCCAATGTGGTGGTCCGTGTGGCTGAGGAAGCCGGCGAAAACTTCCATCATCCGGCTGGCCAGTCGCCTGGCGTCGGGTGAGAGAGAGTCCCACAGGGGTACATCGGGGTCGTGGCGCGACAACTGAGCATCTTGGGGAGCTATGCCGAGTTCCTTCTGCCGGGCAAAGGTCCGCTCTCGATACGCGTCCCAGCCGTCGTCGAATTGGCCCGCATACTTGTTGGCCCACTCCTTGGGCACGTGGTGGGGGGCGTGGGTGGCACCGGGACAGAAGTACAAGAAGAACGGCTTGTCGGGGTCGACCTGCTTGGCATCGGCGATGAAGTGGACCGCCATGTCGGCGAGGTCCTCGCTGAGGTGGTACCCCTCTTCGGGCGTCCGCGGCGGCTCAACCTGGTGGTTGTCGTAGACGAGATCGGGGTGCCATTGACTCGTATCGCCGCCCAAGAAGCCGTAGAAGCGCTCGAAGCCACGCCCGAGAGGCCAACGGTTGTAGGGGCCAGCACCCGTCTCCTGATCGGCGGGGATCAGGTGCCATTTGCCTACCGCGTAGGTGCTGTAGCCACGCTCGACGAGGATCTCGGAGAGGTAGCCGTTCTCGAAGGGGACATTGCCGTTGTATCCCGGATAACCGGTCGAGAACTCGGTGATGCACGCCATGGCATTCGAGTGGTGGTTTCGACCCGTGATGATGCAGGAGCGGCTGGGCGAGCACAGTGCCGTCGTATGCATGTTGTTGTAGCGGAGGCCGTTGTGCGCCAGCGCGTCGAGATTCGGTGTCTCGATCGGGCTACCGAAACATCCCAGTTGACCGAATCCCGTGTCATCCAGCACGACGAACACAACATTGGGCGAGCCCTTGGGGGCTCTCGGCACCGTCGGCCAGGCTGGACTCGACTCATCCGCTGTCCGGCCGACGACCCCGGTGAAGCGGCTGCCTTCGGGATATTGCTTGAGCGTCATGACGAGGACCTCCCGACGGCAACCTACCAGCGGTATCGTCGAAAGTTGCCCGGGGGCCATCTGGCTCCGAATGTGCGCACAACGCCGAAGACCGGTCGCTCACCGCGTGCGAGGCGCCTACGATGACATCCTCGAGGATGCGCTAGTTCCGCGATTTTTCTGCGGCGAGGCCGGTCTGGTTCGAGACCTGACTCAAGGAGGATCACCCATGCGTGCAGACATCGTTCCGGGCGGACTGTTTCCCGACTACAGGCTGCCCGACCACACCAACACGGTGCGGAGCCTCAGCGAGCTTCAGGGCGAAGACCCGCTCATCCTCACGCTGGCCAGGGGCCATTACTGCCCAAAGGAGCATCAACAGCACCTGCAGCTTGCCGCGGCGTATCCACAGATCGCCGTCGCCTACACGCAGATCGCGACGATCTCGACGGACGACCACCACACGAACCAGGAGTTCCGCGCCTCGGTCGGCGCGGTGTGGCCGTTCCTCTCCGATCCCGAGCGCACGGTGCAAAAGGATCTCGACATCCAGGAGTACACCGATCCGGAGCATGATCCAATGATCCCGCACACGCTCGTGCTCAAGCCGGGGCTCGTGATCCACCGTGTCTACAACGGTTACTGGTTCTGGGGCCGGCCCTCGGTCGAGGACCTCCGTCAGGACTTGCGGGCAGTCAGCAGCGAGATCCGCCCCGACTGGGACCTGAGCAAGCCGGGGCTGCGCGAGGCCTGGGAAGCAGACGATTACTCGAACTTCCACGGATGGAACAAGCGGGCTCCCCGGTCGGTGCCGACCTCGTACGAGTCGTAGCTGAAGGTGAGTGAACGGGTAGGTGGTATTGGTGCGAACGCCGGTCTGCGAGCTGCTCGGGATTGAACAGCCGATCGTCCAAGCGCCGATGTCAGCGGTCCCTCAACTGGCGGCAGCGGTCTCGAACGCCGGCGCGCTCGGCATGTTGGCGCTGACGTGGTCCACTCCCGCCGGCGACGTGGTCCGCGAGACCGCCGCCCTCACCGACCGCCCGTTTGGCGGCAACCTGGTTCTCGACTCCGATCAGCACCAGCGCCTTGGCGAGGCGCTTGAAGCCGGTCTGCGGATCGTGTCGCTCTTCTGGGGCGATCCCGCCGGCTATGTCGAGCAGGTCCACGAGGCGAATGGAGTGGTCCTGCACACGGTCGGCAGCGCCGAAGAGGCGCGGCGGGCAGCCGCGAGCGGAGTCGATGTCGTCGTTGCGCAGGGTTGGGAGGCTGGTGGGCACGTCTGGGGTCAGGTCGCGACGCTTCCCTTGGTGCCCGCCGTCGTGGACGCGGTGGCACCGGTCCCCGTGATCGCGGCCGGCGGGATCGGGGACGCACGCGGTGTGGCCGCCGTGCTCGCCCTGGGCGCCCAGGCGGCGTGGCTGGGCACCCGGTTCCTCCTTGCCGAGGAGATGCCGATCCACGAGGAGTATCGCCGTCGAGTGATGGACGCGGTCGAGACCGATACCCGGTGGTATGCCGACCTCTACGAGATCGGATGGCCGGATGCGCCCAACCGCTCTCTCCGCAACTCGACGGCCGAAGCGTGGGAGGCGGCGGGCCGGCCCCCACCGGGGAGCCGACCGGGAGAAGGGGACGCGATCGCGCATTTTGCCTCCGGCGAAGAAATCCTCCGGTACGAGCCGGCGGCGCCGATGGTCGGTACCACCGGCGCCATCGAGGCAATCTCAATGTGGGCGGGACAGAGCGTTGCGCTCGCCAGGCAGCCACAACCGGCAGCGGAGATCGTGGCGGAGCTCGTCCTCGGCTTGTGACCGAAGTCGCCGAGTTGTTTCAGGAGGAAGCTCACTCACCGGGTGCTCATCGTGGCGTGGACGCTGGAAAGCGCCTCGAGCTTCTCGAGGTACTCGTCGAGCGATCGGTGCCTGAAGGCGCAGGACACGATCGTTGCGCCGAATGCGGCTGTCTCGGCGAGAATCTCCTGAGTGCGATCGGGTTCGTCGATCGGATCGAGCCTCGCCGTTGGCGGAAGCACGACTTCGAAGCCGTCAGGGAGCTCCATCAGCTTGAGCCACTCCGCCGCTTGGGCTGGTCGCACGTCGAATGGACACCACCCATCGCCCAGCGTGGCCGCCCTGCGCAGGGAGCGCAGGGTCCGGCCTCCCACCCACAGAGGAACCCGTTGCTGCACTGCGCACGGGTCCACGACGAAACCCTCGAAGTCGTGGAACTCGCCGTGGTACGCGGGCTCCGGTCGGGACAGCGAGGCGCGCAAGGCCCGAAGGGAATCGTCGGCCCGAGCTCCGCGCTGGTCGAACCGAGCGCCGATCAGTTCGAACTCCTCTTTGAGCGTCCCGACGCCCACCCCGAGGATGACGCGACCGTCGCTCACCTTGTCCAACGTGCCGTATCGCTTGGCAATGTCGAGCGGATGATGGTACCCGAGCACCAACACGAAGGTTGCGAAGCGGATCCGGCTGGTGCGAGCCGAGAGGTAGCCGAATGTGGCCAAAGGGTCCCAATAGCGTGCGCCCCGGCGGGCAAGTTCGGCTGCCGGCAGCGCGATGTGCTCGCTGCAGGTCAGATGGTGGTAACCGAGCCGGTCGGCAGTCTCCGCGATCCGGGCCAGTTCCCCGATCGAGGCGTCCTCCTCCCAAGAGGCATGCGACGTGGCGGCCATTGTCACCACCGGGGTGGCGATCGACAGCTTCAGAGCCATGAGCTCATCCTCCTTCGCGGGCGGGGCATCGAGCCATCCTGGCGGACGAGGTGCCGGCTGGCGCGTGGTCGCCGAGCTATCCCTGCATGAATGCACCGGCGTCCACGGGGATGGATTGACCGGTGATCGTCCTGCTCTCGTCGCTGGCCAGGAACACCGCCAAGTTGGTGACGTCGTCGGTCGTCGAGATGTCTCGCAGCGGCACGTTTCGCAGTAGCCGTGCCCGCTGGGCTTCGTATGTCACGCCCTGCTCGTCTGCTGTCCGGCGGACCCAGTTCCTCCACAGCTCTGTGTCGATGCCCCCCGGGACGATGCAATTGCAGCGGATGCCGTACTCGCCGACGTCGAGCGCGACGACCTTGGTGAGGGCTCGCAGCGCCGCCTTGGCTGTGACGTAGTGGCTCTTGCGGGGCACCCCGCCGTAACCGGCGGTGGACGAGAAGTTGAGGATGACGCCGGCTCTCCGTTCCAGCATCGATTGTCTGAGGACCTCGCGTGTGCACAGCATCGCCGCCGTGACGTCGATCGCGATGGTGGAATTCCAGTTCTCCAGGGTCTGCTCCCAGATGAAGCGGTCTTCGCCGGGTGCAGCGGCATTGTTGCAGAGCACGTCGACATGACCGAACTCCTGGACGGCCCGAGAGACCATTGCGCTGACATCGTCTTCATCGGTGACGTCGGCTCGCATGGCGATAGCGCCATCACCGGCTGCTGCGGCCGCCTCGCGCACCAGCGCCTCGCGACGCGCGGCGAGCAGGACCTTGGCGCCCTCCGCCACGAAACGGGCCGCCATGACTGGTCCGAGGCCCGTGCTGGCGCCAGTGATGATGGCGACCTTCCCCGTGAGCCGTGCGCTCACAGGTTGCGCTCGGGGTAGAACGACTGCAACGCAGAACCGAAGAGTGTGCGGCCGGCGCCGGTCTCGTCGAGGAGACGATTGGTCCGGCGGCGCACCCGCCACTCCGAGCCGGATCGTTCGAGATCCCACCGCACCGCGCTCACCCGCCAAACATAGAACCGTTGATCTTCACGACGCATCACAAGGGTGTAGTTGATGGCGATCGCAGCGTCGCCCTCTACCTCCAGGAGCAAAGGACCACTGAAGTGAGCCACACCTTCCGACAGGAGGGCCCGGTGGGCATCACCCTGCAGCATTGCGTCCACGGAGGCGGCGCCCCGGCGGGGATCGCCGTTGGGGTCCCAGTCGTACTCGCCATCTACTTGCCAGAGATCGGCGGCAAGGCCGGACAAGCCGGCGTCGGCGGCGGGACCGTACGACATGACGACGCGCTGGATCGCCGATTCGTCCTCCAGTCGACGTAGGCGGTGTTCGAGGTCGGCGGGATCAGGCATGGGTCCAAATGCAGAACTTAGCTATTCCCCCCGTTGGATGCTTGCCCGGCCGTCGTGTTGTGAGGGCAGGTCCGAGGGAGTCCCGCTGGGGACCCGCCGGGTCTGGCAAGCGCACACCACCGTGCCGAGGCTTCGACGCACGACGCCAAGGCACTCAGCGTTTGATGCCGATGTTTCTGCCTTCGGTGTATCGAATCGGCTCCTCCAGTGTGTCGACGAGGAACTGATCGCGGTCTCCTCGCTCCCAGGCCTCTTTGAGTCCCGGGGTCGCCAAGTCGAAGTCCGGTCGAATTTTTTGAAAGACAGCCCGCAGATCTACGTGGAGCTCTGTCATCGTCGGGCGGCCCCAGTACCAGTAGCCGTTGTAGATCTTGAAGATCTTGAGTCCGGGCTCGAGGACGAACGTGTGGGGGATCATCGGATCGTGCGGCTCATCCGTGAACTCCTTGATGTCGAGATCCCTCTGGATCATTCGATCCGGGTCCGAGAGGAACGGCCACGTGGCACCGAGAGCATCGCGAAACTCGTTGATGTTCAGCTGATTGTCGGTCGAGACGACGACGAGTCGCGTGTATGCGTTTCGAAAGTCGGGGTACGCATCGACCAAGTGCCGGAGAAATCGATGCTCCTTCGGATCGAAGCCGCCGCGGGACAGATGGAGCACCATCGCATTGCCCCCTTGCAGTCCTGAGAGAGACCGCTGCTTACCGGCCTGATCGGCCAATTCGTAGTCTGGGAACGTCCCGCCTTCACGTATGTCGTTGCGCATGTCGCCTCCTCATCTTGAAGCACCTCATCGAGGGCCCCGAACATCTCACGGGTTCGACCCTCCTTGCCATGCCATCCGCAACGGCCCAAGTCCTCCAGGGCCGTCCGAGTGCGACCCGGCAGCCGGGCGCATGGCACGCATTCGGTCCACCGAGATCTCGCCGCGGCCGGATCTCGGAGTACGATTTCGCTGGTTGAGGGCCACTCGCGGCACGGCCTCACTCACCTGTGGAACAAGTAGATCTTGAGGGTAGGAGGCACCGCATGCCCGAAATTGGGACCACGCCATACGAGATAGCCCTCACGCATTTCATCGTGTCAGACGACGTGGACCGCTCGGTGAGGTTCTACACCCAGGTGCTCGGTGGCACGCTCATCCGCTCGGGCGAGCCGTCCTACGTGGCGCTCGCCAACAGCTGGATCATCATCAACGTCGGTGGTGGACCGACCGACGACAAGCCCACGGTCACGCTCGAGACACCACCTGATCCGGACCGCACGAGCAGCTTCATGAACATCCGGGTCTCGGATATCGAAGCCGTCTACGAGGAGTGGAGCGCACGCGGCGCCGAGTTCCTTACGCCACCAAAACAGCACCAGTCGGAGATCCGTTGCTACATACGCGACCCCGACGGCCATTTGATCGAAATCGGCCAGACCACGCTACCGGGCGGCTGGAGGCAGTTCCTGATCCAGCCATGACATGATGGAGCGACCTCTACGGGCTGCTGTTCCGATCCGCCGGATCCGGAGCGTCCGAGGCCATTTCAGCGGATGTCCTCTGCCGTGATTCCGTCTCAGAAATCGCCCAGGCCGCGTTGACGAGCCCGATGTGGCTGAAGGCTTGCGGAAAGTTCCCCAAGAGCTCTCCGTTGACGGGATCGACCTCTTCGGCGAGCAAGCCGACGTCGTTGACGAAGGCGACGGCCCGTTCGAAGACGGTGCGGGCCCGAGCCGTCCGTCCGGCCCTTGCCAGCGCTTGGGCAAGCCAGAAGGTGCACAGAAGAAACGTACCTTCTTCGCCCTCGAGCCCGTCTTGCGACCGGTAGCGGTATACAAGGCCCCGTTCATCGGTCAGCCGTTCCTCCGTCGCGTCGAGCGTGGACAGCACTCTGGGTTCGTCGGCAGGAAGGAACCCGACCAGCGGCAGCATCAGATTGGAGGCATCGAGATCGTCCGAGCCGAAGGACTGGCTGAAGGCATTGGCCTTGTCGCTCCAGCCTCTGGTCAGGATGGCCTCTCGGATCTCGTCCTGCGTGTGCTTCCATTTCTCGGCCCGATCGGAGGCGTCGAGGCGGTCGGCCAAGGCCACCGCCCGGTCGAGAGCCACCCAGCACATCAGCTTGGAGTACAGGAAGTCGCGGGGTTCGCCGCGAATCTCCCAGATCCCCTGGTCTTTTTCTTGCCAGCGCCGGGCGGCGGTGTCGGCCAGTTGGACGAAGAACCGTCGTGTTGTTGGTGCCAGATCGGGGGGCGCACCCCACTTGTCGGGGGCGGCCATCGGCCCAACCCGGCGGGAGACGTCGTCGAAGAGGTGGTCCGAGAGGCGGTACGCAGCGCTGAGCAGTTCGCCGTAGACGTCGAGCTGGCGCTGGCTCCAAGCGCCGTTCCCGACGCGGACCGGGAGAGAGTGTCGCCATCCCTCCAGCTGAGGCAGCTCCCTCTCCGTCAGGTCTCGTTCGCCACCGATGCCAAACATGATTTGCAGGTCCTCGCCCCGGTCGAGCGAGCCGGCGGCAGAGGTGGTCACGTAATCGAAGAATTCGTTGGCTTCGTCAGGGCAGGCCGCCACCCACAGGGCCTCGATCGTGTAGGACGCGTCCCGGACCCAGGCGTAGCGGTAGTCCCAGTTTCGAGCACCGCCGACCGCCTCTGGCAACGAGCTCGTGGCCGCTGCGCAGATCGCACCGGTTGGCGCGAACGACAGTGCCTGGAGCACCCGTCCGCTGTGATGGACAAGGTCGTGCCACGGTCCCACGTAGGCCTGGTGCAGTTCCGACCATGACTCCCACGCCGAAATGGTGTCGTCGAACCGTGTGGCGATGTCGGATTGGCTCCAAACGCTGGCCGTCCCCGTCTCGGCCCGCTTCTTGTGATGCAGCGCGAAGCCGGCGCTCTCGCCGCAGCCGAGGTGGAGCCGGCCCGATGCGCTCGACTGGTCGACCGTCAGCGGCATGGGAGATGAGAGCACCAGAACGTCGGGCCCGCCGAGCGCGGCCAGTCCGCCGTCGACGACGTCGAGCAGGGGAAAGACGAGCCCGTACTCGGGGCGTGGGGCGTACTCCAGCTCCAACTCGACGTCACCTTCGGTGCACGTCGCTCGCCGCAGCAGAAGATGCGGCGCATTCTTGCCGAGCTGATGCCCCCGGTTGCCATCGCCCATGGCCAGGGCGTCGAGGATGGCGACCGTACCCGTCCGCGTGTGGAAGGTGGTCTCCAACACCATGGTGCGATCGAGGTAGCGGCGGGTCACTTCCGTGGCGTCCTTGGCCCGGATCGACCAGTGGCCCGCCTTGTCATCGAGGAGACGGGCGAAGATCGATGGGCTGTCGAAGCGTGGGACGCACAACCAGTCGATCGACCCGCCTCGGCTCACGAGCGCAGCGCTGTGCCGATCCGACAGGAGCGCATAGTCGGCTATGGGGGTCGTGCTCATGTGAGCTCCTTCACCCGCACAGCCGCGGGATCGGTATCTGGCAGCTCGGGGTGAAGCATCGGTCTTCGGTCCCCGGCCCACGCTGACCGGAGAGCCGAGCCGTGAGCCGGATATTCAGCGTACCTGGCCCCGAAGGCGAGGGCCTCGGTGGCGCAGGTGAGACAAGCTTCCCGTCCGGGTCCCCATGTGTCCCCTTGATGGGCGTCACCGTGCCACGGTTGAATCATGAGCGAACATGTGTGGGCGACTCTTGATGGACGCCGGCTCGGGTGTGCGGGGCTCCGCAGGGGACCCGCTCTATTGAAGACTGGGAGCACGAATGAACTTTCAGGGTGTCTTGACGAACGTGGCTGACCTCGACCGATCGATCGCCTTCTATCGCGAGGTCCTTGATTTCACGCTCCTGTCCCAAAAGGATCAATTGGCGGCCGTGAGCGCTCCCGGGGGCGACCGAGCACAGGTCATCGTGCTGCGAGCGCAAGGGAGCGGCCCTGTCGGAGGAGCGGGACATATCGGTCTGCAAGCCGTTGTTTTGGAGGTCGATTCTGACGATCGACTGGAGAGGATCGCGAGCGAGTTGGACTCTCGGAGGGCGCTCGTCAGCCGGCATGAGCACAGCGAGTGGACTGCGGTGGTTGGGCGCGACCCGGACAGGGTGGCCATCGTCGTGGTGTGGCACCCCGGCGGTGGGCAGTTGCCTGAGGGCAGCTGGAGAACACTCGACGATTTTCTCTACGGGATCGGCGAGTAGGACGGCTCAGGGGGGGGCCTCGTCGACAGGCCAATGGGTTCACGTCATGTCGACATGCTGGACATCTGCGCGTCCATCGGTCTCGCCGGGGGCGGCATGTCGGCCACCGCCATGGTGAGCTCCTTCAAGGCGGAGTCGTAGATCCCGGAGAAACTCGGGAAGGGTTGGATCGTGTCGAGCAACACGTCGAGGGGGATCTGTGCCCGGATGGCAAGCGTCGCTTGCTGCAACCACTCACCGGCCTCGGGTCCGAGCGCATAGGCACCCGTGAGCCGGGTACCGTCGCTCAGCAAGGTCAGGAACCCGTTGGACTCGGCGTACGCATGCGTGTAGGTCGCTGTCTTCGGTATCTCCGACAGGGCCACCGTGGCGCTGTATTCCGACTCGGCGGCCCCTACCGCCGCCGCTTGCGGATCTGTGTACGTGACACGTGGAACCGCCTCGTAGTTCGTTCGGCGAGGTTCGCCGGCGATGTTCGCAGCCACGACGTCTCCCTCGTACTCGCCGACGTGCGTCAGCGGCCAGATGCCGTTGACATCGCCGATGGCCCACAGGCGATCACCGGCACGCAGGTGCTGGTCGACCGGGATCCCCTTGGGTCCGGCCGTGACGCCGACCGATTCGAGGCCGATGCCCTCGACGCGTGGCCGCCGGCCCGTTGCCACGAGGATCCGGTCCCCGCGCACTTCTCCGCCGTCCTCGAACGACAGGACGTACTCGCTCCCTTCACGGCGCGCTGCCGACGCACGCCGGTTGAGCTCGAGCTCAATCCCGTCCCGGCGGAGGGCCTCACCCAGTGCCTCGCCCAATGGCGAGGGTTCCCGTGGGAGCAGCCGGTCAGCGCCCTCCACGATGAGTGGATTGCCGCCGAGGCGTCGCACCACCTGCGCGAGCTCAACCCCGGCCGACCCCCCGCCCAAGACGAGCAAACGGCGCGGGATCTCCTTCATGCTCGTGGCCTCGCGGGTCCCCCAGACGCCGTCGAGCTCGCGGAGGCCCGGGACGGGCGGCACGATCGGATCGGAGCCCGTGGCCACCACGACGTGCTCCGCCGTGTGTGGGACCCCGTCGACCTCGACCACACCGGTCCCGGCGAGTCGGCCGGAGCCACGCAGAAGGTCGATGTCTCGGTCGGCCAACCAGCGCTCCTGGCTGACGTCGGAGTAGTCGGACACCATGAAGTCCCGCCAGGCCAAGGCGGCCTTGACGTCGACCTCGGCGTGCGCACCCGCCTCCTGCGCTCCGTGCACCGCCTCTCCCGGACGCAGAAGCGACTTCGACGGGATGCAGGCCCAGTAGGAGCACTCACCGCCCACGAGCTCTCGCTCCACGAGCGCCACCCGTTTTCCACGCGCCGCCAGAGCGGCGGCACAATGCTCGCCCGGTGCGCCGCCGCCCAGCACGATGACGTCGTAGTCACTCACGACGGAAGCTCGGTGCCTGCTTGTTCGGCCGCCATGAACCTGGCATACCAGTCGGGCCAGTCAGGGTCGGCCTTTCCCGTCCGCTTCTCGTGCTCGCCGTGGGCTGCTTCGGCCCGTCGCAAGGCGCCCGCCAGCTGGTCGGTGGAGCTGAACGAAGTGGAGTCCTCGTCGACCCGGCCAGGCAAACGGTCGGTGACCTCCTGCAGCAGCCAGCCGTTGCCGTCCGGATCCTCGAAAGTGGCGAAAGAGCCATAGCTCTTGTGATCCGGAGCCGGCCCGTCGACACGTCCGCTCGTGTCGACGGATTGGAGCTGCGAGCCCGGTGCTCCGGCGTGGAACACATCGCTCACCTTGGCTCCCCGATTCATGAGCTCGGCCCGCCCGGCTGCGATGTCCGACACGACGAGGTACAGGCCGTGAGCAGATCCCGGTACCGCCTCCGTGATCTTCGTCCCGAACTGTATGGAGCACAACGACCCCGGTGGCGTGAACTGGACGACACGGAAGCCGTTGTCGTAGGAGAAATCGGCGTCCAGCCTCCATCCGAGACCGGTGTAGAACTCCTTCGAACGATCAGCGTCCGTCACCGGAATAACCACTACCTCCAGCTTCAGGTCGACGCTTCCGTTGCGCGACGTCCTGCCGTGCCCATCGGTCGTGCTCATCAGACCTCCCTGTGGTCGGATCGTGCCGATTGTCGCATCTCGCTCGTTGAAATGCATCCGGGGATGTGCCGAGCCGGTCCGCCGGGCGTCCTCCCAGTTCGGACGGCGTCAAACCGCTCATTGAAACGGCCGTTGGCGCCCCGGGAAGCGAGTTCGACGGCATGCTGGCCGGCTCCACATCGTCGAAGACCCGAACCGCTGTCAGCAGCCCGTCAGTCCCGCGGTCGAAGACGGCGATACCCGCCTGTGGCGGGAGGTCGTGCGAGCCCCAGCCGGTGCAGTCGTACTCCAAGGCACACCGTTCACCGTCGTCGGTCACCTCGCACTGCTCGAGCTTGACACCACCGCCAGAACCGAAACATTGGAGAGGATGGACGGGCAGGCACGGGCCGGCTCTTTCCCTTGGGGTTGCCGCTAGCGTGGTTGCGATGTCGACAGGATGGCGCCCGCTTCCCTACGAGCCATGGAGCGCCACGTGCGACACGCTCCACGGCCACACGCAGGTGCTCGGAAAGCTTGCCGCTGCGCTGGCGCCTCCCGAGCCGCAGCTTCAGCATGCAGCGCTGCGCCTGAGCGGGCGCGGCTGGGAGTCGTTGCCGCTGCCCGCCCCGGACGGATCAGGCGCTCTGGTCGTTGCGCTGGATCTGCATCACCATGCCGCCATGGTGGAGCACAGCGACGGTAGGGCGGCCCAGATCCCACTTGCGCCGGACCGGCCGGTCGGCGCGGTCACGCGGGAGGTGTTGGCTGCGGTCAACGACCTCGTCGGTCCCGTGCCGTTCGACCCCAGGCCCCAGGAGACCCCTTGGACAAATCCGTTGGACGAGGACGAGGAGCACGCCACCTATGACCCGGCACAGGTGACCGAGTATTTCGCCGCGGCGACGCAGGCCGCACTGGTGCTGGCGGCCCTCCGGGCGCCATACCGGGGACGTTGCACGCCGGTCAACGCCTGGTGGGGAACCTTCGACCTCGCCGTGAGCCTGTTCTCCGGTGAGGCGGTCGATCCTCCCTCGCGGGACTTCATTACGCGCAATTCGGCGAATGCCCAGCAGATCGAGGTGGGCTGGTGGCCTGGCGACGCCCGCTACCCGAACGCTGCGTTCTACGCCTTTGCGTTCCCGGCGTCCGAGGGCCTCGAGAGCGCGACCCTCCCGATCCCCGGGGCGCACTGGGACGCGACTCTGGGCGAGTACATCTTGGACTGGGACGACGTCTGCGGTGCGCCCGACCCGTTCCGCGCTGCCCTGGACTTCGGACTCGCCGTGACCAGGCACGCGTGTTCAGTGTGCGGCTGGGACCCGGATCTCGCCGCGAGTGTCGGAGGCGATCCGCCGCCTCTCGCGTGAGCAAGGCGGTGTGAGAGCGAAGCCCCGGAGGGCATCAGCCGTGTCAAGACCCCTTTCGACTCGGCGCCCTAGGGAAGGGTCACCGGGAGACGGATGGGAAGGTCGGCCGACGACTGTCCGACGTCGATCTCGTACGGGCCCGGTACCGTCTCGAATGCGGTGCCAGAAGAGATCTCGAACGCAGTCGACGGAAGGGTCAGGGTCACCGTTGACCGCCCCGACGGTGCAAGCATGATCCGGGCGAAGGCTCGCAGTTGCTCGGGAGGCTCTCCCGCCGATTGCGGGTAGCGAACGTAGGCTTGGACGACGTCGGCCCCCGACCGTGATCCCGTGTTCTGGACCGTGACATGGACCACGAAGCCTGAGGCGGTCTTCTGCAGGGTCGGGTTGGAGAGACCGAATGTCGTGTAGTCGAGTCCATATCCGAACGGAAAGAGTGGCGTGACGTTCTCGGCCTGATACCACCGGTAGCCGATGTCGAGTCCCGAGCCATAGTTCACGACCGAGGCGACTCCCGGGAATTGGCTGCTCTGCGACACCGGCTGCGCTGACTCACTCGCGGGGAACGTGATGGGAAGCCGACCCGACGGATCAACGGCCCCCTCGAGGACAGCCGCGATGGCGTTGCCGTCTTCTTCGCCGGGATACCACGCCTCCAGGACGGCGGCGACCTTGCTCAGCCAGGGCATGAGGACTGCGCCTCCGGTGTTGAGCACCACGATGGTGTTCGGGTTTGCCGAAGCGACAGCCGCAATGAGGTCGTTCGCGTTGCCTCTCAGGCTGAGGTCGGCCTGGTCGGCTCCCTCGGTGGACGGGTCACCGACGAAGACGATGGCAACCTGGGCCTTGTGGGCCGCTGTGACGGCGGCATCGATCTGCGGAGTGGTGTCGACGATGCCGAACTGGGGTGAGCCGTGATGCGCGACGGCGAACCACTTTGCCATGAAGACGTAGCTGCGGCCGGCCGCGAGCGGCACGGTGGTCGCCCACGTGGTGCGGGCATGAAGGCCCTCTGACGCCAGGAGTTGCCTGCCGTCGAGGTAGAGCCAGGTGTCGCCGATCTCCTGCATGGAGACTTCGTAGATCCCGGTCTTGTGAGCCCGCAAGACGATTCGCCAATGACTCCACCCTTCACCGGACCCTGGATGCGTTGCGGTGGCGACGGCTGCCGAGACGCTCGGTGACGAGTCGATCGAGAGGTCCGCCTTGCCCGGTTCGACGCTGACTCGGGTCGGCGACTCGACGGGAAGCGGGGTGCCCCTCAAAATATCCGAGTCGCTCAGCTGATCGAGATCCAACGAGGGGGGGCCACCAGGGCTGTAACTCACGCGGACCTTGTTGCCGAGAGACGATCGAAGCGCGGCCAGGGGCGTCACCACGAAGGGGGCTCTGACGTGGGAGCTCCCTTGACCCGTCGTCATGGGATTCGTCGAGGCGGCCGACCCGATGACCGCCACGGACCGCACGCGTGGCGAGAGCGGCAGCTCGTCGCCAGCATTCTTGAGGAGCACCACGCCCGCTTCGGCGGCCCTCAAGGCCACCGCCTTGTGGGCCGGTGACGTTGCTGGCGTTGCCAGAGAGCCTTTGAATGGACGAGCGATCATCCCGTAGGCGAACATTTGTGACAGCACGGACACGACGGCGCGATTCAGGTCCGTAACCGGCAACACTCCCGTAGTGACGAGATGGACGAGCGTCTTGGCCGATCCGGGTTTGATGAGCGACAGCCCCCCCGCGAACGCCCGGGCGGTCTGGCCGACGGCCTGCAGGTCGGAGCGCACGAAACCGGTGAAGCCCCAGGTACGGAGCGTCGAATAGATGTAGGGATCCGAGCAGTCGTTGATGCCATTGAGCGATCCGTATGAGCACATCAGCGAAGCCACGTGGGCCTGCTGCACGGCAACAGCGAAGGGCGCGTCGTAGAGCTCAGCCAGGGCGCGTAATGGAACAACCTGGTCGAGTCGAATCCGCGCCGTCTCCTGCGTGTATCCGGTGAAGTGCTTGGCGTTCGCCATGACGCCGACCGATTGGATGCCGGAGATATTGGCCGCGCCGAGAACCGATGTCAGATAGGGATCTTCTCCAAATGTTTCGAAGATTCGACCACTCTGTGGTACGCGGGCCAGGTTGAGTTCGGGTCCTTGAGCCACATCGAATCCCTTTGCCCGGGCTTCGGCTCCCAGAACCCGGCCGGTCGCTCGTGCGACCACGGGATCGAAACCGGCGGCCACGGCAATCGCGGCCGGAAGTTGGGTGACGCCGGATACCCTGTTCGCTACTCCGTTGGGTCCATCCGAGAGCGTCAGGGGAGGGATGCAAAGGGACGGGACACCGACATTGACGTTCTCCGTGCCGCCGCGGGTGCGGAGGATCACGAAGCCGGCCTTTTCGGCCAGCGTCATCTTGGAGACGACGGCGGAAGCAAGCATCGAGGGAGTGCCACGATGGTGGAGCGAATCGCTGACCCACGGGCAGGCGGATGATCCAGACGTCCGTGCGTTCGAATTCGAGCCGAGGTCAGTTCCACTGGCGGTTTGCGAGGTTGCGGTCAATCCGGTAGCCAGCACGGACAGGCCCAACAACCCAACGCACACGCGTACCAGAAGTCCCGCCGAAGGAGAACCCCCTTTCACCGGGTCATGGACATGACAGCAATCCGTCGCATGGGCGACGAGTCTTGCACCAACAGAAGTTCGATTGTCGTCGGTGCCGGCGCGAGGCCGCGTCGCAAAGGTCCCTCCGAACGGGTCGGCGCCCGACGGCCCACCCAGGGTTGGGGCGTGACCTCATCGACGGCTACGGTCACTACCGGGAGAAGGTTCAGAAGGCGCGTGCGACCGGACGAGGGTGTGGCACGAGGGAGAATTCCATGTCGATTGACGTTCGAACACGATGCCTCGAGGACGTCCGCTCGATAGGGCTCGAGGACCTCTTCGACCAGGTGTTGCCGGAAGCCATCCGGATGCACGGCGACCTTGCGGCCCGTGGTGTCGACTACCAGCAATTACCGCCGCTCGGCCTCGATGTCGAGGGTCGATCCCTCACGCTCCACGCGGTGCCGAACACCATGGCTCTGCGTACCGGGTCCAGCTCGGCAGGGGTCGTCGCCGAGCTGTCCGAGCCCGCTCTGTCCGATCTGGTGCAAGACGTGGCGTCGACCATGGGCCTCGCCATGGCTTCACGCGTCAAGATCACCGAGGGGAGCATCGACGACTGGGTCCGCTGGGAGCCGGTGCTCCGGGCGCTGTTCGACGGGCGAAAGGTGCACGAGGCCGGCGACGTCACGTTCGTCGACCTCGAGGGAGACGAGCTCGATCTGGGTCGAGTGTTCACGATCGATGACAACCGAGAAGAGATGGCCCACTTCTTGGGGCAGGCAGGATTCCTGCATCTCCGGGGTGTGTTCGAACCATCGGAGATGGACGCGCTCGGTGCGGACATCGACGAGTGGTTGACTCGGGCGACACCTGACGACGGGCAGTCATGGTGGGCAACAGACCAGGACGGGGTGGAGCAACCGGTCAGGGTCCTGTTCTTCTACGAGAAGTCGGCGATGTTACGCCGCCTCGTTGGTGACGCACGTTTCCGCTGGCTCTGCGACCTCACGGGGGACGGACACGTGCACACTGGGAACGGCGAGGGTCTGCTGAAGCCACTCGGAATCGTGCGCGGTCTCTCCGATTTGCCGTGGCACAAGGATTGCGGTCAGGGGATGCACTCGTACCGGTGCAACGGACTGACCTGTGGCCTTTCGGTGACCGGCGCCGACCGGACCAGCGGTGCCCTCGGAGTGATCCCGGGTAGCCACCGGGCGAACACGATGGCGGCCGGTCGGGACCCTCGTCTCGACCTTCGTCCACGGCTGCTCGAGACGGAGACCGGTGACGTGACGGTGCACTGTTCCGACACCTTGCATCGCGCCTACCCGCCGGTCGAGCGTCCCCGCAAGGTGACGTATTCCGGGTTCGGGCTCCCGCCTCGTCCGGGGGACGTGAACCGACGAGACCTCGTCAACACACGCTCGCAGCGCGCGGCACTCTCCGACGTGCAGTCGCGCATCGAGGCCGCCGACAACGAGGCCAACCCGGATCGTTACCAGCCGGGCCGAGGGCGATGACGTCATCGCCTTCCGGTGTCGGCAACGTGTCAATGTCACTCCACGGTTGTACGCGCAGAAACGCAAAGAGACGGGGGAGACCGAACCATGGAAGATCGACAACCGCCCCGATTGCACCTCGAGCTGGTGCGCGGGCCGGACCGCGTCGACGTGCGAGCGGCTGCCGTGGGAGACGCCGGCTGGGAGGTCACCGTCTGGGACCCGGCGACGACCAAGGATGACGACGGCCTGCCCAGGCGCCTTCCCCGTTGTGACGCGGTCGTCATCGGTGAGGGTGACGGAGGTGTCGTCGTGCCGCCCTCGGCGGCCACCACCGTTGTGCCGTTGGTTCGTTACCCGCGCCCGTCACAGGGATCGTGCTCCGGCGAGCGGACCACGGGGATCTTGCTGGTCCTCATCTCCCCGAAACGACCAGGATCGGCTCAAGAGCTCCGTGATTGGGCCGACTTCGTACACCTGCGACACATCGCCGAGGCGGTCGTTCCCGGCTACCGGACGATCACCCCGTGGGAGAACGAGTCGTCAGGAACCCCTCGCTTCTGCCACATGTACGAGATGGTCGGAGACGACCCGCAAGCCATATTCGAGAGGATGACGCCGCTCGTGCGTGATCGCCTCGATCGCGCCACGTTCGAGGAGTGGGCCTGGCACCCCGAGCTCCTGATCGAGGAGTCTCGGACCTACCGGCGCCGGGAGGCAGACTGACGCGCAGGGCCGCGGGAAGGCCGGTGGTCATGCGTCGACGAGCGCCACGGCCTTGTGATGGTGCGCCTCGAGCCTCCTGCGGACCATGAGGAGCGCCGCGATCCCGTCACCCACCGCCGAGCCCAACTGTTTGGTCGATCCGGAGCGAACGTCACCGGCGGCGAAGACACCCCCGACGGAGGTCTCCATGGTGGCGTTCGTCACGAGGAACCCGGCCGCGTCCCGGTCGACGGCGTCGCCGAGGAAGTCGCTGTTCGGTTCGAGCCCGATGAAGACGAACGCGGCTGCCGCGGGGTACCGGACCGCTGTTCCGTTGTTGCGGTCCCGAGCGACGACGGCCGCGAAGTGGCCCCGGTCCCCCTCGAGCTCGATGATGTCGACCCCGGTGTGAACGACGAACTGGGGATCGGACCGCACGCGCTCCTGCAGAACGGGAGAGGCGGACAGGTCCGACCGGGCCAACACACGCACCCGATCCGCGAACTCGGAGAGGTGGAGTCCCTCTTCCAACGCCGAGTTGCCGCCCCCGATGACGATGACCTCGTCCGCCCCACGATAGAAGGGTCCGTCGCAGGTGGCGCAGAAGTGGACGCCGGCGCCGATGAGCTCGTCCTCACCAGGGACCCCGAGGCGACGGTACGTCGACCCGGTGGCCACGATCACCGCGTGAGAAGTCAGTTCTTGGCCAGAGGACAGCGACGTCACCAGGTCGTCGCCGTCGGGCTCGACGGATGTCACCGACACGGCCGAGAGAAGCTCCACTCCGTACCCCCGGGCCTGGGCCACGAATCTCTCCGCCAGCTCGGCACCCGAGATCCCGTCGGGGAACCCCGGGTAGTTGTCGATCCGGTCGCTGACCCCGGCTTGGCCACCCAGGGCGCTGGCATCGACGACGATTGCGTCGATGCCTTCCCGGGCGGCGTACATGGCTGCGGCCAGGCCCGCCGGTCCGCCACCGATGATGACGAGGTCGTAGGCGTCCCGTGCCGCTTCCAGCGCGAGGCCGATGCGGTCGGCCAGCGCCTCGTCGCTCGGGTTCACCTGATGAGTCCCGTCCGGGTAGACGACTGTCGGGATGATCTGCCCACCGCCTTGCAGCTCCTTCAGGCGCTCGACGGCCTCGGGGTGTTCGTCGATGTCGAGGTTGTCGTACGGCACCTTGTGGGCGGCGAGGAACCTCTTCACCCGCTTGCAATGGGGGCACCACGGTGCCCCGTAGACGGTCAGACTCGAGCTGTCAGCGGTGGCCATCGCCTGACTCTAAGGAGTTGTCGTCCGCTGGCCGCTCACGGTGACGGAAAAGGCCGGTTTCAAACTATCGTTCTCCCGATGCAGCAATGTGATTCTCGGCGGGCGCTTGCATGAGCGACCTGTCGCCGGCGACCCACTCGGGTGACAGCCCCGTCAGCAGCGAAAGCCCCACCTCCCTGGCCCGATTTGTCGCCGAAACTTCGCAGGAGCGCCAGGACTCGGCCCGGCAGCGAGAGGAGATCCTGTTCCCCGAGGACCTGCTGCCCGGGACGAGCGAGGAGCGCACCTCCCTTCGCGAGGGGTTGCGCGTGTCGGGATATTCGACCTTCGTCGTCCTGGCGCTGATCGTCGCGCTGGACAACCTGCAGAGCGCGGGTCTGTCCGTCCTCGCTCCGAACATCCAGTCCTCCTTCCATGTCAGCTCCGGTGTCATCGTCTTCGTGGCGGGGATCTCGGGTGGGTTCCTCGTGGTCGGCATCGTGCCGATGGGCTGGATGGCCGACCGGTTCCGTCGGGCGCCCATCATCGGATGGGCCACCTTCTTCTTCGGCATCATGGTGTTCCTGTCCGGGCTGGCGACGAACATCCTCACGTTTTTCCTCGCCCGCTTCGGAGCCGGGATCACCCAGGCGTCGTCCTATTCGGTGAACGGCACCCTGCTGGCCGACACCTATCCGATCAACCTGCGCGGGCGCATCTTCTCGGCCATGGGGATGGCGACGGGAGTTGCAACCGCCCTCAGCCCGATCCTCGTCGGAACGATTGCCACGGCGGTCGGTGGCCCCAACGGCTGGCGCTGGGCCTTCTACGTCTTGTCCGTCCCGGTCATCGTGGTCGCCGTCATCGCCTTCCGGCTCCGAGAACCCCCGCGAGGACAACACGAGAAGCTCGACGTGCTCGGCGAGGTGATAGAGGACACCAAGCCGATCCCGCCCTCACTCGAGGCCGCCTGGACCCGCATTCTCAGAATCCGCACGCTGAAGAGCGTGCTGGTCGGCTTCACCGCCATGGGCTTCGCACTCTTCACGGCACCCGTCCTCGGCAACCTCTTCTTGAAGGACCAGTTCGGCCTCGACGCGTTCCGTCGAGGCCTGATCGGGACGATCGCCAGCCTGGGTGTTCTCGTCGCCCTGCCGTTCGTGGGCCGCCATTTCGACACCCTGTACCGCCGCGACCCGTCACAGGCTCTTGCGCTCATCGGCAAGATCATCCTGCCCATCGCAGTGCTGGTCCCGATCCAGTACTTCATGCCGAACGCATGGCTGTGGGCCTGTTTCTCGGTGGTGGTCACCGTCCTCTTCATGAGCGCGTTCGCCATGGTGGGGCCGGTCCTCACCTCTGTTGCGCCCTACCACCTGCGTGGCATCACCGGCGCGGTGGGGTCGATCTACCTCTTCTTCATCGGTGCGACCGGCGGGGCCATCCTGTCCGCCGGCCTGGACCAGGCCCTCGGGCCAAGGGCTGCGGTGCTGATCCTCATGATCCCCACCACCATCGTCGGCGGGATCATGATCATCCGGGGGTCGCATTTCATCCGCAACGATCTCTCCCTGGTCGTGCTCGAGCTCCAGGAAGAGCAGGAGGAACACCGACGTCAGGCGGCCGATCCCGACTCCATCCCCGTCCTCCAGCTCAACAACGTCGACTTCAGTTACGGACACGTGCAGGTCCTCTTCGGGGTGGGTTTCGAGGTCCGCAAGGGTGAGGTGCTGGCCCTGCTGGGGACCAACGGTGCAGGCAAGTCGACCGCACTCAGCGTTGCCGCGGGTCTCGTCACGGCGGACCGCGGAGTGGTTCGACTGAAGGGTCGCACGGTGACCTACGCCACACCCGAACAGCGCTCGCGCCTGGGTATTCACCTGCTCCCCGGTGGACGCGGAGTCTTCGGCGAGATGACCGTCAGGGAGAACCTCGAGATGGGCGGCTTCGCCTATCGGGGCGACCGGGCCGACCTCGAGCGGCGCATCGAGCGGGTGCTCTCGCTCTTCCCTGTCTTGAGAGACGCGCAGACGCGGCGGGCCGACACCATGTCGGGTGGCCAGCAGCAGATGCTGGCGCTCGCCATCGCGCTGCTGCACGACCCTGAAGTGCTGATGATCGACGAGCTCTCGCTGGGGCTCGCTCCCATCGTCGTGCAAGAGCTCATCGGCGTGGTGGACCGGCTCAAGTCCGAGGGCGTGACGATGATCGTCGTCGAACAGTCCTTGAACGTGGCCGCAGCCATTGCTGACCGGGCGGTCTTCCTTGAAAAAGGCCAGGTGCGCTTCGAGGGTGCCATTTCCGATCTCATGGAGCGAGACGACCTCGCCCGGGCGGTGTTCCTGGGGGGCGAGGTGGTCGTGTGACGCTCGCGGTCAGCTGGATCAACTCCCAGATCGTCTTCGACGGCATCGTCCAGGGGCTGGCCGTGGCGCTCATCGCGGTAGGAGTCGTGCTCGTCTACCGGGCGACGAGGATCATCAACTTCGCCGTGGGAAACATGGGCGTCGTCGGCGCGGTGCTGCTGTCCTTGTTGGTCGTCCAGTACAACGTCCCGTTCTGGGTCGCCCTCGCCCTGGCGCTCCTAGCCGGCTTGGCCTTCGGAGCCGCCATTGAGATCACCGTCATCCGCCGTCTGAGGAACGCACCGCGCGTCGTCGTTCTGGTGGCCACCATAGGTATCGGGGGAGTGGCCGAGGTCATTGCGCTCAAGATCCCCCAGCCGTCCAACGCCAGCGCGCATTTCCCGAGCGCCTTCGAGGGTGCCTGGACCATCGCGGGCGTGAATGTCCGCGGTGCCGATCTTGCAGTGATCATCTTGGTCCCGATCGCCGTCGGCGCTCTCATTTGGTTCTTGGACCACACGACGATCGGCAAGACGGTCAAAGCAAGTGCCTCCAACCCGTCGCTGGCCCGTCTCTCCTCCATCTCGCCGAAGTTGGTCTCGACGATGGTGTGGTCGCTGGCAGCAGTCCTGTCCACGCTTTCGGTGATCCTTTTTGCCGGAGAGACCTCGACCGCGGCCGGGCTGAGCAACCTTGGCCCCGAGACCCTCGCCTACGCTCTGGCCGCCGCGGTCATCGCCGGTCTGCGCTCCTTCCGTGTCGCCGTCGTCGCATCCCTGGCGATCGGTGTCATCCAAAGCGTGCTCACGTACAACTTCTTGGCGACGCCGGGCATCACCGATCTCCTGTTGTTCATCGCGGTGTTCGTCGCGGTGTTCTTCGCCAAACGGGAGGGAGGCGAGGACTCGGGGGTCTTTGCGTTCAGCCCGCGCTCCCGACCGATTCCCGAGCGCCTGCGCTCCATCTGGTGGGTTCGGAACATCGACAAGGGTGGGATCCTGCTTCTCGGTCTCGTGGCAGTGATGCTGCCTCTCGTCAAGAGTGAGCCCTCCAGCCAACAGCTGTTCACGGCGGTGCTCGGGTTTGCCATCTGTGCCTCGTCGCTCACCGTGCTGACCGGCTGGATGGGCCAGCTGTCCCTGGGCCAGATGGCCTTCGCGGGGCTCGGCGCACTGTTCGCGGCGCGCCTCGTCACGGAGGGTGTGCCGTTCTGGGTGGCCATCCTCGCCACGATGGTCGCCTCTGCCGTCCTCGCACTCGGCGTCGGCGTCGGCTCCTTACGAGTGCGAGGGCTCTACCTGGCCGTCGTGACCTTCGTCCTGGCACTGACTGCACAGCAGTACTTCTATTACCTACCCTTCTTCTCGGGTGAGTCGCCCGACGGGGCGAACGTACCCTTGGTGCCCGGCCGCCTGTGGTTCCTCGGCTTCCCGGGGCAGCGGACCTACTACTACGTCGTTCTCGTCGTGCTCGCCCTGGTGGTCGTGGTGCTGAGCCGACTCCGTGACAGCGGTGTGGGCCGGACCATCAGGGCGCTGCGGGACAACGAGGTGGCGGCAACCGCCTACGGCGTACGCCCGGTGCGGCTCAAGCTCCAGACGTTTGCCCTCTCCGGTGCTCTTGCCGGCCTGGGAGGGGCGCTGCTCGCCGGCGCCTACGCCAACATCGCCTTCACCCAGGACTTCTTTCTGGTGAACGACTCGCTCAACCTTGTCGCGATGGTCGTGATCGGAGGCATGGGTTCGGTCTCGGGCGCGATCATCGGCGCCATCGTCGTCATAGGCATCCCGGCACTCGCGCCCAACAACGCGCTGCTGGGGTTGCTGAGCTCGAGCCTGGGACTTCTCATTGTGCTGTTGTACTTCCCGCGGGGCCTCAATCAGCTCACCTCCGGCCTGCGCGACGCCATCCTGGCCTGGGCCGATCGGCGGGTGGGGGAGCGGCCGGCTCCTGAACGCCCGCAGGCCCACGCCGTCGTCCGCCGGCACGCTGGCGAGTCACCCATCGAGCCCGGACCGGTCCTTGCCGTGCAGAAGCTCAGCGTGCGTTTCGGCGGCCTCGTGGCAGTCGACGACGTGACCCTCGAGGTCCGGGCGGGCGAGATCGTGGGACTCATCGGCGCCAACGGAGCTGGGAAGTCGACGCTCATGAATGCGATCGGGGGGTTCGTTGCCGCATCGGGATCGGTCCGTCTCTTCGGCGAGGAGGTCGCCGACAGGCCACCGGGCTACCGGGCCTCGCTGGGTCTGGGGCGCACCTTCCAATCGGCCACCTTGTTCCCGGAGCTGACGGTCAACGAGACTCTCCTCGTGGCCCTGGAGGCCCACCGCGCACCGGGAATGATCACCGTTGCGCTGGGACTGCCCCGGGCGCGGCGCCACTCCAAGGCCGTGCTCACCGAGGCCTCCGAACTGGTCGATTTCCTGGGTCTCGGCGGCTACCGGGAGACCTACATCAGCGACCTGTCCACCGGCACCCGTCGGGTCGTCGAGCTCGCAGGCCTGCTCGCCCTCCAGGCGAAGGTCCTCTGCCTCGACGAGCCCACGGCGGGCCTGGCGCAACGCGAGACCGAAGCGTTCGGACCGCTGATCGGGTCCATTCAAAAGGAGCTGGCTGCTGCGGTGCTGCTGATCGAGCACGACATGCCTCTCATCATGGGCATCTCCGAGCGCGTGTACTGCCTCGAGACGGGCTGCATCATCGCCGAGGGAGCGCCCCAGGAGCTTCGCAACGATCCACGGGTGATCGCCAGCTACCTCGGTACCGACGAACGGGCAATCGTGCGGAGCGGTGACGTCGGAGCGGAGCCCACCCCGGCAGCCGGTGGGCCACGGACGGCACCGCGGGCGTCGGCGGGCTGACCGTCAGGCCGATGACGAACCGTCCCGTTCGGTTGCCCGGAGCTCGCGCTTGAGCACCTTCCCGGATGGGTTCCGCGGGAGAGCGTCGAGAAGCGTGATGTCCCTCGGGACCTTGAAGCGCGCCAACTGGGCGCGGCAGTGTTCGAGCAGCATGCCCGCGGTCGTGGTTGCGCCCTGCCGCAACACGACGAACGCCACCGGCACCTCGCCCCACCGATCATCCGGACGACCGACGACGGCCACTTCGAGCACCGACTCGTGCTCGTACAGCACGCGCTCGACCTCCGAACCGGCAATGTTCTCACCGCCCGACACGATCATGTCCTTGAGGCGATCCACGATGTAGAGATACCCGTCCTCGTCGCGGACGCCGATGTCACCCGTGTGGAACCAGCCCCCGGCAAACGCCGCCTCGGTCGCATCTGGGTCACGCCAGTAGCCCTTGAACACCTTCGGACCGCGCATGACGATCTCGCCCCGCTCACCCGTGCGCACCGACTTCCCGTTCTCATCCCAGATGTCGAGCTCGAGGTACAGGCACGGACGGCCCACGCTGCCGACCTTGCTCACGATGCTGTGGCGGTCGAGAAAGGTGTCACCGGAGACGGTCTCCGTGAGACCGTAGGCGTCGGCAAACCAGGCTGAGGAGAAGACGCGCTGGATCCGTTCGATGAGCGGGATGGGCATCTTCTCGCCCCCATTGATGACGACGCGTACCGACGACAGGTCGCGTTGCTCGATACCGGGCAGCGCCATGATCGCGTTGACCATGGCGGGCGCCAGCCACACCGTCGTCACCCGCGACCGCTCGAGTTCGTTCACGACGGCGGGCGCGTCGAAGGAGCGGTGGATGATCGTCGTCGCGCCTGCGGCGATCAACGAGGTCGTCGTGAGGTCGAGCGCGCCGACATGATAGAGCGGTCCACAGGCAAGGCCGAGATCTGCGCTCGTGAAGCCGAATTCGACGATGTGGGCCAAGTTCTTCCAGGCAAGGTTGGCGTGAGTGATCATGACACCCTTGGGCCGTCCCGTGGTGCCCGAGGTGTACATCAGGCGATGGATGTCCTCCGCCGCCACGGCCACGTGCTCCGCCTGCACGTCGGCAGAGCGCAAATCGGCCAGGGTCGTCCAGCCTCTGGCGGTGACCTGCCCAACGCACGCTCGGACGAGCGTGTCCTCGATCCCCCGGGTGGCATCGGTGCCAAGGTCGACGAGTGACGCGTCGCACACGATCGCCCGAGCTCCGGAGTGGTCGAGGATGTAGCGCACCTCGGGCGCGGCAAGTCGCCAGTTGATCGGCATGGCGATCGCACCGAGGTAGTTCGCGGCGAAGATGGTCTCGAGGAACTCCGGGCAGTTGTACGAGAGAAGCGCGACGACCCCGCCCTGGCCGATGCCGGTCTCCGCCAGCCCGGCGGCCAACGCCGGCACGCGCTCGGCCATCTCCTTGTAGGTCGTCGTCTCGCCGTCGAACACCGTGATCGGCTTCTCGGGTGTACGGGCCGCGTGGTGGGCGAGCACCGTGAACCAGTTCATGTCAGCCGACATCGCCGAGAAACCGCCTCCCTGCTGGGCGGCCCGCTAACCTCGCTACCAAATGGCACGGGTGGAAGCGACCGGTGATTCCCGACGCAGGGCGAACTGGCAGGCGCGTCGGGACGCGATCATCGACACGTCGGCCAGAGTCTTTGCCCGGGGTGGGTATCACGCGACCGGGATCACCGAGCTCTGTGTCGCGAACGAGCTCGGGAAAGGAGCGCTGTACCACTACATCGGCTCCAAAGAGGAGCTCCTCGCTGCGATCCACGACCGAGTGATGGACGAGGTCATGGTGGGTGCCGATCGCGTCGCCGTGGCGGGAGGCTCGCCGTCGCGGCAGCTGGCCATGCTCGGTGACGAGCTGCTCGACGTCATTCACCGCTACCCGGATCACGTGTGGGTCTTCCTGCACGAATTCCCTGCGCTCACCGGCGACCGCGCCGCCCAGTTCCGCGAGCGTCGGCGTCGGTACGAGGAGCGGGTCGAGGCAGTCCTCCAAGCCGGAGTCGAATCGGGGGAATTTCGTGACGTGCAGCCACGGCTGACGGCCCTCGCCTGGCTCGGGATGCACAACTACACCTACTTGTGGCTGAAGTCCGGCGGACCATTGTCCGCCCGAGACGTCGCGAAACCGTTTGCCGACATCTTCATGCGGGGGATCACCAACCCGGACACTCCTCAGCACTAGGGCTCACGGCGCCGCGTACCCTCCATCGACGACGATCGCCGATCCGGTCGTCCAGCGTGCCGCATCGCTCGCCAGATAGGAATAGGCGCCGACGAGGTCGTGTGGGGATCCGAGACCCAGCGGATGCCTGATGGCGATGGCATCCAGTGCGTCTGGCGGCAGGTCGTCGTGAAGAGCAGATCGGAACGTTCCTGGGCAGACGCAGTTGACCCGGATGCCGTCGCGGGCGTATTCGACGGCAGCCACCTTGGCGAGCTGAATCACGGCGGCTTTCGTTACGCAGTAAGGACCGGCATGGGACCATGCCGTCATACCCGCCACCGAGGCCGTCAACACGATGGACCCCGATTGTTGCGGGCGCATGACGGCCACTGCGGCACGGACGCCGTTGACGGCTCCGAGCAGGTTGACCCGGAACGCCCGCTCCCACTCCTCGGTGGGCAGGTTGTGGATGCGTCCGTTCTGTGACAGCACGCCGGCGTTGCTGATCAGCACGTCGAGGCGACCGAAATGCTCGACCGCCGATGCGACCACGGACTCGACGGCGGCGAAATCACCGACGTCAGCGAGTGCCGTCACGGGCGGCGCCGCGACCGTGGGCAGGCCGGCCACCGTCGCGTCGAGCGATGCTGCACTCACGTCGCTCAACACCAGGTCCGTGTGGGGTTCGCTCGCGAATTGGTGCGAGAGGGCGGCGCCAAGGGCACCGCCCGCTCCAGTGATCGCCACGACCCGACGCACCATCGTCATACCAGCAGATAGCCGCCGTCGACGTTGAGCACGGACCCCGTGACGAAGGCCGATGCGTCCGAGGCCAGGAACCGGTATGCGCCCGCGAGGTCCCTGGGAGCCCCCCACCGCCGTTGCGCCGTGTGCCCTGTGATGGCAGCGGAGAGCTCGGGGTTCTTCTTCCAGCCGTCGGCCATGGGCGAATCGAACCAGCCGGGAGCAACGACGTTCACCGTGATGCCGGCGGAAGCCAAATCGAGCGCGAGGCCCTTGGCGACTCCGACCAAGCCGGCCTTCGAAGCACTGTACGCAACGAGACCCTGACGCGGCCGCTCCCCGAGTACCGAACCCGTGAAGATCAGCCGCCCGCCTTCGGACATCACGCGGGCGGCGGCGCGGGCACCGAGGAATGCACCGGTGAGGTTCACCTCGAGCACCTGGCGCCAGACGGCAGCCGACGTCGCCCGCGGCCCGGCCACGATGGGAGAGATTCCCGCGTTCGCGATCCAGGCGTCGACGCCACCCCATTCGGCGACCGTGGCATCAGCGACCGTTTCGTTGAACTCTTCGTCCGTCACGTCGCCATTGAGCACCAGGGATGGTCCGGGGAGCGCCGCTGCGACCGTCTTCAGGTCCCGCTCGGTTCGGGCCACGAGCGTCACGGACGCACCCGCGGCGGAGAACGCGTGCGCGAGGAGGGCGCCGAGTCCCCGGCTTGCACCCGTGATCACGACCCGTTTCCCCGCGACGTCGCCGGGGCCTGGAAATGTCTCGGGGATCTCGATCTGGTCGATCATGCTTTCCTTGGTTGTACCGACCAGTACAATACATCCTCCGTGAGCACCCGCTCCTTCCCGCCGGCCGATTTCCCCATGGTCGACCTGATCGAGATGCATCGCCGGATGCTCGTGATCCGCGGCTTCGAGCAGCGGGTGGCTGCGCTCTATCGCGATGGCGAGGTCCCCGGTTTCGTGCATCTCTCCATCGGGCAGGAGGCGGCGGCCGTGGGTGCGTGTTGGCCACTCGGTCCGGCCGACGTCATCACGTCCACCCACCGGGGCCACGGCCATTGTCTGGCCAAGGGTCTGGACCCCGTCGGGATGTTTGCCGAGCTGATGGGCAAGGACCAAGGTTCGAACCGCGGCCGGGGCGGGTCGATGCACATCGCCGACCCCACTGTGGGTATCTTCGGCGCGAACGGGATCGTGGCGGCGGGTCTGCCCATCGCCGCAGGAGCCGCCACGGCGGCACAGCTCAAGGATGAGGGAGCGGTCGCGGTTGCCTTCTTCGGAGATGGGGCACCTGCTCAAGGGGCGTTCCACGAGGCCGTCAACCTCGCTGCGGTGTGGCAGCTGCCGGTGATCTTCTTCTGTGAGAACAACGGGTACGCCGAATTCTCCCCTACGGCAAACCAGCACGCCGCCTCGCTCGAGGCACGGGCCACGGGCTACGGGATCCCCTACGTCGCGGTGGACGGTAACGACGCCGTTGCGACCGCGGCCGCAATGGACGAGGTGGTGCAGGCGGCACGGACCGGGCTGGGCCCGGCCTTCGTGGAGGCGGCAACCTACCGGTGGCACGGCCACTACGAGGGTGACCCGGAACGATACCGATCGGCGGAGGAACGGCATGCCTGGGAGGAGCGGGATCCCCTCTTGGCACACGAGCGAAGGCTGCGAGATGCGGGCGTCGGGTGACGACGAGCTCAAGGCGATGGAGTCGTCGATCGCAGACGAGCTGGACGGGGCGGTCGAGGCGGCGCGCCGTCTCTCGAGCCCGTCCGCGGCGAGCTTGACCGACTTCGTCGTGCGGGCCCGACCCACGCGCATGGAGCCGCCACGGCTGCCTGAGGACGCACCTGAATTCCGGACCATGGACGCGGTCCGTTCCGCACTCGAAGCGGAGCTCGCCAGCGACGAGCGCGTCTTCATCGCCGGCATCGACGTCGGCGCCGGGGGCAACGTCTTCGGGCTCACGCGCGGCCTGGCTGACCAGTTCGGTGACCGGGTGCGCGACACGCCCATCTCTGAGACTGCGATCATCGGTGCCGGCGTCGGCGCGGCCATGGCCGGCATGCGACCCGTCGTCGAGTTGATGTACCTCGACTTCCTCGGTGTCTGCTTCGATCAGCTGCTGAATCAGGCGGCAAAGCTGCCTTTCATGACCGGCGGGGCCGCCGAAATGGCGCTGACCGTACGCACCCAATTCGGCGCGGGGCGCTCGTCGGGAAGCCAGCACTCGCAGAGCCTCGAGGCGCTCCTCGCGCACATTCCCGGGCTCACGGTGGTCATGCCGTCCACCCCGGCAGACACCTATGGGCTGCTCCGGGCCGCAATTCAGGACCCGAACCCGGTGATCTTCATTGAGAACCGGCTGCTGTACGGCATGAAGGGGCCGCAGCCTCCGCCCGACTTCGTCCTGCCGATCGGCACCTCCAAGGTCGTGCGACAAGGTACCGACGTCACGGTCGTCTCGGTCTCACGCATGGTCCACGAGGTGCTCGCGGCCGCCGAGACCCTGGCCGATGAGGGCATCTCGCTCGAGGTCATCGACCTGCGAACCGTGGCTCCGCTCGACATGGAGCCCGTCCTCGAGTCGGTGCACAAGACGAGTCGGATCGTCATCGCGCACGAGGCGGTCCTCCCCTTCGGCATCGGCGCCGAGATCGCCGCCATCGTGGCTCGCGAGGGATTCTGGTCCCTGGACGCGCCGATCGAGCGCATCGGTGCCGCGCCGACTCCACCTCCGTATGCGCCTCAACTCGAACGGGCGTGGCTTCCTGACCGCGACGACATCGTGGCAGCCATACGGCGTCTCGCTGCCGTCTGAGATCAGCAGCCCAGCATGCGAGCGATCACCATGTGTTGGATCTCGTTGGTGCCTTCACCGATCTCGAGCACTTTGGCGTCGCAGTAGAAGCGGGCCACCGGTGTCTCGAGCATGTAGCCGAGCCCGCCATGGATCTGGACTGCCTCGGATGCGGCCCACACCGCCACTCGGCTGGCCTTGAGCTTCGCCATCGATGCCTCCTTGAGAAAGGGCTGGCCAGTATCACGCAGGTAGGCGGCGCGGTACGTCAGCCAGCGTGCCGCTTCGAGCTCGGTCGCGATGTCGGCCAGCTTGAACTGCACGGCTTGGAACTTCGAGATCGGCTGGCCGAATTGCACGCGCTGACGGGCATACGAGGTTGCCAGGTCGAGCACGGCCTGAGTCAGGCTGAGCGACAACGCCGCGATCGAGATGCGGCCGACTTCGAGTGTGCGGAGGAACTGGCTCAATCCAAGGCTGGGGTCACCGAGCAGGTGGTCGTCGGGGACCCAGACGTCTTCGAAGTAGAGCTGGCGGGTGTCGAGGCCGCGCCATCCGATGCCCCGCATCTTCGGTCCCAACGTGTAGCCGGGGGTGCCCGTCTCGACGACGAACGTTGCGAACGTCGGACCGTCACGTGCGTCAGCGTCGGTGCGCGCCAGCAGGGTGACGCCGAAGGACATGTCGGTGCCTGCGTTCGAGATGAACGTCTTTCCGCCGTTGATGAGCCAACCACCGTCCCGTCGCTCGGCCCGCGTGCGGATCGCGCGTGCGTCGGAACCGGCGTCCGGTTCGGTCAGACCGAAAGCGCCCAGCGCCGTCCCCTCCGCAAGGGGGCGGAGCCAGCGTTCACGCTGCGCGTCGTTGCCGAACAGGCACAGGGGGAGCGAGCCGATGGTGGCGTGCGCCTGCCATGCCGCCGCCACGGACTGGTCCGCGAGGCCGATCTGCTCCATGGCCGCGACGAATCCGGTGGTCGACATGCCGATTCCGCCCCACTGTTCCGGGACGAGGATGCCGAGCAGCCCGAGCCGGCCCATCTCACGGAGGAGATCGGTCGGGCAGCGAGCCTCCTCCCAGGCCGTCGGCGCGCGTCCGGCGATCTCGTTCTGCGCGAAGTCGCGGCAGAGGTCGACCAGATCCTGTTCCGCTTCGCTCAGGGAGAGATCCACGTGCCGATCCTATTGGACCGATCGGTACAAATGCTGGAGCCCGGGGGTGGGCGTCGTCAGGTGTCGGGAGGCCCGGCCCGGTCCCGGGACAGGTGGGCCATGAAGGTGGCCGACCAGTCCATCAGGTCCGTCGGGACGAAGTAGCCGGTCTCGTCGTTGATCTTCTCCCACTGGTCGGCCACGTCCTCGATCGTCGGCTGCGGTGCCGGGTGGACGTACCCCTCGGTCGAGGCGATGAAGATGCGGGCGAACCGGCCGGCACCTGCGACGTAGATCTCCCCGCTGACCGGGCAGGACTCGTGGGCGAGGAAGGCCGCCATCGGCGCGACCAGGTCCGGCGACATCGGCGTGCCGTCCGAACCGTCGCCCGCGGGGACCCCTCCGGAGGTGGGCTGGCCCGCCATCCGGGTGAACGCGGCGGGGGCGATGAGGTTCGCCTTGATGCCGCAGGCGGCGCCGGCGGTCGCGAGACTGCGGGTCAGTCCGATCACGGCACCCTTCGCCGTGGCATAGGAGAGATTGGTCGGCAGGCCGAAGATGCCGGTCGAGGTCGTCATGACGATGCGGCCGTACCCCTGCTCGACGAAGAGCGGCCACGCGGCGCGGGTGGTGTTGAAGGACCCCATTGCGTGCACGGCGAGGTGGCTCTCGAGGTTCTCGGCGTCGGCGTCCGGCAGCCCGGCCCACTTGATGATGCCGGCGTTGTTCACGAGGATGTCCAGTCGTCCGAACCGATCCACTGCGCTGCGGACGAGCGCCTCCGCACCGGCCGTCGTGGCGACGTCGCTGCTGTCGGCCGCGGCGGCTCCCCCCGCGGCGACGATCTGCGCGGCGACGGCGGCTGCGACGCCAGCGTCCTCTCCGACACCCTCCTTGGAGCCCCCCAGGTCGTTCACGACGACGCTGGCACCCCGCTCGGCCAGCAGCATGGCATGCGAGCGGCCGATGCCGCGTCCGGCGCCCGTCACGACCGCGACCCGTCCCTCGAACCTGTGCGTGTTCACCACACCTCGTTCCGCTGCCGTTGACCCGCGGGAGCTGTCCTAGGTCCGCGGCGCCACAGCGGCCACCGGAGCGTCGAACCCGAGGAGCCCGCCGAGGGTTCCGCCTACCAAGGCAGCCCGCTCGTCATCCGGGATTCCGACGAACTGCTCGGCGATGAGCTGCTTGCTGCCACGGAACGTCCCTTCGGCATGCGGGTAGTCGTTGCCCCACACGATCGTGGACAGACCGGTGATGTGCCGGCACGCCACGGCGACGGGGTCGTCTTGGAAGGAGACGTGGAACTGGCGCCGGACATACTCGCTGGGCTTGAGCGGGTAGGGCCACTTCTCGTTGAGGCGGAACAATTGGGCCATCCCCGTCTGTTCGCTCGCGGGGCGCGTGTCGTCCCACACGCCGAGCCACCAGTCGGCGTCCTGTCCGATCCCCGTGATCCAGCACTTGTCCATGCTGCCGACCAACGACGCGAGCCAATGGGCGTTGAACTCGATCAACGCAAAGTGCAGGTCCGGGTAGCGCTCGGCGACACCGCCGCCGATCAGTTCGCAAATGACCTGCTGGGGCACGATCGTGCTGTAGATCGCCTGGGTCACCATCCGCTTCGAGGCCGACTTCTCGGTCATCGGTCGGTTGACTTGTGCGGCGTTCTCCATGACCACCTTGAGCGTGGTGGATGCCGGGTCGTTGACCTTCACACCGCCGGTTTGCGTATGGATGAACACGTGGACACCGTTCGCTTGCGCCGCTGCCCAGACCGGATCGAATTCCCTCGAGTAGTACGGTCTCGGCGGCACCGCCGGCAAGAGGATCGCCCGAAAACCACTGGCCGCGACCCGCTCGATCTCCGCCACGGCATCGTTGACCTCGGTGAGCGGAATGGGCGCCGTCGGAGCGATCCGGGAGAAGTAGGGCGTGAAGCGCTCGATGATGTAGTCGTTGTAGACACGGGCATGCGCCATGGACAGCTCGTGGTCGTCCGAGTAGAGGCCGAAGAGCGACAAGTTCGGGTGCATCACGCCGACGTCGACCCCGTCGGAGGCGAGGTCTTCGATGATCGTCTCGGGGTCTCCCTCGGGCATGCGCCCACCCGTCTGGCGGTACCGGGAGATGGTCCATCCCTCGAAGCCCGAGGTGTGGAGCCGACGGAACATCCGAGCGCCTCCCTCGACCCATGGCTCAATCTCGAAGTCGTCCTCCCAGACGGCACGGTCCCGGAGGTGAACGGGCAAGCGGGTGACGAAAAGGTCGGTGGGCTCGAGGATGTGCCCGTCGGCGGAAACGACGAGTTGCTTCGCTGTCATGGTTGTGACCTTCCTGCGCTGGGGCGCAAGATCGCGGCGACCGGCCCGCGCGGACGCGATACCCTGCGCGGAAAGTGTAGACCAACCGGTCGGTACAGGCAACGCGAGCAACAGGTCGCGAGGGGCGGCGGCCAGAAGGGGAAGAGGTCGTGACGAAGCGGTGGAAGCAGCGCCCGCCGGGCTCGACATGGGGGGATTGGGGGGAGGACGACGAGCTCGGTCGCATCAACCTCCTCACTCCGGGGAAGGTGCTCGAAGCGGTGCGGGAGGTCGAGGCCGGCATCAGCTTTTGCCTGAGCCTGCCGCTCGACTACCCCGGCGGGACGGCGCTGAACCAGCGTCGGCACCCACCCGTGCTCGCGCCGACCGAGGACATGCGGGGGAATCCCGGGACCTTCTACAACGTCCACATGAGCCAGATGGAGCAGTTCGGAGACCCCCGTTACGTGGACGTGTGGGCGGACGATGTCGTGACGCTGTCGTTGCAGTACTCGACGCAGTGGGACTCACTCGCTCACGTCGGAGCGGAGTTCGATGCCGACGGCGACGGCATCGAAGAAGCGGTCTACTACAACGGTTTCCGGGCGGGCGACGACCTGGTGGGTCCACAGCCGGACGCCGAAGGGGATGGCGGCGCACACCGATGCTTCGCTCGCCATCTCGGCCTGGAGCACATGGCCTTCACCGGCGTGCAGGGTCGCGGTGTCCTCGTCGACCTGGCTCACCATCTCGGTCACGATTGGCGTGCGGTCGATCTCCAGACTCTCGAGGAGATCCTGGTTGCCGACGAGGTCGTGGTCGAGCCCGGAGACATGCTCCTGCTCCATACCGGCTTCGCGACCCAGGTGCTCAACTGGAACCGCGAGCCGGATCCCGTGAAGATCCACACGATGTGCACCTATCTCGACGCCCGGGACGAATCCTTGCTGGAATGGATCAGGGAGTCTCAGATATCTGCCTTGATCGCGGACAATTACGCGGTCGAGGGAATGGTTGGAAGGGATCGTGACGAAAGCCGTCATTCCTTCCTTCCGATCCACCATCTGTGTCTGTTCCGGCTGGGCGTACCCCTGGGTGAGATGTGGTACCTCCATGAGCTTGCCGCGTGGTTGCGCGACCACAAGCGGAGTCGGTTCCTGCTGACGGCACCGCCACTTCGTCTCCCCGGCGCGGTCGGGTCTCCGCTGACGCCGGTCGCGACCGTCTGAGGGCGCGCGCGGGCCTTCGGAGCCGCTCAGGCGGGTTGCGACGAACGCGCAAGCTTGAACACCTTGTAATCGCTGTCGCGGACCTTGGCGATCTCCGTAAAGAGCTTCGGGCGTCCGGCCGAGTTCAGGAGGTACTTACGCGGCTTCCCGGGGATGTTCGTGCCGAAGTAGTAGCTGCTCTCGCCGAAGGATGGAGCCTTCGTTGCCCAGCGGTCGACCATGCTCGTCCATTTGTCCTCGGCCGCCGCGTCGACCTCGATCGTGTCGAAATGGCGGTCTCGCATGTAGATGAGCGTGTCGGTGATGAAGTCCACTTGGTCGCCGTTGTACCGTGGATTGTTGCCAGCAGCAGCATGCGGACCACCGGGAAAGAAGAAATTCGGGAAGCCGGTGCACTGAATTCCGAGAAACGTCCTCGGACCCTCGGCCCAGTAGTCCTCGAGGGCAAGTCCGCGCACGCCGCGAATCCCCATACGGGTGAGCGCGCCGGTACCGAAGTCGAAGCCGGTTGCCCAGACGACGATGTCGAATTCCCGAATTCGGTCCACAGTTTCGATCCCACGCGCCGTCATGCGCACAATCGGTGTCTGCTCGAGATCGACGAGCTCCACGTTCGCTTGGTTGAAGACCTCGTAGTAGCCGGTGACGAAGGGCGGTCGCTTCTCTCCGAAGCGGTGATCTTTGGGGATGAGCTTGCGGCCCGTCTCGGGATCCCTGACGATGGTGTGAATCTTCTCGGAGACAAACGCGCACCATTCCTCGTTGGCCGCCTTGTCGAACATCAAATCGCTGTAGTTGCTCGTGAGCTTCGAGAAGCCGGGGCTGCTCCACATCTTCTCGAAGAATGCCCTCCGCTCCGCCGCCGAGTCGTCGAAGGTGGTGCGATCGCACGAAGGGTGGAGGAAACCACTTGGGGACGTCTGCAGTGTCGCGCACATCGTTTCGAAATCGGCCCTCAATCGAGCCTGCTCATCAGGGGTAATGGGCGCGTTGTTGAGCGGCGTACACCAGTTCGCCGTGCGCTGGTACACGGTGAGCGAGGCAACGTCTCCTGCGATGGCGGGGATGACCTGCACGCCGCTCGATCCGGTGCCGATGACGGCAACGTGTTTACCTTCGAAGTCGACGGGCGTCGTCGGCCATCTGCCGGTGTGGTACGACGCACCCCGATAGTCATCGCGGCCCGGAACGTCCGGGAAGAACGGCACCGAGAGCACACCGGTCGCCGCGACGAGGAACCGCGCCCGGTACGTCGACCCGTCGCCCGTTCGGACTGCCCATGTCCCGGACGACTCTTCGTAGGCGGCGGAGGCGACCTGGGCGCCGAACCGCATATGGCGCCGGAGGTCGAACCGGTCCACCACGTAGTTCAGGTAACGCTCGATCTCGGGTTGCTCCGCGAAATGCTCATGCCACGCCCATTCGTCGAAGAGCTCCTTCGAGAAGAGGTAGGCATAGGTGTAGCTCTCCGAGTCGAACCGTGCGCCCGGGTAGCGGTTCCAGTACCACGTGCCGCCCACGCCGTCTCCGGCTTCGAGCAGCCGCACCGAGAAACCGGCCTCGAGGGCGCGGTACAGCTGATAGATGCCCGTGATGCCCGCGCCGACGACCACCACGTCGACCTCCGCCGCAGGCGGGCGGGATGTGTGTTCGGGTGCCGATTCGGGAGATGTCATGAGCCTTCGCGACGATGGGGCGAACGGGCGCCACCGTGTCCACGGGCATGCGCGCCACATGTCCCCGGAAGCACAGATTGTACCGACCGGTTAGTATATTTCCACACCGCACGCTGAGAGGGAAAGGGGCCCCATGGCGGTCGCAGACCGGAGGTCGTCGGCACTCCCGGTGCCCTATGCGATCGAGTTCCCGGACAGGGCTCGCAAGGAGCGCTACTTCGACCCCGATTTCTACCAGATGGAGGCCGAGCTGCTCTGGCCGAGGGTGTGGCAGATGGCGTGCAGGCTCGAGGAGATCCCGCAGCCACGCGATTTCGCCGAGTACGAGATCCTCGACCAGTCGATCGTCGTGGTGCGCACCGACGACGGGGGAGCAAGGGCATTCGAGAACGCATGCCGCCACCGCGGCGTCAGGGTCGTCCAGGGGCGGGGGACCTGTGACGGCGGGTTCATCTGCCCGTTCCACGGGTGGTGCTACGGCCCGGACGGCCAGAACACGTTTGTCCCACGCGCGCGGACGTTCGCCGAGCACAACATGCACTCGCCGGATCTCGACCTCCGGCCGGTACGGTGCGAGGTCTGGGGCGGTTGCGCATGGATCAACCTCGACGACGAGGCGCCTCCCTTGCGAGCATGCATCGAACCGTTTGCCAGCATCATGGATGCGTGGCTGGCGGAGTCGTGGCGCACCGAGTGGTGGTACGCATGCCGCCTCCCGGTGAATTGGAAGCTCGCCGAAGAGGCCTTCATGGAGCAGTACCACGTGGTGGAGGCCCATCCCCAGCTCGTGATCACCGGACGCGATCCCTCGCGCCAGGGTGGGGACATCGATCCGCGTGCCCTCGTCGATGCCGAGATCCACTATCTGCGCACGATGAGTGAGGGTATGGCCGGGATGGTCCACGCCAACGACGTCCGCATCGCCGAGGGTCTGCGGGACATGGAGTTGCCGAGCGACCCCATGGCCGCGATGTCGGACTGGCACCGAGCGCTCAACGATGCAGTCGTGCGTTGGCACCGGGAAGCGGGCTCCGAGATCCCCGATCTCAACGATCTCGACGCCCGAGGTCTCAACGAGCCGATGGCCTACTGCTTCCCCCACCACTTCGTGCTGCCCATGTACAGCAGCGCCTCCTCGTACCGGTTCCGCCCCCTGGGGCCGGAGGAGACCATGATGGAGATCTGGTCGCTCACACGGGTGCCGCCGGGCTCCGAGCCCCACAAGCCGACGCCGCCCGAGCTCTGGGAGCATGACGATCCCCGATGGCCGCCGATCCCCGCTCAGGACTTCTCGAACCTGCCCAGGCAACAGAGGGGCCTGCACTCGAAGGGTTTCGAGTACATGCGACTTTCCGAAGGTGTCGAAGGGGGCATCTCGAATTTCGAGCGGACCGTCGACGGCTTCCTGGCCGGCCTGCCGTACGAGAAGCTGGTGCCTGCGCTGCACTCCGTCAACGTGAACCCCCTCGAGCGCCCCGTCGTCGACCTCGGTTTCTCGGGCAACGATTGATCCAGGGCGACCCAGCGGATCGTCCGGGGAGGCTGGCCACATGAAGACGGAGACCACGTTCGCAGAGGTCGCGGAGGGCGTGCGCGCGACGATTGCCACGTATGCGCACGCCCTTGACGACGGTCGGACCGAAGACGTGGTCGCCACTTTCTGCCCGGAGGGAACCTGCGACATCCCGGGCATGGGCGCGCTCACCGGGCACGATGCCCTTCGGGAGGCCTACGCGAGGTGGCAACCGAGACAGCCCCAACGCCACCTCGTCGTCAACACCGTGGTGGCCGACTGGAGCGAGCACGAGGCGGAAGCGATCAGCGATGTGGTCTTCGTGTTGTTGGAGGACTCGGGTTGGGCCGTGAAGCTCGTCGGTCGGTACCACGACATCCTCCACCAACAGGACGGCACGTGGCGCTTCCACAATCGAACCGCCACCTTCGTGACGTGAGGGTTCAGTCGGTGAATTCGGGTAGGACGTCGCGGGCGAATTGCTCGACCTGGGCTCGTCCCGCCTCGGGCCAGCCACACACGAGATAGCCATAGCCGGCGGCGTGCCACTTCGCCGCGTGCTTGCGCGCCGTGTCGAGATCGTCCAGCGACAGTGAGCTCGCACGCATGATCGACGATGGGTCGCGTCCCGCCTCGGTCGCGAGCTGGTCGACGCGTGCATTGGCTTCCCGCAGGGAGTTGGGGCTTCCCCACGTGTGCCAGACGTCGGCAAATCGAGCGACGAGGGGCAGGGTCCGCCGCGGGCCACTGCCGCCGATCCAGATCGGGGGATGCGGGCGCTGCACCGGCAGCGGACGAAGTCGTGCGTTGCGCAGCGACACGACGTTCCCCTCGTAGGACACGACCTCACCGGTGTAGAGCCGGTGCACGATCTCGAGCGCATCCTCGAGCAGCCCGAACCGCTCGGAGGTCGAGGGGAAGGGGATGCCCAGTTCGGTGTGCTCCTTTTCGAACCAAGCCGCACCAAGTGAGAGCTCGAGCCTGCCGTGCGAAGCGTGATCGACGGTCAGGGCTTGGGCCGCGAGAATGGAAGGATGACGGTAGGTCACTCCGGTGACCAGCAGCCCGAGCCGGATCCGCGAAGTGACGCCGGTCAGCGCGGCGAGCGTCGTGACGCCGTCGAACGTCTCACCCGGTCCCTCGCCGTACATGGGTTGAAAGTGATCGAACCCCCAGGCACCGTCGAAGCCGAGGCCCTCGGCAAACTGGACCCGGCTCACCACCTCGTCCCAGGGCATCCGTTGCTGCGCGACATCCAGACCGAATCGCATCAGCGCAGCCTACGTGGGGCCCCGTCGGCGGCTGTCGTCCTGGGACGGTGCGGACGGCACAGCTCGAGGGTCGAGGGGACGGTCAGGCCACCCACACCGGGTCACTCATCGAGCAGATCGGGTTGGACGGTCACGATCCACTCGTACAGAGGTTGGAACGACACCCATCCTGACTTCGGATGTCCGACCTGTCCCGCCGTCTTCTCCGCTTGGTCGGGGTCGATGAGCACCGGCCTTCCCGCGGCCTCTGCCAGCAATTGTGCCTGGCAGGTGCGCTCCATCGTGATGAACCACCACGCCGCTTCGTCGACCGACGTCCGGCCGACCGTCAGCAGCCCGTGATTGGACAGGATGACGGCCTTTCGCCCTCCGAGGGCGTGCGCGATCCGCTTGCCCTCCTCGAGGTCCAGGACGACCCCGGTGTAGTCGTCGAAGACGGCGTGATCGCCATAGAAGACGCAGGAGTCCTGCGTCAGAGGGTCGAGGGGTCTGCGCAGCGAAGACCACGCCTTGCCGTACACCGAGTGCGCGTGGGCAGCTGCGATCACGTCGGGGCGCGCGGCATGGATCTGCGAATGGATGGCGAATGCAGCCGCGTTCACGGGCCAATTCCCGTCGACGACGTCGCCACGGTCGTTGACGAGGATGAGGTCCTTCACGCGGATCTGCTTGAAGTTCATGCCGAGGGGGTTGACCCAGAAGTGGTCGAGCAGCTCGGGATCCCGGGCGGTGATGTGACCGGCGACCCCCTCGTCGAAACCGAAGTGTCCGAACAAGCGGAAGGCGGCGGCGAGCCGCTGCTTCCGGTGTGTCCGTTCGTCGTCGACGTTGTCGAAGGAAGGGAACGTCGTCGGGAGACGGTCGGACGGCATTCGCCCATCCTAGGCGCCGGCATGGCGTCGCTCTCCCCTGACCAGGCGGTTGCCCGGGAGGGACGCGCCCTCTATGATGTAGAGGCCTGACTATACGTGCTCAGGTCACGGGGAAGCTCAAGAGGGGAGGGAGGACCGGGTGCCGACGAGACGTGGCCGGCCGGTCGGGTGACGACGTTCACCGGCGGCTCCCCGGATCCGCTCTACGACGTCGCCTACGTCGACGTGGACGAGTGGCGTGACGAGCCGGGCCGACATCGGTACGTCCACGGCGGCTTCGAGGGGACCGACGCGCGGTTCTCCTTCTACCTGCCACCGACCGAGCGGTATCAGGGGCGGTTCTTCCAGCCGCTCATGCCCATTTCGGGGACCGAGCATGCCGCACCCTCGATCTTGGCGGGGATGATCGGCCGCACCATCGAATTCGCCCATGCCAGCGGCGCGTACCTGGTCGAGTCGAACCAGGGGCGGACGGTGATGTTCCCGGGGGAGGATTCCACCATCGCCGGATACCGAGCCAGCGCGGCGACGGCGAGCTACTCACGCGTCCTCGCAGCGGAGATGTACGGCGAGCATCGTCCCTTCGGCTATGTGTACGGCGGCAGCGGCGGTGCCTTCAAGGCCATGAGCTGTTTCGAGAACCGCGTCGACGTGTGGGATGGTGCCGTGCCCTTCGTCCACGGCTCTCCCATCAGCATGCCGAATTTGTTCACCGTCCAGGCTCATGCCATCCGCATTCTTCGGGACAAGTTCCCGGCGATCGTCGACGCGCTGGATCCCGGCGGAAGCGGAGACATCTTCGACGGCTTGAACACCGAAGAGCGGCAGGCACTTGCCGAGGTCACCCGCATGGGTTTTCCACCCCGGGCATGGTTCGACGTGGAACGGATCGCGATGGGCTACACGGGAGTCTTCTCGAGCCTGATCGACAACATCGTGAAGTGGGATCCCGAGTATTTCGACGAATTCTGGAAGGTGCCGGGTTACCTGGGTGCGGACCCCACAGATTCGCTTGCGCAAGGTCGCGTGCAGCACGCGTCGAGCATCAGCAAGGTGGTGATGTCGGCCGAGGCGGCCGAGCTCGGCCTCCCGATGTCCATGTCCGCGATGTTCGGCGATCACGAGTCCGAGATGCCCGCTGCGTTTCGGATCCAGAGTCTCCCCGACGGCAACCTGCAGGGGGCCAGCCTGATCATCAGGAGCGGGGAGGCGGCAGGGCACGTCCTCTACATCACCGGAGTCGTCGGTGACCTCGTCATGACCGGATTCGGGGAGGCGCACTCCCAGGCGCTGAAGGACGTCAGGGCGGGAGACCAAGTCGAAATCGACAACAGCGTGTACCTCGCGACGCAGACGTACCACCGTCATCAGGTGCCCTCAGCGGAGTTCTCCGTGTGGGACCAGTTCCGGGCGAACGGTGCGCCCGTCTACCCGCAGCGCCAAGAGCTCATGGGGCCTCGTTTTGCCAGACAAGGGTCTGGCTCCATACAGACCGGGCGCTTCGCCGGGAAGATGATCGTGGTCGAGACGCTCATGGACGAGGCCGCCGTTCCCTGGCAGGCCGACTGGTATCGCACCCGGGTGCTGGACGCTCTCGGGCCCCGGATCGACGATTCGTACCGGCTGTGGTTCGTCGACAACGCGATGCACACCGCACCGGTGAACCAACCGGGCGGGCCTCGTCCAGCCCGAACGACTCGGGTCGTGAGCTACGCGGGCGTGCTGCAGCAGGCACTCCGCGACCTGACCGCCTGGGCCGAGAGAGGGCTCGCTCCTCCCCCCAGCACGAATTACTCGGTCGTCGATGGCCAGGTGCAGGTGCCGCCGACCGCCAAGGATCGCCGGGGCATCCAACCGGTCGTCGACGTGCGTGCGAACGGCGCCGCACGTGCAGACGTCGGCGTCGGCGAGTCCGTCGAGTTCTCGGCGGAGATCGAGGTTCCGCCGGGAGCGGGAACCGTCGTGCACGCCGAATGGGACTTCGAAGGCGACGGCGATTTCCCCGTCGTCGAGGAGTTCGACGACACCGACTCGGCGTTCTCTGTGGTGAGGCTCACCACAAGGCACACGTTCTCCGAGCCCGGCACCTATTTCCCTGCCCTCCGTGCCACGTCACAAAGGGACGGCGACTCCAAGACGCCGTTCGCACGGGTGCAGAACCTCGGCCGGGTGCGCGTTGTGGTCCAGTAACCCCGGGGATCTCCGTCGTGGCTGACCTGACCATGCAGCGGATCGCGCGCACCGCCCTCCAGGTGGCGGACGAGGGCGGTGCGTCGGGGTTCACCATGCGGGCGGTCGCCGAGGCACTCGGCGTGACGCCGATGGCCCTCTATCACCACGTCGAGGACAAGGCGGCCCTGGTCGCCGTGCTGGTCGATGCGGTGATCGCGGAGCGTGCCCTGCCACCTCCCACGGGATCCTGGCGGGACGACCTGTGGGAGATGGCGCGCTGGATGAGAGAGACGACGCTGGCGCATCCGGCGGTGGCCCGGTTGCGGAGCAGATACCGAGTATGGACGCCGTCCATCTTCCCGATGACCGAGCGCTGGCTGAGCATCTGGCAACAGAGCGGCCTCGAGCTCGACCGCGCCCTGCTCGCCGCGTCGGCGAGCAGCTCGGCCGTCATCGGGTTCGTCGACCAGGAGTTGGTCCTCCAGGAGTTGACGCTCCCGGATGACGCCGTGCTGAGCTCGTTTCCCAATGCACGGCTCTCCTTTCGCCTCGAGCGGGACGGCGCCAGGGAGTTCGAATTGGTCGTGCGCTCGGTCATCGACGGCGTGCACGCCCGCGTGGCGTCCGGCGAGGTCGACGCCCCGTGGCCGGCGACCGGCCGGCGGAGGTCGTAGCGCCGTGACGGGACTTCGACGATGCCACCCGAGCCGCGGTCCATTTGCGCACAGAAGTGCGTATTCTGCGCCGGTTCGACGGGCCTGTGCCGGGCGTCCTCTCGCAACGACGGCGATCACCATGTTCGGGCGAACCTCTCAGAAAGGGACACCATGCGGAAGGCGATAGCGGCGTGGGCCGTGCTCGTGTTGTGGACGGCCGGGATCGCCCAGGTGGTCCTGACCGGAGGCGCGGACGCGTCCCCGGCCGGCCAGGGTGTGACACCCACGAGCATCACGGTCGGTATCACGTATCCGGACGTGGCGGCGATCCGCACGGTCATCAACGTGGATCCCGGCAATTACGAGATCGCCTATACGACACTCATCAAGCAGATCAACGCGGCCGGCGGGATCAACGGTCGCAAGATCACACCCGTCTTCGCCACGGTCGATCCTCTGGGGACCGCCGGCGCGGCGACCGCCTGCACGCAGCTCACCGAGGACTCGAAGGTGTTCGCCGTGTTGGGGTTCTTTCAAGCGGTCGACACGGCGTGCTATGTGAACACCCATGACGTCCCGATCGTCGGCGCCTCGTTGAGCAGTGCCCAGGCGGCTCAGGCCTCGGCACCCTGGTTCAACAACCTGATATCCGACAGCGATCTCGTCCCCAAGGAAATGGCCCTCTTCAAGCAGGAGGGAGTCTTTGCGGGGAAGAAGATCGGGGTGGTGGGAACGTCGGCCGACCAAGCCGAGCTCAGCGTGGTCACGCCCGTGCTCCGAAGGTTGAAGGTGAACGTCGTCCAGACGGCGGTGAACAGCGTCCCGGACACCGATACCGTCGCGCAGGTCCAGGAGTACGGGGCCATTGCGCAGAAATTCCAATCGTCCGGAGTGGACGTGGTGGTGGCGGTGGGGAACTCGGGCAACGGTTGGCCGGCGTCGCTCCAGAGCAACCAGAGCGCGTACATGCCGAGACTCGTCGCGACCGACTACACCGACTTGGATGCCTACGTGTCCAACAAGGCCGGCTACACGCAGTCGATCCTGAAGAATGCCATCACGGCGGGCGGGATACCTCCCGCCTCAATCTGGTGGAACGACCCCGCGATGAAACGCTGCATTGCTGCCATTCAGGCCGCAGAACCGACCGCGACCATCAACAACCCGGTGACTGCGACGGCGTCGACCCCGGTCACGTGGACGGCACCGCAAACGGCGTGCGTGCAGATGGCCCTGTTCGCCGACATCGTGAAGGCAGCTGGAAAGACGCTGAACAACCAGACGTTTGCGCACGGTGGCGCCTCGCTGACCCACCTCACCCTTCCAGGTGGGGGTGGGACGTTCAATTTCAGCGCGGGGCACAACGACGGGGACGGGCCGGTGTTCGTCTACCAGTGGAGCCCGACGAAGAACGTCCTGCAGCTGAAGACGACGGTGGGCTAGTACCGGCGTGTCGAACGTCTAGGCAGGCAGCGACTCGGGCTCGAGCTGTGCTCGCTGGAGGCGGGTCCCGTGGTGAGACGGGCGCGGTGACCGGAGCACCATCTCCATCGAGGCAGCGTCGAGTGGCGGGCCGAGGAGATACCCCTGGCCGAGATGGCATCCCAAGCGGCGCAGGACGTTGACCTGTGACGATCGCTCGATACCCTCGGCGATCGTGGTGTGGCCGAGCGCCTCGGCCATTCGGATGATGGCATTGACGAGGGTGACGGACTCGTCGTCCTCGGACAGCGTGGCGACGAAGGATCGGTCGATCTTCAGGATGTCGATGGGGAGGCGCTGGAGATAGGCCAGTGACGAGTAGCCGGTGCCGAAATCGTCGATCGCGATCCGCAAGCCGAGCGCCTTGAGCGAGCGCAACTCGCGCACGGCGGCGTCGATGTCGTTCATCATTGCGCTTTCGGTGATCTCGACGATCAAATTGGACGGATCGAACCCGCTCTCCGACAGGAGGATCCGGACCGCGCGGTCGACGCCCGCTTCTACCATGTCCCTCGCCGAGAGGTTGATGCTGACGGACGCATCCTTTGCGACCAATCCCTCCCGTTGCCAGCCGAGGACCTCGCCGCACGCCTTCGTCAGGACGAAACAATCCACCGCGCCCATGAATCCGGCCTCCTCGGCGAAGGCGAGAAAGGCCTCCGGACGCAAGAGTCCCCTGGTCGGGTGCTGCCATCGCACTAGGGCTTCGAAGCCGACGATGGACTCGGCATTGAAGTCGACGATCGGCTGATAGTGCACCACGAGGTCCTCGTTGACCACCCCTTGGCGGAAGTCGGCCTCGAGTTCGAGCCGCTCCATCACGGTCGCGTGCATGCGGTCCCGGAACTCCTCGAAACGATCCTTTCCGTTCTCCTTCGCCATGTACATCGCAAGATCGGCGTCACGCAGCAGCTCTTCGCTGGAACATCCGGGCGTGCCGAACCGGATCCCGATGCTCACCGTGGCGACGACCTCCTTCGATCCGAGCGAGACGGGATGGCGGAGTGCGCTCAGGATGCTCTCGGCAACCTGAGCGGCCTCCGCGTGGTCACCCAAGTCCTCAATCAGGACCGCGAACTCGTCCCCACCCATGCGCGCCACGGTGTCACTGTTTCGCATGCACCCCGCCAGGATCTCGGAGACGATGCCCAGCAGCAAGTCACCCCTGGAATGTCCGAGGCTGTCGTTGACCGTCTTGAAGTTGTCCACGTCGAGGAACAGGACGGCCAACTGGAGCCCGGATGTCTCCAGACGGGCGACGGCATGGTTGAGTCGATCCCGGAACAGCGCCTTGTTGGCCAGTCCGGTCAGCGCGTCGTGAAATGCCTGATGCGCCAACTCGGCTTCGAGGCGGGTTCGCTCGGTGACGTCTCTGAAGCTCCACACGCGACCGACAACGGTTCCCTCGACGAGTTGCGGTCTCGAATAGCGCTCGAAGACCCGGCCATCGCGGAAGTCGATGATGTCGTTGCTCTCGGACTCCGGTCGGGTGTAGAGCTCCTCGACCTTCGCGATGAAGTCGTGCGGATGGGCCAGTTGATCGAGCACGAACGAGATGGCCTCGGCGTCGTTTCTCGAGGCAAGGAGGCGATCGGGGATCCGCCACATCTCGGCAAATCGATCGTTGAACCCCGTGATCTTGCCCTCGGTGTCGACGACCAGGATCCCGTCTGCCGTGGAGTCGAGGGTCGCCTGGAGGAGGGACAAGGTGCTGCGGAGCTCACGGTCCTTGGTGGCCCGCTCCGAGACGTCGTGCGCCGTCACGACGAGTCCTCCCACCGTCGGGTCCTCGACGAGGTTGACGAGCGTGAGTTCGAAGGGAACGACATCGTCGCTGTCGTGCCTGCGCAGGAGCACCTCGACGACCTCCGGCGCGGTGGCCGTGGCTCCCTTCAATGCGCGGTAGATCGCCCCGGTCAATTTCGGGCGATCCTCCTCGACCACGAGGTCGGAGAGCGGCTCGTTCTCGACCAGCTCGGGATCGTGGCCGAGCATCCGGGTCAGCGCTCCCGAGGCGGAGTTCACGTGGCCGCTCGGCGACACGAGCATGGTGATGGTGGCTGAGTTGTGCACGAGCATCCGGAACATGGCGATCTCGTCCCGCGCGACCTCGAACCGACGACGTGCGGTGAGATCGCGGATGCAGAAGAGCAGTGCCCCCTCCGCGAACCAGTTGACCGGGGTTCCGATGAGCTCGAAGAGCCGCCAGCCCGACGGCGTCTTGAGACGGAGTTCGATCGCGTTCCCGATCCGCTTCCCTCGGATGGTGGACAGAGAGCGTGCCGCGAGCTCCAGGTCGTCGGGGTGCAGGAAGGAGAGAGCCGATGTACCGATGCCCTCGTCGAGGCTCAGACCGAACTGGCGCTCTGCCAGAGAATTGGCCCAGATCACGTTTGCGTCCGAGTCCAGCACGACGACGAGGTCCGGGAAGTCCGCCAACAACCTCCCGAGCTGCGATGCCGCGATCGTCACCGCCATCCCCCTTCTCCCGGATCCTGCCACCAGCCGAACGCGCCATGTGCCGATGGTGATGGTCTTATCGGCCGCCAGTGGCTCACAACTGAGCGGGTGTCATCGGGCTCTCCATGGCCGGCCGGCAACGGGAACAGGGCGCTTCGGCGCCCGGCACCGAGACTGCAACCGAAATTGCGCCGTGCGTTGTGCGGGAGCTCCGCCCGGCGCCCGGACGGCACCCCTACCTCCTCGGCCCGAGCCCCATGGCCCGGACGAAGCGGTTGATCTGGCGGTTCCCCTGGCGGTAGATCACGCGCCGTGCTTCGCGATGTGCCGCGCCCCCCGCGGCGCCCGAGAGGCCGCCGCGCGTGTAGCCGTGCTCGACCGCCTCGATGTTCCCGAGGTCGCGGGCCAGTCGATAGAGCTGAGACCGCGTCGTGCTCACGACGGCACCTCCTCCTTGACGGCCCGATCCGCCAGGATGATGCGTTCGACGATGCGCCGGAGCTCTCCGGCATCATCGGTCTCCTCGAGCAGGGCGAGATCGTAGGGAGCGACGCCGACGCAGCCCATCCCGTTGTCGTCGAACTCGGAGGCGCGCCAGGCCGACCATGCCGAGCCATCCGCGTCCTGCCCGTGCTCCTCCACCGCGTTGACGAGGGCCACCAGCTCGATCCGACCGGTCGCATGGACGTCGTATTCGATGAAGAGCACAACCGTCTCCTTCCACGAACGTGGTCAGGATAGGAGATGGCGGCCGGCGGAGCTCAGGGGCCTGCGAAACGGCCCCGCCAGGGCCCCGCCCGTGCCCAGCCCGTGTTCAGCCCGGCAGTCGGCGCCACGCGGCCTGGGGGAGCAGCCGCAGGGCGGAGAAGACCCACCGCAGCACGCCCGGCGACCAGATCACCGTCTGCCCGCGTTCGAGGCCGCGCACGATATCGGACGCGACCCGGTCGACCCCGACGGCGAAAGGTGCGGCAGGGCGCCCCGCCGTCATCTTCGTACGCACGAACCCCGGCCGGACGATGTGCACGGAGACGCCGCTCCCGCGCAGGGCCTCGCCCAGTCCCAGCGCGAAGCCGTCGAGACCGGCCTTGGCGGAGCCGTAGACGATAGTTGGAGCGCCGGACGCGGTAGCCGGCGACCGAGGAGAGCACGACGATACGGCCGTGGCCCTGCCGCCTCAGCGCTGCCCCGACGCCGGAGAGTGCTGCCGCGGGCCATGAGAAGTTGACGGTGATCATGTGGGCGATCCGGCTCGGCTCGGACTCGTCCTCCTCCTGGCGACCCAGCTCCCCGACGGCGACGATGACCAGATCGACGGCTTCGCCGGCGGCCTCGAAGCACCGCCGGACCGTCGTGTCGGCGTCGTCGGTCGCGACGGCGTCGAAGACCACCGTCTCCACGTGGGACACCGAAGCCCGGAGGGCCTCCGCCGACCGCTCGAGCGCGGGACGGTCCCGCCCCGCCAGGACGACGGACCGGCAGCGCCCGGCGGCGAGCCTCGACACGACCTCGCGGGCGATGTCCGAGGTGCCTCCGAGCACCACGACCGATTGCGGGCGACCGAAGGCGTCGTTCACCCTGTGATGCCGAGACGCCGGGAGAGGTCGGACGCCAGGGCCCCGTCGGGGTCGACCCGTTGGCAGGCCGTCCTCATCTCCTCCAGCCGGGGGTACATGACGGGGAGCAGCTCCGGTCGCAACCGCGCGTCCTTGGCGAGATAGACACGGCCGCCCGCATCGGCGACGACGTCGTCGAGATGATCGAGGAGGGCCGGCAGTCCGGGTGGGCCGAGCGGGAAGTCGAGAGCCAGCGTCCATCCCTCCTGGGCGAAGGAGAGCGGGCCTGGCGTCCCCGGGCCGAACCGCTTCAGGACCGCGAGGAACGACGGTATCTGGGACTCCGCGATCGCGTCGACGGCGTGGTGGACGACATCGCCCTTCTCGGGCGAAACGGCGAATTGGTATTGCACGAACCCGTCCGGGCCGTACAGCAGGTTCCAGCTGCCGATGCCGTCGAGGGGGTGGAAGAAGCCCGCCAAGGGTCGCAACGAGCCCACCGAGCTCGAGGATCCCCTGAACCACGCCTCGTTCAGCGCGCGGACGGAAAGCCGGTTGACGAAACCTCGTGGCGCGGGAGTGGGGTACCCGCACCCTCGGGTCGCCCGGAATCTCCCGGCACCGCGTGCGCAACCGTGCGGGGAGCGCCTCCGTGGGGGCATGGTCGCCGCGTGTCAGCACGGACCGGTATCCGCCGTCCCGCTGGCCGACGCAGTCGAGCCAGGCGACGCTGTGACGATATCGATGGTCCGACGCTTCCATCGTGGACATGAGGTCGTCGAGCCGGGAGAAGCGCTCGGTGTCCACGAGCATCCAGGAGGTCTCGATCGGGAACAGCCGCAAGGTCGCGCTCGACGACGACTCCGGTGAGTCCCATGCCGCCGGCGGTGGCCCAGAACAAGCCGGCCGGGTCGTCGGGGGCGAGGCGCACCGTCCCCGTCGGCGTGACCAGCGTCATCTCGACGACGTGCCGAGCGAAGCTGCCGTCGCGGTGGTGGTTCTTCCCGTGGACGTCCGCCGCAATGGCCCCACCGACCGACACGTAGCGAGTGCCCGGCGTGACCCCCACGAACCAACCGGCCGGGATGATGGTGCGCATCAGGTCGTGCAGACTGACCCCTGCCCCGACCTCGACCGTCCCGCTCCCCTCGTCGACCGCACCGATCCAGTCGAGTCCGGTGACGTCCAACGTCAGCCCGCCGCTGCATTGCGCGGCGTCCCCGTAGCTCCGGCCGAGGCCGCGGGCGATGACGCCGGTGGTGTGCGTGCGGAGTGCTCGTTCGACGGAGGCGGCGTCCGCCGGCCGACTGACCAGCGCCGTGGTTGGCGTCGTGCGACCCCAACCGGAGAGCGGCCGGGGTGCGACGTCGACCGAGGGGCTCACCCGTAGAGCCCGATGACCATGAGCGCGAGCCAGAGCACCCCGTACCCCTGGAGGATGTGATCGTGGAGGGCCAGCTGCTCCGGCTCACCGCCCTGCCCGGCGTCGAGGACGCGGAAGATGTGCAGAACCGCCAGGACGAGGGGGACGACGGTGAGCTCGATCCACACCACACCGTCACCGGCGTGGGCCAGCAGGCCGGTCCGCTCGAATGCCCACAGGCAGTACGAGGCCACGGTCACCGTCGCGGAGATCGTCAGGGTCGACTTCAGGAAGGACTCGGTGTACTGGTCGAGGACGAGCCGATGGACGCCTCGATCGTGGCCGAGGCGTGCGTGCTCCGCGCAGCGCTTCCCCGTCACGAGGAACAGCGCGGCGAACGAGGTGAAGACGAGGAACCAGTTCGACAGGTGCACGTGGGCCACGACCCCGCCGGCGACCGCTCGGAGCACGAAGCACGAGGCGACGACGGCCAGCTCCATGACCGGCTCTCGCTTGAGCCGCAGGCTGTAGGCGATGCTCACCGCGGCATAGGTGGCCACCACGACCGCGAAGCCCCACGGGCCGACGAAGAGCGCGGCCGCCATGGCCACGGCAATCAGGCTCGCCCCGGTGCCCACGGCGAGCCCGGGCCGCAGGGCGCCGCTGGCCACCGGTCTGCGTCGTTTGACCGGGTGGTGCCGATCGGAGTCGGCGTCGATGACGTCGTTGACGAGGTACGTGCCCGAGGCGACGACGCAGAACACGAAGAAGGCGGCGGTGACCCGGAGCGTCGTATGCCAGTCCCCGAGGACCCCCGCCGCCACCGGAGCCATGAACACGAGGACGTTCTTGATCCATTGCCGGGGACGCATGGCCCGGGCGATCAGCACGAGGTTCGCCCGCAGGCCGGTGGCCGGGGGGACGTGCATCGGGACCACCGTGGCCTCGGTCCTCGGTGCGCCGTCAGGCAGGCGGTCCTCTTGGGTCATCGTGCAGCCGCCGACATGGTGATGAAGTCTCGCGCCCACCACGACTGGAAGTAGCGTGCGGGCGACCCGGTCATGCCGGGGAGCAGCTCAGTGCCGTTGGCCCCGGTGGCCAGGCCGGTCGGCGTCGCCGGCTGGTAGGTGCTGTAGTTCACCCAGTCCGTGTTGATGTCCATCTCCATGGCCCGCACGGCGCCGGCCCTGACGAGGATGTTGGCAAGGTCGACGATGTCGAGTCCGGGCCCACCGACATAGACGAGCGCGCCGTTGGCGGTGACGCCGACCCCGGACCGCCACACGTAGAGGTTGCCGCCGAGTGTCTTCCCCCATTGCCCAGGCGCCGGGTTGTACGCCCCTGGCACGACCTTGCCGTTGTCGACGAGCAAGTCGAGGTTCTGGCGCACCGAGACGACGTCGGGCCCCATGGAGACGTCACGTCCCCATTGCCCGACGGTCGAGGAGCCGTCCTTGTAGACGACGAAGGAGGCGGCCCCCGTCCGCAGACCGACGACCGTCTTGTTGTCCGTGTAGTAGCCCCCGTTGGCATCGGACATCAAGAAGCCGGCATTGAACGCGGCGACGAGCGACGTGGAGTCCGATGCGGTGATGGGAGCAGTGTGGCTGTAGGGGCCCCCACCCGGGATCTGGCTCCCGGAATACAGCGTCGCCCTCAAGAGCTTCGTGTCCATCCAGGCGATGCCCACGACGAAGCTGGTATGGATCGCGCTGGGTCGCAGCATCGTTTCGTAGACGGCGGGCACGCCCTTCACCAGACGACCGACGGGCGACCACTGGCCCTCGCCGGCAACGGGCGGGCTCGCGAAGGGCACGATGGGGTTCGGGACGGGGAGGTGCGGCACGGATGCCGCGACCGGTGTGGCGCCCGAGGACTTCGGTTGGTGGATGGTGCCGGGTGCCAGGGCCCCGCCGATTTTGGGCTGGTGATGCGAGTACCACAGGTTCTCGGCCCAGACGACGACGGACGCACCTCCGTGCTCGCGGAACCACTCCGCGGCGCGTGAGCCCATGGAGCTGCCCAGGGCCGGGTTGGTCAGGGCGCCGCCCAGCGAGATGGCGAGCCAGACGAAGAAGACGCCGACGGCCGCCAGGATGACGGCGACGACCCGGCGGCGGCGGCGGTGGACGCGCGCGACCTCGACCAGCGCGCCTTCCTCCGGGATGCCCGGGAGCCCTGCGGGGGCGGCCGGACCTCGACGTCCTCGATGGGCGGGCTCAGCACCGGCGCTCGACCAGATGGAGAGCCTGCCGGGGGCACGCACGGACCGCCCGCACCGCGTGGTCGACGAGGGCCGGGGCGACGTCCGCTCCGTCGACGATGGGGTAACCCCAGCGGTCGAGCTCGATGCGCTCGGGGAGCATCTCAGCGCACAGACCGCGTCCGTCGCAGGCGATCGGATCGATCACCAGGTCCAGACTCCATCGGCGGCTCACGACCTGCTCACCAACCTTCTCCTTGTGCTCCCGTCGGCGGACGGGAGCACTCTCGCTGCGCGTGTCCGGGAGCAATACCCTCGACGTTGATGGGCTACCACCTCTTCGGAGAAAACGCCCAGCCCGCTCCGCACGAACCGGGCGACACCGTCCGGGTGACGGCAGGCGCCTCGTCCCTCCATCAGGTTACAGACCTCGAGGATCCGATCGACGCCACGTCCTCCCGCCCCGCCGTACGCCAGGCGCTCCAGGTGGTCCGCCAATTCGGCCAGCCCGTGGACACAGGGGCCGCACTGTCCGGCGCCCTGGCCCTCCATGTACCGGACCACGTCCGCCATCTCGGCGAGGGGGCAGACGTCGGCGGGCAGCGGGGCCACCACGCCTGCACCCAGGGTTGCACCTGCCTGTCGCGCGGCCCTCTCGGACACGATCAGGTCGGCGAACGCCTTCGGAGAGACCCAGCCGCCCCCGTAGCCGCCGAGGAGGACGCCGCGGGTGCCCGCCAGTTCCTTCGGGCCGAGTCCCGTTGCCCGGCAGAGGGATGAACCGAGCGCCGCCTCGACGACGAGCGGCCGATCGGGCCGGTAGACGGTCAGGAGCACGGTGCCGGGTTCGTCGGGCGTGCCGACGCCGCGGAACCAGGCCGCCCCGAATCGGGCGACGAGGGCAACGTGGGCAAGGGTCTCGACGTTCTGGACGAGCGTCGGGCGGGCGCCGACGCCGCGTTCGCGGATGGAGCTCAGGCCCACGAACGACGGGAGGGCGCGGCGGTCACCGGCGACGCCGTTGACGACCGCGGACTCCTGGCCGGAGATGTAGGCGTCGGGAGCGACGGCTATCTCGAACTCGAGCGGGTCGAGGCCCGGGGCGCGGCGCTCCGCGACGGCGGCCTCGACGCTCGCGACACTCCGCGAGGGGACGTAGGCGACCGCCCGCTGCGCGCCCAGCGCCCGGGCCGCGAGCGACAAGCCGTCGAGGACGAGGTGCGGCGCGGCGCGAGAGCAGCAGCGCGTCCTTACGGCTGGCCGGCTCACCTTCGGCTCCGTTGGCGACGACGACCGCCCGGCGGCGACCGGCCTCCGCGACCGACCTCCACTTGGTCGCGACGGGGAACCACGCACCGCCGTGCCCGACGAGCCCGCTTCCCTCGAGCTCGTCGATGAAGCGGTGGTCCCATCGCGGCAGGTCCCCCCACAGCCGGAGGTGGGCCGCGAGCCCGGGTTCGCCGCCGGCGGCGTCGAGCCCGCGCAGGAGCCGCTCCCCGGCGTCCGGCGCCGTCGTGGCGGAGTGGCCCAGGGTGAGGCTCACCGCGACGGGGTCCCTGAGATCTGACCGATGAGCGTGCCCGAGCTCGGGTTCAGCGACAGGTTCAGGGTGAGGTTCAGGGAGCCCGTCGGGCCGCTGACCACGGCCCCGAGGTTGGATCCCTCCAGGGCGGTCACCTGCCCGTTCAGCGGCCCGAAGGTCACCGAACTGCGGCGCATGGCGACGCCTCCGTTCACGGCGGGGCCGATGATGTGGACTTGCAACGGCGCCGATGTGTCCGCCAGTCGCATGGTGAGGCTGACCTCGGACTCGCCCGCGGCGTTCGGCGCCGAGGTCGCGACGGTGCCCGAGACCGTGCTCTGGAAGGGGGCGGTCGGAACGGACGGGCTCAGCGCCGGGGTCGCCGAACCGGGCGACGTCGTCGGGGTCGCCGTCCCCGAGTACGAGGTGGCGGCGGCACCGGAGAGCTGGGCGAGGAGCGCAGGGGAGGTGCCGGCGCGGTGGGACCAGCCGGGTCGCAGCGGCCCCGCAACGGCGAAGGCCGCGATGACCACCAGGACGGCGGCCCCGGTGACGGCGCCTCCGAGGCGCCAGGTGACCGTGCGCGCCCGGCCCGTGGCCAGCCGCCAGGCCACCGCCGCCGCCATCGATGCGACACAGGCGACGAAGACCAGGGTCGCGCCGGGCAGCCGGGTATCGGAGCCCGCACCCAGCCCGTGGACGGCGGCAACGGGCCAGCAGGCGTACGCCAGCCAGTGGACGCCACGCCAGGCGGCGACGCCGATGCGTCGGCGGAGCGCGCTGGTGACGGCGACGGCCAGGAGCATGTCGAAGGCGAGTGCCCCGAGTCCGACCCAGATCGGGCGGTACGGGGAGCGGAACGGGATCACGGCGTCGGCCAGGCCGATGGGCACGTAGCCGTCTCCGATCGTGGAGAGCACGTGGATGCCGATCAGGGCGAGGCAGAAGAGCGACAGGTTCCGGTGGACCGACTGGGAGAGGAAGCGGGGCCAGCGGTCGCTGGTCCATCCGACCGAGGCGACGATGCCGAGGATCACGGTGGCCGTGAGGACCACCAGCGAGACGAGGCCGGTCGAGCGCGTCAAGTACCACAGGGCGGTCGAGCCGTGTCCGACCGTCGCCACGATCGCACCCGTCACGAGGCCACCGCCGCCACCTGGGAGCGTCGCCCACCGGGGACGGGCCACCCCGAGGTGTACGAGACCCTCCCGTCGACCCCGACGAGCCGGGCCGGAAGTCTCCGCTCCTCCAGCCAGTCGACGGCACGCCGACCCAGGACGATCGCTGCCGTGGACGCCGCATTCGCCTGGACACAGGTTGCTGCGGTCACCGAGACGGTGCGCCACCAGGGCTCCACCGGGAGGCACGTCGTCGGATCGAGAATGTGGTGGACCTGGTGCGCACCCAGCCGCCACCGACGCCCGCCGACTCCCGACGACGCCAGCCCTCCGCTGGAGATGCCGACCGCCTCGGACGCGGTCGGCGCAGTGCAGGTGTCCGCGATGCCGATCGCGAAGCCGCCCTCCGGTGCAGGACCTGCGGTGGCGGCATCGCCGCCGAGCGACACGAGAACCCCGCACCCGAGCCGCCGGCAGATGGCGGTCGCGGCGCGATCGGAGGCGAGCGCCTTCGCCGTCGCGCCGAGGTCCAGGCCGGCGTGCTCCGGGAGACGGACGAGTCGTCGCTGCCGGTCGATCCGGACGGAGCGCCACCCGGGGGCGACGGACGGATCGGGCAGGTCACCGTCGACCCCGAGGCGCACGTCGGCGAAGTCGCGGTCATAGCCCAATCGGCTCATGGCGGCGCCCAGCGTGGGGTCGACGAGTCCCTGGGTCGCCGCCGCCATGGCCAGCGCGACGTCGATCGCCTCGAACAGGTCGGCGCTGACCTCCGTGGCGGTTCCGGCGGCGGCATTGAGGCGGCTCAACTCGGAGTCGCTCCGGAACCTGCTGGCCACGCGGTCGATCCGCTGCAGCTCGTGTTCGAGAAGTTCGGACGCCTCCACGAGGGAGGAGCCGTCGGTGACGACGAGCTCGGCGATCGTACCGAGCGCAGGGGTCCGGAAGACGTGCTGGGTGTCGAGGGGCGGATGCCGCCGGGACATCAACTCGATCCGGTCGTGACCGGAGCGGGGACCGAAGCGCCCTGCGTCGGCGTCGACGGCGGGTTGATCGAGCCCTGCGCCCCGGACGAGGAGGGCCCGGTCCCGCTGTTGCCCGAGGGGGCGGAGGTGCCCGTCGTCGAGGCGGCACGATGGCCGGGCAGCGCCTTTCCGACGTAGATGCCGAGGGCGCCGACGCCGGCGATGATGGCGACGCCGACGGCTGCGGTGATGCTCGACACTCGAGCCAGCGCGCCGTCGCGCCTGACCACCGCCGCATGGCGTCGCTGGGCTGGGGTGGGTTGCCTGGCACGTGCCATGCTCCAAAGGGTACGGAGGCACCCTGACGTCTACATGAAGAAGAGGCTGTTCAAGCTAAGGATTCGCTAAAGGTTTCGTGCGAAGGGTCGGGCTCGTCCTTGCGCACGACCTTCCGCCAGGAGATCTCCATCCGGGCTCCGCCCAGCTCCGCCGCACCGATGCTCCAGGTCCCCTGGGTCGATCGCACCACCGCGTCGGCGATGGCCAGACCCAGCCCGGTGCCCGAGACCGAGTCCGAGGCGCGGTGGAACCGATCGAAGACGGCGTCACGCTGGTCCTCGGGGATCCCGGGCCCCGAGTCGTCGACGCGCAGGTCCACCCGGTTGCCCCAGTCGCGGATGCTCACCTCGACGCGGCCGGCGTCACCGGCGAACTTGCACCCGTTGTCGATGAGGACCCCCGCCAACCGGTCGAGCAGGTCCGGCGATGCCTGCACCGTGAACGGGCCGTTCCCGACCCGTTGCACGGAGAGGTGCACCCCGTGCGTCGCCGCCACCACCCCGAAACGCTCCACGCAGCTCTCCACCACCTCGGCCGCGTCCGTGACGACACCGGTGTCGCCGCCGGCGTGGTCGTCGTCCGCCCGCGCCAGCCAGAGCAGGTCCTCGACGATGCGGCGCAACCGCGTGCTCTCCCGGCCGATTCGCTCCAGCACGTCGCGGTACGCGGCGGGGTCGCGCTGGCGGTCGAGGGCCAGGTTCACTTCGGCCTCGATGACCGAGATCGGCGTGCGGAGCTCGTGTGACGCATCCGCGGTGAATTCGGTCTGGCGGCGGCGGACCAGCTCCGACGGGGCCGAGGCGCGCAGGCCGATGACCGTCGCTCCCGCAAAGACCGCAACAGCGAGGATGAGGCCGAACACCAGTTCGGCGACGAGAAGGGCCGACTGGACGCTGGCCGTCCCGGCCACGCTCTGGCCGGCGACGAGGACGCTGCCGTGGGAGCGTGCGGCGTCGAACCGGAAGGTCGACGTCCCCAGGGAGAGACTGACCGGTTCCGCCTTCCATGCCCGGGACGGCAGTGGCGGGGCTCCCGGTGTCAACGAGGTGACCGCACCCGAGGGGGAGATCGACCAGACGAAGATGGGAGCGTCGTCGACGTCGGTGTGCTCTCGCGGTGCGCTCGTCCCGGGGAGCGTGAGGGTCTGCTGACTTGCATCCTTGAGCCGGTCCTGCAGACGGGCGTCTGCATTGCCGACCAGGTGGTCGGTCACGAGGATGTTGAGCGCCACCGCGGCGATCACATAGCCGACCATGACGATGATGGTGGCCACCGCGGCGACCCGCACGGCATGGCGTCGGTTCGCCCGGGCCAGTTTCACGTGGCGACCATCCTGTAGCCCATGCCGCGCACCGTTTCGATGCACGCCGTGCTCTCGGAGAGTTTCGCCCGTAGTCGCGCGACGTGCACGTCGATCGTGTTCGAACCGACGGCTTCGGCTTCGTCCTCCCACACCTGGGTCGCGATGACCCGGCGCGTCAGGACGTTGGGGGAGCGGCGCAGAAGGAGCTCGAGCAGTGACGTCTCGATGGCCGTCAACGACACGCGTGCACCCGCCACGGAGACCTCCCTCGTCGCCGGATCGAACCGTAGGTCGGCACAGGCCACGACGGGGTCCACCGTGAGCGGTGGACGGCGTTGCAGGGCATGGATACGTGCCACGAGCTCGGAGAAGTCGAACGGCTTGACCAGGTAGTCGTCGGCACCGCCATTGAGCCCGGCCACCCGGTCGGCCGGCGCGTCGCGGGCGGTCAGCATGAGGATGGGTGTCCGGTTCCCCTGGCTCCTCGCCTCGGCGACGACCTCGATCCCGGTGCGCTCGGGCATGCGCCAGTCCAGCACGGCGACGTCATAGTCGTAGGCACGAAGGTGGCGCAGTGCGGCTGCGCCGTCGGTGACCGCGTCCACCACGTAGCCGCGCTCCACGAGGCCTCGCTCGAGGACCGACCGCAACGCAGCATCGTCCTCGGCGACGAGAACTCTCACCGAGTCCGGGAACCGTCGTGTGACATGCCATGCAGGCTAGGGGGTGCGATTGCCAGCCGGCGCTCGGCCGGCTGTCATGCATTCGTCAGGTTCGAGCCTTACGCTTGCTGCGTCGTGGACCTCGTGAACGACTCCGCTGCCATGCCGGAGGCCCCGCTGGGCGCGCGGCGTGAGGCGTCGCATCGAGCCGTTCTCGCCGCCCGCCCGGGCGGTGGCGCTGGCCCGTGTCAGACGTCTGACCAGAACGGCGCTCGTGCTGGCCGGCGGCGCCACGGCGTTCATCTGGGTCACCGTCGCCAGGGAGCACCCGGGGTCGTCGGCCACCTCGAAGGCCATCCCTCCCGTGCCGACGACGGCACGGCCGGGTACGAGCTCCGCCGCCCCGCCCACGACGACCACGAGCCCGCCCACCACCACCACCACGAACGGATCGGGCGCCGCTCAGGCCCCGGCGGTCCCGCCCACCACCACGACCACGAGCCCGCCCACCACCACGACCACGAGCCCGCCCACCACCACGACGACGCAGCCGGTGGTGACGTCCGGCGGTACGTCGAGGTAGGGCCGAGCAACCGTTGGGCCGGGAATTGCGCCGGGAGGTCGAAGCGCCGACAATGACCGGCACGCAGACGGCGCAGGCAGGGTAGGTCGTGGAGCATTTCTTGGAGTCAGTGGGCTACGGCGCGGTCTTCGCGCTCAGCTTCATCTCGGCGATGGGCCTCCCGGTGGGGGCCGAGCTCGCCCTCGTCTTCGGCGGGGTGCTGGCGAGCTCTGCCGGTGCGGAGGCAAACCACGTCTCGCAACTCTCCTTGGCCCTCGTCATCGTCCTCGCGATCCTGGGCGAGATCCTCGGCTCGCTCGCGGGCTACGCCATCGGCCGCTACGGCGGTCGCCCCCTGGTCGACAAGTTCGGTAAGTACCTGCTCCTCACCCACCGGGACCTCGACCGGGCCGACGCCTGGTTCGCCCGGAGGGGGGAGCCGGTCGTCCTGTTCGGGCGCTTCATTCCGTTGCTGCGAAGCTTCGTGTCCTTCGCGGCGGGCCTCGGCGAGATGGCGCTCGGCAAGTTCACCCTCTTCACGGCGATCGGCTGCGTCGTCTGGTGTACCGCCCTGTGCTCGCTCGGGTACAGCCTCGGGAGCAGTTACAACCACGTGCTCAAGGCGTTCAGCTACGCGGGCTACGTCCTCGGGGCGCTCGCCGTCGTCGCCGTTGTGTTCGTCTTCTGGCACCGGTTGCGGGAATACCGGAAGCAGCGCGACATGGGGCGGGCACAGACCGAGGCGTGAGCGCGGCTTCCTGACCGAGCCGGGGGTCGCTGCATTCGACCTCCGTCGTCTCGGCGCGATCGCCGTGTCGCAACCGCTTGGCAACCACCACGGCGTTTTGGACGTCAAGGGCGTCGCGCCGGGCGACGAAGAGTGGAGCAAGCGTTGTTGAAATGCCCATTGAACTGATTTCTCCGGAAATGTTACGTTCGAACTGGGACGAGGGTGAGAGGGGATGAGGGGGCACATGCCGATTGGATGTCGTCGCGTCGCGACTCCGGTCGACCGCCCGGTCTGGAACGACTCGGTCTGGCGCTCGGTGCGGAGCCGGTTGGCCCCGCACCGGTCGATCTGGAACTGACGGGTCACAAGGCGGTCTCATGACAGGCGGGCAAGCAGGTCTACGGACGTCGGCGCGGATCGTCGTCGCGGCATGGGCCATGGCGGGCGCGGTGACGCTGGCGGCCGCCGTTCTCCGCCTCTCGGTGGCCGGCTGGCCCGGCGGGAGCGAGGCGGTGTTCGCTGCGGTCTTCGGACTCCTGATGGGAGCCAGCATGATCTGGCCCATCCGGCTCTCCGTCGACGACGAATCGGATGCCTTCGACCTCGACGAGGGCTTCTTCGTCTTGCTGATCCTGCTCGTGCCGGCGGCACTGACGGTGCTGGTGTTCGCCGTCGTGGCGGTGGTGGTCCAGGCGGTGAAGCGACGGGCGCTGGTCCAATCGGTGTTCAACGTCGGCCAGGTCGTCACGTCGGCGGGGTTCGCCGCCGCCGTGTTCGTCCTGGTGCGGGGAACCGACTTCCAAGTGGGCTACGCGACCGTGGGCGCCGCGGTGACCGGGGCCATCTGCTATCTCCTGGTCGGCACGGGAGCGATCATCTCCATCCTGGCGGCGCTGCGCACACCGTGGCGGGAAAACGTGTTCGGCGGCATGGAGGGAAAGCTTCTCGTGGCCGCCGGCAGCATCGGCATCGCCGTGCCGACGGCGCTCCTCCTGGCCGACCAGCCCGAATTCTTGCCGCTGGCCGTGCTCCCCCTGCTCGTCCTCCGCTACCTCGGCGAGGGGCACGTCTACGCGCGTAACGACAGAATGCGGTTGCGCGGCCTCTTCGAAGCCACGCTCGACGTCAACCGTTCGATCGGCCGCGACCAGACGCGCGTCGCCGTGTTGAGCTCCGCCGGCTCGCTGCTCCGCACGTCCGACGTGACCCTCGCACCGGAACCGCCCGACAGCCAGGACGCCACCCTCTCCGCGCCGGTCGAACTGGCCGACCGCAGGCTCTGGCTGTCCGTCTCGGGTCGGAGCCGGACCGAACCGTTCGACGAAGCCGACCGGGCCTTGCTCGATGCGCTCGCCTCCGTCGGCGCCGTCGCCCTCGCCAACGCCGACCTGTATGCGGAGGTGGAGCGGCAGAAGGACAACCTCTCCGTCATCACGAGCAGCCTCGGCGAGGGCGTCTGCGCCATCAACAAGAGCGGGGAGATCACGTTCATGAACCCCGCCGGTGCCGGCATGCTGGGCTGGTCCGACCGGGTCCTGGGCAACGGGCAGCCCTCGGCCGCCATCGAGACGCCGCGCTTCCTGCTCGACCCGGCCATGCGGGCCATGTCGTTGCGCCAGAACGTGGTGTGCGAAGACCTCCGGTTCGAGCGCGCCGACGGCTCGCAGTTCCCGGTGACCATGACCGCCTCGCCGGTGGTCGGCGATTCGCAGCCGTCGGCCGCGGTCATCGTGTTCCGCGACACGTCCGAACGGAAGGCGTTCGAAGAACAGCTGGCGCGGCATGCCTTCCAGGACCCCTTGACCGGGCTCGCCAACCGGCGGCTCCTGCTCGACCATCTCGACCATGCGTTGCTGCAGGCCGACCGCAGCGGAGGGCGGGTGGCCGTGCTCTTCGGCGACATCGACCGCTTCAAGGTCGTCAACGACAACCTCGGCCATCAGGTCGGCGACGAGCTGCTCCGGGCGGTTGCGGAGCGGCTCCGCCGCGTGATCCGACCCGGCGACACGTTGTCGCGTTTCGGTGGTGACGAGTTCGTGGTCATCCTGGAAGGCGTTGCGGCCGCCGACGACGCCGGCCAGGTGGCCGAGAGAGTGCTCGAGGCGTTGCGTGAGCCCGTGCTCCTCGGCAGCGGGCACGAGGTCGTGGCGACGATGAGCATCGGCATGGCGCTGAGCCAGACCGGGACCTCACGCGACGACCTCCTCCATGATGCGGACGTGGCGATGTACCGGGCCAAGGAGCTCGGACGTGGGGGCCAGGTGGCGGTGTTCGACGGGGAAGGGATGGGCGAGCGTTCCGCCGCACGCCTCGACCTCGACACCGCGCTGCATCACGCCCTGGAGCGCAACGAGGTCGAGGTCTACTTCCAGCCCCTGGTCTCGTTGGTCGACCAGCGGATCATGGGGGCCGAGGCGCTGGTCCGGTGGGATCACCCCGAACACGGGATCCTGTCTCCGGCGCAATTCATCGAGCTGGCCGAGGACAACGGGACGATCCTGCCGATCGGACATGCGGTGCTCGAGTACGCGTGCCGGCGTGCGAAGGACTGGCACGACGCGGGCGTGCCGCTGCAGGTCTGCGTCAACCTGTCGGCGCGCCAGTTCACCCAGGCGGGCCTGGAGGCGCAGGTGTCGGACGTGCTCGCCAGCACCGGGATCGAGCCGTCGTCGCTGCTCCTCGAGATCACCGAGAGCCTGGCCATGCACGACGTCGAGGCGACGTCCACCATCCTGACCAGGCTCCACGACCTGGGGGTCCGTCTGGCCATCGACGACTTCGGCACCGGGCACTCCTCGCTGGGGTACCTCGCCCGGTTCCCCATCGACGTCATCAAGATCGACCAGAGCTTCGCCCGCGACATCGACCGGGACCCGGTGAAGGCGGCGATCGTCTCCGCGGTGGTCGCGCTCTCCCGGGCGATCGGATCGACGACGGTGGTCGAGGGGGTCGAGACCCTCCCCGAGCTCGAGCAGATCAAGAGCCTCGGGTGCGACATCGCCCAAGGCTTCTACTTCTCGCGACCCCTTCCCACCGCCGCGTTCGACGAGCTGCTGTGGGCCGGCCAGACCACTCCCGCCGGCCTCGACGTCAGGGCACGGGAGGCACTGATCCGCTAGGCCCGAGGGGTCCGCGGTCGTCGCCCGCCCACCGCGTCCACGGGGCACCGCGGCAGTGCAACCCGTTTGCGACCGGGCTGAAACAGATCCTGGTCAATGACGCCGCGCACGGGTGCCGGACGGGTCGAAAAGGGCTGAAAGCCCTCTGGGTGGTGGAAAAGTCATTGAAGTCATATTTCGCCGGTGTTACCTTCCCAATCGGAGGCCGTGAGGGAGGGGAAGCATTGGCGATTCTTCGGAGTCGTGCCCACCGTTCGCCGGGTCGTCGGAGCGGGTGGGCGAGCGCTCTTCTGGTCGGCGCTGCCGCGCCGAGCACGCCGTTGCCGAGAGTGGCGACACCGGCGCCATGGTGACGATCATGGCGACCCTCGGCACGTCGTGGCGGCGCATGCGCTCCCTCGGGTCGGGGCACTTCTCCGCCCGTCACGACCGGTCGCTGCTCCGGGGCCTCTTCGAGTCCATGCTCGAGATCAACCGGTCCATGGGGACCGACGAGACACGGTCCGCCGTGCTGGCCTCGGCCCGGTCGCTGCTGCGCTCCACCGACGCCACCCTGACGCCGGCCCGGCCCTCCGGTGACGGCCTCGCCGCGCCGCTCGCCCTCGCGGGGGGGACCCTCTGGCTCGGCGTCTCCGGTCGCCGCAGGACCGAGCCCTTCGACGAAGCCGATCGGGCCCTCATGGAGGCCCTGGCCAGCGTCGGGTCGATCGCCTTGGCGAATGCCGGTCTCTACGGCGAGGTGCGGCGACAGAAGGAGGAGCTGTCGGTGATCACCGACAGCCTGGGCGAAGGCGTGTGCGCGGTCGGCGCGGACGGTTCGATCACGTTCATGAACCCCGCCGGGGCCAGCATGCTGGGTTGGTACGCGCTGGGCACCGATGCCGACGGCAGCCCGGTCGTCCCCGCCGGCCCGGCGCCCCGGTTCCTTCTCGAGCCCGCCCAGCGGGCCATCGCGGGACGGCGCGACGTCATCAGCTACGACACGCGATTCGACCGGCTCGACGGCTCGCATTTCCCCGTGACGATGACGGCGTCACCGGTCGTGGGGGACGCGTCCGCCACCGGAGCCGTCATCGTCTTCCGGGACATGTCGGAGCGCAAGGCGTTCGAGGAGCAGCTGGCGCGGCATGCGTTCCAGGACGCCCTGACGGGCTTGGCCAACCGGCGGCTCCTCCTCGACCACCTCGACCACGCACTGCTGCAGGCGGAACGCACGGGGAGCCGGGTCGCCGTCCTGTTCTGTGACATCGACCGCTTCAAGCTGGTCAACGACAACCTCGGCCATCAGGTCGGCGACGAGCTGCTGCGGGTCATCGGGGAGCGCCTCCGCCGCGCCGTCCGGCCCGGGGACACGCTGTCACGCTACGGCGGCGACGAGTTCGTGGTCCTCCTGGAGGGCGTGTCCTCCCCCGAGGATGCCGGCGACGTGGCCGCCAGGGTCCTCGACGCCCTGCGCGGGCCCGTCACGCTGAGCGCCGGTCACGAGGTCGTGGCCACCATGAGCATCGGCGTGGCGCTGAGCGAGCCCGCGAAGTCCCGCGACGACCTCCTGCACGACGCCGACGTCGCGATGTACCGGGCCAAGGAGCGCGGACGCGGGGGCCAGTACGCGTACTTCGACGTGGACCGCGTGGGCTCCCGGTCCATGGAGCGCCTCGACCTCGACACGGCACTGCACCAGATCGTGGAACGGGGCGAGATCGAGGTGCACTACCAGCCGCTCGTCTCGTTGGGCGACCTGCGGATCGTCGGCGCCGAGGCCCTCGTGCGATGGAGCCACCCCGACCACGGGATCCTGCTGCCGGCGCAGTTCATCCAGTTGGCCGAGGACAACGGGACCGTGTTCGAGATCGGAAGGATCGTGCTCGAGCAGGCCTGTCGACAGGCGAGGGCCTGGCACCAGGAATTCGGCGTGAGGCTCCAGATCGGCGTGAACCTGTCCGCCCGCCAGTTCCACCAGGTCGGCCTGGCCGACGACGTCGCGGCGGTGCTCCGGAGCACCGCGATCGACCCCTCGCAGCTGTGCCTCGAGATCACCGAGAGCCTCGCGATGGACGACGTGGACCTGACCTGCGCCGTCCTGACCCGCCTGCACGCCCTGGGCGTCCGGGTGGCCATCGACGACTTCGGGACGGGGCACTCGTCGCTGGGCCACCTGGCCCGGCTCCCCGTCGACGTCGTCAAGGTCGACCGGAGCTTCGTGCTCGACATCGAGCGGGACCCCGTCAAGTCGGCCATCGTCTCCGCCGTCGTCGCGCTGTCGGGGGCCATCGGCTCGACCACGGTGGTGGAGGGCGTCGAGACCCTGGCGCAACTCGAGGAGCTCACGAACCTCGGCTGTGAGGTCGCGCAGGGCTACTACTTCTCACGCCCGGTGCCCGCCGGCGCCATCGGCAGGCTGTTGACGGCCGACGTGGCCGCGCCGGCGCCCGAGCTCAGCCTCGTGCGCTGGGCGCACGCCGGCTAACCGCCGCGCCGCAGGGGGGCCCTCGGCGCGGGCCCCTTCGACCGCCGCCAGGGACCCCTCGGGTCCGGGACCGTCGTGTCCGACCGCGCGTTCCCGGAGGGCCTGGTGGAGGAGCGGGACCACCGCACGCCAGTCCCCGACGATGCCGATGTCACAGTGCGAGAAGACCGGGGCCTCGGGGTCCGTGTTGACGGCCAGGATCGTCCCCGCCGCGCGCACCCCCACCATGTGGTTGAACTTCCCGCTCAACCCCACGGCGACGTAGAGGCGCGGGGCGATCGACCGGCCGGTCAGGCCGACCTGACGGGCCCGCGGCGCCCAGCCCCGGTCCGTGACCTTTCGGGTCGCGGCGAGCTCGGCCCCGAGGTGCGCCGCCAGGGGGCTGAGCTGCTCGTACTCGTCGGGAGCCACCCCGGCGCCCACGCCGATCACGACCTCGGCCCGGGCCAGCGTCTCCACGTCGTCGTTGCGGTGCTCGGAGAGGACGCACACACGCCCGCGCCGGCGCACCTCCCGCGTCACCGTCGGAACGCCGTCTGGCGCCGGAGCGTCGTCGTGCGCCGGAGCGTCGTGCGGGGGCAGCACGCCGGGCCGGACCGTGACCATCTGCATGGCGCTGCGGCAGGTGATGTCGGCCACCAGCGCGCCGGCGAACGCGGGCTTGGCCGCCACCAGGCTGCCGTCGCGCACCGACAGAGCGACCGCGTCGCCCACCAGCCCCGACCCCGTTGCCGCGGCGGCCCGCGCCGCCACCTCCCGGCCGAAGGCGGTGCTCGGCGCCAGCACCGCCCAGGGCTGCGTCTCGCGCAGGTAGGAGACGACGGCCTCGGCCACGTCGTCGGCGACGCCGGACCCCTCCAGCCGCACCACGAGGTCGAGGCCCGGCACGGCCGGGCAGTCTCCCGCCGCGCCGCCGGGGCAGAGCGCGTGCACCGTCGCCCCCACCCGGCGGCCCAGGCCCGCCGCCGCGCCCAGCAGCTCGCCCGCCACGTCGGGCCTTCCCGGCTCGACCAGGACGGCGATGACCCCGCTCGCCGGTGTCGCCGCCCCGCTCCCGTCGTCCCGGGCGTGGGCAGCGGCGACGGCCGCGCCGCCGGGCTCCAGTGCGCCCCGGCGGCCGAGCACGCGCACGGCGTCGCGCACCTGCCGCTCGAGCGGACCGTCGAGCACGAGATTGGCGCGGGCGTGTGCCATGGGCCTCGTCGCGCCCACGACGGTCGGGCTCCCCGCCCCGCCCCAGGGCCCCGCGCCGAGCTCGGTGGCGCCCAGTCGCCGGAGTCGCCCGGCCGGCACGGCGGCCCGCCCCCCGGGGTCGACCTTGCAGGGGTCGCAGAGGCGCTCGGCCACGGAGAGGACGGCGGGCAGGGCAAGCGCGACCTCGAGCATCCCGTCGTCGTGCTCGAGTTCCAGGCGCAGGCTGCCCCCCGCGTCCTCCAGGCGCCGGACGCCGCCGGCGAACGGCAGACCGAGCAGCTCGGCGATCTCGGGCCCCACCTGCCCGGTCTCACCGTCGATGGAGTTGCGGCCGACCAGCACGAGGTCGAAGGGGCCGACCAGCTCCAGCGCGGCGGCCAGGGCCCGGGCCGTCGCCAGCGTGTCCGAACCCGCGAAGGCGGGGTCGCACAGGTGCAGCCCGCTGTCGGCTCCCCAGGCCACCGCCTCGCGGAGCGCGTCCTCGGCGCCGGGCGGCCCGAGGGTCACCACGGTGCACGAGCCCCCGGTCGCGCCCGCCAGGCTCACGCCCTGGGACACGGCGCGGCGGCAGTACGGGTTCATCTCGGAGCCCACGCCCGTGCGGACGAGGCGCCCCTCCTCCAGGCGCAGCGAGTCGGCCGGCGGGACCTGCTTGACGAGCGCGGCGATGCGCAGCGGCGCCCCGGCCGCCCGCCCGGGCGGCGCCCCCGCGCTCACGAGCCCGACCCCATGCGGCTGAGCACGAGCTCGTGGGCGGGCTCCTCGGTGGCCGGCGAGTACACGTAGCGCCCACCCCGCGTCCAGGAGGCCGCGGCGGCCAGCAGGCTGACCACGATGGCAAAGTCGAAGGCGGCGTGCAGGCCGGCCTGGAAGGGCGGTGCGATGAGACCGGGGAAGAAGCTGCGCTGGCCGAGTGACGCCTGTTGCGCCGCGGTGAGGTGCGCCAGCGTCCCGGCCCCGATGAGGTGCTGGACCGGGTTGTAGCCGAGGAAGGCGGCGAAGAGGGTCGAGATCGGCGGGAGGTGCGAGGCCCGCTCGGCGACGGCCGGCGGCACGCCGTGGCCGAGAAGCCCCGCCGAGACGTTGTGCGGCAGGGAGGCCGACAACCCCACGATCATCAGCGAGAAGAAGATCCCGATGGAGACGACCTGGGCGGAGTTCTGGAACGTCGTGTTCATGCCCGAGCCGGCCCCGCGGTGCTCGGGCGGCAGGCTGTTCATGACGCCGGCACGGTTGGGCGAGCCGAAGGAGGCCATGGTGAGCCCCGTGAAGAACAGCACGACGCCGAACACCCAGTAGGAGAAGTCGATGGGCAGGGCCTCGAGCAGCACGAAGCAGACGGCGGTCCCGATCATGCCCCCGGTGGCGAAGGGACGGGCGCCGTAGCGGTCGGAGAGGATCCCCGAGATCGGGCCGGCGATCAGCATGCCCGCGGTGAGCGGGATCATGGCGATGCCGGCCCACAGGGGCGTGGCGGAGAACGAGTAACCGTGGAGCGGGAGCCAGATCCCCTGGAGCCAGATGATCAACATGAACATCAGGCCCCCCCGGCTCACGGCGGCCAGGAAGCTGGCGACGACGCCGCTCGTGAAGGCGCGGATCTTGAAGAGCTGCAGGCGGAACATCGGCTCGCGCACCCGCAGTTCCACCATGCAGAAGACCCCCAGCAGGAGCGCGCCCCCGACCAGCGCGGCCACGACGCGCGGGTTGGTCCAGCCCATCGCGTGGCCGCCGTAGGGCTCGATCCCGTAGGTGATGCCGACCATGATCAGCACCAGCCCGAGCGCGAAGGTGGCGTTGCCCGGCCAGTCGATGTGCGCCGAGCGGCGCTGCCCGAGCTCGCGCAGCCGCAGGTGGCCCCACACGGTGGCGAAGAGCCCGATCGGCACCGAGACCAGGAAGATCAGGCGCCAGTTGATCGGGCGCCAGGATGCCGCCCAGGATCAGGCCGATGAACGAGCCGCTGAAGGCGGCGGCCTGGTTGACGCCGAGGGCCAGGCCGCGCTGGTCCTCGGGAAAGGCGTCGGTGAGGATGGCGGCCGAGTTGGCCATGAGCATGGCGGCGCCGACGCCCTGGAAGATGCGCATGACGATCAGGTAGACGCCGGCGGCCTGGCCCGTCATCCAGGTGACGCTGAGGGCGAGCGAGAAGAACGTGAACACGGCGAAGCCGAGGTTGTACATGCGCACCCGCCCGTACATGTCGCCCAGCCGACCCAGGGTGACCACGAGGACGCTCGTGGTGACGAGGAAGCCGAGGATCATCCACAGCAGGTAGAAGCTGTTGCCGGGCAGCAGCGGGTCGAGGCCGATGCCGCGGAAGATGTCGGGCAGGGAGATGAGGACGATGGAGCCGTCGATCGTGGCCATCAGCATGCCCAGCGTGGAGATGAACAGGGCCGTCCACTTGTAGCCGTCGGGCAGCGGCGCCGCGGGGTCGGGGCGGACGAACCAGTGGTGGGTCCCTGCGGCACGAGCCCGGGCGGTCCGCCGAGGCCATCGACGCCGCGTCGGCGGCCGAGGGGGCGTGCAGAGGCGGCGCGGTGGAGCGTTCGATGCGCCCACGCTAGTTCCCGGGACGGCGCCGCCGCCCCGGCCTCAGCGGCCGACGGCGGCGCCCTCGGGGCTGCGCGGGTCCGACGCGCCGACGACGCGTGCGCGACCCGCCGCCCGCCTGGACCTCGATGATCTGGGCGCAGCCGACGGCGACGGGGTCGAAGGCGCGGATGGCGCTGCAGCCGGTGGCCCCGCGTGGTCAGCCCGTCGTGCCACGCCGGCGGCGCGGCCGCCTCGACGACCACGGTGAGGTCGTCGCCCCACCACAGCCGGAACGGGCCCGCCGCCGGCGCGTCGAGGACGAGCCGGGGCGCGGCCACCGCCGTCGCGGGGTCCTGCCCCGCGTGCAGCAGGCGTGCCAGCAGCTGGACGATGATCTGGGGCTGGGCGTCGCCGCCCATGGCGCCGACGAGGTGCGTCAGCGCTCCCCCGTCCCCGTGGCGAGCATCGGGGAGAGGGTGTGGGGCGGCCGCCGGCCGGGCGCGACCTCGGCGGGGTGGCCCCGGGCCAGCGAGAAGCCCACGCCGCGGTTGTGCAGGAAGACGCCCGTCGCCGGCTCGACGAGGTGCGAGCCGAAGTCGAGCGCGTTCGACTGCGTCAGCGAGATCCCGAGGCCGTCCCCGTCGACGGCGCAGAGGTGGGTCGTGTCCCCGTCGCCGATTCGGGCCACCGTCGGTCCCGTCGTGCCCCGGCCGGGCGCGACGTCCGGCGCTGCCGCGGCCTCGGCGTCCACGCGGGCGACGGCCGCGGCGAGGCGGTCGGCGTGCGAGGAGCGACGGGCCGTCGGCACCGTCGAAGAGCAGCTCGGGCCGGTCGTGGCCGACGGCGCGCCACGACTCGACGAGGAGGTGCGCCCAGCGCGGGTCGTCGGGGTCGGTGCCCAGCCCCGCCGCTTCGGCCACGACGGCCCCGGCCAGCGTCAGGTAGCCCTGCGAGGGTGGGGGCACCGTCCACAGGTCGTGGCCCCACGCCGCGAGCCGCAGCGGCTCGCACCACTGCGCCGCGGGCGTCGCGAGGTCCTCGGGGGCGTAGTGCGCCGCCACCGAGCCGGAGCAGGCCGCGGCCGAACTCGCCGCCGTAGAAGCCGGCGCGGCCGTCGCGCGGCGATGGCGCGCAGCGTGCGGGCGATGCCCGGGGAGGCGCACGCGGCTGGCCGACGTCGAGCGGGCCGTCGGGGCACAGCTCGCCGTGCCCCGGGGAGCGCGTGGACGAGATGGCTGGCCAGCGCCAGCATGATGGAGGCGGCGAACCCGTCGTCGGCCAGCTCGATCGCCGGCGCCAGGACCTCGCCCAGGGGCAGCCGCCCGTGGCGCGCGTGCAGGGCCAGCCAGCCGTCGACGGCGCCGGGCACGGGCACGCTGCGGATGTCGCCGCGGAGCGGCATCATCGCCATCCCCTCGGCGCGCATGCGTTGCCGGGTCGGACCCGGCGCCGGCGCGCCCGACCGACAGGAGCGCCTCGGGAGGCGAGCCCGGTGCCGAGACCATGGCGAGGACGTCGCCGCCCAGCCCGCACAGGTGCGGGCCGACCACGGCCATCACGGTCCCCGTCGCCACGGCGGCGTCGGCGGCCGAGCCGCCGCGTTCGAGCATGCCGGCGCCCGCCGACCACCGCCAGCTGGTCGGCCGCCGCCACCATGCCGCGCAGCCCCGTCCGGGGGCCGAAGGGGGCGAGCGGGAGCGTCATGGCGAGGTCAGAGGACCACGACGGAGCGCAGCACCTCGCCGCGTTGCATGCGAGCGAAGGCGGCCTCGACGTCGTCGATGCCGATGGTCTCGCTCACGAAGCGGTCGAGGTCGAGGCGCCCCTGCAGGTAGAGGTCGACGAGCATCGGGAAGTCGCGCGAGGGGAGGCAGTCGCCGTACCAGCTCGGCTTCAGCGCGCCGCCGCGCCCGAAGAATTCGATCATCGGCATGTCGATCCGCATGTCGGGGGTCGGGACGCCGACCTGCACCAGGATCCCCGCCAGGTCGCGGGCGAAGAAGGCCTGCTCCATCACGGCGGGGTGGCCGACCGCCTCGATGCAGACGTCGGCGCCGTTGCCCCCGGTCAGCGAGCGGATCGCCTCCACCGGGTCGGTCGAACTCGGCGTCCACCGTGTGCGTGGCGCCGAACGACGTCGCCAGCTCGAGTTTGCGGGGGTCGAGGTCGACGCCGATGACGGTGGCCGCCCCGGCGAGCTTCGCCCCGGCGACGGCGGCGCACCCGACACCGCCGCAGCCGAAGACGGCCACCGAGTCGCCCGGCCCCACCTGGCCGGTGAACATCGCCGCCCCGAGCCCGGCCATCACGCCGCAGCCGAGCAGCCCCACGGCCTCGGGCCGCGCGGCCGGGTCGACCTTCGTGCACTGGCCGGCGGCCACGAGCGTCGCCTCCGCGAAGGCGCCGATGCCGAGGGCGGGGGAGAGCGGCGTGCCGTCGGCCAGGGTCATCTTCTGCGTGGCGTTGTGGGTCGAGAAGCAGTACCAGGGCCGGCCCCGGCGGCAGGCCCGGCACTCCCCGCAGACGGCCCGCCAGTTCAGGACGACGAAGTCGCCGGGCGAGCAGGTCGGCCACGCCCGGTCCGACCGTCTCGACGACGCCGGCCGCCTCGTGGCCCAGAAGGAAGGGGAAGTCGTCGTTGATGCCGCCCTCGCGGTAGTGCAGGTCCGTGTGGCACACGCCGCAGGCCTTCACGGCGACGACCGCCTCGCCCGGCCCGGGGTCGGGCACGACGATGGTCTCCAGCGAGACCGGCGCGCCCTTCTCCCTCGAGACCACCCCGCGCACATGCTGTCCCATCTGGGCACCTCCCCGTCGGCGAGCCCACATGATGCCCGATCCGCTGCATCGCCGTGCCCCCTATCGTGACCCGCGATGAGAGGGGCGTACGTCGACGTTCCGGAGGGTTGGACACGCCTGGCCGGGCGTGGCCTCGGTCCCTTCGTGACCCGAGAGGTGTTTCGTCGCCCGGACGGCACGGACGTCACCTGGGAGTCGCGCTGGCACCGCAAGCACCCGGGGACGTCGCCGACGGGCTCCACCTGGTGGGCACCCCACGCCATCGGATGGTGGATCGGCGTCCTGTTCGCCATCGGGTCGATCTGCTTCGCCCTCGGTTCGTTCCCGCCCTACGCGACGGGGGTCGGCACCAACGCGGACGACTTGACGTACTTCATCGGGTCCATCTTCTTCACGACGGCGTCCTTCTTGGTCTACTACGAGACCGCCTCTGCGCCGACCTCGCTCGGCCTGGGGCACCGCAAGGGCCTACGGTCGCTCTTCCGGGTGCAGCACCACCGGATCGACTGGTGGGCCGCCATCATCCAGTTGGCGGGCACGCTGTGGTTCAACCGCACCACCTTCAGCGCGTTCGTCGTCGGGCTCGGTGCGTCACCGGACCACCACCCCGTGTGGCGTCCCGACGCGCTGGGATCGGTGTGCTTCCTGGTCTCGAGCTGGCTGTCGTGGGCCGAGGAGTGCCACGGGCCGTTCGCGTGGCGGCCGTCCTCCCTCTCGTGGTGGATCACCCTGCTCAACCTGGCGGGCTCCGTCGCCTTCGGCGTGTCGGCCATCGCGTCCTACGTCAAGCCGAACGGCGATCTCGTGAGCCTCGCGCTGACCAACCTGGGCACCTTCGTGGGCGCGGTCTGCTTCCTGGTCGGGTCTGTGCTCCTGCTGCCCGAACGGACCCTCGGCAGCCCGTCCCCGGATCCGACCTCGAGTCAGCACGTCCGGTCGTCGACCTGAGGGCTGCCGCCGAGCCGCCCGACGCCGCAGGGCCTCAGCCACCGACCCCGCCGGAATCGAGCCGGTAGGCCTCCAGGCGGCGGCGGTCAGCGTCCAGGGGCGCGGCGACGGCCTCGCCGCACGCTGAGGAAGAGGAAGACGGTCGCCAGCAGGGGCAGGACGATCGCGCCCACCCAGCGGCTGCCGGCGAGCAGGAAGGCCGCCCCGACGATGACGCCGGTCGCCAGCGCCAGCTCGGGGGTGTCCCCGATCAGGAAGTCCCACCAGAAGCGGCCGAAGGCGACGATCCCCTTTCGGATCGCGGCGATCACGACGTGGCCCCCTCGACCTGGACCGCAGAAGCGGGGAGCGTCGATCGCATGTAGGCCGTCATCGCGAAGTAGACCACGACGAAGAAGCCGGCCAGCACCGGGATGGCCAGGTCGCTGCCGGGCCAGTCGACCCCGGCGCCCTCGCCGACCCAGAACACGCCGAAACTGGTCAGCATGACGCCGACCAGCGTCTTGATCGTGTTCTCGGGCACCTCGCTGAGCTGGCGCGCCACCAGGAGCCCGACGATGCCGACGAGGACCACGGCCGCCCCCGCCGCCAGCGCGGCGAGGCCGAGGCGGTTCTGGGCGGCGCCGAGGCTGATGACGATCAGCACCACCTCCATGCCCTCGAGGAAGACGCCCTTGAACGCCACCGCGAACCCGACGCCGTCGCGGCCCTTGTTCGGCTTCGCCGACGCACCGGTCTCGTCCGAGCCGAGCTCGGCCACCGTGTCGGCGTAGATCTTGTCCTCGTCGTGCATGGCCTTGTGGCCGCTCGCCCGCAGGATCGCCTTGCGCAGCCACGACAGGCCGAGCACCAGGAGCAGCGCCCCCACGACCACCCGCAGCGCGTCGATCGGGACGTAGCGGATGAGCGGGATCCCCACCGCCAGCACGAGCACGCCCAGGACGGCCGCCGCCACGGCCGCGCCCTCCAGTGCGGAGCGCCAACCACGGCTCACGCCCGCGGCCACGACGATGGTCAGCGCCTCGACCATCTCGACGAGGCTCGCCGCGAAGACGGCCAGGACCAGTACGACCGTGGAGGAGGTGTGCATGGGTCGCCGACAAATGTAACGGCTCGCGGTGGCGCACCCGGTCAGAAGAAGCCGGGGATAGTGTGCGGAGGACTGACCAGGGGGACTACTCGAACGGGGACGGTTGCGATGGGTGACGGGCCACGAGGGTCGACAGGAGCGGGACAAGGCGTCACGACCGGCCGGAACTACATCGTGGTCTCGGCCGACACGCACGCCTCGCCGGACAGCCTCGACCACTTTCTCTCCTACGTCGACCCGGCGCACCGGGAGGCGGTGGCGGCCTTCGGCGACCTGTCGTCGCTCGCCATCTCCATGTTCGGCGGGTTCGACCCGGGCGAGGTCGACGAGTCCGACCCCGTGCGGGCGACCGCGGCCAGGCGCCTCGCCGGCATGGGGGTCGACACCGACGCCGCCCGGGGCTGGCTGGCCCACTACGGCACGGACTGGGTGGTGCCGGGCGACGGCGGCGGGCGTCGCCTCGCGGTGCTCGAGGAGCAGGGGATCCACGCGGAGGTCACGCTGCCCGGTCCCATCCTGGCCGGGGGCCTGTCGCCGGCGATGTACCTCGGCGCCACGACCGACAAGGGGCTCGAGGTGGTGTGGCCGGCCCTGCACGCCTACGTGCGCTGGCTGGCCGACTTCTGCGCCGCCGCCCCCGGGCGACGGGCCGGTTGCATGCCGATCGACTTCCACGACATGGACCGGGCGGTGGAGGAGGTGGCGTGGGCCAGGTCCAACGGCATCTTCGGCGGCGTCATGCTGCCCGCCATGTCGGTGGGCTCCAGGCTCCCCGGGTACGCGGACGACTCCTACGACCCTTTCTGGAGCGCCTGCGAGGACCATCAAATGGTGGTGAACCTGCACACGGGTGCCTCCGGGTCGGCGACCGACACCAAATTCCTCTACGACGAGGCGCACGGCGGGATGCTGGGGCTCTACGAGGTGTTCGTCTTCACGCGCCGCCCGCTCTGGTTCATGATCTTCGGGGGCGTGTTCGACCGCCATCCCGACCTCAAGGTGGTCGTCACGGAGAACGGGGTGCAGTGGCTGCCGTCCCTGGTCCGCGACATGGAGTCGTTCTTCGACACGCACGGCGGCGCACCGGTCCGCTCCTACCTCGAGATGCGGCCGCGCGACTACGTCGAGAAGCACGTCTACCTCGGCGGGTCGCTCATGAAGCGCTACGAGGCCGAGATGCGCCACGAGATCGGCATCGACAGGCTCATGTGGGGGGCGGACTACCCGCATCTCGAGGGGGCCGCACCCGTCCATCGCGAGACGCTGCGCTACATCTTCGGCGGCCTGCCCGAGCACGACCTGCGACGCATCCTCGGCGGCAACGCCATCGACCTGTGGGGGTTCGACGAGGCGTTGCTCCAGGAGGTGGCCGACCGGGTCGGCCCGACCGTCGACGACCTGGCGACGCCGCTCGAACTGGCCGACATCGAGGACACGTTCAGCTGGAGCCTGGCCCGGCCCGTGCCGCTGGCGGCCTCGCGGGCTTCCTGAACGACGTCGCTCTCGGATCTCCTCTGCGTGTGGCCCACCGGGCCGGCTCTGCCGGGATCGGCCCGGCGGCACCGGCGCAGTGAGCTCGGCGGAGGAATTTCCCTCGATGAGGTCAGCTCGTGACGAGCGCCCGTGGACGTTCAGGCAGTGACGACGGTGTTCACAGGCGGTCGAGCCTTCATCTTGGCCGTGACCGCTTTCGCCAGTGACTCGGTGAGGTCGGCCGTCGGCGTGGTGTCCCCCTGGTCGATCTGCAGCTCGGCGGTCGATCGGCCTTGGCGGATGACGAGAATGTCGAAGAAGTCGTTGGTGGTGCCCTTTCCTCCCGCGAGGTTCACCGGCACCTGGACCTCGACCAGTCCCGACTGATCTCCGTACCTCGGCTGGTGGGAGACGGAGGCGGTCATCGTTCCAAACGTGGTGCCGGACGGCCACACGGACTGTTCTTGAGCCGTCACCGCTGAACCCGCCACCTGGAGGAAGCAGTTCGCGAACTTGGGACTGTGCAACGGAGGAAAGTCGCTCTTCGCCTCGTTCGAACTGGTGTACACGTCGACGACGTCGACGACGCTCGTGTTCTGGTCCCTGCTGTTGAATGCGGGGCTGGAGGCCTCGGCCGCGACGACGCTGAGCGCGGGAGGAATGCCCAAACAGGTCGAAAAGTCGGGAAGCTGAGTCATCGTCAGCATGCTGGACGAGTTGTTGTCCGCGCTGGTGCCGACCCACGTTCCGCCCGACTTCGTCCAGCCGGGCGGTAGATTCGAAAGCTTCAACAGCTGGGCCTGCGCGTAGGGCTTGTTCGACGAGATGGTGCTGGCTGCACCTGCACCCACCGCAGGAATGGAGGCCATACCGCCGATCAGGGCGCTGATCACCAGCCCGAGCGAAACCCTGGCCACGGGGTGGGCAGTCCGTCGACGAGCAGAAGATGGGCCATGACCCTTCGTGGAAGCCCGATCGATCTCCGTCATCTCTCGCCACCTCCTCCTTCCTCGGTCGTCCATCCGGCAGAGCTCCTTCGAGCTCGATCGGATGTCGAAGAGGACGGTAGGGGTGGGCGGTAAGGCGGGAGTAAAGCCATGGGTCACGGGAGACGACCCGTCCCGTTGGCCGCTCGGGGCACGCGTTAGATTTGGGCCATGAGCGACCCCGAGCCTGGCCAGAATCGCCGGCGGGCACAACGTCAATCCGCCGTCTGGATCGGCTCTTGCCACGTCGAGGGTGAACCCTCCGACTTGTGGCGTGACTGTGGCGTTTTCGACCTATCGAATCTCGGTATGGGAATGGACGTTCGCCATCCATCTGATCTCGTGGGAAGTCGTGTCTCCGTCCGGCTTCCGGTGGGTGCTTCCAGCGACGTGACCCTTTCCGGTGTGGTGCGAAATGCAAAGGCCGGACCGGATGGCGTCGTGCGAGTCGGAATCGAGTTCGTGGACCTCTCCCAGACCGAGCGCTCCATCGTCGACCTCCTCGTCTCGGCCCTGGTTCGAGGTCCTGATCGTCAGAGGCAAAGCTCCGCCTGAACTAGGCGGATGTTCCAGGTTCGTTCCGACTGCACGTCGTGTGCGTGCGTGCGGTGCGACAACAGGTACGAGATCGCCGAAGACACGGCGAAGTGGAGCCAGGCGTTTCTCAAGCGTCCCTCGTGGCCATCCTCCATGCGCCCAAGATCGTCCACACCACGAGCCAGGCCGCGATCACGGCGACAGCGATGGCCGTCGACTCCGGCACCAAGTACGACGAGTCTCGAAGCCCAGCGGGTCCGTTCACGATCCCGTAGTTGACACCGATCCCGGCCGGTTCGAAATGGGCCACGGCCAGTTCGACGACCAGGGGTCGCTGAAGGTTGCTCAAGTGGGGAATCTTGGTCGACAAGAGGAGCGGTCGGAAGATGATCTCGTACACGATCATCAGGATGATCGGAACCATGCGCTGTCCCATGAGAGAGGCGAATCCGAGACCGAAGACGTAGGCGATGATCACCTCGAGCTCGAGCCACAGTCCCGTCCTGATCATGACGCTCGAGGGCGGCGAGTCGTAGGTCAGGGCGTAGGTGGGATAGTTCTGCTCGGCCTGTCGCTCGGCCAGCGCCCGGGACAGCGGGGCGTTCGGCTCAGGTTCGTTCGCCGGGCACGGCCCGTTGTAGGGGAAGTCGCAGATGATCAGGTTCGGATGATCGGCGGCCCAGGTTTCGTATCCATGGAGGGACAGGCCGAGCGGTACGGTGGTGCCCTGGAAGTCGAAACGGGACGGCGCGGAGAAGACGCAGGCCGCGCAGATGACGGTGAAAGCGACGGCCACCATGGGGATGATGATGGCCAAGCCGGCCGGGATGCGGGCCAGGTAGAGCGCCACTCTCGAGCGCCCGGTCACCACCTGTTGCGTGAACATCCCGTCGGCGAGGTCGGAGCATCCCGCCGTGGCTCCCAGGGTCATGGCGGCGATGAACCCGAAGATGTAGAGCACGCCGGCGACGAGGGAGGTGAACACGTCGAACCCGCCGGCCGGCCCGTATGACCGCGGCACGAAGGCGTGCAGCAACAGCTTGATGACGAGGAAGAGTGTCGGGAGCCCGATCGTCAATGCGATCAGGGTGATCATCAGGCCCCGACGCTTGCGCAGCTCCATGGATCGGGTCGCGATCATTGCCCGGGTGGGGACCCATGATCCTCGGTTGTCGTCTGCACCGTCAGGCTCCGCCGGACCCGGTGTGCCGACGTCGGGCGCGGTCACCACTCCGAGTCGCCTGACCGTCCGGTTGCCTTGCACGATGACGGTTGAGCCTCCGAGTCCGGGTCCGGGTCCGGGTCCGGGTCCGGGTCCGGGTCCGACGTGTCATTCGGCACGACGCCAGGCTTCCACAGGGAACCGGAGGCGGGGGGATACGCTGCCCCAGTCGGAGAACGAGAACACCGGTAGAACGGTCGGGCCCAGGCGGTGCAATGACGAAGGGGTGCGGCGCGGTCGAGGCTGTGGCGCCCGCGGTGGTGTCACACCCACCTGTTTGCATGTGCCCCGTGGAGTTGGCTGACTTCTCCGAGGCGCTCAGCGCGGCTGGTGTCGAGCGGCGCCGAGAACTACGGCGACGGCGCATCCATCGAGGTGCTCCACCACGAGCTCGCCCGCTTCGAGGCCTTCGTCACCGAGGCCGCCGCCGCCTTCGAGGCGAGCGGGGAGTGGGCGGCGGACGGGGCCAAGACGGCCTCGGCGTGGATCGCCACCCGCTGCCGCGTCCCGCGCGCCGCCGCCCGCAAGCGGACCCGCCTGGGGAGGACGCTGCGCCACCTGCCCCGCTGCGCCGAGGCCTGGCGGGAGGGGCGGATCGGGTCCGACCAGGCCCGGGCGATCGCCTCGGCCCGTCGCCACCGCACCGAGGCCTCCATGGCCCGCGACGAGGGGATGCTCGTCTCCCAGGCCGCCGCGATGGGGTTCGAGGACTTCTACCGGGCGCTGAGCTACTGGAAGCAGCTGGCCGATCCCGAGGGCGCCGACGCCGCCGACGAGGACCGCCGGGCGGCGCGCGACGTGTACCTCGAGGCGAGCATCGGCGGCATGTGGCTGGGCCAGATGACGCTGGACCCGGTCTCGGGGTCGATCGTGGCCGGCGAGCTGAACCGCTTGGAGCACGAGCTGTTCGAGGCCGACTGCGCCGAAGCCCGGGAGCGCTTGGGCCGGACCCCCCGGATCGACGAGCTCTCCCGTCACGGCGGCCAGCGCCGGGCCGACGCGCTCGTCGAGATGGCGACACGCAGCCGCACCGCACCGGCCGACGGCATCCGCCCGGTCCCGCTCTTCAGCGTCCTGGTGGGCTACGAGACGCTGCACGGACGGATCTGCGAGCTCGAGAACGGCACCGTCCTGGCTCCGTCGTCGCTCCAACCCTGGATGGAGGCGGCCTACTTCGAGCGGGCGATCTTCTCGTTGGGCACCCGGGTCGACGTGAGCGTGCGGGCCCGGCTGTTCACCGGGGGGACGAGACGGGCGATCGAGCTGCGGGACCGCATCTGCACCCATCCCTTCTGCTACGAGCCGGCCGAGAGCTGCGAGGCCGACCACATCGAGCCCTACGCCGACGGCGGCCCGACCACCCAGGAGAACGGGCGGCTGCTCTGCGGGTTCCACAACCGGCTGCGCAACCAGCGGCAGCGGCCACCGCCCGTCGCGGCCTGAGGCGGGCCGCCCGCTGCGGCGGCACGGGGGGCGGTATTACCAACCGGGCAACGCGAGCCCCTCCGGCGCGCCCGTTTTCGAGTCGAAATGCTCAGGACACGTCGGCGACGAGCAGCCGGTAGCCCAGGTCGACCGTCTGGCGCCCCGAGAGGTCGCGGTGCCGACGCTGCCACGCGCCGCTCCTCCAGGAGCCAGAAGCGGGAGTGAGCCTCGAAGTCGATGCCGACGACGACCCGCCGCGGTGCCACCCGGCACAGCTCGGCGAGGCCCGCAGCCGGGTCGTCCCAGTGGTGGACCGTCAGGATCGCCAGCGCCACCGCGGCGCGCCCCGACGGCAGCGGGAGGGCGGACGCACCGGCGCGCACGGCCGGGCCGGCACCGGCGGGCCGCTGGTCCACCATGACCCGCGACGGCTCGACGGCGACCACCGGACAGTGCACGGGCTCGTAGGAGCCGGTCCCCGCGCCCACGTTGACCACGAGGTCTTTTTCGCCGGCGCCGAGGTGGTCGGCGAGGACGGCGGCCCAGCGCGGATCGGGCCGGCGGTGGGCGACGTAGCCGCGCCCGATGGTGTCGTAGACGGGCGAGGTCACCGCGCCCTTGGAGTCCGGAGCTAGGCCGCCGACTTCTCGAGGATGTGGACGCCGCAGGCGGAGCCCAGTCCGATGACGTGGGTGAGCCCGACCTTGGCCCCGGGGATCTGGCGGTCGCCGGCCTCCCCGCGCAGGTGGGTGGCCACCTCCCACACGTTGGCGATGCCGGTGGCGGCGATCGGGTGGCCCTTGGACTCGAGGCCGCCGGAGACGTTGACGGGGGTCGTGCCGTCGCGCCAGGTGGCGCCGGAGTTGAAGAAGTCGGCGGCACCGCCGCGCTCGCAGAGACCCAGGTTGTCGTAGTGCACCAGTTCCGCCGTGGCGAAGCAGTCGTGCAGCTCCACCAGGTTGAGGTCCTGGGGCCCCACGCCGGCCTGCTCGTAGGCCTGGGCCGCCGCGTTCCGCGTCAGGTCGTTGACGTTGGGAAGGATCTGGCAGGCCTCCTCCCAGGGATCGGTGGTCAGGACGGAGGCCGTGATCTTCACCGCCCGCCGCTGCTGCTCGAGCGAGAGCGTCTTGAGCTTGGACCCCGACACCACGACGGCAGCCGCCGCACCGTCGCAGTTGGCCGAGCACATCGGCCGCGTGTTGGGGTAGGCGATCATGACGTCGTTCATGATCTCGTCGAGCGTCATCTTCTTGGTGTAGGCCGCCAGGGGGTTCAGCGTCGAGTGGGCGTGGTTCTTCTCGCTGATCCTGGCGAACAGCTCGAAGCTGGTGCCGCCGTAGCGGTGCCCGTACTCCATGCCGATCTGGGCGAACACACCCGGCATCGTCTCGGTGCCCACCCGCCCGTCGATGCCGGCGACCGACCCGAAGCGCCCCGACGGCGTCCAGGTGTTGTCGTCGCTCTTGCGGCTGCCACCGGCCAGGAGCCCGGCACCGGCCAGCTTCTCCACGCCGACGGCCAGGCCCATGTCGACCTCGCCCGCCTTGATCGCCATGCACGCCACCCGCAACGCCGTGGCCCCGGTGGCGCAGGCGTTCGACACGTTGTAGACCGGGATGCCCGTCTGGCCCAGCTGCTTCTGGAGCATCTGCCCCGTCGGCGCCATCGCCATCATCAGGTTGCCGGCGCCGATGATGCCGATGTCCTTCATGGTGACGCCGCCGTCGGTGAGCGCGCCCTGCACCGCCTCCGTGCCGAGGTCGACGATGTCCTTGTCGGGGTGCTTGCCGAATTTCGTCATGTGGATCCCGAGGATCCAGAGCTCCTCCGATGCCGATGCCGATGCCATCGTCAACCTCCCAGGGGTTCGAAGCCGAAGCCGACCGCTTCGGTGCCGTTGTCGTCCGTGCCGATCACCTCGGTGGCCAGGCGCACCTTCATGCCCGTGGTCACGTGCTCGGGGTCGGGGGTCACGTTGATCAGGTTCGCCCGCACGCTGGTGCCCTCGCAGTCGACCACGGCGGCCACGAAGGGCACCGGGATCCCGGGGGCGGCGAAGGACACGATGGTGAACGTGCGGACCTCGCCCGTGGTCGACACCTGGACCTTCTTGAAGTCGGTGCCCTCGCAGGACGCGCAGGCGTTCCGCCGGTCGAAGAAGCGGGCACCGCACGAGGTGCACTCGTTGGCCTCGAGGTGCGGCTCGTCCCCGAGGACCAGGTAGTCGACCAACGGGATCTGTGGCGCCATCACGCCCCCATGCTCGGGTGGAGAATCATGTTCTCAATGTAGCGGCGCGCCAAAAGAGTCCGCTAATCGGACGGCCCCGTCCGCTCGGCCGCTAGGTTCGCCCTCATGCGCTACACACACCTGGGCCGGACCGGCCTCCTCGTCAGCCGCATCTGCCTGGGCACCATGAACTTCGGGCCCGAGACGGACGAGCCGACCTCGTTCTCCATCATGGACTCGGCCCTGGAGGCCGGGATCAATTTCTTCGACTCGGCCAACGTCTACGGCCGCTCCAAGGGGCGCGGCGCGACCGAGGAGATCGTGGGCCGCTGGTTCGCCCAGGGCGGTGGTCGGCGCGAGAAGACCGTCGTCGCCACCAAGCTGTACGGCGACATGGGGGAGTGGCCCAACGAGGGCCGGCTGTCGGCGCTCAACATCCGCCGGGCCTGCGAGGCGAGCCTGCGCCGGCTCCGGACGGACTACGTCGACCTCTACCAGATGCACCACATCGACCGGCACTCCGGCTGGGACGAGATCTGGGAGGCGATGGAGGTCCTACGGGCCCAGGGCAAGATCCTGTACGTCGGGTCGTCGAACTTCGCGGGCTGGCACATCGCCCGGGCCCAGGAGGCCGCGGCGCGCCGCAACTTCCTCGGACTGGTGAGCGAGCAGTCCATCTACAACCTGATCGTGCGCGACGTCGAGCGCGAGGTGCTGCCGTCCGCGGAGGCGTACGGGCTCGGTGTCATCCCGTGGTCGCCGCTCCAGGGCGGCCTTCTCGGTGGCGTCGTGCGCAAGGAGCGAGACGGGAGCCGCCGCTACGCCGGCCGCGCCGCCGAGTCGATCGAGGCGCGCCGCGGCCAGCTCGAGGCGTACGAGGACCTGTGTGCCGAGATCGGCGAGGACCCGGGGACCGTCGGATTGGCCTGGCTGCTGACCCGGCCCGCGGTGACGGGCCCCATCGTCGGGCCGCGCCTGCCCGAGCACCTCGACTCCGCGTTGCGCGCGGTCGACGTCACGCTCGACGACAAGGCGCTGGCGCACCTCGACGAGATCTTCCCGGGCCACAAGACGGCACCCGAGGACTACGCCTGGTGATGCGGGCGGCCTCGTAGCCGCCGCCGGCCGTTCACCAGCTCCAGGTCACGCTGACAGCGGACCGCTGCCCTTCGAGCGCCGCCCGGACCGCGTGGCCGAAGGCGTGTTCGACCTCTTCCTGCTCCGGTCGTCCCGACAGCCGTGCGTGGATCCTCACGAAGACGATGTCGCCCCAACCCCGAGTGAGGTGCGTGGACTGGATCCTCAGGTTCGGCTGCCGCTCGGCCACCCCGGTGATGGCCTGCTGCACCCTTGCGGTGAGCTCGCGGTCGTTCACACCGGCCGCGGTGCCGACGCGCCCATCCCTGTCTGCACTGGGCCTCCCAACCGGCGCGGCGCCCGTTTCCTCGCATGTCCGATGATGCGGAACCGGCGGACGACCCGGTAGGGCCGAAGGTCCGCGTGTGGGTCAGGGCGCGTGGATTTGTGACTACCGGGGCGCTGCGACTGCAGCGAACGTGCCGGCGGTGCGCTCGTCGGTCACGGGACGCCCCTCCCGGCCAACTCGGGCTCGGGTTGGGGACCCGGCTCGTCGACGAGGTGTGCCGCCAGGTCGTCGGGGTCGACGGCGAGCCGCGGCAGGAGCCGGTCGAGCCAGGCCGGGAACCACCAGTTCGCCTTGCCGAAGAGCATCATCAGGGAGGGCACGATGGCCATCCGGATGAAGATGGCGTCGACGAAAATGCCGGCGGCGAGTCCGATGCCGAACTCCTTGATCACGCGCTGGCCGCCGAGGATGAAGGAGCCGAACACCAGGATCATGATCAGGGCCGCCGCGGTGATGGTCTTCCCGGTGGCGGCGAGGCCGTTGCGCACGCCGACGTCGTTGTCCTGGCCCGACTTGACGTACTCCTCGTGGATCCGCGTCACCAGGAACACCTGATAGTCCATGGACAGGCCGAAGAGGATCGCGAAGAGCATCACCGGCAGGAAGGCCTCGATGGGGCTCGTGCCGTCGAGGCCGATGAGCGAGCCCAGGTCCCCCCACTGGAAGACCGCCACCAGGATTCCGAACGCGGCACCGATGGAGAGGAGGTTCATGCAGGCCGCCGTGAGCGGGATGACGAAGCTCCGGAACACGGTCATGAGCAGCAGGAAGGACAGGATCACGACCAGAGCGATGAAGAAGGGGAGCTTCGCGCTGAGCACGCCCGAGAAGTCGACGAAGATGGCCGTCGTCCCGCCCACGAGTATCTTGACGCCCGAAATTGCCGACCGCCTTGGGGAGCGTGTCGCCCCGCAGGTGGTTGACCAGGTCGGTGGTGGCGGCATCTTGGGGGGCCGAGGCGGGATAGACGTTCAAGAGCACGACGTCGCCACTGCCGGTCTTGCTCGGGATGTAGACCGGCTCGGCCACGCGGGCCACGTCGGACTGCTGCGAGACGTCCTGGGCGACGGCATCGATCACGGCGTGCTGGTCGGGCTGCACCACGCCGACCAGCATGAGAGGTCCGTTGAAGCCCGGGCCGAATCCCTTGGACAACATGTCGAAGGCCACCCGGGTCGGCGTGCCGGCCGGGTCGGTTCCCTGGTCGGCCGAACCCAACCGGAGCGAGAAGAAGGGCAGGGCCAGGATGACGATGACGAGGAGCGCCGCCCCCGCCGACAGCCAGGGGTACGCCCGGACCCGGTCGGCCCACTTGGGCCAGAAGCCCTTGTTGTCCGCGCCCACGGTACGCGGCCCGTTCTCGGCCAGGTTCCTCTTCTGCTTCCGGCTCATCACCTTGGGCCCGATGAAGCCGAGCATGGCCGGCAGGAGGGTCAGCGCCGCCACCATCGTGAGGGCGACGCCGATGGCGGCCGCAACGGCCAGCCCGTAGAGGAAGCTGACACCGATGGCCAACATGCCGAGCAGCGCGATGCACACGATGATCCCGGCAAAGAGGACCGCCCGCCCGGAGGTGTTGACCGCGTTGATGATGGAGGACTCGGCGTCGCGACCGGCGACGAGCCCCTGCCGGTGCCGCGTCACGATGAACAGGGCGTAGTCGACGCCGACGCCCAACCCGATGAGGAGCATGAGCTCGGGCGAGATGGACGGCATCCCCATGGCGTGGCTGAGGACGCCGATGACGTTGTACGCCGTCCCCAGGGCGAAGAGGGCCGAGATGATCGGCAGGAGGGCGGCGAAGACCGAGCCGAAGACGAGCAGCAGCACCACGAGGGCGAGGAGCACGCCGAGTCCCGTGCTCCCGATCGAGACCCGGTTGGCCTGCTCGGCCAGCTGCCCGGTGACGGCCACCGTGAGGCCGTGGCCCGACGTGCTGGTCACCGTGTGGACGAACTTCTTTCCCTCGGCGCCCGAGATGTCGTTCGCAAGCTTGTTGAAGGGGACTTGGAAGAACCCGACGGTGTGGTGCGCGTTGACGTCGGTCGTCCCCACCAGGTTGCCTGCGGCGTCGTAGGGGCTCGTGACCGCGGTGACGTGGGGCAGTGCGTTGATCTCGGCGACCAGCGTGTTGATGCGCCGGCCGATCGCGGGGTCGGTGAGCCGCGCGCTGCCCGAAGTCCCGAACACCACCTCTTCGGTGTCCCCCGAATGGGCGGGGGCGACCGACTTGAGCAGGTTGATGGCGTCGGCGGACTCGGTGTGGGGGAAGTTGAAATTGTCCGAGTACGCGGTACCGACTTGCTGCACCATGAGGACCGAGCCCACCAGGACGAGCAGCCACAACAGGACGACGATGCGACGGTGACGGACACACCACCCGGCCAAGGTGCGCATGGGGGAAGATCTCCTCAGAAACGGTCGACGCCGCCACCGGCCGGCGCCAGGGGGCAGGGACCAATGGTACCGGGAGACCGGGCATCCCCCGATTCAGCCGGCACCGCGCAGGTGCGCCAAGGCGTTGAAGACCGGGAGGGCGAGACGGTCGGCCGAGGTGGCCGAACGGGCGACGAGGCGTCCGGCCAGGACCGGGTGCCGCTCGGGGATCTCGAAGAACTGGCGCCGGCCGAGCGTCAGCAGCGTGAGCGGCGACAGCGCCACGACGGCGATGGGGGAGGGCAGCCGGTTCAGGAGCGAGTGCTCGGACCAGGAGTCCCCCCGGCCGAGGAGCCCGATGGGTGTGCCGTCGCGCTGCACCACCGCATGGCCGCCGGCGATGACGTGAAAGAGACGGACCGGCACGTCCTGGGCCTGGATCACCTGCCCCGGGCGGGCGCTGGTGACGTCGCAGTGCACGGCGAGCTCGGCCAGTTCGGGACGCGGCAGCCCGGCGAAGAGGTCCATGGCCGAGAGGGTGTCGGCCAGGTCGTCGTCGGCCGCATGCTCGGGAGCGTGGGCGCGCACGGCTCAGTGGTCCATGACCGAGCTCGACGGCCCATTGCCGTGACGGCGGTGGTGCCAGGACGGGCCACCGACGGCCCGGCGCCACAGCACGAAGCCGATGATGGCGAAGAGCAGCCACGGCACGTGCGCCAGCGGGTAGAAGGGCATGGTCGAGGCGGCGACGATGGCCACGAACCCCACCAGGAACACGACGGGCAGGATCCGCTTGTGCCGTGGCGGCGGCGGCGGCTCGCTCGGGAGCGGGGGCAGGTCGTGGAACAGCCCGTGGAGGTCGCCCCTCGTCGTGGCGGACATGGCGGTGTCGAGGCGGCTCTTGAACTCGGTCTCGTCGAGCCGGCCCTCGGCGTAGTGCCGCGCCAGCTTGTCGGCCACGGCATTGCGCTCGTCGTCCGACGCCCGCAGGGAGGCGTCGTAGGGCTGTGCCTCGCGACGGCCCATCGGGTAGGCGGGATCCCAGCGGTAGCGCACAGCTCTCCTCTCGGTAGGGGACGGGGCGGGGTGGTCCGGCTCAGTAGGCGCCGCGGGCCCGCTCCCGGGCCAGCAGCTCCTCGGCGAGCGACAGGTCGGACTCCTCGTCGGGGATGAGCAGCCAGCCGGCGAGGTACAGCGGCACGGCGAGCCCGCCCAGGAAGGCGAGCGCGACGAAGCCGATCCGGACGATGGTGGGGTCGACGTCGAAGTAGTCGGCCAGCCCGGCGGCCACGCCCGCCAGCATGCGGCCACGGCCCGCCCGGTGGAGGCGCTGCTCGGCGGGGGGTGCCCCGCCGCTGTCGGGCGGGCGCTGCCCGTGGGTGTCGGTCTGGGGGCTCGAGGGGATCTCGTTCGGCGTGGTGTCCATGAAGCCAGCCTGAATCCGAGCGGGACCCGTGTGAATCCGGCAGCACCCTGTCCGGACCCTGAGGGCGTCCCCGACGCCTCAGGGATGTCCCTGATAGCCACGACGGCGGCGCTCGCGCGACCATTGGGGGATCACTGAGGCACCCGATCCCGGGACGCGTCCGCTGACCGACGGTGGGCGACCGACGGAGACGTCACGGCCCGCGCCCGGGCCGTGGGTCCCGCCGATGGGCCAGTGGGAGCCGCCCGCCGGCGGCTGGGGCGGGACGAACGAGCACTGGTCGCCCCGCGGGGGCCCCTGGTCGGGCGGACGTTGGCACCACCACCGCCACCATCACGTGGGCCGGAAGCTGCGCTGCCTGCGCCGCAGCCCCGACAACCGGGTGTTCGGCGGCGTGTGCGGCGCGGTGTCGTCGGCCACCGGGATCGACGCCATGTGGGTGCGGATCGGCTTCGTGCTGCTCGCCATCTGCAGCGGCGTCATGGTGCTCGTCTACGCCGCCGCCTGGCTGCTCATACCGATGGAGGGCGAGAGCGCCAACATCTACTCCCGCGCCGTCAACGACCGGCGCGGGATCCGCGTCGTCGCAGCCGTCCTCATCCCCGTGATGATCGCCGTGCAGGTGATCACCTCGACCCTCCATGTGGCCTTCGTCGGCTTCATCGGATGGCCGACCTTCCTCGCCGTCGGAGTGCTGATCCTCATCTGGCGCAACGCGAACGAGTCGGAGAAGGCGTTCATCGATCATGACGTGGTCCCCCTCTTCGGCCCGGACACCCGGGGCGAGGGGCGGCGCTGGCTCATCGCGCGGGTGGCCCTGGGGGTCCTGATCGGGGCGGGAGGGATCGTCCTGCTCGTCGAGGGTCACACCACGGTCGCGGCGTTGCGGCCCGTCGGTGGCGCGGTCCTGGTCGTCGCGGCCAGTGTGATCATCTTCGGCCCCTGGTGGCTCAGCCTCGTGCGCGACCTCATCGCCGAGCGCCAGGCCCGGGCGCTGGCGGAGGAGCGGGCCCAGATGGCGGCCCATGTCCACGACTCGGTGCTCCAGACGCTGGCGCTGATCCAGCGGTCCTCCGACGACCCCCAGCACGTCGTGCGCCTCGCCCGGGCCCAGGAGCGGGAGCTGCGGGCCTGGCTGTTCGAGGGTCGTCCGCCCGGGGCGATCGGCGAGGACGCCACCATGGTGGCCGAGGGCGTCGGGCTGCTCCAGCGCCAGATCGAGGCGGACCACGGCATCGCCGTGCAGGTGGTGATGGTGGGGGACTGTGAGCTGGACGAGGCCCTGCGCGCGCTCCTCGATGCGGCGCGCGAGGCCACCGTCAACGCGGCCAAGTGGTCCGGAGCCGATCAGGTCTCCGTGTACGTCGAGGTGGAGCCGGACACGGTGATGCTCTACGTGCGGGACCGGGGCCGCGGGTTCGACCCCGACGCCGTTCCCGACGACCGTCGGGGCATCGCGCAGTCCATCCGCGCCCGCGTCGCCCGCTTCGGCGGCGCTGCCGTCATCCGTTCCGCGCCGGGCGAGGGCGCCGAGGTGCAGCTCTCCATGCCCCGGCGGGAGCGGGTCAAGTGAGCGCCGCCGGCCGGGGCGCGCCGGCGGGCCGCCCGCGCATCTTCCTCGTCGAGGACCATGCCGTGTTCCGTGCCGGCGTCAAGGCGGAGCTGGGCGAGGCCGTGGAGGTCGTCGGTGAGGCCGACGAGGCCGGCGCCGCCATCGAGCTCATCAACGAGCGCGTCCCCGAGGTCGTCCTGCTCGACGTGCACCTGCCCGGTGGGGGAGGCCATGCGGTGCTGCGCGGGGTGCGGCCGCTCCATCCCGAGGTCCAGTTCCTGGCGCTGTCGGTGTCCGACGCACCCGAGGACGTGATCGACGTCATCCGGGCGGGCGCCCGCGGGTACATCACGAAGACGATCTCGGGGCCCGAGCTCCTGCAGGCCGTCTACCGGGTCGCCGCCGGCGACGCCGTCTTCTCCCCCCGGCTGGCCGGCTTCGTGCTCGATGCGTTCGCCCAGGGGTCGGCACCCGCCGCCGGCCTCGACCCGGAGCTGGACCAGCTCTCCCCGCGCGAGCGCGAGGTGCTCCGCCTCATCGCGCGGGGCTACACCTACAAGGAGGTCGGGCGCGACCTCGGCATCTCGGCCAAGACGGTCGAGTCCCACGTCTCGTCGGTGCTGCGCAAGCTGCAGCTCTCCACCCGCCACGAGCTGACCAGATGGGCCACGGACAGACGCTTGGTCTAGACAGTGGGCCATGCCCGAGGACCTGGCCGCCGAGCACCGCGACGCGGCCGGGCTGGCCGAGGCGGCAGGCCGAGCCCTGATGGAGCTGCGGGCCGCGCCGCCGAAGCTGCGGGACATCGGCGCCGCCGGCGACCACCTGTCGCACCATCTGCTCGTCGGTGAGCTCAACCGGCTCTATCCCGGGGACGACGTCCGGTCGGAGGAGGGGCTCGAGCACGTGGCCGGCGAGGGCCGCCTGTGGATCGTCGACCCGCTGGACGGCACCCGCGAGTTCCGCCAGCTGGGCCGGAGCGACTGGGCCGTCCACGTGGCGCTGGCCGTCGGCGGCGAGGCCGTGGTGGGGGCGGTCGCCCTCCCGGCGCTCGACCTGGTGCTCTCCACGGGAGACCCTCCGGTGCTCCCGGCGCGCGCGCCGGGCGAGAACCCGCGCGTGGTGGTCTCGCGGAGCCGTCCTCCCGACGTCGCGTACGACGTCACCGAGGCGCTGGGCGGCGTCATGATCCCCATGGGGTCGGCCGGGGCCAAGATCGCCGCCGTGATCCTCGGGGCGGCCGACGTCTACGTGCACGCGGGCGGCCAGTACGAGTGGGACTCGTGCGCTCCGGTCGCGGTGGCCGTGGCGAGCGGCCTCCATGCGAGCAGGCTGGACGGCGAGCCGTTGCGCTACGGCGACCCGGACGCCTGGCTGCCCGATCTGGTGGTGTGCCGGCGTGAGTACGCCGACGCCGTCCTCGACGTCACCACCCGGCAGCGCCGGCCGTACTGGTAGGCCCCGCCATCACACGGTGGGGGTCCCGTCGCGGGAGAATTCACAGGACCCCGCCTCGCTCGGAGACGGGGTCCTGTCGTCGGTGTGGCGCGGTGGGCGTCAGCCGATGGCGCGCACATTCGCGGCCTGCAGCCCCTTGGGGCCTTGGTTGGTCTCGAATTCGACCTTCTGGCCTTCCTCGAGATTGCGGTAGCCCGTACCGCTAATCGCGCTCGAAATGCACGAAAACGTCGGGGCCCCCACCGTCCTGGGTGATGAAGCCGAAGCCCTTCTCACCGTTAAACCACTTCACGGAACCAGTTGCCATTGAAAATCCACTCCTCTCCTGGCCAGATTTGACCCGTGATCTCGTGGGTCATGGCCGGTAGCTCTTGCGAGCCAGAGGGATTTCCAAACTTGTGATGGTGGTGCCCTCGGAAGGGAACCTTAGCGTGCCGGGACCCCCGAAGGGGGACTTTCCCCACCCTTCGCAGGAATCGGTCACGCATTGTTCACGCACGGTGCGTAGCGTGGACTGGTCGTTCCCACGAAGGAGGTCCGCCTGTGACCGTCGCCGCCAACCCGTACCTGCAGGGCAATTTCGCTCCCGTGCACGAGGAGGTGACGGCGACCGAGCTCCGCGTGACGGGCCGGGTGCCCGACTCCCTGTGCGGGCGCTATCTGCGCAACGGGCCCAACCCCGTGACCGCGCCGGAGCCTGCGACCTACCACTGGTTCACCGGTGACGGCATGGTGCACGGGATCCGGCTGCGCGACGGGCGCGCCGAGTGGTACCGCAACCGCTGGGTGCGGTCCGCCGAGGTCGCCCGTGCCCTCGGCGAGGAGCCGCGTCCGGGCGATGTCCATGCCGGGATGGACTTCGCGCCCAACACCAACGTCGTCGGCCACGCGGGGCGCACGTTCGCCATCGTCGAGGCGGGCGCGCGGCCCTACGAGCTGACCGACGAGCTCGAGACGATCGGCCCGTGCGACTTCGGTGGCACACTGCAGGGCGGCTACACCGCCCACCCCAAGCGGGACCCGCTCACCGGTGAGCTCTACGCGGTCTCCTACTTCTTCGGTTGGGGCGACGACGTCGAGGTGACCGTCGTCGACGCCCGGGCGCGGGTGCGCTCCTCCCGCCGCATCGCCCTGGGGGGTCCCGTCAGCGTGCACGACACGGCCATCACCCAGCGCCACGTCGTCCTGCTCGACCTGCCCGTCCTCTTCAGCATGGACGCCGTCGCGTCGGGTGCCCGCTTCCCGTACCGCTGGCAGGACGGGTACCACGCCCGGGTCGGCCTGTTGCCCCGCGACGGCGACTCGACCGACGTCGTCTGGCACGACGTCGAGCCGTGCTACGTCTTCCATCCCATGAACGCGTACGACGAGCCCGACGGTGACGGGGTCGTGCTCGACGTCGTGCGCCACCCCTCCATGTTCCGCACCCAGCTCCTCGGTCCGGCCGAGGGCTCCCCGACGCTGGAGCGCTGGCATCTCGACGGCCACGGCAGCGCGGTCAAGGAGGAGCGCCTGGACGACCGGGGCCAGGAGTTCCCCCGCGTCGACGAGCGGCGCGTGGGGCTCCTGCACCGCTACGGGTACGCGGTGGCCCTCCACCGGGACGGTGACATCGTGGGCACCGAGTCGGTGCTCGTCCGTCACGACCTCGAGCGGGGCACGAGCACGGTGCGGTCCTTCGGCCCCGGCGCGGCGCTCGGCGAGGCCGTCTTCGTCCCCCGGGCCGGCGACGCCGGCGAGTCCGACGGCTGGCTGATGGCGATCGCCCACTCGGCCGAGTCGGGGACCTCCGCGCTCCACATCATCAACGCCGACGACATGGAAGGGGAGGCGCAGGCGGTGATAGAGCTGCCCCAACGGGTGCCGGCGGGCTTCCACGGCAACTGGGTGCCCGACCCCTCCTGAGCCGACGCGGCCGGGTTCCCGCACCGGGGTACCATCGCGGCGTGTTCGTCTGGCATTGGGTCCAGCAACATCGGTTGTTGTCCGTCCTCGTGCTCGCCGTGGTGATCGTCAGCTCCGCCGGCGGGACGGCGTGGGCGCTGATGTTCCGCACGGTTTCCTCGCCGGTCGGGTTGCGCGAGGCGCTGCGGATCTACCGCCGGGAGCAGACGGGCAAGGTCATCGCGTCGCTGCGCAACCGGCTGCCGGCGCCCGGCGTGTACACCTACCGCACGACCGGGGGCGAGGGCCTCGACCTGATTGGCGTCCAGCGCTCCTTCCCGTCGTCCACCTCCATGATCGTGGCGGACGGCCGTTGCGCCACGGTGAGCTGGGTCCCCATCACGCAGCACAGCGAGGCGACCACGCTGTGCCCCGCGACGGCCGGCGCGCTGTGGGTGCCGCGGCTCGTCACGGACGAGTCGATCGCGGGCACCACGAGCTCCTCCATGGTCCGCTGCCCGGCCACCGCGTACCTGTTGCCGCCCGCGGCCCGTCCCGGCGAGCGGTGGGCCGCCAGCTGCGCCCTCGTGAGCCCGGCGGAGAAGGTCGTGCTGGCCGGCCAGGTGCTGGGGCCGGCGACGCTGGCCGTCGGTGGGCACCACGTCACCGTCGAGCACACCCGGTTCACGCTGAGATTCTCCGGGGCCGACGCGGGGACCAACCCGACCGACTTCTGGATCGCCCCGAGCAGCGGCCTCATCGTGCGTGAGCACGAGACGGTCGCGGTGACCCAGGGGGGCGTGAGCTACTCCGAGAGCATGGACGCCACGCTCAGCGGGCTCGACCCGGCCCGCTGAGCGCCGGGCCGGCCGCCGGCGCCGGCTTGCCTCAGGTGGCGGACGGCTCGCCCCCGTCGGCGGAGAGCCGGGCCGCCCGGTCCTGGGCGACGGCGTCGTAGGTCTCGTAGTCCGACCCGGTGTCGTCGGCGAACTCGAACTCCAACAGGCCGGCCGCGCCCCACCGCTCGCGCAGCCAGCCGGCGTTGGCGTCGAGCAGACCCAGTTTGCGGACGTTGGGGACGAGCTTGGCGAAGAAGGCGCGGGCGAAGCCGCCCAGGAGGTTCGTCTTCATCTGCTGGGCGGCCTGCACGATGAACGGGAGGACGGCCTCGTCGGTCGTGCCGAGCCGCTCCCACACCTCGGGGGTGGTCGACCGCGCCCGCTGGTTCAAGCGTGGCGTCGACCAGGAACTCCTGGCGCTCCTTCAGCTCCGTCTCGCTCAGGTCGCCGTAGTACTCCGAGAGCGTCAGCACGCCGAAGGCGACGTGGCGGGCCTCGTCGGACATCACGTAGCGCAGGAGCTTCGTGAGCAGCGGCTCGTTCGTGCGGCGCAGCATGTCGCCGAACGCGGCCAGCGCCAGCGACTCGATCACGATCTGCATCCCGAGGTACGCGATGTCCCAACGCGAGTCCTCGAGCAGCGACCAGATCTGCGCCTTGAGGAACGGGCTCATCGGGTAGGCGTCGCCCAGCTTGGTGCGCAGGTACTTGGCGAAGACCTCCGTGTGGCGCGCCTCGTCCATGGTCTGGGTCGACGCGTAGTACTTGGCGTCGATCCACGGCACGGTCTCGACGATCTTGGCGGCCGTCATCATCGCGCCCTGCTCCCCGTGCATGAACTGCGACAGGCTCGCCTTGAAGAACTCGATGCCGAGTTGCGAGTACTCCTTCTCCGTCCACGTGGCCATCGGCGACCCCGGGAGCGTGCCCGCGACCCGCGCCACGGCGAGCATGGGGCTGTCCTGCTCGGCCACCAGGCGCTCGGGATCGACCTCGATCGACCAGTCGAGGTCCTTCACGCTGTTCCACTGCGACCCCATGGCCTTGTTGTAGAGCGTCACCAGCTGCCCCCGGTCGCGCTCGTAGTCCCACAGGAACAGGCGCTCGGCGTCGTCGTGGATGACCTGGACGGCGGCCTCCATGTCGCGCCGGGCCGGCACCGGAGGGCTCACCTCGGCGACCCCCGGCACCGGAGGCGTCGTCTCGGACCCCGACACCGGAGGCGTCGTCTCGGACCCCGACACCGGAGGCGTCGTCTCGGACATGGTCTCGAGGCTACTTGCGCCGCCCGCCCATGTTGGCGTTGGGGGCCGCTTTGGCCACGAGGTCCGGCACGACCTTGCCCAGCTCGGCCGGGTCCCAGCGGTCGCCCTTGTCGGCGCCCGGCCCCGCCACCCAGCCCTCCGCCACGCTGATGTGGTCGCCCTGCACGTTGAAGACGCGTCCCGTGATGTCCTTGGACTCGGGGCTGCCGAGCCAGACGACGATCGGTGCGATGTTGGCCGGGTCGAAGGGGTCGAACTCCTCGGGCTTCTTCTCCGCCTGGGCCGCACCCATGCCGAGGTTCTCGGTCATGCGGGTCAGCGCGGCGGGGGCGATGGCGTTGACGGTCACGCCGTAGCGCCCGAGCTCCATGGCGGCGATCACGGTGAAGGCGGCGATCCCCGCCTTGGCGGCGCCGTAGTTGGTCTGGCCCACGTTCCCGTAAATGCCCGAGGGCGACGTCGTGTTGATGATGCGGGCGTCGTTCGTCTCGCCGGCCTTCGTCCGGTTGCGCCAATACTCGACGGCGTGGCGGGTCGGGGCGAACGTGCCGCGCAGGTGCACCCTGAGCACGGCATCCCACTCGTCGATCGTCATGTTGACCAGCATGCGGTCGCGCAGGATGCCGGCGTTGTTGACCAGGACGTCGATCGTCCCGAAGGTGTCGATGGCCGCCTGAATCAGGCGCCCCGCCCCCTCGTAGTCGGACACGTCGTCACCGTTGGCCACCGCCTCGCCGCCCATGCCCCGGATCTCGTCGACCACCTGCCCGGCGGGCCCGGCCGACGAGCCGGTGCCGTCCACCTCGGCCCCGAGGTCGTTGATCACCAGCTTGGCGCCCTGGCCGGCGAATTCGAGGGCGTGCTCGCGTCCGATGCCCCGGCCCGCGCCGGTGATGACGACGACCCGTCCGTCACAGATTCCCACGTTCAGCTCCTTTGGTCATGGTCGGCGGCTCGACTCCGCCCGGTACTGCTCCCGCAGCTTCCTCTTGAAGATCTTCCCAGTATCCTCCCGCGGCAGCTCGGACACGAAGTCGACGCTCCGGGGGCACTTGAAGTGGGCCAGGCGCTCCCGGCAGAACGCCATGAGCTCGTCCGCCAGCCCGTCGTCCGGGACCACGCCCCCGGCAGGCTGCACGACCGCCTTGACGACCTCGCCCCATTCCTCGTCGGGCACGCCGATGGTGGCGACGTCGCCCACCGCGGGGTGCTCGAGCAGCACGGCGTCCACCTCGGCCGGGTAGATGTTGACGCCGCCCGAGATGATGAGGTTGGCCGTGCGGTCCGTCAGGTACAGGTAGCCCTCGTCGTCCATGTAGCCCATGTCGCCCAGCGTGAAGTAGTCGTCCCGGAACGCGTCGGCCGTCTTCTCGGCGTCGTGGTAGTAGTCGAACTTGGTGGCGGCGGGTGCCTGGAGGAAGACGAGGCCGACCTCGCCCCGCGGCAGCTCGGTGCCGGCGTCGTCGGCCACCTTGACCAGGCCCGGCACCATGGGCCGCCCGACGGTGCCGGGGTGCGCCAGCCAGGTCGTGGAGTCCACCAGGGTGCCCAGCCCCTCGGTCGCGGCGTAGTACTCGACGACGACGGGACCGAGCCATTCGATCAGGCGCTGCTTCACCGGGACCGGGCACGGCGCCGCGCCGTGGATGACGAAGCGCAGTGACGAGGTGTCGAAGCGCTCCCGCTCCTCGGCCGGCAGGGCGAGGAGGCGATGGAACATCGTCGGCACCATGTGCGTGTGCGTGATCCCGTGCCGCTCCACCAGGCGCAGCGCGTCGACGGCGTCCCAGTGGTCCATGATCACGATCGGCACGCCGTAGAGGAAGGGCACCGCCACCGAGAAGGCGAGCGGGGCGGCGTGGTACAGCGGACCCGTCAGGAGGTGGGCGTCGGTGCTCGTGAACCACTCCTCGTCGTAGCCGCAGAAGTTGACGGTGGCGAGCGCGCTGACCGCTGCGCTGGAGCGGTGCACCCCTTTGGGCCGGCCCGTCGTCCCCGACGTGTAGAGCATCTGGGTGCCGATCAGCGGGTCCTCGATGTCGGCGCCGTCCTCGGCGGCGACCACGGCGTGGTACATCTCGAAGCCCGGCAGGTAGCCGCCCGTGTTGATCTTCACCAGGTGCGGCCCGCCTGCCGCCGCCGCCTCGACGACACTCTCACCCAGATCGCCCGAGCAGATGAACGCCTTGGCCTCGCAGTCCTCCACGATGTAGCCCGCCTCCGGGCCGGTGAGGTGCCAGTTGATGGGCGTGAAGCGCAGGCCGACGCGCTGCGCCGCGTAGAGGACCTCGAGGAACTCGGGCCGGTTGGTGCACATCACCGCGACGGAATCACCCGCCTCCAGCCCCCGGGCGCGCAGCGCCCGGCCGAGCCGGTTGACGTTGGCGTTGAGGTCCTCGTAGCTGCGGTCGCCCTGGGGGGTGGCCAGCGCCAGGCGGTCGGGGATGCGCCGGGCCCACCAGGCGTGCAGCATGCCCAGGGCGGCCGCCTCGCGCCTGTCGTCGGGGACGCTCACGGCGCCGCGCCCGGTGCCGGGCAGAAGAGCGGCAGCTGCCGCCCGTCGGTCAGGGGCTCCCAGGTCACCGTCACGGCCATGCCGCTGTGCACCTCCTCGGGCGGGCAGCCGACGATGTTCGTCAGCAGGCGCACGCCCTCCTCCAGGTCGACCAGTGCCACACAGTAGGGCTCGCCCCCGGAGAAGGTGGTCCCGGCCGCGGCGGGCCGGTGCTCCACCACGGCGGCGTACACGGTGGCCCGGCCACTGGCCGTGCGCCACTCGAGTGCCGCCCGGGGGGAGGAGCAGCGCGGGCAGAACGAGCGCGGATAGAAGATGCCCCGATCGCACCCGGTGCACCACTGCACCAGCAAACGGCCCTCGCGGGTGGCCTCCCAGAAGGGACCGCTCTCCGCCCCGACGGGGGGCTCGAAGCGGGCCGGCGCGTCGCCGGTGGTGGTGGCGCTCACAGGGTCGCCTCCGTGCCGAGCACGGCCGTCGACATCACCGAGAGCAGCATCCCGGACCCGTGGGCCACGGCGACGGTGGCGTCGGGCACCTGGCGCGGCCCGCACTCGCCCCGCAGCTGCCGGGTCGCCTCGGTGAGGAGGAACATGCCGTACATGCCGGGGTGGGTGAACGACAGCCCGCCGCCGTTCGTGTTCATGGCGAGGGGGCCGCGCCCCGGGCCGAGCGTGCCCTCGGCGGCGAAGGGGCCGCCGTCGCCCTTCGGGCAGAAGCCGAGGTCCTCCAGGTGCAGGAGTGCGGTGATGGTGAAGCTGTCGTAGCCCATCAGCACGTCCACGTCCTCGGGTCCCAGGCCGGCCATGGCGAACGCGTTGGCGCCCGACACGACGCCGGGCGTCGTCGTGAGGTCCGGCATCTGGGTGATCCCCATGTGATCGGTGCACGTGGCGGCCCCCAGCACGTAGACCGGGGGTTTGGCGAGCGAGCGGGCCCGCTCGGCGCTCGTCATCACGAAGGCGCCGGCGCCGTCGGTGACCAGGCAGCAGTCGAGCAGGTGCAGCGGGCTCACCTGCAGCGGCGAGGCCAGGACGTCGGCGACGGTGAGCGGGTCCTGGTAGCGGGCCCGGGGGTTGAGGGTGGCCCACTCGCGGGTGCTGACGGCGATCTGGGCCAGCTGCTCGGAGGTCGTGCCGAACTCGTGCATGTGGCGGGCGGCGGCCAGCGCGTACGGGCCCATGGGCATGCGCAGGCCGTACGGCACGTCCCACTCGACCGCGGGGTTGTCGCCGGCCGGACCGCGGCGTAACCCCCGGCGCCCCCCGGCCCTGTCGCGGCGGGGCGTGGAGGCGTAGACGCTCACCACCACGTCGCACAGGCCGGCGGCGATGGCGGCGGCGGCGTGCTCGACGTGCACTTCGTAGCTCGAGCCCCCGGTCATGGTGGACTCGGTGAAGGTGGGGTGGAGGCCGAGGTACTCGGCCAGGCCGACGGCCGACTCGGCGTGGCAGACGCCGTCGACGTCACCCAGGCCGAGGCCGGCGTCGTCCAGCGCGTCGAGGATCATGGCCACCTCGAGCTCACGGCCCGAGCGGTCGAGCTCCCCGGTGGGGGAGACGTCGTCGGCGACGCCGACGATGGCCGCGGCGCCGCGCAACGTCCGATCCACCCTGCCCATGCCCCGACGACCCCCCGGTTCCGACCCGATCCCTGCCGTACGGCCGGCTACGCGTTCTTGGGCAGCTCGGAGAAGGGTGTCACCCGGTCGTTGTTGGGCTCCTTGGGCAGGCCCAGCACGCGTTCTCCGATGATGTTGCGCTGGACCTGGTCGGTACCTCCGTAGATCGGGGGCGCCTGGGCGAACAGCGCCATCTCGGTGATGCCGCCCGCGAAGGGGTCTCCGGTGGCGTGCTTGAGCGCCGCCTTGTCGTCGCTGTCGTAGGCGTGGAGCATGCCGGAGGGACCCGAGATGCGCAGGCCCAGATCCCGGGTGAGCCGGACGATCTGGCTCATGGAGAGCTTGGCCACGTTGGGCATGCCCGGGATGTCGGCGCCCTGCTCCTTGACCGCCTTCATGCGCAGCCCGTTGAAACGGCCGATCTCGCCGAGCGTGTACAGGCGGGCCAGGTCCTGGCGGATCCCTGCGTCGCGGTTGACGCCGCGGGACTGGGCCAGGCCGATCAGGAGGCCCGCCCCGCCGCGCATGGCACCCAGCGCGCCGCCGGGCTGCTGGGTCCTGCCGTCGGACTTGGCGTCCGGGCCGGCGACCGCCGGGGGGGCGACCACGTCGCCCACCCGCTTGCTCAGGAACCCCATCACCGTCCCGGGCTGGGCCAGGCCGCCCCCGGCCGCGCTGCCACCGCCCGAGCCCAGGCCCGCCCGCTCGTTCATGAGCGTCGTGTTGGCCGCGGCCCACCCGTTGTTCAGGCCGCCGACGAGGGCCGACTCGGCCACCCGCGCGTCGGTGATGAAGACCTCGTTGAAGAGGGCGTGCCCGGTCATCTCTTTGAGCGGGCGCACGTCGACGCCGTCCTGGAGCATCTCGAACGCGAAGTAGGAGATGCCCTGGTGCTTGGGGACCTCGGGGTCCGTGCGGGCGAGCAGCATGCCGAGGTCGGCGTACTGGCCACCCGACGTCCACACCTTCTGGCCGTTGACCACCCACTCGTCACCGTCCCTGACCGCGCGGGTCTGCAGGCCGGCCAGGTCCGAGCCCGCCTGCGGCTCGCTGAAGAGCTGGCACCAGGCCTTCTGGCCGGTGACGATGTCGCGCACGTAGTGGTCGATCTGCTCCTGGGTGCCGTGGGCGGCGATCGTCGGGGCGGCCAGGAGGAGACCCAGCCCGGCCGGGGGGCCCAACGCGCCGAACTTGGTGACCTCCTGTTGGACCAGGACGGTGTCGGAGCGGGCCATGCCCTTGCCGTAGGCGTTTTGGGGCAGCCCGGGTGCCGCCCAGCCGGCGAGCCCCAGCCGCTCCCACCATTGGGCGACCGTGAGGTCCGGGTCCCAGTTGTCGTTGAGCCAGGCACGGAGGTCGCTGAGCAGCTCCTCGGTGCCGGTCGTCTCGGTCGCAGTGTCGGTCACGTCGCGAAGTTACCGTTCGCGTCCCGCAACGGGCGACTCGGCTCGAACATGGGTAGCGTCGGGCGGATGCAAGACGACCGGCTCAACGCGGCGTTCGACGCTTGGCTGCAGGCACAGACGGCGGCGCTCGACGTCGTGCGGCAGGCGACCGAGGTGCCCGAAACCGACCTCGACCTGGCCGAGGGCTACCGGTGGGTGACCCGGCTCGCCACCCTCGCCCTCGAGTGGATCGTCGAGAAGTCCGACCCGCTGCACCCGCAGCTGTTCACGCTCCAGGACGAGTACCGCAAGCTCCTGGTCGACAACCCGGACGTGCACTACACGTTCTGCGTCCTCGACGACTCGCACTCGTACCGCCTCCTCGGGTACCGCGGCGAGTGCGCCTACCTCGGCATGACGTTCGGCACGGCATTCGGCCAGGGCCAGGTCGGTGGGCGCACGGGCACGCAGACCCAGACCCACATCGACGAGTTCGAGCTCGGGCCGAACGGCGAGGTCGACGTTCTCATCGCCCCGGCGTCGGCCATGCCAGACCCGAGGCCGCGCAACTCGGTCGTCCTCGAGCCGGGCACGGCGCAGCTGGCCATCCGCGAGACCTACTTCCGCAAGTCGCCCGAGCGCTTCGCGCGCCTGCGGGTCGAGCTCGTGCCCGAGCCCGGCGAGGTGGTCCCGCCGCCCCTGCTCTCCATCGACGAGCTGGCCTCCAAGCTCGAACTCGCCGCCATGTTCCTCACGTTCGTCGGCAAGACGGCCCCGCAGATGTGGCGGGACGCGGCCCCGAACATGAACTCCTTCGGGGGTCAGTCCGGCGCCTCGCACGTGGCGGCGCAGGAGGACGAGGTGCGCACGCACACCAACGCGGAGATGACCTACCACGGGGGGCGCTTCCGCCTGGAGCCGGGCGAGGCCCTGGTGGTGACCGTGCACGAACCGGACAAGCCGTTCCTGTACTGGGGGCTCACCCTGACCTCGCCCTGGATGGAGAGCTTCGACTACCGCTACGCGACCACCGCGTTGAACAACGAGACCGCGTCGCGCTCGCCCGACGGCTCCTGGCGCATGGTGATCGCCCCGAGCGATCCCGGCGTCGAGAACTGGCTCGACACGGGCGGGCGGCTCGAGGGCTACATGCTGGTGCGCTGGGTCCTCGCCGACGGCCCGCCGCACCCGACGGCCGAGGTCGTGCCCGTCGCCAGCCTGCGCTGAGCCCCTCAGACCTCCGAGGGCACGCCGAAACGCTCCTGGTAGGGCGCGACCAGCGCGCGGTGGGTGGCCAGGTCCAGCCCGGTGTCGGCGAAGGAGTAGTCGTGGCCGCCGGCGCGGCCGGTGTGGCGGGCGGCGAGGTAGGCCTCGAGCGCGCTTCGGAACGCGGGCGTGAGCGGAAGGTCCCACCCGGCGTAGAGCCGTTCGATCACGCCGACGGGGTCTGCGACCAGGTCCTTGTAGACCACGTCGGCGACCTGGTCCACCGGGATGGCGCCGGCGTCGCGCTCGGCCGTGACGTGGTCCATCTGCATCTCGAGCCCCATGGCCATGAACTCCACCAGGATCGAATGGTCCACGTGGTCGGAGTGCATGTAGTGCAGCGTGGCCATGAGGTCGGCCAGGGACCCGATGACGCGCAACGGGTCACGATGGGTGATCACCACCCGGGCGTCGGGGTAGGTCGAGAAGACCAGGGGCAGGGCGGAAAGGTGGGAGGGCGCCTTGACGACCCAGCGCGTGGTGGGCCGCTCGGCCACCCACTGCAGCGTCTGCAGATGGCGCCTGTGCCAGTCGTAGATCGCTGCCTGGTCCTGCTCGCTGCGCCACACCGTGTACTCGGCCACGTTGTAGAGCCCGGTGTACATGTCGCTCGAGAATTGGTGGGCGAACGCGAAGATGCACTCGGTCGGGAGGCGCCCGCCGTTCTCGTGCATGGCGGTGAAGGCCGGCACGATCTCGTCCATCAGCTTGATCTCGTCGTCGCAGACGTCGCCCGAGGCATCCTCGTAGGGGACGGAGTGCAGCAGCTCCCACAGCAGCGGCGGGCGGTTGTCGGGGTCGCAGGCGAGCAGTTCGTGCAGCAGGGTGGTCCCGGAGCGACCGAGGCCGGTCACGACGATGGGCGCCTCCACCGGCTGGCGCAGGACGGCCGGCTCCTTCTTCCACAGCCCCACCATGCGCAGGCGGTTCTGCAGGATCAGCTGCACCTCGCCACGGGTGCGCAGCCGGCCGGGGAGGTGGAGGCGGGCCTCGGTGTCGAGGGAGGCGCAGAGGCGGCGGAACGGCTCCTCCCACCAGGCGTCGCCGAAGTCGTCGAGGCCGGTCGTCGCGATGGCGGCGGCGCGGAGGTCCTCCGGCTGCAGCGAGACCAGCGAGCGCCCGTCGTCGCCCAGTCCCCGGCCGAGCGAGACCATCTTGTCCGCCCAGGGGCTGCGCGGTGGCGGGGTCCAGGGCACGGGGCGTCACCGTACCCGCAACGGTGGAGGCCACGAGTGAGAATGGCCCCGTGAGCGCAGGGCCGGCCGGCGCCGGCGACGTCGACGAGATCGTCACCCTGCTCGCCACCGGCGCAGCACGGCCGCTGCGCTCGGGCTCCCGGGTGTCGCAGCTCGACCACGCACTGCAGACGGCGGCGCTGCTCGGGCACGAGTACCGCGACGACCCGGAGCTGGCGGCCGCCGGGCTGGTGCACGACATCGGCCATCTCCTCCCCGGGGTCGACGACCGAACGCACGCCGCCGCCGGGGCCGCGGCGGCCCGCGCCGTGCTGGGGGAGCGGGCGGCCGGGCTCGTCGCGCTGCACGTGGAGGCCAAGCGCTACCTCCTGGCGACGGAGCGCGCCTACGGCGGCGTGCTGGCCCCCGACAGCGTGGCGTCGCTGGACGCCCAGGGCGGCCCCCTGCCCGCCGCCGCGGTCGTCGCGTTCGAGGGCCTGCCCCTCGCCACCGCCGCCGTCGCCCTGCGCCGGGCGGACGACGCCGGGAAGGCCGAGTGGCTGGAGGTTCGTGATCTGGGCTCCTGGGTGCCACTCCTGCGGGAACTGTCCGAGCGGGAGGGCAGCACCCTGCGTTGAGGCATGCGGCGCAGGTCGTCCATGGCGCGCCGCCGCGGAGCGCATCGCGCTCCAGGCGTGACCCGAGGATCGGCAAAGGGGAACCCGAATCGATCCCTCAAGGAATCCTCACATCTGCCGGGGACGATCGGAGGATGCCCCCGAACCCGCGTGCGTGCAGGCCCCGGACGTGCGGCCGATGAGGGTTGCCCCACGCGTCCTGGCCGCCGTGGTGGCGTCGGTGGTCGCGTGCGGAGTCGTCGCGACCGGAGCCCCGGTGGCGTCGGCGGCCCGCTCCTCCCCACCGTCCATCGGGCCCGTGCTCCCTTCCGGGGCCGTCATTGAGCCCGCGGTCACCCCGAGCGGACGGCACAGCACCGGCACGATCGTCCTGGGCGGGACCGTGGTGCGGTCCTACGCGCTCTACGTGCCACGCTCGCTCCCCGAGCACACGCCGGTGCCCCTCCTGGTCGCCCTGCACGGCGGTCTCGGCTCGGGTCCCCAATTCGAGCAGAACAGTGGCTTCGACGGCCTGGCCGAGGCCAACCGGTTCATCGTCGTGTACCCGAACGGCACGCCCATCAACCGGTTCACCCCGAACCGGCTCGTCTGGAACGGCGGGGGGTGCTGCTCGGTCGCCGAGCAGAGCCAGGACGACGTGGACGACGTTGCGTTCGTCTCGTCCCTGATCACCAAGCTCGAAGGCCAGTACGACATCGACAAGGGCCGTGTCTTCGCGGCCGGGCACTCCAACGGCGCCATCCTGGCCGAGCGGCTCGCCTGCCAGCTCTCCGAGAAGATCGTCGCCATCGGTGTCCAGGCGGGCGACCTCGAGGTGAGCAGCTGCCCCGTGGCCCACCCCGTCGCGGCGCTCGAGATCCACGGCACCGACGATCGGAACATCCCGATCGGCGGCGGCTACGGAACGCGCTCGCTCACCCGGACGGATTTCCCTCCGCCGGTGGACGGCCTGAAGACGATCGCCGCACACGACGGCTGTCCCTCCGCACCGGCGACCGCCTCGGATCCTTCCAACTCGGCGGTGCAACTCGAGGTCTGGCAGCCGTGCCGGGCCGGAACGGTCGTCGAATGGGCGAAGGTCGCGGGCGCCAACCACGCGTGGATGGGTCACGCCGGGTCGGCCGGCTCGGCGCGGCTCGTGGGCCCGCCCGACCTGGGATTCGACTCCTCGGCGGCAATCTGGTCCTTCCTCTCCGCCCATCCGCGGCACTAGTCACCTCGGTCGGGCGCCGGGGCGGTGGCCTGCACCCGGCATTTGCCCGGCGCGTCGCGCCACGACAGAGTCGAGCACGTGGATCCTCCGGTGGGCGGCACGTGCGACCCCCGCTTCGCAGCGGTCGGGGAGCAGTTCGCGCGCAATTTCACCGAGCGCGGAGAAGTCGGCGCTGCGGTCTGCGTGATGGTCGACGGCACCGCGGTGGTCGACCTCGCAGGCGGGTGGCGTGACGGCGGGCGAGGCTCGCCGTGGCAGCTCGACACGCTGGTCGACTTCTACTCGGTCGGCAAGGCCTTCCTGGCCATCCTGGCGCTCCAGCTCGTCGATGCGGGGAGGATCGGCCTCGACGACCCCGTCGCGTCGGTGTGGCCCGAGTTCGCCGCCGGCGGCAAGGAAGGGGCGACCCTGCGCCATGCGCTGTGCCACCGGGCCGCGGTGCCTGCACTCCGCGAGCCCCTGACCAACCGGGACCTGTGGGACTGGGAGCGGATGACCAGCGCGCTGGCGGCCACCGCGCCATGGTGGGAGCCCGGCACGAGGCACGCGTACCACACCAACACCTACGGCCACCTGATCGGCGAGGTGGTGCGCCGGGTGAGCGGCGAGACCTGCGCGCGCCGGCTCGAGAGCCTCGTGGCCCCGCTCGGGGCGGACGTGCACGTGGGCGTGCCGGCAGCGGAGCGGCACCGCTGCGCCCAGGTGATCTTCGAGTCGCCGGGGGCCGGGCGACCGATGGACTTCGACGCGCTGCACGGCGACGCCCGCATGGAGATGCTCAGCTACTTCAACCCGCCGGGCTACTCGTCCATGGGCGTCGTCAACTCGCCGGAGTGGCGAACGGCCGAGGTTCCGTCGACCAACGGCCACGGGACGGCGCGCGGAGTGGCGCTGGTGTACGCCGCGCTGCTCCATTCCGGAAGCGTGATCTCCGCGGACCTGTTGGCCGAGGCGACGTCGCCGCAGTCCGAGGGGTACTGCCCGATCCTGCACGAGGACGTCACCTTCGGGCTGGGGTTCAAGCCGACGACGCCGCGCCGCCCGTTCGGCCCCAACCCCGGCAGCTTCGGCCACTTCGGCACGGGCGGCGCCGTCGGGTTCGCCGACCCCCGTGCCGGTGTCGCCTTCGGGTACGTGATGAACCACGTGATCCCCCGTTGGCAGAGCACCCGCAACCGCGCGTTGATCGACGCCGTGTACGACGCTCTCTGAGGCCATGGGTCCACGCTTGAGCAGGGCGAGCCGGGGTTGTCCGCCGCCTGTTCGCGCGTGCCCTAACGTTCGGCCTGATCGGTGGGAGTGACGGGCCGCCGGCGGAAGGGGGCGACATGACCAGTCCGACGATGGCGGCGCCGACGAGGCGTGTCGACATGTGGTACGCCGGCACCGCACCCCAGCGCCGGTTGACGGTGGGGTTCCGCGCCATCCTGGTCATCCCCCAGGTCATCGTGCTGCTCTTCCTCTTCCTCGCCACGTTCTTCGTCGTGCTGATCGGGTGGGTCGGCGCACTGTTCACGGGCCGCCTCCCGGAGTGGGTGCACGACTTCGTCAGCGGCGTCGTGCGCTGGACGACGAGGGTGTCGGCGTACATGTACCTGCTCACCGACCGCTATCCCCCCTTCTCCCTCGACGACGAGGACTACCCGGCCCGGCCGATCCTCCCTGCGCCGGGCCGACTGAACCGGTGGGCGGTCCTGTTCCGCCTGATCCTGGTCGTCCCTGCGAACGTCTTCGCCCAGATCGTCGCGTACGGCCTGAGCTTCCCGCTCCTGTTCGTGGCCTGGCTCATCACGTTGTTCAGCGGCCGCATGCACCCGTCGCTGTACCCGGCCTACGCGGCGCTGCTGCGCTACCAGGTCCGGCTCCAGTCCTACTTCCTCATGCTCACGTCCGAATACGCGTGGGGCATGCTCGGCGACCCGGTCGCCCCCGCGCCGCCCGCGTCGTTCTTCGCCGGGCCCCAGGGGCCGCTGCCGGGCTCGCCGCCCCAGGCGGCCGGGTATCCGGCGCAACCGCCCGGGCCGGCGCAGCCGTTCTCCTATCCGACGGGTCCGTCCCAGGCGACGCCGAACGACGCGCCGCCGGCGGGGTCACGACCGGAGTCACCCGAGCCGGCGCCCGACGACGCGAGCCGCCCGCCCGCCGCGCCCCAGCCACCCCAGTGGCCGCCGCCGATGCCGCCCCCGCCGCCCCCGCCGCCGACCGGCCTCGGGGCGATGCCGCCACCGTCGACCTGGGAGCGTGCGGTGCCGGCGGCGCCGACAGGAGACGTGACCCCGGCCTGGGCGACCCTCGCCCTGACCGGGGCGGCCAGGGGCTGGGTCATCTTCGCCATCGTGTGGGGCTCCGTCCTCTTCGTGGGTACGAACGTCGCCCAGAACGTGGTCAACAACCACAACCGGTCCACGGGTGTGGCCCAGGTCAACGCGGTGGTGTCCGATTACAACGCGACGTACACCGCCCTGAACACCGCCGGCCAAGACATCAAGTCGTGTACGACGGTCGCGTGTCTCCGGCCCTCACACCTGTATGCCGCGTCGAAGCTCACCCAGTTCGACGACGACCTGCACGGCATGAGCCTGCCGGCCAATGCGGGAGGCCCCACCCAGGTGGTCGAGAGCGACGCGGGTCAGCTGGCGTCCATCCTCACCCAGCTGGCGAGCTCGTCCGACCTCGCGACGTATCACTCGACGGCCAAGGACAGCAACCTCACCACCATTCTGAACTCGTACCCCGGCGACACCCAGAACCTCGTCAACGTCCTCAAATCGGATCTGTGACCGCCGCGCCGGTCTGCGGCCTCACGACCCGTCGGCGCACGGTCCCGGAGGCGGAGCAGCCCACGGGACGATGACGCCGTGACCTTCGAGGAGCTCGTGGCCGAAGGTGCCGCCGCCCCGACGGAGGGTTGGGACTTCTCCTGGTTCGAGGGCCGGGCGACAGAAGAGCGGCCTCCGTGGGGCTATGCCCGGCTGATGGCCGGGCGCATGGCGGAGGCCGACGCCGCCCTCGACATCGAGACGGGTGGCGGCGAGGTCCTCGCCACCGTCACGGCGCGACCCCGGTTGCTGGTGGCCACCGAGTCGTGGCCTCCCAACGTGGCCGTCGCCCGCGACCGGCTGCGCCCCCTGGGCGCGCACGTCGTGGCCGTGGCGAACGCCCCGACCCTGCCGTTCGCCGACGGGTCGTTCGACCTCGTGGTGAGCCGCCACCCCGTCGTCGTGCTGTGGGCGGAGATCGCGCGGGTCCTGCGGCCCGGCGGGACCTATCTGGCGCAGCACATCGGGCCCGCGACCAATCGCGAGCTCGTCGACTTCATGATGGGCCCGCAGCCCGTGAACCAGAGCCGAAGCCCCGCGGTCGCCCGCGCCGCGGCGGAATCGGCCGGTCTCCAGGTGCTCGACGTCCGTTCGTGCGCGCTGCGGGTCGAGTTCTTCGACGTCGCCGCCGTGGTGTGCTTCCTCCGCAAGGTGCTCTGGACGGTGCCCGGCTTCACGACCGGCGCCTCTGCCGACCGGCTGCGGGACATGCACGCGCACATCGGGCGTCACGGCCTGTTCGTCTCGACGGCGCAACGGTTGCTCGTCGAGCTTCGACGCCCGGCCGAGCCACCGCTCAGCTCGCCTGGCTGACCGAGCTCATGTTGTAGTCGGGGATGCGCAGGGGCGGCATCACGGTGCGGTTGAGGTATTCGCCGAACTCGCGTCCGAGCGCGCGCACCGGCCGCCCGACCTCGGTGGCCCTCGCGAGCAGGTCGACCGGGCTCTCGTTGAAGCGGAAGTTGTTCGCCGCTCCGACCACTGCGCCGTCCTCGACCACGTACACCCCGTCGCGGGTGAGGCCCGTCACGAGCAGCGTGGCCGGGTCGACCACCCGGACGTACCACAGGCACGTGAGCAGGAGGCCCCGCTCCGTGCGGGCCACCATGTCCTCGACGGCGCCACCGTCGGGCCCGTCGCAGCACAGGGTGAGGTTGTCGACGTAGGGCGCCATCACCACCTTCGAGCGCGCCGCTCCCGCCCGGTGGTAACGCAGACGGGTCAGCACCCCGTCGCGCAGCCACTCGGTGCGCCCGGCGGGCAGACCGTTGTCGAAGGCGGAGACGTCCGAGCTGCTGGCGTACGTGGCCACGAAGGGTGCGCACTCCATGCCCGTCTCGAAGGGGTCGCTGGAGAGCGTGAAGGGCAGCGTGGCGATCGTCTCGCCGACGCGGGTGCGGCCCCCTTCCTTCGAGAAGACGGTTCGGCCATCCTCGGCGTCCTGGCCACCGAGCGCGTAGAGGTCGAGCAGGGCCATCATGTCGCTCACTCCCGAGGGCGGCAGGATGACCTCGTAGCGGCCGGCTTCGAGCGCGATCCGTCGCTTCCCCCAGTCGAGGCGACGCCAGACGTCCTGCTCCATCTCGTCGAGCGCGGGAGCGATCGTGGGCGCGCCGACCCACGCGGAGCCCCTCCCGTCGGCCGTCCGGCCCACGAGATGCACCGCCCCCGTCGGCTGCGCGTGCGAGAGGCGAAGCCCCGTCGAGCTCCCCAGGTAGACCGTCTCGAGGTCGAGTTCGGCGAAGCCGGCCAGGATCGCGTCACGGGCCTCCGCCCGCCCGAACGCTCCCGCCAAAGGGGAGAGGACGGCGTCGAGCACCGAGGCGTCGGTCTCTTCGGGGGCCAGGGAGAAGTCTCGCCCGTACCCGGCCTCCGAGGGCTCGACGAGGGCGAAGGCGTCCTCGGCCGGCGGAGCCCCCCGGGCGTCGGAGAGCGCGGACCGGATCATGGCGTCGATCGCGTCGGCCTGCACGTCCCCGGTGCGCCGGGCCGTGCTGACCGAGGTCCCGGCGACGACGACCACGCTCACCGTGCGGGCGCGGTGGACGCCGTTGGTCGTCGTCGTGTTCAGGGCGAAGCGGACATCGGCGTGGCTCAGCTCCTCCACGAGCACGACGCAGCCGTCGGCGCCGGCCGCACTCGCCGAGGCCACCCCGTGCTCGACGAGCTCCTGGGCGGGGATCACCGGTGGGACCGGGCCGTGTTCATCGCCCCGACTCCTCGCGCGCGTTGAGGATCCGCACCCCGCGCACCAGGACCGACGGGCAGCCGTGCGACACCGGTGCCGTCTGTCCCGGTTGTCCCTTGCCACAGTTGAACGCGCCCCCGAGCACCCAGGTGGCCTCGCCGCCGACGGCCTCCATGGCGCCCCAGAAGTCCGTCGTGGTGGCTTGATACGCGGCGTCCCTCAGCTGCCCGGCCAACCTCCCGTTCTCGATCTTGTAGAACCGCTGCCCGGTGAACTGGAAGTTGTAGCGCTGCATGTCGATGGACCAGCTCTTGTCGCCGACGATGTAGATGCCCCGGTCCACGCCCGCGATGAGCTCGTCGGTGCTCGGTCCGTCGGCCCCCGAGTGGGCCAGTGAGACGTTGGCCATGCGCTGAATGGGCACGTGCATGGGCGAGTCGGCGAAGGCGCAGCCGTTGGAGCGTTCGAAGCCCATGGCCGCCGCGATGGAGCGGTCGAGCTGATAGCCGACCAGGGTGCCCTCCCGCACGAGGTCGAAGGACTGGCCCTCCACGCCCTCGTCGTCGATGGCGACGGTCGCCAGGCCGTGTGCCACCGTACGGTCGCCGGTCACGTGCATGACGGGCGAGCCGTAGGCGAGCGTGCCCAGCTTGTCGAAGGTGGCGAACGACGTCCCGGCGTAGGCCGCCTCGTAGCCGACGGCCCGGTCGAGCTCGGTGGCGTGCCCGATCGACTCGTGGATGGTGAGCCACAGGTTCGAGGGATCGACGACGAGGTCGTACGTGCCGGCCTGCACGGACGGCGCCCGCACCTTCTCGGCCAGCAGCTCGGGCAGTTGGGCCAGTTCGGCGTCCCAGTCCCAGCTCCCCGCCGAGGCCGGGCCGCTCAGGAACTCCCAGCCCCGCCCGACCGGCGGTGCCACGGTGCGCATGGTCTCGAAGCCGGAGTCCGAGAGCGCGAGCGCTTCGAGCTGGGTCTGCAGGCGGACCCTGTGCTGGGTGGCGCGCGTCCCGTTCAGGTCGGCCAGGTACGTGCGCTCGGACACCGCCAGGAGCGCGGCCGTCGTGTGCGACACGGCGGCGTGGTCACCGAGGCGGCGGCTCCACTCGGAGAGCAGGGCGATCTTGTCCGCCATCGGCACGGTCGACGGGTCGACGTCGAACGCGCTGGACCAGGTCACGTGGCCGTGGGACGGCTCCGGCGCCAGCTCCATCCGCCCGCCGCCGGCTCTGTTGGTGACGCGCGCCATGTCGATGGCCCGGTGGACGAGGCCGACCGCCTCCTCCGGTCGGACGTCGACCGTGGCGGCGAACCCGACGGCGCCGTCCGTCACGACGCGGACGCCCATGCCGAATTCGGTGTCGTCGGCCGTGGTCTCGGGGTGCGCATCGTGCAGCCGGACCGTCTGGTTCCGGATGCGCTCGACCCGGAGCTCGGCCGCCGAGCAGCCGGCGGCGGCGCTCAGCGCGGCGTCCGTGAGCGCCGAGAGCTCGTCGGACGCGAGAGGCATCAGACGGGCGTGGGTTGGCGCAACGGGAGACCGGCCGCGCTGTAGATCGCGTCGATGAGCTCCATGGTGCGGATCGCGTCGGCCGCCGTCGTCGGGAACGACGCGCCATCCTCGGCGGCGGCGACGAACGCCTCGAGTTGGAAGTCGTAGGTCGGCCGGCGGCTGAAGCGCTCCTTGCGGGTCCCCAGGGACGTGGTGACCTTCATCCGGTGCCCGTACTGCGGGCTGAAGGGGTTGAACACGGAGATCTTGCCGTTGTCACCGGTCACCTCGGCGTGCAGGCGCAGCACCGACGACGAGAACATGGAGCAACCGATGTGGGCGCGTCCGCCGTCGGGGAGCGAGAAGTGGGCGTCCATGGCCCGGTCGACACCGGGGGAGGAGAGCTTCGCCTCGGCGCTGATCACCCGGGGGCCGGCCGCCAGGAGCCGCAGGAGGCTCACCGGGTAGCAACCCATGTCCATGGTGGCGCCGCCGGCCAGCGCCAGCTGATAGCGGATGTCACCCTTCTTCCAGAGGGGCGCCGAGAACGCCACGTCGACGCCCGAGATGTTGCCCAGCTCCCCCGAGCGCACGATCTCGACCAGCCGCTTGGCGAGAGGGTGGTACTGGTAGTGGAAGGCCTCCATGACCACCAAACCGGGGTTGCCGTTGCAGGCCTCCGCGACGGTGCGGGCCTCGTCGGCATTGGCCGTGAAGGGCTTCTCGCACAGCACGTGCTTGCCGGCCTCCAGGGCGGCGACGGTCCAGAACCCGTGCAACCCGTTGGGCAGCGGGTTGTAGACGGCGTCGATGCCGGGATCGTTCACCAGCTCCGCATAGCTGCCCAGGACGCGGGGGATCTCGTGCTTGCGGGCGAACTCCTCCGCCCGGGTGCGGTCACGGGCCGCCACGGCGACCACCGTGGCCCGACCGGTCCGTCGGGCGGGCTTGACCAGGGCGAGGGGGGCGATCCGGGCTGCCCCCAGGATGCCGATCCTCAGCACCCGGGAGTCATCGGGGTGCGGACCCGGGGGAGGCAGTGAGTACGGGCTCCGGTGAACGTTTCCGCTGTATGGGACGGAGGGGCCGCAACGTCGGCCGGCGATACCTGGCGCACCATGGGCACGGACGCTAACGCACGCGGGCCACGCCCGACGCTTGGACACGTCCGGGGCCTCGACGGCATCCGCGCGCTGTCGGTGCTGGCCATCATCGCCTTCCACACGGGGCTCAACTCCGTGCCCGGCGGCTTCTACGGAGTGGACTCCTTCTTCGTCCTCTCGGGGTTCCTGATCACCTCGCTGCTGGTCAAGGAGTGGGGTGGGACGGGGACCATCCGGCTCCGCCGCTTCTGGGCCGGCAGGGCCCGGCGCCTCCTGCCCGCCCTGTTCCTCCTCGTCGCCGTGCTGGGCATCGTGACGGCCGTCGTGCCCCGGGTCCTGGCCACGCCCCACGTGCTCGGCGACGCAGTGTCCACCCTGTTCTATTTCTCCAACTGGTACTCGATCCACGGCGGAGTGACCTACTTCTCGCTGTCCTCCGGGCCGTCCCCGCTGTTGCACACCTGGTCGCTGGCGATCGAGGAGCAGTTCTACCTGGTGTGGCCGCTCGTCGTCCTGGGCGTCCTCAAGGTCGGCGCGACGCGTCGAGGTCGTCGGGCCCGCGCCCGTCTCGTCGACGTGCTCGGGGGCGGTCGGATGGTCCTCGTGCCGACTCCGCCCGTCGCGCACGACCCCGAATGGGTGCGCCGCCGCCTGCACGTCCTGTTCGCGGTGGCCTGCCTCGGGACCTTGGCCTCCGCCGTCCTCATGGCGTTCCTCGCCCCCGACGGGTACAGCACACCGGCCTACTACGGGACCGACACGAGGGCGCAGGCGCTCCTGGTCGGCGCAGCCATCGCCATCGGGTTGACGCTGTGGCCGCAGTGGAGCAGGCGCCGACGTCTCAGGAGCCTCGCCTCGCTGCTGGCCCTCGTGGGGATCGGCGGCACCGCCGCGCTGTGGGCGACGACGTCCGAGACCTCCACCTTCGCGTTCAGCGGCGGCTTCCTGCTGGCCAGTCTCGCCGCCGGCGCAGTCGTCCTCGGCTGCGCGGTGGCACCCCGCTCGCTCGCCGTGCGCCTCATGGAGCTCCCCCCGTTGCCGCAGTGGGGCCGCATCTCCTACGGGGTCTACCTCTGGTACTGGCCCGTGCTGCTCGTCATGACCGGGCAGCGACTGCACTGGGGGGTCTATCCCCTGTTCCTGGCCCGGGTCGGCATCACCGTGGCGATCGCGGCCCTCAGCTACGACCTGGTCGAGATGCCGATCCGACGAGGCGCCCTCACGCATTGGCGCTCCTGGGTCGCCGCGCCCATCGGGGCGACGGCGGCGATCGGGGCCGTGTTCGTCAGCACCCTGGTCCCGGTCGGGGCGGCCGAGCTCGAGGGCACGCAGCTCGGCGTGGTGGCGGCCCACCCCGCGGCGGCCTCCAGCGCCGCGATCGACCGACCGGAGCAGACCTTCGCAGCCGACCCGGCGACGACCACCGCGTCCTCCTACCTCACCCCCGTCCTTCCCGCGAGCACCTCGTCGCGCCGGGTGAAGGTGTTGCTCGTGGGCGACTCCGTCGCCGGTTCGCTGGGCGTGGGGCTCGCCCTCGAGGCGCGCCAGTACGACGTGCAGATCGCCAACGAGGGGACTCCGGGCTGCTCACTCTCCATGCAGGGCCGCATCCGCGTCCTCTTCTACACGGTGCAGCCCGACGCACCCTGCGACGTCGCCGACCGCCCGGACTCTCTGCTCGACACCTGGCGCACCTGGGTGGACGACTACAACCCGGACGTCGTCGTCTACCTTGCCCGGGGCGAGACGTTCGACCAAGAGGTCGGCGGGCAATGGCAGAGCCTCGGCGAGGGCGCGTTCGACCGCGACGTGGAGAGCCGGTACCGCCAGGCCGTGGCGGTCCTCGGCGCCAGGGGTACGAGCGTGGTCCTGATGACGACGCCCTACTACGACAGCGGGGTCTCCCCGGCGGGCGCGCCATGGCCCGAGGACGACCCCGAGCGCGTGGTCGTCGACAACGCGACGATGCGTGCCGTGGCGGCCTCGCCTCCGGGGGGGCCCGACGGCGGCCGGGTCTCCGTCTTCGACCTCGACAGCGTGGTCTCGCCGGAGCGACAGTACGCACCCAGCGTGTCGCACGTGAACGTGCGCTGCACGGACGGCGTCCACTTCACCCGCTCCGGCGGCATCTTCGTCGGGCTCACGCTGGCGCCCGAGCTGGCGGCGCTCGGCCAGGCGCATGCGGCGGCCTCCCCGGATGGCACGTGGCCGGGGACTCTGCCACCATCGACTCCGCCATGGTTCCCGAGCCTGCCCTGCCAGTAGTCCGGAGAGCGACCGCCACCGACGTCGATGCGATGGCGGCCCAACTGGCCCGGACCTTCTGGGACGACCCGGTGACGAGCTTCATCTTCCGGACCGAGTCGCGGCGCGACGCGGGCCTCCGGGCCTACTTCCGGACCCAGATGCGGGCCGACTACCTGCCCTTCGGCGGTTGTTACACGACCGAGGGCTACGCCGGCTCCGCCGTCTGGGCCCCTGCCGGCAAGCCGCTCCAGACGGGCCTGCGGGGGATCGCCACGATGCTGCCCGTGCTGCCCTACGTGGCCCCCACCCTCGTGCGGACCTTGCGCATCCTCAGCACCGTCGAGACGCTGCACCCCCACGAGCCCCACTGGTACCTGGCCACCCTGGGCACCGCGGTCGAGCAGCAGGGCAAGGGCGTGGGCAGTGCCCTGCTGCGCCCCGTGCTCGCGCACTGCGACGCGGAGGGGCTTCCCTGCTACCTCGAGTCCTCCAAGGAGAGCAACGTGCCCTTCTACCGGCGCCACGGGTTCGACGTCGTGCAGGAGGTGCCGCTGCCCGGCGGCGGCCCCACCATCTGGACCATGTGGCGGGAGCCGCAGCCGGCCGCCTGACGGGCGCTCCTCAGGTCGGGTGGATGCCCTCGGGCATGGAGAGGGCGTCGTTGACCACGACCCCGAGCACGTCGACGACGGCCCGTGCCGGGGCCGAGGGCAGCCCGCGCCTCCGTTGGGCCACCCCGACCCGGCGGCGGGGGAGACCCTCCACGGGGAGGACGGCGAAACGCCCCCGCAGGTGGCCGGGCACCGCCGTGGCGGGGAGGATGGCGGGCCCGTAGCCGTCGAAGGCGAGCGAGGCGATGAGGCGCACCCCGTCGAGCTCCATGGCGGGTCGCAGCGCGATCCGTGCCGGGACGGTGGCGCTGTCGATCTCGGCCCGCAGCGGCGTGCCGGGTGCGGGGAGCAGCAACTCCATCTCCGAGAGGCGCTCGAGGGGGATCATCGACATGGTGGCGAAAGGGTGGTCCGGGGGCAGGACGGCCACCAGGTCCTCGTCGAAGAGCTGGGCGGCCATGATCTCGTCCCCGCTCAGTGGGAAGGTGACCACGGCGAGGTCGAGCTGCCCCGAGGCGAGGAGCTGCTCGAGCTGTGCGCTCTGCCCGTCGAGGACGTTCAGGTGGATGTGGGGGTGACGCACCCGGAGCAGGTCGAAGAGCTGGGGAACGAGCCAGCGGCCCGTGGTGCCGATCATGCCCAGGCGGACGGTCCCGACGACCTCCGCCCGCAGCGCGGTCACGTCGGCCACCATCGCCTCGAGCTCGTTCATCACCCGCCGAGCCCGCTGCGTGACGACCTCGCCCTCCTCGGTCAGCCGCCCCGACGCCCGGTCGACCAGCTGCACCTCGAGCTCGCGCTCCAGACGGGCCACGTGGGCCGAGACGTTCGACTGCACCGTGCCGATGGAGGTGGCCGCGGCCGAGAAGCTGCCGGTGTCGGCGATGCCCAGAAGTGCTTGCAGGTGTTTCAATTCCATGGGGGCCCCTTCCCAGGGAATGCTTGCCCGAGTTGCATTACTCATCAGTATAACTGATATCAAGTATCTGTTAAAGCTGCTTGACTGATTGCCGAGGGGCCGCCAGAATGAATTTCAGACCACAGGGAATCGGAAGCCCCCCCTCCTACCCTGATGAGTCTCGAGAAGGGATCGCCCTCCCCCCCCGGCGATCCCTTCTCCTAATTCTGGCCCGGTTCGGGGGCCTCGTGACGCCACCGGGGACGACGGGCGAACTGCTTTAGGCTGCGTAGCCGTGGCGACGAGCGCCGTCTTCATCGACCTCGATCGGACACTGCTGTGCCATGCCTCGGGGCAGGTCCTGAACCGGGCGCTGGTCAAGGAGGGAGTGCTGGCCGAGGGCCGCTCGCTGCCCGGGGACAAGCTGCTCTACGCCGTCAACGACCGCCTGGGGGAGAACCTGGTCTCCATGTCCCTGGTCCGGGCCGCGGCCCGGGTCGCCCGGGGTTGGCGCCAGGACCAGGTCCAGGCCGCAGGTCGGCGGGCCGTCGCCGCCCTGAGCGAACTGGTCGCTCCGTTCGCCCCGCAGCGCCTGGCCGCGTTCCGGGCCGAGGGGCACCGGCTCGTGCTCTCGACCACCACGCCCGTCGACATGATTGCGCCGTTCGCCGAGGCCATCGGCTTCGACGACCTGATCGCCACCGCCTACGAGACGAAGGACGGCCGCTACACCGGTCGCCTCTACGAGGGGTTCGTGTGGGGGACCGGCAAGCTGCGTGCGGTACGGGAGTGGGCCGACGACAAGGGCATCGACCTGGCGGACTGCCATGCGTGCAGCGACAGCATCTTCGACGTGCCCCTGCTCTCGAGCGTCGGCACGCCCCATGCGGTGAACCCGGATCCCTCACTGACCGTCGTGGCCACGGCCCGTCGCTGGCCCATTGAGCACTGGGACCGGCCCCCGGGCGTCCCGAGCATGCTGGGACTCGAGCCGTACCACGTGCTGCGCCCGTTCGTGCGCAAGCTGAGCTTCCCCTACGCCCGCTTCGACATCGCCGGTGTCGAGCACGTCCCCTCGCGCGGGCCCGTCCTCCTGGCTTCGAACCACCGGAGCTATTTCGACGTGGCCGCGCTCGCGCTGCTCGCGCGCGAGATCGGCCGGCCGGTCCGCTTCCTCGGCAAGCGCGAGATCTTCGATGCGCCGGTGGTGGGGCTGGTCGCGCGCGCGATCGGCGGCATCGCCGTCGACCGCGGCAGCGGCTCGGGCGAGCCGCTGCGCCACGCCGAGGCGGCGCTGAAGGCGGGCGAGGTCGTGATCGTCCTCCCGCAGGGCACGATCCCGCGCGGGCACGACTTCTTCGACCCGGAGCTGCACGGCAAGACGGGCACGGCACGCCTCGCCGCCACGACCGGGGCCACCGTCGTCCCCGTCGGGCTGTGGGGGACGGAGAGGGTGTGGCCCCGTTCGGCGCGGCTGCCCGACTTCACCCTCGTGCGTAACCCGCCCATGGTGACGGTGCGGGTGGGCAAGCCCGTGCCGCTGTCGCTCACCGACGCAAAGGCGGACACCGAGACGATCATGCGGGCCATCAGCGCCCTGCTGCCCGCCGAGTCGCGGGTGCGCCACGAGCCGACTCCCGAGGAGCTGGCCCGTACCAAGCCGCCTCGGTGAGGGCGCAGCTGGCGAGCGCGACGACCCGTGTCGTCAATGCCGCATCGCGCCGCCTCGGCCGCGGCCAGGGGACTGTCGCCGGAGGGCGGGCGGGATTGCGGCTCGATCCGAGGTTGCTCGAGCACCTGAGCACAGGGCGCCAGATTGCGCTCGTGACCGGGACCAACGGCAAGACGACGACGACGCGTTTGTTGACGGTCGCGCTCGGCGCCGCGGGTGACGCCGTCGTCAGCAACGAGACGGGTTCGAACATGCCCCCGGGACATGTCGCCGCGCTCTCCGGGTCGCACGCCGGCCGTGCCGTCCTCGAAGTCGACGAGGTCTATCTCCCCCGGGTCCTCACCGCCACCGGGGCGGTCGCCGTCGTGCTGCTCAATTTGTCGCGTGACCAGCTCGACCGCACGAACGAGGTGCGCATGGTGGCGGGGCGCTGGCGGGCGGCGCTCGCCGCGGCGCCGCACACCCACGTCGTCGCCAATGCCGACGACCCCCTGGTGGCATGGAGCGCCGGCGCGGCCCGGGACGTGCACTGGGTGGGGGCCGGCCTGCGGTGGCAGCTCGACGCGGTGGGCTGCCCCGCCTGCGAGGGTCGCATCGTGTTCGGTGAGGCCGGCTGGTCGTGCTCGGCGTGCGACTTCTCCCGCCCTCGGGTCGAAGCGACGCTGGTGCCGTCCGCGACCGGCGCACCGAGCGCGGCCTGGGCCGACGGCAGGACGCACCCGGTGGACCTGGCGCTGCCGGGTCGATTCAACCAGGCCAACGCGCTGATGGCGGCCGTGGCGGCCGAGGCGTGCGGCGTCGATCCCTTCGCGGCGCTCGAGGCCATGGCGGGCGTCGAGGAGGTGGCCGGCCGGTTCACCGTGCGCCCACTGGGCGGGGTGCGCACGAGGCTCATGCTGGCCAAGAACCCGGCGGGGTGGGACGAGCTGCTCGACCTGGTCGCAGGGTCGGACGCACCGCTCGTCGTGAGCATCAACGCGCGTGTCGCCGACGGCGCCGACCCCAGCTGGTTGTGGGACGTGCCCTACGAGCGGCTGGCCGGACGCACGGTGGTCGCGACCGGGGACCGCTACTTGGACCTGTCCGTCCGCCTGCGCTACGCGGGTGTGGCGCACACGACCGAGCCCGACCCCGTCCGAGCCGTCACGACGGCGGCCGCCGGCACCGTCGGCGTCGTCGACGTGATCGGGAACTACACCGCGTTCCACGACCTCCTCGGTGCCCGCGCATGAGCGGGCCGCTGCGCGTCGCGGTGGTGTACCCCGACCTGCTCGGGACCTACGGCGACGGGGGGAACGGGCTGATCCTGGTCCGGCGCGCCCAGTGGCGTGGCCGTGACGCCGAGTTGTTGCAGGCGGCGTCGGACGATCCGCTGCCCGACGCGGACGTCTACTGTCTCGGCGGGGGCGAGGACGGGCCACAGGTGCGCGCCGCCCGCTCTCTCGTCGACGACGGCACCCTGGTGAAGCGCGCGGCGGCCGGCGCCGTGGTGCTGGCCGTGTGCGCCGGCTTCCAGGTGGTGGGCCGCAGCTTCCCCGGCGCCGACGGCGATCTCCACGAGGGCGTGGGGATTCTCGACGTCGAGACCGCGAAGGGCGGTGGCCCGCGCGCGGTGGGGGAGGTGGTCGCCGAGCCGGTGGGCATCGAGGGGCTCCCCGTCCTGACGGGCTTCGAGAACCACGGGGGCCGGACGTTGCTGGGGGAGGGCACGGTCGAGCTGGGACGGGTCACCGCCGGCGTCGGCAACGGCGACGGGGGGGAGGGTGCCGTCTCCGGCCGGGTCGTCGGCACGTACCTGCACGGCCCGGTACTGGCGCGCAACCCGGCGCTCGCCGACGCGCTGTTGTCCTGGGCGCTCGACGACACCGCGCTGGAGCCGCTGGACGACTCGGCGACCGAGAGCCTGCGCGAGGAGCGGCTCGCCGCCGGGCGCCACCGCCGCCGGTTGGGCCGGCGGAAGGCGTAGGGCGGCGCAGGAAGGCACCGGGGACGCGACGCCGGCTAGGCGACGTCGAGTGACAACAGGTCCCGCGCCACCACGACGTGGCCCGAGAAGTGCTCTGCGGCCAGGGCGACCCACTCCTGCTCGGCGCCGGCCTGGGGGGCCGGCACGAGATGCGTCAACAGGAGCGTGCCGACTCCGTTGCGCGCTGCCGTGCGTGCAGCGTCCTCGACGGACGAGTGGTAGTCCAACACGTCGGTCAAACGCGGGAGGCCCAGGGGCTCGAGCAGGTCGCGGCGGATGACCGTGTGGACGAGCACGGTCGCGCCGGCGCAGAGCTCGTCGAGGCCCGCGCACGGCAGCGTGTCGCCGGCGATCACGACGGAGCTCTCGCCCTCGTCGATCCGGTAGCCCACCGTGGGACGAACGGGCGCATGGTCGGTCGGGGCGGCGGTGATCCGCACCGGTCCCTCCTCCAGGACGAGGCCGCGCTCGCGCTCGGTGACGTCCGCGGTCGGCCGCCACTGCAGGTCCGCGTGGTGGGCCATGCGGTAGCCGATGTCGAGCTCGAGCATGTTCTCGGTCGACTCCACCAAGCGGGCGGTGCCCGGTGGGCCGAAGACGGGAAGCGGGTGGGGCTGGAACGACGTCACCCAGCGTGAGGTGATGACGTCGTTCAGGTCGGTGGTGTGGTCGCTGTGGAGGTGGGTCAGGAACAGGCCGCGCAACGCCCCCGCACTCGAGGCCGCTGCGGCGGCGCGCATGAGGACGCCTCGTCCGCAGTCGAACAGCAGGTCACCGATCTGGGTGCGTACCAGGGTGGCCGGACCGGCACGCTCGGGATCGGGAAGCGGGCTGCCGCTGCCGAGGACGATCGTGTGCATCGCGCTCCTCTCGGGTGCCCGTGTCGGTGTTCCCGGAGCAGCATTGCACGCCCCGTGCTCATCGAAGCGCCCGGTGTGCCTTCCATCGGCCCGAGAACCACGCGCCGGCGAGCCCGCCGCCGATCACACAGGCCGTGGCGAGACAGGCCACGGACGTCGTCGTGGCGACGCCGAACGGACCGAGGGCCACGCTGGGAAAGAGGAGCCACGGAATGGCGAGGAGCGCCAGGGCCGACCCGTGCACCCGCCCGCCGGCCGCCAAGAGAATGGCGCCGCACACGGTCACCGTGGCCGCCACGAACGGCGCAAAGGTGACGAGCGCCCAGTAGAAGACCGGCCCGCCGAGTGCGACGTCGGGGTTGCGCAGGGCGGCCGCGACGAGCACGCCGAGAACGAGCGCCCCGACGAGCAGCGCGAAGCCGCGGTGGGACCGGCGAGGTGACGTCCTGGGCGCGAGGAGGGAGGGGAGGGACAAAGCGACGAGCAACTCGAAGTCAGGGTGGAACCACCCCAGCCGGGGCGCGACCAGGATCCTGGTCGCCACGGTGGCGATCACGCAGGCAGCGGCAAGGAGTCGCCGGCGCGTGGGGACCACGAGCGCCGCAAGACCGCCCAGGATCCACACGGCGAAGAGCACCGGCCACACGACGGTGTCGACCCCGAAGTCGGTCGGCGAGTGGCGGATGCCGGGCAAGCCCTGGGCGAAGAACGGCATCACCGTCGCCGTCGCCGTCGCCATCGTCATCCCCGGAAGGGCGGCCGCCGCCAGAACCCGACCGCCGCCCTGGTCCGAGGCGATGCCGAGACGCAGTCGCAGCCCATGGGCCATCACGTCGGTGCACACTCGAAGGGTCTCGTAGGTGCCCGGGTTCGGGGCGGCGTCCCGCAGGGTGCCGAGGATCTCCTCGCCGCGTTGACGGCGGTACGCCTTCGGGTACGCCCAGAGCAGCACCGCCAGGCGATCGCCCTGATGACCCCTCACGCGAGACCTCCCGCCAGACGAGGCGTGGCACCCGCCACGCGGAGCCGACGCAGGGCCTCTCTCGAGACCGTCAGCCGCTGCCTCGACTCCGCCTCGAGCACCGCACTGCCACGACTGGTCAACCGGTAGTAGCGCCGGAGACGCCCGTCGACCACCTCCTCGCCCGCACCCTCGATGAGGCCTTCGACGGTCAGACGGTCGAGCGTCGCATAGAGCGTCCCGGCCCGGAGCTTGGTCCGGCCATTCGAAAGCTTCTCGACGTCCTGCATGACTCCGTACCCATGGCGGCGGCCGTCCGCCAAGGCAATCAGGACCAGGAACGTGGGCTCTCGCACTTCGGCCATGTCATCTTTATATACTTGGTATCGGTATATGGCAAGCGACCGGTCACACCCGCTTGCCGCGCCGGCGAACGGTGAGAGGCCCACGCCCTCCGGGCGGCATGCTGTCCGGGTGGGCGCGGAAGGAGACCTGCGGATCTGGGATCGAGCGGCGGGAGCCGGGGCCACCTGCCGCAGGATCCTCGAGGCCCTCCCGACGTGGTTCGGCCTTCCCGCCTCGGTCGAGGACTACGTCGCCACCGCCGATCGGTCGCCCACCGTCGTCGCCTCACTCGGAGACGAGGACGTGGGGCTTCTCACCATCGTGACCCATGGCCGGTACGCCGCCGAGGTCTACGTGATGGCGGTGCTGCCGGAGCTTCATCGCCAAGGGATCGGCCGGGCGTTGTTGGCGCACGCCGAAGGGTTGTTGGCCGCGGACGGGGTGGAGTTCCTGCAAGTGAAGACGCGAGGTCCGAGCAAGCCCGACGAGGGATACGACAAGACGCGAGCCTTCTACCTCGCCTACGGCTTCCGACCACTCGAGGAATTCCCCGACCTGTGGGATGCCGAGAATCCGGCGCTCCAGATGATCAAGGCCGTTGGTCGTTGATCGTTTGATCCCGTGAGGCTCTTCGACGACCGTGCGCGCACCCGTGCGCAGGCTCAGGGCGCAGGAGGAACGGGGTCGGTCACTTGACGGGGATGACCAGTCGCATGCACAGGACCTGACTCCCGGCGGCGTCGACTCCGGTCAGGTCGACGGCGAGCGGCTGTGTGGCCTGCCCCTTCCTCGGAACTCGCAACGTGAGACTCTGGTTGTAGGGCCCGGCGGGAATCGGCAGCGGTGTCCCCTGGAAGTGGCGGTGCCCGAGCAGGGCGTCGTCGAACAGGACCGTGACCGGTGGTTGGAACGGCAGCCACGTGTCGGACACGCGACCCGACGGCCACGTCGTCGTCAGGTGCTCGAGCGAGCCGACGGCCAGCGCCTCCGACAGGGTCCACTTGGACGACAGCGTCAACGGTCGACCGCCTTGCGGAGGCCAGACGGATGCGTCGAACTGCTGGATGCTGACCGCGTCTCCGGGGGTACCGCAGTTCTGCCACGGAACCGGCACGGCCCACGCTGCCGCGGGTCCCGCAATGATCGAGCCGAAGACGGCAAGGCACGTTGCCACCAGCGTCAGCCTCCATACCCGAGGCGACCGTCGGGTCCTCGTGGGGTGAGCGCTCGCTCTCACAGGGTCTGTGTCGGCCGAAGCAGGCGTGAACATGAGTCTTTGCAATGCCCGAACGTCCCCGCAGAAGCCGACCGCCAGAGCCTGCCCCGCGAACGGGGAGACCCGGGCTTCGGGTCGCTGCTCGGTGCCGCGGGACACCGTTGGTACGATCGCGGTGGGTAAATGCTGAGAGGGCGTGACCGGTGACGGGACCGAGCGCAGACACCATGGAGGCTCTTCTCATTGAGCTGGGGGCGCGCGGGGCGGGCGGCATCAACCCCGAGGAATCACAGCTCGTCGCCCTGGTCGAAGCCGCCCACCAGGGCCCGTTGCAGTTCGTGAACCTGCTGGCCTTTCGCGAGCGGGCGATCTATCCGGCGGGCCACGAGCTGGCTGACGCCGGGCTCTCCGGGCTCGACGCCTACGGCCGCTACGGGGCGATCGCACTCGATCAGGTCGGTCGCCGCGGCGGCAAGCTCATCCTCTACAACGACGTGCGCCAGACGCTGATCGGGCAGACACGTCCGTGGGATCAGATCGTCGTCATCGAGTTCCCCGGTACGGACGCGTTCGTCGACATGATCCGGGACCGCGACTATCACGCCAGTCTGGTGCACCGCGACGCCGGGTTGGCCGAGGTGGTGATTCTCATCACGCAGTCCGTGCTCCCGAGTTGACCGCCCGGAGCGCCGGGACGGGTCAGTCGGGCCACGCCGGGGTGCCCCGGCGTGCCGGGGGTTCGTCCAGCGCCCACGCCCGGCGCCAGGCCGACGCGGCCGGCCCTCGATGGGCGTGCTCCGCACCTTCGACGGGCGCCACCGCGCTCACGTCGCGGCGGGCCTGCCACCAGTCGGAGTGGACCTCGCGCGCCAGGGTGGCCACGGCGGCTTCGACGCGGTCGGAGAACCGGTGCGCGTTCTCGCCCTCGTCCGGCGTCATCGGAGCCCCGAAGAGCACCGCGATCGGTGCGCGGCGCAGCCGGCCCCCGCGGCGCGACTCCGTGCCCGAGCCTCCGGGTGCCTTGGCGCCGGACTCCGCCGTCTTCGGCAACACGTGGCGGGTGCCGTGGAGGTACACGGGGACCACGGGGCGCCCGGTGCGCCGGGCCAGGTAGGCCGCCCCGCCGCGGAAGGGCTGGGTCCAGCCGTCGGGCGACCGACCGCCCTCGGGGAAGATCACGAGGTTCCACCCGTCCTCGACCAGCTCGGCGGCCGTGTCCGCCGACTTGCGGTTCACCTTGCTCCGCTCGATCGGGATGGCCGCCAGGGCGAAGGACCACAGCACCGACTTCCAGGTGCGATCGAAGAAGTAGTCCGAGGCCGCCGCGACCACGGTGCGGTGCCGGATCTCCACCGGCAGCGTCGTGAGGAGCAGGGGGGTGTCGATGTGGCTGGCATGGTTGGCGGCGAAGATCACGGGACCATCGACGTGCTGGAGGTGCTCCAGGCCCCGCACGGTCGCCGGCGCCAGCAGGCGGGCGGCGGGCCGGGTCACGTTGTCCAGCACGACCGCGCGGGCCAGGCGGACGGGGTAGCGGCGCGACCAGTCGTGGTCGTAGTCGAGCCCGACCTTGCGCTCGGGGTCGGGCCGCTCGACGGTGGTGGGCCACGACGGCGCCGCCAGCGGGAAGCGGGCCGTCCGCAGCCGGCCGAGCAGCCCCCGGCCGGTCATCAGTGGACGTCCGACATGAAGATCGGGGGGTTGTGCATGTGCGTCAGCGTCGGGGACGGCCCGACGACGTCGGCCGCGATCTCGAGCGCGTCGTCGAGCGAGCTGGCCGGGGAGAACCCCAGCCGGCGCACCGCGGTGGCGTCGCCGCCCACGACGATGACGCGGCCGACGTGGGCGAGCGCGTGGGCGCACCAGTACCACATGTAGAAGGGGTGCACGCCGTGGTACGCGTGGCCCGTCCGGTACAGGTGCACGTACCAAGGGTCGGTGGCGAAGGACTCCTCGAACTCCTTGTGCATCTGCACGGGGTCGACGGTCTGCGTGAGCACCTGCTCGTAGAAGTCGATGTAGCTCGGGTGGTGGCCCGGGTGGAACTCGGGCCGCGTCGGGTGCCGCATGATCACGACGCCACCCTCGCGGACGAGCGGCCGGCCCCGGTACATGTTGAAGAAGTAGCCGAGTCCGAGGCAGGCCACGAGGATGGGGTTCATGATGGAGTTCACGTTGTACGGGCAGATATAGGGCAGCCCCATGGTGAGGATGTCGGTCTGGCCTTCGACGTCCACGCCTTGCTGCGCCCACACGTTCGACGTCGTCAGGGCATGGACCGCCTCCACCTCGCCGGCCTGGACGGAGGTCAGGGCGTGCGGGGACTTGATCGCCTGGAAGATCTGCCGGGCGACGCGCGGCGGCGTCTTGGCCAGGGCGGTCGAGGTGGCGGCGAAGGTGGCGCGGTCGCGTACCCCCCACTCCCACTCCCGCTTCTGGAGGAACTGGAAGTTCGACGGGAACGTGTCGTTGTTGAGGGTGGTCTCAATTTGGAAGACCTTCACGCCCGCGTCGGCGATGAGCCGTCCCATGCGCCAGTTGGACGAGTGGAGCTCCGACGCGGGTTGGTCCATGAACGACTTGGAGTGGCGCATCGTCTGCGGGTTGTGGTGGTGCCGCAGGCTGCGATAGCTGGCCAGACCCGTCGCCACGCTCTTGTGGCCGCCGTCCATGGAGACGAGGTTGATGTTGACGTACACGAGGAGATCCGAGGTGGCAGCCCGCTTGTTGATCTCCACGTCCTCGCCCTGCTCCGTCTGACCGAGGTGGATGAGGTTGTCGGGATCCTCGGCGTCGTGCTGGGTCAGCAGGCCGTGCGGTGCGAAGGCGTCGTAGACGCGGTGGCCGAGAGCGTGCCGCAGCTCCTCCTCGGTCATGCGGCGGTGCAGGGCCAGCGCGGCGACCAGCATGACGTCGTCCACGCCTGCTTCGGCCGCCATGTCGAGCACGGTCTCGATGACCATCTGCCTGACGTCCGGCGCCTCCATCGGGGGGAGGGGGAGTGAGACGTCGTCGAAGCAGATCGTGAGCTTCATGCCGGGACGCAGGAGGGCGGGCAGCGGGTCGCGGTCCCCCGCGGGGTGCAGCAGCGCGTGGCGGATGGCGCGGTACGGGTCCTCGACGGCCTTCATGGGCTCCGGCGCGTAGACGACCCGGCTCCCCTCTGGCAGCGCCTCGAGGGTGAAGCCCTCGCCGTTCCAGAACAGCGTCGGTGGCGTCGACGTGTCCACCTCGAGGACGAAGCCGGGTCGGCGGCTCATCGGGCAGTTCCTTTCCCTATGTCGAATGCGATCTTGACGGCTCCCCGTCGGCCGGCGGCACCGGCGTGGGCCACGGCGTCCTCGAAGCGGGTCAGGGGATAGGTCGCCGACACCAGCCGGCCCGTCCGCTGTGCGGCAACCACCTCGAAGGCCAGCGCGAAGGTGGAGACGCGGTCGTCCATGCCCGCCGGCCGCTCGGTCCCGTAGGCGTACGCGCCGGCGAGCCGCACCTCACGGTGCCACAGCGGCGCCAGGTCGACCGCGACCTTGCCCGGCATGCCGACGAGGGCGACCGTGCCGCGCGGCCGCACCATGGCCAGGGCCTGGGCGATCGACTCGGCGCTGCCCACGCAGTCGAAGACGACGTCCGCGCCACCCGACAGGGTCCCGGTCATGCCGGAGGCTCCCCCGTACGAGAGGGACCGTGAGTGGCGGCGCACCGCCCGGGCCAACTGGTCCGGCGGGAGCGCCTCCGTGCCGCCCAGCTCCTGTGCCAGGCGACGCTGGTGCGCATAGCGCGCGCCGACGAGGAGCACGGAGGGCGAGGGGCAGCGACCCGACGCCGCCAGGTGGCTCAGCGCGGCGATCACCAGGAGCCCGAGCGTCCCGGCCCCGAGGACCGCCACGAGGTCCCCTTCCGCGATCGGCGCCCCGAGCACGGCGTGCACCGCGCACGCCACGGGCTCCACCGTGACGGCGTCGGCGTCGCTGAGCCCCTCGGGCACCGCGTGGAGCTGGCTGGAGTGGGCCACGAGTCCCGACGTCGACCACCCGCCACCGGTGTCCGCGCAGAACCCGGTCTGCAGGCCGGGGCGGATGTGGCCGAAAGCCAGGTACCCGCAGTTCCCCACGTTCCCGGCCAGGCACGCCGGGCAGGGCGGTTCGATGCCACGGGCCGCGCACCCGAGCACCGGCTGCAGCACGACCCGCGTGCCCGCGGCCAACGTGGCGCCGTCGGCGCCGCCGGACTCGTGGGCGACGGTGCCGACCACTTCGTGGCCCGGCACGAACGGGAACGACACGATGTCCTCGAAGTACCGCGAGCTGCGCCCGTCCAGGGTGGCCAGGTCGGATCCGCAGATGCCCGACAACAACGGGTCCACGTGCACCCACCCCTCGGAGGGCACGGTCGGCGCAGCGCGCTCGACCAGCCGCAGCGGCCCGACGCCCGCCCCGCGACCGGAGCCGAGGGTGGAGACCATTCGCGCCGCGGCGAAGCGCGGCAACGACCGCTCGAAGAGGAGCGTGCTCACCGGCCCATCACCGCCTTGGGCGACTTCACGTCGAAAGGCCCCAGGGGCAGTGGCCGGTGTGACCCGCCTTGCGCCTTGGCCCAATGCTCCACGTGCCAGCCCCGACGCCGGGCGATTCCGGAGAGGCGGGACTCGGGGTTCACGGCGACCGGGAAGCCGACCGCCTCGAGCATGGCCAGGTCGCTGGCCGAGTCGGCGTAGGCGACGGACTCCTCGAGCGACAGCGAGTGCTCGTCCGCGTAGTCGGCCAGCAGGATGGCCCTGGCCTCGCCGATCGGCGGCAGGGTCGTCAGGTGACCCGTGAGCCGGCCCTCGCGCACGTCCATCTCGCGCGCAGACGATGTCGTCGAACAGTGGGCGGATCGGCTCGATGATGAAGTCGAGCGCCCCGGTGATCAGCAGCGTCCGGTGTCCGAGGGCCCGGTGCGCCCGCACGCGGGCGAACCCGTCGGGGAAGGACCGGGTGAGCAGCTGGCGGTGGAACAGCTCCCACGAGTCCTCCCGCAGCTGCTCCATCGGTGCGTCCTCGAAGCGCAGGTAGAACGAGCGCAGGAAGTCGCCACGGTCGCGCCGGTCCAGGGCGAGCAGGGACGGGCCCTGCCGCACCAGGTCGGCCACGAAGCGCGCCCGCCGCGCCGGCGACAGGTGGCGGCTGGCCAGCCAGGCGTAGGTGTCGACGACGTTGGAGGACATCAGCGTGTGCTCGAGGTCGAACACGGCAAGGTGGCGGTCCGGCGACAGGATCGCCCGCCGCTGCCGGTCCGGACGCTTGTCCACCACCGACTTGCCGGGCTTGGTGCGCACGCGCGTGTGCTCGAGCACCGACGGCAGGTGGATCTCGTGGACGTAGCGGTCCCAGTCGATCGCCGCCGGGTCGAATTCGAACCGCTCGTGATCGGCCGCGTCACCGGCGCCCCAGAGCTCCATGAGATGGTCGACCCGGTACCGCGCGTCGGTTTCCGTGTAGGCGCCGTACAGCTCGACGTAGCCCAGGGCACGCTTGGCCAGAACGTGTCGGTCCTCGATCCGGGCGGCCAGCTGCGCCTGCCTGCCCCGGATCGGCAAGGCAGTGAGCAGCTTTTCCGCCAACGTCATGACCGTGTCCGCGCGCTTGAGCTGGCGCTGCACCCGGCCGCGGCCCGGGAACGACCACTCCGGCACGTTGATGGGCTGCCCGCGGTCGTCGTAGAGCGGGTTGCGCTGGAAGAAGTCCGTCGAGAGCTCGACGAGTCGGCCGTAGCGCAGCGGATTCCGCACCCCCGAGGCCACCTGGTACACCTTCGGCCTCCCCGGCTCGGGTCCTCGGGCGGCGACGGCGAGGATGGCCGCCACGACCAGGTCCACCGGGATGACGTCGACGATGCCCTCGGGGACGCCGGGGAACTCGCGCAGGAGGCCGCGGGCGTACGAGACGATGATGGGCTCGGCCATGCGGAAGCCCCTGATCCATCCCGGTCGCGGCTCGGCCAGCGCCGACTCGATGATCGACGGCCGCACGAGCGTGATCGGGACCTTCCCCTCCCACTGCTCGACGAGCGCCCGCTCGCCCAGCGCCTTGGTGAACGGGTAGGCGTCGGGCCAGCCGAGCGACAGCGCGCGGGCGGTGCCGGCCTCGACCAGCGCGGTGCTCACCCACTCGTCGCGCACCTTCTCCGCCCGCGCCGCGATGAGGTGGTCACCGGCAGCCCCGATGTCCGATCGGGCCCTCTTCGTGAACTCGCGCAGCCGTTCGGGCCTTCGGGACTCGGCCTGGAGGTCGTCGCGCAGGCGCCGCGCCGACGACACCTCGTCCTCCCAGGGGACGTCGAGGGTGAAGCGGTTCTCGCTGAGGAGCTCCTCCTTGGCCTCGCCCTGGTGCGTGCTGGCGACATAGGCCGTCGAGACCGCGATCAGGTGCGCGCCGGACCCGGTCTCCGCGATGGCCGCCGCCACCCGCGACGGGCCCAGGAGGTTGATCTCGACCGCCTGGGTCAGCGGTGCGTCGAAGGAGACCGTGGCCGCCGAGTGGATGACCGTGTCGGCCTCCCTCAACGCGGCTCTGCCCTCGTCGTCCAAGCCGAGCCCGTCACGCCCGACGTCGCCGGCGACGGCGCGCACTCGGCGCGCCACCTCGCCGGCGAAGGCGTCGCCGAGCTCGGCGCGGAGTCGGTCGAAGCAGTCGTTCTTGATCACCTCGCGGGCCAGCCGGGAGGCGGCGTCGGCCCGTCGTCCGGGACGGACCAGGACGGTGATCTCCGCCTCGGGGACGCAGCGCAGGATGCGCTCGACGAGGGCGGTGCCCAAGAAGCCGGTGGCGCCCGTGATGAAGAAGCGCTTGCCCCGGAGGTCCCGCTCGATAGGCATCGAGATTTTCTAGCACCCGGCGCCGAATCTGTCTACCATTTGGTAAGTGCCCAGCTCCTCGACCAGCGACCGCATCCTCGATGCCGCGCTGTCCTCGTTCGCCACCAGGGGGTACGAGGCGACGTCCCTCGACGTCGTCGCCAAGGGGCTGCACCTCACGAAGCAGTCGATCCTCTACTGGTTCCCCTCCAAGGACGCCCTCTTGGAGGCGGTGATCGCCCGCAGCGCCGGCGACCTCTCGGATGCGCTCGAGACCGCGTTGCGGGGCGCGGGGGAGGGCTGGGCCAGGGTCGAGGCGGTGGTGCGCTCGGTGTTCCGCCTGGCGGCGCGTCAGCCGGAGCTGCTCGGACTGCTGCGCGAGGTGGGCCGGCTCGGTCCGCCCGCGGCGACCCAGATGACGTTGGCCCTCGAGCCTCTGGTCGAGCGGGCCTCGTCGTTCTTGGAGGCCGAGATGGACGCGGGCACGATGCGGCGTCACGACCCGCGGCTGTTGCTGCTGGCCATCTACTCGACGGTGATCGGGATGGTGACCGAGGTGGAGGTGCTGCGGGCACTGGGCGAGGAGCCGACGGCGCGCTCACTGGTGCGGCGCCGGGCCGACGTGCTCCGACTCCTGCGCTCGGCGCTTTTGGTCGAGCCCGCTGGTTGACCGGACCTATTCGGTCGGCTTGGGGATCTTCTTCCGGGGCGGTGCTTTCGGCGTGTAGCGCTTGTTCGCAGTCGGCGGCCTGCGCTCGCTCGTCTGGGCAGGTGACCGGCCGGACGCCCTGGCCGCTTCCTTGCGTTCTCGTCCCCGGGGCCGCGCCGCGGCCTGCTTGGCGATGACCTTCGAATTGGTCGTGCCGTACTTGTTGATCCTCCAGGCCCGCAGCATGAGCCACGCGCCGAAGAAGATATAGACGAAGCCGACGACGGTCAGGGACACGGTGAGGCCGAAGCCGACCAGGAAGAAGTCGAAGCACAGGATGGTCCGCTTCCGTTTCCACAGGGCCCAGAACCCCACGACGCAGAACAGGAGGATGGCGCCGTACAGCAGGATCGCGTCCGGGCCGACTGTGATGGAGCGCCCTCCACGCTTCGTCACCTTGTGCGCGGCGAGGATGTAGACCGGGATGGCGACGGAGACGACCGTCGCCACGGCCAGCGCCCAGAAGGACAACTTCGTCTCGAGCGCGTCGAGGGAACTCATTGCGGCCTTGCGCTGCTCTGGGGGCAGGACCTGTGAGGGGTCCATCTTGTCCTCGGAACCCCCGGAGCCGGGGGACGGTCCGGAGAAGGCCCCGAGGAGCCGTGCGCTCCAGGTCTGGGGTCTGTTGCTGCCGTTACCGGCGGACGACGTCATGCCCGACTCAGGGTACCGGTGCCCTGGGACCCCCCCAAATCACCCCGGCGCCGCAGGTGGGCGACGTGGCGCAGGCTACGGTTGTGGTCCGGCAAATCCCAAAGGGCGCTTAGCTCAGCTGGTTAGAGCGCAGCCTTCACACGGCTGAGGTCGTGGGTTCGAGTCCCGCAGCGCCCACCGTTGTTCGTCCTGGTCAGACGCGGTGATGGGGACAATGTTCGTGTCCGAGTCTGAAACGTTGTCCGTCCCGTGTCCGTCAGAGAACGAAGGCAGGGTCGCGATCGCGGCGGCTGGTCTTGCCGCGACAGCTCTCACGACGAGTGCGTCGAGGCGCTCCGCAACGGCCTCATCGGCTTCTGGGAAGAGGTGACCATAGCGGTCGAGGGTGAAGCTGGCGGAGGTGTGCCCGGCTCGACGAGACACCTCAAGCGGGCTGGCTCCAGTCGCGATCCACAGCGCCACCGCTGTGTGCCTCAGGTCATGGGGCCGGAGGGGCACCAGCCCTGCCTTGGCGACTGCCGTTCGCCAATATCGCTGTCTCCAGGCGGGGATTCTCAGCGGAGCACCCTCTGGCGCCGTGAAGACGAAGGCATCGGGATCGGCAAGGGTGAACTCAGCCAGGTGGTCGTCCAGGGTCCTGACGACCGACCGAGGGAGCGTCACAGACCGGCGTCCGGCTCGGGTCTTGGGAGGCCCATAGTGCAACGTGCCCGCTACTTCGACGGCGATCTCCGCAATCTCTACTCGTCCCGCCAAGACGTCGACGCGTCCCCGCCGTAGTCCGGCCAGTTCGCCGACCCGCAACCCCCCGTACGCAGCAAGTAGGACCATGGCCCGATACCTCGGCAAGATCGCCTCGGCGAGGATGTCCACTTCTTCAGGCGAGAGGAATCGCATTTCCTCGCGTTCGATACGCGGCAACTTCACCGAGTCGCAGGGGTTGGTTCTCAGCTTCCCCGCACGCACAGCAGTGGCCATGATCTTGCTGAGAGTCTGAGCCGCCTTGACGGCGGTGCTCGGCGCGATTGGACGTACCTTGCGCTTCGGCTGCTCGGCGGTGCTCCACCAAGGAGGAGGACCAGTACTGGTTAGCTTCGCAACCCAGGCCTGGACGGCCATGTGCTCAATCTGGCCCAAGGTCAGGTGGCCGAAGGTCGGCAGGATGTAACGATCCACGTATCCGAAGTCGCGCTCTTTCGTCGATGGCCGAAGATCGACGGTAGTGCTCTTCCACGTTTCCACCCATTCTGAAAAAGGCAGCCGGGACGCCAAAGGGTCGATCCATTCATCCTTGGCTAGATCGGCGCCGCTGACGTCGAGCCACTTCTGAGCGTCCACCTGGCGTGTAAAACGGCGCGTTCGTTCTTGGCCATCGGGCGCGGTGTAGCGCGCCTGCCACGTCGTCACAATCTTCCCTGTGCGCTTGGATCTGTAGGCGCGTTTCTGGATGTGGGCCATCGCGCTATGAGCCCTTCCCATGTTTGCCGAGTAGCTTCAGCGCTTCCTTGGTCAACTCTCCACCGGCTCGACCCCGTTGCGACGGCGTCAACAATCCGCGCCCACGGGCCTGGTTCAGGAAGTCCCGCATGGATGTCGCGCTGTAGTCGTGCCTCTCAGCGAGATCCTTTGTCGGTGTCGAACTGGTACTCAGTAGCTCGACGTATTCGGCCGCCAGACCTGCGTAGAACACGTCAGGACGTCCCCTCCTGCCGGGTCGGCGATTACGGGCGAACTCCTTCAGGTCGACGTCCAGATCGATGCTGTGTGCCTGCGCGTTGGAAACGGCGTGGCGGACCATTTCGTACAAACGGTCGAGACGAACGGATCGAATCGCGGAGGTCGTGAGCGTCTCTGGAGGCCACTTCTTCTCATAACTCCAGGGACTAAAGCGGAGCCCGACGAGTTGAGGCCCCTGAGAACTGATGAAGAAGGTTGCCACGATCCCGTATTCGGGATTCTCATCAAGCTGTCCCCGGACGATGATCCGGTCTTCATCGAGTTGTTCTACGGGGACTTCGCCCTGTTCTTCCATCTGCTCAAACTCGGTGGGGCCGAACCCCGGGCTCTGTTGCACCCGCCGGATCTTAGAGCCAAGTAGTGACAATAGTCAAGGGCTATGTCATCACTATTGGCTTATGATGAACGAAGAAATACTTACTCCAACGGAAGTCTCCGGGCTGCTCAGGGTCCCCGTTGCCACTCTGTACGCTTGGCGGCACAAAGGGAAAGGACCGCCCGCCGCACAGGTGGGTCGTCACCTGCGCTACCGGCGTCGCGATGTGGAGGTGTGGCTCACTGAGCTCACCGGACAGGCGGCGATTGGCGGCCAGCAATGAAGCCGGATGCGCGCACAGTGAAGTGGGACCCCATCGCCTTTTGCTGGCGAGTTCCGGCACACTGCAAAATGTCCTCCTTCAGCGTTGAGGCCTACTACGCGAACGACGAATGGAAGACGAAGTTTCTCGAGCTCGATCGAATGCTGAGCGAGGCCGACGGCTTCGCCAAACTCTGGATCAATCTCGGGTCAGGAGAGTCTCAGGTCTTCGAAAGCGGGAACGTCGATGACGCCCTTTTTGGTATGCTCGTCGACTTTTGTTGTCGGTACGGCCACGCGCCTAAGACAGTCCAGCTATTCCCCGTGCTGGAAGCGAATGCTCCGCCTTGTCTAGCCGTAGCTAGCGTCGAAGCCGCTCACATACAGCTGTACTACTGGATCCTCGTGGCTGAAACATGACGATGTCGCGATGCACTAGACGACCGATCCTGCGAGAGCAGAAAACTTCTCACCCGAGGAGGCCGTTGTGAACAGCGAGAGCGTGGATACCGAGGCCTGGCTTCAGTCTGCCTATGAGCTGAATGACCGGCTTACCGAGTGGAATTACTTGGTATGGATCTGGGTCAGTCCCGATCGGCACACCTATAGGAGTCGGGTAATGACCTTCCAGGACCGAAGCTCAGATGACGCCAGTTTTGAGGAATTGGTGCACGAAGTGATGATGAACTCTGACTACACGTTGCCTGGTTTCTGGCTGGCGATGGTGCCGGACTCGTTGCTCGATCGGGAAGTACATCCAGGCGGCGAGTTTCCAACCCTGTACCTCGACAATCTGACCGTAGTGATAGCTGACCAAGATCCATGGGCAGGGTGGGACCTGACGTCATTCAACAATCGGAAGTGAGAAGAGACGGGGACTAGTAATCCGGTACGCTCCTACGCGTGGGTCTCCCACCCGGCCAATACCTCGCCCGACTCTACGGCTGGGATATTGAAAAGGCATCCGGCCGTCGATTCGCCAAAGTCACGATTGAGCGCGACGAGTCGCCGTTTGCCGAGGTGATCTTCGGCCTGAATGGGGGCGCCTTCGTCCGAATCAAGTCCTTTGTCGATCCTGGTACAAAGGAAAATGCTGACGAACGGACTATGAGAGCACTGACGATGGTTGTACAGGATCGAATGAGGCGTGCTCTCGAAAGTGCCGAGGTCCTGCCGGGGTCGTTAGAGATTTCAGAGGACGAAATCGTAACGGCTACTCAATATGCACGAGCCGTAGACGAACTTGAGATTTCTCTAGAGCCCGACTCTGTCCTGTTCAAGAAGAAGATCTGACAACACGGACAACGCTAAGAGGGCTAGTTGCTGGACCCCGTGACCCGCCAAAAGTCCCAGTGCACCTTTGGCGGGAACTGGTTGCCTCAGAGGTCGAGGATCGGCGAGCTGCCAATGGAAGTAGCCAGGTACTGCCCATCGACTCCTAGTGTCCCGATTCAGAGATTCGTAGTGATATGGGAATTTCACGGCGTCGGGCCCGCGTTATGTCCTTCCATCAGCGACGATGGGAGGCAACCATGGCAGGACGAGGCAGGGTCAAAGCCGAGCTGGTGCTCACCGAGGACGAGCGGGCGACCCTTGAGCGATGGGCGCGTCGGCCCAAGAGCGCACAGCGTCTGGCCCAGCGCTCGCGCATCGTGCTGGCGTGCGCGTCGGGAGCATCGAACCTCGAGGTGGCCAAGGAGTTGGGGGTCTCTCCCGCGACCGTCGGTAAGTGGCGCAGCCGCTTCGTGGCCCGGCGCCTCGAGGGCCTCAACGACGAGCACCGCTCCGGGGTGCCTCGCTCCATCAGTGACGAGGTGGTCGAAGACGTGATCGTCAAGACCCTCGAAGAGATGCCCAAAGACGCCACCCATTGGTCGACCCGCTCGTTGGCCGAGGTCATAGGGATCTCGCCGGCCAGCGTGCAGCGCATCTGGGGTGCCTTCGGTCTCCAGCCCTGGCGCGCCGAGAGTTTCAAGCTCTCCACCGACCCGCTCTTCATAGAAAAGGTCAAAGACGTGGTCGGGCTCTACCTCGACCCGCCCGAGCACGCCGTCGTCCTCGCCGTCGACGAGAAGTCCCAGATCCAAGCGCTCAACCGCTTCCAGCCCATCTTGCCCATGCTCCCCGGAACGCCCGAGCGAAGGTCTCACGACTACACCCGTCACGGCACCACCTCGCTCTTCGCCGCTCTCTCCACCCTCGACGGCACCGTCATCACCTCCTTGCACAAGCGACACCGGGCCATCGAGTTCAAGAAGTTCCTCGAGCGCATCGACAACGAGGTCCCCGCAGACCTCGACGTCCACCTCATCGCCGACAACTACGCCACGCACAAGACCCCAGCCATCAAGCGGTGGCTGGCGCGTCACCCGAGGTTCCAATTGCACTTCGTACCCACCGGCTCGAGCTGGCTCAACCTTGTCGAGCGGTGGTTCTCTGAGCTGACCACAAAGAAGATCAAGCGCGGCGCCCACCGCTCAGTCCCTGAGCTCGAACGCGACATCAAGGACTGGGTCAAGACCTGGAACGAGAACCCGCGCCCCTACGTCTGGGTCAAGACCGCGGACCAGATCCTGGCGTCCCTTGCCAGGTATTGCATACGAATCTCTGAATCGGGACACTAGCATCTTCGACGCAACCGGTGACTTGCACCGATCCAAGGACTGCACCTCTGGGCAGGTCGTCTGGATCCTTGAGAAGATGCCCATACTCGTCCAGGGCTTCAGGCATAGTCGCCAGTCCGGCGTGGATCACCAGCAGGCCCCGGTGCCTTGTTCGCCGTGATCGGTTCTCGATGTTCTTGTGGTCTTCAATGATCAAACTGGCCCAGGGTTGACGAATGGTGAGGGCACGCGTCCCTGGGGGTATCCGCCGTGGCAACCGATTAGGCATCTCTTAGCTCCTCTTCATCGTCGAAGATGGTCGATCCAGTCCAACCGATCGAGTCCGAGATCCGCCACACTCTCACCCATGCAGCAACGAACCATGCACAATGGGGGAAACATTCGCCAGTGGGGGCCAGCTACGTCCCAGGAAGAAGCCGCTCGCCGGGCCTCAGGGCGACGCCGCTACAACGCTCGTCGACAGGTCAAGGCCACCATTCGCCGCGGGAAGATCATCAAGATCTGGGAGGAGTTGTCTCCTGGCGGTTGGTTGATCACCTCCAGGGGGAGTCAGACCCAGCTCGCCGAGATGCTCGGAGTGAGCCGATCAACGATCTGCAGGGATCTGAAGGTCATCTGGGCGAGGAACAGGGTGGTCCCTTGCCCGACGTGCGAGTCGCCATTACGAATGGATCGGATAGAGGAGCTGCAGAGCCAGCGAAGAGTGAAGATCACCTATCGCCAATGACGCCGTCGGACGATCCTCCTTTACCCTCCGAAGTGGCCGAGGCGGCTGTCGCACCCGTCGCCTGCTCGCCGCGATTGACGCTGGGGAGATTGATGCCGACGATCCCAAAGCCCGAGCCGTCCGTCGTCAACTGGAGGGGGCCGCGGCGGCGTGGGATGAGGTGTCGCGAGTAGGTGAGGGGGAGCCGAAGAAGGGAACGCGATGACCCGTGGACCCCTGCCCCCTACCGCAGGCACCATGGGGGCACCCTCGTGAGACGGGTGAGTGCCGAGCCGATCACGCCGTTCGGGCACCAAGACCAGCAGGTGCAAGATCTCCTCGGTGGTGTGCAAGTGCCCCAGCCTTTCATTGGTCTCCGATGTCGCACGTTGAAGCGTCATTCGGTGCACGCGGCCGCCGCCAGTCGGCCAGGGTCTCGGGTCAAGCTCTCTAAGACCAGACATGCTTTGTTCTTCTGGTTCGTGACCACCATGACCTGTTGTTGGCTGGCAAGAAGCGATACAAACAGGCTCACACTCTTGTGAGCTTCAGAGCGGTCGTCAGTTACCTCGGCGTGATACTGGGTCATCCATTTGTTCGCCTCGTTGTGCTGTTGGATCGCGAAGAAGCTCGCTGCGATTAGGAACACAAGGAGCAGGCACATCGTGGTGATTAACCACCAAGGCCGACGCCCGACCGAGTCCAACGGCCCCTGCTGGCTGGCAACCGCTGTGGGTTGCCGTGAAGGTGCATCCTGCGTTGAGTCGACATCTGCGGGGGCGGTGTATCGGGTGACTAGGGCTCGTTGAGTGTGAGCTGGCCGCGCCTTGGGGATGGTGACCTCCGAAGGGCCGGACGTCGACGATGGTTGTGTGATTCTGCGCGCGATGACCCTTGGATCGCCTTGATGAGTCGCCGCGGACTCGACACGGTCTTCATCGGTGGACTCGATCCCGCCGTCCCGAACATGATCGGTTGGGATGCCGCTGGCGCGGAAGTATCTCTCCTGATGGCGTCCGGTAGGGTCAGGCCGCCAGCCCGACTGGTCGTCCATGCTCACCTCCCTATGTGTGGTGCCGCGTCAGACTATGAGGCCAGCTAGGGCATGCCGCACGAGGAGGCCGCGGGCGGCAGGGACGGGGTGGCAGAGCGAGCGGGTATCCCCGTTCGCGACAGGGGGGGCGCCCCGTCCTCAAGCAGGCACAACTGGGCTAGGAGGCCCAGCCTCTACGCGGCCGACTTCTTGGATCGGGGGCGGAGCAGAAAGAGGACCCAGGCGAAGATCATGTTGGGAAGCTCGTACATAGCCAGACCGACCTGGTTGTACTTGCCGGGGGCGATCTTGGTGCTGAACGACAGGTAGGAATCGTCTCCTTCTGCGACCATTCCGCCGAGGCGGCAGAGGGATAGCCCGCTCAGCGCGAGGACGAAGAAGCCGAGGGCCGAGTCGCGGTGCTTCTCTTGCGTGGCCCCCACGAGAGCGGCGGTCCCGATGGCCATTTGGAGGCCGCCGTACATGGCTCGGACCTCGGTGCGGGCGACGGGGCTCGACAGGTCGTACACGTCCATTCCGGGGATGACGTCACCGGACCACGACTGGGGTTTGATGAGGTTGAGCAGACCCCAGGGGAGCCAGAACAGGGAGTTCGCGAGCAGGAATGTCTGGGTGAGCCTGCCGTGTCGTGCCGCGTTCATCGGACCTTCTTTCGGGAGATTGGCCGCGTCGGCTGGTGCCGACGACGGGCGGGACTCGTGTGGGTGGGCTTGATCCCGGCGGCGTGCCGCAGCTCGGCGTAGAAGAGGGCGGGGTCGTCGTCGGGGATCAGCGCGTGGCTCAGCGCGATCCGTGTCACGACCGAAGCGACCACAGGACCGTTGGGTCCGGGGAAGTGCGCCAGGAGCCGGTCACGCATGATTGGCATGACCCGAGTCATCTGATGGACGACGTGCTCGGGCTCGACGTCGACGATGCGCCGGAGCGAGTAGGAGTGCTGGAACTCGACGATGAAGCGCAGCACCGCCTCGAGCCGAGCGTCTCCGTCGAGCCCGGCGACCGCCTGGGCGATCCCGGTGTCGTAGCGCTGCTGCTCGTAGTGGCCGAAGGCCTCGAGGAGGTCGTCCTTGGATGGGAACCAGCGATAGAGGGTCGGCCGAGAGACCCCGGCCGTCGCCGCGACGTCCGAGAGGGACAGCCGCCGCGCCCCAGATCGGGCCAGGACCTCGAGGGTGGCGTCGAGGATGCGCTCGCTCGTGGTGGCGGGATCGGATTGTTCCATCGCCTTTACATTCTGGCACAACATTGTAAAGCTGGACCGAATGACAGAGCTGACGGTCCGGAATATCCGCTTCCCGATCGACGACACCGTGGCCTTCCAGTGGCAGCCGGCCAACCCGAGCTTCGGGCTCTTCGGCAACACGTTCACGTTCCTCGCCATCGCCTTCGAGCGCTACATCGTCTCGGCCACCCGTGCGGCGCTGCCGTGCTTCACCGACGCGGACATGGCCGAGGAGGCCGACCTGTTTGTGCGCCAAGAGGCCCAGCACGCCCGGGCGCATCGCGCCCACGCCAAGGCGATGATCGAGCGCTACCCGGGGCTCCAGGAGACCCATGCGGCGGCCAACGCGGCCTATGACGAGCTGCTCGAGCGCGAGAGCACGGAGTTCCACCTGGCCTACATCGCCAACCTCGAGGCTACCTTCACGCCCCTGTTCAAGATGGTGTTCGGCAACCGTCACGAGCTCTTCGAGGGCAGTGACGAACGCGTCGGCACCATGCTGCTGTGGCACTTCGTCGAAGAGATCGAGCATCGCAGTTCCGCCTTGCGTATCCACCACCACGTGACGCCTGACCCGTGGTACCGCATTCGCAAGGCCCCCAAGGTCTTCGACCATGTGGCCGGCATCTACAAGCTGGTGCTCGCTGGCTTCGAGGAGCACGTTCCGCTCGAGGACCGCCACATCTCGACCAAGGTCGTCGGTCCGGGCGGCCTGTACCTCTCGGAGATGCGCGATCGCTTCGCCCCACGACGGCCTCGGGACCGCCGATCCATGTTGAGCCACGTGCCGGGCAAGGACCTGCGGACGATGCTCTGGCACGAGACCAAGGCCCAGACGCCCCGACATGACCCAGCTCGAGAACCCCTGCCAGCGTGGGCCGATGTCTGGCACTCGGCGTACGACTCCGGCGCCGACGTCACGACCTACGACGGTGTCCGGCTGTAGCCCTACGAGGGCACGGAGGACTCAACGGTCAACTCCCATGGGGTGAGTTCCTAACGGCAGTCAAGCCCCTCAGGCCACATTTTCGCTAGCTTCTTCCTCCGGCGGGTCGGTGGCCGGAGCGACCTTTCGGGCCGACTCCTTTCTGCCTCGACCCGCCGCCCTGTTCTTGAGGGTCTTGGCTGGTGTGTTGCGACGACGGGCGGCCCGGACTTTGGGATCAATCTTGAAGCGGTCTGCGCAGGCCGCCTTGCCTTCTGCCTCGCTGATTGCTTCACCGTCTTCGTCTCGCAGTTCGTAGAGCTCGCCTTTGCGCCAGCATGCGGCGATCCGGGTGATGAGGACGGCCGAGACCGAGCACAGCGCAGAGTTGTGATGCTTGCCCTCGACAATGACGAGCCGGTAGTAGCGCTGGGCGAGTGTGGGGTCGATATGGCGAGCGTGATCAGCTGCCAGGTAAAGGGCCTGGCGCAGGCCGGCGTCTCCGCCTTGGTGATTCCCTTGTGTCCCGCCACCAGTCCGGACTGGTCGATCTTGGGCACAAAGCCAGTGAAGGATCGCACGCCGGCCAGGTTGGCGAATCGGTTGAAGTCGCCCGCGTTCCCAAGATGGCCGCAGAGAGGACGGGCCCGAGTCCCGGGGCCGAAGCGGACGATGCCCTTGGGATCGGCCTCGTCATAGAGCACGGCGATCCGCTTGTCGGCCGCGGCGATCTCCTCGTCGAGCTGGCGGAGCACGCGGACTTCTGAGGCGATGTCGTGGGCCAACTCGGTGAAGTCGATGCCTCCGCCTGACCACAGGGCCAGGGTCTCGTTGGCCATGGCCAAGAGCTCGTCGGCCTTGTCCTCGCGCCACAGTCCCGAACTCGAGCGGATCACCAACGCGGCGAGCCGGGCGCGCCCGAGACGCTTGAGAGCCCGTGGATCGGCGTATTTCTCCAAGATGACCAGGGCGGTCTTCGAGGCGGTGGCCGATCCGAGGGAGTCGGCCCACCCCGGCCCCAGCAGCTCGACGAGTGCGTCGAGGCGCAGGCTGGCGGCACTGCGGCGCTTGACCAGGCTGAAGCGGTGACGGACTGCTCGGCGCAGTGACTGCGCCGGACCGAGGTTGTCGATGCCCCTCAGGCCCTCTGGGTGGAGCAACGGCAGACGAGCCAACACCCGCGAATCGAGCCGGTCGGTCTTGGTGTGCTTGTTGTAGTAGTCCCGCAGGTCGGCCGACTGCTCAGGAGGCACCAAGATGACCGTGGCACCACGTGCTTGGAGCCAGGCCGAAAGCGGCACCCAGGCATTGCGGGTGGGCTCGAGAATCACGGTCACCGAGGCGCCGTCGGGGATTTTGGCCCACAGGCGCTCGAGGTCGGCGGTCGTCGTGCGGAACTTCCACGACGACCAGATGAACTCACCTCGCTCGTCGGCCAGGCTGGCCCGGTGGTCGGCCCGACAGGCGACGTCGATGCCCAACCTCACTTCACTCATGGCGTGGTCCTTTCGCTAGACGATTGGTCAGTCGGCTCTCCGTCGTCGACCGCTGCACGTTCCGCAGGGGTGTGACCATCCAGACATTCAGAAGCAGGGGTCCGACTCCATGATCGGCCGCCGAGTTCCAGAAAAGGGATGCACGTGCGTCGGGAGGCTCGTCTGGTCGACGATCACCGTTGTGGAGTCGAGCTGTCGCTCGCTCCGACCCCCAAAAAGTCAAGCCAGAAGAACCGACCCGACGCACCCTACGAAGGGCTTCCGCCAAATCGGTGGATGCCCGGAACCAACGCTAAATGCCCCCTAACGCATCAGGAGCAAGGCAGCCATGGGGTACTGGTCGTCATTGGTGGCTGGCAGGCAGTCGTGATTGACGGTCCCCGTGATGGTTGGCAAACTCGCTCGGCGCAAGCTCCATACAGAGGCCGGGGGATCGACACGTGAACAGCGAGCAACACGTCTTCACTCGCATCTTGCGGATCGGGCCGGGATCAGGCGAAGCCCGAGTCGGATGAGGCGCGCACGAGTTCATCAGTGGATCCTGCAGCCGGCCGTGTTCGTCGCTGTGGTTTTGTCGATGCTCTGCGGGGTCGCTACGACCACCTCGGCCCAAGGCGCGGCGACTGGCGGCGGCCAGTTGCAATTGAATCTGACTCGAAATGGCTCCTCGACAACGATGGGGGAACCTGAGGTAGCAGTCAATCCGCAGAGCTCCAACGAACTCTTCGTCTACTGGACGACCTTCCCACACCCACTCACAATCAGCGGTGCAGGAGCCAATATCAAGCGGCCGTGCGGGGGATTGGTCTCACTCAATAGTGGAAAGAGCTGGCACGTCGTTCAGGTTCCTACGAACCACGTCCCCAATACAAAAGGATGCGGCGATGCGGTCGCGGTCGCAGGTCCAGATGGCACCTTGTACGCGGGGGGCATAGAACCTACGTTCGTGTCCACCGGGGGTTCCGGACCCTTCGGTCTGACGATCCACGGCCAGGACTACGTCACCAGCTCGTCGAACTGGGGTCGCACGTGGAGTCGTCCCGTCGAGACCATGGGCTCAGACGGCCAACGCTTCGTAACAGGCCACCCCGTTGACACCTTCGACCGACCTTGGCTCGCCGTCGATCAGTCGACGGGCACCGTGTATGCCGCTGGTCACAATCTCGCCGACCACCAGGCATACGTCACCGCGTCAACCAACAAAGCGCGATCCTTCGGTCCGGTCTATCCGCTCGACTCGCCAACCTCCCCGAGCCTGGGGTTCAGCAGCTCGAACATCGTCGCTGCTCATGGAGTGCTGGCGGAGGCCTATGAATCCTCGCAAGCGCCCGACCAGACCTGCCCGTGTCTCATATTCGAGACGAGCACTGACCACGGAGCGACATTCACACGCCACATCGTGGGGACGGTCAACGGATCAAGCTCTCCTGAGCCTTTTCTGGCGGCGGACCCGAAAGTGAACGGACGCTTCGCATTGACCATCCTCGACTCGACAGGCACGGAGAATCAGGTCTACGTGACAGACGACTCGGGTGCCACGTGGCAGGGACCAACGCTCGTCGGAGAGAGCCCCCCGAACACTCGCTTCAAACCCTGGATCACGTTCGGCACGTCGGGCAACCTCGCACTCGCCTGGAGGACGCAGTACGCCAACGGCGCGTATGACGTCTGGACAGCCCTCGGGCATGTTGCGAGCAGCGGTGACACCGCCTTCGGCACACCCATCCGAGTCAGCAGTATTGCTGCGCCATATCCGTCGGGCTACGCCGCTGGAGACGACTTCTCCTGGATCATTACCGATGCGCACTACGCGCACGTTGGATGGGGTGACTCCAGAAATGGACCCGTTCAGGTGTGGTATGGACGCATACCCCTCTCGACTTCTAAGGGTTGACGGCGATCGCAAAGTCCAACAAGGCGAGAAGAACGATCAGGGGGTTTCGGAGCCTCCAGGGGTGCCCCAGTTCGCCAATGATGTTGTGAAGCTCCCGTGATGAGGGTCCACCGCTGCGAGGTTGGCCGTCAGTAATTTCGGGAGCACCGGAGCCGCCGGTCTGACTTCAGATCAGGTGGACGATCATGGCGTCCACGCCCCGTCGACCGGAGTTCCGGGCACATCCATCGAGGCGCGGCGTGCCCCGTTCCAGAGGGGTGATGGGCCGGTCTGTTCAGACCAGATCGGCCCGCACCGTCACTCCTTCTCGGGACGGCCGCGCCACCCCTCAACCGGATTAAGGAAAGGAAGGGATGGCATGACCATCGTAGAAGCCACGCGCGCCGTCACCGGTGGCATCGACACCCACGGAGAGGTCCACGTGGCCGCCGCCCTCGACGAGGTGGGTGGCCTGCTCGGCACCCAATCGTTTCGGGCCGACCCCGACGGCTACTCGGATCTTATGGCCTGGCTCGAAGCATTCGGAGAAGTCAGCAAGGTCGGCGTGGAGGGGACCGGGTCCTATGGGGCCGGCATCGCTCGTCACCTCGCCCGAGCAGGAGTCCACGTCGTCGAAGTGGACCGCCAGAATCGCCAGGCCCGGCGCCAGGCCGGCAAGTCCGATCCCCTCGACGCCGTCGAGGCCGCCCGTGCTGCCCTGTCAGGGCGTGCCAATGGAACGGCCAAGAGCAGAGACGGCAGCGTCGAGGGGATCCGTGTCCTCGTCGTGGCCAAGCGCTCGGCCCGAGGGGCCCGGATCAAGGCGCTCACCCAGATGCGCCAGCTCACTTTCAGCGCCCCTGACCAGCTGCAGAGCCGCCTCAAGGGCCTCCCGATCGCCGAGTTCGTGGCCGCCGCCCAGGGGTTGCGTCCGACGCGCTCGCCCGATGTGGTCACCGCGGCGACCAAGGCGTCGCTGTCCTCACTGGCACATCGCGTGGCCGACCTCGAAGAGGAGATCTCCGACCTCGACGCCATGATCACCCCGTTGCTCAAAGAGACCGCCCCCGAGCTGCTCGCCGTCTATGGCGTGGGCATCGACACCGCAGCAGCGTTGTTGGTCGCCGCCGGCGACAACCCCGAACGTCTGCATTCTGAAGCCGCCTGGGCGCACCTGTGCGGGGTCTCACCGCTCGAGGCATCCTCGGGCAAGGTCACTCGTCACCGCCTCAACCGCGGTGGGGACCGCCAGGCCAACCGGGCGCTGTGGCACATCGTGATCACCAGGCTCGCCTCCGATCCGAGGACGCAGGCCTACATGGAGCGCAGGGTTAAAGACGGTCGCTCCAAGCGCGAGGCCATCCGCATGCTCAAGCGCTACGTCGCCCGCGAGCTCTACCGCTATCTACCTCGCGCCTAGATCCCCGGCCATGGACCTGGCTCACACTTCGCCTGTCGTCCTGCGGGACTGACCGGTACCCGATATGCCGGTCCATGGTCCGGGTTCATCAACTCACGAAGACGCGTGACCTGATAAGAGCTTGCCCTCTCGACGAGTGGCCCATCATTGGTCTGTCCGCCGTTCTCACTCTCGAAAATTCCCTCGAAAGGGGTTGACATCATCCATAGGAGCATCGGGACGGTGGGGCAGTCCGGCACGACTGGGCGAGTGGGTTACTCATGGCCTACGGACGCCTTCGGGCTGAACACGGCACTGGGACCACCGGGCACTGGGCCGACCAAGCCGACCCAGCCCCAGCGGTCACCCCATTTGGGAAGGGGAATGGTCCCTTATGGAAGCAGTTGCGTAGCTCGTAGCGGCGGGTGCCTGTGGCTAGCAGGAAGTGGTGTTCATCCCACCGACGCAGGTGTTGGCGCTGCTGAACAGGTTGGAGATGCCCCCACCCAGTGCAGCGATCGCAACGACCGCGACGACGGCGATGAGGCCCACCAACAAGGCGTACTCCACCATGGAGGCGCCGCGCTCGGTGCGTGCCCGCTCGAACAGTGTCCCGTGTGCGGTCCTGACTGCGACGAACGCGTTCATGAACATTCCCAACATTTGATCCCCCTCTTGCCCCGAGCAAGCCTCCCTGGCCTGCCCTTCTTCAAGCATCCGGCGCTTGGTGGCCATGGTCCATAGGACTTCAGACCTAAAGGTGAGCCGGACCGGGCTGTCGCGCACAATGCCCTCACAACATCACGATTGCTCACTGGGGATCCCGAACGGACCTGAGATGAGGTGAACCCGCACACTCGCCGGGACGGCAAGAATCTCCTAGGCAGTTGGCTCAACTCTTCGTCGGCGCCCGTGATTACCTGAAGACTGATGACCGATCATCCCCCCGGTTCGCACGAGAGAACGATGCACTGGCAGCGCATCTACGAAACCACTGAGACTGATGCCGTCAGTTGGTATCAGTCGGAGCCTGCATTGTCCCTGGAACTGATCAACCTGCTCGGACTAGCGCCAGATAGCGGCACCATCGACGTAGGCGGAGGTACATCGGTTCTGGTGGACCGATTGCTTACCAGGGGTTTCTCCGACCTCACTGTGCTCGACATCTCTGAGGCGGCTCTGCGAGCCTCTCGCCAGCGGGTCGGTGACGATGGCCGCGTGACCTGGCTGGCCGAAGACGTCCTGACGTGGGAGCCGACCCGCACATACGAACTGTGGCATGACAGAGCGGTATTCCACTTCCTATCTGGGCTGGAAATTGAGGATTACCGGAAGGTCGTGTGTCGTGCTCTTTCCTCCAGTGGCGCTGTCATCATGGCCACTTTCGCCACCGATGGCCCCGAACGTTGTTCGGAACTGCCGGTGACCCGCTACAGCGCAATCGAACTCGGGGCCGCGCTCGGACCGGGATTCGAGATTGTGGAGCATCGGCGAGAGATCCACACAACGCCCAGTGGAACTGTGCAACCCTTCACCTGGATTGCCGCCCGCCGTATACCGACCTGATCATCCTCGCCACAGTGTCCCAGTTGTTGGTAGTGGGCACTGCTCGAAATGGTGTGCTCAACTCAGCTCGTGGAGGGAGACGACACTGAGCTACGCGCCAGCGCTCAGATTCTTCGAACGGTCCACAGCTCAATCGGCGTGTTCGAACTTGGGTGTCTTGCCTACCTTTGGTTCTGCGCGATTACCGGACGTCGTGACCGTTGGTTCACGTTGGCGGTCCGAGTACTTTTCGGGGAGGGAGCCGCCCTGCTGTTGGCCAGGGGGTGTCCGTTGGGTTTGTTTCAACGTCGGGCAGGCGACGACGTCCCAATGTTCGAACTGTGGTTCGGTCCCCGACTCGCACCGTATGCGATTCCGTCCTTTGTCGCCTTGACGGTGAGTGGCATGGTCACAGCACTGGCGAGGTCGCCCCATGAGCGCAATTGGCTCCAAGAGCGGCGGGTATCGACTGTCCGCGTTCGCCGGTTGTGAGAGCACCAGCGGCCACGTTCAATCAGAAAGGTGCGAGCCCAGGCGCGGAAGGGGCTCCGTCCCAAGGCGTTAGAAACGGACCCTTCCGCCCCGCCCTGGGGCACGCCGACGGCTGGCGAGGCACGTCGGGCCGCGTGTGCCCCAATCTCACGGAACAGCCAACTCCGTTGTCGACTGCCCGAAAGGAGAGTTCTGGCCGCGGGCTCTTGATATCCGCCATCAACGAGCTGATCAGACTGCCCCAGTTCGCTGCCGGGACGGGGTGCCACCGTTCGGCACACAACGGGGACGGTCGACCCACTGTTCAATGGCAAACCGAGTCGATCGAGTGCATCCTTTCGAGCTGAACACAAACGAACGCCGAGCGCCGGATAATTCAAGCTGATTCGGTGGTCTCTTGTTCGGTATCGCAAGCCCGCAGTCTGCTGGTCGCCCTTCGTCTCCCTACGATTCCGATAAGCAGAAACAACAACCCCGTGAGCAGCAGCCACCGGGCGGCGATCCCGACTCCGGTCACAGCCAGGGACGAATTACCAGTACCGCTGTCAGCCCCTGGAGAGCTGGTAGTGGCCCCAGTGACGGGCGTTGACGTCGTCGAGGTAGCCCCACCTCCAGACCCAACGACAGTTGTTGACGTGGTTGGGGCTGTGGTGGTCGTGGATGCCGTAGTACTTGTGGTTGAGGTTGCATTACTCGACGAGCCAACTTCCACCAGTGTTTGTCCGTTCAAGCTTGAGCCCTGGACTCCCACCGCAACGCAATCGGTCGAGTCCGTACAGGTCACAGCCGAAAGTGCGCTGCTGGTCGATTGAAGCGAGGCACTGCTTGACTCCGTCCAAGCCGTGCCATTCCACGCATTGATTAGCACTTGGGATTCAGCAGACGATGTGTCATAGCCGACTGCCACGCAGTCCTTTGAGCCGTCACAGGAAACTCCAAGGAGACCATCGTTGGTGCTGGGATTCGTAACGGTGGAGTCGACCCAGGTCGCTCCGTTCCACGACTGCGCCAAGATCTGGTTGGGACCTTGATCTGGCTCATCGGCCGCCAGAACTTCACCCACGGCTATGCACGAGCTTGAGCTCGAACAGGATACGCCAAGCAGTTCTGCGTTGGGCCCAGGACTCGGCGTCGTCTCAACGGACCATGTGACGCCGTTCCAGGACTCGGCCAATGGGACCTCGTGTGAACCCGTAAAGGTGGAACCTACTGCGGTGCAGGCGACGTCACTCCTGCATGACACGCCAGATAGGGAGTCGGCGTTGCCCGCATCTGAGTGAGGGGCGGAGGTGATCGACCACGCGACACCGTTCCACGTTTCTATGAGAGCGGGGCCAGAAGTGAATTCCGTGTAGCCGACGGCCACACAGAAGGACGTACTCGTGCAGAACAACCCGGTGAGGGCGCTTGATTGACCGACGGCAACGGTGGGACTCGGCACGACGGTCATCGTCGTGCCGTTCCAGGTTTCGATGATTGGCTCCTCGTTGTTGTCGGGGATACTTCCAACGGCATCGCAGAAGGTATTGCTCACGCAAGAGACACCGAAGAGAGTGTCAATACCTATCTCAGGGTCAGCGATTGCTGTCCACCCGGATGCATCGTCTTCTTCGATGACTCCGTGATCGGCCGATCCATTACCAACCGCCATACAGAACGCTGTGCCGACACATGACACGCTGTCGAGCGAATTGCCGCTGTTCGGGTTCGGGCTCGACACGACGGACCACCGGGCAGGGACAGCGTCCACCCGCTGATCGAACAAGAGAGAGCCTGAGAGGACCCCAGCAGCGATTACCGCACTGAGGGCCAGACGACCGAGCCATCGGCCTTGCCGCACCCTCACTCTCATTGAAGGCGGCCTCCCCTTCAGCTGGCGGAAACTCTTCCCCGAAGAATCCCCCAGTCCAGCGAGGATCACAACTTAGAGCTGAGACCCAGTGACGATCACGTGACCACGCGGTGACCATTGTGTGACATCTTGGTTCCTTGAAGCCCTTTCGGGAAATCTCCTCGAGCCCTGGCTGATTCTTGTTCTATCCACGAACCGGGTGTTGGCGTCTTTGACCGATCCGCAGTATCGATCACCATGCACCTTTTCGGTCTGTCAACACCCGGTTCGCGCAGGACTGCCAGAGGTCAAGGTCCGGGATAGATATCCCCGTTCGCCGGCTGGCGACGTAGTGCGACGCAGGCATTCCCGCTGGACGACGGGCAGATCAGCGGATACTCCCTCCTGCATCTCTAGGCCTCACAGAATGCATATCACCGATCATTGCCCTGCTTGCGATCCGCCGTGGCTCCCAACGGATGAGTTTCGTGAGGGCTCTGTTTGGCTCAGGGGTCCTCACCGTCCTCATCACCATGCCGTACTGATGCAGATGCGAAGTAGGTCTGTATACCGATACCACCGACCCCGACGCATTGCTGCTGAGCGACGCAGGACACCGCGCTGAAGTCGCCCAAGGGCGGAATTGCTGAGGCCGAGGCCATCCAAAAGGTCCCATCCCACGTCAGTACTGGTGCGAACGAGCCGACGGCGACGCACTTCACGCGACTGAAGCAGCTGACGCTGGTCAGCTCTGAGAAAACCTGCGTGGAAACGATCGACCACGCCGATCCGTTCCAGTTTTCGATGAGAGAATCGAGGTTGCCGTACGAACGGAGGTCCAACCCAACGGCCTGGCACATCGTCGAAGAAACGCATGAGACGGACTCGAGGGTGATCAGCGATGATCCCTGGGGCGGCGTTGGACTGGGGCTCGTCATCATCGACCACTGGGATCCGTCCCATTGCTCAATAAACGTCTGGCCCGCATTGGAACCGACGGCGTAACACGTGACTCGGCTCACGCACGACACACCGCTGAGGCCACCGCTCCATGAGTTCGGGACCGTGAAGGCGTTCGGCGCAAGTGACCAGGATGCACCGTTCCATTGCTCGGTAAGCGGACCTGTACCCGAGTACCCAACTGCCTCACAGAATCTCGCTGACCTACAAGATACGCCATGCAGTGATGCCCCAGGAATCGTCGGGTTCGGCACGATTGACCATGAAGCGCCATCCCATTGTTCGGTAAATGGTTCGGACGTGTCATGGCCCACCGCCATACAGAAGTGCGCGTCGGCGCATGAGACACCAAACAATTCCTGACCTGCGCTCACAGATCCTGGGATCGGAAGATCGCTCCATGACGTTCCGTTCCACTCTGCAGCGTCAGGGCCAATGAGTTGATTGAAGGTTCCAACCGCCATGCAGAAGTCCACCCGGGTGCAGGAGATCGCATTGAAATCATTGATCTGACCGGTATCCGATCCAGGCATCACAGACCACGGTGATGTGAGAACTGGTTGCGTCGACGCGATGGCGCCGCTGCTTGGCTGCATTCCCCATGCGATCGCAGCGGTGAATCCGGCACACGCGATCACTAGGTTCCGAAGCAGTGCTCCAGACATATTCCCTCCGAGCATGGTCACGAGGACGTCAACTTGTGATTCGTAGGATACGCGGACGAGTCCACGGCGAAGAGGATGTCGTGAGGGGATTCTGAACACACGCGAACTCAGGGTGACACCTAGGTTGCAGCGTACCGAACTCTCACAAGGAGTCGTGTAGTGAGAACGATGGGGTCGCCGAATGTCGCTGGAGGCTAAATGTCCCCGTACATTGCCGCCGGGACTGGGGGGTGGTGTCGCGCGGGTGTTACCCGCCGCCTGCAGTGTCATCGGCCGTTCGCGGGGCCTGCATGACGTCCGGGGCGAGCCTCATAGGGTCGTCCTCAGCGACGCGGCCGAGCGTTCCCGTTTTCCCCACCCCCCCGGGGCACGGTAGAGCGCCGGCCGTCAGTCGCTTCGGCGCAGTTTCTTGCCCCGGATTCAGGTCGGGGGTGCTCCGCATTGCCGGGTATGTGACCGCTACATCCAGGGGCTGCTTGGGGCACAATTCGCCCCTGTGCGTCGACTGGTTCCGTGGCTCCTGCTCTCCCTCCTCGTGGTCGGGGCCGCTGCCGGCGCCGCCCTCGGCAACGCCCAGAAGTCCTCTCCCGCGAACCCGTCACAGTGGGTCGCCGGTGTACTTGCCGCGACCGAGAAGGCGGGGAGCGCACACTTCTCGTACACCCAAGTCACCTCAAGTCCCAACGCCGAACTCCGCGGCTCGCTTTCGGGCCGCGGGGTGGTCGATTTCACGACCGGCGACTCCCACGTCACCGAGGTCGATCACGACATCAGCTTCAGCGCGACAGGCCACGAGCCCCTGCACCCGGTTCCCTCGACGAGCACCGAGGATGCCATCGTCGTCGGCGGGACCGTCTACCAGGCCAACCCAATCCCGGGGTTCTCCTTCACCCACGAATACCGCTTACTCCCGTTCCCTAGATTGCCGCGGTCCCAACGCTGGCTCTCCTTGGCGCTCAACGCATCGGTCGCCCTCGACATGTTGCGCGGGCCCTACGCAGTGGCGTCCGTAACCAACCTCGGACCTGCCGAAGTTGACGGCGCCGCCACCACACAGTACGAGGTCAAATACGTACCCCTCCATGTCTGCGTACCGCACCAGGCGCCCCAGGTCCTGACCCAGCGTCCGAGTCGCGTCTGGCTCGACGACGTCGGCCGCCTCGTCCGGATACGCAGCACGCTCTATTTCAGTGACCGCCTGCCCCACGGCGTGAAGGTTCCCGCCGCACTGGACGGCTTTCCTCGGGGACCCACCACAACGGTCGCCACGCTCACGTTCTCGGAATTCGGCGCGGCGGTGCAGATTGCAGCACCACCGGCCAGTGCGGTCCTCACCACGGGGAAGACTTCCTTCGGCACCTTGATCGTGAGGAGCAACACCTGCCGCTCCTGATGGGATCCGACCAGTCCGCTGGGCCAGGCTGATCTCCGAATTGCTCCACTGCGCCACCAGGTGAGCGCTAAATCCCCCCTTCGCTGCCGGGTTGGAGCTACACCGGCGCAGCCGGGCCCAACTGGGCGAACCCGGCCGTAGCTGTCTGCTAAGCGTTCAGGTGTGATCCACCAACGTCGTGAGTTTGCAGACCAGTCGGCGAGGGCCACACGAAGATGCCGTTGACGGTGGTCCCGATGGTGCTGGGCGAACTCGGCGGAGCTCCGTTGGTTGGCTGGCCGCTCGTCGTGCACGGGAAGAACACGGGTGCTCCCCCGCGCTGGCCACTTCCAGGGGTGCCCTTGACCGCGACCACTCGGTACGTGGGCATCTTTTCGCACCACGCAACCTGTCGTGGCGAGATCGAAGTCGTCTTGCCTGTCGACGTGTTGAGCTCGACCGTCTTGCCGGCCATGGTGCGCACGATGAGTTGGATGCCATCGATGAAGTGCACCCCGTTACCTAGGGTGAATGGACCGACATCGCTGACGGGCATCGACCACGTCACCGCGCCGGTGGCCGGGTCGAAGCCGACGAGCTTCAGGCTCACCCCCTTGACGGAGGGGCTCTGTGTTGAGGACTTCGGCTTGTGGAGCGTGCCGCTGAACTCACAGGTCACCTGGGTGCTCAAGACAACAAGTGGGCCCATGCACTGGTAGCTGCCTGGCAGTGTCCACTGCACGGCGCCAGTTGCAACCGAGAACCCCACCGTCTTGATGTTGGAGAGATTCATGGTGGTTCCAGTGGTCGCGGGACCCACAGAACCAACGTTCAGAACCCCCACCGGTAGAATGTTCCAGCCGTAGCTTGGGTCGTAGCCCGGACCGAAAATCGTGCTCACGGCTTTGGTCCAGACGAGCGTTCCTGCAGATGAGATCTGTTCGAATGTAGGCGTCTGGGCGTCGCTTTGGTAAAGCTCAGGCCCGATCGCTCGATTCGGACCTTTGAGCGTTTGATTGACCGCGCCAGTGGTGCCGTTGATGACGGCAAGGCTCGAGGAGTTGTCGGAGTTGTAGAACGGGACGCAAAAGTCCGCGCCCGAAACGCACGACGAGGGATTGTCGCTCACCACCGAGGCCCCCGGCACCCGCCACTCGAGTGCACCTGTAGTTGCATTGACCCCAGCAAGCACGACGGCCGGGTTGCCAGCGCTGATGGCGGGCACGAGATCCATGACAGTCGAGCCAGTCGCCCCGGGCGTCAGGGCGACGCCCGGGGTGATCGCAGACGCGGAGTACGGGTGCTGCCAAACGAGGTTGTCCGTCACCGGGTCGACTCCGTCCAGGTGGAGGACGTGTTTCTCATCGACCGACACGACAACCGCCGTCGATCCCACTGCAATGGGTCCTCCAACGACGTCTAGGGTGCTTGCCGAACCCGTGGAAGTAGCTCCTGCCGGTGCCTGCATCACGAGCACCGCACCATTCGCCAACACGACACACAACGCCGCCGCCGCGATCAACCGAGGCCCAACCCTTCGCATTCGCCTCCCCCTCCGTTGGCGTTACCCGAGTATCGGCTGCTTCTCGACGAATTGGATATGGGCCAAATGGACCAGATCTTGCGCCCCAGATCGCCGGGTGAGAGACGCGTAATGGTCCATTTGGCCCAGGAGACGACGATCGAACAGGGTTAGCCTGAAGGTCGGCGATTGCCGCATTTGAGGGGGATCTTTTGGGTCGGTTCACGTCGGCGGCCGTGGCGATCGTGGCCGCGTTTTGCGTGGTGCTCCTTGCTGCCCCTCCGGCGGTCGCCGGGCATCCGGCAGTCTCATCGATTCCGACTCGGACCCCGGTGCCGCCCTGGGTGACACCGGTAATCGATCATCCCACCCCGGTGGTCGGCGCCCTGCCACCAGCGTTGTGGTGGGGCCGGACCGGCCATGGGCCTGTCGTCACAGTCGCCCAGGCGAACACTATCTTCGGCGCCCTGTGGATCCTCCGATGGGAGGCTTTCCAGAGCGAGAGCCGCTCGTTCATGGCTGCATTCGAGACAGGACCGGCCCTCGAGTCCGACGAGGTGACCTGCGGCTGCACCACGCGTGCGGTCAGAGGCAACATCAAGGCCGTACGCCTCCTCGTGCCCGCCGACCGCACGTTCCCTGTGACGTTCCTTGCCGAAGCGGTCACGACGCTTGACGGCGCGCCCTACACCCAATACCTCGTCATCACCCGTCAGTCAGCCTCGACCCCGTGGATGGTCGTGGCAGACCCGGGCCAGAACGGCGTCCGGAAGCTCCTCGCGCTCCGAACCGGGCACGGCGGCTTTGACAAATCAGCCCCCTCACGATCTGGCACCCAACTGCCCGCCGAACTGGCGGCGTACTGGCAGAGTTGGGCGTCGCGTGGCCGTGCTCCGGCTGAGACTCCGCTGGCTGCGGGCACCTGGACCACGGCTGCGGGAGCGAAACTGGCCAAGACGCCGTCGGGGTCACTCACTGCGGTCAACGGATTGATCGCCAAGTACCGGTACCAGGCCGGCGACGCGGTCGAGCGGTGGAGCTTCGCGGTGGACGGCGGCACGCTCACCTGTGGAGTGGTGCGCTACCAGACCACCTGGTCCGCGTTGGCGGGCTACACATGGCAACCATCGGATCAGTCGAACTGGGGTGCCAATGTGGCGCCTGGGGTCTATCAAGACATCGTCGACACCCAGATCGCCCAGCCTTGCTTCCTCCAGCGCCCCGGACATGCAGTCGGCGTGACCTCGGGAGCGATGGACCCCGACACCATCCAAGGACAGGGCCAGATGTCGACGCCAAACGTCGCGCCACCGAGCTCGGAAACTTGATCACGGACGAAGGAGCGCTTGAGGGCGCATGATTCCAGGTCCACATCCAGACCCAGGACGCAATTGAATAACGGTCGCGAAATCTTCGGCTTGTTCATTCAGCTTGGGGTCCTTGAAGACCCGTGGCCGAACTAGTCGTTGGTGGGAACAGGAGTCAGCGCCAATTGCCCCAGTACATTGCCGGTTGTGACAGCACCACGGCCACGCACGGTCCGGGGTGTGACGGCCAAGCGGGATTCACGGGGAGTCGGAAAGTGCGTCCCCCGAGCCAGATCGGTCAGCTTCGAGAAGTTCGAGAATCCGGTCAGTGTTCTCGCGAATGGTGGCGATGTTGCGGAACATCCACTTCGGTGGAGCGTTGTCTGGCATGCGATCCAAACGCTCTGCCCAGTCGACGGTCGACATCTTCTGCCCGAGACGTTGGGCAAGGACTCCAAGCCCCACGAGCAGTGCCACGGCCACAAGAACCTTTTTCATGAACCGATCGTGACCACCCCAGAGCGGTCGCGAACAGGGCACAAGGTCACAGATGAGCCTTGAATAATGGCGAACTCGGTGAAAGCGGGCGTGACAAGGGTCTCCGCATCTTTAGCAGTCGGTTGAGCGGGTCTCTTCGGCCCAGGGCAACGAGCAACACCCTGGAGATGCGCGCCGCCATCTGCGGCTTCAACGCTCCCAAGAAGGTGCGGATGCCGGTGATCACCGAGAAGGAACATCCTGAAGCCGATCGCCGAGGGTGGGACGCCAAGTACAGCACCCTGGGGGCACCCCTCGGCCCGCAATGGCGCGCGCGTATGGGACACATCCAAGCGCAGATCGCCGATTCGGTCGCCGCTGCCGAAATGGCCTGCCGGGCGAACAAGGGTGTCATTCTGTAGCGCCCAGCGCCCGTGGCGAGAGGCCTTCGTCCCTGATCGGTTACTTCTCGGACCGGTTGAATGGCTCATCGAACGGGTGATGTCGGCATCGGAACCACCTCGAACAACTCCACGCGCTCAGAGATGCCCTTGAGGCGCCGCTTGCGGAGTCGTCGGAACTCGGCACCGGGAATCGCACCGGCTGCCCTTGCAGTTTCCGCGGTCACCACAACCTGGTTCCCCTTGGCTGTCTCTGTGACCCGGGCGGCGATGTTGACGACCTGACCGACAACGTCGTCCTGAGTGACCACCGCTTCTCCGACGTGTAGGCCGGCGCGCAGGCGCAGTGGAGAGGGCGAGGTATCGAGCAGTTCGAGCGCAGCTCGGACTCCGCCGTTGGCGTCGGGAAAGGTGCAGAGCAGCCCGTCACCTAGGTGCTTCACAACGCGCCCGTGCCAGCGGCGCACGATGGGGCCGGCCGCCCGATTCTGCTCGCTGATCAGCGCCGCCGCTGCGCTGTCTCCGTGGGTATCGGTAAATGACGTGAACCCCTCGAGATCCGTAAAAGCGACCGTCACCACCTCGACCTCGCCGGTCCCGTGGCTCCGGAGGGAAGCCAGGAGTTGGACGGCGCTGAGGCCCATGGTCGAGAGCAGCGACGGCGTACGTTCCACTGATCGCGCCAGGAAGTGCTCGAGGATCTCGGTCGGCTTGCTCGGAGAAATCGGCTGATTGATCGGGTCATCCAGCCAACGACGGTCAATGATGCCGAGCTCGAGCGCGGTGGCCGCCTCCTCGGGGTCATTTCGGATGACCTTGGCCACCGTCTGGGCGAGGAGCCTGCGCAGCGTGTCGACCGCGCCCTCACCGGCGGACCGTGCCGACTCGGTTTCCTTGGCACTCACCACCCGGACCCTACTGACATGCGGCGCCGGTAAACCAAAATCCGCCCGATCATCTCATCTGGGCGACCCGAATCGGGCTGGTGGCAAAGACTCTTATCCACGCAAATCGACGGATCTGGGGAGGTGCAGGTGTCCCATAACGCGCGTCGGTCAATCGTGCTGCAGGTGTCTCCTTACGCCGGGACGGTAGGACACCTCGGCACCTCGGGTGGCGGAGTCGGCCCATGCTCCGGTTGTTCTCAGTCTGCTGCAGATCCCGCTGATCGCGGGTGAATCAGGATCGGTCCCACCATCCTCCACCGGTCATTCTTGGCCCGCGTCGCGTCGGTGGCTTGGGCGGGGGAGAGCGATGTCGGCCGATGCCCCGATGCAGGCGAGCACCGCTCCGATGCCGAAGATCGCCGCGCCCAGCCACAGAGGGGTGGTGGAGGGATTGCTCACTCCCGTTCTGAAGGCCGCCGAGAAGACGACGATGAACGTGCCGAACGCGGCGAGGCCCCTGCCCGCCAGCTCGCATAGCGACCACCAACTCCGGTCCGGCTCCTGGTTCTTGGACGCAGTCAAGATGTCCGACCTCACCTTCTCTGCCTTGAACAACAAGGCTGTAACTACAACCATGAGGCATCTGGGCTGGGGAACGGAAGTACAACAAGATGTGGAAATGCCTGGTCAAGGCTGTAAATAACATGTGTGTAACTACATGATGTTGTTTACAAGGGTCAGGGGGTTGTACATGAAACGGTGGCTGGTTCAAGACGGACATGCGCCTCTATGTCGGGGGGAGGGACCGTACCAGCGCTGTCGATGGAATGGGCTGGCAGGTGGAGGCCGTGGGGAACGCCCTCGGCGAGACTGATGCGCCTATTCAACCGGCCCTGTGCTTCGTTGAGTCCGATTGGCCCTTGTTGTTCGCAAAGCCCTTCAAGCACCACGGCGTATGGGTTACCGGGGCCGAGAAGCTGGCCGAGATGATCAGAGCGCCGGGGCCTCTGGACTGGGCGGACGTGGAGCGGGTGAGCGCGATCCTGGCGGAGGGTCTGCCGTCGAAGTAGGACGCGTCAGGAGCCTGCAGTGGTGTCGAATCGCGTGGGCATCGGTCTGTTTTCAAACTGGTGGTGTACGCGTTCAGGCTTGGCGATATGTAGACAGTAAGGCAGGCTCGACCCCTTGGATCGAGAGCCGCTTGGCCCGCGAACTTTGTCCGTCTCCGTCCGTGAGAGGTTGAAAATGGGCGCGAAACGCCGCCAACCGATGAAGGGAGAAACTCCAGGTCAGTCGCTATGTTCGCTGGTAGGCGAGGTGCCTTGGTCGCCTTCACACGGCTGAGGTCGTGGGTTCGAGTCCCGCAGCGCCCACTCAGACCGCAGCGCCCACTCAGACCGAAGCGCCCACTCAGACCGAAGCGCCCACTCAGACCGAAGCGCCCACTCAGACCGCAGCGCCCACTCAGTTCTCCCTCTTCAGGGGCTTGCGCGTCGCTGACACTCTCGTCAGGGTCGTCCGGCGTGCGCGCTGACGTGCGCGAACGAACCAGCTTGCAACCCAGTCTCGTGCGGTGCGAGTCGGGCACGCAGTTCCCACTCCTGGCATTCTCTGGCGATGGGTGCCGGGCTGGCGATCATCGGAGTGTCGCTGCTGCTCGTAGCGTCCGTGTCGCGGTATCTGTCGGGAACCCCGCTCACCCCGGCAATTCTTGTCGTGGCGATCGGTGTTCTCGTCGGCCCTCTGGCGCTCGACGAGCTCGCGGCCAAACCGACCAGCTCGATCGTTCGAACTCTCGCCGAGGCAACCCTCGCCGTCGTGTTGTTCTCCGATTCGTCCCGCATAGACCTGCACGCCTTGAAGAGCGAGGCATCGATGCCGGTCCGCTTGCTCGGGATCGGGCTGATCTTGACGGTCGTCGCCGGCGGGCTCACGGCGCTCGCGCTCTTCAGGTCGTTCTCCCTCAATGACGCCATGATCCTGGGCGTCGTCTTGGCCCCGACCGACGCCGGACTCGGGAGTGCGGTCGTCACCGATGACCGGCTTCCCCAGGTCGTGCGCCAGTCACTCAACGTCGAAAGCGGCCTCAATGACGGCATCTGCGTGCCGTTGCTGCTGATTCTTCTCGCCATCGCCGCTGGTGCCGAGGCCCACCCACTGACCGTGGTGGCCGAGGAGATCGGTTACGGCGTCCTCTGTGGTGCCGGCGCTGCCCTGCTTTCCGCCGGAATCGTCGTCCTCGCCGGCCGGCGAAATCTGATCGACAAGACCTGGCAGCAAATCGTTCCCCTGGCCACGACGATGGCCGCCTACGGAGCAGCCAACGCACTGGGTGGGTCGGGGTTCATCGCCGCCTTCGTGGCGGGCGCCCTCTTTGGTCTGCTGGCCAGGAACGAGGTGGCCCAGGCGATGCTCTTCACCGAGGAGACCGGAGCCACGCTCGACAGCGTCACGTTCCTGGTCTTCGGGGCGATACTGCTCGGTCCGGCGTTCAAGCACATGAATTGGCACATCGTGCTCTATGCCGTGCTGAGTCTGACGGTCGTGCGGATGGTGCCGGTGGCCATCGCGCTCTTCGGCACGCACGCCCGGCCGGCAACGGTCGCCTTCATGGGCTGGTTCGGGCCTCGGGGACTGGCATCGATCGTGTTCGCGGTGATCGTCGAAGACGCCCATCTCCCGCACTCTGCCGAAATCGCCACAGTGACGTATCTCACAGTGGGGCTGTCCGTCCTCGTTCATGGGCTCTCGGCGTCACCGCTGGTGAATCGCTATGTCAGCTGGTTCAAAGCGGCTTCGGACAAGAGTCCGCCCGTCATGGAGACGAAACCGACCCACGAATACCGGCCCCGGTTGCTGGGTCGATTCTGAGGATCCGCAAAGCTCTTATCCGTATGGCAGGGCGACGCGTCTTCGGGACCGACAGTCAGCCACATGGACTGGCAGAAACGTTGTCTGACCGAGGATCCTCACCGGTTTCGGCCTAATGCCTGCCAGATGCACCCTCCGGGGCGCCGGGTCCTGGAGACGCCGCACCCGCCACAGCAGGGGCAGGTGAACGGGACGGCGGCCTCAGCCACCGTTCGAGCCATGCCGAAGCAACGAATGACACGGCCACGGCCAAGATCACCACCGAGATCACTTGGAAGGCGTCAGATTGTATGAAGACCAGCGTCAGAAGCACCGACGACAACGGAAGGCCACCGATCGCCACCGACGTCATCGCCCCGATTCCCATCGCCACCGAGTCCACCAGGGGCAGACCGGGAAGATGGGAGAATGCAATTCCGACTGCGGCACCGATGAACATGCCGGGGAAGACGGGGCCGCCCTTGAAGCCACCCAATGATGCGCTGTACGCGAGTCCTTTGCAGGCGATGAGCAGCATGATGGCCCCCAGAGACCAGGTCGCGGCGTTGTCGATGAGGGGGGACAGACCCGATTGACCGGAGAAGAGGACGAAATGCGAACTCTTGCCAGTCTCCTCTGCGAAGAACACCGCCAGACCGCCGATGACGAGCCCGAGGACCGGTGTCACGAGCACCTTGTGGCGTGCAACGAAGGGCTGTATCTCGAAGGCCCCACGTCGGATGGCCGTGCCTACGACCGCCGCCACGAGACCGATGACGATGCTCCAGGCGAACGTGCTCCCCGTCGGAAAACCGACCTTGGGGAGGTTCTGCACGCCGAACGACGTCACGCCGGTACTCGTAAAGTCACTGAGGGCGACGAAGACAAGGGCTCCGACCCCCGCCGCCACGAGCCCCGGCAGAAGGATCACGCTGACGAGACCGCCACCGATCCCAGCCGCCTCCAGCAACAGGAAGGCGCCGACAAGCGGTGACCCCAGCAGGCTCGAGATGGCCGCAAAGCTGCCGGCGGCTCCGATCAACGCGACGGCTTGCTTCGGTGCATCCTTCTTGAAGAGGTGCACGATCACCACGGCGAGGATCATGCCGATCACGACCAATGGCATCTCCGGTCCCAAGACCCCACCCAAGATGAGCGTTGCCAACGACGCCACAACGACGCTGGGCAGATCCTTCGGCCCGAAGCTTCCCCCCATAGCGAAGCCCTCGGCGGGATTGTGGCCTCCGGTCCCCGGCAGGTAGCGCAACGTCAGGCCGACGATCAACCCACAGAGAGCCAGTATGGGAAGCGGCCACCAGACGGGCGCACCATGAAAGCCGAGCTCATTGGGAAGCGTACTGAAGAAATAGTTCTGGCCCTTGTCGATCAGCTTCAAGTAGTAATAGGCGACAATCGCCACCGGGATGCCCACCAGCGCGCCCAAGACCAGCAGCGCGACGTATTGCTTGCTCTTGACGAGATCCAAGGGAGAGGGAGAACTCGGTGTAGCCGCCGCGGCTTCGTCAGGCACTCTCGAGTTCTCCGATCCTGGCGGGGTCATCGTGCAGCGGCAAGCTGATCCATACGTTTATCACGGACTGGTCCCGCATCATGAGGAACTGCGCCGACGCCAAAGCGACGATTGCCATCCCGCCCTTGCTCACTTTGGTGTCAGTCATTCCCTGATCCCTCGGCGGCGGACATGACAAAGATCAGGTGCCCAAGATGCGGGGTTCCTCGTCGTTCCGCCGTGTGCTGAGAACCCGTTCGGAGTAATTGTCTTCGGTTGAAGGACTAGACGCCGAGCTCTGCGTGAACCGATCCGTCGGCGATCGCGTCGACGAGCGCCTGGTGGTCGAGCGCATTCTGATCGGCGTAGGAGACGGCGAAATCGGCGAGAGCCCGGTCGAAGGCGTCACCAGACCCTAGGTACGAAGCAATGGCCACCCGGTCACCGGACCGGGCGTGGGCTCGAGCCAATGCCCAGCCACACATTTTCGCGTAGACGAGAAGGGCCTCTGCAGCCATGTTGTCCACGTCGGCAGAGAGCTTCCAATCCCACAGCTGGCGGAAGTAGTAGTCGTGGGAGTTACCGTCCACACCGATGGGGACCTGCTGCCAGCCAAGGAAGATGTCGCTCGATGCTTGCATCAAGCGCTGCCCTTCGACAACTCGCTCGCCATGCGTCTTGAACTCGCTCTTGGTGCAGAAACGCTCCAACACCGAGGCTTCGGCCTCCTTCATCTGGAGGATGAGGGTGTCGTCGGCGTCATCTCCCTTGAAGAGAGCGACCCAGGCCCGTGTGCCGACACTCCCGACTCCGACGACCTTCCGGGCCACGTCGACGAGCTCGTATGACTCGAGCAGGTGACGACGGTCCCCGGGCAGCGATAGTCGGTACGAGCGGAGGCCCTCGTGGATCTTGTCCCGGAGCTGCCCGGCGTCCGTGTCGCTGTAGAGCTCGCTCACCCGAACCAGCAAGGGGGGATCACTGCAGAAGCGGAGCTCGCCGTCGACCACCTCGGTGAGCTTCGCCCGCGCCTTGAGCTGATCCTTCGAATGTGCCTTGGCGGTGGTCTTCTGAAACGCCGCGAGCACATCGCTGCTGACTTCAGAGCCCCACCTTTGCACGATGCCTGCCATATCCAGGCGGGAGTACCACACCTCCAGGTTGGACATTGTGGAGAACTCACGCATGGCTTCGCGATAGGAGCACACTGAATTCGTGGTGAGTTTGCGACCGGTCTTGGCCGGGAAGTTGCGGCTGCGGGCGGCGATCTCGAAGCTGGCGGCCAAGCGCTTGAGATCCCATTCGAAGGGTCCCGGTGCTGTCTCGTCGAAGTCGTTGACGTCGAAGAGCAGGTCCCGTTCGGGCGAGGCAAAGCCCCCGAAGTTGCACAAGTGGGCGTCGCCGCACAGTTGGACATCGAGGCTCGTACGTGGCCCGGTGGAGAGGTCGGCGGCCATGGGTAGCGCGGCGCCCCGGTAGTAGGTGAAAGGCGTCGCCGCCATCCGCCCGTACCGGATGGGCACGAGCTCTGGGACACGCGTCGGAGCCTGCTCAGCCAAGAGATCGAGTGGCTTCAGCTCGCGGCGGCCCGCCGACCATTCGGCATGGCGTTCTCGAGATACCTCACCCCGTGCGGTCTTGCCTCTTGCCGCACTCTCTTCATGGGTCGGATGCTCAACAGGTGTACTCAACTCACACCTCCTTCTTGTCTTTTGTGCGATGGTGTCCGAGATGCGTGTGATGAACCAGGCTTTCAGGTGACAGCGCGAGAACTGCAGCGTGAACACCGACGATCAGTGTGGAAATAAGCAGCAGTACCCAAATGAGCAAGATCAGCCACACTCCTCTAATGGATTCGCGGACAGGGTCGTTCCGAGGCCGCGATTCCTCCGACCATCACCCGGTCACGCTTCGACGGCACGGGTGATTATGTATATGAATGTCCCGAGAACTGGCAGGAAGATGATCACGAGGCACCAACCAACCTTCGCCACACCGCCGTGATCATGACGACTGAAGTTGTCGATCAGGGTACGTATAAGCAGTAATCATGGCGGCCCCTTCAGGGATCTGGGATGCTCGTGGCGTTAGTTGAGCTCGGTGGCGGCCTCTTCGATGGCCTTGTCAATGTCCTTCGGCTTCACGTCGAGTTCCTTGGCGACCTGCTTTTCGGCTTTCAGGCCGGCCTTCTCCACGGCAGCTTCTATCGTGCTCTCGCCGACCACGACCAGGGCTGCCTGCCCTGCGTCGATGCACTCGCCGAACTCCTTCACGTCGGACCGGGACATCCCGCGCCAGAGGTGGCCACCCACTGCGCCAACGGCTCCGCCAACCGCGGCGGCACCGATTATCGCGGGCGGGAAGATGACGCCCACGAGCGCCCCGACGGCGACGCCGCCCCATCCTCCGTGTCGAGTGGCCATCTCATTCTTTTGGACGTGGACTTTCCCATCGACGTCCTTCGTGACCACGGCCGCGTCGTACGTGCCGACGGCACCAGCAGCGTGGAGGTCCTTTACGAGGCTGTAGTCGTCCTGAGCAAGAACTTCGCTTGGATAAGTACCTATGAAGATAAAGGTTGCATCAGATTTGGCCATTTCATCTCACTCTTTCTTCCCGCTTCGCCCAAGGCGGAGCGGCTCCTCGATTTGAGGCACTTTTGACAGTACGGTTTGATCTAATTCGCTGATAGGACCGAAGGCCACCACCGCCAGTCGGGTCGAACGAAAGCACGACTCACCCACCACTCGGCGGGCTATGCCCCGCATGATGTGAAGCTCTCAGCCCTGACTTGCGGATTTGAAGACCTGCCATGACCATGACGATGCCGTAGACGATCATTCCGAGTCCCACGATGACGCAGATGATCGAGAGCGACAGGGAGGGGTAGACCAGGCAGAGGATGCCGATGATCGTCGCAATCAGCCCCAAGATGACGGTCGGCCAACTGACGGCGCCATCGTCCGCGCTAAAGCCGTGAAACAGCTCCGAAATGCCCCCAATGGTCCAGAAGATACCGACAATGAACCCGAGGACGGCGACGGTCGTGGTCGTGTGGTGCAACAAGATGAGCGCGATGACAATCGAGAGGAGTCCGACGATCACGAATCCCGTTCGCTCGCCTGTTGCACCGATAGCCTGGAGCAGCCGGACGACGCCGAGAATCAACAGCCAGATACCGATGATGATGGCGATGGCGTGCACCGACTTGCCGGGCTTGAATGTCAGGACGATACCGAAGCCGACCGTGATGACTCCGAACACGGCGAGCAGCCACCACCGCTGCCCGAACTCCTTGATACTGGCCGCCGTGTCGGTGGCACTCATGCTTGACATCTGAACCCTCCGTTCAGTGATTGCACATACATCGCTGCAACCAGCGATGTGGAAAACGACGATGGACCGTCTCGTCGCACGACGATCGGAACCCCAACCGATTCAGGAACGGCGTCGCTCCCGACGACGCATCCCCGCAATTGAGACCGGCGAGAGCGGGCGACCCAATGGGTCGATGAACAGGGTGCACGCACCTGATGACTGGGGCACGGAACCCTCAAGGGCCTGATACGAGTATCGAATCGAAGCAGGTTCAATCTTCGGATTGCTCAGTACGACAACGCAATCTTCCGGTCGGTTTTCACCAACGTCGATGTAGGACAGAACGGCATTCGGAGGGTCCGCGGCAAAGTTGTTGTCACCCAAGGACCACCCTTCGACGAACTGTTCGTTGGTCATGTGACCGACGACTCGCTCGGGGCGATCCGAGAAGTACAGCGTGGCTGGAGACACGCCCGACAGCGTCAGCACCCCGTCTGCACTCTTCGAGCCGCTAGCCACTTGGACGAACATCTCTTCAACGACTTGCGTCTCGGTAGAAGTCATGCGAACCCCTGTTCGTGAGTTAGTTGTTCCGTGTGAATCGGAAATGTACGGGTGTCGAGATCAGCTGAGCTCCTGCGCCGTCTCTTGAACCGCCTTGTCGATGTCCTTGGGGCTCACGTCGAGCTCCTTGGCCACATGCTTCTCGGCCTTGAGTCCGGCCTTGTCGAGAGCAGCTTCGATGGTGCTTTCTCCGACGATGACGAGGGCAGCCTGCCCCGCGTCGATGATGTCCCCGAACTCCTTCACGTCCGCTCGGGACATGCCTTTCCAGAGGTGACCGCCCACGCCACCGACCGCCGCCCCGACGGCTGCGCCAGCGATGATCGAGGGTGGGAAGAGAATGCCGACGACGGCGCCGACCGCCGCGCCGCCCCAGGCTCCGTGACGGGTAGCCGTCTCGTCCTTGTTTACGTGGACCTTGCCATCCGGATCCTTGGTGACCACCGAGGCGTCGTAGGTACCGACCATCTTCTCGGCGTGGAGGTCCTTGACGATGTCGTAGTCGGCTCGCGCCGCCGCTTCGCTCGGGTAGGTACCGACGTACACGAACACGCTATCTGGCTTTGCCATTACAAAATAGTCCTTTTCTTTGGTTTGATTTGGGGGAATTCGGCTGGAGCGGTGACAGTCAGTCGCCGGCTTCCGCCTCAGCCACGGCGATGGCGAAGCCCAGTGCCTCAGTGATGTGCTCTGCGGCCGCCACGACCCGAGCAGTCCCGATGATGGGAGCCACGGCCACCAGGACGTCTTGCACTTGTTCGAGCGTGACTCCGGCCTCGACCGACGCGCCGATGTGCGCCAGGTAGGACACCGGGCGGGCATCGACGGCCGCCAGGGCGGCGAGCCGCACAAGGATCAGCTGGTCGTCATCCAGCCCGCAGTGAGCGATCGATGCTGCGGTCATTTCGGCGATTGTGTCCAAGACGGGGGTGTCCTCAGGCATGGCAACTTGCTCCTTGGGTCCTTTGTTGGGATCTGGCTATCAACGTGGAGAATGTGACGGTCGATCCGTCATAGGGCAGGTTCACACTCATGTAGGCGGGTTGTCATCACCCGCCAGCCGGATTCACCTAGGGGAAAGCCGCCCATTTCACGGTTGTTCGAGGCGCGGACACAGATGCGAGCACGACGGCCGGGCCGCGGACAGTACCGCTTGTTCGATCAGGCATCTCCATCGCCTACCGGGGAGGTAGCGGGGGTTACGTGCCTGGCCGGCAGAATCACTCTCTTGCCCCGGAGGTCGGTCTGAGAAGCGAAGGTGCGGCAGCGTCCTCTCTCGGGACTTTCGGCCATGGTCCCAGGAAATCTGAACTGGCAAGCTATGCGTTATGCCCGTTGCCAGGGAGCCCGTCGGTACTGCGCGGGGGCCGAGCCGTTCACTCCGTCGAGTACCGCCGGACCCTCGTCACGACACCTCTGACCTGCGAGACTCCGCCGCGGACGGCGGTGGGCACGAAGGTGTCGAGCAGCCGACCCTGGTAGGCACGAAGCTGCGGCCGCCGCCTGTGCGCGAACAGTCGATCCCGCGCGAGCGCCTTCTGGAACGTTTTCGAAGCGGATCGGACCGCAGGCTCACTCTCGTCGCCTGTCCGGCGGGCTTCGGGAAGACGACCCTTCTTTCGGCCTGGTACGAGGCCGAAGCCGCTCGGAGACCCGTTGCCTGGCTGACGCTGGACGAGGGCGACAACGACCCCGTGGTCCTGTGGTCGCATGCGATCGGGGCGCTGCGCCGTGCGAACCCAGACGTCGCCAAGTTGGCGTCAACGCAATCGGTCGTGGCACCGGTGATTGATCGGGTATTGCCTCGGCTGGTCAACGAGCTCGATGACCAAGGTGAGATCACCCTCATCCTGGACGACTTCCACCGGGTCACCAGCGAACCGGCGCGCGCCAGCGTGCGGTGGTTCATCGAACATGCGCCACTTGGATTCCATGTCGTACTCGCCACCAGAACGGAACCAAATCTGCCGGTGGCCAGCCTGCGCGCCCACGGCGAACTCCTGGAGCTGCGAGCTGCCGATCTGCGATTCACCTACGAGGAAGCGGACGCATTCCTGAACGGTCGCCTCGGGCTCGATCTTACCGCCGAAGACGTGGACAGTTTGGTGAAGAAGACGGAGGGATGGCCGGCAGGGCTCTATCTCGCGGCACTCTCGCTGCAAGCCGCCGCCGACCGCCACGCTTTCGTGCGCACATTTGGTGGGTCGAACCGTCATGTTGTGGATTTCCTGGTGACGGAGGTCCTTGAGGCCGATGCTCCGCCAGCGCAGGAGCTGATGCTTCACGCTTCGATTCTCGAAAGATTGTCCGGCCCCCTCTGCGATGCCGTGATGGAACAAGAAGGCGCGGCAGAGATGCTCGAAGCACTGTCGCGGACCAATCTATTTCTTGTCCCGCTGGACGACGAGGCAGGGTGGTACCGCTTTCATCCCGTCTTTGCCCAGCTGCTTCGGGTGGAGCTCGAGCGGCGCGAGCCCGGCCTTGCCCCGTCGCTCCACCGCCGCGCCTACTCCTGGCATCGTGATCACGGGACGACCGACGACGCCATCCAGCACGCCCTGGCGGCCGAGGCTCACGCCGAAGCTGTCGAGCTGATCGAAACCTTCTGGATCTGGTACGCCAACACGTGGCGGTACGACACTGTTCTGGCCTGGTTGCGGCACCTTCCCGACGAGGTACTGACGAGCCAGGTGCATCTGCTCCTGATACAGGCGTGGGTGCTCTCCCTGTCTGCGAGACAGGAGGCGGCGGCGCGGACAGTCGCAGCAATCGAGCGGCTGGACGATCTGGACGCCGAACCGCTGCGCGATGGCTTCAGCTCCGCTCAGGGGAGCCTGACGATGCTACGGGCCGCCTTCCCTTGGGGAGATCTCGGTGCCCAGCTGGAACATGCCCGACGAGCGGTCGACCTTGAGGGCCCAGGGTCGCCTTGGCGGCCGCTGGCTTGCTGGGCGCTTGGCATGGGGCTGTACTTCAAGGGCGAGCGTGACGAGGCCGACGAGTGGTTCGCGGAAGCGGCGGCGACGGCGCCCGCGAGCAACCAGTGGCTTGCTGGTACGTCGTCGCTGGCCTATCGATCGCTGATCGCCGGCGAAAACGGCCGTGCTGACGAGCAGCGCATCTTGGCCGAGGCGGCAGCCCAATTCGGACTGGAGCACGGCACGGAGGAGGCCGTCGGCACCGTTCCGCTGGCCGTCGGGGCATCGCTGGCGGAACGTGGCAGGCCCGAGGAGGCGCTGCCGCTGATCGAGCACGGCGTCGCACTGGCGCGGACGTTTGGCCAGCCCATCCAGGTGGCCCACGCGCTGCTCGGCCAGGCGGCGGTGCTTCGGGCCATGGGCGAGCACAAGGCGACTGCGGCTGCGATAGCCGATGCGAGATCTGTCCTCGCGCAGTGCCCTGATCCGGGAATCCTGGCCGAGCCACTGTCTACCCTTGAGGGGCCGGCGACGATACGCCACGTCCTCTCCGAAGATCGCGAGCTGACACCGCGGGAGCTCGGGGTGCTCAAGCTCCTGTGCTGCGATCTGTCGGAGCGAGATATCGGTCGTGAACTGTATGTGTCGCACTACACGGTCCACAGCCACGTTCGATCGATCTACCGCAAGCTGGCCGTGCACTCGCGAGCCGACGCACTCGAACGTAGCCGCGAACTGCACCTCCTCTAGCGAGCATCAAGGGGCAAGACAACAGAGGCCGGCGATCGGCGGCCTCGCCCGCGTGTGGCCTCCCTTGTCGATGGACGTTGGTCAGGGCGCAACCAGGCCTGGGTGCCAGGTCTCACCTGGCGAGCCAACAGCCTCCCCTAGGTGAAACCGGTCTGAAGGTGATGACGAATCGCCTCACGGAATGTAAGGCTGCGTCGAAATGGACGACAACTGGGTGCGACCCCGCAGCTATCGGCTCGTTCTTCGCGGCGAGCTGGGCGATTCCTTCGGAGTCCTGTTTGACGGTATGCAGTTGCAGCGGCTCGCGGGTACGACGGTACTGACCGGCGACGTGACAGATCAGGCGCACCTCCTCGGACTCATCGAGCGAGTCCAGGAACTTGGCGTCGAGCTCGTGTCCGTCAATCCAGGCCACGGAACGGACGGGTGAAGGTCCGGAACATGTCCGGTCGTGTCCGACTTGGGAGGATGGACGAAGTCCGTGACCTCGCCCTCGCCGGATCGAAGTCAATGAGCCACCTCACCAAGGCCATCTCGGTCAACCAGAAGGGATTCAGCCCGGGGCCTGGCGCGCCGCGGTTGGCGCGATCGTGAAACCGGGACCGGAGCACGCTGCCGAGAGTGGCCCGTCGGGGGACCGGGTGAATCTTCGACTCTGCTGCGCACTGTCGCCCGTCGCCCAACGAGTCGAAGGGGAGCCGCCATGAAGGTCGTGATTGTGGGTGGCGTGGCTGCGGGCGCGTCGACCGGGGCGCGGGTACGACGACTGGCCGACTCGGCCGAGATCGTCATTCTCGAGCGGGGCCGTTATGTCTCCTTCGCCAACTGCGGCCTTCCGTATCACATCGGCGGTGAGATTCCCGACCGCAGCAGCCTGTTGCTCCAGACCCCCGAAAGCCTGGCCGCCTCGCTGGCACTCGACGTACGCACCGGCCACGAGGTGGTCGGCATCGACCCGGCGGCCAAGGAGGTCGATGTACACGAGGTCGAGACAGGACGCACCTACCGCGAGCCTTACGACAAGCTCGTGCTGTGCCCCGGGGCCGAGCCCATCCGGCCACCGATACCAGGGGCCGACCTCCCTCGTGTAGACGTCCTGCGCAACATCCCCGACATGGACCGCATCATCGAGGAGCTCGATGCCAGTGCCACCCGGGCTGTCGTCATCGGTGGTAGCTACATCGGCCTCGAGATGGCCGAGGCATTTCGCACCCGAGGGCTCGAAACCGCCATCGTCGAGCGCACCGACCGCCTGATGCCGTGGCTGGACCCGGAGATGACCAGGATTCTCGACTTCCACGTCGCAACCCACGGCGTGGACATCCACCTCGACAGCTCGGCCACGGCGATCCGTGAGAACGGTGGGGAGCTCCGCGTCGAGCTCTCAGACGGCTCCGAGCTCACCGCTGACGTCGTGGTGCTCGCCGTCGGCGTGCGACCCGGTGCCGAGCTGGCGCAGATCGCCGGCGTGACGATCGGGCCGCTCGGGGGCATCGGCGTCGACCCCCAGATGCGGACATCGGTCCCCGACATCCTGGCAGCCGGCGACGCCGTGGAGACGGCGCACCTGCTCACGGGGGAGCCGGTGCTGTCGATGCTGGCCGGCCCCGCCAACCGGGAAGGGCGCATCGCCGCCGAGACGATCTGTGGTCGCCAGAGTGCCTATCGGGGCAGCCAGGGGACGGCCATCGTCAAGGCCTTCGAAATGGCCGCCGGCGGGACGGGCCTGACCGAGGCCCAACTGCGCGAGCGCGGGATGGAGTACCTCAAGGTCTACACGCACCAGAATGACCATGCCGCCTATTTTCCGGGCAGCTCGCCCATGTTCATCAAGGTGCTCTTCACCCCGTTGGATGGGAAGTTGCTGGGCGCCCAGGTGCTGGGCTGGGGCGGCGTGGACAAGCGGATCGACGTGTTTGCCATCGCCTTGCGCGCCGGCATGACCGTCTACGACCTCGAGCACGTCGAGCTGTCCTACGCACCTCCCTACGGATCGGCAAAGGACCCCGTCAACATGATCGGCTTCCAGGCCTCGAACCTGCTGCGACGAGACATCGATCTCTGGTATGCTGAGGACTACCCGGACTGCGCCGGGAGGACGACGATCCTCGACGTGCGCACGGTGGCCGAGTACGGGTACTGGCACATCTCCGAGGCGATCAACATCCCCTACACCGAGCTCCGTGCCCGGCTGGCCGAGGTGCCCAAGGATCGCCCGGTGTACACCTACTGCCGATCTGGCTTCCGCAGCTACATCGCCTACTGCATCCTCAGGCAACACGACTTCGCCGACACGGCATTTCTTTCCGGCGGCCTAATCACGTTCCACGGGTTTCACCGCACCCCGCTCGAGGTGGGGCAGGGCGGCTTCCCGATCGTCGCCCACGCCGAGGACGAGATGGCGACTCGACCAGGCGCCCTCGAGCACGTCTGATGGCTCGGATTTGGACTATGAGCCAGATAGAGAAGGTGTTCGCGGCCGACGGCAAGAAACTGAACGTCAAGGGCGGCGCAGCCGTCGCGGCCCTCCTGTTCGTTCTGTGGTTCGTCATCGTCCAGACCAACCAACAGAAGTACTTCGTCCCCGTCGTCTTCGCGGTCCTCTTGGTGGCACAGAGCGACCCCGGAGGAGCTATTGGCAAGCGGATGGAGGGAATGTCTCTCTTCGCTCTGCTCGGTGCCCTGGTGACGGCATTCGGCTTCTACGTGGGCGACAAAGCCTGGGGCTTCGTGGTCCTCGCGGTCTTCGCCGTGACGCTGGCGTGCGGCCTGGCCGTCAAGCTCGGGGTCCACCGATTCGCTGCGGGGCTGCTGCTCAACGTCTGGTTCCTCGTCGTGCTCTCGCTCGCCACGCATGACTCGGGCCACCTCAAGATCAGCCCATGGGACCAGGCACTGGCCTGGCTGATCGGTGCAGCAGCGTGGATCGCCCTCATGGTCCTCGTGTGGGCGGCGAGCAGGGGCAGATGGCGGCCCGCACCGGTCATGGATCTCCCGGGGAGCCAGTCCCCGGTGCAGCTGACCCGGCCGGTCGTCCTCTTCGCGTTGATCCGGGCCATCGCCCTGGCCGCCTCTGCCGCCATCGCCTTCGGAGGAGGCCTGCCCAGCGCCGACTGGATGCCGATCGCCACCATCGTCGCCATGAAGCCGAGCCTCGAGCAGTCCAAGCTCTTCGGCGAGCAGCGACTGGTGGGTGCGGCCTTGGGTGCTGCCGCGGCCATCCCGATCCTGATCCTGGTCGGGAGCAAGCACGCGCTCGAGGTCATCATCATCCTCCTGGCTGGGCTCGGAACAGCCATCCGGGGTGTGAACTACGCCTACTACGCCGCCGCGATTGCCTGTGCCGCGCTCATCGCGGCCGACCTACCCCAGCCGACGGACTACGCCGCCGAGGGGCGGAGGGTCCTCTTCACCATGATTGGTGTCGGAATCGGGGTGCTGGTGATGTTCGTGGCTGACCGGCTCCAGAAGCACTCCGCCAAGACGGCTTGACGCATGGTTCCAGAACAAGAGGGAACCACCGTGTCCACGACGGAGGCGCCGGCACAACCGGCGCAAATTGGGGACCTCGCTCTCCGAGGTCGCAGACGACTCGCCATCGTCGCAGTTGTGCGCACAGGTCTCACGATCGCCTTGGTCGTGACCCTCTACTTCGTGCTCCCTTTGGACCATGGCTCGAATGGGGCGGTGGCGGAGCTCGCACTGGGAGTCCTCGTGCTCGTGGCAATCATCGTGTGGCAGATCCGAAGGATCGTCGGGTCCGATCGCCCCATCAGCCGAGCCGTCGAAGCGCTTGCTCTCAGTGTCCCCCTCTACGTGCTTCTTTTCGCGACCACGTATTTTCTCATGGCTCGCGCGAATCAGACTTCGTTCGGCGGACCCCTCAGCCGCACCGATGCCATGTACTTCTCCTCCACTATCTTCACGACCGTCGGCTTCGGGGACATCACCGCAAAGAGCGAGGCTGCTCGTCTGGTGGTCACACTGCAGATGTGGCTGGATCTGGTGTTCTTGGGTCTGGTGGTGCGCCTCGTGGTGAACGCGGTCAAGTTCAATCAACAACGCCGAGCTGTCAACTCAGGCGATTGAGTCTCCGCAGTCGAACAAGGGTGCCCGGCACGCCAAGAGGTGCGGGACCGCTGGAATGCCAGAGGAAAGACGGACAACCTGTAACGGCTCATTCCCTCCTGCTCCAAGTGAGCTGGGGGGGAGTGCCCGACCTGGCCGGGTTGCGGCGCCACCCAGCGGCACGTTCGGGCTATGTCCGTTGTGGCCGCAACCTGCCGGAACAACCGCACAGCGTTTGCTTTGGTGCGAACCAAATGGGGGCCGAGGGTCACTCAATATCGCCAACAACTCGAGTCCACCTTCAGAGCATCATTTCGTTCACTCATCCCGAGTCCGGCGAGAGACGGCTATCTACGACAAGTCTTCGGCCACCATCGCGGCAACGTTGAACCCTGAGTCAACGGCCTGGTGGGTGCCGGAGCCCCGACCGCCGGCGTCGCAGCCGACGAGGTAGAGCCCCTTCAGAGGGGTACGCGCATCGGGTTTGCCCTTGCCAACCTGACCGACGACCTGGGCCAAACCCACCGCCTCGCCGCCCGTGCCAGGCATCGTAGCGTCCCGCGTCATCCGTGAGATCTGACGGGCACCGTATGGTTCGGTGCGGAGGGTGTGCGTCCGGATCTCGGGATACAGATCGTCGATGACCGCACGCGCTCGTCGGACGGCCTCCTCACCCATGTCGGACTCCGGATCTGGCGAGACGAAGACCTGGATGTTCGCGACTTGGTGGCCCGGTTCTGCAACCATGCTCGGGTCGAACTCGGACGCCACGTCAATGGCGATGAGCGGGACGTCAGGCCAATCGCCCGCTTCCATGGCGGCAAAGCGTTCGGAGTCGAGCCAACTGTTGTCAGAGAAGACCGGGATCAGTGCGGCATCGAAAACACGAGCGTCGAACACGTAGCGCACGCCGGCGATGGCCCAGCTCGGTTCGAGCTTCTGGACCCGCTCCACGTACTCCCGGGGGAAGGAGCCGATGGGGGCGAGCTTGAGCACGGTCGGCTGTACACCTGCGTTGGAGACGGTGACAGGGGCTCGGAATACTCCCTTGTCGGTCTCGACGCCGACGGCATGTCCATCCTCGACCATGATGTGCTGCACCCGTGTGCTGGTCAGGAACAAGCCGCCCCGCTCTGCGACGACCTCGGCGCACACCTCGGCCAGGCGGCCGTATCCGCCACGGTGGAATCGACCCGCACCGCTCACCGCTATGTTGCGCAGCACGAGTACCGCTTCCGAAGCTGCGAGTCGATCCACCGGCGCGACGAACAACATGTTGAGCGTCGAGTAGATCTGGCTCGTGAGCCCCACCGGCAATCCGAACGGCGTGACGAAGTCGACGGTGCCGACCTCGTCGAGCGCGGCAATGTCCTCGTCGGACATGGCGATCATCGCCAGATAGAACTCCCCGAGCTTGGCGAGGTCGTCGTCGGTAGCGCCGAACACTCGCCGGAGCGAGGCCATCTCCTCTTCAGAGCCGGTCTGCTGCAGGGCGGAGCGCATGGTGCGCCACCCTCCCTCAGGTGGACGGTAGTGCACAGCAGCCACCTTGCCCTCTGGGATGAGAAAGTCGACTCGGTCGCCGATCTCCAGCACTTCGACGAGTTCGTGAAACCGCGAGTTGAGAGCTGGAATGCCGACGGCTCCGAACATCTCGTAGCGGTACCCCTTGCGGTCGAGTGTCTGGGTCTTGCCGCCGGCGCGGGGCGTCTTGTCGATGAGGGCGACGCGCTTTCCCTGCTTGGCGCACAGCGCGGCCGTCGTCACGCCCCCGTACCCAGCTCCGATGACGATCACATCGAAGTCTTTCGCATGGTTGCTGTTGACCATGTGTTCCCCTGGGTCGGTAGCGGGCGAAGAGGCCCGACACAAGATGCGAGCGCCCGTGCGGCGCAGATTAGCCGTGCCAGTCAGATTGAGCAGACTGCCCCCGTACGCCTATCTGTTCGGTGGGCATTCGCGCCGAGGTCAAGATAAGGGTATGAAATCCCACCGCTACCCGATGCGACGATCTCCTCGTCGAAGTCGGTTCGACGGACCATGGCACAGGTCTGCCTGGCGGCGAGGACCTCGACGAAACAGCCATCGTCGTTGAAAGCGCCGAAGAGGTCCTGGGTTTTCGCCAGGCGGGCCAGCCACAATCATGCAGCGCACCCAACCTGAGGGCGTGAGATAGGGTCCGGGCGACATCGACCGGCCATGCACCCACTTCGCCGGTTCCTGTACTTGGCGGCAAGCGGCAAATCCTCAGTGCTCACGTCCCTCTGGGCTCCCGTCATCGAGGCGACCGCGGAGGGCAATGAACTCCAGCGCCTAGGTGAGCACTTCGTGGGACGCAATGTCATTCCGAGGTACCGGGGCACATGCAGTCCCAAGCGACCATGCTCCTGCGCATTGGCGGCGGACGGCATGGCCGAAGGGGGGCGGTCAGCGAGAGGAGCTCATTGGCCAGTTTGGTTACGACTGCAAGTACGCCATGCACTGCGCCCGACTCGGTCTCCAGGGTGTGGAGTTGCTGCAACTGGACACCTGAACCTTCCGATGCAGGGGGACAGATCCGTTCGAACCGAGAGGGTGGCTGATTTCGGACCGGGGTCCGACGACCGATCGTCACTCTCGCGCCATCATGGCAACGGCCTCGCGTTCGAGGTCGACATACGGTTCCCCGCTTACATCTACTGCAACCCGATTGATCGTTCCACCAGTGAACCGCCAGGGCTCGATTCCGGGATAATCATCGGTCACCGCTTCGCCGCTGTCTCGTCCGACGCACAGACCCTCTCCCGCCAACGAGAACTTGCCAGGCTGGGTTTTGATTCGTCCTTCGCCCACCTTGGTGTCGCCGTGGAACAGCGACAGGATCCCGCTGGCGACACCCGGCGGATCCTCTCCGTCCTTGTCGAAGGAGGCGGACAAGATGAGGTTCTCTCCCGTCGGAACGTCCGCGGTGGCGACAACTGTCTCCATGGTCATGCCCACGAAGTTGTAGACGTATTGAAGTCTGTTGTCCTTGACGTAGAGGGCGTGGCCGCCGAAGCGGGATCCTTGGGCGAAGAGGACGCCCTGGGCCCCCGTTGCGGGGATGTCGACGAGGGCGCCGATGGAGTATGACCGGTTGCGCAGGTTCACTGCCTCGGATTCGGGCACTTCGGCGGTGCCCGGGTAATAGACGTACCGGTTCCGTGCCGAGCTGAGCACGGGTCGCGGCGTCAAGATGATTTCAAGCGGCGCACGTCGTCGAGAGGGAACGCGCCATTGGCGCCTGCTTCGGCATGCCAGAGGTTGATCAGTTCCTGGAGCTTCCCGGGCTCTCTATCGGCCTGATTCACGACCTCTGCCCGATCCACGTCGGTGTGGTAGAGCTCCCACGTGTCGTCGCCGAAATTGCTCCACCCGGCGATGGTGGGGTGGGTGGTGACAGCCTTCCAACCGTCGTGCCAGATGCTGCGTGACCCGAGCATGGCGTAGAACTGGGTGGTCCTCGAGCTTGGCGCATCTGGGGCCTCGAAGCTGTAACGCATGCTCACCCCGTCGAACGCGCTCTGGACGTGGCCCTTGATCCGCTCGGGCGGCTTGACATTCAGCACGTCCAGGATGGTGGGCACGAGGTCGATGGCATGGTGGTACTGATGGCGAAGTTCGCCCTGAGCCTTGGCCTTGGGCCAAGAGATGATGCAGGCGTCGCTGGTTCCGCCGTTGAACTCATAGCGCTTCCACAGCTTGAACGGTGTATTGAACGCCATGGCGCAACCCGTCGGGTAGTGGTTGTAGGTCTTGGGGCTGCCCAGGTCGTCCAACAGGGCCATGTTCGAGGCAATGTCACCACGATCTTGTCCTCCACCCGGGCCGGGGTGAGGTTGGCCGGCACCTTGGGACCCCTCCGATGGGGCACCAGGGCCTCCTCGCCGCCGGCCCGATAGAGGGCAACGTGGCGCTGTACCCAGGACTTCGAGCGGCCTGTCGCCGCCGCCACCGCCCGCATGGAGCGCCCCTCGACGAGGACGGCGTCGACGCAGTACTTGGCCAGATCCATGGGACCGCCTCAGATTGGGTCTCCCAGAATTGCTGACACATCGTGTCCCAAGAACTATGGAACCTCAGACTCTCGCCCGCACCGCAGCGCCCACTGTTTTCCTCCGGGAGAGAGGGGCCCACGCCCCGAAACGGCCCAGAACCGCCGCGCACGGCAGGAGGGGCAACGGGGAGACGGGCCGGCGGCGCCACCGGGAAACGGAGGGGCACCGCGGCGCCGGGGCGGGGGGGCGTTGGCGGTTGTAAAACGGAGAACGTGCTGTCCCCTAACGGGCGCACAACGGGGACAGTCAACTTCCGGCAAGATGCCACACGGGAGTCAGCCGTCGTTACTGAAGGTCTGTTGGCCTTTGGAACGTCGGCCACGCGTCGAGCAGCCGGCCGTTGCGTACCACGTGAAGAGAGCCGAAGTAGTCCACGCCCTCACCGCTTTGATTCGGCCACAGGAGCACATAGTCGTCGACCGATAGTGCCCCGTTCGGTGCAACGATGGCCGCGCGGCCGCCTGCACGCGTGTTGTCTGCGACGCCGGGCGGATATATGAACGCTGGCTGGGTGCCGCTGCTGTCGGGCCAGGCCGACCCGAGCAGGTACCACGCGTGAGCGGTGATCGGGGGTTGCGGGATCTGGGTAATGAGCTGTGACGGATAGGGGCCGATGTCCTTGAGCACCGGGGAACATTGCGTAGCCGCACGGACGAGCCCTTGATTGTCGAACGTCTGGAGGTAGCCGGCATACATGTACGCGGATCCCGGGCTGATCTCGTTGATTTCTGGCTTGCCCACCCAGTTTTGGTAATTGGAGCTGGCTGGGCCATTGCGGATGAGTGTCTTGGGGTTGTAGAGGTCGCCGCCCTCTTCCTCTAGTTGCGCGAGGTACCTTCTGTAAAAGCCGCTTGCCGTGTTGGCGACGGAAAGGCGGTAGTTCTGATCTCCGGTCAGCGTCGCCCAACCGTCGTAGCAGAGTGTCGCTTTGAGGCGCAGGTGGCGCTTGGCACGACGCAGCAACTTGATCGCCTCCGAGATCTCCGGCTCGAAAACAAACCCGCCGCGGCCCTCGCCGGAGTCGAACTCCAAGGCGATGTTGAGCGGTAGCTCGCGCGGAGTGGTGCGTGCGAGGCCCGCGAGATCCTCGATGTTCTCGAGCGAGCTGGCAAGAATTGTGAGGGTGTAGCTGCGCTGGCCGCTCGGCGGCTGGGAACCCAGAAACCAGCGCAGCTCCCCGCCAGTCGATGGGTAGCCCATCATCAGATCCGTGCCTGCTGGCGCAGCCGTCATGATTTGATCGACTTGGCGCAAGCGGAATACCAAGCCCCGAGGCTTGGGCAGTTGGCGCATGACGTAAGCGCAGAGTTGCGGGCACTGGAATGCTTTGAGTGCTGGCCGGACATTCCAATTCTGACGATCGGCGAAGTTCTGAATCACGCTAGCGTTGCGATCGACGGCTGCCAGATCGACGAACATCAGCGGTTGCCCCTCCCCGTATCGACGAGCCAACCCTGCAAGTGCCGACATGCCCGTCGGCTTGCCGCCCTGACCGAGAAGTCGAGCGGTCCCTGTGAAGGCCGTCGGCTCGTAGGCGGGGGCAGCGGCGCCGGCGGCGCGCGCTCCGGGTCCGACCGCGGCCAACGCACTCACCGCGCCGGCACCCGCCAACAGCTGGCGTCGGCTCAGGTGCGTCGTGGCTGGATGGGCCTCCTCATTCATTGCGCTAGACCCCGGGTCGGGAAGTGACTGCCCCACTTCGCCGGTAGAGCGGCAGTATTCGATTTAGAGCGATCAGTGTTCCCAGAACTCATCGAACTGATAGCTATCGGCCTGGTAGACGGTCACCTCAGTGATCTTTGAATGATGGATCTCGAAGTCGACCGCTGCAATTACGTCCAAGACGTTGCTCTCCCTCTTTGCCGTTTCCCTTTGGAAGACGACGGCCCGCTCCGGTTGACTCACCACTTCCAGGATCTCAATGTTGAATGTCCCGCCGCTCTGTTCCTTCAGGCGCCTGAGGAAGCCAAGCACGGCCTCCGGGCCCTTGTAGTCACCGGCGAGGCTGCTTCGCCCTGGCTCGTGCCACACGACGTCCTGTGCCATGACAGTCCCTAATAGGTCCAGGTCGCCCGACTCAAAATCCTGGTACGCCCGTCGTACCACTGATTCATATGCGTCCTCCACCATCTTGTGCCTCCGACTTCTGATTGCTTCTATCACCCACCTTCGGCTCGCACCCAGGAAAGGCCAAGAGGCGAAGGTCCCAACCCGGTTGGTTGAGTGTCCCCGTTCGCCGAATTGGCCGCATTCTTGGCCACCCACTGACGAGGTTTGATCAGCTGCCCAGAGGGTGGTTCCCGGCGCTTCGGGCGAGTTCCATGATCGCCGGATCGCCCGCCTGCCAGGTGACCATCAGGCGCAACCCGTCAGCAGCCATCGGCCGTCGACGCGTACAAGGGCGTCGTCGTAGTAGCCGCCGACCGTGTACCACGACGCCGGATCGTCGGGGTCGTAGACGTGATGCGCCTGCATGTACATCGTGACCGTCGCCGCGTCGCCGTCTACCGTGGTGAGTGGGTTCGTCATGGAGTGCTGGGTGGCGGCGAGCCCGGTGAACAGCGGTACGAGCCCGGCCACCCAGTCGTCGGCGCTCATCACCCGCGGTCGTAGGTTCGGGTCGAAACTGGAGAAATCGATGGTCACGGTGTCGGTGAACAGCGAGCGGTACAGCGCCCAATCGCGCCGGTCAACTCCAGTCGCGTAGCGGTACACCGTCTCGGCCACGGCCAGCTTGTCGGCGGAAACCATCGCGAATGTCTACCCAATTTGGGGTATCCCAGTTCGCCGGGAAGGCGCCCTATACCGGCGTGCCTCCACCCCACCATCTCTACCACCCCTCGCGAATGAGGTAGTCGTCCCTCTCAAACTACGCCTCCACCCCCAACTCCTCCTCGGACTTGTTCGTTTCGACGAGAAATTCGCCCGAGAAAAGTGACTTTCGGGTGGCACAAGAGGCATTGACACCGTCGAACCCGTGGGCGAGGCTCGGCCCGATACCCGATTGCGGTATCGGACAAAGGAGCCACATCATGGGTTACATGGAGCTTTCCCGCACGCGACCCGTTGCCGCCGCGTGGGAGAACCTTACCGACGCTCAGAACGAGAAGCAGACAACGGCCATCTACGAAGTCATCGGAAGGCACGGTGGGGACGTCAAGGCCGTCACGTTTTCACCGAGTCACAACGCCTTGACCTCAATCATCGAGTACCCGGATCAGCTATCGGCGATGACCACCGTGGCCGAGATCTTGGCCCTCGGGACGCTCGAGTATGTCGAGATCGAGCCGCTGTGGGACGTGGTTGAATTCACCGGGTTGGTGCGCTCCGCCGCAGCCAAGAAGTAGTTCCCGCAAATCGGCAGGTCCACTTCACCCACATCTGTGTGGGCCACAGCACGCCTTTGTCGAAGCAGATCTGGGAGGCTCGTGGACAGCCACACTCCGACACGATGACAGCCTCTCTGGTCCACTCTGCACGTGGACCTGTCGTGCTAAGCCCCTGTCGCAGTTCGTCGCCGGGTCGGTGAGACAGTCCGGCACCTGTAGAGCACACCTGCTGGCCAATAGGCCCGTCCTCTAGATCACCCGGCTAGGTGCACGGGCGATTGAAGCGCAGCAGCACCTTCTCCCGGGTGTAGTAGTCCAACCACGCGAGGAGGTCCCTACGATGGTCGTGCCCGTGCCGATGCGCCGATACCGGCACGAAACCCAGTTTCAGGTTGGCCACCGATACGGAGAAGCCTGCGGTCTCGAAGACACCAGCGACCTCGTCGAGCTTGTAGAGCCGTGGAAGAGCTAGCTCTACTGCACTTTCCGCGTGCCACGCCGACATCATCGGACTCTCCTCGTGAACGCCCATGACCGCGAAGTACGACCCGCCGGGCTTCAAGACGTTAAAGAGACCAGCGGCGTGGGCCACGAGGTCCTTGAGCACGTAGAGGACCTCGTGGCTGAAGGCCACATCGAAGTCGCCCCATCCGTCCGGAACCGTCTGAGCAATCTCGAAGGTCAGTGGCCTGTCGCCGGCGAGGCGGCGGGCATCCGCAACGGCGTCGGAGGCCGGGTCGTATCCGTAGCCCTCAGCTATGCGCGCTGTGTCAACGAGCAGGCGCAGGAAGCCCCCACGATTGCAGCCGGCATCGAGCACGCGCCTTCCCGCCAGGTCAGTGTCGATGGTGTCGAGCATCGCCTTCCAAATGAAGCCGTGCTCGTCCTGCATGGCCTCGTCCTCGGCGGCGCCACGCCAGTAGGAGGTACTCATGCAGGCACCCTACGCCGTCCGCGGGTTCGTCAGCCTCGGCTGTATCGAGCGCTCCAATGGGGATGAACGGGGTACGCGAAAGAAGGTCCGTCACGCTCTCGTCGGAGGTGGCAGTGGCGGATGTCGGCCAGACCCGAGGGTGCCCCCGAACGCCGTACATGAAGGGGCGGAGCCGGATCAAGAGGGTTTTTCTGTCGATCGTTCCTGATTCACCCCTCGGCGTCCTGCACGAGAGCGCGCGCCAGCGAGACGTCGGGGTCAACGTCGGGCGATGCCCGCCGAAGGCTTGGCGTTGACGCCGGCGGCGAGCGGCGCATCCTGTTCGAGGACGCCTATGTGGTGCTGCGAGTTCCCATCACTGCTCGAGGGGTTCTGTCACGCTCCCGTGGGCAGCCAGCCATTCATTGGTCGATCTCCGCACATGATGGGGTTCGGCCACGTCCCGACGGGCTCAATCAGAAACGACGGCCGCACCAGGGTCGGTGGGCCCCGGCGTTCGTCGAGCTCGCGTCGGTCCGTGGCCGAGACTCCGGCGGCGGCCTCGAGGCATCGGACCTCCCCGTCGCGCAGGGCGTAGAAGACAAGGGTCAAGAGCTTGCGGGCCACCGCGACGCGGGCCTTGTACTTGCCTGCGTGCTCGGCGATGCGCTTGTAGTCGGCGCGCAGCTTCTCGTTGCCTTTGGCCCCGTAGTTGCCCACGGCCTCGATGGCCGCCCAGCGGACCAGCGGTGAGCCCTGTTTGGTGATCGCTCCGCGGCGCACGACCTCGTCGGACTCGCGGTGCTTGGGGGTGAGGCCGGCCCAGCTGCAGAGCTTCTTGGCCGAGTCGAAGCGGCTGATGTCGCCGATCTCGGCCACGAAGATGGCGGCGATGACCTTGCCCACCCCGGGCAGGGTCATAAGAGCCCGATAGCCAGGGTCGGCCTTGAGCTGGGCGTGGATGTGGCGTCGAGCTCGGCGATGGCCGCCTCATAGACGTCGAGCAGGTTGCGCAGCGAGTCGAGACGCAGGGCGTAGGCCTCGGGGAGCTCGACGCGGTCGAGTTGGGCTTGGCCGGTCGGGCCCCACAGCTCGCCGACCACGGGCAGGATCCCGTTCTTGGCCCTGACCCCGTGGATCTGGGCCTTGGCACTGGTCCGGTGCCGGATGAGCGAATAGCGATAACGCACCAGCTCGCGCAGCTCTCGGACCTCTGGCGGCGCGATCCAGCCCTCGGCGAGGCGCCCGAGCGCCAACATGGCGGCCAGGTCCTGGGCGTCGCGCACGTCGTTCTTGACGCGTCGGTTCCCCCAGTTGTTGCCGAGCGCGTGGGCGAGGTGCACGTGGGCGCCGAGGTCTTGGAGCACATCGGCCGCCCAGTACCAGCCATAGGTGGATTCAAGGACCACCTCGGGCTCGGGACCGGCGGCGGCCATGGCCTGGGCGAGCACGAAGGGCTGGCTGACGAAGCGTTCGGTGCCGAGCACCTCGCCGTCTTCTGCCATCCGGACGATGGTGGTGCTTCGGCGGTGCAGGTCGATTCCGACGTACTGTCGTTTCATAGGGGCCTCCTCCTCTTTCGAGGTTTTCTCTTGCAAGACCGAGCATGCTCGGATCTCATGAGGGGCGGAGGCCCCGCCCCTTCATCGCATCAGGAAGGGGCACCACCGTGGGGCCAACGAGGCGCTACCGTTCGGCGATGATCCGACGTCGTGCGAAACCAGAATCCGGGCGTTTGGATCCCCGGCTTGGACTGGACACGATCTCCTTCGACACCTTCGATTGGGAACGTCAACCCGACGAGGATGGGGCTCGTTTCTGGTTTGGTGACGGCACCATACGCATCATCCTCTCGGAGCATTTCTTTGCGCTCCCTCCGGATCTCCCAAGTATGGACGTAGACCTGTTGAGGTCCTCCTATGAGACTTGGATGGCGGAGGCTGAGGAGGAAGAAGACGGCCGGACGGCCCAGGTCGTCGAGGTCAACGTGGATCCCGACGGGCCGATCGTTCGGCTGGTGGTCCGGCTTCCCTTGCCTCATCGCTACCAGCAGCGGAGAGTGATGGAGGTGTGACGAATGCCAGGTTTTGTCCAGATCATGGAGTTTGAGACGTCAAAAATCGACGAGCTGGAGGCGCTGATGAAGACGTTCCAACAGGAACGTGGCGACGCCCTTCTTGCGACCAAAGCCACGATCACGGAGGACCGAGCCCGTCCGGGTCACTACTTGGTCATCGTCGAATTCGACTCCTACGAGGAGGCGATGAAGAACTCCGACGATCCCGTCACGAGCGAATACGCCGAGAAAGTTGCGGCCATGCTTGACGGTCCGCAGAACTTCCACGACCTGGACGTGCGGTCCGTCGTCCACGTTCGTGAGTAGAGGAACGACGGCGTCGGCGTCGTTCGACTGACGGCCATTGCGCCGGAGAAGGGCATCTATCTAGGAGCGGCCAATGGTTCTTGACCTCGTTCTCATCGGGCTGGTAATCACCCTCGAACCGATCCCTCTGACCGCCTTCATTCTCATCCTCGCGTCGAAGAACGGGACCAGGAAGGGCGCGGCCTTCATCTTCGGCTGGCTGCTCTCGCTTGCCGTTGTCGTGGCCGTCACGATCCTGGCGACCAGCAACAACCCCCCGAAGTCCAACACGGCGCCGTCGCTTGCTGCGCTTGCTGCGAAGATCGCCATCGGCGTGGTTCTTGTAGCGATCGCAGTCCGTCAATGGCGCAAGATGGGAAAACCCAAGCCACCGAAGAAGACCCCGAAGTGGCAGGCCGGCATCGACAACATGTCGCCGTGGTACGCAATGGGTCTTGCCCCATTGACTCAGCCCTGGGGTCTGGTGGCAGCCGGTGTGGCCACCATCACGGGTGCAAAGCTTGCGTCCTGGCAGGACTACGTGGCGATCGTCGGGTTCTGCCTCATCGCGACGGGTGTCTACATCGTGATGGAGCTCTATGTGGGGTTCCGGCCCGACCAAGGTCAAGCGCTCCTTGCTCGTCTCCGAAACTGGCTCGACACTCATACCGACCAGGTGATCATCATCGTGTCGTTAGCGCTCGGGATCTGGCTTGTCGGAAAGAGCGTGTATTTGCTGGTCACATAACTGCATCAGGTTGCTGACACCAGACGAATAGAGCCGGCGGAGCGGTATGTCTCGCTCCTTCTGTCACTTGGCGAGGCGTTCGAGCAGCTCTCGGTCCTCCTCGATGATCTTCGCCAATCGAGCCTTGAACTTTGGGTTCTTGCGCCTCCGCTCGACCGCCTCGATCAAAGACTGCTTGACCATTTCGTTGAGGCTGGTGCCCTCGACCCTGGCTAGCGCCTCAGCGTCGGCCGCCAATTCATCCGGGAGCCGTACCGTCAGGTTCTTCGACCTGGTGTCTTGCTACCAGGAGACCATTTTCGTGCGCGCTACGTGCGCGAACGAGCGGAAAACAGGGCGTATCAGCGCGTGACAGCGGAAGCCTCAAAAACCCTCCGAACTGGGATTTCCTCGGTATCCCCAGCTGACGGCAACCACCCAGGACGGATTCACCGCTGAGGTCGTGGTTCGAGTCCCGCAGCGCCCTCCTGCTTCCCTTGACGGAGCCCTGTCGGAGCCAGCCCGGCGCCTCGGCCGCAACGAGGTTTGTCCAATTCGGGGAACTTTTGCACGCCATCGGGCAATATCGCCTCATGAGCGACTCGGGGGCTTCTGGGAGCGCCGGCACCGACGCTGCGGTCATCAGCCAGTCGGTCGTCGACCCCCAGTGCTTCTCCCTGATCGTCGAGCGCCATGCCACGTCGGTCTTTCGGTACCTGGCGAGCCGCGTGGACCGCTCCACCTCCGAGGATCTGCTTGCCGATGTGTTCGAGGCGGCCTTCGGAGCACGAACCCGTTACGACGCACACTACGAGAGCGCTCTTCCTTGGCTGCTCGGCATTGCGACCAACGAGATCCGACACCATCGCAGGTCGGAGGTGCGGCACGCGTCCATGGTGCGGCGGGTGACACAACTCCAGGGACGCCGCACTGAGCCTTCCCAGGCGATCGATGACGTCGCCACGGGGGCGGAACGACACGACGAGATGCAATGCGTGCAGCGGGCACTGGCTGCTCTCGACGACAGGCACCGCGAAGTCCTGGTGCTCTCGGCCGGCCTCGGTCTCAGCTACGAGGACATCGGCCAAACCCTCGGCATCAGGCTCGGTACGGTCCGATCCCGGCTGTCCCGGGCCAGACGGAGACTGAGGGAACTTCTGGAGGCGGACGGGCAATACAGGGCATATGACGAGTCGGATCGGTTACGTCCAGTCGCCGAGGAGCGCTCCACGTGAGTGACGAGTTGGACGAGGTCCGCCGCTATGTCGACGGCATAGGTCCTCCCGACGCTGGCACCCTGGCCAAGGTCGAGCGCCGCCTCCATTCGCAGGCCGTGGAGTCCGGGATCGAACCTGCTCGCATCGGCCGGAGCGGGCGGGTCAACGCTGTTCGATGGGCGGCCGCGGTGTTCGTCGTCCTGGCCGTGGGCGTTGCGCTCCTCGTGCCCAGTCTCGGACATCGCGCTGCGATTCCAAGAAGTGGTGCCCACCTGCACGATCGCCTGACCCGGCTCGTCGTCGACGACGTCAGCGTCACCGTGGCCTCGGGCAGCTACGACATGCAGTTCGACGACACGACCACGCCGGCGACGCCGTGTGCGCAAAGTCCGGGTGGCGGAGGGCAAGGGGGCAGTCCCGGGCAGACGTCGGGGGGCGCCTCGGTCGAGCCGTGCTCGACGGGCAACACGCTGCCACCGGGCATCGGCACCGAGGGCGGGCTCTCGTCCATCAGCGGACACGGCACCGTCGACACCAACCCGTACGCCATGGTGACGGAGAGCGATGTCGGGCCCTTCGGGATGATCACGCTCTACGACAACGGGACGAACGTCTGGGAGGTCGGCGGAGGGGACTACGGGCTGTCCACACCGGGCCAGGCTGGTCCAGGAGCTCCGTTGTCCGGCTATGCCGGCTCGGTCGAGGGCACGGTCGGGCAGGTGCAAGGGGCACTGGACATGGAGGGTCTGGCGAGTGGGACGGGCTATCTCGACCTCCAAGCCCGGGAGATCCAAGCGACGCAGCCGGCAGGTACCGGCAGTGTCGATGGCGTGCCCGTGACCATCTACAAGCTCTCCGAGAGCGGTCTGCAGGACCCTGACATCGGCGGTCTCACGGCGGAGCAGGTCAAGACGATCCGTGCAGCCGACGCCATCATCGCGAGCAGCGGATTCGCGGGAAAGACGACGTGGGTCTCCGTTGACGGCGCGGGGTACATCCGTGAGCAAAAGACCGAGTACACGCTCCCGGACGGGTCAACCGTGCGACAAGACACCATCTTGTCGAACTTCGGCTGCGCCGGAACGGTGCTGATGCCCGGGCAGCAAGGTTCGAGCGCGCCACCGTCGGGTTGCGTGAGCCCCGATCACGCAGCAGCAGGGCAACCGGCTTCGCCGGGACCGAACAGCCCGTCGAGCACATCGACCTCCACGAGCACGGCGCAGGCCACGACGACCACGACACAGGCCGCCGCAGTTGTCCCGGTGCGCCCGACGGCCTTGGCGGTGGGTCCCGACGGCAACCTCTACATCGCCGACCAGACCCGCAACCAGATTCTGGAACGTCGTCCCGACGGCACGTTCGTGGTGGTTGCCGGCACCGGGGAACCGGGCGCCACGGGTGACGGCTCTCCAGCCCAGCAGGCCGAGATAGACCGACCCGGCGGCATGGCCTTCGCTCCGGACGGAACGCTCTTCTTTGCCGACGAAGGGAACGACCGAGTGCGGGCGATCTCGCCCAATGGCGTCATTTCGACCGTCGTCGGGACCGGAACCGCGCCTTCGACCGGCGGCTTCGTCTCGAACGGAACCCCCGCGCGCAACGCGGGGGTGACCCCGAACGACGTGGCCATCGGTCCAGGAGGGCAGCTCTACATCTCGACGGGCCAGCAAGTGCTGCGGCTCGACGCGGACCGGACTCTGAGCGTCGTGGTGGGTGCCGACAGCCCCTCCCAAGCGATCTCCGGGGTGGGCGCGCCGGCGGCCTCGGCCTCGGCCGACGGCGTGGACGGTCTCGCCTTTGACCCGGCCGGCAACCTGTACTTCTTCGGATTCGACGCGAAGACGATTTTCGTCGTCCAACCTTCCGGCGTGCTCACGGAGCCCTTCGGTCAGCAGAGCATCTATCCACGTGGCGATGGCGGACTGGTCACCGCACCCGACGGAGGGATCGTCGCCATGGGCGAGTTGTCCGTCGTGCGGCTGTCGCCGACCAGCCAGCGGACGGTCATGACCTTCTACCCCGGGCTGTTTCACGGGATCAGGGCGTTCTCACCCAACGGGATCGCGGTCGGTCCCGACGGGACGATCTACGTCGACACGTTCTACGGGAACGGCTACACGGACCGGTCCGCCATCGCATCGATCAGCTCGAACGGCTTGTCGTCCCGGGTCCTGTGGGAGGCACCGGCGGGCCAGTAGACGGAAACGAACGACGACGGACGACCCCAGGCGCTCGGAGTCCGCCGCCGCCACGGGTGTGTCCATGCCGTCTTCGTCGAGAACGCCGGTGACATCCCTCGATTTGGTGCGTCGCGGGCGCTGGTGGCTCGGGGACGATCCGTGCCCGGACTACTCCATCGGGGACCGCCTCAAAGCCCAGATGATGGGGTACCGCGCCGTGGCCGACACCGTGCGATCCACCGTCACCGGGGCAGGGGGCGACGCGATGGTGGCTCGCCTCAGTCACCTGCGGGAGCAGATCGATCAGTATGCCGAAGCTTGCGAGAATGCCGGGTCGTCGACATCTCCATGCTCGGTCTCGGGATCACGCTGCACCACCCTTCGCCGTCCCGGCTTGCGGGGCCGCCGCATCTCCGTCGACGTGTGTGCCGCCGATTCCGGCCACGTCCGGCTCGAGGGCGAGATCAAGAACGTGGGCTCGACCCGCAACGGTGCCGTCCGGCTGGGCAGCGAGTTCGCCGGCCCGGCGGAGTCGGAGCCGGGGGAGTGTCCGCCGCTCGACGCATGACGCCGAAGGGCCCCCGGAGGACGACGTCGACCAGTCCATGGTGTCCGGACTTTCTGACATCCGCGCCGCCGGGCGCACCGAACGGTGTGCAGGGAACGGAGAACGGATGCAGGGACACGGCGACTCGATCCCACCTGGACCTCGTCCTGCCTCCACCCACCGAGCTCCGCTGGGAGCCGACCCGAAGGAGGGATGCACCGATGGCAGAGATGAAGCGCCGCGACTTCTTGAAGAGCGGGTCTATGGCCGTGGCCGCGGCCGGGGTGGCGGCGGCGATGCCGATGCTGCCGGCGGTGGTCAACGCCGTCGACACCGAGGGCCCCGAGGCTGACTCCGCCCTGGCCAACACGTCGGAGGTCGCCGTCAACACGGCGCAGCCGCTCGTGGTGCGGGTCAACGACCTGGCTTCGGGGTCCATGCAGATGTTCGTGGGCACCCGAGAGGTGACCACTTCGGACCCCCAGCTCGCTGCCCGCCTCTTCCGCGTGGCCCAGTGACGGCCCACCCCACCCCCGCAATGCCCACCAACCCCCCAACCCACAGAAGCGAGGTCAGCCATGTCGTCCCATCGTGAAGCGCCCCAGATCTCCAAGGACCCCGTCGCAGACAGCACGGATGTGTATGCCTTCGTCAGCCCCGACGCACCCGAGACGGTCACGCTCATCGCCAACTACATCCCGCTCGAGGGACCGGACGGTGGCCCGAACTTCTACGAATTCGGCGACGACGTCCTCTACGAGATCAACATCGACAACGACGGTGACGGGGTCGCCGACATCGTCTATCAGTTCCAGTTCACGACCACGCTGCGTGACCCTGCCTACTTCCTCTACAACGTCGGCCCCATCACCAGCTTGACCAGCCCCAACTGGAACCGGGTCCAGACGTACTCCCTGCGGCGCGTGGACATGCCCGAGGGGCGGGTCGAGGTGCTCGGCACGAACCTCCCCTGTCCACCCTGCAACATCGGCCCGCTGTCGACGCCCGACTACGCGGCACTGGCCGGCGCGGCCGTCTCCTCCGTGGGCAACGGCACGCTGTCCTTCGCCGGCCAGCGGGCGGAGGGCTTCTACGTCGACCTCGGAGCCGTCTTCGATCTCGGCAATCTCCGGCCCTTCCAGGGCGACCACGCAGGCTGGTCGGCGACCGGGCTCCCCGCCATGGCGGCCGGGGTCAACGCCACCGACATGGTCAACGTGCACAGCTTGGCGCTCCAGGTGCCGATCGAGCAGCTGATGTCGCCGTGGCGGTGGCGGCCCAACAAGTCCAGCATCATCGGTGTGTGGACCACCGCGAGCCGCCAGAAGGTCAAGATCCTCGAGGGCTGGAACGGCGCCGTCTTCAACTCCGGGCCCTACGTGCAGGTGTCCCGTCTGGGGAACCCGTTGTTCAACGAGGTCCTGATCCCGCTGTCGCTCAAGGACGCGTGGAACGCGCAGCCCCCCGCGGGTGACCATCAATTCGCAGGCTACGTGTCGGCGCCCCAGCTGGGGACCCTGTTGCCGGGCCTCTTCCCGGGCGTGTTCCCCAACTTGGCGGCGTTCAACGCCACCAACACGCCGCGGGCGGACCTGTTGGCCATCCTGTTGACGGGGATCCCCTCCACCGTCGTCCCGGGCTTTGCCGGCAACTACACCGGTCCCACCCAGGCGGACATGCTGCGCCTCAACATGACCATTCCGCCCACCCCGGCGGACAAGGTCAGCAACCTCGGCCTCATCGGTGGCGACGTCGCCGGGTTCCCCAACGGCCGTCGCGTCCTGGACGACGTCGCGACCATCGAATTGCGTGCCATCGCAGGCGCAACCCTGCCGCTCGTGGATCCGAGCTTTGTGGCCGACGGTGCGGCGGGCGGGATCTCCATGGGGCTCACGTCGGGCCCGACCGACCCGGCGGCGCTCAACACCGAGAACTACCTGACGAGCTTCCCCTACCTCGGCACGCCGCACAGCGGGTACAACGCGCACACGGCCGAGGCCATCTCGGGATGACCACGTCGACGCTGTCCTCGACGCACGACGGGGCGCACGCCCACGACCACCCGCACGGCCCGGAGCAACGTCCGGGGCCCAGTGGGGCCGGGACCGTCGTCCTCGACATCGGGCCCGGCGTGGGGGCGGCCATCGTCCTCACGCCGGGTCACATGGACGGGATGGAGATCGAGTACCGGGCCGCCGGCGACCCTTGGGGCGGGAAGCACATGGCGGTGCGGGAGCGGCAGGGGGTCGGCGTGTCGCACTACGCAGCGATCTTCGGGCCGCTGCCGGCAGGCCCGTACGAATTTCGCGTCCGGGGCGGCGGGGGCGAAGGGCCCGACCTCGTGATGACCGTCGCCGCGGCGTCGGTCGCCACTGCGTCGTGGCCCGACCCCGGCTGACCTCGACCGCGGAGTCTCCCCGCCCCGGAGGAATCAGTGGCCGGTCCAGACCGGGGGTCGCTTCTCGAGGAACGCCGCGACGCCCTCGCGGGCGTCGGCGGAGTGGGACGCCGCGTGGAGGGCCTCGCCGGTGTGCTGCCAGCCCAGGTCGTCCTCGGCCGCCACGATCGTGTTCACCGCCGCGAGGCAGGACTGCACGGGGACGGGTGCGTTGGTGCAGATCTCCTGCGCCAGGCGCACCGCCTCGGCCAGTGCGCCCCCGGGCTCCGTGACGGCGTTGACGAACCCCACCTCGTAGGCACGCCGGACGCCGATGGGCCGGCCGGTGAGGATCAGCTGGCGCGCCACGTTGAGGGGGAGGGCGCGCGGGGCCCGGAAGAGCCCGGCGCAGGTCGGCACCACGCCGATGGAGACCTCGGGCAGGCCGAAGCGGGCGGTGTCGGAGGCCACGACCAGATCACAGGCCAACGCGATCTCGAGGCCGCCGCCGAGCGCCGGGCCCTCGACGGCGGCGATCAGCGGCTTGCGCCGGCGCCGGCGGATGATGCCGTACTCACCCCCACGCTCCGTGACGTAGTCGCCGCCCGCCGTCAGGTCGCTCCCGGCGCTGAAGACCTCGGCCGTGCCGGTGAGCACGCCCGCCCACAGCTCCCGGTCGTCGTCCAGCTCGTTCAGCGCAGCGTCGAGAGCGTCGGCCATCACGCGATCGATCGCGTTGCGCTTGGCGGCGCGCTGCATGGCGATCACGAGCACGTGGCCGTCGCGTCGCCGCGCCACCAGCTCGTCGGCCTGGTTGCCCGTCCCTGTCACAGCACCCCCGATCGGATCCGGCGCATCTCCGAAGACGGCCAGGATAGGGTCGCACCATGGCGGGTGTGCGACCCGGGACCTGCGTCAAGCAGCTGCGGGCGGTCTGCGCCGGCCTGCCCGAGGCCGAGGAGCGTCCCGGTGGGGAGGGGGGGCGCCACATCGCGTTCACGGTCCGGGGCAGGACCTTCGGCTACTTCACGAACGACCACCACGGAGACGGGCGCCTGGCCGTGATCGTCAAGGCCCCGCCCGGGGAGCAGGCGGCGCTCGTCGCCGCGGACCCGGAGAGGTTCTTCGTGCCGCCCTACCTCGGTCACCGCGGCTGGGTCGGCCACTGGCTCGATGCGCCGGCGCCCGACTGGGCCGAGGTGCGCGAGCTGGTCGTCGAGTCGTACTGCCTGTGCGCGCCCAAGGCCCTGGCGGCGCGCGTCGGCCCCTGAGGGGTCCGGCCCGAGCGCGCGACCGGTCCCCGAGCCGGCGGAGCGGTCAGCTGCCGGCCATGTTGACGACGGGCTTGTTCAGCGGCTTCCCGCCCATGGAGCCGTAGAACGGCGCGTTGTAGGTGAAGATGCCGCCGTCCGTCGCCACGAAGCGGTAGCCCGAGCCGTTCTTGTTGGCCTCCATCCCCACGATGGGTGCGTTCAGGTGCAGGTTGCCCGTCGAGCCGTAGAACGGCGCGCCGAAGGAGAAGATGCCGCCGTCGGTGGCCACCTCCCAGTACCCGCCCGTGGCCGAGTCCGTGGCCAGGCCCACGATCGGGGAGTTGAGCGGCTTGCCGCCCATGGAGCCCAGGAAGCCGGCGTCCCCGTAGTTGAAGATGCCGCCGTCGGAGGCCACGAGCCAGTAGCCCTTGCCGTCCGGCGTGGCGGCCATGCCGACGATCGGCCGGTTCAGGTGGATCGCCCCGGTGCTGCCGTAGAAGCCGGCGTCCCCGTAGTTGAAGATGCCGCCGTCGGAGGCCACGAGCCAGTAGCCCTTGCCGTCCGGCGTGGCGGCCATGCCGACGATGGGCTCGTTGAGCGGCTTGCCCCCCATGGACCCGAAGAAGCCGGCGTTGCCGAAGTTGAAGATGCCGCCGTCGGTGGCCACCTCCCAGTACCCGCCACCGTCGGAGGTCAGGGCCGAGGCCACCACCGGCTTGTTGAGCCGGATGCTCCCGGTGGACCCGCAGAACGGGATGTTGCCGTAGTCGAACACCCCGCCGTCGGAGGCCGAGAGCAGGTAGCCGTTCGGCCCGCCGTTCGGCGCGTTGCACGGCACCTCGATCGACGGCTGAGGCGGTGTGCCGGCGTCGCCGGTCAGCTGGGGGTCGTGGTGGAACTGCGGCCACGCCCCGTGCTCGTACACGCTCGAGCCCGAACCCGCGGTGTTGTCGATCTCCCAGTGCAGGATCGTCCCGACCAGCGCGCTGCCGTTGTAGATGTAGCCGGCACCCGTGATGCCGATGTGGCCGTCGGGGTCGTCGGTCACGAGCGGTGAGCTCTGGAAGGCGTACCCGGCGCCCAGGGTCGCCACCAGCACGCCCGTGCGGCCGTCGAAGACGTCGATCCCGTTGGTGGTGGGGACCAGCACGTCCTGGGAGCCGCCCCCGGTGAGGTCGGCCGTCACCGGCGAGCCGTAGACCTGCCCGCTCGTGCCGGCCACCCACACCGGGGCGCCGGTGGCGCCGTTGAGCACGTAGACCGTCCCGGCCTGCGTCCCCTCCACCACGTCGAGTTGGCCGTTGCCCTGGACGTCCGCCAGGGCGGGGGAGTCGGCCGTGATGCCGTTGAGGGTCGCGCTCCAGGCGAGCCCGCAGTTCGTGTTGATGGCGAAGACCTTGTCGGAGTCCGTGGCGGAGTAGTAGCTGCCGTCGCCGATGGCGATCCCCACGCCGCCCCCGGCGAGGAACTGCCCGACCGCAGGCGACGAGCGGTCGATGTTCTGGTTCGTGTCGAACTGGCAGATCAGCCCGGCCGTCGGGTTCGCCGAGCCCGTGTTCCCCGCGCTCGAGAGGATGCGGATGTGGCCGCCCTGGCCGTAGGTCTGCCCGTAGGCGGCCCCCGGGCTCGAGTCCCCGCCGCTGACGATCTCGTTGTTGCCGTCGGAGTAGAGGTCGGCGACCGCCGCCGTCGAGAACACGGAGTCGGCCGAGAACCACGGGAAGCCGCCGAGCATCGCGCCGTTCCCCGCGGCCAGCGCGTCGGTGTTCTGCCCGAGTGACCCGGCCTCGACGCCGTAGCCGCCGGCGTAGGCGCCGACCGTCAAGGAGGCCTGGACCGAGGAGTGCGGCGTGGGGTCCGTCCCGGGGTTGGTCTCCTGGACGTACCACTGGTTCTGCCCGTTCGGTGCGATGGCGAAGTAGCCACCCCCGGTCGGATCGGCGGCGTCGCCCGCGCCGACGTAGACGGTGTCGAGCCCGTTGGCGTCGATCGGCGCCACCGACGGGGAGGAGTCGACCGGTGCGCCCGTGTAGTAGGGCCACCCTGCCACGCCCGACCCGCCGTTGATGTGGTAGGCGTACACCCAGCCGGCAGTGTCACCGACGACCACGGAGGGCTGGCCGTCGAGGTTCGCCACGTTCGGCGACGAGAGCGCGATCGGGCTGCCTGCGTCGCCGAGCGTCTTCGACCATTTGAGGTTGGCGGTGAAGCCGGGGGTGTGCGGCACCTCGGCGGCCCTGACGGGTGGCGCCGACATGGTGGTGCCCAGCAGCATCGCCGCTCCCGCCACCATCGATGCCGGGAGGCCCAACCTCGATGCACGACGTCTCAACGTCACTCCTCTCATCGTGCCGCTCGCCGGACCCGTGTCGGTGCCGGCGCGCCGCACCGTGCCCGCACCCCCGGTGCGGCGTGCAGGCACGGCGGAAGAAGCGGACGGCCCACAGGCTGTCCATCGGCACTGCGGCGCCGGACCTTGAACCGTCTGCCCGTCGGCGCCGCACGTTGTCCGTCCCGAGTGTCGAGCCGGTCGCACCGACGTCGCGGGCCCTCGCCGGCACGGACGGGAGGACGCCGGCGGCGCGTGCACCGGGGGTGTGCAGGCACCGCCCGACGCGACCTCCCTGGTCCGCCGCGTGTCCGGCTGGGCTGGCGCGGACCATGAAGCCTTTTCGCGGGTCGTGCCGCCTACCATGCCTTCGGTGATCGGCCGGTCGACGAAGGGGTTGGCGCGCTGATGGGCCGGCGCATCCGGTGGCTCGGGGTCATCATGGTGGCGTGCCTCGGGCTGGTGACGATCCAGCTCGTGAACATCCAGCTCGTGAAAGCCAAGGCGCTGCAGACGTCGCCGTTCAATCCCCGCGTCGCGGCGCAGAGGAACACCAATCCCCGGGGGACGATCTACGCCGCCGACGGCACCGTGCTGGCCAAGTCGATCCCGACGCCGGCCGGCACGAACCGGAAGGACTACCCCTACGACTACGTCCGCCAGTACCCGGAGGGGCCGCTCTACGCCGGCATCACCGGCTACGACTCCGCCCTCTACTACGGCACCTCGGGGATCGAGGAGCAGTACGACTCCTACCTCGGCCCCCACCAGCAGGCCCCCCAGACGCTGAGCCAGCTGCTCTTCCGGGAGAAGCTGCCGACGACGACCGACGACGTCACGCTGACGGTGAACCCGACGCTGCAGCAGGCGGCCTGGAACGCGCTGACCACGCTGCCGCCGGGCGACCACAAGGACGGCGCCGTCGTCGTCCTCGACCCGAAGACGGGGGCGGTGCTCGCCATGGTGTCCAACCCGACGTACGACCCCAACGCGCTGGTCGGCACGTCCCTCGGTGCCGAGCAACTCGCGTACTTCAGCTACACCCAGAAGGACCACGAGGGCTACTTCCCCCTGCGCCCCATCGCCACCCGCGAGTTCTTCTTCCCCGGGTCGACGATGAAGGTGGTGACGTCCACCGCCGCCTACAACCTCAAGCCCTCCCTGGCGGGGTTCGACTACCCGGTCCAGCAGTGCCAGACCTTCCCCGACTCCAACAAGCAGCTGTGCGACGAGAGCGGGCCGTGCGGCGGGACGATGGTCCAGATGCTCCCGTTCTCCTGCGACCCCGGCTACGGCGAGCTGGGCGTCCAGGAGGGCGTCTCGACCCTGCGCCAGCAGGCCCAGCTGTTCGGCATCACCGCCGTGCCGCCGATCGACCTGCCCGACGTGATCGCGTCGCCGATGGTCCAGTTGCCCGCCAACTCGCAGGCGTTCCAGGCCTATACGTCGATCGGGCAGTACGGCGTGCAGGACACCGCGCTGCAGAACGCCATGGTTGCGGCGGGCATCGCCAACGGCGGGGTGCTCATGACGCCGCACCTGATGAGCAACATCCGCGACTCGCAGGGAGCGCAGGTGCAGTCCTACGCCCCGCACCCGATGGCCACGGTGGCGACGCCGCAGGCGGCCCAGCAGGTGACCTCGCTCATGGAGGGCGTGGTGGCGAGCGGCACCGCCTCGGGCGTGGGCTTCCCGGGTTACCTGTGCGCCGCCGTCAAGACCGGGACCGCGCAGACCAGCCCCGGGCAGTCGGTCAACCACGACTGGATGATCGGCCTCGCCCCCGCCAACGACCCCAAGGTCGCCGTCGCCGTGGTCGTCCCCGACCAGAACATCAGCTCGGACGGTGCCGGGGTCGCAGGACCGATCATGAAGGCCGTCCTCGAAGCGGCGCTGCCGCCGGGGTCGGTGACCCAGCCCTGCGGCGTGCAGGGCGTGCCCACCTCGGCGTTCACCTCCGGGCACTGATCCCCCACCACCCCGCCGACGCGGCGGCGGCCCGCGCCCTGTAGCATTATCTGCGTGTCTACGCAGATAGTTGGGAGCCCTGAGCGGGAGGAGTTCCGCTCGGCCGTCGGGATGTTGAAGCTCCTGGGCGACGAGACACGGCTCCGCGTCATCTGGGCGCTGCTCGAGGGTGAGCACTCGGTCAACGAGCTGGCCGAGCGGGTGGGGGCCCAGCCGGCCGCCGTCTCGCAACACCTGGCCAAGCTCCGCCTGGCCCGACTGGTGCGCAGCCGGCGGGAGGGCACGAGGATCTTCTACGTCGTCGACGACGCCCACGTCCGCCGGCTGGTCGAAGAGGTGCTGTCCCACGCCGATCACGTGACCGCCCATGGGTGACGGCCACCACCACCCGCACGGACCCTCTCCGGTGGGGACCGACCGCCGCGCCCTGACCCTGGCGCTCGTGCTGCTGGTCGCCTTCATGGCGTTCGAGGTGGGTGCGGCCGTCGTGTCCAACTCCTTGGTCCTGCTGGCCGACGCCGGGCACATGCTGGTGGACGTCGGCGCCATCGCCGGCTCCCTCGTCGCCATCCGACTCGCGGCGCGCCCCGAGACCGGCTCGCACACCTACGGCATGAAGCGGGCCGAGATCCTGGCGGCGGCCGCGAACGGGATCGCGCTGCTGATCGTCTCGGCCCTCATCACCTACGACGCGGTGGTGCGGCTCGTGCACCCCTCCCACGTCGACGGGGCGGTGCTCATCGTCGTGGCCGCGGTCGGGGTGGCGGTCAACCTGGTGGCCACGCTGGCGGTGGCCCGGGCGGACCGTCGCTCGCTCAACATCGAGGGTGCGTACCGCCACATCCTCACCGACCTCTACGGCTTCGCCGGGACGCTGATCGCCGGCATCGTCATCGTCGTGACCGGCTTCGACCGCGCCGACGCCATCGCCTCCCTCGTGGTCGTGGCCCTCATGTTGAAGGCGGCGGTGGCACTGCTCCGGCCCGCGTTGCACGTCCTCTTGGAGGCGACGCCGGAGGACATCGACCTCGAAGAGGTGCGTCGCCATCTGCTGGAGTTGCCCGAGGTGCAGTCGGTGCACGACCTGCACGCGTGGACGCTGACCTCCTCGCTGCCCATTCTGACGGCCCACGTGGTGGTCAGCGACGAGTGCTTCAACACCGGGGAGGCCGGGCGGGTGCTCGACCACCTGCAGGACTGCCTGTCGGATCACTTCGACGTCGCGCACTCCACGCTGCAGTTCGAGTCGGCGGGGCACGTCGAGCACGAGCTCGGGGGACACGCCTGAGCGCGACGGTCAGGGCCGGGCGGCGTACACCTGCCAGCGACCGGGGACACCCTTGAGCTCGTGGCCGCCTCGATCCTCGAACTCCAGGCCCGAGCCCGCGACCAGGTCGGTCACGGTTCGGGACACGAGCACCTCGCCCGGCCCGGCCAGCGCCTCGTCCTCCCAGCAGAGCTCGACGTGCGAGATGAAGCCCGGGATCACGACGAGGTCGAAGGCCCCGCTGCCGAACACCTGGTAGGCGATGTGGACTCCGTCGTCGGCCTTGGCGTAGTGGGTCTCCGGGCCTCGGTCCACGCGACCATTTGAGCAGGGTCGAGTGCGTGGTGCTCGGTCCCCGGTGTCCCGCGAACCGGCAGCCTCGGCGTTGGGCCGGGGCAGAATGCGTGGCGTGCGTCTCGGCATCGCCCATCACTTCGGCTGGGCGGTGGCCGTCGTCGCCACGGATGACCACACGGTGGTGGACCGTCGGAGGATCGAGTTGATCGAATCCGGCCTGCCGGCGGCCCCGATCCACCACGAGGGTGGCGCACACCCCCTCCACCGATCGGCGGCGCAGCCTCTGGACGACGACGCTCTGGCGGCGTTGGTGGCGGACGTGCGAGCCTCGGTCGTCCGTGCGTCGTCGGCGGCACTGGGCGAACTCGCGACGGTGTCGACCGAACCGATCGCCTCGATCTCGCTCCGAGCCTGGCCGGCCGACTTCCCCGAGGACATCGCCGTCCGACGGCGCGTGCCGTACGAAGGCCGCGCCGACTCCGTCATGTACGGCCAGGTTCTGGCCGAGCTCGCGGGCGAGCTCGGCTGGGCGGTCCACTTCTACAACGCGAGAGACGTCGAGGGCGAAGCCGCCCGCATCCTCGGCGACCGAGCGGGCGAGGTGCTGCGCGGCCCGCGCGGCAGCATTGGGCCCACCGTGGTCGAAGGACCATCGGATGGCGCTCGCGGCGACGATCGTGGTCGGCTGACCCTCCGGGACGGGTGACCCCGCTATCTGCCGTTGCGCTCGCGGTGCGTGCACCCCGGCCAGCAGCAGGGCCGGCGCTGGCCCTCCTCCAACTCCTCCCGGGTGCGGCGAATGCGCCGTTCACGTGTCGTCTCCTGCTTGGCGTCCTCGACCCAGCAGATGAACTCGTTGCGGGCCAGGGGCGTGATGTCCCTCCACGCAAGGAGCGCCGTGGGGTTGGCGATAAGCGCCTCGCGCAGGTCTCCCGGAAGTCTGTGCACCGCCCCACCGGGCACGCGCGTGCTGGTCACATGGCCACGGTAGTCGGACGCATCGCGATCCCCCGACGGGTACGTGCTCCGCCATCTTCAAAGTAGCGCGTCCGAGCCGCTTGCAGCAAGGCCCACATCGGCGCGCAAGATCTCCGTTCCGGGGCAGCACCTACGGAAAGAGGGGTGGCGTATGGCGGAACATGCAGTGGTGATCGCCGGGGGCGGTCCGACCGGGATGATGCTGGCGGCCGAACTGGCGTTGGCGGACGTCGACGTCGCGATCGTCGAGCGGCGCGTGAGCCAGGAGCTCGACGGTTCGCGTGCCAGGGGTCTGCACGCGCGCACCATCGAGGTCCTCGACCAGCGCGGCGTCGCGGACCGGTTCCTCGCGGCGGGGCAGGCGGTGCAGGTCCAGGCCTTCGCCGGGATCCCGTTGGACATCGGCGACTTCCCCACCCGTCACAACTACGGGCTGGCGCTCGGGCAGATCCACGTCGAGCGCATCCTGGCCACCTGGGTGGACGAGCTCGGGGTGCCGATCGTGCGCGCCCGTGAGGTGACGGGCTTCGCGCAGGACGAGACCGGGGTCGACGTCGAGTTGTCCGACGGCGAAGCGCTGCGGGCGGACTACCTCGTCGGGTGCGACGGAGGACGCAGCGTGGTCCGCAAGGCGGCCGGGATCGAGTTCGCCGGGTGGGACCCGACGACCAGCTGGATCATCGCCGAGGTCGAGATGGACGAGGAGCCCGAGCTCGGCCTGCGCGGCGGCGGCGGCATCGGCCGGGCGGACGGAGGGTCGTTCGGGGTCGTCCTGAGCGAACCGCAGGTCGAGCACACGAGCGAACCCACACTGGAGGACGTCCGCAGGGCACTCGTTGCCGTCGACGGGACGGACCACGGGGCGCACAGCCCGACGTGGATCTCTCGTTTCACCGACATGACCCGTCAGGCGGTGTCCTATCGCAACGGACGCGTCCTGCTCGCGGGCGAGGCGGCCCACGTGCATTCTCCACAAGGCGGGCAGGGCCTCAACGTCGGGGTCCAAGATGCCGTGAACCTCGGATGGAAGCTGGCCCAGGTGGTCGACGGGACATCACCACGAGGCCTCTTGGACACCTACCACGCCGAGCGGCACCCCGTCGGAGCCCGCGTGCTGCACAACACCATGGCGCAGATGGCGCTGAGGGGCACCGACGCGCGCACCGATGCGCTGCGCGACACCCTGACCGAGCTGCTCGGCATGGACGAGCCGCGCCGGCGGTTCGCGGGGATGATGTCCGGCCTCGACGTCCACTACGACTTCGGTGGCGGCCACCCCTTGCTCGGGCGTCGCATGCCCGATCGGGACCTCGTGACCTCCGCCGGCCCGCTGCGGGTCTTCACCCTGCTGCACGACGCCAAGGGTGTGCTGCTCGACCTCGGTGAGCCCGGCGGCCTCGACGTCACCCCTTGGGCCGACCGGGTCCAGCAGGTCGGCGCCGCCGACGTCGGCCCGTGGGAACTGCCGGTCCTGGGCCCGGTGACCCCGCCCACCGCCGTGTTGATCCGGCCCGACGGGCATGTCGCCTGGGTGGGGGACGGCACGGACACCGGGCTGCGCGAGGCCCTGACCACCTGGTTCGGAACGCCGTGACGAGACCTCGTGCCGGGGTCCAGCCCCCACCCGCACGCCAGCGGCCTCAGGGGCGCGGCGGGTCGATGGCGGCCACGAGCTCCACGTGCTCGGTCATGGGGAAGATGTCGAAGGCCCGGTGCTCGGCGAGGTGCCATCCCGCGTCGAGCAGGACACGGAGGTCGCGGGCGAACGAGGCCGGGTCGCACGAGACGTAGATGATCCGGCGGAGGGTCGCTGCCTGCGCCGCCAAGGCCGCGGTGACCGCGGTGCCGGCTCCCTCGCGAGCGGGGTCGAGCACCACGAGGTCGGGACGGCCGAGGGCGCGTTCGACGAACCCCGGCGTCACGTCGGCCCGGGCGACCCGGAGCGACGGGAGGCCGGCGCCGTTGTGGCGCGCGTCGGCGCAGGCGCGCCCGTCGCGCTCGACCGCCAGGACCGAGCCCGCGGGTCCGGCCGCGACCGCCAGCGGGACCGAGAAGAGCCCGGCGCCGGCGTAGAGGTCGGCGACCCGGGCACCCGCGCAGTCGCCGGCCAGGGCCAGGACGGCGCCGAGGAGCGCCTCGGCGGCGCCGAGATGGGCCTGCCAGAACACGCCGGCCGAGATGCGGTACCGGTGGCCCCGCACCACGGCGTGGACCGCTCCCGGGGGGCGGACCACCTTCCGGCGCACCACCAGGCCGACCCCGCCACCGAGGGCAGGCAGGTGGGCCACGCCGCGCCCCTGCGGGGTGACCGAGACCACGGCCTCGCCGGGCTCGTCCCCGGTGACGACCTCGAGCTCCGCCGCCCCGGGCCACGCGGCGCTGAACGCGCCGGTGGCCGCCACCGCAGGGCCGGCGACGGGGCAGTCCGTCACCGGCTCGAGCTCGTGGGAGCGGTGCCGGCGGAAGCCCACGGCGCCCCCAGCGTCCACCGCGACACGCACCCGGCTGCGCCAGCGCAACCCGCCCGTGTCGCCCCGCACCGCCTCGACCTCGACGTCGCGCTCGAGGCCGGCGACGCGCGCCAGCTGCTCGGCAACCCGGAAGGCCTTGAGCCGGCGCTGCGCCCCGAGCTCGACGTGCTGGTAGTCGCAGCCCCCGCAGCGCCCCGGGCCGGCGTGCGGGCAGGGCGGGGCGACCCGGTCCGGCGAAGGGCTGAGGACCTCGACGGCGTCGGCCCGTTGGTAGGACGTGGTCGTGGCGGTGACCCGGGCCAGGACCCGCTCGCCCGGGAGCGTGTGCCGCACGAACACGACCCGCCCCTCGGGAGCCCGGGCCACGCAGCCGCCGCCCGCGGCGACGGCGCCGACGTCGAGCTCGAGCCATTCCTCCTCGTCCGTGGTCCCGGCGTGGCCGGGGGTCGGGGTCGCCATGGGGGCAGCGTACGGTGGGCCCACCCGGAGGACGAGGGCAGATGGCCGTGGCGGGCGCCGCGGCACAATGGCCAGGGATTCGTCGCCGCGGTGTCGATCCCGGCCGTGCCCGATCGTCGTAGGAGTGAGACCAACCCCCAACCAGGAGGACCCGATGCGATACCTGCTGTTGATTGCCGGTGACGAGGCCCAGATTCAGGGCGGCACCCCCGAACAGGGCGAGGCCATGATGGCCGAGTACGCCGAGTTCGGGAAGGAGATGGCCGAGCGGGGCGTGCTGCAGGGTGGCGAGCGGCTGCGCTTCTCGAGCGACGCCACCACCGTGCGGGTGCGCGACGGCGAGCTGCTTGCCACCGACGGCCCGTTCGCCGAGACCAAGGAGCAGCTCGGCGGCTACTACGTCGTCGACTGCAAGGACCTCGACGAGGCCATCGAGGTGGCGTCGAAGATCCCCGGTGCCCGCGTCGGCAGCATCGAGGTGAGGCCGATCTGGGAGATGTGACGGCCGAGGTCGAGGCCGCCGTCGCCGACGCGTTCCACGCCGAGTGGGGCAGGGTCGTCGCGACCCTGGTCCGCCTGACCGGCGACTGGGACCTGGCCGAGGAGTGCGCGCAGGATGCCTTCGCCACCGCGCTGGAGCGCTGGGGCCGCGACGGCATCCCGCGCCGCCCCGGCGCGTGGCTCACGACGGTGGCCCGCAACCGCGCCGTCGACCGGGCGCGGCGCGCCGAAATTGGGCGCCGCCAAGGCGTTGGAGGTAGCCGGCATGGCGCAGGGCGAGCCGGGAGCGACGGGGGGGCAGGGCGGGGCGGACGAGCCGGCGCTCGACGACGAGGACGTCCCCGACGACCGCCTGCGCCTGATGTTCACGTGCTGCCACCCGGCGCTGTCCTTCGAGGCGCAGGTCGCGTTGACCCTGCGCACGCTGGCCGGCATGACCACGGCGGAGATCGCCCGGGCCTTCCTGGTCCCCGAGCCGACCATGGCGCAACGGCTCGTGCGGGCGAAGCGCAAGATCCGCCATGCGGGCATCCCCTTCGCCGTGCCGCCCGCCCACCAGCTCGTGGAGCGGACCGCCGCCGTGCTGGCGGTCCTCTATCTCCTGTTCAACGAGGGGTACTCGGCGAGCTCGGGGGCGGACCTGGTCCGGCGGGGCCTCACCGCCGAGGCCATCCGCCTCGGGCGCGTCCTGTGCGCGCTGATGCCCGACGAGCCCGAGGCGTTGGGCCTCCTCGCGCTGATGCTCTTCCACGACGCCCGCAGCGCGGCGCGCGTCGACGGGTCCGGCGATCTCGTCGTGCTGGCGGAGCAGGACCGCTCCCTCTTCGACGCGGCCGCCATCGAGGAGGGGCACGAGCGGCTGGGCGCCGCCTTGCGGCTCGGCCGCCCGGGGCCGTTCCAGCTGCAGGCGGCCATCGCGGCCTGTCACGTCGAGCCCGCGGACGAGACGGACTGGGCCGAGATCGCCGCCCTCTACGACCGCCTCTTCGCCCTGGCGCCCTCCGCGGTGATCGCGCTCAACCGCGCCGTCGCCGTGTCGATGAGCGAGGGCCCAGAGGCGGGGCTGGCCATGATCGAGCTGATCCCGCCCGGGGGGCTGCCCGAGTACCACCTGCTGCCGGCGGCGCGGGGCGACATGCTGCGACGCCTCGGCCGCCGGTCCGAGGCGGCCGAGGCCTACGGTGCCGCGCACGACCTGGCGGGGACCGATGCGGAGCGGCGCTACCTCGAGCGCCGCCGCCGCGAAGTGTCGGCCTGACGGCCGGGCCCGGTTTGACAGGCCGGGGTGCCGTTGCAATCGTCTCGCCCGGACCGCCGCCGAACCGGCGGGCGGCCGCACGAGCACCGAGAGGACGGCTGAACCATGTTGCAGGGCAGAGTGGCGATCATCACCGGGGGCGGGCGGGGCATCGGCCGCGAGCATGCGCTCCTCTTCGCGTCCCTCGGCGCCCGGGTCGTGGTCAACGACCTGGGCGGGGCCGTCGACGGGTCGGGCGCAGACGTCTCGGCGGCGCAGTCCGTGGTCGACGAGATCACCGCCGCCGGCGGCCAGGCCACCGCCAACACCGACAGTGTGAGCTCCTTCGACGGGGCGAAGGCCATCGTCGACCAGGCCGTCTCCACCTTCGGCGACCTCCACGTGGTGGTGAACAACGCCGGGATCCTGCGCGACCGGATGCTCGTCTCCATGAGCGAGCAGGACTTCGACGACGTCATCGCCGTCCACCTCAAGGGCACCTTCAACGTCACCCGCCATGCGGCGGCGCACTGGCGGGAGGCCGCCAAGGGCGGGACGGTGACGGACCGCGCCATCGTGAACACGAGCTCGGGCGCGGGCCTGCACGGCAACGTCGGGCAGACCAACTACTCGGCCGCCAAGGCGGGGATCGCGGCGATGACGGTGGTGAACGCCATGGAGCTGCACCGCTACGGCGTCCGGGCCAACTGCATCGCGCCGGTGGCCCGCACGCGGCTCACGATGCAGACCCCCGGCATGGGCGAGTCGATGGAGCAGCACGTGTTCGACCCCGAGTGCGTCTCGCCGCTCGTGGCCGTGCTGGCCGCCGAGTCGTGCCCCTTCAACGGCCAGGTCTTCAGCGTGTACGGCGGGTCGGTGGGGATCTACGGCGGGTGGTCCATCGCGGACTCGGTGGAGACCGACGACCGCTGGACCCCCGAGACGCTGGCGGCCGCCATGGACAAGCTGCCGCGCACGGTGGAGGTCAACAGCCAGATCGCCCAGCTCGTCCAGCACATGGGCCGCTGACGGCCCGGCGGAGCGCGGCGGCCACCGGTACGTAGGCTTCGTCGCATGGGTGGGGACCACGCGGCCGGCCTGAGCCAGCGCACGGACAAGGCCCGGGTCGCGGCCGCGTTCGCCGCCGCGGAGGTGCATCTGCTGCTGTGCGCCGTCGCGCAGGTCACGGGCGACCTGTCGCTGTTGCGCCCCGATCTCGCGCCCGACCAGGAGCAGCTGCTGGTCCCGGGGCACGGCCTCGGGCCCGAGCAACAGGAGGAGGGACGCGAGCTGGCCGCGGCCGCCCTGGCGGCCCACGCGGCGTCGGGCGCGCCCGACCACGTCCTGACGGGCGACGAGGTGCGACGGGTCTACGACTTCCTCGTCGGCCCCGCGTCCACCGACCAGTGGGAGGCCTTCTTGTCCGAGGAACTGGCGCTGGAGGGCAGCGATCCCCGTGCACCGTCGTGGCGCCTGGACGAGATGGGTGGCTCCTTCCGCTGCGCCGTCGTCGGCGCGGGGGCGTCGGGCCTGGCGGCGGCGCACCGGCTGCGCCAGGCCGGCGTTGCCGTCACCGTGTTCGAGAAGAACCCCGACGTCGGCGGCACGTGGCTGGAGAACGTCTACCCCGGCTGCCGCGTCGACGTGCCGAACCAGCTCTACAGCTTCTCGTTCGCCCAGACCAACGACTGGGCGTCGCGCTTCTCCGCGCAGCCGGACCTCCTGGCCTACCTGCAGGGGGTGGCCGAGGAGCTCGGCCTCGGCGAGTGCATCCGCTTCGGCTGCGAGGTGACCGAGGCCCGCTTCGACGAGGACGCCTCGGCGTGGTCGCTGACCCTGTGCGCCGCGGACGGCACGACGGCGCGTGAGGTCTTCGACGGGATCGTCTGCGCCGTGGGGCAGCTCAACCGACCCTCCTTCCCCCAGATCGCCGGCCGGGAGCGCTTCGCGGGCCCGTCCTTCCACTCGGCGTCGTGGGACGACTCCATCGAGCTGGCCGGCCGGCACGTGGCGGTCATCGGGTCCGGGGCCAGCGCGGCGCAGTTCGTGCCCTGCCTGGTCGACGAGGTCGATCACCTCGACGTGTACCAGCGCACGCCGCCGTGGCTGTTGCCGACCGAGAATTACGGCGACCCCTTCTCAGCCGAATTCCACGACCTGCTGGCGCTGCTGCCCGCGTACGGCCGCTGGGACCGGTTGTGGCAGTTCTGGCTCCTGCACGAGGGCCTGCTCCCGGCCGCACGGGTGGACCCCGAGTGGGACGAGCACACCGAGGCCGTCAGTGCGGGCAACGACTTCGTGCGGTCGATGCTCGTCGACGTCCTGCGGGCGCAGGTGGAGGACGACGAGCTGTTCGAGAAGATGGTGCCCCACTTCCCGCCGTTCGCCAAGCGGGCACTGCGCGACGACGGACGGTGGGCGGCCGCGATGGGAAGGCCCCATGTGGACCTCGTGACGACGCCGATCGCCGAGATCACCCCCGCCGGGGTGCGCACCGTGGACGGTGTCGAGCACGCAGCGGACGTGCTCATCTACGGGACGGGGTTCAGCGCGTCGGACTTCGTGGCACCCATGCGGGTCTTCGGGACGGGCGGCAGGGAGCTCAACGAGGAATGGGGTGGGGACGCCCGCGCCTATCTGGGCATCACGGTCCCGGGGTTCCCCAACTTCTTCATGCTGTACGGGCCGAACACCAACCTGGTCATCAACGGCAGCATCCTCGTGATGGTGGAGTGCCAGGTGCGCTACGCGGTCGAAGCGATCGGGCGGTTGCTGGGCGCCGGGCACCGCGCCATGTCGTGCCGGCGCGACGTGCACGAGCGCTACGGGCACGAGATGGAGGAAGGCAACGCCAAGATGGTGTGGGGCGTGGCCGACGTGCCGACGTGGTACCGCAACGCGCACGGCCGGGTCACGCAGAACTGGCCCTTCGACCTGCACTCGTACTGGGAGCGCACGCGCGAGCCCGACCTGGCCGACTACGAGCTGGCCTGACGGGCCCGCCATGACGTCGGGCGCGGGCGAACCGAGCCGCGAGCTGCGCGAGATCCTCGCCCTGGTCCCACCCGACTTCGCCGACCCGGAGGCCGACTACCGCGCCGTGCGCGCCATGATGGCGCCCTTCCACGGCCACCCGGTGCCGCCCCACGTGACGGTGACCGAGACGGTGCTGGGCGGGGTGCGCTGCGCGTGGTACGACGACGCCAGGGTGCCGCCACGGCGAAGGACCCTCTTCCACTGCCACGGGGGCGGCCTGGTCTCGTGCCCGCTCGACGACTACCACTTCTACGGGGCGATGCTCGCGGAACGGCTCGAGGCCCGGGTCGTGATGGCGGACTACCGGCTCGCGCCCGAGCACCCCTTCCCGGCGGCCCACCAGGACTGCCTGGACGCGTACCGCGCGCTCGTGTCCGGGAGGGACGGCCCGGAGCGGGTGGTGGTCAGCGGGGACTCCTGCGGGGGCCTGCTCGGGCTCGGCGCGCTGCTGGCGGCGCGGGACGAAGGGCTGCCCGGCGCGGCGTGCTTCGTGTCGATCTCGGGCTGGTTCGACCTCTCGGTGGCGCGTCCGGCCGGCGACGGGCACGACCCCTTCCTCACGGCCGCGTGGGTCCGCAACCGGGGCCGCGAGTACGTCGGGGGGTCGGTGGCGCTCGACGACCCGCGGGTCTCGCCGGCCTTCGCGGACCTCACGGGCCTCCCGCCGCTGTACCTGCCGGTGGGGGAGCGCGACACGCTGCGCGAGGGGGTGGTCGCGCTGGCCGACGGCGCGACGCGTGCCGGGGTCGCGGTGACGCTCGAGCGCTGGCCGGGCATGGTGCACGGGTGGCAGGGGCTCGTCAGCGCCGGGGTGCCCGAGGCGCTGGCGTGGTTCGCGCGGGCCCGCGAGTATCTCGACGGCGTGACGACGCCGTTCAGCTGACGATGTCGAGGGGCGTGCCGGGCGGGATCACCGAGAGCTGGGCCAGGTCCGCGTCGTGCAGCCGGATGCACCCGTGGGAGATGGCGGCGCCCGTCATGCCGATGAGCGAGTCGTCGTAGGAGTCGATGGGGCCGTGGATGCCGATGATGGCGTCACCCGAATTCTCCCAGTCGGTGATGGAGTCGGAGTGGTCCGACGTGACGAGGACGAAGGGTCCGTACCCGGGGCCGGGTGACGGGTACTGCATCGGCACGAAGTACTCGCCCGGCGGGGTGGGGTCGTCGGGGGCGCCGATGCCGGCCGGGAAGTCGAAGATCAGCGTGCTGTTCTCGTAGACGGTCAGGTGCATCGTGGTGAGGTTCACCACGATGGCGTAGGGCGTGCTCCCGAGCGTGACGTCGCTCTGGCGCACCCACGTCGTCGAGCCGTTGGGCCGTTGGGCGAGACGGACGTAGAGCCATCCCTGCTCGGTCGTGATCACGGGCAGGACGGACGGGTAGCCGTACCAGGTGCCCGGCACCGTCCGGTCCGACGGCGCCCCGGGGGCGGGATAGCCAAGGATGTCGCCGTGGAGGGTGGCGACGAGTGTGCTGGCCGGCGGGGCGGGCGGCCCCGGTGGGGGCGGCGCGGTGGTCGTGGTCGTCGGGGCGCTGTGGTGCACGGGCGGCGGGGCCGCCGACGGGGAGCTGGTGGCCAGGTCGAAGGTGGCGACGCCCAGGGCGGCCGCGCCGACGACGAGGGTGCCCGCCCCGACCGTCACGATGATCCGCCGCAGTCTCCGACCCATCCGACCTCCGATGGCGGCCATGGTACCGGCGGGTCCGGGGCCGGCCGATGCGGGCGCGAGGATACGGCCATGGTCGATCGCCAGCGCATCTCCTCGGGCTCGCCCTTCGAGCCCACCATCGGCTTCAGCCGCGCCCTCAGGGTCGGCGACCGGGTGTTCGTCTCGGGGACGGGGCCGGTGGTGCCGGGGGGCGGCTGCCCCGACGGCGCGGCGGCCCAGGCCCGGCGGTGCTTCGAGATCGTGGAGGCCGCGCTCGCCGAGGCGGGAGCGGCGCTGTCCGACGTCGTGCGCACGCGGATGTACCTCACCGCGGCCGAGGACGGCGCGGCCGTCGGCGCGGTCCACGGGGAGCTGCTGGGTCACGTGCGCCCCGCCGCGACCATGGTCGTCGTGGCGGGATTGCTCGACCCCGCCTGGAAGGTGGAGGTCGAAGCCGAGGCGGTCCTCTCCCCGCAGTCGGCCTGAGGCGGAAGCGGCCCAAGGAGTCTCGGCCGCGATGCAGCCCGCCGCGCCCGTATCCGCGCCGGCGGGCGGTCCTATGAGGCCAGGCCGACCACGGTGGCCGCGATGATGTTGGCCCCGCGCAGGTCGCCGGTGACGCCCGACTCCATGCGGTTCATCACGTAGCAGACGACGAGCTCGGCCTCCTGGTCGATCACGACGACGGAGCCGCCGTAGCCGCCCCAATAGCAGGCCCGCGGTCCGATCGGCATGTCGGGCGGGTTGCTCAGTCCGTAGCCCATGCCGATGCGCTGGTGCATGCCCAGCACCCTGTCGATGCCGTCCGCCTGCACCTCGAAGATCGGGTCGGTGCCCTCGGCGGACAGCAGGCGCACGCCGCGGGCCGCACCCCGGCCGGCCACCACCGACTGGACCGCCGCCACCGACCGTGCGTTGCCCTGGCCGTTGGCCGCCGGGATCTCGGCCCGGCGCCACCACTCGTGGTGGGCCATGGTCGCATCGATGGGCGGGTTCATGAACGTCCGCAGCATGAGCTCGGGGACCTGGCCCCCCATGGCGTCCATGTCGATCGGCGGGGGCGGGATCACGTCGGAGACGCGGTGGTCCTCGCCGGCCGGGAGGCCGATGTGGAAGTCGGCCTGCAAGGGCTCGGCCACCTCACGGGCGAACCAGTGGCCGATGGTCTCGCCGGTGATGCGGCGGACGATCTCGCCGATGAGGTAGCCCTGCGTCACGGCGTGGTAGCCCGACCCGTTGCCGGGCTCCCACCAGGGGGCCTGGGCGGCCAGCCGCGAGGTGCACAGCTCCCAGTCGGCCAGGTCCTCGGCGGTGAGCGGCTCGTCCCAGCCGGGCAGCCCGGCGGTGTGACCCATGACGTGGCGCACCTCGACGTGCTCCTTGCCGTTGGCCGCGAACTCGGGCCAGTAGCTCGCGACGGGGGCGTGGAAGTCGAGCTCGCCCCGGTCGTGCAGCATCAGCGCGCAGAGGAACGTCATCGTCTTGGTGGTCGACCAGACGTTGGTGAGCGTGTCGCGCTCCCAGGGCCTCGTCTTCTCGGGGTCGGCCCAGCCGCCCCAGATGTCGACGACCGGCTCGCCGTGCAGGAAGACGGCGACCGAGGACCCCAGGTCGGCCCCCGTGTCCAGCTGGTCGGCGAGCGTGGCGCGCACGCCCTCGAAACGCGCAGCGCAGGTTCCGTGCACCTCTGCCATCGTGAGCCCCCGTTCGTCGTGGTCGCGTGCTCGTCGCCCGCGAAACCTAGGAGCGTTCCGGCCCGGCGCGCCAGCCGGTCCCGGCTCCCCGCGGTCCGTCCGCCGCGGAGCGGCTGCTCCTCGGGGTGAGGGTCGGTAACGTCGGTGTGTGCAGCGCACGGACGCGGTCGTGGTGGGCTCGGGCCCCAACGGGCTGGCGGCCGCGGTGACCCTGGCCCGGGCCGGGCACGGTGTCGAGGTCCTGGAAGGCGCGCCCACGGTGGGCGGCGGGACGCGCACCGAGGCCTTGACGCTCGAGGGCTACCGCCACGACGTCTGCTCCGCCGTCCACCCGGCGCTGGTGGCGTCCCCGTTCTTCCGCACCCTGGACCTGGCCGCTCTCGGCATCGTGCTGCGCCAGAGCGAGGTGGCCTTCGCCCACCCCCTCGGCGGCGGCCGGGCCGCCGCGCTCCACCGGAGCGTGGAGGAGACGGCGTCCCACCTCGGTGGTGACGCCGCACCGTACCGGGAGCTGGTCGGGCCGCTGGTGGACTGGCTGGACCGCATCGTGGCCTACGTGCTGGGCCCGATGCGCTCCATGCCGCGCGACCCGCTCGCCCTGGCCCGCTTCGCCATGGTCGGCCTGCCATCCGCCCGGCACGCGACGCGGCACTTCAGCACCGACGCGGCGCGGGCTCTCCTGGCCGGGGCCGCCGCGCACTCAATGGAACCGCTCACGGCGCCCCTGACGTCCGCGTTCGGCCTCCTGTTGACGGCACTCGGTCACGGGGTCGGGTGGCCCGTGGTCGAAGGAGGAAGCGCGGCCATCTCCGCCGGGCTGGCGGCCGAGGTGCGCCGCCTGGGTGGCGTCGTGCGCACCGGCCAATGGGTCACCTCGTTGTCCGAGCTCCCGCCGGCTCGCGTGGTGCTCCTCGACGTCTCGCCGCGCCAGTTCGTGGCGCTCGCCGGGCCGCGCCTGTCGGGGCGGGCCGGCCGGCCGTGGGCGCGCTTCCGGCCGGGGCCGGGCGCCTGCAAGGTCGACTGGGCGCTGGACGGCCCGGTGCCCTGGGGCGCGGCGGCCTGCCGGCGGACCGTGACCGTCCACGTCGGGGGCACCTTCGACGAGGTGGCGCAGTCGGAGGCCTCGGTGGGCGCCGGGCGGCACCCCGAGCAGCCGTTCGTCCTCGTCGCGCAGCCCGGCGTCGTCGACCCGACGCGCGCACCGTCGGGCCGGCACACGCTCTGGGGGTACTGCCACGTGCCCAACGGCTCGGACGTCGACATGAGCGAGCGCATGGAGGCGCAGATCGAGCGGTTCGCACCGGGGTTCCGCGACCGCGTGCTCGCCCGCACAGTGCGGACGGCGGCAGAGGCGGAGACGCACAACCCGAACCTGCTCGGCGGTGACGTCAACGGCGGCGCGGCGACCCTGCGCCAGACCGTGCTGCGGCCCGTGCCCCGGTGGAACCCCTACCGCACGCCGCTCGAGGGTGTGTATCTCTGCTCGGCCTCCACCCCGCCGGGGGGAGGGGTGCACGGCATGTGCGGGGTGGGCGCGGCCGAGGCCGCGCTGCGGGAGCGCTTCTCTTGACGCGGGGCGGCGGCGGGATCAGGCCGCGCCGGTGTGGCCGGTCAGGCGCTCGAGCAGGTGCCAGGCCTCGATCTCGTCGGCGACGCACGACGTGAACTCGCCCTGCGCCACGACGTAGCGGAGCCAGCAGGGATGGATGCGCAGGGTGAGCGCGTCGGGCCCGGGCACCACCTCGATGTTGTCCACCTCGCTCGTGAGCTCGTACCTCCAGGTGGCCTCGGTGTGCGACCGGTTGGCCGACTTCATGAGGGCCACGACCATCCGCTCGGCCCTCTCGAGGCTGTCTTTCATGAGGTTGCTCTTCATCGGCACTTCCCCCGCTCTGCCCGTCGCACCCGGTCGTTGACCGGGTCTCCACTCTGGGCCTTCCGGGACCGGGGCCCGTCGCCCGGGACTACAACTGCACAACAGAATGGCGGTCCAGGGGTGATCCTGCGGCGCAGCGCGGTTGCGATTCTGGTGCGGCCGCCCGGCCATCACCCCAGGGGGAGTTCCACCCGACGCGTCAGCGTGACGGCCTCGAGCAGGCGCCGGTCGTGCGAGACGAGGAGCAGCGTGCCGCCGTAGGCCCGCAGAGCGGATTCGAGCTGCTCGATCGCGGGCAGGTCGAGGTGGTTCGTCGGCTCGTCGAGGACGAGGAAGTTGACGCCGGTGGCGGCGAAGGCGGCCAGCTCGGCACGGGTGCGTTCGCCGGGCGAGAGCGTGGAGGGGGACCGCAACACGGCGTCCGCACCCAACCCGAACTTGGCCAACCGGGACCGGGCCCGGTCCCGGGGGAGACCCGTCGCGGCCATGAACGCGTCGGCCACGCTCGGCCCGTCCCGCAGGATGCGCCGGTCCTGCGCGAGCTCACCGACGACCACGCTCGGGCCCATGCGCCGCGTCCCGGCCGCCAGCGGGAGGCGGCCGAGCAGGGCTTCGACCAGTGTCGTCTTCCCCGAGCCATTGGGGCCCACCAGTGCGATGCGCTCGGCCCAGGCGACGTCGAGGGTGAGCGGCCCCAGGGTGAAGTCGCCCCGCTGGACCACGGCGTCGGCGAGCCGGACGACCATGGCGCCCGAACGGGTCGCCTCGCTGATGGAGAAGCGGAGGTCCCAGCCCTCCCACGGCTTCTCGACCGGGGCCAGCGACTCCAGCGCTCGCTCCGTGCGCCGCGCCTTGGCCGCCAGGCGCTCCGTCCGGTTGATCCGGAAGTCGCGCTGCGCCTTGTCGCTGTCACGGGGATGCTTCTTCTCGCGGGTGACGCCGGCCGTCGCCCATTGCCGTTCGCGCCGGGCCCGACCGCGCAGCTCCGCCCGCTGGGCCTCGTAGAGCTCGTATGCCTCGAGGGCATGGGCGTGGTCGGCCTCCCGCTCGGCCAGGTACCCCGTCCAGCCGCCGCCGTACAGGCGCCCGGCCCGGCTGTGGGCGTCCAGCTCGAACACGTGCGTCACGGCCCGGTCGAGGAAGGCTCGGTCGTGCGAGACGATCACCATCGCGCCGGTGCGCCGGGCCACCACGTCCTCCAGTCGGTACAGGCCGTCGAAGTCGAGGTCGTTGGTCGGTTCGTCGAGCAGGGTGATGTCGAAACGGGCGAGGAGGACGGCGGCCAGGGCCACGCGGGCCACCTGGCCGCCCGACAACGCGGCGGCCGGGTGGTCGGCGACCTCCGGGTGCAGGCCCACCTGCTCGAGGGTCGTGACGAGGCGCCCTTCGAAGTCGCCGGCGGACAGCGCCTCGAAGCGGGCCAGGGCCACCGCGTAGCGGTCGTCGGCCCCCACTTCGGTCGTTGCGAGCGCGGCCGCCGCAGCGGCCAGCTCCGCCTCCGCCGCGGCGACGCCGGTCCGGCGGTACAGCGCGGCGCGGACGGTCTCGCCTCCGGCCTGGGTGTGCTCCTGGCTCAGATAGCCCACCATCGCGGTCGGCGGGTCGACGCGGACCTCGCCGGCCACGGGCGGCAGCAGGCCCGCCAGGGTCTGCAGGAGCGTCGACTTGCCCACTCCGTTGGGGCCGACCACCCCGAGGCAGGTCGCGGCTCCGACGGTGAGCGACACGTCGTCGAGGACGCCGTGCCCTCCGCGTTCGAGGCGGAGGTGGTGGGCGACGAGTGTCGCGGACGGTGCGGCGGACGAAGGCATGGGCGAGCTCCGGGGAACGGACGAGAGGGAACAGTGGACGGTGGACGATGGCGCGCCATGGCGCCTGCCGTCGGTGCGTCGGAGCTCTACCTCACGCCGGCCATGGTAGCGCCGCCACTTGGGGCCGGGGCGACGTTCAGTAAGGTCGCGCGACCGGGCGGCGCGGGTACCGCTCAGGGACAAGGGGGCTGCAATGGCGATCGCCATCACCGACGAGCACCAGGAGCTGGGGGCCACCGTGCGGGGTGTGCTCACCGCCGCGGGCTCGCTGGCGGCCACCCGGGCCCTGCTCGAGGCGGATGCCGAGCCCAGGCCCTCCTTCTGGCGGGAGATGGCCGACCTGGGCTGGCTCGGCATCCACCTGCAGGAGGAATACGGCGGCGGCGGCGCGGGCCTGAGCGAGCTCGTGGTCGTCCTCGAGGAGCTGGCGCGCCAGCTCGCGCCCGGGCCTTTCCTGCCCACCGTGCTCTCCTCGGCGGTGATCGCGCACTGCGGCAGCGAGGAGCAGCGCGCCTTCTTCCTGCCGGGCCTGGCCGACGGCAGCGTGGCAGCCGCGCTCGGCCTCGGCGGCGCGTTGCACGCGGCGCGACGGGGTGCTGGACGGCGACGGCGGCATCGTCCTGGGCGGGGCGGGGGCCGACCTCCTGCTCCTGCGGGCCGGCGAGGACCTCGTCGCGCTCCCGTCCGGTGCCGACGGCGTCACGGTGACCGGGGCGAAGGATCTCGACCCGTCGCGCCGCTCGGCCAGGGTCACGGTGGCGTCCGTCCGGGTGCGTGACGCCGACGTGCTGGTGGGCGCACTGGGGCGCGCCCGTTCCCTGGCGCGCACGCTGGGCGCCGCGGAAGCGGTGGGACTCATGGCCGCCTGCACCGACGACGCGGTGGCCTACGCCAAGGAGCGGGTGCAGTTCGGCCGGACGATCGGGACCTTCCAGGCGGTCAAGCACCACTGCGCCGACCTGCTGGTGGCGGCGGAGCTGGCCACCGCGGCCGTGTGGGACGCGGCGCGGGCCGCCGAGGACGCGGCCGACGAGTTCGACCTGGTGGCAGCCATGGCGGCGCAGCTGGCCTTCGGCCCGGCGGTGCAGAGCGCCCAGATGAACATCCAGGTGCACGGCGGCATCGGGTTCACCTGGGAGCACGACGCACACCTGTTCCTCCGCCGGGCCATGGTGCTCAACGGCCTGCTCGGCTCGCCCGCGGACGCCGAGGCCGTGACGACGGAGGCGGCCCGGGGCACCACGCGCGAGGTCACGCTCGCGCTCCCGGACGAGGCGGAGGTGATCAGGTCCGAGGTCCGGGGCGAGGTCGAGCGCATCGCGGCGCTCGGCCGGCCCGAGCAACGCAGGGCGCTCGTGGAGTCGGGGTTGCTGGTGCCCCACTGGCCGCCGCCGTGGGGGCGCGCTGCGGGTGCGGTCGAGCAGATCGTGATCGACGAGGAGCTGCGCGCCGCCGGGGTGAAGGTGCCCGCGCTCGGCATCACCGGCTGGAACATCATGACGGTGAACCAGTACGCGACGCCGGACCAGGTGGAGCGCTGGGTCTTCAAGACGCTCATGGGCGAGCTCGTGTGGTGCCAGCTGTTCAGCGAGCCCGACGCGGGCTCCGACGCGGCTGCGGTGAAGACCCGAGGGACGCGCGTCGAGGGCGGGTGGCGGGTCAACGGGCAGAAGGTGTGGACGAGCGGCGCGCAGTACTGCCACCTCGGGCTGGCCACGGTGCGGACCGACCCGGACGCGCCGAAGCACGCCGGCATCACGACGATGGTCATCGACATGCACGCGCCGGGCGTCGAGGTGCGGCCCCTGCGCCAGGTCACCGGCAACGCCGACTTCAACGAAGTCTTCTTCGACGACGTGTTCGTGCCGGACGACGACGTCGTCGGGACCCCCGACGACGGGTGGACCGTGGCGCGTTCCACCCTGGGCAACGAACGGGTCTCCATCGGCGGCGGGAGCGGCGGCATCTTCCCGCCCATGGACCTCGTGGCCCTGCTCAAGGACGGCGGCGACCGGGTGCCCGGCGCCTCGGCGCGCGTCGGCGCCGTCCTGGCCAAGGAGCACGCCCTGAAGGCGCTCAACCTGCGGCGGGCGCAGCGGGCCGTGATCGGCACCGGCCCGGGGCCCGAGGGCAACGTGACGAAGCTGGTGCTGGCGGAGCACGGCCACGTCCGCGCCCGCTTGCAGGCGGACCTGGTCGGCCCGGACATCGCGTTCCTCGAGGGTGAGCACGCCGTCGCCGGCTACTCGGAGCTCGCGACGCGCGCGCTGTCCATCGCGGGCGGGACGTCGGAGATCACGCGCAACCAGATCGCCGAGCGCATCCTGGGGCTGCCCCGAGACCCGCTGATCAGGTAGGCGGTGGCGGGACCGAGATGGATCGGACGCTGCCACCCGGGGCAGGTGCTCGAGGTCGCGGCGCCGTCAGCCGGGTTCTGGGCCTGGGTGCGCGGGATCGTCTCCGAATGGGGCGCCCTGGCGAAGGCGCTCGTGCTGCAATCCGGCTGCTGACCCCGTTCAAGCGACGGGATCGCAACCGTCCTGCGACTCCCGCGTGACGGTGGGCGTTGTACCGTGCTGCAGGGGCGCCGGTTGGGGGACCGGCATGAGGGGGGAGCAGTGCAGGCGAGCGTCCGAGCCGTCGAGACACGCAATGTGCCGACGGCGGGCGCCGCCCCTGTGGCCCTCGCTCGCGGCGAGCCCGGGCGTCGCCTGTCGCCCAGGGCGATCGAGCTCGTCGGTCTGGCCCTCGGCATCGGCTTCGTGGCGGCCGTCGCATGGGGGCGCGACCTGTCCAACGACGTGTTCTGGCAGCTCGCCGCCGGCCAGTGGATGCTGGCGCACCACATCGTCATGGGCATGGACCCCTTCAGCTACACGGAGTCGCACCGCCGCTGGGTGACCGACGAATGGGGATCGGAGGTCGCTCTGGCGGCCCTCTTCCGGGTGTTCGGGGCTGCGGCGTACAACGTCTACGCCGTCCTCCTGGGCGGACTGTGCCTGGTGGCCACCGCCGCCTACGCCCGCGCCCTCGGCGCCCGCGGCGGCCGGGTGGCCGCGATCGTCCTGCTGCTGGCGGTCGGGATCGCCGGTGTCGTGGCCGGCGACCGCGGCCTCGACTTCTCGCTCGTGTGGCTGCCCCTCGAGCTGCTCGTGCTGACGAAGGCGCGCGTCGACCCGCGCTGGCTCCTCGCGCTGCCCGTCCTGTGCGTGGCGTGGGTCAACACCCACGGGTCGATCCTGGTGGGCCTCCTCGTGCTCGGCGTGGAGCTCGGCTGGTCGCTGGTGCCCGCCCGGCTGGTCGCGCGGGTGGGCGGCGTGGGCCAGTCGCCCCACACCGGAGCGCTGGCCCTGGGCCTGCTGGGCAGCCTGGCGGCCGCCTGCATCACGCCCTACGGGCCCGGGCTCCTGGCCTACGACATCGGCGTCGCCGGCAACTCCCAGATCGCGCAGTACATCGACGAGTGGAACTCCCCGAACTTCCACTCGCTCATGGTGGTCCTGGTCTATCTCGTCCCGCTGGCCGTGCTCGTCGCGTGCATCGCGCGCCGACGCATCCCGGTGCTCGAGGGCTCGCTGGCCGGCGCGCTCTTCGTCGAGGCGTTGCGGACCCAACGCCTTGTCGTCTACCTGATGGTGGTCGCCGCGGGCCTGGCCGCCGCCCTACCGGCCCGCTGGCCGTGGGGGACGGTGGCACGCCGGTGGGCGGGTGGCGCGCTCGTCGTCGGCGCGATCGTCGTCCTCGCGGCGCCGTCGGTGCCGGCGGGGACGGTCTCGCCGACGGTGCCGGTCAAGGCCTTCGACTACCTGGGCACCCGGCACGGCCGCATCTTCACGGAGTACACGTGGGGGGACTATTCGATCGCCCGCCATCGCGCCACCTTCGCCGACGGGCGCACCGACCTCTTCGAGGGTGAGGTGCTGACCGAGTTCTTCGCCATCACGAACCTCACCACCGACCCGGACCCGATCCTCTCGGCGTACCACGTCGCCTACGTGGTCTGGGCGCCGGGCACCGCCCTCTCGGAGTTCCTGTCCCACGACCCGCGCTGGCGGGTCGTGGACCGCACGGCGGTGGCCCTGGTGTTCGCACGGCGCTGAGCCGCGATCAGCCGCGGGTCGCCCGCAGGCCCCGCAGGTCGCCCTCCTCGTCGGTCCAGGTCTCCACCTCCCCGTAGCCGTGGCGCTCGAGGTCGGGGCGGAGCCGGTCTGCCTGCTCGCCCCCGAGCTCGAGCAACAGCGAGCCGGCGGGCCGGAGGAACCGGGTCGACTCGTGCACCACCCGCCGCAGGACGTCGGTGCCGTCGGCCCCGCCGTCGTAGTGGGCGGCGTCCTCGAAGCGGAGCGTGTCGCGCGGGAGGAGGCGGAGCGCCGGAGTGGGGACGTAGGGGACGACAGCGACCACGACGTCGACCCCGCCTGCCAGGCCGTGGGGGAGGCCGCCGAACAGGTCGCCGGTGAAGGCCTCGACGCCGTTGGCCCGCGCGCAGGCGACTGCCCGGGGATCGATGTCGGTGGCGAGGACGCGCGCCCCGGGGCGCGCCGTGCCGAGCGCAGCAGCGATCGCGCCCGACCCGGTGCAGAGGTCGACGGCCGTACCCCGGGCCGGGAGTCGGCCAGCGGCGTGGCGGGCCAGTGCGAGGCTCTGCCAGCGGGGGACGTACACGCCGGGGTCGACGGCGACCGAGAGGCCGCCGAAGCGGACCCGGCCCGTGATCCACGCCAGGGGCTCCCCGCGGATCCGACGTTCACCGAGTGACCGCAGCAACGCCGGGTCGCCCGCCGCCCGCGCCGCCAGCTCGGCCGCTTCCTCGTCGGCCGCGACGCAGCCCGCCCGCGCCAGCGAGGCCGCCAGCGCGCCCATGGCATCGGTGTCGGCCTGGGAGGGTGCCATCGGAATTTATTTCAGAATACTCAAAGGTATGGAGTTGTCAAAGAGTTTGGGCGGCGCGAAACTCCGGCCCATGGGACTGGCCGAGGACGCGTTCGAGCGCATCCGTCGCATCGCGTTCGAGGGCGAACACGTCGAGCGGATGGCGGCCCTCGGCGTGCGGATGAAACTCTCGCCCGGGGTGATCAAGACCCTGGTGCGGCTGGCCAAGGCGGACGGCGTCTCCATGGGTGACATGGCCCGGGGCATCGGGTGCGACCCCTCGTACATCACCGCGCTGGTCGACGACCTCGACGAGCGCGGCCTGGCCCGGCGGGAGCCTTCACCCGACGACCGCCGGGTGAAGATCATCGTGCTGACCGACCCCGGCCGGTCCCTGGCGGCCGAGATCGACGCCGTCGTGTCGGTGCCCCCGGCCGCGTTCGGCGCGCTCGTCGTCGTCCGAGCTCCGCCAGCTGCGCGACCTGCTGGACAAGGTGCTGGCGGCGACGGACGATGCGCCGCCGTCCGAGGGCCGCGCCGCCCGGGCGAAGGTGGGCGCGACGTCGCCGTAGCGGGCGCCGGGCCGATAGCGTCGGCGCATGGTGCCGGGGGACACGGGGCAGAGCCGGGGCATCCGATGTTTGGTCCGCCTCGACGTCGGGCAGAAAGGGTGGCCGTGCCGGCGGTGAGCGTGGAGCACCTCTCGAAGTCCTACGGCGACACCGTCGCCGTGCGCGACGTCAGTTTCGAGGTGCACAAGGGCGAGGTGTTCGCGCTGCTCGGGCCGAACGGAGCGGGCAAGACGACCACGGTCGAGATCCTGGAGGGCTTCCGGGATCGCAGCGGCGGCCGCGTCGAGACGCTGGGCGTCGACCCGGCCGACCGCGGCACCCAGCGCTGGCTCCGCACGCGGATCGGCGTGGTCCTCCAGGAGCTGGCGGTGGAGCCCTACTACTCCGTGCGCCAGGTGCTGGCGCGCAACGCCGGCTACTACCCCAATCCACGGCCCGTCGACGAGGTGATCGACCTGATCGGTCTCGGCGAGAAGGCGGACGACCGGGTCAAGCGCCTCTCCGGTGGCCAGCAGCGCCGGCTCGACGTCGGGCTCGGGATCATCGGGAACCCCGAGCTCCTCTTCCTCGACGAGCCCACGACTGGGCTCGACCCCTCCGGGCGCCGCGAGACGTGGGACCTCATCCGCCTGCTGGCGGCCGGGGGCACGACCGTCCTGTTGACGACGCACTACATGGACGAGGTCGAGGCGCTGGCCGACCGCGTCGCCGTCCTGTTCGGCCAGGAGGTCGTGGCCAGCGGCACGCCGTCGTCCATCGGCGGGCGCGACCTGGGTGCGGTGACGATCCGCTTCCGCCTTCCCGAGGGCGTGGCGCCGGAGTCGCTGCCGGTGCCCGCGCAGGCGGCGGACGACGGGCACGTCGAGATCCACACGGAGGACGAGGTCCGGGTCCTGCACGAGCTGACCGGGTGGGCGCTCGCCGGCGGCCACCGGTTGCAGGGGTTGTCGGTGTTGCGGGTCTCCTTGGAGGACATCTACCTCGGCCTCACCCAGGGCATGGCGTCGCGCCGGGCGGAGCAGCGCGAACCGGGCGCGGGACCGTGGGCGGAGCAGGTGCTGCCGTGAGCACCGCCGAGGTGCCCGTCAGGGGATCGTTCCGCGGCGCCAGCGACCTGCCCCTCGTGGCGCGCCAGGTGCGGTTCGAGCAGCTGGCGTTCTGGCTGAACCCGATCGGGGCGTTGCTGACCATCGGTTTCTCCGTGGTCTTCGTCGTGATCTTCGAGTCGACGTCCCGCCACACGACCGTCAACTACCTGCCGATCAACCTCGGCCAGTACTACATCCCCGCCTTCGCCGCCTACGGCGTCATGGCGGCCTGCTTCAACGTCCTCGCCATCTCCATGGTCAACCGCCGCGAGATGGGACTGCTCAAGCGGCTCCGCCTGAGCCCGCTCCCGACCTGGATGCTGCTGGCGGCCGTGTTCATCAACTGGATGATCATCGCCGTGATCCAGATCGTGCTCCTGGTGCTCGTCGGCCGCTTCGGGTACGGCGTGCACGGGCCGCACGACGTCGCGATGTTCGCCCTGGTGCTGATCGTCGGCATGTTCAGCTTCACCGCCATGGGGGTGGGCATCAGCACCGTGGTGCCCAACGCCGACGCCGCCGGCCCGATGGTCAGCCTCGTGTTCTTCATCCTGGTCGCCCTCTCGGGGCTGTACTTCCCCGTGAAGCCCGGCTCGGGCCTCGCCACCTTCACGGGCTTCTTCCCGATCCGGCACCTCATCGTCGCCTGCGTCGACACCTTCAACGGTGTCCCCGGTGCGTCGACGTGGGGCGACATCGGGGTGGTCGCCGTCTGGGGGGCCGTGGGGGTGTTCGTCAGCCTGCGACGTTGGGACTGGTCTCCAAAACGGGGATGACCGGACAACCGATCTCGTTTCGGCTCATGGTCGGCGACGTGTGCGTGCACAACGGCGGCGGCCGCTGTGGGCACGCCGGAAGCGGTTGGGGTAGAAGAGGGCGGTGAGCACGAACATGTTGCGCCCGGGCGTCCACGAGCCCTCCCGTCCCGCCGTCATCACCTCGTCCGGCGGGGTGGTGACCTTCGGCGAGCTCGAGGAGCGCTCGTGCCGGCTGGCCCGGGCGCTCTTCGCCCGCGGCCTGCGGCCGGGCGACCACGTGGCCGCGCTGCTCCCCAACGACGACCGGACCCACGAGGTGGCGTTCGCCCTGCAGCGCTCGGGCCTCTACTACACCATGGTCAACACGCATCTCGCCGCCGACGAGGCGGCGTACATCGTGAACGACTGCGAGGCCCGGACGCTGATCACGTCCTCGGCGCTGGCGCCGTTGGCCGCCGAGCTGGTCGCCCTGACGCCGACCGTCGAGCGGCGGCTGATGACGGGCGACCCGGTGGCTGCGGGCTACGAGTCCTACGACGGCTTCGTGGCCGGCTTCCCGGGGACCCCGCTGGACGACGAGGTCGAGGGCTCGCCGATGCTGTACTCGTCGGGCACCACGGGCCACCCCAAGGGGATCCGGCGGCCCTTGAGCGGCAACCCCTTCGGCACCGACGCCACGCTGGCCCCGATGCTCGGCGGCATCATGGGGTTCGCCGAGGGTGACGTCTACCTGAGCCCGGCGCCCCTCTACCACTCGGCCCCGCTCGTGTGGTCGATGACCTCCATCCGCATGGGGGGCACCGCCGTGGTGATGGAGCGCTTCGACCCCGAGGAGTGCCTGGCGCTGATCGAGCGCCACCGCGTCACGCACGCGCAGTTCGTGCCCACCATGTTCGTCCGCCTCCTCAAGCTCCCCGACGACGTGCGGGGCTCATATGACCTGTCGTCGCTGCGCACCGTCGTGCACGCGGCGGCCCCCTGCGCGCCCGAAGTCAAGCGGCGCATGATCGAGTGGTGGGGACCGGTGATCCACGAGTACTACTCAGGCACCGAGGGGCTGGGCATGACCTGGGTCACCTCCGAGGAGTGGCTGGAGCACCGGGGGTCGGTGGGCCGCGCCATCTGGGGCGAGGTCCACGTGTGCGGCGACGACGGCGAGGAGCTGCCGGTGGGCGAGGACGGCGTCGTCTACTTCGGCGGCCGCCCCGGGACGCCGAAGTTCGAGTACATCCACGACCCCGAGAAGACGCGGCAGACCTACAACGACAAGGGCTGGAGCACGCTGTGGGACGTCGGGCATCTCGATGCCGACGGGTATCTCTACCTGACCGACCGCAAGCTGTTCATGATCGTCTCTGGCGGCGTCAACATCTACCCGCAGGAGGTGGAGGACGTCCTGGTGCTCCACCCGGCCGTGGCGGACGTGGCCGTGTTCGGGGTGCCCGAGCCCGAGATGGGCGAGGAGGTCAAGGCGGTCGTGCAGCCGGCACCCGGCGCCGTCGCCGGCCCCGCGCTCGAGGAGGAGATCCTCGCGTTCTGCCGCGACCACCTCTCGCACTACAAGTGCCCGCGCTCGGTCGACTTCACCGACGCGCTGCCGCGCGGCGAGAACGGGAAGCTCTACAAGAAGGCGCTGCGCGAGGCCTACTGGGCCAGCGCGACCTGAACCTCGGTGGCCGGCGGCCGCACGTCGGCGTACCAGGCCAGGCCGAGGGCGACGACGGCCCCGAAGAGCAGGACGTCCGTGATCCCGACGGCGGCCACCACCGGCCCGATGAGGAGGTTGCCGACGCCGACGGTGCCGCCGAAGCCCATCATCCACAGCGCCATCACACGCCCCCGCACGTTCTCGTGCAGGCGGGCTTGCAGGGTCGTGTTGAGCGCGGTGATGAACGCGAAGTAGAACGCGCCGGTCACCGCGACGTTCACGTAGGCGGGCACCGTGCTGCGCTGGAGTGCGAAGGCGCAGAGGGAGAGCGAGTAGCCGACGAGGCAGATGCGCACCAGGAGCGGCTTGGACGTGGCGGCGAAGACCGTCCCGATGGAGATGGCCCCGGCCAGCGCGCCGGTGCCGAAGCAGGCGTAGAGGATCCCGTAGTCCGGTGACTTGGAGAGGTTGATCCCGAGGTTGTGCGCCGCGATCACCGGCATCTGCCCGATGAAGGCGAGCGCCAACAGCGAGAACACGAACACCGTGACCAGGCACCGGCCGACGACCTTGTCGTTGCGGGCCGCCGTGATGCCGGCCGTCAGCTCCCGCCAGCGGCTGGCCTTCACCGCTGACCGGGGCACGGCGGGCAGGGTCACCATGAGCAGCGCGGCGACGACGAACAGGTAGGTCACCGCGTTGCCGGCGAAGACCCAGGCCGGCCCGACGAGGGAGTAGAGGACGCCGCCGATGACCGGTCCGATGACCCGGGACGCGTTCATCTGGGCCGAGTTGAGCGAGATCGCCCCCGCCAGGTCCTCCTTGCCGACCAGGCCCGGGAGGATGGCCGAGTAGGCGGGGCCGAACATCGCGCTGCCCGCCCCGACCCCCAGGACCATGAGCACGAGCAGGACCTTGGAGGGGTGGGGCGACATCACGACGAGGGCCACGCCGAGGGAGAAGACCAGCTGCTCGAGCGACAGGAGGATGAGGAAGCGCCGCCGGTCCACCTTGTCCGCCAGCAACCCGCCCACCATGGGCAGGATCAGCGTGGGTCCGAGCTGGGCGAAGATGATGACCCCGACGAACGTCGCCGAGTGCGTCAGGTCGTAGGCGTAGGCACCGAGGACGACGTTCTGCATCCACGTGCCGATGTTCGACGCGAAGGCGCCGAGGAAGACGATGCGGAAGGTCCGGTGCGAGAGCGCGGCCCGGGCGGTGCCGCGCCGGGGCGGGAGCGGGGTGTCCCCGTCGACCAGGGCGTCCTCGATCTCCTCGATGGAGACGGCCCGGTCGGTGGTATGGCCGTCCGGCTCGCCGTCACCTCCCGCCTCGCGCCGTGCGTCCGATTCGTGCCCCACGGGCCCATCGTACGGGAGTCGCCCGGGCGCCGGTCCTGGTCAGGGCCCGACCGAGATGAGCCGTATCGGCAGCTGTTCTGGTTTGTCCGTGAAGGCCCTGCCCACCGCGGGTGCTCTCGACGTCGATCGGGGCGCTGCGCTACGGTGCGGCTGCTCCGGCCTCGGCCGGGGTGGCTCAAGTTCAGCGAAGTCCGGTCGGAATCCGGCGCTGTCCCGCAATGGTGAGGCTCCCGCAGGGAGCGAGCCCAGACGCCTGACTTGAGTCAACGCAACCAGTCCCTCGGAGGAAGGGCGGTTCGTTCGATACCCCCGTCGGGTGTCGCAGCGGGCGCACTTCGTCCTCCGCACACCGATGGAGGATGATCAATGTTCACCAGGCCCCGGAGGTTGCCCCTCCTGCCGGCGCTTGCCGGAACCCTGGTCTGTGCCCTCGCGGGGTTGCTTCCCGCGGGACCGGCCTCGGCGGCGAGGGCGTTCCCCGTCACGATCCATGCCGCCGACGGGGCGGTCACGGTCACCACGCGGCCGACCGCGATCGTGTCGCTCTCGCCGACTGCCACGGAGATGCTCTACGCGATCGGGGCCGGCAGCCAGGTCAAGGCGGTCGACCTGAACTCCGACTACCCGCCCTCTGCGCCGCACACGCAGCTGGACGGCAACGACCCGAATGCCGAGGCGATCGCCTCCTACAAGCCCGACCTTGTCGTGGCGTCCAACGAGCCCACCAGCGTCGACTCGCAACTGCGCGCGCTGGGGATCCCGGTTCTCAGCGAGCCCGCCGCCGCCACCCTAGCGCAGGCGTACGCGCAGTTCGACCAGCTCGGCCAGGTCACGGGGCACGAGGCCCAGGCCCGGGCCGAGGTGGGCACGATTCAGCGCCAGATCGCGCGGATCGTGGCGTCGGTCCATCGGCCGTCGCGGCCGCTGACCTACTACTACGAGCTCGACCAGACCTACTACTCGGCGACGTCGAGCACCTTCATCGGGCGCATCCTGGGCCTGGTCGGGCTGCGTAGCATCGCGGATGCCGCCAAGGGCGCCGCCGCGAGCGGTGGCTACCCGCAGCTGAGCGGCGAGTTCATCCTCAAGGCCAACCCGAGCTACATCCTGCTCGCCGACACGCTCTGCTGCGGCCAGTCGCCAGCCAGCGTCGCTGCTCGGCCCGGTTGGTCGGATCTCTCCGCGGTCAAGGACGGACGCGTGCTCGGCCTCAACGACGACATCGCATCGCGCTGGGGACCACGTATCGTCGACCTGTTGTCCGCGGTGGCCGCGGAGGTGCGCGCCCATCCACTCGGCCGGTCCTCGTGACGGCGACCGCCCCCGCCCGGGCGTTCGGGACGCCGCTCCACCCGCCACCCGACACGCGCGGGCCGGGCGTGCGGCACACCTGGGTCCCGATGGCCGTGGCGGGTGTGCTCATGGTCGCCGTGTCGCTGGTCGCGCTGTGCACCGGCCCGGTAGCGGTCTCGCCGTCGCAGGTCGTCGGGACGCTGCTGGCGCACGTCCCGCTGCTGCACTTCCACACGAGCACGCCCGCCATCGACCAGGCCGTCGTGTGGCAGCTGCGAGCGCCCCGGGTGGTGCTGGCAGGCATCGTCGGCGCCATGCTGGCCGCCGGCGGGGCCGCCTACCAGGGCCTCTTCCGCAACCCGCTGGCCGATCCCTACCTGTTGGGCGTGGCGGCCGGCGCCGGCCTCGGGGCCACCGTCGAGATCGTCTACGGCGGCGACTCCTCGGCCTTCCTGCCCGTCTTCGCCTTCGTGGGTGGCTCGCTGGCCGTCGCGGCCACCTACCTGATCGGTGTGGCCGGCGGGCGGCGCGCCTGGGGGCGCTCCATCGTCCTGGCCGGCGTGGCGGTGGCGGCGCTGCTCACTGCAATCCAGACCTACCTCCAGCAGCGGGACCAGGAGCAGATCCGCCAGATCTACAACTGGATCCTCGGCAGCTTCTCCGTGGCATCGTGGTCCGACGTGACGCTGATCCTCCCCTACATCGTGGTGAGCGCCGGGGTGCTGCTGGCCCACCGGCGCATGCTCGACGTGCTCCGGGTCGGCGAGGAGGAAGCCGGCACGCTCGGCATCCACCCGGCCCGCACGCGCCTGATCGTCGTGGCGGCGGCCACGCTCGGCACGGCGGCGGCCGTGTCGGTGAGCGGCCTGATCGGGTTCGTCGGGATCATCGTGGCCCACACGGTCCGGCTGACCGCGGGGGCCAGCTACCGCGTAATCCTGCCTGTGGCCATGATCGGTGGCGCCGCGTTCCTGATCGGCGCCGATCTGATCGCCCGCACGGCGCAGGCGCCCGCCGAGGTGCCCATCGGCGTCGTCACCGCCTGCATCGGGGCGCCGTTCTTCCTCGTCGTGCTGGTGTCGCGCCGCGCCGGCCGCGGCATGGGCGGTACGTCCTGATGGCACGGCTCGGGACGGTCATCCGCCTGTCCGAGCGCCGCAACCGCCGCGGGAGCGGCGTTCCCCCGGGTGGCGCCATGGTGCAGCTCGAAGCGGTGTCGGTGCGCTTCGACGGACGGGCCGCGGTCGACGCGGTGACGGCGTCGGTGGGGCGCGGGGAGTGGGTCGGTCTCATCGGGGCCAACGGCGCCGGCAAGACCACCCTGCTCCGGGCCCTGGTGGGGCTCGTCGAGCACGAGGGCGAGGTGCGCATCGGGGGGAGGCCGACGCTGGCCATGGGCCGGCGCCAGCGGGCGCGCTCGGTCGCCTACGTGCCCCAGGCGCCCGAGCTCCCGGCGGACATGTCGGTGTTCGAGTACACGCTGCTCGGGAGGACACCGCACATCGCGTACCTCGCGGTCGAGTCGGGTGGTGACCTGGCCCACTGCACGCGCCTCCTCGAGCGGTTGGAGCTGGGTCCATTGGCGCATCGGCACCTGTCGACACTCTCGGGGGGCGAGCGTCAGCGAGTGGTGCTGGCGCGCGCCCTCGCCCAGGAGGCGCCGGTGCTCCTCATGGACGAGCCCACGAGCGCGCTGGACCTGTCGCACCGGGTGGAGGCGCTCGAGATCGTCGACGAGCTTCGCCACGAGTGGGAGTTGACCATCGTGAGCGCCATGCACGACCTGACGCTGGCGGGCCAGTTCGCCGACCGGCTGCTCCTGCTCTCCGGAGGCTCGGTAGCCGCCTTCGGCCCGCCCGCGGCGGTGCTGGACGAGCGGGTGCTCGGCGACGCCTTCGGTTGTGCGGTCCGCATCATCCGCACCGACGACGGCGAGCTCGTCGTCGCCCCGCGCCGGGCGGGGCCTCGCCCCGATACGGCAACGCCCGGGGCGGTCGGGGACGAGGAGGCGCAATGAGCACCGACGACCCGGTGCAACGAGTGCCGCTCCCCGAGCCCGGCCCACCACCGGCCCGCCAGCGCGCCGACTCGGTGGTCGTGGTCAACACCGGTGACGGCAAGGGGAAGTCCACGGCCGCCTTCGGGGTGATGGGTCGGGCCTGGGCGAGGGGATGGCGCGTCGGCGTCGTGCAGTTCATGAAGAGCGGCGACTGGAAGGTCGGCGAGCAGAAGCTGGCCCGGCATCTCGGCGTGGACTGGTGGACGCTGGGCGACGGCTTCACCTGGGAGTCGACCGATCTGGACGAGTCGGCGGCCAAGAACATCCATGCCTGGGGCGTGGCAGAGGCCAAGCTGGCCTCGGGCGACTACGAGCTGCTGATTCTCGACGAGCTCACCTACGTGGTCAACTACGGCTGGGTCTCGGCGGCCGAGGTGGTCGAGGGGATCCTCGGTCGTGCCCCGAAGACGAACGTCGTCGTGACGGGGCGTGACGCGCCGACTGAGCTCGTCGAGATAGCGGACACCGTCACCGAGATGAAGATGGTGAAGCACGCGTACGAGCGCGGCATCCGTGCCATGAAGGGCATCGAGTATTGAGCGCGTCCGAGCTGCACGAGTTCGACGGCGTCCCGGCCGTGGCCGCTCTGGCCTGGCGTCTCGCGTCGCCGCTGCGGTGCGCCTCGACGGCCGCCGTCGGCGGCGGCATCGGGGTGCGGGAATGGGTCCTCAACGCGCAGGTGCCCGGTGACTACGGGCGCCGGGACGTCGGGGCCCACGTGGCCGAGGTGGCCACGGTGCTCGGCCTCTCCGGTCCCGGCGTCGGGATGCTCACGGCCGCACAGGTCGCGGCGGCGGTGGCAGCCGAGGAGGCCGGCGTCGAGGTCGAGGCCACGGTCGGCCTCGAGCGGCCGGTGTGGGCGGCGGCACCCGCCGAGGCGGCGGTGCCGGCGGTGCCGGCGACGGTGAACATCGTGGTGTTCCTGCCGGTGCGTCACACCGACGCCGCACTGGCAAACCTGTTGTGCACCGCCACCGAGGCCAAGGTGCAGGCGCTGCTCGGCGCCGGCGTGGCCGGCACCGGCACGGCGTCGGACGCCGTCACCGTGCTCTGCCCGTCGTCGGGGCGGGCAGTGCCCTTCGGGGGGCCGCGTTCGGAGTTCGGGTCGCGCGTCGCGCGCTCCGTCTACAGCGCCCTGTGCTCGGGGATGGCGACGCGGTGATCACCTTGGTCCTCGGCGGGACGCGCTCGGGAAAATCGGTGGTGGCCGAGGATCTCGCAGCGCGCCACGGGCCGCCGGTGACGTACGTCGCCACCATGGTCCCTGCCGGCGATGCCGACCTGGAGGCGCGGGTAGCCGCCCATCGCCTCCGGCGCGACCCCGGGTGGGACACCGTCGAGGCGGGCGAGGACCTGGCCGGGTTGCTGGCGGCGTTGCGGGGGACCGTCCTGGTGGATTCGCTCGGACCCTGGATCGCGCAGGCTCTTACCGGCCACGATGCGGCGGCAGACGGCACCTCTCTGTGCGACGCCCTGAAGCGCCGCGCCGGGGACACCGTCGTGGTCTCCGAGGAGGTCGGGCTCTCGGTGCACCCGAGCACCGAGGCGGGGCGGCGGTTCCAGGACGCCCTTGGCGCCGTCAACCTCGCCGTGTCCGCCACGGCCGATCGTGTCTACCTCGTGGTGGCCGGACGCCCACTGGCCCTCCCGGCGGCGGGACCGCACCGGTGAGGCGGGCGCTTTCCTTCCTCACCGTGCTGGGGCGCGCCGCCGAGCCCAACGAGCGCACCCTGTCGTGGTTTCCACTGGTCGGCATCGCGGTCGGTGCCGTGGTTGGCTCGGCGTGGTGGGTGGCCGGCCGTATCTGGCCAGCCGCGGTGGCGGCCGTCGCCGCCGTGGCGGTGGATGCGGCAGTGACAGGATGCCTGCACCTCGACGGCCTGGCCGACGCCGCTGACGGCCTCCTGCCCGCGGTGAGCCGGGCACGCCGGCTCGAGATCATGGCCGACCCCAGGATCGGCGCGTTCGGCGCCATTGCGCTCGTCGTCGTGCTGTCATTCCGGGTGACCGCGCTGGCCGTCACGCCCGCCCGCCCGTTGGTGATCGCCGGCCTGTGGTGCGGATCCCGCACGATGATGGGCGTGGTGGCGCGCACGCTGCCGTACGCCCACGCCGACGGGGGGACCGCCACCGCCTTCGTCGGTGGCTCCGCGGGCGCGGTCCACTCGGCGGCATCGCGCTACGGAGTCGCTGCGTACGGCATGGCCGCCGCTTTCGCCCTCGCTTCCGTGGGCGCCGGCGGCCGCGGCCTCGTGGTCGTGGGCGCCGAGGTCGTCGCGATGGCCGCGGTCGTCTGGTTCGGGCTCCGCCGGGTCGGTGGCTACACCGGGGACGTGTTGGGCGCCATGGGCGTCATCGGCGAGACGGTGGGCCTGATGGCCCTGGCGGCACGGTGACCCGCGGGAGGGGCATGCCTCGGCCCCTCGGTGCGGCGGCCGGCCTGGCCCTGGACCGCTTGTTGCCCGAGCCCCCTTCGGCCATCCACCCGGTCGTGCTCTTCGCGATGGTCATGACCGGCTTGGAGCGTCGCATCCACCGCGACGGGCGGGGCATGGGGCTGCTGCACACGCTGGTCGGCGTCGCCCTCGGACTCAGCGCCGGCGCCATGGTGCGCTCCACCGCGCTGGCGACGTCGTCCGCCGTCGCCGGGCGGGCGCTGGCCGCCAGCGCCGCCGACGTGGGCCGGGCCCTCGAGGCACAGGACCTGGTCCGGGCACGACAGCTGCTGCCCTCCCTGGTCGGGCGCGACCCGGGCGGGCTGGGACCCGGCGAGATCGCCCGCGCCGTCGTGGAGTCGGTGGCCGAGAACACCGTCGACGCGGTCGTCGCGCCCGCGTTCTGGGGCGCGCTGGCCGGTGCTCCCGGTGCGCTCGGCTACCGGTCGGTGAACACCCTCGACTCCATGGTCGGCCACCGCTCGCCCCGCTACGCCAACTACGGCTGGGCCAGCGCGCGCCTCGACGACATCGTCGCCTGGGTGCCGGCCCGCCTGACCGCGGCGCTCGTCGCCCTGGTCCGGCCCAGCGCCGCCAGGGCGGTGTGGGGTGCCGTGCGGCGCCAGGCGCCCGCCCACCCCTCCCCGAACGCCGGCGTGGCCGAAGCCGCCTTCGCCGCCGCGCTCGGGCTCCGGCTCGGGGGGGTAAACCGATACGGCGACCGCCTGGAGGAGCGCCCCCAGCTGGGCACGGGCAGGCACCCGGCGGTGGAGGACATCGGCGCAGCCGTCCGGCTGTCTGGCGACGTCACGGCCGCGTTCGCCGCCGGGCTGGCGCTGATCGGCTGTGCACGTTGGTGGGTGGCGCGGTGAGGCTGCCACCCGCGGGGCCCCACGGCGGCGACGGCAGGGTCGTCGCCCACGCGCTCGGGCTCAATCCGGACTCGGTGCTCGACCTGTCCATGTCCTTGAACCCGCTGGCCCCGGACCCCGTGCCCGTCCTGGCGCGCCACCTGGACGCGTCGCGTGCCTACCCGGATGCCACCGCCGCAACCGCGGCACTCGCCCACACGATGGGCGTCGGGCCGGACCGCCTGCTCCTGACCAACGGCGGCGCCGAGGCCATTGCGCTGGTCGCCGCGGAAATCGGCGGACGCGTCAACGAGCCCGAGTTCGGGCTGCACCCGCGCCGGGGCGGCCCACTCTGGCGTTCCAACCCGCATAGCCCCAGCGGGCTCCTGGCCCGGGCCGAGGAGCGGGCGGACGTCTGGGACGAGGCCTTCTACCCCCTGGCGAGCGGGCACTGGACGAGGGGGGACGGCGCGGTCGTGGTCGGGTCGATGACGAAGCTGCTGGCCTGCCCGGGTCTGCGCATCGGCTACGTGCTGGCAGATCCGGACGTCGTGGCGCGCTGCCGTGCCCGCCAGCCCGCCTGGTCGGTCGGGGGCCTCGCCGCGGCGGCCCTGCCCGACCTGCTCACGGCCGTCGACCTGCCGGTCTGGTGCGCCGGCCTGGCTGGTTTGCGGGACAAGCTCACGCGTCTGCTTGCCGCCCACGGGCTGGCCGCGCGCCCCTCGGACGCCAACTGGGTCCTGGTCGACCGCGGCGGGTTACGCGAGGCGCTGGCCCCCCGGGGCATCGTCGTGCGCGACTGTGCCAGCTTCGGCCTGCCCGGCGTGACGCGCATCGCGGTGCCGTCGGAAGATGGGCTCGGGCGCCTGGCCGCCGCACTCGAGGCGGCCGCGCTCCCCGGCGCGACGCACTCGGAGCCCGTCGTGTGAGCTGGCAGCGTCCGGTCCCGCTGGTCGGTGACACGTCAACGGCCCGGGCGCGACGCGAGTCGCCGCGTGCATGGGCCTTCGCTGAGTCCGAGCGCGCCGCCTTCTACGCCGCCGTCTTCGGTCGCCGCGACATCCGTCGCTTCCGCCCCGACGACATAGAGCCCGGCGTGTTGGAGCGCATCCTGGGCGCGGCGCACGCCGCGCCGTCGGTGGGGCACTCCCAGCCGTGGCGGTTCGTCGTCGTCCGCGACGCTGCCCTCCGCGACCGTGCGGCGTTGATGGCCGACCGTGAGTGGCATCGGCAGGCGGACGGGATGGCCGAACGCTCCGGCCGCCAGATGCTCGACCTGCAGCTGCACGGCCTGCGCGACGCTCCGGTTGGGATCGTCGTGTGCTGCGACCGCCGGACATCGGCCCAGGGGGTGCTCGGGCGCGCCACCTTCGTCGATGCCGACCTGTGGTCCTGCGCCTGCGCCATCGAGAACCTGTGGCTGGCGGCCCGGGTCGAGGGGGTGGGCGCCGGATGGGTGACGCTCTTCCAGCCCGACGAGCTCGCCGCGTTGATCGGCCTGCCGCCGGGGGTCGAGACCCTCGGGTGGCTCTGCCTCGGTTGGCCCGACGAGCGCCCGCCCGAGCCCGGGCTCGAGCGGGCGGGCTGGTCCTCCCGCCAGCCGTTGTCCGACGTGGTGCTGTGGGACAGATGGACGGAGGGACCGGGCCCCCCGCCGTCGCACCTCAGGGCGCCGGAGTCGGCTTCTGTCGTCGACGCCCGCGACGCGGCGGATGTCCTGCTCACGCCCCCCGGTTCGCTCGGCGCTCTCGACCGGGCCGTCGACCGCATGGCGGCGCTGGGCCTCGGCCCCCGGACACCGGTGACCGCCGTCATCGCGGCGGCCGGGCACCCGGTGACGGGCCACGGCGTCTCGACCTACGACGCGTCGGTGACGCGTGAAGTGCTCGAGGCGACGGTGGCGGGGGAGTCTCTGGGCGCGGTGGCCGCCGGCCTCGTCGACGCGGCGGTGGTCGCGGTGGACGTGGGCGTGCCCGGGGGCCCCGTCGCCGGCACCGTCTCCTGTCGGCCCGTGGGGGCACAGGGTGACCTGGTGACCACCGACGCCCTGGAGCGGTCGGACGCGGACGGGATCGTCGCCGCCGGACGCGCGGACGGGCGGACACTGGGCGGGCACCTCGTCACGCTCGGTGAGGTGGGGATCGGGAACACCACGGTCGCGGCGGCGCTCGCGGCGTGCCTGCTCGGCCTCACGCCCGACGAGGCAGTCGGGCTCGGCGCCGGTGGCGACTCGGCCACGCTCGGGCGCAAGCGTGCGGCGGTCGCCGCGGCGCTGACCAGGGCGGTGGCCGAGCACGACGACCTCGGCAAGCCGTTGGTCGCCCTCGCTGCGCTGGGCGGGCCAGAGATCGCCTATCTCAGCGGCGTGATCCTCGGCGCCGCCGAGAGCGGGTCGCTCGTGGTGCTCGACGGTCTCGTCACGGGTGCCGCTGCGCTGGTGGCGGTGGCGTTGGAGCCGGCTGTGGCGGCGCATCTCGTGGCCGGGCAGGAGAGTCGCGAGCAGGCCCACCGGGCGGTCAACACCCACCTCGGGCTGGAGCCCCTGCTCTCCCTGCGACTGCGCGCCGGTGAAGGGGTCGGCGCGTTGTTGGCCGTCCAGCTGCTGCGGACGGCGCGCGGCATCCGTGCGCAGACGGGACGGGTGGTCGAGAGACCAGCGGAGCCCGACGACCGCTAGCCATCGAGCGGGTCGCCGTCAGCTCGTCGTGGCCGTGACCTGCGGTGGCGTCGGGCGGCGGGCGGCCAGTTGATGTGCGCTCATCCATCAATCAACCCCGGGCAACGACCATCATGGAAGGTCAAGGAGAGGAAGTCCGATGACACGTGTGTTGGTGACCGGCGCCGGTGGCTTCATCGGTGGCCATCTGGTTGCCCGCCTGCGCGAGCAGGGGGTCGGGCGGGTCCGCGGCGTGGACCGCGTCCCCCTCGACGAGTGGCACCAGCTCTTCGACGACGTCGACAGCCGGTCGGCCGACCTCCGGGACCCGGCCGAGTGCGGGCGTGCCTGCGAGGGCGTCGACACCGTCTACAACCTCGCCGCCGACATGGGCGGGATGGGGTTCATCGAGAACAACAAGGCCCTGTGCATGCTCTCGGTGCTGATCTCGACGCACATGCTCGAAGCGGCCCGCAGGGCCGGCGTGCGGCGATTCTTCTACTCGTCCTCCGCCTGCGTCTACGCGGCCGGGAAGCAGGGGTCACCCGAAGTCGAGCCCCTGCGCGAGGTGGACGCCTATCCGGCCATGCCCGAGGACGGCTACGGCTGGGAGAAGCTCTTCAGCGAGCGGATGGCCCGCCACTACTACGAGGACTTCGGGCTCGAGACCCGCGTCGCCCGCTACCACAACGTCTACGGGCCCGACGGGACCTACGACGGGGGCAGGGAGAAGGCGCCCGCCGCCATCTGCCGGAAGGTCGCCGCCGCCGTACTCGCCGGCAGCGACGAGATAGAGATCTGGGGCGACGGTCTCCAGACGCGCAGTTTCACCTACATCGACGACTGCGTGGAGGGCACGCTGCGGCTCACGGCCAGCGACGTGCGGGAGCCGCTCAACATCGGCTCCGAGCAGTTGGTCACGATCAACGAGCTCGTCGACATCGTCGAGGGCATCGCCGGGGTCACCCTCAAGCGCAACTACGACCTCACGGCGCCCCAGGGCGTCCGGGGCCGCAACAGCGACAACACGCTCATCCGGCGGCGCCTCGGCTGGGCGCCGTCCATCTCCCTGGAGGACGGGCTGCGCAACACCTACAAGTGGATCTTCGACCAGATGAGCGAGGGCGCCGCCCCCGTCTGACCGCGACGGATATGGCGCCGTCCGCGTGCGGGAGTCAGCCCGACCGGGTCAGGTGCCGAGGCCGCCCAGGGACGTCACGGCGGTCCACATCGGCGAGGGCCGCGACGTCATGGCGCGGCCCGTCGGGCCCACGAACGTCAACGCCTCGTTCGCGTCGCCGGACATCCGCCACCCGCCGCTGTGCACCCGCCGATGGTGGTGGAGGCACAGCAGGGCCAAATTGTCGAGGTCGGTCCTCCCGCCCGGCTTCCACGGTCTGACGTGGTGGACGTTGGTGAAGGTCGCGTTCGTACAGCCGGGAAACCGGCAATGCCGGTCCCGCCGCTGGATCTCCCTGCGCTGGGCGTCCGTCGGGTCCCTCCGGGCCCGCCCCTCGAACATCGTGTGCCCCACGTCGTCGTCGACGGCGATCGCGATGGTCGCGTCACAGGCGATCCGCCGCACCGTCTCGCAACTGATCAGGTCGCCACGCTCGAGCTCGCCGGCCAGGCCGGTCGCCGCACCCGACTCGCCACCGGTCAGGGCGTCCAGCGGCACGTGGGCCACCACGAAGTAGGAGCTCGCTCCGCCGGATTGCGACACGGTCTCCACCAGGGCGTCGCAAAGGCGCTGGTCCCAGGGCGTCTCCCCGTCGGAGGGGATCGTGCGGGCTCGGCCCTCGAGGCAGGACCGGACGACCGCGTACGACTCGGCGGGCAATTGGGCGGTCAGCGTGCGACAGCGGTGGTTGAAGCGCACGAACCGCCGCTCGTGGTCGCGCGCGTCGCCGGCACCCGAGGCCGAACGGGCCAGCTCGCCGAGTTGGCGCACCGAACATTCCCTCGCCCGTTCGAGCACCTGCCGGTCGGTCTCGGGGGTGGCCACGCCGGAGACGGCGCGGAGCTTGTCGAAGCTGATCTCGCCCTCGGACAGCGAGGCCACCAGGTGCGGGAGGTCCCAGGCCCGCTCGGCCACGCGGGTGTAGGCACGGGCGGTGGGGACGGACACGCCGAAGCGCTCGACCACCCACGGGTCCGCCGACGTCGCGCCCTCGTCTCGATACGCCGCACGCCGGTCGACCTCGCCCAGCAGCACCACGATCGCCCCCTCGACGGCCGCCTTCCGGCGGAAGAGGACGTCGAGCCGGCCCATGATGTCCTCGTTGGACATCGCCGCCACCGCGTCGCCGCTGATCGGTTCCAGCGCCAGGAGATCGGCCATCGCCGGGGAACGGTCCCGCCCCGCCCCGGAGAGGCGCGTGCTATTCGAGCGACGACAACGTCGCGTCGGCCAACGGCCCGTTGGAGCGCAGGGCCGAGATCACGCCCGCCCCGGCCGCGATCGCCGCCAGGACATACGACGTCACCGTGAACGCGTGCTGGGCGCCGGCGGCGCCGCCCGTGTCGCCGCCGGCCACGACGAAGACGCTCCCGGTCAGCGCCAGGCCCAGCGCCGTCCCCATCCCGCGCGTCATGTTCAGGACGCCCGAGGCCATCCCCGCCTGCTGGCCCGGGGCGGCGCCCATGATCGACGCGTTGTTGGGGGACGTGAACAGCCCCATCCCGACGCCCACCGCCGCCAGCAGCAGCAGGAAGACCCCGGTCGGCGGCTGCAGCGCACCCAGGAGGGCGAGCCCCCCGGCCACGAGGGCCATCCCGGCCACCGTCAGCGGCCGGGCGCCCAGCCGGTCGGCGAGCCGCCCTGCGAAGGGCGCCACGACGCCGAAGGCGAGGGGCATCGCCATGAGCTGCAGCCCCGAGCGGGCCGTGCCGAACCCCTGCCCCCGTTCCAGGTAGAAGGGCACCAGCAGCAGGACCCCGAACATCACCAGGTACGAGCCGATCCCGCTGGCGATCCCCGTCGAGAACCGGGCGTTGCGGAACAGGCTCAGGTCGAGCATCGGGTCCTTCTCGTGGCGCTCGTGCCGGATGAACACGGCGCCCAGCACGGCGGCCGCCACGAAGAGCCCGACGATCAGGGCCGAGCCCCATCCGACCTCCGCCCCGAACGAGATGGCCGACAACAGCGCCACCACGGCGGGGAAGAACACGGCCAGCCCCGTCCAGTCGAACCGCACCCGCGCCATCAGGTTGCGGCTCCGCGGCACCAAGAGCACCGCGGCCAGCGCGCCCAGCAGCCCGAAGGGGATGTTGACGAAGAAGATCAGGCGCCAGCCCCCGGCCGCGAGCAGCAGCCCGCCGACGCTCGGCCCCATGGCCAGACCCAAGGCTTGCGCCGCGCCCTGGAGGCCGATGGCCTTGCCGAGCGCGCGCCCGGGCACGACGAGCACGATGATGGCCAGGCTGTTCGCCTGCAACATCGCCGCCCCGAGGGCCTGCAGGGCCCGGAAGACGCACAGCGCGCCCAGCCCCGGCGCCAGGCCGCACAGCGCGGAGGCGAGCGTGAAGATCAAGAAGCCGTAGACGTAGAGCAGCTTGTGCCCCCACATGTCGGCGAAGCGCCCCACCGCCGTCACCGTCGCCACGAGCACCAGCAGGTACGACAGGCCGACCCACGTGACGGCGCCCACCGAGGCGTCGAAGGTCCGCTGCAACGTCGGCAGGGCGACGGTGACGATGGACGCATCGAGCTGGCCCATGAACGCGCCGACGCACACGGCGGCGACGGCGAACCAGGGTGCGTTCGGCGCTTCCCGGATGACCTGGGGCCGCCGCGGCTCGACGAGCAGTCGGTCCCACGTGAGCGTCCACGGCCGCGACGGGTCGTCCCCCGTCACGCCCCCGGCCCGCCGCCCCACCTGACGACGGCACTCGACCGGATGTCGCGCGACGAAGACCCGACGAGCACCTCGTACCGCCCGGGGTCGGACCTCCATCCATGCGTGTCGACGTCCCAATACCGGTAGGCGGCAGCGCCGAGCTCCACCTCGGCCGTCTCCCGCTGGCCGGCCTCCACCGCGACTTTCACGAAACCCACCAGTTCCCGGTCGGGCCTGCGCACGCGCGACTCCGGCGCGCGCAGGTAGACCTGCACCACCTCGGTCCCGCGCCGGGTGCCCCGGTTGGCCAGACGGACCACGACGCGCTCCGGCGTGACCGTGACGTCCTCGTAGGCGATCTCCCCGTAGGAGAGGCCGTGCCCGAACGCGAAGAGGGGAGCGAGGCGTGCGGTCTCGAAGAAGCGATAGCCGACGAGGACGTCCTCGCCGTAGACCACCCGGCCCTCCACCCCCGGGTACCGCTCGCCCTCCACGCCCAGGCCCGCCGGCCCGTCCTCCACCCGGGCCGGGAACGTGATGGGCAGCCGTCCCGTGGGCTCCGACACGCCGGTGACGATGTCGGCCAGTGCGTCGGCACCCTCCTCGCCCGGGTACCAGGCCATGAGGACGGCGGCGGCCCGCTCCGCCCAGGGCATCTCGACGGGCGAGCCGGCGTTGACCACGACGATCGTGCGGGGGTTGGCCTGGACGACGGCCTCGACGAGCTCGCGCTGGCGCCCCGGCAGCGACAGGTCGGGCCGGTCGTGCCCCTCGGACTCCCACTCGCCGTTGGACCCGACGACCACCACCGCGACATCGGCCCCGGCGGCGGCACGGACGGCCCGTTCGAACTCGTCGCCGGTGTCGGGCGGCGACGCGCCGATGCGCGCCCCGAGGATGGGGGAGGTCGCCGTCCGGGGCCACACCTCGACGGCCAGCTCGTACGCGTGGCCGGCCGCCAGGTCGACGGTCACCTCCACCGGCTCGCTCCCGGCGCCGTAGAAGCCGGAACCACGCGTCGGGTCCGTGTTGTCGACGAGCACGTCGCCGTCCAGGCGCAGCACCGAACGGCCGGCGCTCTCCAGCCCGAGCCGCCACGCGCCGGACACGTCGGGTGTGAAGCTGCCGCGGATGCGCACGGCGCAGGCGCCCGCCTCCAGGCCCGGCCGCGGCGGCCCGATCCACATGATCCGGGCGGCGTGGACCAGCCCCGCCTCGACGGGCGCGGAGGACGGTGTCGGCGCCTCCGCGCCGTCGAAGTACTCCACCATGAACCCCGCCCCGACGAGACGCATGTCGATCGGCGGCAGCCCGCGCGCAATCCGGCAGCCCACCTCCGAGGTGACGACGGCGCCGGGCAGCCGCTCGGCCAGCGCGTCGGCCATGCTGCGGCGCCGGTGGGGGGTCACCTCGGAGCTGCCCCCGCCCATGGCGAGCTGCGGCGCGTTCGGCCCGATCACCGCGATGCTGGCGACGGCGGCGGGGTCGAGCGGCAGGAGCCCGTCGTTGACGAGGAGCACGGTCCCCTCGGCGGCCACCCGGCGGGCCAGGGCCCGCCGCTCCGGGTCGTCCTCCTCGAGCTCGTCCGGCGAGGTCGAGCGCCCGAGGATCCCGACCCGCTCCATCAGCCCGAGGAGGTGACGCACCTGCCCGTCGACCACGGCCTCGTCGACGAGCCCCGCGCGGACGGCGGCGGCGAGCGACGGCCCGAACCAGGCGGCCGGGCCCCGGCATCTCGAGGTCGAGGCCGGCCGACGCCGCCGGCGCCGTCGAGTGCGTGCCGAACCAGTCCGACATGACGACGCCGTCGAAGCCCCACTCCTCGCGGAGGATGCCGCCGATCAGGTCGGGCTGCTCGCCGCAGTACACCCCGTTGACCTTGTTGTAGGCCGTCATCACGGACCAGACGCCGGCCTCCCGGACGGCCTGTTCGAAGGCGACGAGGTGGATCTCCCGCAGGGCGCGCTCGGAGACCTCGGCGCTGATCGTCATCCGCTCGTGCTCCTGGTCGTTGCAGGCGTAGTGCTTGATGCAGCACCCGACCCCCCCGCCCTGCACCCCCTGCACGTAGGCCACGGCGAGGCGCGCCGTCAGCAGCGGGTCCTCGGAGAAGGACTCGAAGGTGCGCCCGGCCAGCGGCGTGCGCGGGATGCAGACCGTCGGGCCGAGCACGACGTGGACGCCCTTCGAGCGGGCCTCGGCCGCCAGCACCTCGCCCAGCCGCCCGACCAGCTCGGGGTTCCACGTCGAGCCGACCGCCATGCCGCAGGGCAGCGACAGGGAGCGGCGCCCGACGAGGCTGTCGCCCCGGACGCCCGAGGGGCCGTCGGACACCTTGAGGGCGCCGATGCCCAGGCGCTCGACCGGCGGGAGGTACCACAGGTCGGCGCCGGCCGTGAGGGAGCACTTCTCATCGAGGGTCATGGCCTCGACGAGCCGTTCGACGTCCGCGCTCACCAGGTGTCCACGAAGGGCCGGCGCTGCGCCCTCCTCCAGTCGTCACGAGGTCCCGCAATGGCGTGCACGAGGCGCGCCCGCGTGTCGGCGGGGTCGATCACGTCGTCGATCTCGAAGTGCACCGCCACGTTCAGCGCCTTCCCGTGCTCGTAGGCCCGGAAGACCATGGCTGAGAACGCCGCTTCCCGCTCGTCGGGGTCGTCTATGAGGTCGAGCTCCCGGCGGAAGCCGAGGCGGACCGCACCCTCGAGCCCCATCCCGCCCAGCTCGCCGGTGGGCCAGGCCACGGTGCACAGCGGGCGCCGGAAGCTCCCGCCCGCCATGGCCTGCGCCCCGAGCCCGTACCCCTTGCGCAGCACGACGCAGGCGAAGGGCACCGTGAGCGACGCGCCGACGACGAACAGCCGCGAGACGTGGCGCACCAGCGCCGTCTCCTCCGCCTCGGGCCCGACCATGAACCCGGGCGTGTCGCACAGCGAGAGCAGCGGGAGGCCGAAGGCCTCGCACAACTGCATGAACCGGGCCGCCTTGTCCGCGCACCCGGCGTCGATCGCCCCCGCCAGGTGCATGGGGTTGTTCGCCATCACCCCGACCGGTCGCCCCTCCATCCGGGCCAGCGCCGTCACCATGCCGGGGGCGAACGACGGCCGCAGCTCGAGCAGCGACCCCTCGTCGGCCACGAGCTCGACCGCCCGGTGCACGTCGTAGACGCGCCGCCGGTCCGGGGGGACGACGTGGCGCAGGAGCTCCTGGTCGGCGCACGTCCAGTCGGGCCGGTCGCCCTGGAAGTACGACAGGTACTGCCGGGCCACCCCGACGGCCTCCTTCTCGTCGGCGCAGAGGACGTCGACCACCCCGTTCGGCACCTGCACCGAGACCGGCCCGACGTCCTCGGGGGCGAACACGCCCAGGCCGCCCCCCTCGATCATGGCCGGGCCGCCCATGCCCACGTTGGCGTCGGGCGTCGCGATGATGACGTGGCAGCATCCGAGCAGCGCGGCGTTGCCCGCGAAGCACCGCCCCGACACGACGCCGACGAGGGGCACCCGGCCGCTCAGCGCGCCGAAGAGCGCGAAGGCCTCCGTGTCGAGTCCGGTCACGACGGCCATGTCGGTGTCGCCCGGCCGGCCGCCGCCGCCCTCGGCGAACAGGACGACCGGCAGCCGGAGCCGCTCCACGAGCTCGAAGAGGCGGTCCTTCTTGCGGTGGTTCATCTGGCCCTGGGTGCCGGCCAGGACGGAGTAGTCGTACGACAGCACGGCGCAGCGATCACCGTTGACGCGACCGATGCCGGCGACGAGGCCGTCGGCGGGCGTGTTGGCGATGAGGTCCTCGGCGCTGCGGCGCGCCCGCTGGGCGGCGACGACGAGCCGGCCGTACTCCTCGAAGCTCCCGGGGTCGCACAGGTCGTCGACGTTCTCCCGCGCCGTCCGCCGGCCGGCCCCGTGGCGGCGCTCGGTGGCGGCGGGACGCCCGGCGTCGAGCGTGGCGGCGACGCGCGCCCGCAGCTCGGCCAGCTCGGGCCGGACACCCGCGGCGGGCGCAACGGCGGTGACGGCCGGTGGCGCCACGTCGACCTCCGCCGCGGCGATGCGGACGAGGACGTCCCCGGTCTGCACGGCATCGCCGGGGCCCACCAGGACCGAGTCGACGACGCCCGGCGTGGCGGCCTCGACCACGTGCTCCATCTTCATGGACTCGAGCACGACGAGGACGGCGCCGGCGGCGACCCGGTCGCCCGGCCCCACGACCACCCGGGTGACGGTGCCGGCGAAGGGCACGGCGAGGTCGGTCAGGCCGTCCACAGGGGCGTGGGCACCTCGAAGCCGACGGGGGAGTCCCAGCTGTTGCGGGATGCGACCTCGTGGACCGGGCGGCGGGGGGCGACGGCCCAGGTGCCGGTGGGGTAGCCGAAGCTCACGGTGCCCGAGAGGATCCAGCCCTCGTCGGCGGGGACGCCGAGGATCCCGAGCGTCTCGGCGGGGTGGAAGAACTGCAGCAGCGCGGTGAGGCAGCTGCCGACGCCCTCGGCCCGGGCGGCCAGCATGGCGCTCCACACGGCGGGATAGATGGAGCCGCCGGTCGGGTCGTGCTGGCTGAAGGGGAAGAGGAAGAGCGGGACCCGCTCGAAGTGGTCGGCCAACCACTGGGCCGAGCGCTGGACCTTGAGGATCTGGACGGACGCGGGCGCGTCCGGGTCGGCGTGGGCGGCATCGAGCTGGTCCTTGTAGACGCTCTTCCACAGCTCACCCATCGCGTGCTGGTACAGCGGGGCCAGGGCGGCCTTCTTGGCCGGGTCGTCGAGGAGGAGGAAGCGCCAGTTCTGCTGGTTGCCGCCCGAGGGGGCCCGGACGGCCGCATCGAGGATGCGGGCCTGGACCTCGAGGGGGATGGGGTCCGGCCGGATCCGGCGCATGGCGCGGGTCGTGTAGAGGGCCTCGTGGAGTTCCATATGCCCGGCACCTTACGTCGCCCGCCGCGGGTGGTGAAGAGCCCCACGCACCGGTTGATCCAGGCGTTTAACTCTACGCAATTCATCGGTTTCGTCGAATTTGTTCTGTGAGCCGGCGAGCGTCGCAATGAAACCAATCGGGGCAGCCGGGGCCACAGCCAGATGCTCCATCGTCCGCGAGACGGCGCGCGCCCGTCGGACGTTTCGCTATCTCAGGTGGGAGGCGCTCGGCGTCGTGTTCATTGCTCTCGTCCCCCTTCGTGTGGATCCCGCTGTTGGACGAATACCATCCGCAAGACCTGCTGGCTCTGGGACTGACACTCGCCGGCACAGCATGTGTCGCACGCCGGCAATGGGTGTGGGCCGGAGTGTTCCTGGGGATGGCAGTCACCCCGCAGCAATCTGCGCTGTTGGTACTCGCTCCCCTCTTCGTGATCGCTCCCGGAAGGGCTCGTTGGCGGCTGCTGGCCTCCGCTGCTGGGACAGCTCTGATCGTCTCACTACCCTTCGTCATTGCGAATTCGGGGAGCGCTCGTGGCTTGGCTCGCCCTGGTGACCATCGCCTTCAATCCGGTTCCGGTTTCATCACGCCGCCGCCCGTGCTCCCACTGATCTGCATCGCCATCGTCCTTGTGCTCATCATTCGGGACGCTGTAGATCGCAAGGTCCGCTGGTACCTCGTGGCGTGGATCGTCATCGCTGCGTGTGCCGCTCTCCAGTGGCCGTTGCGGTCGTTGGATTCGCTTCGGGCACCCCTTCCCGTCTTGTTCTGGCAGTCGATCCTCGTGCCCGTTGGCGTTCTGATGGCGGTCAGTCCGCTCGTACGATGGATGCAAGGCGGGCCTCGACTCGAATCGCCCGCCAACGCGTAGAACGCGCCACGCTGAAGAACTCCGAGCTTGCGCCGGACAACGTTCTCGGCGCACTCGATCGCGGGGCACGTTCAGCGAAAGTCAACCCACCGCTGCCAGGCAGACGTTGGGGTTGGCGTCGAAACTCTGTCCGGGGTCGTACGCCGCCTCGTAGGAGCCCGGCGGAGCGACCCAGACGTGCCCCGCCGAGTCGTACTCGATCACGTAGAACTGGTTGCCGGGGGGCTTCGGGATGAACGGCCCGCCACCGCCGGAGGACAGGAGCGGCTGGAAGTCGGCGGCGTAGGTGGCGGCGCTCCAGGGTGCGGGAGGCGAGGGGAAGGAGCCCTTCTCCGCCATGTACGCCTCCAACGCCACCTCGAGGACTTTGGCGTCGGACTGGCAGGACGCGACCTCGGCGGCCGACCCCTGCTGGAACGTGACTGGCGGCGACGACGTCGAAGTGGATGTGGAGGTCGTCGCCGGCGCGGTGGTCGGGGTGGGGGGTGAGCTGCAGGCGGGGACGACGACGAGAAGCAGCAGGACACCCAACACGAGCCCGCCGGTCCTCAGGCCGTGACCCCGTCGCGTGTCGTCGTGCAGTTCCACGTGTGCCTCCTCATCCAGGCGAGAAATCATGGCACCGGGACCCCCATGGAGGGCGGGACCCCTGGACGGAGAGCGAACGACGAGACGAGGTGGAGGCACGCGGACCACCATGGGGAGAGGGCGTCCGGATTCCATGGCGTTGGGGCGACGTCAGCCGGAAGTGTGTGTGCCATAGTGGCAGGGGAGAGGAGATCAGGCTCGTTTAGGCGGAGCTGCCCTCGTTCACGAGCTGCAACCGCTCCACCGCGTCGATGTACTCCTCGACCATCTCGAGCACCACGTCCTTGCTGCGCCGCACCGACGTCGCCCGCCCGATGATCTGGCCGGCCGGGTTGAAGTTCACGTCCCGGGCCTCCTCGGGGAACGCATGTCCCCGAGAGACGCAGTCGATGGCGACCATCATCTGCAGGGGCATGCCGAGCGGCTTCGGGTTGCCCGGGGCCTCCCAGGCCTCGGTCCAGTCGTTCTTCAGCAGCCGGCATGGCTTCCCGGTGAACGAGCGTGACCGGACCGTGTCGCGCGACGTCGCCCTCAGGTACGACTCCATCTGCTTGGGCGGCACGTCGGCCTCCTCTACGGTGAGCCACAGCGAGCCGGTCCACACGCCGGCGGCGCCCATGACCATGGCCGCCGCCATCTGGCGCCCCGAACCCACGCCGCCGGCCGCCAGCACGGGCAGCGGCGCCACCGCGTCGATGACCTCGGGCCACAGCACGATCGACCCCACGTCGCCGGTGTGACCGCCGCCCTCGGACCCCTGGCAGATGACGATGTCGACCCCTGCCGCCTTGTGGTTCAGGGCGTGCTTCACCGATCCCGCCAGGGCGGCGATGAGCATCCCGTGGTCGTGGACCTTGTCGATGACGTCGTCGGGCGGCGTTCCCAGCGCGTTGGCCACCAGCTTGACCTTGTCGTGGCGCAGGATGACCTCGACCAGCGGCGCCGCCGTGGCCGCCGTCCAACCCAGCAGCTCGCGCCGGGGGCCACCCTCCAGCTCGGGCACGCCGTGGTCGGCCAGGATCTTCTTGGCGAAGGTGCGGTGCTCGTCGGGGATCATGGCCCGCAGCTCTTCCTCGAGCTTGACCGGGTCCAGCTCACCCATGCCCTCGTACTTGCCGGGGATGACGATGTCGACGCCGTAGGGGCGGTCGCCCACGTGCTCGTCGAGCCACGACAGCTCCACCTCGAGCTCGTCGGCGCTGAAGCCCACCGCGCCGAGCACCCCCAGGCCGCCGGCGTTGGACACGGCGGCGGCCACGTCGCGGCAGTGCGTGAAGGCGAAGATGGGGAACTCGATCCCGAGACGTTCGCAGAGCTCGTTGTGCACGGGGGAGACCTCCGTAATTGGTACAGGTTGCCCGGACCCTGCCCGGCCACTAGAACAGATTCTACTTTTAACCGGCCGGCCCTGCAGACGCGAGGTCGGGGAGGGAGCAGCCCGCCATGCCGATCCGTACCGAGCCGGTGCTGCCCGAAGGGGACTGGCAGCTCCGCCTCGAGGCCCCCGAGGACGGCTCGGGCGTGGGCACCCTCAGCCTCGAATACCCCGAGAAGCTGAACATGTGGTCGTGGGAGGCGACGCGCCAGCTCGGCGTCCTCGCCGACCGCGCCCGCTTCGACGACCGCATCCGCGTCCTCCTCGTCAAGGCCGAAGGCCGCGCCTTCTGCGCCGGCGTCGACCTCGGCATGCCCGAGGACCGGGTGACGGGACGCTCACCGGCAGAGAAGGTCCGCAACTACTACGAGGGCATCCGCTGGGTGCACGAGCGCTTCCGCGTCTTCCACGAGCTGCCCCAGCCGATCGTCGCCGCCGTGCAGGGGTACTGCCTCGGGTTCGGCTTCGAGCTCGCCCTCATGTGCGACATCCGGGTGGCCGCGGACGACGCCGTGTTCGCCCTCCCCGAGGCGCAGGTGGGCGTGTCCATCGACGCGGGGGGCGACCTCCGCCTGGCCCACGAGATCGGCGCCGGCCACGCCAAGCTGCTGGCCCTGACCGGCCGTCGCATCGACGCGGCCACGGCCGAGCGCCTCGGCATCGTCCAGCAGGTGACGACGCGCGACGAGCTCGTCCCTGCCGCGAGCGCGATCGCCGCGGAGATCGCGGCCAATGCGCCGTTGGCCGTGCAGTCGATCAAGCGCACCATCGACGCCTTCGCCTACCGCGGCCTGCCCGAGGCGCTCAAGTTCGAGGCCCTGAGCGCGTCCGTCGAGTTCGTGAGCGACGACATGCCGGCCGGCTACGCCGCCAAGGCGAAGAAGCAGCAGGCCGAATTCGAGGGGAAGTAGTGGGACTGCCCGAGCCTCCCCCCGCGGGGTCGTCCTTCCTCCCCCCGGCACCTTCGCCGGCACCACGGCCATCGTGACCGGCGGGGGCACGGGCCTGGGCCGGTCCATCGCGGTCGAGCTGGCCCGTGCCGGCGCGGCGATCGGCATCGTCTCGCGCTCGGAGGAGCACCGGCTCGTCGGGCGTGGAGGCGGTCGAGGCGGTGGGGGGCCGCGCCGCGCACGCCGCCGCCGACGTCCGCGAGGCCGACCAGGTGGCGGACGCGTTCGGCGTCATCGAGGGCGCGCTCGGCCCGGTGACCGTCCTCGTCAACAACGCGGCGGCCAACTTCCCGGTGCTGGCCGCCTCCATGCGCCCCAACGCGTTCCGCTCGGTGACCAACATCGTCCTCGACGGCACGTTCTTCTGCAGCCAGGAGCTGCACCGGCGGGTGACCGACGGGGGGCGGGCCGGCGGGGCGATCGTGAACATCTTGGCCACCCAGTCCTTCACGGGCGGTCCCGGCATGGCCCATGCCGCCGCGGCCAAGGCGGGCGTGGGGAACCTGACGAAGTCGCTGGCCGTCGAGTGGGCCCCCGACGGCATCCGGGTCAACGCGCTGGCGCCCGGGCTCTTCCCCCACGAGGACATGCGCGAGGACCTGCAGGCGCTGCGGCCCGAGGGCGAGTCCGTCGACGCGCGCCGCTCGCCCGCCGGGCGGCTGGGGCGGCTGCACGAGCTGGGCTGGGCCGTGACGTGGCTCTGCTCGCCCTACGCCGCCTTCGTGACCGGGCACACGCTCGTCGTCGACGGCGCCAACTGGCTGCGCCGCGACTTCGTGATGCCCGAGTTCACGCCCGTCGCCGACCAGCTGGCCCGGGTCCTGAGGCCGGCGGACTAGGTCCCCGCCGGCTCTTCCTCCTGGTCTGCGAACTGGGTGCGGTACAGCTCGGCGTACAGCCCGTTGTCGGCCAGCAGGCTGGCGTGGGTGCCCCGCTCGACGATGCGCCCGCCGTCCACCACGAGCAGCTCGTCGGCCTCCCGGACGGTGGAGAGGCGGTGGGCGATGACGAGCGAGGTGCGGCCCGACAGCGTCTCGCGCAGCGCGCGTTGCACGGCGGCCTCCGACTCCGAGTCGAGGTGCGCGGTCGCCTCGTCGAGGACGACGATGTCCGGCGCCTTGAGCATGAGGCGGGCCAGGGCCACCCGCTGCTTCTCGCCGCCGGAGAGCCGGTAGCCGCGCTCGCCGATCACCGTGTCGAGCCCGTCGGGCAGCTCGGCGATCAGGTGCCCGATCTGCGCCTGCGCCAGCGCATCGAGGACGTCGGTCTCGGTCGCCTCCGGGCGCGCGTACATGAGGTTGGCGCGCAGCGTGTCGTGGAAGAGATGGGGGTCCTGGGTGACCACCCCCACGACGTCGCGCAGGGACGCCATCGTGGCGTGCTTCACGTCGACGCCGCTGATGCGCACCGACCCCTCGGTGACGTCGTAGAGGCGCGGGACGAGGTTCGAGATGGTGGTCTTGCCCGCGCCCGAGGGTCCCACCAGGGCCACCATCTGGCCCGGCTCGACCGTGAAGGAGACGTCGTGCAGCACCTCGCTGCGCAGGCCCGTCTCGAGGACGGCGACGGATTCGAGCGAGGCCAGCGAGACCTCGCCCGCACTCGGATACGTGAAGTGCACGTGGTCGAACGCGATGGAGGCCGGGCCGCGGGGGATGGCGACGGCGTCGGGGTCCTCGGTGATCATGGGCACGATGTCGAGCACCTCGAAGAGCCGCTCGAAGGACACCAGCGCCGTCATGACGTCGAGGTTGAGGTTCGAGAGCTGCGTCAGCGGCCCGTACAGCCGCGTCAGGTAGGCGGCCAGTGCGACAACCGTCCCGACTTGGAGGGCGCCGTGGATGGCCGACACACCTCCCACGCCGTAGACGATGGCGGTGGCGAGGGAGGCGGTCAAGGTGAGGGCGACGAAGAAGAAGCGGGCGTAGGTGGCTTGGGCGATCCCGATGTCCCGAACCCGCCCCGCCTTGGCCTCGAAGGCGACCGCCTCGCTCTCGGGCCTTCCCATCAGCTTGACCAGCATGGCGCCGCCCACCTGGAAGCGCTCCTGCATGACCATGTTCATCTCACTGTTGAGGTCGTACCCCTCCTTGGTGAGCGATCCGATGCGCTGCCCGACGAAGCGGGCCGGTATGAGGAAGATCGGGAGCAGGATCAACGCCGCCAGGGTGATCTGCCAGCTGAGGAAGAACATGACCGCCACGACGATGACGACCGTGACCAGGTTCCCCACCACGTTCGACAACAGGTCGGTGAAGGCCTGCTGGGCGCCGATCACGTCGTTGTTGAGCCGGCTGACCAGCGCCCCCGTCTGCGTGCGGGTGAAGAAGGCGAGGGGCATCCGCTGGATGTGGCGGAAGACCTTGGCCCGCATGTCGTAGATGAGGCTCTCCCCGAGGTAGGCGGAGATCCTCCGCTCGGTGAGGGAGAGGCCGGCGTCGATCAGGGCCAGCACGGCGACCAGGATTGCGAGCCCGATCACGAGCGTCTCGTTGTGCTTGTAGATCCCGTTGTCGATCAGGGAGGCCAGGATCAGGGGATTGATGGCCCCCAGGGCCGCACTCGAGGATGACCACGGGCAGGAAGACGGCCAGGATCTTGCGGTAGGGGACGGCGAACGTGAGCATCCGCCTCGCCGTGCCCTTCTTGACCCGGTGGTGGAGCACGGCCCGGTCCTGGCGCATGGAGCGCATGCCGGCCCAGCCGCCGCCGCGGCCACCACCCATCGCGTGCCCCCGCATGCCCATCCCTGCAACCTACCGTCGGACGCGACCGCCTCAGGCGGAGCCACCGACGGCGTGGACGCCGCCGTCGACATGGACGATCTCACCCGTCGTCATGGGGAAGAGGTCGCTGAAGAGCGCCAGGCAGGCCTTGGCCACCGCGGTCGAGTCGTGCACGTCCCAACCCAGCGGAGCGCGTTCGGCCCAGGTGTCCTCGAAGGCGCTGAACCCGGGGATCGACTTGGCCGCCATCGTCCTGACCGGTCCCGCCGCGACGAGGTTGACCCGGATGCCCCTCGGGCCGAGCTCCTTGGCCAGGTAGCGCGACAGGGACTCGAGCGCCGCCTTGGCGACACCCATCCAGTCGTAGACCGGCCAGGCGACGGTGGCGTCGAAGTCGAGGCCGACGACGGAGGCACCCCCATCGCGCCCTGCAGCGGTCAGCAGCGGCATGAAGGCGTCGACCAGCGCCTTGAGGGAATAGGTCGAGACGTTGAGGGCGACCGAGACGTCGTCCCAGTCCGCCGCGAACATGCCGCTGCCGAGGCAGTCCGCGGGTGCGAACCCGATGGCGTGCAACAGGCCGTCGAGCCGGTCCCAGCGGGCCGCCAGCGCTTTGCCGGCCGCGGCCAGTTGGTCGGGCGACGTCACGTCGATCTCCAGGACGTCGGGTCGGTCCGGGAGCTTGCGTGCCGTGCGCTGGGTCAGCGAGAGGGCGCGTCCCGCGCCGGAGAGGACGATCTCGGCGCCCTCCTCCTGGGCCGTCCGGGCGACGGCGAAGGCGAGGGAGGCGTCGGTGAGGACACCGGTGATGAGGAGCCGCTTGCCGTCGAGGAGTCCCACTGCGCCAGCGAGGTTATGCGAAGGTAGGGACGTGGACGTGGGCATACTCGGTGGCACGGGCCCGGCCGGGCGTGGGGTCGCGGTCCGTCTGGCGGAGCGGGGCGTGGAGGTCACGATCGGCTCGCGTGACGCCGGGCGGGCCGAGAGCGTGGTCGCCGAGGTCCGGGCCCGCTGGCCCGGGCTCGACCTGCCGCTCCGGGGCGCGGACAACGCCGGCGCGGCGGCGGCCGGGCTCGTCGTGGTGGCCACCCCGTGGGACAGCGCCGTCGCCACCGTCCGGTCGTTGCGGGAGCCGCTCGCGGGCAAGGTCGTGGTCTCCATGGCCAATGCGCTGGTCAAGGAGGGCCGCGAGATGCTGGCGCTGGTGCCCCCGCGGGGCTCGGTCGCCGCGGCCATCCAGGCTGCCCTGCCCGGGAGCCTGGTCGCCGCGGCCTTCCACCATCTCCCCGCCTCGGAAATGGAAGACCTCGAGTCGGGGTTGGAAGCAGACGTGCTGGTGTGCTCGGACCACGCGGAGGCGACCGCGGCCACCGTCGGGCTGGTCGAGCACATGCGAGGGCTGCGGCCGCTCGACGCGGGGAGCCTGAACCAGGCCGCCGCCATCGAGGCGTTCACCGCGGTCTGTGTCACCTTGAACATCCGTCACAAGGCGCACTCGACGCTCCGGTTGGCCGGTATCTAGCGGTGCGGCTGTACGACACGGCGCGCAAGGGGGTGGTGGCGTTCGAGCCCGGCCCGTTGGTGACGATGTACTCCTGCGGCATCACGCCCTACGACGCCGCCCACCTGGGGCACGCCGCGGTGTACCTCTACTTCGACATGCTGCAGCGGCGCTTGCAGGACGCCGGTCACGAGACCAAGTGCGTCCGCAACGTCACCGACGTCGACGACGACATCCTGCGCAAGGCGCGTGAGCTCGGCGTGCACTACCTGGACCTGGCCGCCGAGGAGATGGCCCGGTTCGACGCCGAGATGAGCCTGTTGAACCTCCTGCCCGTCTACTCCGAGCCGCGGGCCACGTCGGCCATCTCCGAGATCCTGTCGCTGATCGGCGACGCGCTGGAGGGCGGCCACGCCTACCAGTCCGGTGGCTCGGTCTACTTCAGCATCGCGAGCTTCCCCGAGTTCGGCCGTGTCAGCGGATTCGACCGGGCCCACATGCTGGAGCTCGCCGCCGAGAACGGGGGCCGGCCGGACGACCCCAACAAGCGCGACCCGCTCGACTTCGTGCTGTGGCAGCCCTCCCTGCCCGACGAGCCGGCCTGGGAGTCCCGCTGGGGCCCGGGCCGCCCGGGATGGCACATCGAGTGCTCGGCCCTCGTCCTGCGAGAGCTCGGCGAGACGATCGACATCCACGGGGGCGGGCGCGACCTGGTCTTCCCCCACCACGAGTGCGAGACCGCCCAGTCCGAGTCGGTGACGGGCCGGCCGTTCGTCCGGCTCTGGTTCCACGTCGGCCTCGTCGGGCTCGACGGCACCAAGATGTCGAAGTCGCTCGGCAACCTGGTCTTCGTCGGTGACCTGTGCAAGGAGTGGGACCCCGCCGCCGTGCGCCTCGCCCTCCTGGCCCATCACTACCGCGAGGACTGGGACTGGCGCACCGATGAGGACATGCCCGCGGCGGCGGCCCGCCTGGCGCTGTGGCGGAGCGCTCCCGACGACGGTCACCACGGCGCCGCAGACGGCTCGCCGGGGTTGGCGGCGGTGCGGGCCGCGCTCGACGACGACCTCGACACGCCTGCTGCGCTGCGGGCCCTCGACGAGGAGGCGTCAGCGGGGCGGCCGGTGGCCGACGGCGCGCGGTTGCTGGGCATCGACCTGTAGTGGGGGAGTAGCCCTCTGAAGACACCCCGTGTGATGTCGTTCGCAGGGTCGTCCCCGTTCCGCAGCATTCGAAACCGGCGGCGGGCCCTGTTCCCGCGGATGCGCGGACTCCTAACGAGCTACTTCATGGGGTGGATCAAGGCTTAGAAGAGCGCCAGCACCACGATGGACGCGAGGCAGGCGTCGGCGAATTGTTGTGCGTATGTTGTTTTGGATCAGTCCGGTCGGCTCTATTTCCGCATGGACCGCGCTGTCAACATCCTGAACGAGGGCGGTTACGGCTGACAAGGCGGGTTCAGTCGTCGCTGCCCCTCGGCGTCGAGCAGCGCCGATGAAGGCGGAAGGGCACAGGGTGCTGACATGACAGCAATGTCGGAGGCCTACCACGAGGCCGGTCATGCGGTTGCTTCGTACCTGAGCGGGCGGGGCATCCGTCGAGTTTCCCTAGTCGAAACGGATGATGCGGCCGGACACGTGTTGCGTTACTCCCGAGGCCAAAAGTGGCTGGACGCCCTGGAGGAGGTCGACTACGAATCCGGCTACGGCAAGTTCATCAACAGCAGCACACGCCGGTCTGTCGAGATCGAAATCATGGTCTCCATGGCCGGGGGCCTCACTGAGATGGAAGCTCTGGGCCTTGAAGACGACCTTAGCCCCGGCACGGCATTAATCCCCTACACGGCGGAACAGCGAGCCGGGCTTGCATCTCGGACAGGCGATGTACCCGATGACCTCGTTCACCTATGCGGGGACTACGAGTTCGTGTCCATCCTCGCCGAGAAGGTGTCTGGCAGCTTGGATGAGGCGAACGCTTACATCCTTTGGCTGGAGCAACGGACCCGAAACCTGATCAGGCATCCGTGGTTCATGCCGGCGGTCCACGCGCTGGCGCAGGCCCTGACCGAGCGCAAGACCCTGTCGGGTCGCGAGGTGCGCACCACCATTGACGCGGCCATAGAGGCCGCGTTCCCGGTGCCGAAAGAGTGGCTCGGGGCGCCTAAATAACGGGCGTCGGACGGCCGCAGGTTACGTGCAGAATCCTCATCGATCGTCATGAGGCGCCACGAGTTGCTGGCCGATCGCGATCGACACTGCGTGAGCTTGTGTTCGTGCTCCAAGCTTGTCGAACAGACGTACCTTGTGGCTCTCCACAGTCTTCATCGCGACGCCGAGGTGACGGGCGATGGCCTTCGTTGTCAAACCTTGTGCGAGCCCCGCCAGGACCTCCCGCTCCCTCGGCGTGAGAGACGTGTGCGGCGAACCACTACCGCTTGACATCCGTCGCCATTGCTCAAGCACGACGCTCGCCACTGAGGCATGCAGCACGACCCCCCCGCCGGCGACGCTGAGGACTGCATCTGCAATGTCCTGAGGTCGGGAGTCATACGTGAGATAGCTGGAGGCCCCCTGCTCGAGGACCGAAATCACCTGCTCAGGGGATGGATTGTCACTGAATACGACGACCTTGGCCCCATCGTGGACGATCTGCTTGACAGCGTCAGCGACTGGGCAGCCCGCCAAGGGATCTGAGAGCACGATGACATGAGGCGCATGTTGCGCAGCCGCGACGAGGGATTCTTCCAAGGTTGAGACTTCAGCGACGACTTGCATACCGCGCTCGCGACACGCGCGGCTGAGAAACTCGCGAACGAGGATGCTGCGATCGCCTATGACTACTCGGACAAAAGAGGTCACGAGCTCGAGGGCAGGTCGGGCCCCGATTGACGGACGGGCGCGTCGTCACCATCAACCGTGCCGCGTTGGAAGGCGACGGACACGACGTCTGATGGGCTCTGAACTCGCAGCTTGGAGTGGGTCCGTTGTTTGTGGTTCTCGATCGCCTTATGGGTGACTTCTGGGCGGTCCGCAATCTGAACTGCAGGCCCACCGTTCCCGTAGCCAAGGCGTCTGTTCGCGCGGCGTGAGTGCCGACAGCTCGGCCTGCTCGCGAATCGGAACGGGTTCGGAGGCGCCTTGGAGCGACAGGCGGTCATTCTCATGACGCACGGAGGCAGCTTGGTGCACTCCAAAGCCGCGCAGCTCCCCGACGTGGCGTTCAGTCTGGCGACCGGTGCACATTCCGATCAGGCGGAGAGCCCGGAGCATTTGGCTGAGGTCAGTTGTCGCGTCTCGGGTGGAGGTCCCGGCAGCGTCGACCTGCAGCAAGGCCAAATCGGGCCGTTCGTTCCCGCAACGAGGAACGAACTCCGCCATCGTCCTGGTCGTCATGACGTCAGCTACCCCAGCAGTATGCGCTAAGACCTCCTCGAGGCCTGCCCGGGAGAGTTCGGTCGAAGCGAGCACCGCGACATCCCCGCCGTCGTGGTTTGGGGGCTGGAGCACGACGGCCAATCTCCGCCTATGAATCATCGGCCGGTTCCGGTTCTGGCCCACCCGACACTAGGCAGATCCTCCTGGGGGGATTATACCCTTAGAGCCTTCGGAAGGCACGGGTCGGCAGTATCGCCAGCCGAAGGGGAAGTGACCGGGGTAGTGGAGGAACGTTGCGTTCCCTACAACCGGCAAGAGAGTTCCCGTAAGGATTATCCCCCATATCACCCAGGAGGGGCACGGTGATATCGATGTCGTATGGCCCCGTGGCAGAGACGGAAGCGCAAGGATGCCCGGCTTGCGAGCTCATTGCGGGCACATGTCGAAACAATGTGGGCGATCGCCTGCACCCTCACCGGGGACGAGGCGACCGCCGGCGAGGTAGTCAAGGAGGTCGTTCGCGGAACGCTGCCCCAGCCGTACCGATCCCGCCAACGCGGACTGAGACTCGAGGTGGTGATCGCCACGACCGAGGCGGGCGCCGCTCGTGCGTTCAGTCCACTGGTTCGTCGGGCCAGATCCGGTGCCTACGCGGCCGCCCTCAGTCCCCGGGCCTCGGCCTTGAGGCGTGCCCTAAGCCGCCGAGTGTCGTGGGACGTTCAGGCCCCTTTGTGGGCGACCGAGGTCGAGGGTATCGCCGAGTCAGACGTAGCGCACCGGCTGGGCCAGAGCCATCCGGGCAGGGAGGCTCGTCGAGTCGCCTTGCGCCTTGCCTACGTCGATCTTCGCAGGGACCTCGATGTGAACTGTAGGGAGACCCTTAGAAACGTATTTGGCTCCTCAGCAGGCCTCGAGAGGCGCGCTGATGACTCACATCTGGGTTCATGCGCTCTGTGTCAAGCCGAGACGCAGTGGCTCACCGACCTTGGATCGGCTTTGCGCAGCGTGCCCCCGGCGATGCCCACCGAAGTCTGGGAGGAGGCACGACGGCTCGCCCTGGGAGACACGCGACGTCCGTCGCTCGAACCCCCCCGCTCCGACGGAGCTATCAAGACCGGCGATGCTATCTCGGCCCAACCGTGGCCCCCCGGATGGACCCGAACAAGGGCCGTGGTCGTGCAGTCGGCGACCGATCAGGCGAAGGCAGCCGTCGGCGACGCCACCAATGGCTGTGAACCCGCGCTCGTCAGCCGCGCCGCTGAGGCTCAGAAGGTCAAGGCCGAGGAGGTTCAGGCACAGCAGGTTGCTCGGAAGGTGGTGGACCATGTCGTTCCTCGGTGACGCTTCGCGCACCAGCTCGTGTGCCGAAGGCTGCATTTCGCCGAGATTAAAGATGTTCGACGTTGTCTCCTTCGAGTGTGTGCCGCGTGTCGAGGACGTACCGTGCGTGCATGGTGACGGCGTCGAGGTCGAACGCGTCGTGATCCGTCAGCAGTACAACCGCATCGGCCGAGGCGATCTCCTCGGGCGTGGCGTCGACCAGGGCGATGCCACTCATGACGTCGGAGTCGAGAACGTGGGGATCGACCGCCCTCACCTCGGCACCATAGGACAGCAACTGCTTGGCCACCGTCGCCGAGGGAGCCTCCCGGGCGTCACCCGTGTTGCGCTTGTACGCCATCCCGAGCAACAGGACGCGGGTACCCCGCAGTGCTCTGCCATCTCGATTGAGGGCCTCGATGAGACGCCGCACCACATAGTCCGGCATGTGCTCGTTGACGTCATTGGCCAGCTCGACGAAGCGGAACGACTTCCCGATCCGTCGCCTGACCCGCCACGACAAGTAGCTCGGGTCGATGGGCAGGCAATGACCCCCGACACCAGGCCCGGGGTGGAAGGGCATGAAGCCGAAGGGCTTGGAGGCCGCGGCACCGATTGCCTCCCATATGTCGATGCCCAATTCAGCGGCGAATACGGCCAGTTCGTTGACCAGGGCGATGTTGACGTGCCGGAAGGTGTTTTCGAGCAGCTTCGTGAGCTCTGCCTCGTGGGTTCCCGACACCGGGACAGTGCGGTCGACCAGGGTCCGGTAAAAGCGATCGACCCGCTCCAGGGAGGCTGGGTTAATCCCCGAAACCACCTTGGGCGTGTTCGTCAGAGTCCAGACCTGGTTGCCGGGGTCGATGCGCTCGGGGCTGTATCCCACGAAGAAGTCTTCGCCCGCGATCAGGCCCGACCCCTCTTCGAGCATCGGCACCACGAATTCTTCCGTCGTGCCTGGATATGTGGTCGACTCCAACACCACGAGGGCACCCGGGCGGACGTACCGGGCCAGCGTGCGAGAGGCGGCCTCGATGAAGGAAAGATCTGGGCGACCTTCGGTCAAGGGTGTCGGCACCGTGACGATGGCAACATCGAACCCGCCGCACGAGCGACTCTCGGTGGATGCGTGATACCGGCCCGTCTCCACTGCGGACTGCAGGTCCTCGCTGCTGATGTCGTCGATGAACGATTCGGCGGCATTGAGCTTCTTTATCCGCAGCTCGTCGGTGTCGAAGCCGACGACGTCATAGCCGACGACCACGCTTCGCATCGCCAACGGGAGTCCGACGTACCCTTGCCCGACGATGACGACCCGGGTGCGATCGCGTCGCCGAGGTCTTCCTGGCATGCGTGCATCGTGGCACAGCGTCTGCGTCGAACGGCACCCCCATGGGGGGTTTCCCTGCTGCCGATCCGGTGCGGCGAGGCCAGTTCCATCGTGTGGGGCAGGTTCAGTACCTGCCGGAACAGGAACATAGAGGTGTCCGTTCAGCAAGCAACGAAATTGGAGGCAACATGACGGCGTCAGTAGCGATCCAAGAACGTTCACGCCTTTTGCGAGAGGGTCTGGAGTTGATTCTCGATCCAGAGCCCGAGATCGGACTGGTCGGTAGCGTGGTGGCCGGGGAGGCACTGTTCGCCCTCTGCGAGAAGACGACGCCCTCGGTCGTGCTCCTCGAAGTTGATGTGCGGGAATGGGATCCGTGCCGGCTCGCCTACCGCCTTCAACGGGTGTGGCCGTCCTTGAGCTTCGTCGGCTTGTACCGTCGTGACGGGGAGGCCGTGACGAGAGCCCGCCGGTGCGGTTTTCGACGCCTGGTCTCTCTTCAAGCCAATGCCCGCGAGCTCGTCGGTGAGCTCACGGCCGCTCCGGCGCCCTCCGCGATCCGGCCATTGGCTACCACGACGCCGGCCGCGCGCCAGCTCACCGCCCGCGAGATCCAGGTCCTGCAGTTCATCGGGGCGGGGTGCACCTCGAGGCAGATCGGGGACCATATGAGGGTCAGTCACAAGACGGTCGAGAACCACAAACAGCGGATATTCGGCAAGCTCGGGGTCCAGAATCAGGCACATGCCGTATCGGTGGCCTTCCGCAAGGGATACCTTCGGCCCGAGGACGTGCGTACCCTCGCTGACGCGCAATGACCAGGACCAATGGCGCCATACGGACTCGCCCACGGGTGATCGGCCGGCCGTCAGCTGCTGAGATTCTCGGAGACGACAATGGCGGCCCGGGCGGTCACCATGCCGTATCAGTGGTGGTCGCCCATGAGGATTCCCTGCCCCGTGACATCATCGCCCGCGCCTGTGCTCAGCGTCACAACCTGAGAGTCGTCGGACGTATCGCCACCGGTGGCGAGATCATGACGAGTTGCCTCCCGTCCCCACCGCACGTCGTCGTCGCCAGCGACTCCATCTCCGGGCAATTCGACGACGTGGTCGACGCCCTGCTTGCCGTCGGGACCAGGGTCGTCGTGATCTGTACGAACCCATCGTTGGAGCGGGTGATTCACCTTCTCGAGTTGGGAGTCCATGGCGTAATGCTCGATGACAGCTCGCCTCTGGAGATCGCAACCGGAGTTCAGGCGGTGGCACGAGGTGGAATGGCTCTCAACCCCACGGTTGCCGTCACGCTGGTGCAGCATTGGTCCAGGCTCAGGCAGGATCTGGCTCGCAGCGACGGCCGGATCGGACGGTCCCTCACACCCCGCGAGTCCGAGGTGTTGGAAGCAATGGTCGAAGGATTGTCCACCAAGGCCATTGCACGCCGGCTGGGCGTGGCGTACAAGACCGTCGAGAACCACAAGATCAGGGTCTTCGAGAAGCTGCAGGTCCGAACCCACGCCCAGGCGGTGAGCGTGGCCATCGAACACCAGCTGGTGCTGATCCGTCCGGACGAGCCCACGGATGGAGTCGCCCTGTAAGGCGCTCGTGTGCTCTCGTAACCGGTGGTGCGGGCTCATCGGGTCACACGTGGTCCAGGGTCTGTTGCGTTGGCGAGAGGCGATGCTCCCACCATCCACGGAGCTGGCGAGCAAACACGGAGCTTCATCTATACGCCACATGTGGTCCGGGCCAACCTTGCGGCAATACCTGCTCCGGGGGAACGCTGCAGCGGGAACTTCTACAGCGTCTCGGAGGTAAGCGATGGTCGTTGTTCGAACTGTTCGAGGCGGTGGAGAAGCGCTCGTTGGTCCGCCTGGAGCCGCGGTTCACGTCGCATCGATCCGGTGATGTCCGCGACAGCGAGGCCGACATCACTGAGGCCCGACGCGACCTCGGCTACGTTCCCATCGTCGGCTTGCATGCTGGCCCTCGCGAGACGATCGAATGGCAGAGTCATTGGCTCGAGCTGACAGGGCTTGAACCGTCGATCCGACCCTTGGGGGTCTTAGACCCTGCATTGGTTGCCCTGGCCCATGGTAGGAACGCGCAATGGGCGCCTCGAATGGATCTTGGGTTCGTACGAGTGTCGATGTCCATCCGGCGCCAGCTGGCGCCGCCCGTACTATCACTATTGGTTCGAGGGGCGCCGGCAGCTCGAGCGGCCGTTTGACGAGGTGTTGTAGTCGGGCGAGCCAGAGTTCCTATTTTGCTTGTGCTGGGCCAACGACACTTGGACCAGACGGTGGGAAGGAGGAGACGACAACGTCCTACTCCACCAGACCTACTCGGCAGCGGACAACCTCAGACACGTCCGGTAGCTGGTCGAGGCGTTCACCGATCCGCGATATGCCCGGGTGCAGGGTCGCCCGTTGTTTCTCGTGTACCGGGTGAGCGACCTGCCCGACCCTCGGAGGACAGCGGATGTCTGGCGTCGCGAGTCGATGCGGCTCGGTGCCGGCGACCCATACCTATTCAGTGTCCACAATTTCGATGCTGATCGCGTTGACCCACGACCGTTCGGATTCGACGCCGCGGTCACCTTCGCACCCGACTGGCGAAGGTTGGGCCCCGCCGTGCAAGAAACGGCGAGACAGCGTGCCCTGCGAAAGGCATTCAGCCAGCGCAGCGCGTACCGGACCAACCGGTTGCATGATCACCGATCGCTTGTCGAGCCAGTACTGAGATCTCCTCGGGCCGCCTACACGACGTACCCAAGCGTGTGTCCCGGCTTCGCCCGTTCCCTCGCCGGCCCAACGGTGGTGCAACGGTGTCACCCTCGCTCTGCGAGTGGTGGGTTCGAGAGGCTTTGCTGCAGCTTGGGGCTTCGCGATGCCGAGAAGGATCTGGTCTTCGCCAATGCCTGGAACGAGTGGGGTGAGGGGAATTACCTCGAGTCTTGCCAACGTTGGGGACGGGGGTACCTCAAAGCACATGAGCGCGCCACCAATGAAGCCCTGAGGCGGAAGGGATCGATCCCTGCTAGCTCCGCGTCTCTGGATCCATCGTAGGAGGGCACACGATGGCTGAGTTGGTGTTCCTTTCGCCGCACCTCCCGCATCGCCGCATCGCCCACGCGGGCGGCCAATTCTCGTGGGCCTGGCTATCTGCGCTTAGCGCCTGCAACCGAGTGCACCTGGTCACACCGGCCAGTCTCGAGAACGCCTCGGCGCCGAGGGACCTACCTCCGGGTGTGGAAGTAACCATGGTACCGGTTGGTCCCCCACCGCACCCGTGGGCTGCTCGGTTCCACGACGCCCGGACCGGTGGCATTACGCCGGGGATTGCCTCCCTCGCTGCATTCAGGTCTTCTCCTGCGTTCGCGGACGCAGTGGCATCCGCGGACCTAGTGGAGATCCACTGGCAACACCTTCTTCCGTTGGCCAACGACGTCCGTGACCTGAGGCCCGAGGTGCCGATCACGGCGTTCGTCCATGACGTGATGACCCAGAAGGCACAGCGCGAAGCCAGATCGGCCCGCCATTTCAAGACCCGCATCGCATCGATGGTACGAGCCCGCCGAGCCCTGGTCGTCGAACCGCGCCTGTTGGCTGAAGTCGATCAGATCTTCACGTTCACGCATAAGGACCGTGATCTGCTTTCGGGAATGGGGGTGACTCGGCCCGTGCAGGTGGTCGATCCAAACGTCCAAGTTCCCGAGCGACCTGCTTCTGGGAGCGAGCGGCCTGTGGTGGCGTTCACTGGAGCTATGTCGCGATCGACGAACGCCGAGTCCATCGCCTGGTTCCTTGCCCGGGTGTGGCCGCGGGTGTTGTCCGAGATGGCTGGTGCCACACTGATCGTCGGCGGTGCCGACCCGCCGCAATGGCTCTGGCAACAGCGCAGCTCGTCGGTGGTCGTGACCGGATATGTTGACGATTTCGACGAGATCTATCGGAGTGCCTCGTTGTTCGTGGCCCCGCTTACCCTCGGCTCGGGCATCAAGTTCAAGGTGCTCGACGCGATGGCCTACGGTCTGGCGGTCGTCGCCACACCCATCGCTGCCGAGGGCATTGTCGAAGAGGCCGGCCGCGGCTCCTTCGCGGCGATTACTGCGGATCCCTGCCAGATGGCGGAAAGGATCGTGTTTAGCCTGCGCCATCCGGATTACCGCTCGGCAGTTGGCGACAGAGCCCGATCGTGGGTGCACTCGCGATTCGATTTTGAACGCTCGGTGTCCCGCGCTCTCCAGGTCTACCAACGGCTCTGCTCAGTCCCAACGGGATCGGCAGGGCCCCTGGTCATTCGTGATCGCTCATGAAGAGTTCCCGACAGAACACCCTCATCATCGTCACCCAGATCCTCGACCCCGCTGACTCGGTCCTCGGATTACCTCTGGGCCGGCTAGATCAACGGTGATCGGGGGCATCGGCGCAGTCGTCGATGACATCGATGTCGATGACCGAAACGACATACACGCTGGTGCGAACGTGGGTGAGACACAGCAGGTTGTCCCGGCCGAGATCGAACCCCTCGCCCCTCAGTCTTTTCGGACGGGACGTGGGCTGTCTACTCTTCCCGTCTCGGCGACCCAATGAGGCGTCGCCCCCGACGCTGGGGCGCTCCAGTGCACGAGCGGTGAGCGGCGGGTGCCGCTGAGCGCCACCTGCGCAAGGCGGCCAGGTTCCGCCCAGCGAGGCCGCCGAGCAACCTCGGTGATTGCCGCGGCAGAGCCCTGACCGACGCTGCCAACAGACGATAGGAGAGCGATGTTGGTTCGAGTCGACCGAGCGTGTAGGCACTGGCGAGTGGCAGCACCGGGATACCCGCCCTGCGAGCCTTGGCCGAGAGGAGCTGCTCATTCAAGACGCTCTGGACCTTTCCGCAAAGGTCATCCCACGAGTCGGCGGTAGCGGGTCGGTGACGGTACCAGTGGTCGGTGAGTGCCGTTCCGACGCCGGTGAGCCACTCTGTGAGGTATTCGATCTGAGCGTCGTCGAGAGGTCCATCGGCCCGCAGTAGTGGCCCTTCGGCCACCGAGTGATTCACAACTGCTGCAAGCTCCGTAGTCCCGACCGTCACGAGGTCTCCGAGCCGTGTGAGAGACGTGCCGGCGACCAATAGGAAGTTTGAGCAGACCCAAGAGTCGATCGTGAGCTCGAACGCCTTCGAAGCTGTGGGATACCCGTTGATCCGGCCAGCAAGGGCACCGGTCGCCACGACAGCGTCAAGCGTGCCGCCGTCGACAAGGTGCAGCAAGGACTGTCGGTGTGACTGGTAACGGTCGTAACGGTCGTTGGCAAGGATCCAGCATGAGGGGATGCCAGAGGCCAGGACATGGTCGATGCCCCGCTGGAGACCCGAGAATTCACGCGCCGAGTTGTCGCCAGGCACGAGCTCGAAACCTTCTTCCCCAGCCCACTCCATGCCAGTGCCGCGGTTGTCGACCAGTACGAGCTGAGCGCGAGGTGCGATCGATCCGAGCTGACTGGCAATCTCGCGCGCCGCTCGGCGCGCCGATGCCGGATCCCAAGCCAAGAGAACGGCACCAACCGGATGCCGGGTACATCGGCTCCGATCACCGGCGTCACCGGCAGCGCGCTCCAACCATTTGGCGGTCCAGGTTGCCAGTCGCCGCGTGACGCTCCGACTCACCTCGCCATTAGATCCGGCCGTTCCGCAGCGCACACCGGGAGATTCCCCCTAGCCTCTGACCCCCGGGGGAATCTGCCAGCGCACCCGCGCGACCATCTATTGGCTAGAGCATTCTGACGTGGCTGGAGCGGATCTCGTCGAGCAGGTTCCCTTGCGGCCGTTCATGCTGACCTGACGGCCGACCGCGTCGGTGGACCTCGTGCCAGCCGGAGGTCGGACTGGTCCTCCCGACCAGCGGCGCTCGTGTCCCGGTCGTATCGTCGGCGCATGACTGGGACCGGTGGTTTTGGCCGCAGACGGCGTGATCGGGTCGAATATCCTCCGCTCCCAGCCGAGCCGATCTCCAATGGTGAGTTCGTCCCCGCCGCGGCCGGACGGCGCGACCGGGCGAACAACGAACTGGTCCGAGGCCCCATCGACGAGTCCGCACAGCGGCGCGGCGTCGACCGCCGGCGATTCCTGCAGGGCGTCGGGGCGGTGGCTGCTTCGCTGGCCGCCTTTGAGCTGGCCGGCTGCTCATCAGCGGCGACCCGTGGCGGCCAGCCGACCCGTGGCGGCCAGGAGACCCATGGCAGCCAGGCGAGCGGTGGCGACCAGGCGACCCGTGGCGGCCAGCTGCCCAACGTCATTCTGTTCGGTGAAGGCGCCCATGGCCCGTATCAGGGCGGAATCGGTAACACTCCCTATACCGCGACCCAACTAGCTGAGATACGTTCGTACGGCTTCGGGTCGTTCACCATGCAGGCGGGACTTTTCGTCGGTCAGGCAGGGACGAGCAGTGGCCAACCGGGCTTCTTATGGTCAGCTAATCCCGTCTCAGGTAACGCGAGTTACGACCAGCAGTTCCTCTACGGAAAGGCGGGGGAGCCAACGTCGGTCTCTACCATGGCACATGCCGTCGGGCTGAAGGTCTATTTGTACTTCTATCTTGCTGCAACTGCTCCAAGTGGAATCGCGGCCGAAAACGTACCCCCCTGCGCGGGTAATTGGAGCAACGATACGGACTGGGCGGCGTGGAACACCTTGATGCGGGATGTCGGTGGGGCTATCGCCTGGATGGGCTTCGACGGTGTATTGCTGGACACCGAGGTTGAAGGTCAAAATTGGGCGTGGACGGGTCCGGGGGGTCTGTCCACTCAGGCTTTGACGAACACTCTCGTTGCGTCTCGGGCGCAGGCCTGGGTCGAAGCGTTCAACGAAGGCGCCGGGTTCGATGTCCCGATCTACACCTACCTGAGCCTGCCACAAGCGGCAGAGTTTCCCGGTTGCTATTGCCAGCACTACTGCGCATACCACGGCAACAACACGGACGTGGCTACGGCCATCAACAACTCGGTCTGGCCGGCCTTCGTGTACGGGATGGCTCAGGGCACCACTGCACCCATAGTCAACGGGGACAGCATCTTCTACGACTGGGCCAACGTCTGCGCGACCGTTGCCCCGTACGGGACCGGCGCTGCCACAGGGAGTGCCGCCACCACGTCCTGGGACAAAGCGCTCGACATGAACCTCAACGGCGGTGTGACGTATCAGGGCGTGACCTATCAGGGGTTCAACAATCAAAAGGTGAACCTGAGCGGCACCGAGACCCCACTCCCGTCCAACTGCTACCTCACCCCGATGCTGTGGCTTGCCGACAACGACGACAACTCGTTCAATGCGGCCACCACCCCGGCCAGCGGCATCTGGACGACCGCTCAGTGGGCTGCCGCCCGTCCGGCCGTTCTTGAGTATTGCCAGTACAACACCTACTCGTTCTTCCAGGGCAAGACGTTTATCGACTATGCCGACAATACCTATGACGGTGCACCGGGCTACGACTACACGCCGGTGAAAGGCTGAGATGGCAATCGAGCACGTACAGGACTCGACGACCTCGACGACGCATACACGGGTGGCACGATCAATCTGACCTTCGGCGTGGCCCCGACCACGGGCAATCTGGTCGTGGTGATGATCGGCGGCTACAACAACGTGGGCCCAGGTTCGCGGCGGCGGCGCCCCAGGACACCGCCGCCTGCCGCAGGCGCTGACGGGGTCGGAGTTCATGTTCACCCACCACGTGATCCGGGGGTCCCTGGGCACAGAACGCACCCGAGACCACCGTTCTGTGGCCTCGATGCTGCCGGCCGGATGCACCGAGGTCACGCAGTTGGCGAGATCACGCAACTGGACTGCGTTCGACCGGGCGAAACAGGGAGTTCTCGTGTCTGGACTCGGGCGTCCACGACCTCGGTGTCGTCCGAGAGAACATCCTCGACGCGACGAACGATAACGAACCCAAAGACTGCCAGACATTAGTGGCGCTGAGCGCCGGGGTGGGCTGACCTGACGACCTGAGAGGACGCGTCGGCGTCTTTGTCGAAATTGCAGGTCACAGGCAGGTTGCCCATGGAGATTCACCCCCCAGGGGTGAGTGCCCATTGTTGGTCTTGGTGCAGCCGACGAGCATGTGTCGGTGTCCGCCGGCGACGACGTAGTACGGCAGAAGGACGTGCGGGACTACGCCCGCATTCTTTGGCGACGCAAGTGGTACATCGTGCTCGCCGTCGTGATCGCCGTCGGCGGCCTGGTCGGCCAACACCGGCTCCAGCAGCGCCAATACAAGGCGACTGCCGCAGTCCTCACCCAGGCTCCGAGCTCGGGAGCCGTCGACCAGACGGTCATGGCGACCCAGATCGGCATCCTCGGGAGCAGCGCCGTAGAGGCACTCGTCGCAAAGCACATCGATGATCCCGGCACGGTCTCAGCGAACCAGGCGGGACTGAGTAGCATCATCGAGGTCAGTGCCACGTCGGCGTCGCCGACGCTGGCGGCCCGCCAGGCAAACGCCTGGGCCGCGGCCTACGTCGCCTACAGCCGATCGTTGGCCCAGAACCAGGCGCTCGGATCGACCGCTGAGATCCAGCGACAGATCCAATCCCTCCAGCAACAGATCGCCTCTCTCAACGCCGATATCGCCTTCGGGGGCCCGGCGAGCAACGCCGAAGCGACCAACGTTGCCCTCCGGAACGCGCTGCTCGGCCAACAAGTCGCCCTCCAGAGCCAGCTCCAACAGGCCCAACAACAAGCTGCGTCCGACACCGTGGTGCCGACCGTGGTGGCGCCCGCCAGCGTGCCTACTGTTCCGGTCGGCACCAGTGTTGTGCGAACGGTAATCATCGGGCTCGGCGCGGGACTGCTGCTTGGGGTGCTGCTGGCCTTTCTCTTCGAGTACTTCGACGACTCCATTACCACCCGGGAGGATCTCGAGGCCGAGCTTTCGGGGCAGGCGGTCGTCATCGGTGCTATTCCCGAGCTCGCCCGACGGCGCAACGACGTCGCAGGCGTGGTTGCACGGGGCGATGTGAGATCCTCGGCAGTCGACGCCTACCGTACCGTGCGGACGACGCTGCAATTCGTCGGGAAAGACGGCGAGGGCAACGTGGTACAGGTTGCCGCTCCTACCCGAGGTGAGGGCGCGACGACGACCGCCGCCAACTTGGCCGTTCTGATGGCTCGGGCGGGGAGGCGTGTGGTATTGGTCGACGCCGATTTGCGACACCCACGGCTCCATGAGCAGTTCGGCGTCGCGAACCGGGTCGGGCTGACATCATTGCTTATAGGAGATGCGGCGACAGTCGAAGCGCTCCAGCCGGTTCCCGAGCTCGAGTCGTTGGTGGTGATGCCCGTCGGGCCTCTCCCGCCGAACCCCTCGGAGCTCCTGACGTCGCTGCGATTCGGGGAGGTCATCGGCAGGTTACGCGACAGCGGTGTCACGGTGGTCATCGATAGTCCGCCCGTTCTGGAGGCGAGTGACGGGCTGGTCGTGGCCGCCGCGTCCAACGCTACGGTCTTGGTGACCTCGGCCCGCACAGGCAGCCAGAGGCGGCTGCGCAGGGCGCTGGCGCTGCTGGATGGGGCAGGTACTCCCTATGTGGGCGTCGTCCTCAACCGGTCGGGCAAGGAGGGAGTGGTGATCGAGTCCGCTCGCCGCAGGCCGAAGGACCAGCGTCGCACGGGCTGGCTCGCGTCGGACGTTCCTGATCCGGAACACCAGACGGGAGACGCGGACCTGCTGCGCGAGAACAGAGCAAGAAGAATTGGTGTCGACGGCGTCCAGTAGCCGGGCGGTGATTGCGGGCTACCCTCCCCGAAGTCACCGTTCAGTGCGGAACAGCTCGTCTGCCCAATCGGGCAGCACGCCGATGCGTTCGGACGGGACTGCGCGTGCCGGCCGAGACACGTGCCCTGCGAACCAAACCCAAGCCTGGCGCCCCGACTACGCACGACTTCCGCGCGTTCCTGGCCGAGGCTGCGCTCGGACAGAGTTTCGGTTTCCGGGCCATCGAGGTCGTGGCTGCGGGCCGTCCGGTGGTCGCCCGCCACGCCGGTTCCCTTCTCGATCTCCCGGGCGATGTTTCCGGGGCCGAAGTAGCCCTGGGCCTGTCTGGCGCCCTGGCCGAGGCCCTGTTCCGCCGCGCCCGCTACGAGGAACTGCGCCAATACCTGGGGCGTGGGACGGCTGCTCATGGGGTCGGGCAGTTCGCCCTCGAGCGGATGATCGGAGACACCGTCGATCATTGCGCGCCGCCCGTGACTGATCCTGCCCCGTTCATCAGACCGGCGACCTTCGCTGACAGGGGGGAGCCCACTGGGCTGAGGGCCCATAACCCATCGGGCGATGGTCGGATACGGGTGCTGCAGATCATCGCCCGCCTGAACGTCGGCGGCCCGGCGTTGATGGCGGCCGTCCTCAGTGATCTGCTCGACACCGGGCGCTTCGATCAGCGGATCGTGGCCGGCTCGATTGGAGAGGGGGAGGGCGACTACGTCTCGCTGCGTGCCCCCCATCTGGCGGTACTGAAAGTCCGCGGCCTGGGGCGGGCGCCTCGGCCGGCCGATGACCTCCGTGCGTTGATCGGCCTGATCGACGTCATTCGCCGGTTTCGCCCGCATATAGTCCATACGCACACGGCCAAGGCCGGTGTGCTCGGCCGGTTGGCCGCATGGTCGTGCGGGGTCCCGGCGACGGTGCACAGTTTTCACGGGCATCTGCTTCATGGATACTTCTCACCCGTCGGCCGGACGGCGGTCGTCGGCGTCGAGCGGATGCTGGCGCGACCTACCAACCGGCTTGTCGCGGTGGGGGATCGGGTCAGGAGCGACCTCCTGGCAGCGGGGATCGGACGGGCCAACCAGTTCGTCGTGGTGCCACCGGGGACGCGGCTGGGTCCACTCCCGTCCCGATCTGCTGCAAGGATCCGGCTCGGTCTGCGCTCTGACTCGGTGGCGGTCACGCTCGTCGCCCGCCTCACTCCCATCAAGCGTCCCGAACGGTTCGTGCAACTGGCTGGCGCGCTCGCCGGAGTCCATCCCGATGTGCAGTTCGTCGTCGCCGGAGGTGGCGAGCTCCTCGACTCGCTACAGGATCTGGCGACGCGACTGCGGGCTCCGGTTCATTTCCTGGGGTGGATGTCAGACGTGGAGACGGTGTACGCCGCTTCAGACGTCGTGGTTCTCACCTCGGACAATGAGGGCATGCCGGTGTCGCTGATTGAAGCGGCGCTCGCGGGCCGACCCTGTGTCACCACGGATGTGGGGGGCGCCAGCGAGGTGGTGGCCAGCGGGACGACCGGAATTGTCACTGCGACTGACGTCGGCGCGCTCGCCGCCGCCGTTGGTCGGCTCCTCGATGACGAGGAGCTACGGCGGACGATGGGTGCGGCAGCCGCAGAGCGGGCACACCGGTTCTTCGGTGCCGAGCGGCTGGCGGATGACATCGCCGGCGTCTACGAAGAGCTGGCCGGCCGTGCGAGCGTTGTCGCGGCGTCATGACTCGGCTGTTGCCATGAAGGGCGCCAGATGCTGGCCGCTTATCTCGGTCCGGTACGCAAACGGCAGTGCGCGACGCTTCTTGTTCGAAACCTGTCTCAAATCGGCTCAGGTGATGTCCCACCAGCCGAGCTCTCTTCCTCGCGATCCAGCGGCACGCCACTCGAAACCGTTTTCGGGGTGAAGACGGTGTTTGCTCCCCGCGTCCGGTGATGATCCGCGTCGCAGGCGCCAGATCCTCGGGCCGCCCATGGCGTGGCCCGGCGGCGCGGACGCTGATCACAGTGGGGGCGGCGGCAATCGTCGCCGTGATCGCGGGGAAAGCGCCCGTCCGTTGGGCGCCGTTCCTCGTGCTGGCGGCTCCGCTCGTCGTTGTCATCTTGGTGCTGGTACGCAGGGTAGACCCCAAGTGGTTCCTCGCGGCCTTTGTTCTCTCGACTTTCCTCGGCTGGTTTCAGTTCTCAACCTCGGTCGGGCGCGTCAACGTGCGCCTCACCGATCTTCCATACCTGCTGCTGGTCGGATCGCTGCTGTTCGTGAGCGGCCGCACCAGCGCGCAGAGGGCCGATGTCGGCCAGCGCCCACTCGCCGTGCTCCTCCTCGTGTTCGGTCTCTCACTGTTTCCGGTCCTCGTGGTCGATGCCCACGGATTCTTCAGTCCATTCGTAAGCTGGTCGCGACTCGTCGAAACCTTCAGCATCGTTTGGCTCATGCCTTATGTGATCAAACGCCCATCAGATGCGCGCTTCGTCATGGGGACGGTCGCCGCAGCGTGCGCCATCGAGCTTGGGCGCGCCTTGATCGGCGAGCTGGCCAGTGGTCAGCTATCGGCCCGACTACAGGGTGGAAACGGGCCGGACACCGAAGGCCTGTTGGCAGCGGTCCTGATCGTGACCGTGGTCTATGGCATGGTGCCAAAGTGGCCGTCAGCGCGGATCGCCTTGATCGGACTCGGGGTGCTCTCGCTCGTCTTGTCCAAATCGGTGGGCTCGATTGCCGCCGTGGGCCTAGTGCTCGCACTTGCACCGCCACCTCGCCGGGCTGCACATAGCCGGCGATCTGGATTGCTGAGGCCGATGAAGCTAGTCGTCGTGTTGACCATAGTCGTCGTTGTTGTCGTGGCCGTGCGTTCGGCAAACGTGCCGGGGCAGAAGGGTTTCACTAACGGCAGCACAATGGCCCGCATCATTGCTGGGGCTGCCGGCGTCGACCTTTTCGCCCACCACCCGATATTCGGAGTCGGTTTCTCGCGGAGCGAACTCCCAGAAGTGTTGGCCGATCCGAGTGTCACCTCCGATCTTCACCGGGCGTTTCCCAACTCGCCCGCTGATCTGTTCCCCGATGTGTCGGAGTGTCTTATCGAGCATCAACTGACCGGTAATGGGGCGACTAGCTCATGTCAGGTGGGCAGCGTGCACAACGCCTATATCCAGGTGGCCGCCGAGGAGGGGGTGATCGGTCTGTTGACGCTCGTCGTGGCCGCCTTGATCATACGACGACGGATTCGCAGTCTGCGCGCGCATACCAGGGATCCCGTGATTCTTGCCACCTCACGCTGGGCGGCCCTCGTGCTCATCGTCGTCCTCATCTGGTGGAACGACAACCCACTCTACGGAGGTCAGCCCGAGACCTTGTTGGCTGCGCTGGCCTTGGGCACACTCGCGGTGCCCTGGTCCTCCATGAGGGCCGACTCCGAGTCGAGTCTCGGCGAGGGCCGACCAATCAGACTGAGCGCGCTGAGTTAGAGAGCAACTCACCGGGATGTGGCGCAGCGTTCGCAGCGCAGTTGAACCGAAAGATGCATCGCCGTCAATAATCTCGTTGCGGGAATCGTTTCCACTGATCCTGAGTTCGCTGCAGTGATGAAGAAATGATGACTACGAATACAGTCAATGGACATATTCGCGCCACCGATCGATGCTAATGGGGGTCGACCAGCGTGCCCCTTGGTCGGGTAAGGCTGGTTCCGAGCCGCCAACAGGTGAGCACTGACGCATGCCGGGCCTTCGAGCCTTAGTCCTAGAACGTGCCCCTGTTGGTCGGTGAGGTTGCCGTGACGGCTGGTGGGATGTCGTGCTGCGAGCACTGATCCATTAGCAGGCTGCTGGCCACCTCGAGGCTCAGAGAAGCTGGTCCGACGAGCGAAAGGTGGCAAGAGATGATCTTTGTCGGCGTGGACTGGGCTGAGGCCCATCACGACGTGCACGTTGCGGATGAGGACGGCCGTCGGCTGTCCAAAGCCCGCCTGCCCGAAGGGGTGGAGGGGATCGCCTGCTTTCACGAGCTCGTCGGCTCTCACGTCGAGGACCCTGAAGAGGTGGTGATCGGCATCGAGACCGACCGGGGGCTCTTTGTCAGCGCTCTGGTCGCCGCCGGCTATCAGGTCTACGCGGTCAACCCGATGTCGACGTCGCGCTATCGGGACCGCCACTCGACGAGCGGCGCCAAGTCCGACGCCGGGGATGCCCAGGTGCTCTCCGACATGGTGCGCACTGACCGCCACCACCACCGGCTCGTGGCCGCCGACACCGACGAGGTCGAAGCTCTCAAGGTGCTGGCCCGGGCGCACCAGTCCATGGTGTGGTCCAAGGGCCGCCAGGCCAACATGTTGCGCTCGACGCTGCGCGAGTTCTACCCGGCTGCGCTCGTGGCCTTCGACGACCTGACCAGCGGCGATGCCCTCGAGGTGCTGCGCATCGCCCCGACACCGCCGCTCGGTGCATCCCTGTCACGTTCGAAGATAGCGGCCGCCCTGCGCCGCGGTGGTCGCCAACGAAGGGTCGATGAACGCGCCGCCGAGATCCAGGCTGCCCTGCGCTCCGAGCAGCTCGCCGCACCTCCCGCGGTGGCAGCGGCCATGGGCAGTTCTGTCGCGGCCAGCGTGGCCGTGCTCGCCGAGATGGTCGCCCAGATCGACCACCTGGCCGAGGGGCTCTCCGCAAATTTTGAGGCACACCCAGACGCCGAAGTGGTCCGTTCCCTGCCAGGACTCGGGACCATCCTCGGCGCCCGGGTGCTCGGCGAGTTCGGCGACGAGCCGAACCGCTACGCCAGCGCCAAGTCTCGCAAAAATTACTGCCGGCACGTCACCCATCACCCGGGCCTCGGGCACCAAAAAGACAGTCCTCGCCCGCCACGTCCGCAACCGTCGCCTGGCCGACGCCATCTACCTCTGGGCGTTCGCCTCCCTCAGCACCTCTGCGGGCGCCCGGGCCTACTACGACGCCCGACGGGCGGCCGGTGACGGACACCACCAGGCGCTCCGGGCCCTTGGCAATCGTCTCGTCGGCATCCTTCACGGTTGCCTCACCCACCAGGTCGCCTACGACGAATCAGTCGCCTGGGGATACCGCCCAGAGAACGAACACGCCCGGGCCGCTTGACATTTCAAACCGTGGGATGTCTAGGACGGAACTTGCCTGGCTCGGTCGACGACCTCCACCACACCTTCACCGTAGGACTGCTGGTTCCAGCCTTGTTCAGCGAACTTTCTCCCTGCTGCCCCCATCCGGTCCCGCAATGCAGAATCCGACATCAACTGGGACAGTGCCCGTCGCCAACCGTCGACATCGCCAACGTCGACCCAGATCCCGCAGCCGATAGCTTCGATGTCCACATCGAGCGCTGTCGGAGAGCGTGTCATCACCACGGGCTTGCGAAGAGCAAGTGCGTCGTTCAGCTCGGTCAGCCCGTTCATCGCAAAGGGGTCTTGCAAGGGAATCGCAATCACCGCAGCGCGTTGGAGATCAGGCAGAAGCTCGATGTATGGTCGCTGCGGTCCGTCGTGCACTCGCAGAGGGGTCCTCTCTCTTTGGGTTGCCTCGCGCAAGACAGAGTAATCCCGGCCTGTCTTTCCGACGGCGACAACGAAGCCTCCGTCCTCGTATGTCGCGTAGCCAGGGAAAAGCAGGTCCGGACCCCAGGGCAGGAGCGATGTGTTGCTGGCCGAACGCCCTGGAATGCGCAGCACCTCCTCGTAGACGTAGCGGCTGTGACAAAGGACCTCTCTGTACCGACCGACTGCCTTGTACGTCCAAGGATGCTCGGACGGTACCGTGGGATGCACGACGGCGACGATCGGGGCCACGTAACGCCGCTGGGCGAGCAAGTGCAGGCTGCGTGGATCACCGACGTAAAAGACGTCGGCATGGGAGCGAAGCGCCTCAGCCTCTTGTGCCAGATTGCCCACCCGGCCCATCAGGCGGCGCGAGACTCGCTCCAGGGCTGACTGTCCGCGGCCGAAATTCGAGTAGACGACCTCGTATCCTGCCGCCTCCAAAGCCATCGTTCCCCAAAGATGCTGACCCGGATAGGTGCCCTCTTTCCAGGCCTGAAGTGCCACTCTCACCGGATAGTTGTTGGCGAAAAAGACCCTCGGTTGTTTGGTGATGTTCATCAACGCCATCTCAGCGGTCCGTGGGGTGGCCTGCATCGACCATCACGTAATGATTGTAGTGACACCGCCGCCCTTACCGCTCGCTGCAGAGCTCCGCAAGGGGGGCGCTGGTATTGGGCCATCCTCTATCAAGCAAAGTCACATTAGAAAGTTGCGGCCGGAGGTGGAATTGTCTCAACGGGGTACTCGTTGCTTGACATTCGATCTCCGCGGCGTGTTCGACAACAGGCGATCTCGAGCGATCCCGACGATGGCCGCGCACTTACGCCTGCGAGTAGTACGAGGAAGGGCATGATCAGTATGCGTATGCGTGGACACGCCTTGGAAACCTCGGCCAGTTGGAACAAGGCCCTCGAGTCCGTCTTGCGCAACGGCGTTAGCCTCTCCGGGGCGATCAGGGTCAGGCTGGACATCGACTCCACGTACGTCTTCAGCCTCCTCGGGGGGGATCGACGCCCGGCTGCGGCGGGGCAAGGCGGGTCCTTCGACCGGATCTCGCTTCCGTGAGCGAGACCCTGCACCTGATGGGCAACGGGCGGCCATGGGAGTCCGGCTCGACTCGGGCCTACTCCGACTCGCGAGTGGGCGCTTGACTCCTGGGGGTGTTCAGCCCTTCCGACCCGGGACGGCCCGATGCTAAGACCCACGGTTGTGTGTCCCGGACTCGTGCAATTCCCCGATGACCAGGCTCGTCTTGTCACTCAGATGCTCGATCCCGATGACGCGGTCCTGGGCTTCGTCCCCAGCTCTTGGAGAGCCCGGCCATGAGGGACGCACCAGCGTGACTGTTGGGGTGCCCGCCGCAGGACGGACATCGCGAATCCGTGTTCTGCATGTCCAGAAAGTAACGGGCAGCATCGGAGGCTCGGAGCGCCATCTCCTCCAGATGTTGCCGGCGCTGGCGGAGCGCGGCATCGAGCCAAAGATGTTGGTGCTTGGCGCCGGGCGGTTCGAGCCGTTCGTGAACGCGATCCGCCAACGCGGCATCGCCGTGTCGAGCCTCCCGGCCGGGCACGACGCGAACCCTCTGTTGTTCTGGCGCCTGCTCAAGGAGATCGAGCGGTGGTCACCTCATGTCGTCCACACCCATCTCATACATGCCGACCTTTACGGTCAGATCGCAGCTCGTGCGCGAGGGGTGACGGGTGTGTCGAGCGTCCACGGAACCCATCCCTTCTACCGAAGGGAACCTGGCCGCTCGGTGGCGCGACTTGCTGGACACCTCGCATCGCGCACGATCGCCATTTCGAGGTACGCCGGAGACTTCGTCTGCGAAGTGGGCATCGCTCCACCCGAGCGCGTTCGTGTCATCCACTACGGGGTCGATCCCTCGAGCTGGCTCGACACGAAGGAGGACCGCGCCGAGCAGCGGAGAGCGCTGTGCCTGGACCCCGATCACATCGCCGTCGGCGTGGCATCCCGCCTCGTGCCGGGAAAGGGTCATGACGTCGCCATCCGGGCATTCGCCGCTGTGGCGGAGCGATTGCCGAGGACGCGCTTGCTCGTGGCCGGTGATGGCCCGTTGCGCGCAGAGGTCGAGGAGATGGCGCGTCGGAACCTTCCGGGGAGTCAAGTCAGCATCCTGGGGTTCGTCGATGACATTAGAGGCTTCTTCAGCGCGTGTGACCTGGTGCTGTTCCCGTCCCTGCCGTCGTTCGGGGAGGGGTTCGGGCTCGCATCGCTTGAGGCGATGGCGGCGGGGGTGCCCGTGGTTGCGTCCGACGCCGGACCGTTACCCGAGGTCGTATCGGACGGAGAGTCCGGCTTGGTCGTCGCTGCTGGCGACGACCAAGCCTGGACAGAGGCAATCTTTGCGCTCGCCAGCGACAGCTCACTTCGCCACCGTCTCGGAAACGAGGCCCGAGCGAGAGCGTGCCGCGAAATTCTCAGTAGCTCAAATGGCCGACCGCACGGTCGCAGTGTACAGAGAAGTGGTGAGCGAGTGCGGCGCTCCGGTCATTGCCAGCCGAGTGAGGGCGTCACCACCTTCGCGGTCGGCTGCCCACCATGACGAGGTGAAGAGAAGGAGTTCGCGTCCGGCTTCGCAGCCCTTTCGACACCTTATGCGCCAGCTACTGGGTGGAGCGCCTGCGACGCCGGGGGTCCACCGAGCCTCAGGTCAAGCGAAGATGTACGAGGGTTCCGATGTTCCGGAATCCGAAGTCGGTGTAACCGACCGAGCGGTCTCATGAGCCGCTCGCGCCCCGCGCCATGTCCGGCTCTTGGCTCTACTTCGACGCGCTCTTGGGGAGGCTCTTGGATCGATGGCTGCGCCACCCTGCTTGGTACGCGCGGCTGTGTAGAAGCGGGTTCCACATTGATCGTGGCACCGACCCGAGACCGGCCGGCCAGACAGCAATAGCTATGAGGGTGGCGCTGTTCTCCCCGTTCTTCCCTCCACAGGTCGGTGGCGCAGAACGATTCACCCATGTTCTCGCCGACTTCCTGGCCCGGGACGGCCACGAAGTAACCGTTGTCACCCTCGTGCCGCTCGGGTCAGACGAGGAGCTTCGGTTCCCGTATCCGGTCATCCGGAATCCGAGCTCCGTTCGCTGGGTGCAGATAGCTCGCGAGTCGGACGTCGTTCACGTCAACGCGGCGGTTCGATTGGCGCTATTGGCTTGTGCCGGTTTACGGAGGCCGATCCAGACCCATCATTGTCCACATGCGATTTGCCCCGCAGATTGGGCCTTCGGTGAGGGCGGTAACTGTACCGCCCGTTCGGATCGCCCCGGACCGTGCCCGAATTGTCCGCAGCGCAATCTCGCCGGTCGCATCAAAATGGCAGGTCGGCGAGCGTCTGTCCACCTCGCAAAAGCCAACGTCAGCGTCAGTCAGTATCTCGGCGAGCGGCTCGGCCTCCCGCGCTCGGTGACCATATACAACCCGGTCGACCCACGGGCCTTCCTCTGCAATGACCTCGGGCCCGGCGAAGACGGCCTGGTCACATTTGCTGGGCACCTCATAGACCGCAAAGGTCTAGACGTGCTCATTCGAAGCCTGGCCCTTGTGCCCGACGCAAGACTCGAGGTTATCGGCGGCCCCCCGGGGTTATGGCCGAAGTGGAAAGAACTGGCGGATCGCCATGGAGTCGGCGGGCGTGTCCACTACGTTGGCAGGAGGGGCCTGAACGAAGTTCTCGAGCTATATGCGCATGCAGCTGTGGTCTGCGTGCCTACGCTGCGCGAGGAAACCTTCGGGTATGCGGCCGCCGAGGCAATGGCCGCGGGTCGAGCCGTGGTCGCCACACCTACAGGTGCCCTTCCCGAACTGCTGGCGGACGACCGAGGATTCGTGTCGACCAGCGTAGATCCGAGCGACCTCGCTGTGGCTCTACGCAGGGCGCTAGAGGATCCGGACCGCAAGAGCAAGACCGAGCAACGTGCCAGGGAATTCGCAGAATCGCACTTCGACCCTGAAGTGGTCGGTCGGCGTTATGTCGAGCTGTACAACCAATGCGCGTCATGACGAACGGGGGCCAACATCTGAAAAAGACGGAAGGGCGGGAGCCCGTTGATGTCATCTGAGCGTGACGCCAACCAATCGGAACTGCAGGGTTTTTCGGCTGTATCAGTCGTAGCATGACGACTGAGTGGGGAGTATTTCCGAGTCCGGTCCCCGGAAGCTTGGCCAGAGTAGTTGGAAGCCCTGAGCGACCGAGCCCGAGGAGATCTCGACCTGGCGCGGTGCCATCAGAGGCCGTTGCAACAAGCCGAAGACTCTCGTGACCCCGGCCGACGCTCGTATCCGGCTCTTAGCTCCTTTCGACCCGCTCTATGGCAGCTATTGGATCGATGGGCTCCGCTGCATGGGAACGATACAGCTGCACCCACTGCCCGCACAGCTCCTGCCAAGCTCAATAGCCTTTGAGTTCGCGGACAGAAAGTTCGTGATCGACGCGTGGGACAAGCCCATCGTCAACGAGTGGTGGTGGAAGTGGTCCGATGTCTACGGCAAGGTGAACCTCTCGCTCGACACGAAGATCAGCAAGGTCGTCCCGATGGGGCCGGGGTTCGGGACCAAGACCTGGGGCATCGTCTCCATGGCCTCGGCCCTACTACGCAGCGCCGCGTGGGGAAAGGAGATGTCCCGCCTCGACTTCGCGGGCGGATTTGTCCGTCAGTGGTACAAGCGTCTACCCCTGACAGCGCTGACTCCTGGACCCTCAGACCCGTCCTACATCTTCGCCCTGCATCACTACTGGCCCGGCGACCCAGACGTCAACGAACTAAGAGCCCGCTTCATGAGGGTGACGAAGGCGTCGGACGAATTGCACTTCGAAGGTGGCTTCGTCTGCTCAGACCACGATCAGATGCTGGGACATGACGACTTGCTCCACCGTCGCCTCTCGTACCGTCGATGGTTGCAGCTGACCCGGAGTTCGGCGGTCGTGTTCAACACCCCGGGCGTGAGCGGGTGTCTAGGATGGAAGCTCGGTGAATACCTTGCGCTCGGTAAGGCGATCATCTCAACTCCCATCCAGCGGCAGCTGCCCGCCGATCTCGAGCACGGCACTCACATCCATGTCGTCGACGGCTCGGAGGACTCGATGCGGGATGCAATCCAGCGCATCACTAGCGACGGCACCTACCGGCTCCGCCTGGAGGTCAACTCTCGCGCCTATTTCGATCGATACGTGAATCCCCGAGCGGCAACCCAGCGTCTCGTGTCGAGTTCATGAACCCACGGCAAGACCCCGGGGACCCCGGGAGAGAGGGCTGCCCCTCCGGCTAAAGTATACGTATGCGGGTATCCATCCCGCAGCAAAGCTCCCTAGGAACTGACGGGTGCCGAGTCAACGCGTTTTCTGGGGGGAATACCCCTGTGATCGCCAGGCGCTCAATGCTACAAACGGGCGCTGATGGAATTGAGTGGTATCTGATGCTGGACGCGCATGAAGCGGCGGTCGACCTGACCGGCCCAGCCAGTCCATCGCGGGCCTCCGAACCCCGCTTCTTGGCCTTCTACCTCCCGCAGTTTCATCCCATAGCCGAGAACAACGAGTGGTGGGGGCCTGGGTTCACGGACTGGACGAACGTGGTGCGGGCGCGCCCGGTCGTCCGTGGTCACTACCAGCCGCAAATTCCCGCTGATCTCGGGTTCTATGACCTGAGGTTGGCCGAAGCCAGGACGGCGCAGGCCGCCATGGCGGCCGAATACGGAATAGACGGCTTCTGCTACTACCACTACTGGTTCCACGGTCGGCGCCTTCTCGAGAGGCCCTTCGACGAGGTCCTGCGCTCGGGCCAGCCAGACTTTCCCTTTTGCCTGTGCTGGGCGAACGAGAACTGGACCCGGACATGGAGCGGGCGCGATGGGGAGGTCCTCGTTCGTCAGACATATTCCGAACGCGACGACCTGACGCATATCCGCTGGCTGGCGGAGGCCTTTTCCGATCCTCGCTATCTGAGGATCCGTGGCCGGCCAGTGTTCCTCGTGTACCGGGCCTCGAGCATCCCCGACACGGCCAGGACGACGGATACATGGCGACGAGAGTCGGTCCGCCTCGGCGTGGGAGATCCTTACCTCTGTCTCGTGCACAGCTTCGACGCCGACCGGCTCGACCCCGGGCCGCTCGGATTCGACGCGGCCGTCAAGTTCGCCCCGGACTGGCGAATAGTTCGCAAGCCCAACGGAAGCCGCGCACGCCGCGGGTCCCGGAGAGTCTTTCATCCCCGTAGCCCGTACCGAGTCAACACGCTAAGGGACTACAGGTCGGTCGTGACCGATTCGCTCCGCCAGCCAAATCCCGACTACCGGCTTTACCCGTGTGTGTCCCCGGGGTTCGACAACACCCCGAGACGACCGACGGGCGCGACCGTGCTCTTGAATTCGTCCCCCGAAGCCTATGAGACCTGGCTCCGGGAGACCGTTGAGCGCTTCGAGCCCTTCGGGCCGGAGGAGGACCTCGTCTTCGTCAATGCCTGGAACGAGTGGGCAGAGGGCAACCACCTCGAGCCGTGTCAACGGTGGGGAAAGGCTTATCTCGAGGCTCACGCTCGTGTCGTCGCCAATTTCCGCTCCGCGTTTCGGCAGTCAAACTCGACCGGCGTAGATCCCGCTCGGGCCTCGCTGGGTTCGTGACAACCAACTGATGCGCATCGCCTGCCTCAGCACGCACGTGCCCTTCAGGGGGATTCCTTACTCGAGTGGCCAGTTCACTTTGGCCTGGGTCTCTGTCTTGAGCACGATGGCGGACATAGAGCTGCTCGTTCCGGCAACTCCCCAGAACCTGTCCGCGCCGAGGGAACTACCTTCGAACGTAGAGATCACCCTCATCCCCGTCGTCGAACGGGAGCAGAGCCTCCTAGCGCGCTGCCACTACAACGCGTATGGAGGAGTCACGCCGGGGCTGTCTGTGCTCTCGGGGTTCCGAGCTTCGGACGGGTTCCCGTCGGCGGTGGCGGCGGCCGACGTCGTGGAGATCCACCTGCACCACCTGCTGCCCCTGGTGTCCGATGTCCGGCGCTGGTCCGAGCGAACGCCGGTCACGGGCATCGTGCATGACGTGATGAGCCAGAAGACCCTCCGAGATGCACAGTTGACAGGGGGCATCCGGAGGAAACTAGGTTCCGCCGTGCGGACCAGGACAGCGGCCCGCACGGAGGCCCGGCTGATCAACCGGCTGGATCATGTCCTGACCTTCAGTCACAAGGATGCGGCCTTGCTCGAGAACCTTGGCGTGTCCACGCCCATCGAGGTGATCGAGCCGCTGGTGCGTATGCCCGAAGCGACGGCCCAGCCTCCGAAGGAACCCGTCGTTCTCTTCACCGGAGCGCTGTTCAGGTCGGTGAACTCCGAATCGATCAAGTGGTTTCTCGCCGCTGTGTGGCCAACCGTCGAGACGAGCGTCCCCGAGGCGAAGCTCGTCATCGCGGGTGCCGATCCACCCGAGTGGCTGATCGGGCGCCGCAGTGCAACTACCGAAGTGACCGGGTATGTAGAGGACCTGGATGCCGTGTACCGCGACTCGTGTCTCTTCGTCGCACCCCTCATAGCTGGCGCTGGCGTAAAGTTCAAGGTTCTCGACGCCATGGCCTCTGGGTTGCCCGTCGTCGCGACTCCCATAGCGGCAGAAGGGATAGTCGAAGACGCGGGCGAGAGTTGTTTCGCGGCCATAACCGAAGACCCCGTAGTAATGGCCGAGAGGATCGAGTTCTTCCTACGGAACCGGGAGGCCGCCTCTGAGGTCGGCACTCGAGCTCGGAAGTGGGCACACGAACGGTTCGACTTCGGGCAGTCGGCGCGACGGGCACTGGCTTCGTACGCCGGACTCGTCGCCCGCGCAAAGCCCGCCGAGGATCCCGTCGCGTGACCGGGATCAGACGGTCACTCGTCTTGGTCGGGGAGTTGCCCGAGCCCTTCGGGGGAGTGGCCATGCACTGTGACAACGTGTGCAGAGAGCTAAGTTGCCGTGGCGTCGACGTTCATTTCCTGGACAGTGAGCCCGGTTCCGTGAAGCACCTCCCTCCGCTGGCGAGTTATTCAAGAGTGACAGGTCGGTATGTACGGGGTGGGCTCTCGGCGCTTCGCTCCCCACGAGTAGTTTGCTCCTGGTTCGCCCTCGTGTTCCCGGTCGCCCATAAGATAGGGCCACGAGCTTCCCTCCAGGCGCTGGTCCTCGGCTATAGGACCTTCGCGACGGCCCGGCGTGCTGGAACACGGTCAATCGTCGCGCATCATGCTGGGGAGCTTGGGCTGTCTGCCCTGGTGGCCGCCAGAGCGCTTGACGCCAAGGTTACCGTGTTCATTCACGGGTCAGAATGGACGCACCCGACGTGGAACCAGAAACTGTCTGCCATCGTTGCTGGGCGCGCTCATCGGATCATCGCTAATTCCTCGTATACACGGCAGCTCTGTATGGATGCCACAGGGCGGACCGACATTTCAGTGGTTGCTCCCGGCGTCGATCACAGCCGATTCCATCCCTCCTCCCGCACTCCGGAATGTCGGGACGATCCGATTGTTCTCTTCCTTGGAGCAATGCATCCCCGCAAGGGAGCTGACGTGCTCGCCAGGGCCATCCCTCTGCTGCACGATCTTCCGGCACGTTTCATGTTCGCCGGGCCTTCAGGCCCCCTTGAGCCGGAAGTCCGGTCGATCATCGCCGGCTCCGGCGCTCAGGATCGGGTCGAGTTCCGCGGGCAACTCAGCTCCGAGGAAGTTCCTCGTGTGCTCGCTGAGGCGGGGATATTCATCTTCCCCACAGTCTGGGGCACGGAGGGTTTCGGCATGGTCGCCGCCGAGGCCATGGCCTGTGGAGTGCCCGTTGTGGCCAGCCGCATCGGTGCGATACCCGAAGTCGTGCTCGACGAGGAGACGGGGCTGTTGGTAGAACCCGGTGATCCAGTTGACCTCGCGTCCAAGCTGCGCCTCCTCCTCGGAGATCCCGTCCGACGCCGCTGTCTCGGCCGCACCGGGACGAGACATGTGCAGCAGTACCGGTGGGACCGGCTGGCAGACGAACTGGTCGAGGACCTCAACGCCGACGCCGAGTCCGCAACGCTCACTGCGCACGACAGGCTGGCCACATGACGGGCGGCTTGGCGATCGACCGCGCGCCGACCGAAAGTCGGGAACCCCCCCTCCAACGGTTGCTCATGTTCAACCTGGCCACCGACGAGAAGGATCCCATTCTCGGGTTCACGGTCGAATGGGTCCGGGCTCTCGCCGCTCGAGTGCCCAACGTCGACATCATAACGATGCGGTTCGGGAGCACCGACCTGCCGGGCAACGTCCGCGTTTACTCGATCGGCAAGGAGCGCGGCTGGTCAGAGGCGAGACGGTTGGTCGAGTTCTATCGCCGACTCGGTCTCTTGTTACACGAGAAGACCTATCAGGCTTGCTTCGCTCATATGCAGGAGCGATTCGCCCTTCTTGCAGCCCCACTATTGAAACTCAAGCACATCCCGGTCACGCTTTGGTACACCCATCCTCACACTCCCTTGGCCCTACGCGCCGCGATCAGAACAGTCGACCGGGTCGTCACTGCCGATTCCAGTAGCTGTCGAGTCCGGACCTCCAAGCTGCTTGCGATTGGCCATGGCATCGACACCGATCGGTTTGTACCCGCCTTTTGCGATCGATCCCGCTTCCGGGTGGTGGCCGTGGGCCGCGTCACGCCCATCAAGCGGCTCGAGCTGCTGATTGACGCTGCCGCCCGCCTGCAGAGCCGCCAAGCCAACGGTCTCGAGGTTCGGTTCATCGGTCCGACTGACAGCGCTGACAGTAGTTACGAAGCTGCTCTGCGCCGTCGGGCGTTTGAGGTGGGTGTTGCTTCGCAGGTGACCTTTGTCGGCCCGCTCGGGACTGACGAACTGATAGCTGAGTACCAGGCGGCTGACGCCGTGGTGAGCCTCACCCGTCTTGGGTCCTTTGACAAGTCGGCACTTGAAGGAATGAGTTGTGGGTTACCCCTGCTGACCATGAACCGGGCCTTTGCCCCGCACCTGTTGGCCGCTGGTATGCCGGGACTGATCGAGGACGGGAACACCGAGGCGCTGGGGCAGGCTATCGGAAGGCTGGCTGACGTCCCAGTAGAGGAACGGCGACGATGGGGCCTGGCTCTGCGAGCCGAGGTGGTCCGCGCTCATTCGCTCCAACGCCTGGCCGACCTGCTCGTCAACCAGATCCTCTGACATCTCGACCGGGTACTCCTCGTCGGTCAAGGCCAGAGCCTCGGCTGGCCGAGCATGCACATCGTGGCCCACTCCGCTGACGTCGACTACGTGGCTCTCAGTGTCAGCGCTGGGTCTGCTCAGCCTCTCGAAAGAGTGACCCTATTCTTGAGTCTTGTGATCCCCGCCAGGGGAGTGAGCCGCTCGACGTAGGAATCAACGACAGTCGAGTCACCGTCGAGAAACAATGTGTGCGGGCCCTTCCGTCCCGCCACTCGAATCTGCGCCCGTGGTACCTCGCGATACCTCTCCGTGGACAACTCGATGATCTCGGAGAATGTCACGCCGTTGCCATAGCTGCCCCGGTTGTCCTGGCCGGGCCGAAACAAGCGCCCGTCGGCGGCGACGATCGGACCGGCTGGGCGGGCTCGAGCGACGTCCATGACGATCGGGTTGTCCGGGTGTGGTTCGTACGTTCCTGCCACGTCCGTTGCTGACCACAACCAGAGCAGGTCGGTCGCCGTCGATGGCAATCCACCGAACAGCCACCACCGGCCCGCATGGAACAAGACGGTGGGGTCGATGATCCGGAACGCCTCGAGACCACGAACAACTTGCGATCCCACGATGGACGTTCCGTCGAGCTCGAACAATCTCGGTGGTCCGACAGACGTCATTTCGGGCAGGACGTATTGCGTACCCTGGCTTTCGACGATGAAGGGATAGGAGCAGTGATGACCGCGCACTCCCGGCAGGTCAACGGCAACGGGTGGGCGGTCAGCGCTGAAGACAAGCAGGCGCCCCTTTCCCGACGAGGTCTCCAAACCCTCACACCAGATCGTTCCGCTTTCGCCTGGGCAGGGATCCGCAATGAAGGCGAATCCCTTCGGGAGCGCAAAGTCGTCTGGCTCGCCAAGGTACACAACGTGCTTGGTTTGAGCGGGGTCCATGGCATTGGTCCGGCCCACTCTCCATCTCTTCTCTATCAGCGCGCCGTAACCGGCTCTCTTCATCCGTCGGACTGCCATCAGCCCGATGAATTTGACGACAGTCGAGTTGGATGGAAGCGAGTAGTTCTTGCCGGTAACAGGGTGATCCAGCGCGACGCCATCTCGGGAGTTGCGGAGAGCCTTTACCAGTAGGTGGTGGCTATTCCCGTAGAGCCCCTCGAGCGTCTGGTGATACGAGTGCGGCACGACCTGGCACGCAGCATACGCGAGGACCTTTCCGGCATCGAGCTTGTTGCCGATCCGCTGCACGATCGCACCGACATGATCAGTCCCGTCGAGCACCTCATAGAAGCCCGCTGGTCGACCTCGGTATTCGCTGGGATTACCGTGATGGAACGACAGCACCCCGTGTCTTGCTGGCAGATCATCTGGGTCCCGATGGAGGTTCATGCCGAACTTGATGACCACGTCGAATCCGAAATCGACCATCTCGCGGCAAACAGATGCGGGCACTCGCTGCCAGATGCCCTGCCACTCGGATCTGAACGTTCGCACAGCGGCGTCCGGTCCAACGATCGGCCTCCACGGTACGGGTCTCGTCCACGAGCTGCGCATCGACGTGGAACGGAGCACGTAATACCCGAGGTGCCTGCGCGGTCTGCGCTCAACATGCGAGTTGTCGCAGATGTACACGCAGGCAATCCGAAGTCCGCACGCGACCGCCCGCTGGAGCCCTGCGGCTTGCCACCGCGTGATGGTGGCTCCATCGACGAGCACACAGGCCGACAGGCCATGCAGGTCACCGAGTGGATTGTCGATCCACGGGGTCTGCGACGCGTGATGGCGCACGATGGTGAACGTACCTCCGAAAATGCTTTGAGCTTGCGGTCGATTCTCCAGCCGGCGTGGAAGATACACCGCCGGTTCCAACGTCGACAGATGGTCGTCACTTGCTGTCGCCGGCACTCCCAGCGGCGTACCGGTGGGTCAGCCATGGCGTCCACCTGGAGTTCGGCCTGAGTACGGCCCGATGTCGGAGGCACGAGCGGAGTTTGCCAAGTCGGTCCCCGTGGGCCACGACGAGACCCCCCAAGGGAGTTGATCCCCTGACGGGACGGGGCGTTACCTGTAGGTTCAGACGCGTGTTTCGACGCGCCCGCGTGGTTGGGTCTGCGAGCAGGGCCGACACCGAAAAGCCCGTGGCCGTCTTCCTCGGCAAGGCTCGCCTGGGTGATCCCCAGTCGGCTGGCGTGCGGGGGCGAATCGCCATCCACGACCGATACATCCGCTCGATCTGGGTGAAGACAGGGCCGGTCACGGCGGAGCGGTTGGGACACTGTGTGCACATATCCCTGCCTGCCCTGCGACCACCGGCGCTCGGCGGGTTGCTCTTTTACAGCGTCGGGCCACTGATCGCGGTCATCGCCGCCGTGCGTCGGAGTCCCAGCGCGATCGTGTGCCAGAGTCCGCTCGAGGGCCTAGGAGCCGTCCTCGCCGTGCGCCTAGTGCCGCGGTCGCGGCGTCCTCCAGTCCAGATAGAAGTACACGGAGATTGGAGGGCGGCCCCCCGGCTGTACGGAAGCCGTGCCCGCCACCTGATCGCGCCATTGTCCGATCGCCTTTGTGGCTGGGCGCTTCGGCGCGCCGACCGGCTTCATGTTGTGAGCGAGGCGATGGCCACTCAGGCTCGTCAGGCGGGCTATGGCGGACCGATGGACATGCACGTCGAATTCGCCGACTACTCTCCGTTCCTCGAGGACGACCCGATCCCCTTCCCCGCCCACCCCCGCGTGGCGTTCGTCGGCGCTCTCGAGTTCACCAAGGGTGTGGACGTGCTGCTGGACGCGTGGCCAGTCGTCCTGGCCCAAGTAACCAGAGCAGAGCTCGTCATCGCCGGAGATGGCACCATGGATACGGCCCTTCGCCGACGCGTGAGCCGGCTTGGGATATCCAGAAGCGTGGAGTTCGTCGGGCACGTTCCTCCACTTCGGCTGCGTCAGATACTGGACGACTCATGGTGCCTGGTCCTCCCCTCCCGTTCCGAGGGGCTTCCGCGGGTCGTGCTCGAGGCGATGGGCCGAGGCCGCCCGGTGGTCGCAAGTGCAGTCGGTGGCCTACCCGAGGTAGTCGATGACGGCACGACCGGTCATCTGGTGCCAGCCGCGCGACCAGAGCCCCTCGCTCAGGCCATCGTCACGATTCTCCATGACCCAGAGCGAGCCACCAAGATGGGCGCAGAAGGCCGGGCACGGGTGACCGAGCGCAACCCGCTCGTCGAGTACGAGGCGGGAATCGAACGGTTGGCGGAGTGGATCAATACCTGGAGGACGTAAGCGGAGGGGATCCAAGCGGGGGACCCCGACCCTCGTGATCAGCGCCGCACGCAGCAACTGCCCGTATTCTCACTTACCTCCTGCAGCCGAGCCTTCCAAACCGGTGTACTCCAGCCGCGGGTGATCAGTGGCGATCTCGTCCCGTCTCGGAACGGCTCAGCGGGATGCGCTGGAGGCTACGAGGCTGCTTCCACCACCGATCTGGTCAGCGTCGGAGTAATGTCCGAGCTCCCACCTCACGTCGGCGATGGTGTCAGCCAGGATGTCCTGAAGTGTATGACGAGGTCGCCAACCGGTGAGGGACTCGATCTTCGAGACATCAGGTACGCGCCGGCGCATGTCCTCAAATCCCTCTTGGTACGCCTCGTCGTAGGACACCAACTGGATCTCAGAACTCGAGCCCGTCTTCTCGACGATGGCCTTGGCCAGTTCGAGGATCGTGATCTCCTCGGTCGATCCCACGTTGAATACCGAGCCCACGGCCCGTCGATTGTCGAGCACGCGCAAGAGGGCGTCCACGATGTCCGTGACGTGGCAGAAACAGCGGCTCTGCTGTCCATCCCCGAATACAGTGACAGGTTGGCCCGTCAAGGCCTGTTTCACCAGGGTCGGGATCACCATGCCGTAGGCCGCGCTCTGGCGCGGGCCAACCGTGTTGAAGAGTCTCGTGACCACCGCGGGCAGGCCTCGCTCGCGGTGATAGGTCATCGCCAGTATCTCATCGACCGCCTTCGCGGTGCTGTAGGCCCAACGGGCGACAGTGGTTGGTCCGAGGATACGGTCGGCGGTCTCGGTGAGGGTGGAATGACCGTTCTTCCCGTATATCTCCGATGTGCTGGCGATCAGGATCGGACGCTGGTAACGGTGGGCGGCTCCGATCACCACCTCAGAGCCGCGGAGGTTGGTGGTGAACGACCGGAGTGGCTCCTCGATGATCAGACGCACACCAACTGCAGCAGCCAGGTGCACGACTGCGTCGCACTTGTGCATGAGCTCGTCTACGACAAGCTCATCTCGAATCGATCCGGTGACCATGAGCAGCCCTGGATGATGGGCTATCCCCGCCAGGTTCCTCATGGAGCCGGTCGAAAGATCGTCGAGCACGATCGCACTGTCACCCCGGCCGAGAAGTGCCTCGGTCAGGTGAGAACCGATGAAGCCGGCCCCTCCGGTGATCAGGTAGGTCGTTCCAGTGGATGCTGGCGCCCGAGCGGTTGTGCCTGGCATGGTCGGAAACCCGATGTCCACCTGTCGAGGACCTCCTCCTGGTGGTTCTCCGCGCTCGTTGCTGGGCGATGCCTCGAGGAACGCCAAGGCTGAACCTAGGTCCGTCCAGCGCACCGGGGCACCCGATAGCTCCCCCAGGGGGATACTCGGCGGCCAGGGTCGGGCGAGGGCCGCTTTCCGCCACTAGGGGATGGTGCTAGTGGTCCCAATCGACGCACCAAGGGAGACTACGCGGGTGAGGGGTTCATGACCGACCTGCATTGGTGGTCGTGCATATTGATATTCGGTGTGGCGGCCCTGGTGACGCTGGTGTGCACCCCTGTAGCCCTCCGGGTGGCGAAGCGCTGGAACTGCTTCGACACACCTGCTGCAGGCAAATCCCACCGGGCGCCCGTTCCGTACCTCGGCGGCGCGGCCATGGTCATCTCGTTCGTCTTGGTCGCCGTCGTGGCGGGACTCGTCGAGACATCGGACCGCCAGGGCGTGCCCGATCTGGCGGTGTTTCTCGCCATGGCCGTGGGCCTGGCCGTGTTGGGACTCGTCGACGACCTCCGGGGACTGAGCCCCTGGCCTCGGCTCGCGCTCGAGATTGCCGCCGGAATCGGAGTGTGGACGACAACCAGCACGACGTGGCTTCCGGGTCCCCGACCCGTGCAGGCCCTGGAGACGGTCTGCTGGGTGGTGATCGTCACCAACTCCTTCAACCTGCTCGACAACATGGACGGCCTGGCGGCCGGCGTTGCTGCTGTGTCTTCGATCTTCCTCTTCGCCGTATCCCTGGAAAACGGTCAGTTCATACTGGGGGCTCTCGCCCTGGGGCTGACCGGGTGCGCCATCGGATTTCTCCGGTACAACTTCCATCCTGCACGTATCTACATGGGTGACTCGGGGAGTTTGTTCCTCGGGTTCGTACTGGCGGTGCTGAGTCTCGACCTTCGTTTCCCTGCCTTCACACAAGTGACCTTCGTCGTTCCGGTGCTGATTGTCGGCGTCGCGCTGTTCGACACGACGCTCGTGTCGATCACGAGGCTCATCCATGGGCGTACCCCCCTGCAGGGAGGGCTCGACCACGTCAGCCACCGCCTGGTCTTCGTCGGACTGTCGACCCGTGCTGCCGTGTGCCTCCTGTATGCAGTCGCCGTCGCGCTGGGCGGGATCGCCCTGGTGATCACGAGGGTTGACCTGCCCGTGGGCCTTGTAGTCAGCGGTCTTGTGGCGCTGTTCGCCCTCCTAGCCGGCCTCGCATTGGGCCGCGTGCCGGTGTACGAGAAGGCTGGCATCGCCAGAGCGCCAGCTCCGCCGGCCCCGACCCGAGTCCAGGTGGATCGCAAGTACTCGAGGGGTTATGCGGGGCGATTGGCCGAGAGAGGTCATGCGAATGCTCATCGGGCGCCGCTCGGTGATGCTCCAGCTTTCAGCGGCCCGCGTCGGTGGAAGGCAATTGGCCGGAGCCGAGAATCGGGTGTCGAGTAAGGGTGTAACCACCTGCCAGTGCCACTGATGATCAGGACGTTGCGCTGGAGCGCCAGGCCAGGCCCACGATCGGCGCGTTGAGGAGTTGTCCTCCCGTTGAGCCATAGAGCTGCGCGTCGCCGTAGTTGAAGATCCCCCCGTCGGAGGCCACCAGCCAGTAGCCACCCCCGTCGGGGCTTGCCGCCATGCCGACCGTCGGCTTGTTGAGGTGTATGGCGCCGGTCGAGCCGTAGAAGCCGGCCCCGGCGCCGTAATTGAGGATTCCCCCGTCGGATGCCACCAGCCAGTAGCCGAGAGCGTTGGGCGCCGCTGATATCCCGACGATGGGCTCGCTGAGGTGTATGGAGCCGGCGGAACCGAAGAACCCGGCATCGCCGTAGTTGAAGATCCCCCCGTCGGAGGCGACCAGCCAGTAGCCCTTGCCGTCAGGCGTGGCCGCCATGCCCACGACGGGCTTGGTGAGGTGTATGGAGCCGGCGGAGCCGAAGAACCCGGCATCGCCGTAGTTGAAGATCCCCCCGTCGGAGGCGACCAGCCAGTAGCCCTTGCCGTCAGGCGTGGCCGCCATGCCCACGACGGGCTTGGTGAGGTGTATGGAGCCGGCGGAGCCGTGGAACCCGGCGTCGCCGTAGTTGAAGATCCCCCCGTCGGAGGCCACCAGCCAGTAGCCCTTGCCGTCAGGGGTGGCCGCCATGCCGACCACTGGGGCGTTGAGGTGCACCCCACCGGTCGAGCCCCAGAACGGGGCGTCACCGAAGGAGAACACCCCTCCGTCCGAGGACACGAGCCAGTAGCCGCCGCCTTGGTCGACGCCGTTCGAACCTCCCGTCCCGTTCGAACCTCCCGTCCCGTTCGAACCTCCCGTCCCGTTCGAGCTTCCACCGCTCACCTCGATGGTTTTGCTCGTAGTGAGTCCGTGAATATTCTCGGCCGTGACGGTGATCGTGTTCTCACCTGGTAGCAGCCAAATGCTTGGTGCGTTCCAGTTCGTCTGGCTCACATAGCCAGTCGAGTAGCTTCCAGAATCAATCTGCCAGCTCGCAGTGGCGGCGCCCGAGGCCCCGGACGAGCTGGTGAAGCTCACGTCCCTGATTGCGTAGCTGTCGCTGGCCGTTCCGCTGAGGGAGACGACATTGCCGGTCGTCTGCTGATTGAGTATCGCGAGCGTCGGCGGGGAACTCTCGACCGTCCCGGGCGTCGCAGCGGCTTGCATGGCACTCACGTACGGGCTGTAGTCGAAGTCGACCAGCGGCTCATAGGCGAAGTCGGCGAACTCGCCGCCCATTCCCCAATTGCGAAATGCCTGTAGCTGGGTCGCGACGTAGGCGGGTGGACGGGGCGCCCCATACGACCCATCGTTGGGGCCGTCGATCCACGCTGAAGGCGACAAGTAGACGTGATCGGCGGCGTACGACCAGTTGCTGAAATCCTGAGAAAAGAGCGAGAAGAGACTGTTGTCTTCGTAGGTCAAGGCGGAGTTCCATGTCTGGGTGTTCCCGCCGCTCATACCCGTATCCTTGTAGAAGGTCTCGTCGTAAAACCAAATACCCGCGTAGCCGTCCACACTTGTCATCCCGTTCCAGAAGTTGATGTCAAGGTTCGACTGTGAGGCGCCCTCGATACCGTGGTTTTGATCAATGACATAGGAATCCCAGGTATCTGGGAAGCTGGCGGCGTAGTCGGCGATCTGGACGTTCGGGAAGGCTTGCAAGATCGCTGTCATCAGCTGCTGCCCCCGGAGGGCGGTCTCGTCACGGGTTTCCTGCTCCGTGTGGGTGTTGCCCGGGTAATTCCACGCCCATGTGGCGGTGTAGACGTCGCCTTCTTGCGCGTACAGCTCCCCGTCCATGGCAATGCCGTCGAAGCCCAACAGGTGAGCCGCACCGGCCAGCCCAGCCACACCGGGGAGCACGGTGTTGGTCCAAGCCGAGTCATTGAACCAATCAGCCAACGGCGTGGCCGTGTTGAAATAGTTCCCGAGCTCGAAACCCAGATAGAGCTTCATCCCCAGGGCATGGGCCTCAGAGACGATGTTGGAGCTCTTCAGCTGGTCCTCGACGCTGAATTGGCTGGACGAAAGATCGGTGCTGGGATCCCCGGTGAAGCTCTGGCCGCCGCCCATACCCGGGAGCAAGCCAACACCGGCGACGAACCCGCCTATGCCTTCGTCATTCCGCTGCGCCAGCTGCGCCTGAGACATCGACAGCAGGTCATTGACACCGGTCCAGATGACGGTCCGGCTCGCGGCGGAGCCAGGCTCGTAGGAGCCACCGGCCGCCACTGGGCCAACCTCGAGGAGCACCGCGACCCAGGACAGGACGGCGAGCCCGATAGCGAGGGCCTTCGGGCGAACTAAGTGGGTCATAGCTGGCGGGAGTCGGTGGGGAGCAGGATGCCGACGGCTTCGGGCGGTGCACTCGTCAGCCCTGCTGCGGTGGAGTTCATGATCATGACGCCGGTCGGCAACATGACCGACACGCGCGATACACGTTGCATCTCCCTCTGAGTTTCGCCTCCCGGCGCTCAGTGTGTGGAACGAAGGTCTCCAGAGGAATCGGACCGTTTTGAATAGATGGCCAGGAACGCCAGGAAAGTTGTGCGCGTATTGTTCCAAACATGCCGCCCGGTTGATCGCATCGACGGTGGCGCCGCTGGGCGCCATGCTCATGGCGGGGGTCCGGCAAGGGCGGCCAGCTGCTCGAACGCGCGACGACCCCTTCTCGCCGGCGGTGAGCGGCCGCGCGGTGAGCACGACCATTTCCGGGGAGGCTTCAGGTGGACCAGACGCCCCGCGGCAAAGTCACGCAGCCGCTCCAGGCGTCGGGCGAGTGCTCGGGCCCCGGGCCCGGGCCCCGCTGGTGCGCCACCACCGCCTCGCCCATCTCGTCCACTACGTCGTCGGTCCGTCGCACGACGGCCATTGACTCCGCGGTTGCGTAATGGTCTTGCCCCGCAGTGATGGACACCTGATAGTGGGTGAAAAGCCCGCAGGAAGGAGTCCCGATGGGTCGCCCATCGAGGTTCCCCGAGGAGTTCCGGCGCGAAACCGTAAACCTCGTCATCACAACCGGCAGACCGGTCCTCTCAGTGGCAAAGGAGCTCGGCATGTCCGAGAAGACCTTGGCTAACTGGGTCCGTCAGGAGAGGGCCGGCAAGGTCCGCGACGCAATGCCCGGAGCGATCTCGGAGTCCGAGCGTGAGGAGCTGCGGCGACTGCGCAGCGAATCGCAAGCTGAGACTCGAGCGGGAGGTCCTGCGCAAGACAGCCCGCCTATTTCGCCAAGGAGACGACCCGGTGAGCCGCTTCCGGTTCGTCTCAGACCACCAGAGCGCCTATGGCGGCAAGCGGCTGTGCCGGGTCGTCGGGGCCTCCCGGTCGGGTTACTACGCCTTGAGCTTCGACCATTAACGGGGTCCTCCGTCGAGAACGGATCTCGCGTCTGAGCTTCATCGACCGGCCGACCCGCACCGTGATGCGTTACGAGCGGGAGCGCCCTGGCGAGCTCCGCCACATGGACGTCAAGAAGCTGGGCCGGATCCGGCCGGGAGGTGGATGGCGGATCCACGGTCCGCAGTTCGGCCAGCCCGGCCTAGACCGCCAAAAGAACGTTGGCTACGACTACCTCCATGTGGCAATCGACGATCACAGTCGGGTCGCCTTTGTCCAGGCCCTGGCTGACGAGAAGGGGCCGGCTTACGCCCAATTTCTGCGCGATGCCGCCGCCTACATCGCCTCAGAAGGCGTCACCATCGAACGGGTGATGACCGACAATGCCCGCAACTACACGACGTCGACCGTCTTCAAGAACGCCCTGGCCGACTTTGGCATCAGCCATAAGCGAACCAGGATCCGTCAGCCTCAGACCAATGGAAAAGCAGAGCGGTTCAACCGGACCCTGCTCGCAGAGTTCGCCTACAAATCCCTCTTCACCTCGAACGAGCAGCGACTCGATGCCCTCGGTCCCTGGCTGAACTCCTACAATTGCGACCGACCTCACACGGCCATAGGAGGCCGCACCCCTCTACAACGACTCCATCAACAATCCTGACGGGGATCACATCTAGGGCGCCTGAGGTGAGGTCACCTACTGATTTCACGGGCACCGGCGACCAGCTCTGGCAATCTCGGTCGTACCTAGGTGAAGTTGCCTAGTTGAAACTGTTGAAAACGTCTTTAGATTGCCTGTACGTGAACGGGCGATACCCCGGCGCCATTCTGAGCATTGAGCGTTACGCGACTACAAATAAGTACTCCGATAATAGTCGGCGGAAGCAGCCTCCAGCGTGGGAAGGGAGGAGAACATGTCCGTCGTGACGGAAATGACACGGATGTTCACGGACGCGAAGACCGTCGAAAGCCCGACCCTCAACCGCCTGGGCGCGCAGCCATTCCGTGCGATTATCGCTCGACTTCTTTATAAGCTGCGACCTGGAAACTGTGACCCGCTCAACGTTGAACTGTCCCGCACAGGCTTCATCGTGTGCGAAGACTTCCTGCCCCCTACCATCTTCGATGCGATCGAGCGTGAGGCCGACGAGTTCATGTCCCTAACGGATCCGACCTGGTTGGTCTACTCAGGCACCACGGAGGTTCGCCGTCATTCCCTCACCCAAGTCGATCCTGACCGATTCCCTGAGCTTGCGCGGTGGCGTGCCGACCAAAGACTTACAACCTTGGCCGCGGACGCTGAAAGGAGGAGATATCCAGAATCTTCCGACGGAGGCGCACTTGTCGAACGCCTTACTCTTGGCGACTACTCAGAGCCCGACGGAGACACTCAACTGCATGTGGACACGTTCTTCGACACGCACAAGATGTGGTTCTACCTTGACGCCGTGACTACGGCCAACGCCGCCTTCGTTTATGTGCCGGGATCGCATCTTCTCGACCGCGTGCGACTGCGATATGAGTACCGTGAATCGATTACGGCCAACCGGAAGTCACGCCGAGTAAGCGAAGACGAGGTTCGAGATCGCGGCCTAAAGCTGCGGGTCGTCGAATGCAGGCGCAACACCCTCGTTGTCGCTAATACTTGCGGCTATCACTGCCGCTCGGTCGGCGAACGTGGCGCTTCGCGCCGTGCGCTCCACCGAGAATACCGACTCAATCCCTTCAAAGCCGAACAGTGGAATCCTTTACGCCTTACGCGGACGATCATGGACTGCGCGGCGACGAATAAGGACCGCAGCTCCACCTCGGTTCTCAGTCCGGACGGCTAGCCACCCATGAGCTTCCACGCGTTTCCAGGTCACGTCTTGCTGGGACCTGCTCGCGGAGGAATGGCGCAAGGCGGGATCGGGCAACATAGTCTGACGTGACCAACTTGAGCAACACGGTCTCGGGATTACAGACGATGATGTCAGACATGCAGTCCACTGTGTCGGGATCGCAGTCCACCGTGTCGTGTATCAACACTCGCACCGCGTACTCCGCAGTCCAGACCTGCTGAGGCACCGCCGTCCGGAAACGTTCTTGTCCGTTGTGTGGTCGGTATCCGATTCGACCGGTGCGCCAAACCCAAGCGCGAGGTCCATTCGGCGTCATGGCGTACCGCCTCGTACACCTTCGACGGGGCATGTGCCCTGGCGAACAAGCGATTTTGCCCGTATAGCTCCGCGGCGTCGTCTTTCATTTCCGATCGACGCTTGTCCACAGTTTGCCCCCCCTACGGCATGTCTGAAGGAGCGGGGCCGTGTCAATACCCGCGAGGGTGCGTTCTTGTTCAACAGGGCGTTTGGGCCGGCGCCAGGGCAACCTGTGAGCGAGCGCGCGTGAGCGATGGCGCTCGGGGTCAAGGTGGAGCGCCCGCAGCGACGCGAGGACGAACGACCTTGAGGCCGGAGCCTCGCCACGCAAAATAGTCAGGTTGTCAATGGCGACAGGGCGCGGGTCCGACCATCGAGGGTTCACGCTTGAGAGCGAAAAGGTTCTTGGAGCAGGCTCGGCTGCTCAGGCATGTCTTCGCCGAGATTGATCGGCATGATGGTCTTCGGCCACGACCGGGCGGGCTCGATCACTTAGCCGGCTTCGGCACTCCGTAGGTGGGAGCCTTGCCGTTAGTCGAGCGCGCACCCGGTCGGGTGCCGAGCGTCACGCCGCGTCTTGGTCACCGAGACAACGGATCTCACCGTCTCGCAAGTCGTAGTCGACGAGCGTGAGAACTTTGCGGGCGATCGCCACGTTCGTCCTGTTGTTGCCTCGGCGTTGGGCGATCGCCTCGAATCGGTCCCGGAAGCTTGCCCCGCCGTGGTCGTGGGCCACGGCCTCGATGGCGGCCCAGCGCACCAGGCGTGAGCCCTGCTTGGAGATGCGCCCCCGGTGGACATGGATGTCCTTGTGCATGGGAGTGAGTCCCGCCCACGAGCACAGCGCCTTGGGGGAGTCGAAACGGGTGACGTCGCCGATCTCGGCCACGAAGACAGCGGCAAAACGCCGATCTCGAGCCTTGTGAGACGGCGGCCCGTCCCGTCGCTCCGTGATCGACGACGTCATCGTTCGGCTGAGCGGGGCCTTCGTGCCCGTCGGGACTTCAGCGCCAGCCCGAAGGCAGCGACGTCGACGAAAGTCCGCCGTTCGAGAAGCTTTGGTGACGAAGAACTTGCTGTAGAAGTTGTGAGGGGTCCCCTGGGGGTTATCGCTCAGTTCCTACAGACGTCGTTCCGGGTCGAATGTCTCGCGACATGCGCGGGCACACGTCGATTGGTGAGATGGACCGATCGAGCAGCGAGACCGTTGATTCCCGACGGGTTCGCCATCCACCCGGTGTTTCGTTGACCCGGAGACCACGCCTGGTGCCGTTGGCGGCCGCTGCGTTCGTCGCCGTCGCCGTCGTGATCGGAGTCGTGCTCCGCGCCTGGTTGCTGCAGCACGAACCGCTAACCGGTGACGAGGCCCAGGTCGCCTTGATGGCCAATCAGATCCAGCATGGCCACTACTACACCTTTTACTGGGGTCAGGCCTACGGCGGGGTAGAGCCCTTTTTGGTGGCAGCCGTGTTCTTGGTGTTTGGCGCCACCGCACTTTCTCTCAACGCGACGGCAGCCATCCTGTCCGCGGTCTCGGCGCTCCTTCTCTGGCGGGTCGCTCGGCGACTCGTCCCCGACGGTTGGGGCTGGCTGGCCGGTGTGGCCGCCGGCGCCTTCTGGATCTGGCCAGACGCGCTGGTGTGGAATTCGACGCGCGAATTCGGGTTCCGGAGCATGACAATGCTCGCCGGGCTCGCTGCTCTCCTGTTCGCTCTGCGGCTGCTCGAACGCCGCACTTTCGTGGACGTCGCTGCGTTCGGGTTGGTCCTGGGAATCGGATGGTGGTCGTCGCCTGAGTTACTCTATTTCGCAATACCCGCGCTAGGCATGGTGATCTTCGGTTGGCGCCGCGGCACGAACGCGGCTGAAGCGCCGCTGCTCGTCCCGATTCTGCTCGTGGTCGGCGGATTCGTCGTCGGTGCCGCACCGTGGCTGTGGACGAACCTCCACACTGGATTTGCATCCCTGAGGACTGCTGCGTCGCCCGATTACGTGCCCTCGACGTACGGCGGCCGGCTCACGACCTTCTTCGATAAGACACTACCCATGATGCTCGGTCTTCGGCTGCCCGGATCGGGTGCATGGGTCGCTGGGCAACTCGGCAAGGCGTTGTCCGCGGTGGCAGCCGTGGTGATCGCCGTCGTGTGTATACGTGCGTTGCTCTGGCTACGGAGCGCGGGTCCGGCAGCTGCGACGGCATGGTGCGCGGTCGGGGTGATCGTTTTTCCATTCATCTACGCCACATTCCCGGCTACCAGCTTCTGGCAGTGGGGGGACTATGGCGACTTCTTGGTGCCGCTCATCTTGTTCGTGTTGGTGGGCACAGTTGGTCAGTGGCTCCGCTCCCCAGGCCAGCGCTCCTTCATGGCGACCCGGGCCGAGACGACATGGGCCTTGTGCGTACTCTTCGCCGCGGCGGTTATTGCGAGCAGCCTCTTGTCCTTCCACGACGCCTGGCTAGAGCAGGGGCACCAGACGTTGTTCGGCGGGTGGACTGCGGATCCCAACGCCGTGGCCCTGGCTTCGGTCCGGGACTTGGAGGGTGAAGGCGTCTTAGACGCCTGGGCTCCCTACTGGGGCAACTCGGCATACAGCATTGTGTTCCTGAGCGATGAGCGTCTGGCGGTGAGCGACGCCATCGCCGACCGCTCGGTGGCGTTATACCGCGAAGTCAGGGCGGCGCCGCGGCAGGCCTGGATCTTCCCGGCACCCGGGAAGGTCTCGGCAGCCAAAACGGCTTTCCAGCTCGGATCCGGTCCGAGCGGCTACCCGGAGACCAGGTTTCTTTCCAAGCTCGGGACGCTGCGGGTGGGTTACCGCGTGGTTCACGCCGGCGTCCTCGATGCGGTTGTGCCAGCGTCCGCGGTGACACCTCAGGAGGTGGGGCTCCCGCCACCTCTCTGGCAGTAGATTCCGCTCTTGTCCGCCAGGACCGTGGAGAGACCACTCCGGCTGAAGTGGGAGGTGACGCCCGAGACAGTCGGGAGGTTGGCCGAGACGAAGCAGTGCTGGTCCTTTGAACGCATGTTCATGGGAACCGTCGTTGGGCGGATGGACGACAAGGAGGCCATCTTCAAGCGCATCCTCGATGATGAGGAGTTCCGGGATGTTCTCATGGACCTCTACGCGGCGGTGTGGCCGCCACTCGCAGTTGAGTTCGAGCCCGAGATCAAAACCTACGCCGAATCAGGAGCTTCAAAGTAGAAGAGCTCGTGATCGCTAACCCATTCGGCAGCGGTCGCGGAGTTACCCGAGCGAACTGCTGCCGGCGGCTGAGGGGTTTCAGATGTCCGGTTGGCTTCAGTCCCTACAACTCCCGGTTTGGATGTCCTGCAACCGCGAACGAATGACCAGGTGCAAAACTCCTGAAACGCCTCATAATATGAAGGCCGATGAGCGTCATGGATAAAGAGCGTTCCCCCCGGGGCGAGGAGATTATCGTGTCGGGCGCGTTTCACGCATGACGTTCGTGCGCGCCCGTCCACAAGAATGACATCGAATGGCCCGCGAAGCGGAGCGGTGACGTAGTCGGCAAACTCCTGGTAGAGGCCATCAAGAATGAATCCCGGGCGCGAGAGCCGATTGCGAAACTGTGGGGTCACCAAATACTCGAGCCGGACTTGTTCACTGTCAAAGGTGAGCAAGGTGGGGCTAATCACGCGAGGAAAAGAACGCTGGTGGGTGGTGTCGAGGATCGTGACCGGCTCTGACCGTGTATCCGAGTCAAGAGCGCGTCGGATTCGTTCCCAACGAAGTGCTGCTGAACCTTGGAGTCGGATCAGGCGCCGATGCAGCATGGCCAGACGTTGGTGGTGGGCAGCGTTTGGCTCAGCTGCCGTAATCCAGAATCGGTCGTTGCAGGTGTCCCACAGAGTCTGGACGAAGCGAGCTTCGTAACGAGAGATGCCAGGGTCGCGTCGAAGGGCCTCCGCCACAGATGGTTTCGACCTGGGAATGGGTCCAATCGAGATAACCACCTCGGCGGCGGCATCGGAGAACGTCTGCGCCAGCGAGCTCAGCAATCTGCTTGCGAACTCAGGGTCGTGTTCGACGGAACACAATCTCGCGCCGTGAAGGTTTGGGGTTTCGAGAGCCAGTCGAAGCATCGCGATCGTGCTGTTGCCCGATCCCCACTCCAGATATCGGCAGCGGGGTCGGTTGAGTACCGCTTCCTCGATGGCCCGCCAACAGTTCGAGCTCATCATCGGAGTACCATTCAGCGTTGAGTCCATCTCTGTCGTCTCTGTCGTCTCTGTCATCGGAACTAAACCGCCGCGCGGACCCAGCGTATTAACCCAAGGGACCCCACTCACACATGTCAATCCCCCTAGGATTTCGCTCGAAGGCCCGTCGGGTGGGTACGGTTCATGAACGACGGACGTCTCTCCGGGCGAGAAGAAGTTCTTTGCATCCTTAGCCAGATCGAACTCAGAACGACAGGAACGTGTGACGCCGAGCTTGTCGCCGAGCGTCTGGGCCCGGAGAGTCAGTCCGTGCCCGCTTACAGGCCCCACGCAAGACTTGCCCCACGCAAGACTTATAGGGACCAAAGTCCATTCCGGCCCACCGACAGGCCAACCTGGCGGCAACGCCTGAGGCCGAAGAGGATGATTCCAAAGACATTCACGTCGTTCATCTCGACATCGAGAATGTCGGGTACTCCATCCCCATCGGGATCAAGAGGTCGGCACCTGGCTTGCATCCCCAGGTCCAGGTCGTAAGCGATGACCCGCGAAATTGGCGATACCATGCCGAGTGAGGCGATCGCCCGCCCCGGTTATCCTTGCCCCGGCTTTATCGCCGAACCTGGCCGGTGCTGGCAGATGATCCACTCTGAGCAATTGCAGGCGACACACTGCCGCGAGACTCCGAGGTGAACCGGACGCTGGCGTTGACCTAAGGGTGACCGGTGGTGGCTAGTTGGGGCGTGTCAGGACCATCGAGACGCGCTTACGGGTCTGCGGCAGTTCTGATGCCCTGTCTCTCCATAGTCCCCTGCCGCCGGGTCAATGAGATCCGGAGAGGAAACGCCCCAAGTTGCGTCATTGGAAAGCGTTGCAGGCGTTCGACGTGGCATGTGCCCTGCCGATCCAGCGATTCTGCGCGTATAGCCCCGCGCTGTCGTTTTTCATTCTTCGTCACCGCTGCGAGCACATAGCTCACCTAAGTCCAACCCACCTGTTCGTCGCGAGAAGGCGACCTCATGCGTTGGTGCGCATTGAGGGGCGTACGAACAGGGCATCCGAGTCGTTTAACGCTAGAGAAGAGGAGCTAGGCCGGGAGCCAGGCACTGCTGACAAGCCTGCCAGTCGAAAACCGTTTTCTTGGAGGTAGTTGAGGACATCTTCGAGCCCGTTGTCGCTATCTACGTATATGGGACGCATGCTCACTTCGAGCAGGACGCAGCTAACCAGCAAGAGCTTCTCTCCCGCGCCTCGGATAACGCGCATGTCGTAACCCTGAGTGTCGGTCTTCAGCATGACCCGGGCACCCGGAGGGACAATCTCGTCCCAGATGGTGTTCAACCGCGCCATAGGTACAGCTTCGACTCTGGCCACACCGTAGGTTTTTTCGCCATAGCTCGCGAGTACCTCCGGGCGGGGTTGGAGCAACGACGAGAGCTGTTCGGAGGCGGCCACGTTCATCGATACGCCGGCCGCGTCAGTCTCGCCGAGCGCTTCGCCTCTCACCTTCCAGCCCGTGCCCATGTGGAGGGCGGCGGTCTCCGCTAGAGCATTCCTGGACTCGCGGACCGGCTCGAAGGAAACGATGACGCCCCGGTAGCCCCCTTCTCGTAGTGACGCCCCCCACTGGCCACGATTGGCCCCGACATCGATGACGAGGTCTATGGCGTACACACCACAGGCACTCTGCAGGAGGTAGGGCATCGGGTCCGGCTCGACGCCGGGCAGTCGCCGAAGGTCATAACCCAGCCGGTTCAACCCTTTACGAGCGGCAGCCTTGAGCCGCAGTGCCATGGCCGAGGCGCTCGGGCGCATAACCCCGAAGGGTACAAAGAAACGCCCAAGTGTTCCATCGTCACGCAGAAATGCCAGAGAACCGAACCAACGAGGGGCGCTCCAAGTCGATGTCCAAGCCGGCCACGTCCAGGCGCTTCGTGGCGGCGACCACCAACGAACACAGTTGCCGCAGGCCAACTGACCAATCCCCTTCCTCACCCGGCTAGTGCCTACCACTCGGTGTCTAATGGCTGACATGCCGACGATGGGCGCTTTGAGGTGTAAGGAGCCCGTTGAGCCGAAGAAGCCGGCATCGCCGAAGTTGAAGATGACCCCATCGGAGGCAGGGGGCGAGCTGCAGCTCAGGCCCTAGGGGAGTTGCCCAGGAGATTGGTCCCACGTGGCGCTCCAAGATCAGGGGATGGACGCTGCGTCCCTGTACATAGACTTGCTCAGGCTGTCTGTCAGCGAGGCGCTGCGCCCCGCTCAGTCCGCCCTGGTCGTGGCTCCGTCGGAGCGCCCGATCCGTGGCGCTCGGGTCACGTCATGGCTGCGTTACGGAGGCCAGCGCGTACTGTCCCTCAAGGGTTACGAACTGGCTCGCCGGATCGACATTCCTCCATCTTTCGTAACGGACGGCCGCTACGACAAGGGTGTGCCGTTTTCGGGCGAGACGATGATCGGCCTGAAGCGCCTTGACAACGTCCGCCACTGTGTCGAAAGAGTTATCGAAGACCAAGTTCCCGGAGACATCATCGAGACCGGGGTGTGGCGCGGAGGCTGCGCGATCTTCATGCGGGGGATCCTGGCTGCCCATGGGGTCGGTGACAAGAAGGTGTGGCTCGCCGACTCCTTCTCTGGCGTTCCTGAACCCGATGCGGCCCGGTATCCGTTGGACGGGTTCAGCAACCTTCACAACCAAGTCGGGCTAGCTGTCAGTCGAGAAGACGTTGAGGCCAATTTCCGGCGATACGGGCTCCTCGATGACCAGGTTCGCTTTGTCGAGGGCTGGTTCGAGCAGACGTTGCCGACCCTGGCAGGGCACACATGGTCCCTTATACGGCTCGATGGGGACCTCTACCAATCCACCATAGAGGGACTCGAGAACCTTTATCCCGGACTGTCGCTCGGCGGGTATTGCATCGTGGACGATTACGGCACGTATTCTGCGTGTCGCCAGGCAGTGGAGGACTTCCGCACAAAGCACAAGGTCGACGAGCCAATCGTGGACATCGACGGCTACGGAGCCTTCTGGAGACGAACAGCTGAGCCTGCCGTTGGAGGAGATCTGGGGTCGCTTCGCCAGGCCCAGGAGCCACGACTGGAGGTCGCGGCTCGCACTGGAAGGCGGAACGAGCCGCCAACCCCGGCGATACCATCCGGCCCGCGCAGGCCTATGCCGACCTAGTGCCATGTCAGGCAACGTTTGCGCGCTGCTCACGTAGCATTTCGTTGTGAGCCCTCCTCGTTGGTGATGTCTCTGGCTGCCACGCGCCCTGTGATCGCGCCACTATGCGCGGCCTGAAGGTCAAAGTGGTGGACGCCCCCTCGCCTTTTCCCGGTCACGGCACTAGTACATGTTCGACGACCTCTCTCAGCAGCTTGGGTGACAGCTCCAGGTCACTCGCATAGCTATTACCACTCCGAACCGGCCTACCGGCCATCGGCCAATATCTGTGCCCAAGAGCCGCGGTCAAGTTCCAGAAGTACTTGTTGAACTGGTCGTTCTCGAAGATGTCGACGACGACGAGGCCCGGCGGCGAGAAGATCATGTTGGTAAGCCCTGCGCCGTGGGCCGAAACAACCATCTCTGCTTCTGCGAATAACGCCACCTGGTCGGGGAACGACCAGTCCTCGAGGCGATAGACGTCGAAGTCATAGCTGCGCATCAACTCCTCGATCTCTTCCTCGTTGACGACCCGTCGATAGCGCGCCGCCCGGCGACTTATGTAGATGCGGCGGGAGGGAACTCTTGGCTCAACGCTGTAAGCCTGCAAGGCCTTGTCGCGGAACCATGCTTCGGAGATCGGACAGCCCATCGTGAGCGGGGGCGGCGTAGCAAAATAGAGATTCTCCAATCTCACCGGCCCACCGGCGTCGTATTCCCAAAGCCGCCCGCCGGTCACTCCGATAACTGCCAAGGAATCGTCCTGGAATTCTCGACGCTCGCTTGGGACGACGAAGCGGACGTCGGATGGCAAGTGATCGAGCACATCGTGCAAAGGAATCACGACGTCATGCAGCCAGTGATAGTAGTTGTGGTCCGCGGCGAACCGGTTCAGCAACGAGTAGAAATTGCCCTCGACGAAGTGCTCACCTTGTCCGGCCGAGATCGGCGCTTGGGTCAGCCTGGATTCGCCATAGAGATGCTCGTACACGCTCTCGGTGCTCAGGGCACCGTCCGGCAGTACGAGCAGACCGTGATCGCCGATGAGGCAACCTCCTGGTATACGAGCCAGGTGCCTTTCTGGGACCACGTACTCCTCTGGCAATGACAAGAAGTAGCCATACCCTTGGTTGATCGACGGAGAAATGCTCGGTCGCGGGCGACGGACGGTCACTCGGGGGCGGACGAGTTTGACAGCGGCGCCCGGGGTCGAGACCGCCCATTGTTGGATTGAGTCGCACCTGGGTTGGCTCAGCCGCCACGCCCGTATTCGAAGTGACCGCGCTGGGCGGGACAGCCATGACCATGCCCGGTTGACGAGGCGCGGTGAGCGAATCAGAACGTGAGGTTTCATCGTCTCAGCCACAATCGTCGAGTGCCACGAAGCCTAGCCGCCATACAACTCTGACGGGCCCACCAACCATACGCTCCGCCACAATAGACTAGCGACGTGACCAGCAACGTTGCGGGACGCGTCTACCACTTTGCGCGGCCGGTCACCGTAAGGTAGTGCCGTCGCAGAACGCGTGGCAGGCCGGTTCAACACCCCGCACGACGCCAGTTGGCTGAACCACATCGAGGCCCCGTTCACCGCGCTGCGCTACCTCTTCCTCGGCGGCACAGACTGCGACAGTCACGAGCACCTTCCTGATCCGCCGATACATCTCCTGGCGCAACCGCAACGCTCCCAACGAAACGCTACGTGAGCTGGTCAAGAGCGCAAAACGTTGCCTGGCGCGGCACTAGTACTGGCCCCTTGGGGTAACGGGTATTGCCCCCGAGGGGGCCCCGGCCCAGGGCCTAGTACGCGCGTCCAGGTCCGCCACCATCTGTTTGTCGAAAGCGAACAGCTCTTTACAGCAGGACCGGAGAGTGATGAAGTGGCACCAGATGAAGGGAACGAGCCGAATGTCCCCCTCGGTCAGCACTTACCATCTGAAGCAGTCGCTGTATTGGGCTGGACGGCGACTATCGCGGACGACCTGGCTTCCCTCGTCTGCCCGCCGTCAGGGGCCAGTTCACGCGATGGCCCAGCGCGCCTGCCGGGTTCATCCACCAGTGATCGAGGACCTGGCCGAATGGTGTGGCGTGCATGGTATCGATTCATATGTATTGTCGGCCGCAGAACCTGTGAGTCGACGCGCGCCCACTGCTTTGGGAACAGCACAGCACCCGAGCTTCGAGCGACGGTTGACCAGAAAGATTGCCCAACGCTTTCTGGCCTGCCTGCCCCGTGCGTGCGTTTGGGGGTCCAATGGCCTTGTGATTCTACCCGACGGGTCGTTCGCCGCCGAGGCGATTTACGGGCGCAATCACTTGGAACTTGACCCAGCGTACTTCCGCCCCATGCCGTCACGCGTCATCCAGAAGGAGGGGGACTTCTTCTCGCTCCTGGGTAAGTTCTCGAACTCTGGCAACTACTATCACTGGGTTCACGACGGCTTGCTTCGGTTGCATGGCGCCGAACAGCATCTGCCCCGCGGCGTGAAGTATCTCGTCCCGCCGACGTTACGGGAATTCCAGCGTGAAACTCTGAGCATGCTGGGCTTGTGTGAGGAGCAGCTCGTTTCCTTTTGCGGAGATGAGGTGTGGGAATGTGAACGGCTCTGGTTGGCTTCGTTGCCCCCTTCCGGAGCCGAGCTCCCCGATGCTGTGACCTGGCTTCGCGAGCGGGTCTGCTCGGCGACATCCACGCCTTCCCCGGAACCGAACCGTCGGCTCTACATCTCGCGCAGACGGGCAACGCACGCTCGGGTAGTGAACGAGGACGTGCTGGTTCAGGTGCTCGAAGGACACGGATTCGAGATCATCGAAACAGAGGACATGTCCTTCGCTGAGCAGGTTCGCTTGTTTTCGCAGGCGGAATCGATCGTCGCGCCGCACGGCGCCGGACAGACGAACATGCTCTTCGCCAGTGCAAGGTGCAAGAACCTAGAGCTCCTCGAACCACGATGGGCTTCGGATGGGCATGCGTACGTGTTCTGGGCCCTGGCCGAGACGCTTGGTCAGCGCTTCCGCTACGTCGTGGCCGAGTCGGTGGAGAACCCGAATAGTCCCGGCCGTGCCAACCTCTATGTACCCCCTGCAGTCTTAGACAGGGCCGTGGCATGTATCGTAAGTTCTGACACCTAGTGCCGTGACCGGCAACGTTGCGGGGACGTGTCCACCACTTTTGAGCGGCCGGTCGCGCAAGGTGGTGCCCTGGCACAGCGTGGCAGCCCGGTTCAACCCCCGCACGAAGCCTGCTGGCTCAACCGCATCGAGGCCCGGTTCACCGCACTGCGCTACTTCTGCCGCCGCGGTACAGACGACGAGAGCCACGACCACCTTTCTCATCCGCCGATACATCTCCAGACGCAACCCGCAATGCTCACAGCAAGACGCTACGTGTGCTGGTCAAGAGGTAAACGTTGCTTAACGCGGCACTAGCTGCTGCGCTGGTCGCTTAGGAACGGGCGACTTTGCGGCACGTCTCCAAATTGCTCCTCGCTCTCCTCGGAGGAGGGATTTCGGAGATCCTGGCTGAGGACGAGCCCGGCCTCGCTAGCTGCTCAGCAGCGATGAGTGGGATCTTCGCCTAACCCGCGAGGACTGGCTGCGCCCCATTCAGGCGGCAGCGAGCGCTGTATCACGTCCATCAACACCGGACCGGCCTGATCGACGGTGTGTCGTTTGCGAACGCGCTCCGCGGCTACCTGCCCCATCCTCTCCCGCTCATCCTCCCGCTCCAGCAGGTCCGAGACCGCAGCGGCCATGCCGGCGATATCGAGGTAGGCGGCGACGCGGCCGGCGTCGGGGTGGGCGAATTCTGGCGCGCCACCGCCTCCTGCGAAGCAGACGAGGGGGATGCCCGCAGCCGCTGCTTCGAGCATGACCAGCGGAAAAGGATCCTCCCGTGATGTCAAGGCGAACACATCCATGGCCGCGAACAGCTCTGCCGGCTGCTCCAAGGATCCGACGAATCTGATGCGGTCTCCGAGGCCGAGCCGTCTGGCGTCCATGAGGAGCCCTCCCCGAGTGGGGCCGGCAGCGTCGCCCCCTGCCCAGACGAAGTGAACGTCCGCATCAGGGAGGCGTCGGATGACCATGGCCGCAAGTTGTACGAAGAGGTCTGGCCCTTTGCGCCAGTCCATCGTGCCCACTCCGCCGACCACGAGCGCGTCGGGTGAGATTCCCAAGCGGCGTCGGGTGACGTGCCGGTCCGCATGGGCCCGGGCCAGTTGTACTTCGTCCACCGCAATGAACGCATGACACAGGGTGATCCGCTCAGGCGGCACTCCCTGGGCTGAGACGAGGCTCTCCAAAGTGACGCGTGAGCAAGCCACGTAATGATCTGTCACGTCCTTCGTAAAACCGAGGTCACGCGCTCGAGGTGCGATACCTCAGCCACCATTCCAACTCGTGCACGTGAGAGAGCACGTTTTGCCCAGGGTGCCACAGCTCGCGCAGGAGCGCTCCGTTCTGGAGAGTGTTCGAGTACACAAGATCGACCGTGGACAGACGCCGGGCGAGCGATCGGAGTCGCCTCTCGCGCAAGGCGTCTAGCAGGACCTGCGGGACGCCTGCGGAGAGGTGGCCTAGATACCGGCCTGCCGCGACATCGGCAGTCGTCGTGGGCGCCAGAGCCTCGAAGGCGGGTTCTAGGGCGCCCCCGGAGCCCAGCAAGACCTCGTATCGATAGTCGGTATTGGCTCGAAGCCACCTTAGAAATGTAAGCAAGGCAATGGGGGCGCCAGTGCGAGAGGCGTCGTGCGAGACGAAGAGAATCGACGGCGGCGACGGTCCCATTTGGGATCGAGCGGCCCGATAGCCGAACATGTTGCGCGGAAGACTCACCGCCGTAGCCTATTTAGGGATGTCATCATGGCCTTGACCGGCCTCAGAGGGCGAGCTTCGGCCGATTTGGAGTGTGTCCGGAGCCGATCGCTGCTCCCCTAGGGGCTTCTTCTCGGTGAGGGATTGATGTCGGCCCGCTACGGTGCTGCCCAGGTCAACGGGATGACGACGGAAAATAAGATCGATCCTCTATGGGCCCCCAAGCCATGACCAGGCGGAGAATTGTCAGATGAGCCGGGTGCCAGCAGAGACCTTGGTCCTGGGTAATCGCATGTGGCGAATCGACAGCCGTCGACGCTGGTTTCCCGATGTTGGTGCTGTCTTCCGTTCCCGCCACCTGCTTCTCCTCCTCTGTCGCCGAAACATTACCGTCATGTATCGGCAGACCACACTGGGGTCGATCTGGCTCGTGATCGCTCCCGTCATTTCGGCCGGCTTACTCAGTTTCGTGTTTGGACGTGTGGCTCATCTATCGAGCGGAGGGGTGCCGTACTTCGCCTTCACGTTCGCAGGTTTGCTGGCCTGGAATCTCTTTGCGACCTCTGTCACCGGGACGGCGAACAGTCTCACCTCGAACTCGACCTTGTTCACCAGGATCTATTTCCCACGGATGCTCCTTCCGCTCTCGGCACTGGCACCGAACTTGGTCAACACCGGCATCAGTTGTATCGTGATGTTTTTTCTCCTCGTGGCTTACAACATCGGCTTCTCCTTTCGGTTGCTGCTCCTACCTTTTTGGCTTGGTCTAGCCCTTCTGCTCTCCGTCGGAGTGAGCCTGATGCTGTCTTCGATGGCAGTGTTGCGCCGAGACGTCCAGTACGCCACACAAGCCGTGATACCTCTCCTGTTGTTCGTCACTCCCGTCGCCTACTCCGTCGCCAACGTTCCCCCCGGGCTTCGGACGATCTATCTCCTCAACCCAATGGCGACCATCGTGGAGGGCTGTCGATGGTCATTGGTCGGAAAGACTCACCTTGGGATCGTTTCGATGTGGGCTGTCGCGTACACCTCCGCCATAACGTTGCTCGTCCTAATTGCAGGATCGGTCGTCTTCACACGCCTCGAGTGGAAGTTTGCCGATGTCGTCTAACTCGGCGATTAGCGTCAGTCACGTATCCAAGGTATACGCCCTGGGGTTGAGTGGAAGGAGCAGGTCGCTGCTTTCAATCCTTCGGGGGCGTGCCCGTCGCCCCTTACGGGGAAACGGTACGAAAAAGGGGCAGATCCGAGCGCTGGACGATATTTCTTTCGAGGTCGTCCCGGGCGAAGCCGTTGGCATCGTGGGGAATAACGGCGCGGGCAAGAGTACGTTGCTGAAGATCTTGAGCCGCATCACTCCGCCAACAGTCGGTCACATCGACATACTGGGGACGGTCGGGTCGCTGCTGGAAGTAGGAACTGGATTCCATCCGGAGCTGACCGGTCTGGAGAACGTGTATCTCAACGGTGCGATCCTCGGCATGTCGGCAAGCGCGATCAAGCGTCAGTTGGAGGAGATCCTCGCTTTCGCAGAAATAGACAAATTCATCGATACACCGGTCAAGCGCTACAGCACCGGTATGCGTGTGCGGCTGGCCTTTGCAGTCGCGGCCCATCTCGAGCCAGAGATACTGATCGTCGACGAGGTTCTGTCGGTCGGCGATCACGCGTTTCAGGCGAAGTGCATCGAACGAATGAAGTCGGTCGCCGCCAGCGACGGGCGGACTGTCCTGTACGTAAGTCACCAGTTGGCCACGGTGGAGCATCTTTGTCCAAGAGCCCTACTTATTGCCGATGGTCGACTCGAATTCGACGGTCCGACGGAGGAGACTATGGCTCAGTATCTCCGCAAATTCCCGCGGGGTGAGGCCGCTGAAACACCTGGCGTATTCGATCTCGCCTCCGCTGACCGATCGAACGGGGCGTACGAACCACTCCTTCAACGACTCGAACTTCGACCGGGTGGTGGCAGTCCAACCGACAACATTCGGATGGGGGAGCGGTTACAGATCGAGATCGGCGTGGCAGGATTGAACGAGCTTATAGACCCGTGGGTGATCGTCTCGATCGGCTCCATGAAGGTACCCATATTGTTTCGGATGAACTCTCTCGCCGTGCCTCTCAACTCCACACAGGATCGGAGTGACCGGGAACGGATCGTGATCAACATTCCTGCGCTGCCTCTCACGCCGGGTGATTACCGGTTAGAAGTGCAGATTAAAGACAGGAACAAGACGGTGGACTTCGTCCGAGCGGCCGAATTCAGCGTCAGTCCGGCAGATGTGTTCGGCGAGGGGTACAGGTTTGACTCGAGCGAAGGGTTCGACCACGGCTATTTCGTCGTCCCGTGGGAATGGGAGCTTCGGCCGGCGCCGGATCCATGTGTCGATATTCCGCTATTTGCTTCTACGGGGGAGCGACGCCCCCAACCTCTCGCAATGGAAGGAACTTTAGGTTCTTTAGAGGGGTCGACCTTCAGTTCGGGGCCATGATCTTGAAACGCGTGACCGAATATGAGCCTGTGGCTCTCTGCGGGTGAACAGGAGGGGTGAATCGAAACGGCGGTTCGCTCAACATCACCGAGAGATCTCGAACAACAGCCGTAGCTACATTGGAGGAGGCGTTGATAAAGGGGCCTGCCCCTCCCGCTAACTCCCCGGGGTCAATTGCCCAATCTTCTCCTGCGAAGACGACTCGTACACTGTCGCGGTGACCGAGGTCGCAACCCTCGAAAGGGATGTGCCCCACTTCGCGTCAGCCCGACGTCGGCACGGGCGCCCCTTAAGGATTCTCACGATCTCGGCAATCGTCGCGGTCGTGCTGATCGGTCTGTTCTTGCGAATCTGGATCCTGGGTCGCGAGCCGTGGGCTGAGGACACGGCGCTTCCGGCACTGATGGCGCGGCAGATCCTCCACGGCCACTTCTTTGCGCCCTACTGGGGTCAGAATTGCGGAGGCGTCAAACCTTACGTGGTCGCCGCGATGTTCGCGCTCTTTGGCCAGTCTTCCTTCACGCTGGGACTGACCCCTGTAGTCCTGGACAGCATCGCAGCGATCCTCGTCTGGCGGATAGGCCGACGTTTGTTCGGGTCGACCGTCGGTGTGGGGCCGGGGCTGTTGTTCTAGGTCTGGCCTGAGGTCTACGTCTTCGAGTCCACCCTGGAGCTGGGATTCCGCTACGTCGCACTTGTCAGCGGTCTGGCAGTGATGCTTCTCGCAATCCGCATCGCTCAACGCGGGGAGCCCAGCGGACACTTTGGAAGCGGGAGCCTCGGGACGGTACAAGCCACGGGCAGCTCAGCGGCGGTGTGCCGTCTCGATTAGCTGGCACTGGGTCTTTTCGCTGGTGTCGGCTGGTCGGCGACTCCAGAGGTCGTCTATTACCTTGTGCCGGCCGGCATCTTCCTCGGGTGGCGGCTGCTGAGACGGCGAGTGGAGTTTCGTCCCGGCCTGTTAACGCTAACCGTCGCCGTTGCCGTCGTGGGAGCGTTCCCCTGGCTCTGGGCCAACGCCCAGAGCCGTCACCATCTGTTTCCCTTCGTCAGACCCCTGCGCAGCCGGACCCATCGTACACGAGCCATCTCTCCATCTTCTTCACACATGTCGTGCCGATCGTGCTGGGCCTGCGTCTCAGGTCCGAATGGCTTTTTCAAGAAGCGAAGTGGTCGGCCGGGTCAGGGTGGCTGGCGAATCCCTCGGGGGTCGGGTTGGGCCACGGCACTTGGCGAGATCGTCTTCGCGGCGGCTCTGGCCGGCTTCCTCGTCTGGATGGTGGTCCTGATCCGCCGCAGGCAAGCCCTGGTCTTGGTCGGTGCTGCGCTGCTCGTCCCATTCGCGTAGGCCCTCTCCCCGTACTCGTGGGACTGGCACGACGGTCGCTACGGCCTCTTCCTCGCTCCGATCGTGTCGCTGCTGGTGGCATCGGGCGTGTACTCAGCGTTGAAACGCGTGGGTAGGCCCCGTCTCGCGATGTCGCTTGCAATCGTCGCCGGCCTGGCATTGACGTTGACGGCTGTCACATAACTCGACCCCTACACTCCGGCCCCATCGATCGCGAGTCGGAGCGGCTGGTTCACCTGGAGCTCGAACCCGAACCCAGGGGTGGTCGACCTGGCCAAGTCTCTCGAGTCCGCGCACCTCGACCACGTCTTCGCGAGCTCTACATCTCTTGGCCCTCGACTGGGAATCCCCGGGATTCCAGATCACGGCGAGCGACGTGCGTTACTCCCGCTACGAGCCTTATTACCTGACGGTGGCGAACTGGAGGTCACCTGCAGCATGGCTCTTCGTGGAGGCTGGGAGCGCACAGTCTCTCGAACCCGTGTTCAACTTGAGCACTGGGCAGTTCGATCCCGGCTGCCTGGCGCGCCTTTCCGGCCTCTGCATATATCCCGGGACCTTCGAGGCCTATGTCGCTCGACAGGGGATCGGTTACAGGCTTCTGCACGTGAGTCGATGGATCGCCGTGGAGCCTGCCCGGCCAATTCCAGAGACGGCGCTTCGTGCTCTGCGTGACCTGGTACCGACGGGAAAGGCCTTCGGTATTTCAGCGCTTCAGGGACCTTGACGGCCATTTACTGCCTCGCCGAGATTCGGGACGTGCGAGAGCCCGCAACCGGCGGTTCGCGTCTCAACATCTGGGCTGCGGGAGACTCCCCACTGGATGACTTCGCTCTCGAGGCCTGATTAACTAGTCGACCAGGAGCGATGAGAGGGGCGGAAGGGTGCCATCCGTAGAAACAAACAGAGCGGTTTGGGGTCACGAGTATGCCTGGCCCCAACGGGGCGACGAATGGTCAGCGCCCTGGGGAAGCGCCCCCACTCAGTGGTACTGCGTGATCCTGCCCCGGATACGCACCTTCCTACCAGCAAACACAGTTTTGGAAATCGCGCCCGGATACGGACGCTGGACGCAGTTCCTTCAACCGGAAGCGCAGCACCTGATCGTCGTGGATTTGAGCGAATCGTGTATCGAGGCGTGCAAGAGTCGGTTCGCTGAGGCTACGAACATCTCCTACCACGTGAACGACGGAAAAACCCTGGCGATGGTGGTCGAAGAGTCGGTCGACTTCGCCTTCAGCTTCGACTCGCTGGTACATGCCGACCTCGACGTTCTCCGGGCCTATCTCGCGGAACTCAGCAAGAAGCTGTCCCCGGACGGGGTGGCGTTCCTGCATCACTCGAATATTGGCGTCTATGCCCGCCGCTGGGCCATCCAGAATCGCCTTCCTCGGTATCTATGGAGGGTTCTCGGACCTCTTCGGTTCGCTGGCCACTCACATGACCGGGCCTTCACCGTAACTGCCGCTGGTGTTGAGCGAGCCTGTCGCGATATAGGACTGGTTTGCATCGCGCAGGAGACGCTGAACTGGTGTCACACTCTTCGGATCGACGGGTTCTCCCTCATAACGAGGGCCGGCTCGAAATGGGCGCGACCAAATCAGGTTTGGGCGAATAGCCGATTCATGCGACAAGCTGCCGATGCTCGCCAGATCGACCACATTTACCGTTTTTGAACATGACGATGCGACGCCCAGGCCCCGGTTTGACCGTTGCGATCGCTCCCAGGACCAGGCTGTTTGCCATGACAGCGACGATGGATGACGAGTGCCTTTCGCTGCCACAAAGGGACAAGCTGACCTGCTCGACGTGCCTCGAGATCGCCTCCGAAATCCGTGCAGGACTGGTTGGATCTCGTGGTCAAAGCGCAGGGCTTTCGGTCGCGATGACCGCACCGGCGAGCTCCTTTTCGGTCTGAAGGAGTCGATTGTGTCAACTCGCTCAAGGCCATCGCCCAGTGGATTGGAAGGCGAGTAGCTCCGAGCGCCTTCGTTCGTCCTCGTCCGCCCCGCGTCCAGCGATGATTTACGTCGCCACGAGCCCCCCGGGGGACTTTCCTCGCGTCATTCGGCTCGGGACCGATGATAAAAACCAGTGGTGAGCTTCCTGGTAGGGCTACGTCGGCGTTTCCTGCATCCGTCGAAGCGGGCACTGCGGCGGGTCCATTCACGTGCCTTCCGAGCCGACGGGCTTTCCGATGTCTCGGCCAGGCTAGCCAAGCCGATACTCCCCATCGTTCCTACCGATCCTCCTGGCCCGACAATCGTGCTACTGAACGATTGCCACGACCAGGAAAATTTTGGAGCGCAGGCATTGGTGGACGGGCTGTACAGGATCTTGATGCAAACTGCGCCGAACGCATCCGTTCGGCCGATTCCATCCCACTGGCTGCTCGACACGTCAAACGGGCTCGGCGCATTCAACAACGGAGGCGCGGGGATGCGTCAGCTCCCCGCGGCCTATCCGTCGGTTGCTGACCAGTTTGAAGCCGTCGCCGAGGACTGGCTGCAAGGGAGAGGTGGTCCCGGAGCTGATGAGCTCCTCAGCCGATTCCAGGGAGCAGACTTGGTCGTCTTGAATGGTGAGGGAAGCGTCTATCGCACGAACCTGAGCGCGATCCGTGAGCTGTTCATTGCATGGCTCTGCAAGTGTCACTTGGGTATCCCGACCATCTTCGTGAATGGGACAGTCCACCTCACCGATGTCATGCCCATTCTCCCGGCTATGGTGCGCAAGACCCTGCCGGTGCTGGACGCCGTAGCGGTGCGTGAACCACACTCTCTTCGGAACCTGGCCCACTATGCACCGGGCGTCGCCGTTCAGTTGATTCCTGACTCCGCGTTCGCACTGACGTCTGATGATGCCCGCGGGGCCTCTCTGTCGGACTCCATCCGCGCCCGGATTGGTGATGCACCATATTTCTGTTTCGATCCCGGCCCTATGCCCATCGATCACCGCCCGGGTCGCCGGTCGGCACTGTATCGCCTGATTGCGGCGCTCAAAGATGTAACGGCTGACGCGGTATTCGTGCGGAACGGCCCTGCCGATGGCTACATCGAGGAGATCGCCAAGGAGACAAACTCGCTCTACATTGGTGCTTTGGTCGATTACCGCGAATGGATGACCGTGGCTCGAGACGCTCAGTTCTTGCTCACTGGTCGCTATCACAATGCGATTCTCGCTGCCATTATGGGGTGTCCATCGATGACGCTGGGGTCGTCAAGTCACAAGGTTCATGGTGCGTGCGAGATGCTTGAGATTATCGGCACCCCCTATGACGGAACAGACCTCGTGTCGCAGATATCCTCGATTGCCAGTCATGCAGGCCACTATGTTCAGCACCGGGCCGATGTTCATGATCGTCTGACCGCAGTCTGCGAGCTGCGGCGCACGGAAACGATGGAGCTCAGCTCCTTAGTGAGCGGCGTGCTGCGATCCTCGGGCGTGCGCGATGACCTGGGGGCGCGGGCAACCGCGAGATGACCGGCCTGCTGGTTGGCTACGGATCCATTGGGCGCCGTCATCTCACAAACCTTCACAGACTGGGAGTGACGGACTGGGCGGTGGTACATACAGGTCAGGGAACCCTTCCTCTTGAGCTTCCCTGTCCCGCACGGATCTACTCAGACCTCCCTAGAGCTCTCGAGAAAGAGGTGCCGTCCTTCGCTGTGATCGCCAACCCCACGAGCTTGCACATCCAAGCTGCATTGGCTTGCGTCAATGCTGGTTGCGATCTGCTGATCGAGAAACCGATATCACATTCGCTCGAGGGCGTGGATGAGCTTGCGGCAGCGACCACGGCCCTGGGTACCAAGATCCTCGTCGGTTTCCAATTCCGCTTCCATCCCGCGCTGATGCGAATCCGTGACCTGCTTCGCTCAGGATCAATGGGAGCACCGCTCCACGCACGCGTGATCTGGGCTGAGCACCTTCCGTCGTGGCATCCGTGGGAAGACTGGCGGAAGGGCTATGCAGCCAGGGCTGAGCTTGGAGGGGGTGTACATCACACCATCTGCCATCCATTCGACTACCTCAGGATGCTCTTTGGTGACCCGATCACCCTGTTTGCCACATTGACCCGCGGCGGTCCGCTCAAGTTGCCTGTACCGGAAGCGGCCGATCTCGTGCTCTGCTTTCCTGAGGACCTCAGCGCGCAAGTTCATCTCGACTACTGGTGTCGCCCGCCGATGCATCAGATGGACCTCGTCTGCTCCGAGGGCAGCATCCATTGGGACTACATGACTGGTTCTCTCCAGGTATTGCATGCAGATCGAGAGGGCTGCCAGGTTGACGCCTTCCCCTCCGTAAATGCACGCAATGAGCTGTTCCTCAGCGAAGCACGGCATTTCCTCGGCATGTTGAGAGGGGGCGAGGAGTCGGGATGCAGCCTCGAAGACGGGATTGCGGTCGTTCGTTTTTGTGAAGCGATCGACCGGTCGGCGGCCTCCGGCAAGATGACCCCGATGGACCGTATCCTGCCGCCGAACTCGAGCTCGACGTACGCAGGACAAGGGAACGGACGTACGCTATGAGCTTGGCTCCGCAACTCGAGACGGTCAAACGGGCAGTTCCGACACCGCTCAAGTACGTGATAAACACCGGTCGCCGTGCATTGCGCTACGCACCCCTCTCGAGACGTCTGCCCCCTCGGGGGTATCAGCTCGACGACTACAAAAGATGGTTTCCAAAGACAGGCGACGTCTTTTTGCGCTACCTGAAGAACACCGAGCTGCCGTCAGCCAGATCGCAGAGAGGAGCTGGCGGCGTTGCTGTCGTCGTAATGCCCTGGGTGAGCACGCCGACCCCTTGGTACGCCAGCATGCTGGGTCTAGGACTGGCACAACGGGGTCGGGAGGTGACGTTCATATGGGACGACACTACCTTCCCGGATCCCCATGTGGAGGAGCAGAACCGCTCCATCGGCAATGTCCTCGACTGGTTAGGCCGACACATGCCGGTGATGCGGCTCAGCGATCTACATGACGCGGAGCCGAACGCTGACGATGGTGATGTCATTGACCGGCTCACTGACCAGAACGTCTCTTGGGTGCAGAGGGGGGCAGCGCCTACGGGCGACGATCACCGCGTCGTCGAGCAGATCAGGCGGTCCCTTACGCGCTCACTACCATCGGTTAGGAGCGCACTTGACCGAGGAAACGTGGACTGCCTAGTGGTTCCAGGGGGGGTCTATGGGACCAGCGGGCTCTTCTTGAATGAGGCCAAAGCTCGAGGATGCAGGGTCGCCACATTCGACACGGACCGCCGAATCGCACAAATCTGCGTCGACGGAGTCGCGGCACAGAGTGGTGATATACCGATGGCCTTCCATTCGCTGTGGAACGCGGATCGCGACGTTCGCCAAGAGGCCGTGAGGGTTGCCATGGCAGAGTTCCGCGACCGGAGTGCCAACCGTGACCAGTACGGGTTTCAAGTGCTGCCCGCGAGGCAATCAGATCAGTACGCCGATGGCTGCGTGTTGATCCCACTCAATGTCGAGTGGGACACCGCTGCGCTTGGAAGACATGTCCACTTCGAGAGCACCACAGACTGGCTGATCTCGACGGTCAGCGCTGTGCTCGACCAGGACGGCGGGCCGGTCATCGTCCGCCAGCATCCGTCCGAGCGGAGACCGCTCCAGCGCAGCAAGCTGGACGTCGCAGCGATTCTCCGTCGTAGGTTCGGTGAGGATCCCCGCTGCCAGTTCGTCGCCGCCGACGATCCCGTGAGCTCGTACGATCTGTTGCGGGCAGCCCGCCTGGTGCTTCCGTTTGTTTCCACCATCGGCATCGAGGCTGCCGCCATGGGCAAATCCGTGCTGATAGCGGGTGCCTGTTACTACTCAGACCTCGGATTCGTGTGGTCGGCCGGCTCTCGGGAGGAGTATTTCGACCTGCTCCATCGTGGGTTGCGCGGAGACCTGACCCTCCTTCCCGACCAAGCGGAACGCGCGTGGCTGTGTTATTACCTCACCGCCGTGAGAAATCGTGTCTTGACGGATTTCACGCCCCATCCAGACGATTTCTGGACTTGGTGTCAGCGGCCCTTCGCGTCTCTCCTGTCCGACCCAGCCACGGTCGACATTCTCGAGGCCATAGACACCGGTGTTCCAATCTCACTCCTTCGTCACGCCCGCGTCTCGAGCGCGGGCCACGACACACCTCATCCGGCCGACGGGTCCCGATCCGGGTAGTTCCGTTCCTCGGTCTCCCCGTTTCCTAGGGGAGGTTGCCCCAATCTGGGCGAGACCCTGGAGATTACGATTTTCCTGCGGGCATCATGCGTGCCCCGGCTGGCTAGCGGTCGCCGATACGACGCCGGGTCAATGGTGGAATCCTGGAGGTAGTGGTGAGGGATACGGTGCAGATCGCAGATCGACGAGTTGGCCCGGAAGAACCGTGCTTTGCCGTTGCCGAAATCGGAATAAACCACAATGGCGATCTGGGCATCGCCCGAAAGCTGATCTCGGCGGCCGTGGCCGCTGGTGCCGACGCAGTGAAATTCCAGAAGCGCACTGTCGATGCCGTGTACAGCCCTGAGGAACTCGAAAGACCCCGCGAGAGTCCGTTTGGGGGAACGAACGGTGACCTGAAGCGCGGCCTGGAGTTCGGCCAAGAGGTATACGAGGCCATCGACGAATACTGTCGGATGTACGGCATCATGTGGTTTGCGTCATGCTGGGACGAAGGTTCCGTTGACTTTTTGGAGCAGTTCGATCCTCCTTGCTACAAGATCGCGTCGGCGTCGCTGACCGATGATGACCTCCTGCGTTACCACCGCCGCTGTGGGAAACCCATCATCCTCTCGACGGGTATGAGCGAGCTTGAGGAGATCGACCACGCCGTCGAGATCCTTGGGACCGATGATTTGATCCTGCTGCATGCGAACAGCACCTATCCGGCGCAGCCGGCGGAACTCAATCTACGCGTGATCGGCATGCTGCGTGAGCGGTACGGAGTTCCGGTCGGTTATTCCGGTCACGAGGTGGGACTGGCGACGTCAGTCGCAGCGCGTGCTCTGGGAGCGTGCACGATCGAGCGTCACATCACGCTGGATCGTGCAATGTGGGGATCGGATCACGCTGCTTCGGTCGAGCCTCTGGGCTTCCAGCGCCTCGTCCGAGACATCAGGGCGGTCGAGGATGCGCTGGGTGACGGGGTCAAGGTGGTATACGACGGCGAAGTGCCCGTAAGGGAGAAGCTCCGCCGTGTCGGCCTGAAGCCGTTGGTTGCCGCGCACTGATGTGACCTGTTGTCATGGGTTCCCGCAAGCTGGACTGGAGTCCTGAGCCGACTTTTTCGCCGGACGGATATTCTTCTCGTGAGGTCCTTGCGCTAATACCTGCTCGAGGTGGATCGAAGAGCATTCCCCGCAAAAACATCATCGAAATCGCAGGCAAACCGTTGATTGCCTGGTCTATTCTCCAGGCCCTTGAGTCCAGTCGAATCACAAGGGTTGTCGTCAGCACTGACGATGATGAGATCGCGGCGGTTGCTGAAGAGTACGGCGCTGAGGTGCCGTTCATTCGACCGGCGGAATACGCCGAAGATCGTGCACCTGACATCGATGTCTTTCGTCACGCACTGACATTTCTGGCCGAAAGGGAGTCATATCGTTCAGAGGTGGTTGTGCATCTACGGCCCACCGGGCCAGTGCGGCGTGTGGCCGACGTCGACGACGCAATCGACCTTCTCCTCTCTCATCCCGAGGCGGATTCTGTTCGATCCGTGTCACTCGTCCAGCAAAGCCCATACAAGATGTGGAAGGTGCAGGAAGACGGCACGATGGAACCACTGCTCCGCCTTCCGGGAATGACAGATTGTCAGTCACACCCGCGTCAAGTGCTTCCTCCGGTCTACTGGCAGAACGGTTACGTTGACGTATTGCGCCCGCGCGCCGTCCTCGAGAAAGAGTCCATGTGGGGCGACACGGTTCTTCCCTTCTTCGTCGAGACGATGCTGTTCGATCTCGACTATCCAGAGGACATAGCGCCCATGGAGCAAGCCCTGAGCAGTCGGGAGGCAGGAAGGGAACTCTTGCGGGCGGAGCCAAAGCGCCACCCTGTATGACACAAGTCAGCTGGTCTGGCAATCGAAGAGCACGATACGGCGCAGGCACGTGCGAATCCGACTGATCGTCTTCGATGTCGATGGGGTACTCACCGATGGCACGGTCCTGCTTCTGCCATGCGGTGACGATGCGCGCTCGGTACACTTCCACGATCTTGACGCCATGGCTGCAGCAAGACGGCATGGAGTTGCCACGGCGGTGCTCAGTGGTGAGGACACGCCAGGTGTCCAGCGTGTCGCTCAGCGCTTCGGGATCAGCGAGGTGATGTGGGGCGCCAAGGACAAACTGGCAGGGCTGCGTGAACTCACCAACCGGCTGGGAATCGCAATGGAGGAGACCTGCTATGTCGGCGACGCCGATCGCGACGGACCGGCGCTCGAAGCTGCGGGTATCGGCCTCGCTCCCTCTGATGCCACTACTGCCGCACGAGCGGCTGCGGACCACGTCCTCGTCGCCCGAGGCGGCCACGGTGTCGTGGAGGAGGCAATGGCGCTCCTCCACAGGACCAGTGACCAGACAGGAGGTGAAGAGATACGGTGACTGTCCTGGACGATCACGTCGCAAAGCTGCGCCGTGCTCTCGATCGTCTGCATGACATCGAGGCACCGCTCGAGGCCGCCGCCGGCTCGATCGCATGGAGCCTCGGAGCTGGTGGCAAGCTCTTGGCGGCAGGCAATGGCGGCTCCGCGGCCGAGGCACAGCACCTGACGGGCGAGTTTCTGGGCCGTCTAGATCCTGCTCGTGAGCGCCAAGCTCTGCCGGCAGTGGCCTTACACGCCGATACCTCGACCTTGACTGCGGTGGGGAACGACTACGGGTTCGACAGTGTCTTCTCCCGTCAGGTGGAGGCATTGGGACGTCCCAACGACGTTCTTGTGGTGCTTTCGACGAGCGGCGCGTCGACGAATCTGGTCCGAGCCGTCGAGGCGGCCAGCGATTGGGGCATGATCAGCGTGGGCCTGCTGGGACCAGGTTCCCGCCCCCTTCACGATCGGTGCACTCACGTACTGGCGGTGCCGAGCGACAGTCCTCAGGCAATTCAGGAGTGCCACCTCGTGTTGGTGCACGCGCTCGTGGAGTTGGTCGAAGATCTGTTGTCGGAGACCGCAGGCAGTCAGCGCCGTGGGTAGGACCCACCTCCGCCCGGGCGGGATGGGAGACGACCTCTTGGCAGACGGCGTTAGGAGGCGGCCGCGGCCGTTGGACCAGCGAATTGGCATCATGCAGGGGCGTCTCGTTCGTGGGGCAACCGGGGAACTTGAATGTTCTCCCGGGGCAATGTGGCCGGATGAGTTCCGGGATGCCGCAGCGTTGCGACTGAACCACATCGAATTGGTCGCTGACAGGTTGCTGGACTCCTCCAACCCCATGTGGTCGTCCGACGGACGCGACGAGATCGTGAATGTGGCTGAGTCCACTGGCGTGGAAGTTGCCAGTCTTTGCCTCAATGAGGTACTCACATCCCCGATCGACGAGATGAGCGCTGAACTCGTGAAGCGTTTAGGACCGGTTCTGGGGGATCTGCCCATTCGCGTTGTCGTCGTGCCGTTGCTCGAAGCGAGCGACCTCAGCTCGGTGGACCGGCTTTCGGTCGTTCGCTCCGTTCTCCTGCTTGCAGATGACCTGCTGGACGACGAGTGCCGACTAGTCGTGGAGCTTGGTCTTTCAGCGGCCGACAGTCTGCGATTCTTGGACACCATCGGCTCCCCACGCGTGGGACTGTGTTACGACGTCGGGAACGCGACAGCATTCGGGTTCGATCCGACCCATGAGTTGCAGATCCTGGGATCGGCGGTTTGGCACCTGCACGCCAAGGACAAGAATGCTTCCAAGGAGAACGTGCGTTTCGGGACCGGCCAGGTTCCTTTCGCTGAGGTGTTCGAGGAGCTGTCGAGGCAGGGGTTCGATGGCCTCGTCACGATGGAGGCCACACGTGGTGACGATCCTTTCACCACCGCAGCCGAGCACCGAGACTTTCTGCTCTCGATGCCACACCAAAACCGCGTGGCATGGGAAGGGAGCGCAGGATGACGACTGACCGGTTCCGCCTTGACAGTCGAACCGTGCTGGTCACTGGCGGCGCCGGATACCTCGGACGACAGTGGGTAGGAGCACTGCTTGACGCCGGCGCAACCGTGATCAGTGTCGATCGCATGGCCCAACCGGTTGACGATCCCGGTGGACGTCTCATCCACGAGCAGGTTGACATCACCGATCCGCATGCCGTCGCCGACCTAGCCCAGAGACTCTCATCCGCGAATCGCCCTGTGGACGTACTGGTCAACAACGCCGCTCTCGACGCACCGGTGAGCGCCTCGGGCCTCACTCAGGGCGAACGCTTCGAGACATTCTCCGTTGACCGCTGGTACGCCGAGATTGCCGTTGGCCTTACCGGGGCATTTCTCTGTAGCCAGGCGTTCGGCTCCCTCATGGCTGAGCGAGGCCGGGGAGTCATAGTGAACATCGGGTCGGACCTCGGTCTGGTCGGACCCGATCAGCGACTCTACAGAGTCGACGGACGCCCCGAGGCAGAGCAGCCTGTCAAGCCGGTCACCTATTCAGTGATCAAGACAGGACTCATCGGCCTGACCCGCTACCTGGCGACGTATTGGGGCCACCGCGGGGTACGTGCGAACGTCCTATGTCTTGGCGGAGTAGCCCGGGACCAGAACCCCACTTTCATGGCGCGAGTGTCGGAGCGAATACCACTCGGTCGCATGGCCTGTAGCGATGAGTACGGAGAGGCGATTGTGTTCCTCAGCTCAGACGCCTCTTCCTACATGACGGGAGCGTGCCTCGTGCTCGACGGTGGCCGTACTGCCTGGTAGCTCCCACATCTCCGCCTTCGCCACCGCCGGGCTCTGGCGGTCCCTGCTGCGGAAAATCCCCCAAGTTCCATCGGGCCATTTCGTTGCGACAGTGGAGGCCTCGAACTGCAAGGACCTGGAATCACCATCCGGTCGACCTGGCGAAGGAGGTCTTCCTGCGCCTGCACACAGAGTGGTGCCCCCTCGCCTGTGGACTTGGGGGAATCTCCTCACCTCGACCTCCCCCTGTCCTCGCTTTTTACTGACTAAATACCCGTTGCGATCGTAGGGGGGGAATGTTAAAGATCGTTCCACGCTTTCTCGACGAACTCGAATCTCGGACCGGCTCCGCCTACCCCTCCATGGCGTTGTCGGCCAAGCCCGACAACGAGCCAAGCTCAAGTGACTGTCGACTTGAGAAACGCCGCGGCGCAACGGTGGGGTCACCTCTGGCGGGCCAAGGCGGCCGTCGACAGGAGAATAACAATGACCGCCGTGCTGCCCGGTTTGGCCCGGCGCTGGTCCCACGACGTTACCTCTGACCTTACGGTTGGCCGGCTTCTTGTACTTGCTCCTCATCCGGACGACGAGACACTCGGGTGCGGTGCCACGGTGATCCGAACCCTCCTCCGGGGCGGCGACGTCCTCGTCCTCGCCGCCACCGACGGGCGGTCGTCCGTGGCCGAGGTGGATCCCAAGGTGATGGCGGCGACCCGTCGCAGAGAGTTGGCGGCGGCCACCGAGGTCCTCGGATTGAGCCCCGAGCAGGTGCGGATACTCGGCTTCCCCGATGGTGAGCTCAGCCGTCACGAAGACTCGCTCGCCGCCTCTCTAGCCGCAGTGGTGCGCTCGTGGCAGCCGGCCAGTGTATTAGTGAGCGCAGTGTGTGACCCCCACCCCGACCATGCGGCGCTCGGCCGAGCGGCTCGACGGGCCATGGCTGGACAGCAGGGGGCGCTCTTCGAATACATGGTGTGGGGATGGGTGAACCCGACCCGATGGCTGTTGGGGACACGGAGCTTCAGAAATGGGGGCGCGGCACGGGTGAGTCGAGCCGTGACGGTTCGGACCGAGGGAGTGTTGGCGACCAAGCGTGAAGCACTCCGTTGTCACCGCTCGCAGTACGGTCTATTGGCATCCACGTTCGGACTTTCCGCCGGTGACGGACTGCCCCAATCGCCGTTTCTCGCCAACGGCTTCGGAGAGTTCGAGGTCTTCTTCCCGGCCAACGCCGAGGGCCTCAACCTTGCTGGCTTCCCGGTCCGCTCCCAATCGAGGTTGTAGATCACCCCATGCGAGAATGCCTCGGAGCTCCGCCCTTGGGCTGACGGGGTCTGCTGCAGGTTCAGTTGACACCGGTTGTTGGTGGCCAGGCTGCTTCCTCGTTGAGTCTTGCTGCGAATGTGAGCTCGAACTCGACAGGGGTCAGCTTGCCGAGGTTCCGCTGACGTCGTCGGCGGTTGTAGGTGTGCTCGATCCAGCAGACGAACTCGTAGGCGAGGTCGTCTCTCGTCCTCCAGCGCTTCCGGTCGAGGACGTTCTTCTGGAGCAGTGAGTAGAACGACTCCATGGCTGCGTTGTCGCCAGCCGACGAAACCCGACCCATCGATCCGGTGAGCCCGTTGGCCTTCAGCACAGCTCGGAAGGCTCGTGAGCGAAACTGGCCGCCCCGGTCCGAGTGGACCACCACCGTGGTCTTCGGTTGGCGCCTGGCCACCGCCGAACGCAGCGCTTGGGTGGCGAGGGCCGCCGTCATCCGGTCCGAGGTGGCGTGGCCGACGATCCGGTTCGAGCAGACGTCCTTGATGACGCAGGCGTAGAGCTTGCCTTGGTCGGTCCTGTGTTCGGTGATGTCGGTCAGCCAGACCCTGTCGGGCGCAGGGGCGGTGAAGTTCCGCTGCACCAGGTCGTCATGGACGGCTGGTCCGGGGCGCTTGCCCGAGTTCCTCCGACCCTTCTTCGTGGTGGTCGACTAGATCCGGTGCTCCGAACAGAGCCGCCAGACCCGTCGTTCACCCACCTCGTGGCCGCGCCCGCTCGAGCTCGTCGGAGATGAACCGATACCCGAACTCGGGGTCGTCGTCGTGCACGTCACGGATGGCATCGACGAGGTGAGCGTCGTCGTAGTCCCGCTGTGAGACCGGATCGGCCGCCCACTTGTAGAAGGCCTGGGCACTGAAGCCGAGCACCCCGCAGGTCAGCCGCACCGGGAACCCCGAGGCGGCCAGTTCCTGGACCAGCGGGAACTTCATTTTGGGAGCGCGTCCTTGGCGAAGTAGGCCGCGGCCCGCCGGAGGATCTCGTTCTCCATCTCGAGCCGCCGCTTCTCTCGCCGCAGCTGGACGATCTCCGCTTGCTCTGCGGTGGTCAGGCCGTCTTTGATCCCGTCGTCAATGTCGGCTTGGCGCATCCAGCGCCGGACCGACTCCTCGGCGACCCCGAAGTCGACGGCGACCTCCGCGACGCTCAAATCACCCCGACGAGCGACAGCGACGACGTCTCGCTTGAACTCTGGAGGGAACTTCTTGGGCATGGTGACATCCTTCCAGCGGGAGTACTTCCCGCACTAGGAATGTCAACCAAACCTGTAGCAGTCCCTCTTGGCGGAACGGAGGATGTGTTGCATCTCCGGTCGTTCGCCCTCGAAACGATTACGGGCGCAATCACGTGGAACTCGATCCAGCGTTCTTGAGGCCGATACCGTCACGCGTCACCCGAAGGAGGGGACTACTTCTCGCTCATGAGTAAGTTCTCGATATCTGGCAACCAATATCACCGGGATTCACGACGGCGGTTGCATAGCGCCACAAGAAGTCTTGGGCCGCGGCGCAGAAATCCAGCATGAAACTCTGAACATGCCGGGCCTGCGTATCAGGTGCCGTGCGGCACGAACAGGAATCTGTTCAATCTCAGCTCCGGGTTGCATAGAGCCCAGCGATCATTGGACCGGCGACGCGTCGAGTGGTGCCGCTTACCGCGCAGCTGCTCGCTTGCGCGCGACGTGCTGCCTAATGCGGACCGCGACTGGTGGAATGAAGTCCGTCCAAAGGAGCCGCCGCAAGCTTGGGTCTTGCCCAGGGCGTCGCTGGTACAAGCTTGAGTGTGCTCGCGAACGTTCGTGTTCTGGACGACCGTTGGTGTAGTAGTAGAGAGCAAGTGAGCGGCGGGTCACGGTGGGCGGGCACTGCAGGGGGTCGGGAAGGCCGTGGTACGAGAGATCCGTCGTGGCGAAGACCACCATACGGTTGAAGATCGGTGAGATCCGCTGCACGCAGGACGTCATGTTCCTGTCCCATAACTCGAGCTGGCCGCCCCACCCGTCGTCCCAGTTCCGGTTGAGATAGAGCAAGACGTTCAGCCGCCGGTCCAAACCGAGACGCCCGTGGCGGTTGAAGTCGGCGTGGACCTTTAGGTAACCGCCACGCTCCATCTGATGGAGACCACCACCCCCGTAGTGCGGGTCCGGAATGAGGCCTTCGATCCCGGTCAGATGCTCCAGGAAGTTCACGAATGCGGCACTATTGAACTGGTTCAGCAGATGTCGGGTCGAAGGCCCCATCGTCCAGTCGTGGTCCATGGCCAACTTGGCCGAGGTCTCGTCGTACAAACGGATCCAGTCGGATCTGGCAGACGGTTCGGGGAACTCCTTGAGCACATCGTCGACGGCCGGCTCAGGGAAGAGGTCGTCCAGCACCGCATGGGGGAATGGGTCGGCGGTGGCGAACGATTTCCCGTAGGTCTCCGCGACAGCGTCCAGGAGGTCGGGATCGAAGAAATACATCCCTCGATCCTTTTGCATCACAGGTGTCACCGCCGGGTGTGGCAGCTGCTGGAGATCCAAGTATTCGCGTGGGCAGTTGGCTTTTGCGGGTGACGGTTTCACGCGGCCCGCGCTGTGGTCAGGCTCATGCATGAGAGCCACAGTTCAGTCGGACAGGAATGAACAGAGCCGAAGTCCTCTGCGTCGATATTCCATACCCGTGCACTGCGTGTACGGTGTCCTCGCCATGTCGAAGGAGATGTCGCTCTCACAAGGCGGGAGGCCTCGAAACGAATGACACAGCGGCCATTGGGCGATCGGGCGAGCCGTCTCCGCTTGTGATGCATGTGTCGTGGCGGCGCATCGCCACCAATTTCTACTATGAGGGTCTGATCACTCCTGGGGGGTATTCCCCCCAGGCAGGTGCTGAACAGGCGGACAGAGATCCTGCCGACTCGTAGCTCGTCCCGAACTGGCTGGTGGGCGAGCGGCCCGCCCGCGACGCTTACACCTTCGTCTCGGACCTGAGTGCTCATCGAACGCCCGCGCCGGTCGACACGAGGCCCCCAGCCCTTCTGCTGCGAGGAGCATTTTCGAGACGTGGCGAAGATCTGCTCCGAGGCGTTGTTGGCGGGATAGCCACGTAGCCTGACTGTCGCCAACGAGCACGGAGTCTCGAAGTCAACCGCGGCGCACGATTCAGCAGGGCGCGACCCGCATGTGTTCGAGCACATTGTCGATGCGGAGGAGGTTCTCAAGCACACCGGTGATGAGATGCCGCTTCTCCCACTGTGCCTCGTGTGCCTGGACGGCACGAAGAGTCGAAATCACTCGGCAACCTTGTCTTCGTGGGCGACTTGCGCTCTCGCCGAGGAGGCCACGTCCGGGCACCGGTGGCGGCTGGCGCCCACCTGCTCGGCATCGCGGCTCTGACCGAGGGGTGGGTCGGGCCGGCACAGGCCGTCCAGTACCCTTGAGTCACCACGAACGGGTGTCCGGACCAGGAGCGATCCGCCGGCTGAGCAGGAAAGGGTGCACGAATGCCAGGCGTCATCTCGGTTGGTCTTCCCGACGGCTCGACGCGGGAGCTGGCCGAGGGCACGACGGCGCGCGAGCTGGCGCAGTCCATCGGGTCCCGCCTGGCCAAGGCGGCGGTCGTGGCCACCGTGGACGGCCGCGAGGTGGACCTGGAGTCGCCGCTGCCCGACGGGGCGCAGGTCTCCATCGTGACCGAGGACACCGAGGCCGGCCGCGAGGTCCTGCGGCACTCCACCGCCCACGTCCTGGCCCAGGCGGTCCGCCGCCTGTGGCCCGGCGCCAAGTACGCCATCGGCCCGGTGATCGAGAACGGGTTCTACTACGACTTCGAGCTGCCCGGCGGCGCCCACTTCAGCGACGACGACCTGGAACGGATCGAGGCGGAGATGCGGGCCATCATCAAGGAGGACCAGCCCTTCGAGCGCCACGAGCACAGCCTCGAGGAGGGGTTGGAGATCTTCGCCGACCAGCCCTTCAAGCAGGAGATCATCCAGGCCGTCGAGACGGGCGCCGACGAGGTGGACGCCGCCGGCTCGGTGGTCAGCACCTACCGCAACTCCGACGCGTTCATCGACCTCTGCCGCGGGCCGCACGTGCCCTCCACGGGGCGCCTGGGCCACTTCAAGTTGATGCGGGTCGCCGGCGCCTACTGGCGGGGTGACGAGCATCGCGAGCAGCTCCAGCGCATCTACGGGACCGCCTGGGAGTCCGAGAAGGCGCTGGCCGCCCATCTCCACCAGCTCGAAGAGGCGGAGCGGCGCGACCACCGCAAGCTGGGCGCCGAGCTCGACCTCTTCAGCTTCCCCGAGGAGATCGGCTCGGGGCTCGCCGTGTTCCATCCCAAGGGCGGCACCATCCGGCGCCTGATGGAGGACTACTCGCGGCAGCGCCACGTCGAGTCGGGCTACGACTTCGTCAACTCCCCCCACATCACCAAGAGCCACCTCTTCGAGGTGTCCGGCCACCTCGACTGGTTCGCCGACGGGATGTACCCGCCCATGGAGCTCGACGGGGGCACGCAGTACTACCTCAAGCCGATGAACTGCCCCTTCCACATCCTCGTCTACCAGAGCCACCAGCGCTCCTACCGCGAGCTGCCCATGCGGCTCTTCGAGTTCGGCACCGTCTACCGCTACGAGAAGTCCGGGGTGCTGCAGGGTCTGACCCGGGTGCGGGGCATGACCCAGGACGACGCCCACATCTTCTGCACCCGCGAGCAGATGGACACCGAGCTCGTACGGACGCTGCACTTCGTGCTCGACCTGCTGCGCGACTACGGGCTCAACGACTTCTACCTCGAGCTCTCGACGAAGCCACCCGGCAAGGGGGTCGGGTCCGACGAGGAGTGGGAGGTGGCCACCGAGGCACTCCGCACGACCGCGCTCGAGATGGGCCTCGAGCTCGTCATGGACGAGGGAGGCGGTGCTTTCTACGGGCCCAAGATCTCGGTGCAGGCACGCGACGCCATCGGCCGGACCTGGCAGATGTCGACCGTGCAGCTCGACTTCCAGCTGCCCCAGCGCTTCGGCCTGGAGTACGTCGGCGCCGACAACCAGCGCCACCGGCCGATCATGATCCACCGTGCGCTGTTCGGGTCGGTGGAGCGGTTCATGGCCGTCCTGATCGAGCACTACGCCGGCGCGCTGCCGACCTGGCTGAGTCCCGAGCAGGTGCGGGTGATACCGGTGACCGACGCCCACACCGAGTACGCCCAGTCGGTCGTCGACGCCTGCGCCGCGGTCGGCCTCCGGGCCACCGTGGACAGCACCGGCGAGAAGATGGGCGCGCTGATACGGAAAGCCAAGCTGGCCAAGATCCCTTACGTGCTCGTCGTGGGCGATCAGGATGTTGCTGCCGGATCCGTGGGCGTGAACCGGCGGGGCTGGGACACCAAGCCCGAGCACGGGGTGGCGCTCGACGACTTCCTGACGGAGGTCAGCGCCGAGGTCGAACGCAAGGGACTGCCCGAGGACCGGGCGCCGGCATGAGCCTGGAGCACCTGTGGGCGGGGTGGCGGACCGAGTACATCGTGGAGGCGACGGCACGCGAGCGTTCGGGCGGGCAGCACGACGAGGCCAGTTGCGTGTTCTGCCGGCTGGCGGCGAGCGGTGCCCCCTCCGAGGACAACCTGGTGGTCTGGCGGGGCGATCTGACCTTCGTCGTCCTGAACGCGTATCCCTACGCCAGCGGGCATGTGCTCGTGATGCCCCTACGCCACGTGGGGCCGCTGGCCGGGCTCACACCGGCGGAGTCCGCCGAGCTGTGGTCGGCGGCGCAGCGGGCGGTGGCCACGGTAGAGGCGGCCTACGATCCCGACGGACTGAACATGGGTGCCAACCTGGGCCGGGCGGCGGGCGCGGGACTGCCGGCGCACGTCCACCTCCACGTGCTGCCACGCTGGGCCGGGGACACCAACTTCATGACGTCGGTCGCCGAGACCCGGGTCATGCCCGAGACGCTGCAGCTGTCGTGGAAGAGGCTCACCGACGCCTGGCCCGGATAGCGGATCGCCGGACAGCATCGGCACCGGCAGTGACGCCCGTGCAGCCACCGTGGGCACGCGTCCCGGTGCTCCCGGGAGCACCGCCGATACGAGTACACGGTCGGAGCCGGCGGCGGCAGCGGCGGTCGGGTCGCGGCTGAGGCGCTTCGTGCGCCGCGCCTGGCCGGTGATCAGGGTCGCCATCGGCTTCGGCCTCGTGGTGCTCGCGATCTGGGTGCTCTCCTCGAAGCGATCCGAGCTCTCCGGCTTCTCCACCGTCTGGAGGACGTTCGACTGGTGGTGGGTGCTCCCGGCCGTCGTGGCGGAGATCGGTTCGTACGTCGCCTTCACCGCCATGCAGTACGAGCTGCTCTGGGCGGGGCACCTGCGGCCCCCGGTGAGCCCCTTGTTCAAGCTGTCCTTCGCGTCGCAGGCGATCACGAACTCGCTCCCCGTCGGGAACGCCGTCGCGTCGGTCTACGGGTTCCGCTGGTTCCGGCGCTTCGGGGCCGACAACACTCTCGCCGTGTGGGCCCTGGCCGGCACGCTCGTGGCGGCGTCGGTCAGCCTGTCGTTGGTGGCCATCTTCGGCCTGGGCATCGCGGCCAACGAAGGCGCCTCGCTCGACCTGGTGCCGGTGCTCATCGGGACGTTCGTGATCATGGTCGGCATCGGCTCCCTCTTCGTCTACGAGAAGCCCGCTGCACGCGGTGGTGTCCGGCGTGCTGCGCCTCTCGGTCCTGCTCACGCACCGGCCGCGGGGGGACACCACGGCGCAGATCGAGCGGATCATGGCCTGGATGACCGCCGTCAGGCTCAGCTGGACCCAGATCGGCTGGATCGTCTTCTGGGGCACGCTCAACTGGCTCCTCGACTGCGCCTGCTTCGCCATGATGTTCGTGGCGATCGATGCACCGATCCCCTGGAAGGGGCTGCTCCTCGCCTACGGAGCCGGGCAGCTCGCGGCGACCCTTCCCATCACACCGGGAGGTCTCGGCGTCGTCGAGGGTTCCATCACCGTGGCCCTGGTCGCGTTCGGTGGGGCGGAAGCGAGCACCGCCTATGCGGTGCTGCTCTACCGCATCATCAGCTTCTGGATGATCCTCGTGATCGGGTGGCTCCTGATCGGGCAGCTCGCCCTCCAGGTGCGCCGGGGGCGGTGGCCGCGTCAGGCGATGACGAGCGAGGTGGAGGCCGGTCCGGTGGCCTACGTGGGGATGGCCGAATGAGCGCGCCCCGCGCCCGCCGGCTCGGGTACGGGCTCATCGTCGCGGCGTCGTTGCTGACGGCGTGCTCGGCCGCCCGGACCGGCCAGGGCACGACGGCCGAGTCGTGCTACCTCGCGCTCCCGACCGCGGCCAAGGCCGTCGGGCACCACGGCCACCTGGCCGGGGTGCGCAAGTTCACGCTGTCGGGGCTCCACGGCGTGGCGCCCCGCCTCTACGATCACCTGGCCGACGAGGTGCCGAAGGGCCAGGCCGTGTGCGTGGTCGGCTACACGGGGACGTTCGACGCCACGATGGTGGCGAAGCCCCTGGGCCGCCCGACCGGCACCCTGGCCGTGGTGGTGGTGACGACGCCGGCGAACAAGCTCCTGGGCACGTTGATCCTGACCAAGCTCCCGGTGCGCTTCCAGCACCTGTTCTGATCGGCCGGCGCCCTCAGCTCTCCAGCTTGGGGATCGACGACATCAGGTGGTCGGGCACGGCGTCGTAGTGGTCGTAGGCCACGGTGAAGGAGCCGCGCCCGCCGGTCAGCGCCCGCAGGTCGACGGCGTAGCGGGTGAGCTCCGCCGTGGGTGCGGTGGCCGTCACCGTCTGGTAGCCCTCGTCGGCTGCGGTGTCGGTCCCGATGATGCGGGCCCGGCGCGAGTGCAGGTCACCCAGGACGTCACCCTGGCACTCGGCCGGGATCGTGACCTCCAGGCGCGAGATCGGCTCGAGGATGATCGGCCCCGCCTCGGCCATGGCCGCCTTGATCGCCAGTGCCGCCGCCATCTTGAAGCTGACCTCGTTGGAGTCGACCGAGTGCGCCTTGCCGTCGTCGACGGTCACGGCGATGTCGACGACCGGGTAGCCGTACATGCCCCCGCCGCTGAACGACTCGACCACGCCCTTCTCGACCGCGGGGATGTACTGGCGGGGGATCGCACCCCCGACCACCTCGTCGCGGAACGCGAAGCCCTCGCCGCGGGGGAGCGGCTCGAGGCGCAGGTGGCACACGCCGAACTGGCCGTGGCCGCCGGACTGCTTCTTGTGCTTGCCCTCGGCCTGGGCCGCCCGGGTGATCGTCTCGCGGTAGGGGATGCGCAGCTCCTCGCGCTCGACGTGCACGTTGCACTTGCGGTCGAGCCGTTCGAGGGTGACGGCCAGGTGCACCTCGCCGCTCACGCCGAGGATGGTCTGGTGCGTCTCGTCCTCCCGGGTGACCGTCAGCGACGGGTCCTCGTCGCACAGCCGCTGCAGGCCGGACATCAGCTTGTCGTCGTCGGCCCTGGTCGCCGGCTTCACCGCGACCTGCAGCGCCGGCGGCGGCAACGTGGGCGGCGGCACCACGATGGGCTGGCCCTTCGGCGCCAGCGTGTCCCCCGTGCGTGTCCCGTTCAGCCGGGGCACGGCGACGAAGTCCCCGGCGGTGATGCTCGTTGCCGGCGCCGTGGCATGTCCCGCGATGCTCTGCAGCGCGTGCAGCCGCTCCTCCTCCTTCGTGCGGGAGTTGACGAGGACCGCGTCGGGCTGGAGGGTGCCCGACACGACCTTGCAGAGCGACATCTTCCCGGTGTGGCTGTCGTTGTAGGTCTTGGTGACGGTGAGGACCGTCTGGGCGCCCGGGTCGGCGGGGATCTCCACCGTCTCGGTCCCCGCCACCGCCACGAGGGACGCGCGTGAGGCGGGGCTCGGGCACAACTCCTCGATCAGGCGGGCGAGCCGGTCGACCCCGACCCCGCTCGTGGCGGAGCAGCACAGGACCGGGAAGACGCTCGCCGAGGCCACGCCGCCGGCCAGGCTCTTCTCGAGCTCGGCGTAGTCGAGCGCCTCGCCGTTGAGATAGCGCTCCATCAGGTCGTCGTCGCCCACGACGATGCCCTCGACGAGCTGCTCGTGGACGGTGTGCTCCTCGTCGACGAGGTCGTCGGGGATCGGGCCCTCGTGCCCCGACGGCGGGATGGTGCCGTCGACGGTGGCGCCCGCGGCCGGGGTCTCGTAGTGCGTCGCCGTGTCGTCGAGCAGGTCGATGACGCCGTGGAAGTCGGCCTCGTGCCCGATGGGCAGCTCCACCGGCGCCACGCCGGCCCCGAAGGTGGCCCTGATCTCGCCCAGCGTGCGGTCGAAGTCCGCCCGCTCCCGGTCCAGCTTGTTGACGACGATCACCCGCGGCACCCCGAGGCGGGCCGCGGCGCGCCAGGCGTCCTCGGTCTGGGCCTGCACGCCGTCGGTGGCGCTGACGACGAGCACGGCGAGGTCGACGTTGGCCAGGGCGGTGACCATCTCGCCGGCGAAGTCGGCGTAGCCGGGGGTGTCGAGCAGGTTCACCTTGACCCCGTTGACCGTGAAGGGGGCCAGGCTGGTCGAGAGGGAGAGCTGGCGCGCCATCTCCTCGGGCTCGAAGTCCATGACGGTGGTGCCCTTCTCCACGGACCCCCGTCGGGCGATGGACCCCGTGGCCGCGAGCAGGGCCTCGGCCAGGGTGGTCTTGCCGGCACCGTGGTGCCCGACGAGGGCAACGTTGCGAATCGCGGTCGGGTCGTGTGGCACCTGGTCCCTCCGTCCGTCCAGCGGGCTCCGCACCCCCTGTCGACGTCGAGTGTACGACCGCTGGTGGCGCCGTTGCTCAGGGGCCGGGGCCGAGGTGAGGCCGCCGCCCTGCTCAGCCGGGGCCCGGACCGGCGGCACCCGCCGTCCCGCCGGCCCGCCCCGCGATCGCCGCGTCGTACTCGTGGCGGACGGAGAAGCGGACGAAGAGGCCCAGCGTGTCGATCAGGAGCAGCCACACGGCCTTGAGGGAGATGGTGCTGCCGAACCGCTCCTCGATCCGCACCGGCGCCTCCACGATCCGCGTGTAGCCGAGGCGCCGGGCGACCACGAGGAGCTCGAGGTCGAGCGCGAAGCGGCTCTCGCGCAGCAGGGGCAGCACGTCGGCGATGACCTTGCGGTCGACCATCTTGATCCCCACCTGCGTGTCCTTCACGTTCAACCGGAACAGCAGGTGGATCAGGCGCTGATAGCCCCAGGAGTACAGCCGCCGCAGCGGTGGGTAGTGCACCGAGGACTCGGGGTGCCGCTTGCTGCCGATGATGATGTCGGGCTTCTCCGAGCGCATCACCGACACGAAGGGTGCGAGGAACTCGGGGGAGATGTCGCCGTCGGCGTCGATGAACCCGAGATAGCGCCCCCGGCCCATGCCCAGGCCCGCCCTGAGCGCGTGGCCCTTGCCGATGTTGGTGTCGAAGGAGACCCGCCGCACCACGGTCTCGGGGAAGCCGTCCAGCGTGAAGGGGCTGCCGTCCGTCGAGCCGTCCGACACCGTGATGATCTCGAAGGTCATGCCCGACGCGTCGAGCACGCGGACCATGTGCGCGACCGTCGAGCGCAGCCGGGCGCCCGGGTTGTAGTAGGGCACCACGATGGAGACGTCGAGGGTGGGGTCGGGCAGCACCGTGGTGGTCACGCCGGGTGCCCGCCCCGCACGTCCGCTCCGCGTGGCATCTCGACGGGCGAGGCTATCCGACGCCGTGCCGGCGCCCCGACCAGGGCGTCTGCCCCTGGTCGGGGGACCCGGGTTTCGGGGACCGGATGGTAAACTCTTGCAAACAGCGCCCCCCTCCCGCCGGGGCGGCGCACGCGAGGAGCTTCATGTTCGACGGTCGTTGGCGAACTGCCGTCGACCGGACCACCGGTCCGGTCGGCCAGGCACTGCACCGCCATGGCATCACCGCTGACGTGCTCACCGCCACCGGTCTGGTGTCGGCGACCGCGACGGCGGTCCTGGTGGCGACCGGCCACCTCCACCTCGCCGTCGTCTTCCTGATCATCACGGGCATGCACGACCTCCTCGACGGCCCCGTGGCCAAGGCGGCGGGCACGGCCTCGGTGCGAGGCGCCTTCTTCGACTCGGTCACCGACCGCGTGGCCGACGGTGTCCTCATGATCGGGTGCGCCTGGTACCTCCTCGACCGTGGGGAGGGCCACCTCGCGCTCCTGCCCATGGCCATCCTGGCGGTGACCGCGCTCGTCTCCTACGAGAGGGCCAAGGCCGAGTCGCTCGGGCTCTCGGCCAAGGGTGGCCTCATGGAGCGCGGCGAGCGGATGTTCCTGCTGGGCGTGGCCTTCCTCAGCACCGTGATCTTCTTGCCGGTGCTCTGGCTCCTCTTCGCCCTCGTCACCGTGACCGCGGTGGCACGGTTCGTGAAGGTCTGGAACGCGGCGTCGGGCCGCGACCGGGTGATCGCCCGCCGGATCGAGGCCTGGCGCGAGGGGCGGGTCGACTCGCGCTGGCGGGCCTGGCGCGAGGGGCGCCAGAGCGAGGGTGTGCCACGCCGGGACTCGGCCCGCTCGAGGACGTCCGGTGCGCCCGTCGGGCGCTGGCGGGCCCGCCGCCAGGAGTCGCTGAGCAGCCGCTCCGGACGGACGCTGCGGGAGCGGCGCCGGGCCGACCGGGGGCACGCCGACGGGCGGACGAGCACCCGCCGGAGCACCCGCCGCACCCCGCCCCCGTCCTGAGCCCGCGCCGCGGGTTGGCGCGACACGAGCCGGTACCTCACCTACCGCGGCCTCGGCGCCGCCATGGGGCACATGCCCGAGCCGCTCGCGCAGGGTGTGGCGCGTGGCGTGGCCCGGGTGATGGCGCTGCGGAGCCGCCGTTCGCTCGCCATGAGCGAGCGCCACATCGGGCGCGTGCTGCGCAGCGAGTGCGCCGACGGGGTCGCGCCCGACCCGGCGCTCGTGCGGCGGTGGGGCCGGCGCACCTTCGACGCCTACGCGCGCTACTGGGCCGACGGCGCGCGCCTGCCCTACGAGAGCGAGTCGGGGGTGCGGGCCCGCTGGCGGCTCGAGGAGGGCGAGGACCACCTCCGGGCGGCGTTCGCGCTGGGCCGCGGCATCGTCATGGCGCTGCCGCACGTGGGCAGCTGGGAGTGGGGCGGCTACTGGCTCGCGCTCGAGGGCATGCCGATGACGGCGGTGGTCGAACGCCTGGAGCCCGAGCGGCTCTTCGAATGGTTCGTCGCGCAGCGCGAGGCGATGGGGCTGACGGCCGTGCCCCTGGGCGAGGGGTCGAGCGGGGCCTTGCTGCGGGCGCTCAAGGCCGGGGAGGTGGCCGGGCTCGTGAGCGACCGCGACCTGACGGGCAACGGCGTGGAGGTCGAGTTCTTCGGCGAGCGCACGACGCTCCCCGGCGGTGCGGCGACGCTCGCGCTGCGCACCGGCGCGCCGCTGCTGCCGGTCGTCGTCTACTCGGGGCCGGGGAATTGGCACACTGGCGTCGTGCACGCGCCCGTCGACACCGCCCGCCGCGGCGCCCTGCGCGAGGACGTCGCCCGGGTGACCCAGGACCTCGCCCGGGTCTTCGAGCACGACATCCGCCGCCGGCCCGAGCAGTGGCACCTCTACCAGCCGAACTGGCCGAGCGACCCCCGATGAGGGTCGCCATGCTCTCGCCGTACGCGCTGACGCGCCCGGGGGGCGTGCAGGGCCAGGTGATGGGGCTGGCGAGGTCCCTGCGCGGCCTCGGGCACGAGGTCGTCGGTGCTGGGTCCCGCCGACGCCGGCGCGCCCGTTCCCGACGGGGCGGGCGAGCACTTCGTGATCGGGCGTCCGACGGCCCTGCACTCGAACGGATCCGTGGCGCCGGTGGCGCTGTCGCCCATCGCGGCGGCGCGGGTCGAGCGGTTCGTGCGCGCCGGCGGCTTCGACCTGGTGCACGTGCACGAGCCCCTGGCGCCGATGGCCGCCTACGGCCTGGTCCTGGCGGCGCCCCTGCCGATGGTCGGGACCTACCACCGGGCCGGCGTGAGCCGGTGGGTGCCCCTCCTCAAGCCCCTGGCCGGCCTCGTCGGCCGCCGGATGCAGGTCAGGGTGGCCGTGTCGGAGGCCGCGCGCGAGACGGGCCTGCGGTCGGGTGGTGGCGAGTTCGAGGTCCTGTTCAACGGCGTCGACATGGAGCGTTTCGAAGCGGCCGCACCGGTGCACGACGAGCAGGGGCGTCCCGTCGTGCTGTTCCTGGGACGCCACGAGGCGCGCAAGGGCCTGCACGTCCTGCTCGATGCGTTCGCCATGGTGGACCGCCCGGCCGTGCTGTGGGTGGCGGGCGACGGGCCGGGGAGCGAGGTGCAGCGGAGGCGGCACCCCGAGTCCGACCGGGTGCGCTGGCTCGGCCTGCTGAGCGAGGACGAGGTTGCGGCGCGCCTCGCCGGGGCCGACGTCCTGTGCGCGCCGTCGTTGCGCGGCGAGTCGTTCGGGATGGTGCTCCTGGAGGGGATGGCCGCCGGGTGCGCCGTGGTGGCCTCCGACATCGACGGCTACCGCAGCGCGGCGGGAGGGCACGCCGCGCTGGTGGACCCCGGCGACGCACCGGCGTTGGCCCGCGCGCTCGGCGTCGCGCTGGCCGACGCCGTCGAGGGGAGCGGCCGCTCCGCGCCCGAGGCCCGCAAGGAGGCGGTCGAGTACGCCCGGGCCTGGTCGATGGACACGCTGGCCGAGCGCTATGTCGACGTGTACGCCCGGGCGATCGCCGCCTACCGGGGAGGGACGTAGGCTGGCGTGCCCATGGCCGACCAGAGCGACAGCGCAGGTACCGGGGGCGGCGGCGGCCGCAGCTCCAACCGGAACCGCAACCGCAACAGGAACCGCAACCGGCCCGCCGCCGGCGGCGCGGGCTCGTCGGGCGGTGCGAACGCGGAGAAGAAGGGTCAGGGCGGCGGGGGAGGCCAGCGCTCGTCCGGCCAGGGATCCCCCAAGGGAGGCGGCGGCAACGGGTCACGATCAGGATCGCGATCCGGCTCCCGACAGGGGAGCACCCGGCAGCGCACGGCCGTCGCGGTCGCACCGACCCCCCCGCTCGAGCCCCTCGAGGTCCAGCCGGGCCTCGCCGCGCCGCAGGTCTACCCGGGCGAGGTGGCGGCCAACCGCCGGCGCGCCGTCGTGCTGTGCGCCTGGACCGCCGTGATCCCCGCCCTCCTCTTCGGCGCGCTGCTGTGGGCCGCCGTGTCGGTGATCGCCGGCGCCGTCGCGTTCGTGGCGGCCGGGGCGGCCGTCATGTACGGGGTGTGGCGGCTGGCGCCCGCCCTGGCGCTGCGGCGCATCGGTGCCGTGCCCGTCGACGAGCACGACGATCCGCGCCTGTACAACGTCACCGAGGGGTTGTGCGCCACCTTCGGCCTCTCCATGCCGTCGCTCAACGTCATCGTCGACGACGTCCCGAACGCGTGCGCGCTGGGCCGTGACGCACGGCGTTCGGACCTCGTCGTCACGACCGGTCTCCTGCGCCGGGTGGACCCGATCCAGCTCGAAGGCGTGATCGCGCACGAGCTGGCCCACGTGAAGCGCGGCGACAACGGCGTCTCGTGCGTCGGCATCACGCTCGCCACCCTCTTCGGCGGCGAGACGACGCTGCGGCGCTGCGTGGGCCAGAACAGGGAGTACCGGGCCGATGTCGTCGGCACCTCGGCCGTGCGCTACCCCCGGGGCCTCCTCGATGCGCTCCGCATCGCGATGGACGCCCCGCCGCCGGCCGAGGGCTCCCTCTTCGCCTCCCCGTCCCGCTTCGGTCCGACGCGCTGGGTGTGGATCGACCCCTCGGTGGGCCACCGTTCCGAGGCCCCGGTGCCTGGCGATCTGGACGCCACCTCGGTGCGGGCCGCCGCGCTGAGCGAGTGGTGAGGACGGGCGGCCCACCCTCGTAGACTGGGGGCATGACCACCGGGACCTTCACCGTCAAGCGGGGCTTGGCGGACATGCTGCGGGGCGGCGTCGTCATGGACGTCGTCAACGCCGAGCAGGCCAAGATCGCCGAGGACGCCGGTGCCGTCTCCGTCATGGCCCTGGAGCGGGTGCCCGCCGACATCCGCCGGGACGGGGGCGTGGCGCGCATGAGCGACCCGCTGCTGATCGAGGGGATCATCGAGGCGGTGACGATCCCGGTCATGGCCAAGGCGCGCATCGGGCACTTCGCGGAGGCACAGGTGCTGCAGTCCCTCGGGGTCGACTTCGTCGACGAGTCCGAGGTGCTGACGCCCGCCGACGAGGCGTACCACATCGACAAGTGGCGCTTCACGGTGCCGTTCGTGTGCGGGGCGACGAACCTGGGCGAGGCGCTGCGCCGCATCAGCGAGGGGGCGGCCATGATCCGCTCCAAGGGCGAGGCGGGGACGGGCAACATCGTCGAGGCGGTGCGCCACCTGCGCTCCATCCTCGGCGCCATCCGGTCCATCACGCAGGCCGACGAGGCCGAGCTCTACGGCTGGGCCAAGGAGCTGTCGGCGCCCATCGGCCTCGTGCAGGAGCTCCACGCCACCGGCAAGCTCCCGGTGCCCCTGTTCTGTGCGGGGGGCATCGCGACCCCGGCCGACGCGGCGCTGGTGATGCAGCTCGGGGCGGAGGCCGTGTTCGTCGGCTCGGGCATCTTCAAGTCGTCCGACCCGGCCCGCATGGCCTCGGCCGTGGTGGAGGCCACGGCGCACTTCGAGGACGCGGACCACGTGGCGAAGGTGTCGCGCGGGCTCGGCGAGGCGATGCGCGGGCTGGAGGCGTCCCAGTACGGCGAGCATCTCGCCGACCGGGGGTGGTAGCGGACTCTGCGGCGACGCGGGGACGCGCTCCGTTGATCGGTGTGCTCGACCTGCAGGGGGACGTGCGCGAGCATCTCGCCGCCCTGGCCGAGGTCGGGTGCCCGTCCCGCGTGGTCAAGCGGCCCGCCGACCTCGACGGGCTCGACGGGCTGGTGCTGCCGGGCGGAGAGTCGACGACGCTCTCCATGCTGCTGGAGTCGACGGGGTTGTTCGACGACCTCGCCGTGCGGCTGTCGCCGCCGCCGGCGGCCGGCGCTGCCGATCCTCGGGACCTGCGCCGGCCTCGTCCTCGTGGCCCGGGAGGTCCTCGACGGGCGGCCGGACCAGCGCACCTTCGGCGTGCTCGACGCGGTCGTGCGCCGCAACGGCTACGGCCGCCAGGTCCGGTCCTTCGAGAGCGCGGTGCGCCTCGGCTCGGGGGAGGGGCCGCCGCTGCCGGCCGTCTTCATCCGGGCGCCCCTCGTGGAGTCGGTCGGTCCGGAGGTCGAGGTGCTGGCCACCCTGGACGGCGTCCCGGTGCTCGTGCGCCAGGGGCGGGTGCTCGCCTCGTCGTTCCATCCCGAGCTGACACCCGATCGGCGGGTGCACCGGCTCTTCGTGGAGATGTGCGGGGGATCCCGCGAGAGCGACGGCTTCCCGTGCGCCGCTACGTCCTGACCGTCACCTGCCCCGACCGCATCGGCATCGTCGCGGCCGTGACGGGGCTGATCGCCGGCCACGGCGGGTCGGTCCTCGAGGCGGCCCAGCACGGCGACCTGCAGACGGGACGGTTCTTCCTGCGCATCGAGATCGTCGCCGACAGCCTGCCGTCGGGGTTCGGCCCCGACGAGCTGGCGTCCGCCTTCGAGCCCGTGGCCGTGGCGTTCGACATGGAGTGGCGCCTCACCGACACCGACCGGCCCAAGCGCGTCGCGCTGTTCGCCGGCAAGGAGGATCATTGCGTCGCCGACCTGCTCCACCGCTGGCGCGCCGACGAGATCGCATGCGAGATCCCCTGCGTGATCTCGAACCACGAGGACCTGCGCGGGATCGTCGAATGGCACGGCGTCCACTTCCGGTGCGTGCCGATGGAGGCCAGGGCGGAGGCGTTCGCCGAGATCGAGCGCGTGCTGGAGCGCGACCAGGTCGACGTGATCGTCCTGGCGCGCTTCATGCAGATACTCCCCCCGGAGTTCTGCGCCGCCCGCCCCGGGCGCATCATCAACATCCATCACTCGTTCCTGCCGTCGTTCGCCGGCGCCCGGCCGTACCACCAGGCGTTCGAACGGGGCGTCAAGCTGATCGGCGCCACCTGCCACTACGTCACGGCCGAGTTGGACGAGGGTCCGATCATCGAGCAGGACACGCGGCGCATCGACCACGGCGACTCCGTCGAGGAGCTGCGGCGGGTGGGCCGGGACGTGGAGCGCACGGTGCTGGCCCGCGGCCTGCGCTGGCACCTCGAGGACCGCGTGCTGCTCAACGGCAACAAGACGGTCGTGTTCCCCTGACCGCTACCCCTTGACGGCCCGCACGATCTCGTCGGTCACGGCGTCCGGGTCCTCCAACGGGAGCATGTGGCCCCGGTCGGGCAGGGTGACCAGGCGTGCCCCGGGGATCGTCGACACGATCTGGTCCGCCTTGGCGGGAATGGTCAAGGTGTCCCGGCTCCCGACCATGACGGTCGTCGGCACCTGCATCGTGGCGATGCCCTCCAGCAGGTTCATGGTGGCCAGCGACACCATGAAGTTGCCGCGCACGGTGCCGTCGCAGTCCGCGAAGAGCTCCCGGGTCAGGTCCATGTGCGAACGGTCCGGGCTCGTGCCGAAGACGGTGCGCACGAAGAGGTGCCCGTTGCGACCCCGCATGGCCCGGCTGACGAGCGGCGACGCGACCAGCTGGCCCGCCACTTCGGCGACCCGGGCCGAGCGGTCGCCGACGCTCGTGGCCGCCGTCGCCACGAGGACGGTCGCCTTGGCCCGGTCCCGGAGGACCTCGGGCCGGTGCGTCGCCAACGACATGATCGTCATGCCCCCCATGGAGTGACCGGCGAGCACGGCGTCGCGCACGCCGGTCGCCTCGAGCACGACGCTCAGGTCGTGGGCCAGGGTGTCGACGGCCAACGGCGCCGTGCCCCGCGTGCTGGCGCCGTGGCCGCGTTGGTCGTAGAGCACGACCCGATGGCCCTGCTCGAGGAGTCGCCGGGCGACGGGCAGCCAGATCTCGTGGCTGCAGCCCCAGCAGTGGGGGAGCACCACGACGCCCGCGTCGGCGCCGTCGCCCCCGAGGTCCCACACGGCGAGGTGCGCCCCGTCGGGCGTCCGCACCGCGCGGTGCTCGGGCCGGCCGTGCTGGCCCCAGCCGAGCGCCGCCCCGTCCCCGTCGCGGCCGGCCGCGGTGCGGAGGCGCCGGTAGGCCGCCCCGGCGGCGGCCCCTGCGGCCAGGGTGCCGCCGAGCAGCAGCAACCGGCGCGAGCGGGATCCGGAGCGAGAGGGTGCAGGGGGAGTCATGGTCACCGAGCGTACGCGTCGGCCGGCACCCCGGAGGGGCGGCGCCGATAGAATCGTGCCGCAATGTCGGGCCATTCCAAGTGGGCGACCACCAAATACCGCAAGGGCGCCCAGGACAAGGCCCGCGCCAAGGTCTTCGCCAAGTGCATCCGCGCCATCGAGGTGGCCGCCCGTGACGGGGGAGGGGACCTGGAGGCCAACGCGACCCTGCGCACCGCGTTCGGCAAGGCCCGTGCCGCCAGCGTCCCGCTCGACACGATCGAGAAGGCCATCAAACGCGGCACGGGCGATCTCGAGGGCGTCCGCTACGAGGCCATCACCTACGAGGGCTACGGTCCCGGCGGCGTCGCCATCATGGTCGAGACCCTGTCGGACAACCGCAACCGCACCGGGGCCGAGATGCGCAACCTCTTCAGCCGCAACGGCGGCAACATGGCGGAGCCCGGCGCCGTCGGCTGGCAGTTCGAGCGCAAGGGCATCGTGACGGTCGGCCTCGACAACGACGAGGACAAGGTCATGGAGATCGCCATGGAGGGTGGCGCCGAGGACCTGTCGAGCAACGGTGCGGCCTGGGTCGTGACCAGCGCCCCGGGCGACCTCGAGTCGGTGCGGGCGGCCCTCGACGGCGCCGGCATCACGCCCGAGTCCGTCGACCTCTCCCTCGAGCCCACGACCCTCGTCCCGGTCCCCGACGAGTCCGAGGCCAAGAAGGTGCTGCGCCTCCTCGAGGCGATCGACGACCACGACGACGTGCAGGCCGTCCACTCCAACGCGGAGATCGCCGACGAGGTCCTCGCCGCCTTCGAGGGCTGACCCGGCGGCACGGTCCGCCCCCTGACCTGCGGGCCCGGCTAACCTACGAACGCATGTTCGCATTGGGGATCGACCCCGGGCTGTCCCGCTGCGGCTACGGGCTGGTGGGCCGCGACGAGGGCGGCAGCGCCCTGCGGGCCCGCGCCGCCGGCGTCGTCGAGACCGACCCCGGCGAACCCCTGGCCGAGCGGCTCCTGATCCTGCACACGGAGCTGGACGCGCTGATGGCCGAGCTGCGGCCCGACGTGGTCGTGGTCGAGCGGGTCTTCTTCCAGGTGAACGCGAAGACCGCCATGTCGGTCGGCCAGGCGAGCGGGCTGGCGTTGCTGGCGGCGGCGGCGGCGGGCTGCGAGGTCGTCCAGTACACGGCGAACGAGGTCAAGCAGGGGCTGGTCGGCTACGGCGCCGCCAGCAAGGAGCAGGTGCAGCGCATGGTCGCCCAGGTGCTGGGGTTGCCGGTCGTCGACGGGCCGCCCGACGTGGCCGACGCGCTCGCGCTGGCCGTGTGCCACCTGACCACCGTGCCCCTGCGGCGCGCCGTCGCCGCCGCCATCGTGAGGAGCGAGCCGTGATCGGACTGTTGCGTGGGCCCGTCGTGCTGCGGACGGGCGAGTGCGAGGTGATCGTCGACGTGGCGGGCGTCGGCTACCGGGTGACCGTCACCCCGGCCACGGCGGCGTCCCTCGTCGCCGGTGGCACCGGGACCGAGGCGAGCCTGTTCGTGCACACCCACGTCCGGGAGGACGCCATCGTCCTCTACGGCTTCGTGCACGACGACGAGCGCCGGTGCTTCGAGGTGCTGCTGGGGTCGCACGGCGTCGGCCCGGCGTTGGCCCTGGCCATCCTCGCCATGCTCTCGCCGGCGACGCTGTCCACGGCCGTCCTCGAGGACGATCTCGACACGCTCTGCACGGTGCCCGGTGTGGGCCGCAAGACGGCGGCCCGCCTCCTGATCGAGCTGAAGAGCCGGCTCGACCTGCCCGACCTCTCGCTCGAGCACGGGAGCGCGCCGCTCGCCGACGGCGATCCCGCTGTGCGGGGCACGCGCACGTCGCGGGCGGAGGCCCGGGCCGCCCTGTCCGAGCTCGGGTACGCACCCGACGAGATCCGCGGCGCGCTCGACGGCCTACGCGACGATGTCGGCGTGGAAGAGATGCTCCGCCTGGCGCTGCGCGAGCTGGCCGGCCGGTGAGCCCGCGCGCCCGCCGCGAGGTGCTGGCCGTCGACGACCCCGGCGGCGACGATGGTCGCGTGGTCGATCCGGTGGCGTCCGACCCCGACGAGGAGCTGGAGGAAGTCGGGCTGCGGCCCCGCACGCTCGAGGAGTTCGTGGGCCAGTCCGAGCTGGTCGAGCACCTCAGCATCGTGCTGCAGGCGGCGCGGCAGCGACGCCAGCCGGTGGACCACATCCTGTTCGCCGGGCCCCCCGGGTTGGGCAAGACCTCGCTCGCCGGCATCGTCGCCACCGAGATGGGTGCCGGCCTGCGCATCACGGCCGGGCCGGTCCTCACCCGGGCCGGCGACCTCGCCGCGCTCCTGACCGACCTCCAGGACGGCGACGTGCTCTTCATCGACGAGATCCACCGCCTGCACCGCTCGGTCGAGGAGATGCTCTACTCGGCCATGGAGGACGGCCGGCTGGACATCCTGATCGGCAAGGGGCCGACGGCCCGTTCGATCCGCCTGGAACTGCCGAAGTTCACCCTGATCGGCGCCACGACCCGCACCGGCCTCGTGTCGGGACCGCTGCGGGACCGCTTCGGCTTCGTCGGCCGCCTCGACCTCTACGACCCGGCCGACCTCCGGTCGATCGTCGAGCGCTCGGCCCGGATCCTCAAGGTGCGCATCGACACCGAGGGGGCCATTCGCATCGCGGAGCGCTCCCGCGGCACGCCGCGGGTGGCGAACCGGCTCCTGCGACGGGTCCGTGACTTCGCCGAGGTGCGCGGGGAGGGCTTCATCGACGGCGCCACCGCCAGCGAGGGCCTCGAGCTGTTCGGCGTCGACGAGTTGGGGCTCGACAAGGTCGACCGGGCCATCCTCGCCACGCTGTGCACCCGCTTCGGGGGCCAACCCGTGGGCCTGACGACGCTGTCGCAGTGCGTCGGCGAGGAGCCCGACACGATCGAGGACGCCTACGAGCCGTTCCTCGTGCAGAGCGGGTTGCTCCAGCGCACGGCGCGGGGCCGGGTGGCGACGCGCCGGGCCTGGGTGCACCTCGGGCACGAGGGGCCGCCGGGCGGCGCCCCCGGCGGCCCGGACCCGCTGCCGTTGTTCTGATTTCTGGGCGCCGCCGTCGGTGCGCTACCGTTGTGAGGTTGCACCACGAGACGGAAGCGAGGTGACCAGATGGCAGGCATTGCGACGCGTCCACAGCTGACCGCGCGCCCCATCGTGGTCCTGCTGCCCGTCTGCGCCGGTGCAGCCGGGAGGTCCCGCATGGCCGGGCCCTTCCCGTGCGCCACCGGCCACTGACGCCGCCTCGGCCTTCACCGGCCCTTCCCACTGCGCACCACCGGTGCGCCCTTCCCGACCGATCCACCTTCGCCTGGAGACTCCCATGGGTGAACGCACGCTCTTCCCGAATGCATCGAACAAGGCGACGCTGGCGTACTGCTGGCACCAGATGCGGCCCGACCGCGCCGCCTTCGCCGGCAGCTGCGCCGCCATCGTCCTCGGCACCCTGGCCAATGCCGTCGCGGCCCCACTGATCTTCGCCGCGCTGCTCGGGCGCATCGCGGGCACCGGGTCCGACGCCGGCACGTGGCACTCCTTCGCCCCGCTCATCGTCGCGTACGCCGTCGTGCTGGCCGCCGCCACCGCGTTCGGGCGGATCGGCGGCTGGCTCAACTGGGGCGCGACGCTGCGCTCCTTCGGGCGCGCCATCACCAACGGCTACGACCACCTGATCGGGCTCAGCCACGGGTGGCACACCGACCGCCCGTCCGGCGAGGTCATCGCCACGCTGGAGACGTCGACGTGGGCCTTCGTCGAGCTCATCGACGCCATGGTGTGGGGCATCCTGCGCATCAGCGTCACGACGCTCGGGGCCATCGTCGTCCTCGGCGTCGTCGCCTGGCCGGTCGCCGTGGTCATGGCCGCCCTGGTCGGCGTGTTCGCGACCGTGCTGCACCACCGCATGGGCCGGGTCGTCGCGGCGGAGAAGGAGTTCTCGGACGCCCATTCGCGCGCCACCGGCGTCATCGCCGACACCATCGCCAACCTCACCACGGTGCGGTCCCAGGCCGCCGAGGGGCGCGAGAAGGTCAACGTGGGGAGGCTGGTGGGCGACTCCCTCGGCGCCGACCTGCGGGCCCGGCGGGTGTTCACCTCGACGCGCCTGCAGATGGAGTCGGCCATGGCCTTCTTCAACTGGGCGGCGGTGGCAGTCGGGGTCGTGCTGGCGTTGCACCACGTGGCGGCGGCAGGAGTGGTCTACCTGATCCTGTTCTACGCCACGTTCGTGGGGACGAGCCTCGAGGAGTCCTTCGAGTTCATCCGCCTGATGTCGCGCGCCATCGGCCGCTGCGCCAAGTTCGCCGGCATCGCGGCCACGGAGCCCGAGATCGTCGACGTCCCGGGTGCGCCCGACCTCCGGGTGCCGCGGGGCCTGGTGGAGTTCCGGGACCTGCGGTTCTCCTACCGCGCCGGCCAACCGCTCTTCGAGGGGCTGGACCTGCGCATCGAGGCCGGGGAGCACGTGGGGCTGGTCGGCCCCTCGGGATCGGGCAAGACGACGCTGACGAAGTTGCTCTTGCGCTTCGCGGACCGCGACGGCGGTGTCATCGCCATCGACGGGCAGGACATCGCCCGGGTCGCCCAGCAGTCGCTGCGGCGGCACATCGCCTACGTGCCCCAGGACCCCCAGATGCTGCACCGGACCATCGCGGAGAACATCTGCTACGGCCTGGAGTCCGGGCCGGGCGTCGACATGGACCTGGTGCGTGCCGTGGGCAAGGCCGCGTACGTGGACGAGTTCGTGGAGCGCCTACCCGACGGCTACGAGACCGTGGTGGGGGAGCGCGGGCTCAAGCTGTCGGGCGGCCAGCGCCAGCGGGTGGCGATCGCCCAGGCCATGGCCAAGGGCGCGCGCGTGCTCGTGCTCGACGAGGCCACGTCCGCGCTCGACTCGGAGTCGGAGTCGCTCGTCCAGGACGCGCTGTGGCACCTGATGGAAGGCACGCACGGCGCTGGTCGTGGCGCACCGGCTGGCCACCATCGCCCGCCTGGACCGGATCGTGGTCCTCGACCGCGGCCGGGTCGTGGAGCAGGGGACGCACAGCGAGCTCCTGTCGGGCGCCGGCGTCTACGGGCGCCTGTGGGCGCACCAGTCGGGCGGCTTCCTCGCCGCGTGATCGGCCGTCAGGCCGACCGGCTGGACGCCGGGACCGAGGCGCGCAACGGCAGGTAGACCCGGAACGTGGTCGACCAGCCCGGCGTGTCGACGATGTCGACGAAGCCCTCGTGGGCCTCGGCCACCGACTTGGCGATGGCCAGGCCCAGGCCCGTCCCGGGCACTCCCATCTCGGTCGAGGAGGCGAGGCGGTAGAAGCGCTCGAAGAGCTGGTCCCGCTCGCCCTCGGGGATGCCCGGGCCCTCGTCGAGCACCTGCACCCTGGCGTAGGAGTCCGCGTTGTCCACGATCACGTGGACGCGCCCCCGCGCGGCGAGAACTTGATCGCGTTCGACAGGAGGTTGCCGAGGAGCTGGTGCAGGCGGGTCGGGTCCCCGAACACGGGGACCTCGCTCCCCGGCTCGATGGTCAGCTTGATCCCGGCCACGGTCGCCGAGGTCTGGATCGCGTGCACGGCCTCCTCGGCCAGGCGGTAGAGGTCGAGCTCGGTGAAGGCGACCCGGAGCCCGCGCCCGGCTCCCGGGTCGGCCAGGAGGTCCTCGGCCACCCGCTGGAGCTGCTCGGCGTTGCGCTCGATCGTCTGCAGCATGCGCATCTGGCTCTCGGTGAGGTCGGACGACGCATCGAGGAGGAGCTCGATGAAGCCCCGGATGGAGGTGATCGGCGTCCGCAGCTCGTGCGACACCGTCGCCACGACGTCGTCCTTCATCTGGGTCAGCTCCCGCAGCCGGTTGTTCTGCTCGATGAGCGACTGCGTGACCTCCTTCTGGATGGCGAAGAGGCGCTCGCGGTCCGCGGCCAGCTCCTCCCGCTCGGTCACGTCGATGGCGACGACGACATAACCGCCGGTCACCGGGGCGAAGGCGTCGTCGCCGTCCTCCGCATCGGCGGCGGCACCCTCGGGCCCCTCGAGCCCCGCGGCGTCGTCCGTCCGCTCCTCCTCGAGCACCGTGTCCGGGGTGGGCACCGGCAGGGCCCGCACCCGCACGACACAGCGGCGCTGCTGGCCGTCCTTGCGGGTGGCGGTCCAGGGGACCTCGGCGGCGGTCTCGGCGTCGATGGGCTCGAGCGCCGTCCGCATGGAGTCGATGGTCTGGCGGCGCTCGTCGATCTGGGCGGGGTCGATGAAGTCCGCGATGGAGCGGATGCCCACCACCTCGGCCGCCCGGTAGCCGAGCATCTGCTCGGCCCCCGCCGAGAAGAACGTGACCGTCCCGGCGGGGTCGACGCCCATGATGGCGCTCCCCGTCGCCGCCCGGAGAAGGGTCTCCAGCCGATCGCGGGCGTAGTCGGCCTCCCGGGCGCTGCGGCGGGCGATCCGGGACTGCTGGGCGAGGTCGCTCAGGAAGGCGCGGTCCCTCGAGACCATGGTGTAGACGGTCGACGCCACCAGGGTGGTGACGGTGGCCATGACCGCGACCTGGCGCCACTCGATGGTCGGGTAGGCCGGGGGCCCCACGATGAGCAGGGGGACGAGCAGGGCCAGGTCCATGCAGAACAGCCCGACGAGGAGGTGCAGGCGCCTCCCGTAGAGGGAGAGCCACACGATGGGGAGCAGGTAGACCACGACCAGGCCCGAGTCGCTCCCGCCCTGGGCGTCGCGGATGATCGCGATGACCGCGATGTAGCCGATCGGGATGATGAGCCACACCCAGTCGGGCAGGCGTTCCCAGGGCAGCAGGAAGGCGGCGGCGACGAGCGCGAAGAACAGGACGCCGGCCAGGGAGATCTCCCGGCGCGCGTCGTGGGGGAAGGGGACGACGGCGATGAGCACGGTGCCGATGGCGACGAGCGCGAACACGGGGAGGCGCACCCGCATGGAGCCCGAGAAGCCGATGGGCAGGGCATTTCCGGGCATCAGCTGGTCGCGACGCCCCTGGGGGTCGTTCCGGGTCGAGGCCGGCTCGATCACCGGCTGCGAGAGCGGTAGCGGTAGCCGAAGCCCCGCACCGTCTCAATCGGCGTGTCGTCCCCTTCGTCCCAGCCCAGCTTGCGGCGGAGCCGCAGGACGGCGTACTTGACGCGTGAGGGGGCCAACCCGCTGGGGTCGTCCCAGGCCAGCTCGATGAGCTGGTCCGACGACAGGACCTGGCCCTGGTGACGGGCCAGGGTGGCCAGCAGCCGGTACTCGGTCGGGGTCAGCACGACGGCCTGGCCGTCGATCGTGACCGCATGGTGGGCGAAGTCGACGTGGAGGGTCCCGTCGTCGAACGCCGTGACGGGGTCGCGCTGGGAGACCTGGCGCCGGCTGATCGCCTGGAGGCGGGCGAGCAGCTCGGACCGGCTGAAGGGTTTGGTCAGGTAGTCGTCGGCACCCGCGTTGAGCCCCCGCACCTTGTCGCGCTCGGTGCCGAGGGCGGTCAGCATCAGGACGGGCACGTCGCTCATGTCCCGGATCCGCTCCAGGACCTGCCAGCCGTCCAGGTCGGGCAGCCCGACGTCGAGGATGACGATGTCCGGGTGGCTCTGGTGGAATTGGCGCACGCCCTCGCGGCCCTCGGTCGCCTCCGAGACCGCGAATCCCTCCCGCTCGAGCATGGTCTTCAGCAGTTGGCGAATGTCCGCCTCATCCTCGATGACCAGCACGGAGATATGTCCATCCCGCATCAGGGTGCAACTGTACTGGGGAAACAGCCAATCCGAGTGGAAAAGCGACGCCGCGGTCGAATTGTGAACGTCCTGGTCAGCGCCGCGACCGGCAGGCAGGGGAACAAAAGGGCGATCGCGGGTCGCCGGGCGTCCGGGTTCCGTGGGCGCGGGCCGCCGTCCTGCGCTGGCACGGACCCCGTCGCCGGGAGCGAAAGGTGCGCCGGCCCGGGTCGTCGGCTCCCCCCGGATCGCTCCGGCCGACGGCGACACAAGGCCGGCGCACCTCTTCGCTGCTCCTTCCCCTCGGTGTTCCCCCATACGAGAATCCGCTCCCCTTCACCGGACTCTCACACTTTGGTCGCCCCCCTCCGAACGACCATCACCGTGAGGTGCTCTACTGATGCCCGTACTGTGCACAAGAGCCGTCGCAACGGCGCCCGTTTTGGGTTGCAATTCGGTTGCGCCGTGCGTCCCGCCGCCAGAGCGCTGCGGCTGCGCCGTTGTTCCCGCCGGGAGGCGAACGCGCCCCCTCCCCGGTCGGGACCCCGCCGGTGCCGCCACCTGGGCCGACGGTGCCCGGCGCGCCCCCGGCCGGTTCCGTACACGCCCGGGAGGAGCCGAACCCACGCACTAGGGTGGCCCTTCGCAACCGTTTCAGGTCCAAGGATCCCAATGACACCAACCCCGGCGCTCCTCCACCTCCTGGTCGCCGCCTCAAAATCGAGCTCCTCCAGTGGGCTGCTGACCCTCGTGCCGCTCCTCGCCATCGGGGTCATCGGCTACTTCTTCTTCATCAGGCCGCAGCAGCGCAAGGCGCAGGCGGCCCGCCAGGCCCAGGGGTCCGGGTACGAGGTGGGGGACGAGGTGCAGACCGTCGGCGGTGTCATCGGCACCGTCCTCGAGATCCACGGTGACCGTTACACGCTCCTGACGGGAGCGCTGGGCGACGACGGCAACCTCGACGGCCCGCAGCCGACCCGGATCGTCTTCGTCCGCCAGGCCATCGCGCGGAAGATCGAGCCGATACAGGACGTGCGCATCGACGACGAGCCCGTGGAGGACGTCACGGGTGCCGCCGACGACGACGACGTCGGCGGTGACAGTGCCCCCAGGAAGGGTGACGGTGCTCCCAGCAAGGGTGAGCGCGGCGAGGAGGCGGAAGACGCGTGAGCCCCAAGTCGGGGGGACGGGCCCAACGACGCCAGCGACGCAACCTCCTGATCAGCGTCGTGGTCGTCGTCGCCATCACCGTGGGCTCGTTCGCCGCGGTGTTCGCCGCGAAGTGGTCGCCCCGGCTCGGGTTGGACCTCGCCGGGGGTGTGGCGGTCGTCTACACGGCTGAGGGCTCGCACGTCAGCCAGGCCGACCTCAACGAGACCGTCGACGTCCTGAACCTCCGGGTGAACGGGCTCGGCGTGTCGGGCGCGGAGGTGCAGACGACGGGCAAGAACCAGATCTCGGTCTCCATCCCCGGCGTGACGAACGCGCAGCAGGTGCTGAACCAGATCGGGCAGACGGCGCGCATGTACTTCCGGCCCGTCCTCTGCTTCGCCTACCCGCAGGGAGTCCCGAAGTCCGAGAAGAACAAGCACGTCCCGACGCGGGGTTTCGAGACCATCCCGGCCTGCAGCCCGTCGTCGGAGTTGACCGCGGCCAACCTCAACGTCACGCCCGACAGCTCGCCCCAGGGCTACCACTCCAACAACGTGCCGCCCGACACGCAGTACGTCCCGTACCCGTCGACGAGCGTGGAGAAGCCCGGCTACCCGAGCAGCACGGTCCTGCTGCCGGGTCTGGCGGCGAGCGGCAGCGCCAACGGCGGCGAGCGCTACGTCCTCGGGCCCAGCCAGATGACCGGGCGCTCCATCTCCAGCGCCACGGCCACCCAGAACCAGACCGGGCAGTGGGTGGTCGACTACACGCTGGCCGGTGCGGCCGGGTCGGCGCTGTGGGACAAGGTGGCGCAGGAGAACTTCCACCAGCTGCTGGGGATCGAGCTCGACGGCGTCGTGTACTCGGCGCCCATCATCCAGCCGACCCAGACGGGCTTCACGTCCTTCGACGGGAAGGGTGAGATCTCGGGCAGCCTGACGCAGCAGGACGCCCAGAACCTGGCCCAGGCGATGAACTTCGGTGCCCTGCCCGTCACGCTCAAGGCGGCCACGTCCGAGACGGTGTCGGCCACGCTCGGCCACTCGGCTCTGGTCGCCGGCCTCGCGGCGGGGATCGGAGGCCTCGTCCTCGTGCTGCTCTACGTGTTGCTGTACTACCGCGCGCTCGGCCTCGTCGTCATCTCCGGCCTCGTACTGACCGCCATGATGCTGTGGGCGATCATCTCGGCGCTCGGGCACACGTCGGTGGCCCCGAGCTTCGACCTCGCCGGCATCACCGGCCTGATCGTCTCCATCGGCATCACCGTGGACTCGTACATCGTCTACTTCGAGCGGCTCAAGGACGAGGCCAGATCGGGTCGCTCCGTGCGGACGTCCGTCGAGCGCGGCTTCAAGAGCGCCTGGCGAACCGTGTGGGCGGCCGACTTCGTGTCGCTGCTCGCCGCCATCGTCCTCTACCTGGTCGCCGTCGGGAACGTGAAGGGCTTCGCCTTCTTCCTCGGGCTCTCGACCATCATGGACATGGTGTTCACGTGGTTCTACACCCGTCCGCTCGTGATCCTCCTCGGCCAGAGCTCCCGCCTCCAGGGCACGGGGACGTTCAGCATCGCCACCGGGCTGGGGGCGGGACCACAGGCGCAGGGGCTCCCGGCCGGGGTGGCCGCGGGAGGTGGTGGCTCGTGAGCGATCACGACGGCAGCTCCCTCGACGACGTCAGTGAGGAGGACGTCGAGCGACTCGAGGAGAGCGTCGAGACCGACGACCTCGACGAGGAGGAGCTGGTCAGCCTCGACGACGCCGCCCGCGCTGTTGGCCCGGCCACGGCGGGGCCACGGCCCGATCGCCCGCCTCTACCGTGGCGAGACCCGCTTCGACTTCGTCGGCAAGCGACGGGTCTGGTTCACCATCTCGACGCTGATCATCGTCGCCGGGATCGTCTCGATCGTGCTGCGCGGGGGCCTGAACCTGGGGATCGAGTTCAAGGGTGGGACCGAGTGGACCATCGCCGCGCCCGGCGTGACCCAGACCGAGGCCGTCGACGCCCTGAAGGGCACCGGGGTGATCAACCCGACCGTGCAGCTGCTGGGCAGCGGGGGCAAGCAGACCCTCACCGTGCAGTCGGACGTCAACCGGCTCTCGCAGTCCCAGCAGGATGCCGTCAGCCACAACGTGCAGAAGGCGCTGCTGCAGGTGACGGCCGCCCACGCGCCCCCGACCCCCGCGACGACTACCACGACCAAGGCGACCACCACGACCACCGCCAAGGCGGGCGCGTCCACGACGACCACCCCCACGCTCCCCGCCGGGTCCGCTCCCAAGACGGTCACCGACAAGATCAGCATCACCACCGTCGGCCCGACCTGGGGCTCGTCCATCACCAACGACGCCATCAAGGCGCTGATCATCTTCTTCATCGTGGTGGCGATCTACATCAGCATCCGCTTCGAGCCGAAGATGGCGCTGGCGGCGTTCATCGCCATGATCCACGACGTCCTGGTCGCCATCGGGATCTACTCCATCTTCAACTTCCAGGTCACGCCGGACACGGTGGTCGCCATCCTCACGATCCTCGGGTACTCGCTCTACGACACCGTGGTGGTCTTCGACCGCATCCGGGACAACACCAGGGGCATCGGGAGCAGCGGGCGCCTGACCTACTCCCAGCTCGTGAACCTGTCGATGAACCAGACCCTGGCCCGGTCGATCAACACGTCCATGGTCGCCATCCTCCCGGTGCTGGCGGTCCTCCTCATCGGGGCCCAGTTCCTCGGGGCCACCACGCTGCAGTCCTACGGCCTGGCCCTCTTCGTGGGCCTGCTCTCGGGCGCCTACTCGTCCATCTTCATCGCGGCGCCGGTGCTGAGCATGATGAAGGAGCGCGAGGACCGCTGGATCGCCATCGCCGACCGCCTGGCCAAGCGGGGCGAGACGCAGAAGTGGTACTCCGCCGTCGACGCGGCGACGATGAGCACGCAGATGAGCGTCGCCGCGTCCGGTCAGGTCAGCCGGAGTGGGGCCGGGGGAGGCGGCACTGCCGCGCAGCAGTCCGGCGGCTCGAAGCGCAGTGGACCGATCCGGCCCGGCTCGGGCAGCCCGACGGGCGGCGCCGGCGGGTCCGGCGCCGGCGGCGCCGGCACGGGGACGGCGGTCATGGACCGACCGGACGACGGGTCGACGTCGCAGGGACCGCGGCCCCGCAAGAGCAGGGGCAAGAAGCGCCGGCGCTGATGCCGTTCCCAGTGTTTCCCCAGGCGGGTAGCCTGAGTGGATGGTGGCCCTGGCCCGGGTGATCGAGGTCGAGCAGGCACAGGAGCGGGTGCTCCGCGACCTGCTCGCGCCGCTCCTGGCCGAGTTCGCCGCCCACCGCCCCGAGGACGACACCACGCTGATCGTCGAGGCGGGGCGGACGGCGCTCGGCGCCCACGAGGGCCAGTTCCGGCGCTCCGGCGAGCCCTACATCACGCACCCGGTGGCCGTGGCGACGATCGTGGCCGAGCTGGGCCTGGACGCTCAGACGGTGGCCGCCGCGCTCCTCCACGACGCGGTGGAGGACACGGGACTGACGCTCGAGGCCATCGCCGACACCTTCGGCGAGGGCGTGGCGCGGGTCGTCGACGGCGTCACCAAGCTCGACCGCCTGCAGTTCAACTCCAAGGAGGCCCAGCAGGCCGCGACCATCCGCAAGATGCTCGTCGCCATGGCGGACGACTGGCGGGTCCTCCTGATCAAGCTGGCCGACCGGCTGCACAACATGCGCACCCTGTCGGTGATGCCGGAGTGGAAGCAGCGCCGCACGGCCCAGGAGACCTTCGACGTGTACGCCCCGCTGGCCCATCGCCTCGGCGTGCAGCAGGTGCGCTGGCAGCTCGAGGACCTCGCCTTCGCCACCCTGCACCCGAAGCGCTATGCGGAGATCGAGCAGATGGTGGCCGCCCGGGCGCCGCAGCGCGAGGAGTACCTCGAGCGCGTGCTCGTCCACGTCCGCGAGCGCCTCGACGAGATGGGCATCGCCGCCGACGTGACCGGCCGCCCGAAGCACCTGTGGTCGATCTACGAGAAGATGGTCGTGCGGGGCAAGGAGTTCGACGACATCAACGACCTCGTCGCCATCCGGGTCGTCGTCGACTCCGAGAAGGACTGCTGGGCCGCCCTCGGCGCCATCCACGCCATCTGGGCCCCGGTCCACGGGCGCTTCAAGGACTACATCAACACGCCCAAGTTCAACATGTACCAGTCGCTGCACACGACGGTCATCGGGCTCGACGGCAAACCGGTCGAGGTGCAGATCCGCACGTTCGAGATGCACCACCGGGCCGAGTACGGCATCGCGGCGCACTGGGGCTACAAGTCCAAGGAGGACCACTCCTCGGAGATGGCGTGGCTCCAGCGCATCGCCGACGTGGACCGGCAGACCGACGACCCGATCGAGTTCCTCGAGGCTCTCAAGCTCGACCTCGAGCAGGACGAGGTCTACGTCTTCACGCCCAAGGGCAAGGTGATCGCGCTCCCGGCCCGCTCGACGCCGGTCGACTTCGCCTACGCCATCCACACCGAGGTGGGCCACCGCTGCATCGGTGCCCGTGTGAACGGCCGGCTCGTGCCGCTCGAGACCCAGCTGAGCTCGGCCGACACCGTCGAGATCTTCACGTCGAAGTCGCCGACCGCAGGGCCCTCGCGGGACTGGCTCCAGATCGTGGCCTCCACGCGGGCCCGCAACAAAATCCGGCAGTGGTTCTCCCGGGAGCGCCGGGAGGACGCCATTGAGAACGGGCGCGAAGACCTGGCCCGCGCGCTGCGGCGCGAGGGCCTGCCCCTGCACAAGCTGTTGGGCTCGTCCGCACTGCAGCAGGTGGCCGAGACGATGAACCTCGCCGACCTCGATGCGCTCTACGCCTCCATCGGCGAGAGCCAGGTCTCGGCCCAGTCGATCGTCCAGCGCCTCACCAAGGCGCTGCGCGGCGGCGGTGAGGCCGACGAGCAGCTCCCGACGATCGCCGTCCCCGGGGCCCGCCGGCCCCGGCAGGGGCGCCGCACCGGGACGGGCGTCTACGTCGAGGGTCTCGACGACGTCATGATCCATCTCGCCCGTTGCTGCACGCCGGTGCCCGGCGACCAGATCGTCGGCTTCGTGACCCAGGGCCGGGGCGTCTCGGTGCACCGGGCCGACTGCGCCAACGCGACCGCGCTGGCCGACCGCTCCAAGGAACGGCTGATGGAGGTCGAGTGGGACCGGGGCAACGACGGGGTGTTCGTGGCCACGATCGAGGTGCAGGCCTTCGACCGCTCCCGTCTGCTCGCCGACGTGTCGCGGGTGGTCTCCGAGCACCACCTCAACATCGTGGCGGCCCGCACGGCCACGACGCCGGACCGGGTGAGCCGGATGGCCTTCGACGTCGAGCTGGCCGACCCGACCCACCTGCACTCGCTCATCAACGCGCTGAAGCACCTCGACGGGGTCTTCGACGCCTATCGTCAGCTCCCTGGCAAGAAGGCCTGACCTTCCGTGAGGAGCATCCGGTGAGCCCGGGTACGAACGCGCCCGCATCCGACGGCGTGACCCGGACGCCCAAGGGCATGCACGACGTCCTGTGGCCCGAGTCCGCCCGCTGGGAGGCGACGCTGGCGCGGTTCGCCGGGCTGGTCGAGGCCGCCGGCTACGGCCTCACGCTCACCCCCGTGATCGAGCACGCGGGCGTCTTCCTGCGCGGCATCGGCGAGGGCAGCGAGGTCGTCGGCAAGGAGATGTACCTCTTCGAGGACCGCGACGGCCAGACGATGGCGCTCCGGCCCGAGGGGACCGCGCCCATCGCACGCGCCTTCGTCCAGCACCATCCCGTACCGCCCTGGAAGGCGTGGTACGTGGCGCCGTCGTTCCGCCACGAGAACCCCCAACAGGGCCGCTACCGCCAGCACTACCAGCTCGGGGTGGAGGCGCTCGGACCCGAGGACGCCGACCTCGACGTCGAGGTCGTCTCCCTGGCGCACGACTTCTTCGCCGGCCTCGGCCTGCGCGAGGTGACGCTGAAGCTGCACTCCATGGGCGACGGCGCGTGCAAGCCGGGGTACGTCGCGCTCCTCGGCGCGTTCCTCGCCGCCCGCGCCGATCAGCTCTGCCCGGCGCACCGGGCGCGCCACCTGGAGAACCCGCTGCGCGTGCTCGACTGCAAGACGCCCGAGTGCCGCGCCGCCACCGCCGACGCGCCGCACTTCCTCGACCACCTCTGCGACCCTTGTGCGGCCCACTTCGCCCGGGTCCGCGCCGGCCTCGAGGCGCTCGGCGTCGGCTACAGCATCGACCACCGCCTCGTGCGGGGCTTCGACTACTACACCCGCACCACGTTCGAGTTCGCCGCCGACGCCCTCGATGCGGCGCAGAACGGGATCGGTGGCGGCGGCCGCTACGACGGGCTCGTCGAGCTGCTCGGCGGTGCGCCGACGCCGGGCATCGGGTTCGGCATCGGTGTCGAGCGGGTGCTGCTCGCCTGCGACGCCGAGGGGGTGTTCTCGACCGCCGGCATCGTGGCCGCCCGGCCCCTGCACGCCTACGTCATCGACACCGCGGGGGGAGAGACGGCCACCACCCTCACGGCCGAGCTGCGTCGAGCAGGGCTGCGCGTCGACCGCGCGTTCGGCGGGCGCTCCATGAAGTCCCAGTTCAAGTCCGCCGACCGCTCGGGCGCGCTGGTGGCGCTGGTCGTGGGGGAGCAGGAGCTGGGCGACGGGACGGTGGGGCTGCGGCCACTGCGCAGCACCGAGGGGCAGCGAACCGTGCCCCGGGCTGCCATTCTGGGCGAGCTGCAGAGCTTCCTGGCCAACGCGGTCTTCGCCGAGGACTCCGAGACGGGCTCGGTCGACGACGTGGACCGGCACCAGCACCCCCATCTCCCCACGACCGAGGACGAGGGATGACCACAGACGACGTCGAGCCGAACCGCCCCACCGCCATGCGCACGCACCTCTGCGGTGTGCTGCGCAAGGCCGACGTCGGCACCGAGGTGCGACTGTGCGGCTGGGTGGCCCGGCGGCGCGAGCACGGGGAGCACCTCGCCTTCGTCGACCTGCGCGACCACTCGGGCATCGTCCAGTGCGTCATCGACCACGCCACCGACGTGCGCCACGAGTGGGTGATCGCGGTCACCGGCACCGTGCGCGAGCGCCCCGAGGGCACGGTCAACGCCGGCATCGGCACGGGCGAGGTGGAGATCGGCGACTGCATCGTGGAGGTGCTCAACGAGTCCGAGCCGCCGCCGTTCTCGGTCGACGACCGGGCCGAGTCGGACGAGCCGGTGCGCCTGCGCTACCGCTACGTCGACCTGCGCCGGCCACGCCTGCAGCGCAACCTCCGCCTGCGCGCCAAGGTGAACGCGGCCATCCGGGCCGCCATGGACCGCCAGGGGTTCGTCGAGATCGAGACGCCCCTCCTGTGGGCACCCACGCCCGAGGGCTCCCGGGAATTCTCCGTCCCCTCGCGCCTGCACCACGGCTCGTTCTACGCGCTGCCGCAGAGCCCGCAGCTGGCCAAGCAGCTTCTCATGGTGGGCGGGTTCGACCGCTACTTCCAGATCGCCCGCTGCCTGCGCGACGAGGACCTGCGCGCCGACCGCCAGTTCGAGTTCATGCAACTCGACATGGAGTGCTCCTTCGCCAGCCAGGACGACGTCATGGGCTTCGTCTCCGAAGCGGTGCTCGACGCGGCCGAGGCGGCGACGGGGGAGCGGCCGCCGCCGATACAGCGCATGACCTGGGCCGACGCGCTCGATCGCTACGGCACGGACAAACCCGACCTGCGCTTCGGCATGGAGCTCGTCGACCTGACGGACGCGTTCGCCGGCACACAGGTCAAGGCCCTCTCCGGCCCGGCCGTCAAGGCGCTGGTGGTGCCCGAGGGCGCCGTCTTCCCCCGCTCCCGGCTCGACGAGCTCACCGACCAGGCCAAGAACGCGGGCGCGGCGGGCCTCGCCTGGTTCAGGGTGATGGACGGAGCCGCCACCGCGCTGGACGGCCCGTTGACCCGGCACCTCTCCGAGCAGGAGAGGGTGCGCGTGCTCGAGCAGACCGGCGCCGCCCCCGGGGACCTCGTCCTGGCCGTCTCCGACGAGTACACGACCGCCTGCACGGTGCTCGGGACGCTGCGCAGCGACCTCGGGGCGCCGCCGGTCGGGCAGGGCCCGCACCGCTACGTGTGGGTGGTCGACTTCCCCATGTTCGAGGGCATCGGCGCGGACGGCAATCCACAGCCGGCGCACCACCCGTTCACCATGCCGTATGCCGAGGACCTGCCGAAGCTGTCGACCGACCCGCTGTCGGTGCGCTCGCAGGCCTACGACCTCGTGCTCAACGGATGGGAGCTGGGCTCGGGGAGCGTGCGTATCCACCGGGGGGACATCCAGTCGCTGGTGTTCTCCGCGCTCGGCATCGAGCCCGCGGAGGCCGAGGCCCGCTTCGGCTTCCTGCTCGGCGCCTTCCGCTACGGCGCGCCGCCCCACGCAGGCTTCGCGTTCGGGGTGGACCGCCTCGTCGCCGTCCTGGCGGGCGAGGAGAACATCCGCGAGGTCATCGCCTACCCCAAGACCCAGTCCGGGGCCGACCTGCTCACGGGCGCCCCGACGCCGCTGCCCGCCGCCAACCTGGCCGAGCTCGGCATCCGCGTGGCTGCGCCGCCCCCGGCGCCCTCGGCGGGCGAGGCCGCCAACCCGTCACCGAGCTAGGGGCGTGAGCCTCTTCGACGCCGCCGCCGACCGCCACCTCAGGCGGCAGGCGCCGCTGGCCGCCCGCCTGCGCCCCCGCACGCTCGACGAGGTCGTCGGCCAGGAGCACCTCGTGGGCCCGGGCGCGCCCCTGCGGCTGCTGGCCGAGTCGGACCGGGTGACGTCCTCCATCCTGTGGGGCCCGGCGGGGACGGGCAAGACGACGCTCGCCCACCTGCTGGCCGACACGACGGCCAAGCACCTCACCACGCTCTCGGCCACCGCCGCCGGCGTGAAGGACGTCCGCGAGGCCCTGGCCGCGGCCGAGCGCCGCCTGGGCGAGCAGGGCCAGGGCACCATGCTCTTCATCGACGAGGTGCACCGCTTCTCGAAGTCCCAGCAGGACGTGCTGCTCCCCGCCGTCGAGGACGGGCTGGTGGTGCTCATCGGGGCCACCACCGAGAACCCCTTCTTCGAGGTGAATCCGCCCCTGTTGAGCCGGACCTCCCTGTGGCGGCTGCACGCGCTCACCGCCGACAACCTGCGCACGCTCGTGCGGCGCGGGCTCGAGGTGGAGGGGGCCGACGCGGAGGCGGACGCCGTCGACGCCGTGGTGGCGGCGTGCGAGGGCGACGCCCGCGCCGCCCTGACGACGGTGGAGACCGCGGTAGCGCTGGCCCGGGCCGGCGCCGGGGCCGGCGCCGAGGCCCGCGTCGTGCTGACCATGGACGACATGGCGCGGGCCCGCGACGGGCGCCTGTTCCACCAGGGGGCCGACGAGCACTACGACCAGATCAGCGCGCTCATCAAGAGCGTGCGGGGCTCGGACCCCGACGCCGGCCTGTACTGGATGGCCCGCATGCTCGAGGCGGGGGAGGACCCACGTTTCCTGGCCCGCCGCATGGTGATCCTGGCCAGCGAGGACATCGGCCTGGCCGACCCCCAGGCGCTGCTGGTGGCCGAGGCGGCCGCCCGCGCCGTCGAGTACGTCGGCCTGCCGGAGGCCGCGCTGAACCTGGCCGAGGCGGTGATCTACCTGGCCCGGGCGCCCAAGTCCAACGCCGTGGTCGTCGCGCTCGGCCGGGCCCAGGCGGACGTGCGGGCCGCCGTCGGCCAGGAGGTCCCGGCGCACCTGCGGGACGCCCACTACAAGGGTGCGTCCTCCCTCGGCCACGGCGAGGGGTACGTCTACCCCCACGACGACCCCTCCGGGGTGGTGGACCAGCAGTATCGTCCAGACGCACTCGAGGGTCGCGTGTACTACGAACCGTCGCCGCACGGCGCCGAACGCGAAGGGCATCGGGACAGGGAGGACCATTCGTGAACGCGGCACACCGCTCGGGCGCGCTGCTCGCGGCGGCACTGGGCGCGGCCGGGCTCGCGGCCGGCACCCTCGCCCCGACGGCGCCCTCGGGCGCCGCGTCGCCGTCCAAGGTGACGCTGCACCAGGCGGCGCCGAGCCTTCCTCGCGACGTGGCCCGCCTGGGGTCGGCGCCCCCCGAGCAGGTCCTCCATCTCGACGTGGCCCTCGCCGGTCAGGACGCAGCGGGGTTGGCGCAGGCGGTGGACGCAGTGTCCACGCCGGGGTCGCCCGACTACCGGCACTACCTCACCCCGGCGCAGTACGCCGCCCAGTTCGGGCCGACCGCGGCCGAGGTGGCGCAGGTGTCGTCGACCTTGCGCGCCGAGGGGCTGACCGTCGGGACTCCCGACCCGGGGAGCATCCTGCTGCCCGTGAGCGGCACGGCGTCCGTGGTGTCGGCGGCCTTCGGCACCCCGCTCGAGACGGTGCAGGCGCCCGACCGGTCCCGCGCCGTCGTCAACACGGCCTCGCCGCAGGTCCCGGCGTCGCTCACGGGGTCGGTGACGGCCGTGGTCGGGCTCGACGGCCTCTTCGCGGAGCACGCGATGGTGCGCCCGACGCGGCCGGGCGCGGCGCACCCCACCTTCGGCGGGGCGCGCCCACCACCCCGGCGCAGGCGTAGCGCCCACCACGGCGCCGGCGGGTGCCCAGGCCCATGACCTCGTCGCCCACGCCGGCACGCCGCAGGCCTGCCCCGCCGCGGCGGCGGGCGCCGGTGGCGGGACCTACACCTCCACCCAGATGTCCTCCATCTTCGGTCTGGACCAGGTGTTCGGCCAGGGCCGCATCGGCCTCGGGCAGACGATCGCGATCGTGGAGTTCGAGCAGTACGCGCAGAGCGACTTCGCCGCGTTCGAGTCCTGCTACGGCCTGTCCAGCCCGATCCGCAACGTCGTCGTGGACGGGGGGCCCGGCGGTCCGGCGGCCGGCATGGGCGAGGCCGCCCTCGACACCCAGCTCGCCTCGTTCAACGCCCCGGCGGCCTCGCTCGTCGTCTACGAAGCGCCGAACAGCGCCAGTGATATCTCGGCTTTCCACGTGTTCGACCGGATCGCCAGCGACGACACCGCCCAGGTCGTCACCACCAGTTGGGGCAACTGCGAGGCCATGATCCCCGCGGCCGACCTGGACACGGAGAACACCATCTTCTCCCGGATGGCCCTGCAGGGGCAGACGATGATCGCCGCGGCGGGTGATTCGGGCTCCGAGGACTGCTTCGCCTCCGACGGCTCGACCGCGCTCGGCGTCGACGACCCCGGCTCGCAGCCCACCGTGGTCAGCGCCGGCGGGACGTCGCTGCATGCCGCGTCGGCCTCGTCGCAGACCGTGTGGAACGACTGCCTGGGACAGACGTACCCCACCTGCGCCGGCAGCCCGTTCCTCAGCCAGCTGCCCGGCGCCGGCGGTGGCGGTTACTCGAGTCAATGGGCGAGGCTCCCGTACCAGCCCGGTGCCGATCCGCAGCGGGCCGTGCCCGACCTGTCCTACCCGGGCGACCCCTCGGCCGGCGGCGTCTTGGTCTACTTCGACGGGCTGTGGAGGGGCTTCGGCGGCACGAGTGTGGCGGCCCCGACCAACGCCGGCCTCTTCGCCGACACCAACCAGGGCTGCTACAGCCGACTGGGCCGGGTGGGCCCGGCGCTCTACGCCGCCGCGGGCAGCACCGACTACACGGACATCATCTCGGGGAACAACGACCTCACCGACACCAACGGCGGCCTGTACCCGGCCGCGCCCGGCTTCGACCCGGCCAGCGGCCTCGGCACGCCGATCGACCCGAACTTGTCCCTCGCCCTGCAGGGCGCCGACGGGTGCCCGTCGGTGGCCTCGGTGAGCCCCAACACGGGCCCGATCAGCGGCGGCGGCGCCATCACGATCAGCGGCGGCGGCTTCGCCGACGCCACCTCGGTCGGCTTCGGCTCCGTCGGCGCCGGCCAGATCCTGGCGCAGTCGGAGAACTCGCTCACCGTCGTCCCGCCCAACGCCCAAGGCCCGCTCTGCGTCGACGTCACGGTGCGGAACCCGCAGGGCGTCTCGGCGACCTCCGACGCCGACCACTACGGCTTCGGCCGCGACCTCAACTGCGGCCAGGGCTACCGCTTCGTCGCCTCCGACGGCGGCATCTTCGGCTACGGCGACGCCACCTTCTGGGGGAGCACCGGCAGCCTGCACCTCAATGCGCCCGTCGTCGGCATGGCGGTCACGCCGAGCACCAACGGCTACTGGATGGTGGCCTCCGACGGCGGGATCTTCGACTACGGCGATGCGCAGTTCTTCGGGTCCATGGGCGGGCAGCACCTGAACAAGCCGATCGTGGGGATGGCGGCCACGTCCGACGGCGGCGGCTACTGGCTGGTCGCTGCCGACGGCGGCATCTTCAACTTCGGCAACGCGCCCTTCCTCGGGTCGACCGGCAGCATGCACCTCAACAAGCCGATCGTGGGGATGGCGGCCACGCCCGACGGCGGCGGCTACTGGCTGGTGGCCTCCGACGGCGGCATCTTCAGCTACGGCGACGCCCGGTTCCACGGCTCGACCGGCTCGCTGGTGCTCAACTCACCCGTGGCGGGCATGGCGGCCAGCCCGGACGGGAACGGGTACTGGCTGGTGGCGGCCGACGGGGGCATCTTCGACTACGGGAGTGCCGGCTTCTTCGGCTCGGCCGGCTCCCTCCGCTTGAACAAGCCGGTCGTCGGCATGGCGGCCACGTCCGACGGCGCCGGCTACTGGCTGGTCGCGGCCGACGGCGGCATCTTCACCTACGGCGACGCGCCCTTCTTCGGGTCGACCGGCAGCCTCCGCCTGAACAAGCCCATCGTGGGGATGTCGTCGACCTGAGCCGGCCCCGACGCCGTTTTTGCCCCCGGTAAGCTGGAACGATGGACGCGAACGGACTCAGGGCGGCGTTCACGCGCTTCTTCGCCGATCGCGGCCACACGACCGTCCCTTCCGCCAGCCTCATCCCGCACGACCCGTCGGTGCTGTTCACGATCGCGGGCATGGTGCCGTTCAAGCCGTACTTCCTCGGCGAGGAGCCGGCCCCGTGGCCCCGGGCCACCAGCATCCAGAAGTGCTTCCGGACCCCCGACATCGACATCATCGGCACGGACACCTACCACTGCACCTTCTTCGAGATGCTCGGCAACTTCTCCTTCGGGGACTACTTCAAGGCGGACGCCATCCCGATGGCCTGGGAGCTGCTGACCGAGGTGTTCGGCCTGGACGGCGACCGCCTCTGGGTGACGGTGCACGACGGCGACGACGAGGCCGAGCAGATCTGGGTGGACGGGGTGGGCGTGCGGCCCGAGCGGATCCAGCGCATGGGCGACGAGGACAACTTCTGGGCCATGGGCGACACCGGGCCCTGCGGTCCCGACTCGGAGATCTTCATCGACAAGGGCGAGTCCTACGGCCACGACGGAGGCCCCAAGCACGGCGGCAGCGAGCGCTTCGTCGAGCTCTGGAACCTCGTCTTCATGCAGTTCAACCGCGACGCCCACGGGGTGCTCAGCGAGCTGCCGCGCAAGAACATCGACACGGGGGCGGGCCTCGAGCGGATCCTGCCCATCCTCCAGGGCCACGACTCCATCTTCGACACCGACCTGTTCCGGCCGATCATCGACGCGGCGGCCTCCGTCGTGGGGACGGCGTACGGGACCGACGAACGGACCGACGTGTCGCTTCGGGTGCTGGCCGACCACGGGCGGGCCATGTCCATGCTGGTCGCGGACGGCGTGCAGCCGGCCAACGAGGGCCGCGGCTACGTCCTGCGCCGGGTCGTCCGTCGTGCCGTCATGGCGGCCCGGCGTCTCGGGGTGGAGAAGCCCATCGGCCCGACCCTCGTGCAGGCGACGACCGACGTCCTGGGCGAGGCCTACCCCAACCTGGGGGCCCAGCGACGACCTCATCGTCAACGTCGTCGCCCGCGAGGAGGCCGGGTTCGACCGCACGTTGCGGGCGGGGCTGAGCCGGCTGGAGGACGCGTTGGCCACCGGGACGAAGTTGCTCGGGGGGGACGTGGCCTTCGCCCTGCACGACACCCACGGCTTCCCGGTCGAGCTCACCGAGGAGCTCGCCCGCGATGCGGGGGTCGACGTCGACCGCGCCGGTTTCGACGCCGCCATGGCCGAACAGCGCGAGCGCGCCCGCGCCGCGGCGAAGAGCTCGCGGGCCGGTGACGAGGCCGCCTACCGCGCGCTGCTCGACGCGGAGGGCCAGACCGCGTTCGTCGGCCGGGGCCTGGAGAACTACGAGGCGCCGGCGCGGGTCGTGGCCGTGCTCGAGGGCACCGGCGACCACCGGGACGGGTCCGACGGCGAGGCGGGCGCTGCCGGGCGCGCGGTCGAGGTGTTCCTGGACCGGACGCCCTTCTACGCCGAGGCGGGCGGGCAGATCGGCGACACCGGGACGATCGTGACGGAGTCGGGCATCGCGGACGTCTACGACACGCAGTACGCCGTGCCGGGGCTCGTGGCGCACAAGGCGCGCCTGACCGGCGACATGGTGGCCGGTCAGGATGCCCTGGCCACGATCGACGGCGGGCGGCGCGAGGCCATCCGGCGCAACCATACCGCGACGCACCTCCTGCACTCGGCGCTGCGGTCGGTGCTGGGCGAGCACGTGCGCCAGCAGGGGTCGCTCGTGGGGCCCGAGTACCTGCGCTTCGACTTCGCGCATCACGCCCAGCCCTCGCGCCAGGAGCTCGACGAGGTGTTCGCGCTGGCCAACAACGCCGTGCTGACCGACGTCGACGTGGAGACGACCGAGACCTCGCGCCGGGAGGCCGAGAAGATGGGCGCCATCGCCTTCTTCGGTGACAAGTACGGCGAGTCCGTGCGCGTGGTCCAGGCCGGCCCCGCCTCGCTCGAGTTCTGCGGTGGGACGCACGTGGACTCGTTGGGGCAGATCGGCCCGATCACGCTGCTGTCGGAGGGCTCCATCGGCGCCAACACCCGGCGGATCTTTGCGCTGACGGGGCACGCGTCCATCGAACGGGCGCTGGAGCGGGAGCGGCTGGTACAGGCGGCGGCCGAGCTGCTGCGCACGGAGCCCGACGAGCTGCTGGCCGCCATCGGCCGGGTGACGGAGCGCTCACGCGAGGCGGAGAAGGAACTGGGGCGGTTGCGCCAGCAGTCGAGCGAGGCCGAGGCCAAGACGTTGGCCGAGCGGGCTGCGGCCGACAGCGGCATCGTGGTGGCGCGGCGCGACAACGTCGAGGGCAAGGAGCTGCAGTCCCTGGCCGAGGCCGTGCTGCGCCACGACGGGGTGCGGGCCGTGGTGCTCGGAGGCTCGCCCGACGGGACCAAGGTGGCGATCGCGGCGGCGACCGGCGGCTCGCCCGATGCGGTGCAGCTGGTCAAGGCGTTGGGTGCCATCGTGGGCGGCGGCGGCGGCGGCCGCCCCGAGGTCGCGCTGGCCGGGGGGAAGGACCCGTCGCGGATTGAGGACGCGCTGGCCGAGGCGCAGCGGCTCCTGTCCGCGTGAGCGAGGCTCCGTTGGGCGCCGCGCCCGGCCGCGGCCGCGTGGCCGCCCTCGACCTCGGGACACGGCGCATCGGCGTCGCGTACAGCGACAGCGGGCGGACCATCGCCAGCCCGTGGGGGACGATTGAACGCAGCGGCGACCCGGCACGCGATCGGGCCGCCGTGCTCGAGGCGGTGCGCGAGGTCGAGGCGTCCACCGTGGTCGTGGGGCTCCCGCTGAGCCTCTCCGGCGAGGTGGGCCCCGCAGCGCGGGCGGCGCTGGAGGAGGCGGCGGCGCTGCGCGCGCTGCTCGAGCCCCTCGGGGTGTCGGTCGAGACCGCGGACGAGCGCTTCACGACGGTGGAGGCGGAACGCTCGCTGCGGGCGGCCGGGCGCAGCGGCAAGAAGGCGCGGCGGGTCGTCGACGCCGCGGCCGCGATGGTGCTCCTGCAGGCCTGGCTGGACACTCCGTGAGCGGGCCCGACGACGAGCTCCCGTGGCCGCAGACGGACGACGAGGCCGAGGAGCCCGCTGAAGGGGCGCCGACGCGGACGGAGCGCCGGGCGGCCCGCTCGGCCCGGGTGCGCCGCCGGCGCCGGGTGCTGGCCGCCGTCGCCGGGGCCCTGGTGCTCGTGGTGCTGGCCTTCACGCTGTGGTACGAGCTCGAGTCGCACGCGCTGGGGCCCGAGGGGCCCCAGGTGGTGGTCACGGTCCACGAGGGCGAGTCGGCCGATTCCGTCATCAGCTCGTTGGCCCAGGATCACGTCATCGGGAGCTCGTTCGCCTTCCGGATCTCGGACCTCTTCCACGGCACGCCCTCGGTCCTGCCCGGGAGCTACGCCCTGCACCAGAACCAGACCTTCTCCGAGGTGCGTGCGCTGCTCGCCGCCGGCCCCAACATCTACCCGGTCGACGTGCGTCCCGGCTTCACCCTCTCCGAGGTGGCGGCGCGGGTGGACAGCCTGCCCGGCCATGCGCCCGGGGGGTTCGCCGCGGCGGCCCGCAGCGGTGCGGTGCAGTCGACCTTCTCCCCGCCGGGCTCCGACGACCTCGAGGGGATGTTGGGGACCGGGTCCTACCTGATCCTGCCGGGGGAGAACGACGTGACCATCGTGCGCGCCATGGTGCAGCGCTTCGACCGCGACGCCCAGGCGACGGGGTTGAGCACGGCGTCGGCGGCAGCGCTCGGGCAGACGCCCTACCAGGTCATCACCGCGGCCTCGGTCGTCGAGAAGGAGGGCTACTACACCTTCAACATGCCCAAAGTGGCCCGGGTCATCGACAACCGCCTGGCGCAGGGCACGCCCCTCCAGATGGACTCGACGGTCCTGTACGCCATCGGCCAGGACGGTGGCCCCGTGACGCCCCGGGACCTCAAGATCCAGTCCCCCTACAACACCTATCTGAACACGGGCCTGCCGCCGACCCCCATCTGCATGCCGTCGACGACCGCGCTCTCGGCCGCGCTGCACCCGCCGCCCGGGGCCTGGCTCTACTTCACCCTGGTCCAGAAGAACGGCGTCATGGCCTTCTCCGACACCTACGCCCAGCAACTGGCCAACGAGCAGCTGGCGAAGTCGCGTGGCCTGCCCTGACCCGGTGCGCGGGGAAACCGTGACGATGGACGGCGTCCGCCGGGAGCTCGGCCCCGGCGTCACCATCGTGGGCGTCATCGGGAGCCCGGTGGCCCACTCCCTCTCGCCGCTCCTGCACGCGAGCGCGTTCGCCGCGCTCGGCCTGGGGGCCACCTGGCGCTCCTTCGCCTTCGAGGTGCCGGCCGGGGCGGCACCCGGCGCGCTGGAGGCCATGCGCCGGGCCGACCTCCGGGGCCTGTCGGTCACCATGCCCCACAAGGGCGACGTCGCGGCCGGCGTCGACGAGTGCAGCGAGGTGGCCCGCCGGCTCGGCGCGGTCAACTGCGTCCACAACCGGGACGGGATCCTCGTCGGCACCAACACCGACGGCGAGGGGTTCGTCGCCTCGCTCGCCCGCGGCGCCGGATTCGACCCCGCCGGCCGGCGCTGCGTCGTGGTGGGCGCCGGCGGAGCGGCCCGGGCCGTCGTGCTCGCCCTGGCGCGCGCCGGGGCGGCCGAGGTGGCCGTCGTGAACCGGACCCCCGAGCGGGCCTACGACGCGGCCGCCCTGGCCGACCGGGTGGGGACCGCGGTGCCCCTGACCGACGGGGCGGTCGCCCGGGCCGTGGCCACGGCGGACCTGGTGGTGAACGCCACCCCCGTCGGGATGGTGGGCGTCGGCGGCCCGGGGGCGTGGCTCGTCCCGCCCGACCTGCTCGGGCCCGGCCAGGTGGCGGCGGACCTCGTCTATGCGCCCCGGCCGACGCCGTGGCTGGCGGCGGCGGGGGACAGGGGGGCGACGCCCCTCGACGGGCTCGGCATGCTGGTGCACCAGGCGGCGGCGCAGCTCGAGCTCTGGACGGGTCTGGCCCCGCCCGTCGAGGCCATGTGGGAGGCGGCCGAGTCGGCCGGTGCGAGCCCGGCCTGAGCCGCCGGGAATCAGGGCGGCGGTGACACCGGGGCGGCCGGGGGCGAGACCTCGGCCGGCCACAGGCGTGCGCGCGCCAGGGCGCTGATCGCCGCCTCGCGCAGGGCGCGGGTCAGCGCGTCGCGTTGCGACGGGATCGTGTGCAGCATGACGCGCAGGGTGATGGTCGCCGAATCGGCCGCCAGGAGGCCCACGAGGTTGGGCGGTTCCGTGCTGTGGCCGGCGAACTGCGGCCGCGCGGCCACCTCGCGGGCCGCCTCCTCCACCACGCGCCGCACCGCGTCCAGGTCCGCGGCGGCGGCACCCGGCAGCGTGAGGTCGACGACGGCGCGGGCCCAGCCGCGCGAGAGGTTGCCGACCAGTCGGATGTCGCCGTTGGGGATGATGTACATGGTGCCGTCGACACCGCGGAAGCGGGTCAGCCGCATCGTCACGTCCTCGACGACGCCCGTGACACCCCCGACCACCACGGAGTCGCCCACGTTGTACTGGTCCTCCATCGTCATCAGGGCGCCCGAGAAGTAGTCGCGCACGATCTGTTGCGCCCCGAAGCCGAGCGTGGCGCCGATGATGGTCGCGCTGGCCAGCAGCGGGGTCAGGTTGATGCCGAGCATGCCCAGGACGATGGCGCCCGCCACGACGAAGACGAAGAAGCGCCAGATGTTCGCCATGACGCCCGCCATCGTGGTGACGCGCGCCCCCGCCTGCTGCGAGCCCGACCGGGAGGCCGCCTGGTTGGCGACCCGCTCGAGCAGGCGGCGGATGATCTTGGCGCCGTAGCGCGCGGCGACCAGCGCCACGACGACGACGAAGAGGATGCTGAGCGGGCGGATGATCAGGTCAGTGACGGTCGAGGCGGTGTCCGGGCTGACACCGGCCTTCGTGAGCAGGTGGTAGAGCCAGCCGCCGCCCTGGTCGACCTGGTTGGCATTGTTGGTGGTGCCGAGTATGCCCACCAGGGCATCGGGCGCTGCCAGGGAGGCTGAGTTCACGGCCGGTATTCTGTCCCCGAATCCGCGTTATGACCACACTTGCCCGAACACACGTTGACGCCCGGCGCAACGTCCCCCCGTTCGACTGGATCCTGGTCGTCGCCACGCTGATGGTGTCGGTGGTGGGCGTGGTGATGGTCTACACGGCCACCCGGGGCCCCCTCCTGGCCCAGGGCGAGGACCCCAGGACGTTCCTCAAGAAGCAGGGGCTCTTCGTCGTCCTGGGATTCGTCACGATGGTGGTGGTGGCGGTGTTCGACTACCGCCGCCTCGAGCCGCTCGCCACCCTGGCCTATTGGTTGATCGTGCTCGCGCTGATCGGCGTGTTCGTCGTCGGGAGCAGCGCCCAGGGTGCGGCGCGCTGGTTCAGCGTCGGTCCTCTGCAGTTGCAGCCTTCCGAGTTCGCCGTCCTCGCGCTGATCCTGGCGGTGGCGTCGTACTGCGCGCGGCGCGACGCGGACGGGTTGGCCTGGCGCGACGTCTTCCGGCTCCTGATCATGGCGGGGATCCCCATCGTGTTGGTGCTGCTCCAGCCGGACCTCGGGACGGCGATCATCATGGTGATCGTCCTGCTGGTCATGCTCGCAGTGGCGGGCTTGCCGATCCGGATCCTCGTGATGCTGTTGGTGGGGACGGCGCTCGTGGCACTGGTCGCGATCAAGGGCGGGTTCCTGCACCACTACCAGATCGCACGGCTGACGACCTTCCTGAACCCGAGCGCGCACAGCACGAACCCCTACGTGCAGTCGACCATCTACAACGAGCAGCAAGCGAAGATCGCCATCGGCTCCGGGGGGATGTTCGGCTCCGGGATCGGGCACGGGGTGCAGACGAACCTCGGGTACGTGCCCGAGCAGCAGACGGACTTCATCTTCACGGCCGTGGCCGAGCAGCTCGGGTTCATCGGCTCGGTCGGGTTGCTCTCCCTCCTCGGCGTGATCGCCTGGCGGGTCCTCCATGCCGCCGTCGTCGCGCGGGACATCTTCGGCCGCCTGATCTGCGCCGGGCTGTTCGCGTTCATCGCGTTCAGCGTCTTCCAGAACGCAGGGATGACGATGGGCATCATGCCCATCACGGGGATCCCGCTCCCGTTCGTCAGCTACGGGGGGACCGCCGTCCTCGTCTTCTTCAGCGCCGTGGGCCTGGCCCTGAGCGTGGGCGCACGGCGGAAGTTCAGGTGAGCGACCCGGGTCCCCAGGTCGACGCCGGCGCGGTGCCCCGACCTGCCCCGGCCGTGGCGCCGGTCCCGCCGTTCGCCACCTTCCGGGTCATGGACGTCGAGGAGGTGTCGCTGGACCTGCCCTCCCAGTTCCCCTCCGTCACGCTGGTCGAGTCGGAGCCCCCGCAACGCACGCTCGTCTTCCCGGTGGGCCTCCCCGAGGGGACGGCGATCGCCCTGGCGCTGCGCCGGATGGAGGGTCGCCGTCCCACGACCCACGAGCTGTTCATGCAGGTGCTGCAGAGGGCCCGCATCGACGTCATCGCGCTGCGGATGATCGGGCGCGAGGAGGGAACCCTCCTGGCCGAGCTCGACCTCATGGCGCCGGGTGGACGTGAGCGGGTCGACTGCCGTCCCTCGGACGGAATCGTCCTGGCGCTGCGCATGCCGGTGCCGGCGCCGATCCTGGTCGACGAGCGGCTACTGGAGAGCCACGGCGACCTGGACCCGATCAGGGCACCCTGACCCCATAGGGGGGCGGTGGGCAGCCGGACCCAGGTGCATGACCCGGCGCCCGCCGTACGAGCCTCACCTATCCGAGAGCGACCTCACGTACTCCTCCATGTTGTCGAAGCTGTCTTCCATGCCGTCGAACGTGGTCATACGGTCCCGGCCGGCCTTGTCGCCGAACGCCAGCTTGTTCGTCAGCTTCGTCACTCCGTCAGTCTCGTGCAGATCGGTCGACTCGACGGCCCCGGCGTCGGGCCAGCCCTCGAACAGCCACGTCTTGACGGTCCGGGTGGGCGGCTCGACCTCCAGGTAGGTTCCCCGAAACGAGCACTCGGTTCCGTCTTCCGTCACGAAGACCATGTGGTAGTTCCCCCCGACGCGCAGGTCGATCGAGCACACCGTCATCTTGTGGTCAAACGGAGCGAACCATTCGCGCACGTGCTCCGGCCTCGTCAATACCTCGAAGACGAGTTCGATCGGAGCTTCGAACTCTCGGGTGAGGAGAATCTCGAGTTCACTCGGAAATTCGATGGAGCCCGCTCCATGCCGGTCGGGTGTCACTGACGCTCTCCTTGTTTAGTTCTTTGAGGTAGCCGTCCAACCGATCCATCCGGTCGTTCCACGCCTGCTCGTACTTGACCAGCCACTCGTGCAACGGCCGGAGGTGCTCCGGTTCCAGGCGGTACAGCCGGCGACGCCCCTCAGCCCGGCATCTGACGAGTCCCACCTCACTGAGCACCCGTAGATGCTTCGACACCTGAGGCTGGGACATCGAGAGGTCGTTCACGATCGCCCCGACCGCCTTCTCGCCGGCGATCAGCGTGTCCAGGACTTCGCGACGGCGCGCCTCGGCGATCGCGTTGAAGACATCCGACGTCGTGGAGGACCGGGCCACTGGGCCAATATATTCCGGTATCGACATATGTCAAGACGGGTGCCCGCGACACCCGGTGGCGCATGTTCAGTCGAAGGTCCACCGTCGACGGCCCTCAGCCGCCAAGAGACGACCGAACCGGAGCCCTGGAAAGTGGGTGGCCGCCGCTGGGATACCCGACCCTTCGAGTTCCCGGGCCAGAGCCTCGCGTGACCTCTGTGCAAGTTGCGGGTCGACGTCACCGATCATCTCCCAGTCGTCGCTGAGGAGCTCGGCGGGGCAGTGCACGACGTCGCCGAGGAGCATGGCTCGCTCGGTCCCGGATGAGATGACGATGACGGTGCTGCCGGGTGTGTGGCCTGGAGCGCTGCGCACGTCCATGCCGGGAAGAAGCCTCCCGTCGCCGCTCCACGTTTCGAGGCGGTCTGCGATCGGCGGAAGCAACTCCGACGATGCTCGGCCACCCATCAACGAGACGGGCAGGCTGTCGTCGAATGGCGAGGAACCCATGAAGAACTCCCAGTCCGCCTCATGGCACCGATACGTGGCGTTGCCGAACAGCCGACGCTCCCCGTCGGTGGCCCACCCGAGGTGATCGAAATGGAGGTGAGTCAGTACGACGTCTGTGATCTCGGACGGATGCACACCCAGAGCCGTCAGGTTCTGCATGAACCTCCCCGTTCGATCTGGGTCGGCGTGTGGACCGATTCCGGTGTCGACGAGTGCGAGACGGTCACCGCTCTGCACAAGGAATCCGCCCATTTCGATCGGCAGCATGCCCTCTTCGTCGAGGAACTGAGAGTGCTGTAGCCAGTCCTGATCGGTCTTGTTGAACATGAGCGTCGGGGGTGCCTGGAGACTCCCGTCGGAGACACCCTCGATCGTCACGGCTCCTATCTGCATCTGGCCGACCATAGTGCCGCGGGTGCCCCAGTTCGCCCGGACGGAGGCCTGGGACCTCGTGGCTCACCGAGCGCCTACCGGGATCCACTAGCCCACTGTCGATGCACTTCGGCGCAGAAGATCGTCCGTCGCCGGCGTCACAGGATTTCGCCCATGACCAAGCGCCCTGTATCGGTGCACGGTTGGAAGCTCTCTTCTATGTCACGGACTCATGACGGCGACCATGACCGACTCATCCACTGAACCGTCGACCTCGACGCATGCCACCTATGCTGCGCCCTGATGCGGGTCGTGGTCACGGGATCGAGCGGCCTGATTGGCCGAGCTTTGTGCTCCCGCCTCGCCGGGAACGGCCACGATGTTGTCAGGGTCGTCCGCCAACCGGTTCGACCCGGTGACCGAGCCCTCCTCTGGGATCCCGATGCCGGCACAATCGATACCACCGGCATCGAAGGTAGTGACGCGGTGGTGCATCTCGCCGGCGCAGGTATCGGCGACAGCCGTTGGAGCGAGGACCGCAAGCGAATCCTCGTCGAGAGCCGGGTTCGCTCCACGGCGCTGCTCGCGGAGGCGCTGGCGAGCCTGGACCGCCGGCCTCGGGTGCTCGTGAGCGCATCGGCCGTCGGCTTCTACGGTGACCGAGACGACGAGATCCTCACTGAACGGAGCGCGGCCGGGTACGGACTTCCTTGCGTCGCTTTGCGTGCGCTGGGAGGCCGAAGTTGCCCCCGCCGCAGAAGCTGGCATCAGGGTTGTGTGCGCTCGCACCGGCCTTGTCTTGACGAGGGACGGAGGTGCGCTCCCCAAGCTGCTGCCGCTGTTCAGGCTCGGCCTGGGCGGGAGGTTCGGGTCCGGGGCCCAGTGGTGGAGCTGGATCACCCTCGACGACGAGATCCGGGCGATCGAGTGGCTGTTGGGGAACGATGTGCGCGGGCCGGTGAACTTGACTGCGCCGAACCCCGTCACCAACCGCGAGTTCACCCGGATCCTCGGCGCGGTGCTGTCCCGACCGGCCTACGTGCCCGTGCCCAGATTCGGCCCCAGGCTGCTGCTGGGGTCCGAGTTCGCGGACGCCCTGCTCTTCACGAGTGCCAGGGTGCGGCCCGCCGCCCTCGAATCAAGCGGGTTCTCCTTCTCCCACTCCGACCTTGAGACGGGTCTGCGAAGCGTTCTGAAGTCGGCCGCGTCGTGAAACCACCGGTAGAAAGTGCGTCGAGTTCGGACCGCAGTCGGTCGAATCTGGCTGCTATCGAGTCTGCGCCAATGCATTCCAGGCTGCGAGAGAGTCCATGTAGTCCCTCCAGTGCGCGATCTTCCGGTCTTCGATCTCGATAATTGAACAAAACCGATTGTCGTACGTGGCGCCGGTCGCAGGGATGGTCCCATGGACCTCGTATTCGATGACGAAGACGCGACCTTCGTCCGTCATGCGGACAGTCAAATTGTCGGCGGATGTGAGCTCGATGTTGTCGCCATAGCCTTTGAACTGGGCCATCAGGTCAACCCGTCCCTGGATGCTGCGAGGCCAACCTGGAAAGTCGTAGAGGACCTCGTAGACGACGTCGTCAGAGACGACGTCGAAGAAATGATCGCCATCGACGTGGTCGCCGAGCGCCCCTCGAACCAGAGTGAAGTACGGATCGGCGGCCTGGTAAGGAGCGTATTTCGGATTCGGCATCCTGGATTCTCCACGCAGTTCGGATAGTGAGCAGGTCACTCACTCAGCAGTGCCCAACGTCGTCGGCGATGGTGCTACGCCCAGATGTACTCCTCGGCGATGGCGCCACCGCGCCATTTCGCCACGGTGACCATACGGGCTCCGCTCTCGAACTCCCCGATGACGCAGGTCCAGTCTCCAGACCCGAACCTGATCGGGTGTGACGTGATCTGGGGTGGTGTACCGCCGCCGTTTTGTTCGACGTATGACTTCATGGCCTCGATGTGCTCCTCGATGCCATGGGTCGTGGGCTGCCCTTGCCAGTCCACGAGAACATCGTCGGTGTGGTGGTGAGCGAAGACGCCGGTCCAATCGGCAGTGTTCCATCCCACGAAGTCCAGGTCATCCATGCCTTGAAGATTGCTGTCGACTGCGTCGTCGGTCGGCATGTCCAGAGTGCCTCCTGATGGAATCGGTTCATCTCAACGTATACCCAGGGGCCGCGATACCGTCCCCCGAAACGTTTCGGGAGGACACCGGCACCGTGGGTTCCCGGACCGGTGAAATATGGCTGTGTCCTTCGGGGTTTCTCGCCAATCGGGCTCTCGCTACATTGAGGTCTCCACCACGGACGAGAGGATCCCGATGTCGTCAACCTCAGGGCCCGGGCATCTCAGCGGCCATCATCGAGACACCCTGCTGCAGATCTTTCAGCAAGACACGAACCACAACGTCGCATGGCACGATGTCATGTCATTGCTCGAGGCGGTCGGATCCATCGAAGAGCAGCACGACGACATGTTTCTGTTCCGCATCGGCCAAGAGACCGAGGTGCTCAGGCGTCCGAGTGACAAGGACATCGACGGACAACAACTCGTCGACTTGCGTCGAATATTGACGAGTGCCGGCTACGACACCATGGCCGCGGACCTCGAAGACAGGGGCAAAGAAGTCTGAAATCGACACGGGCGTCTCACCAGGCGAGTTCTTCCTCGCCCTCCTGGAAGGTGCCGGTCGGGCCGTCCTTGTCGATGGTCGCCATACGCACGATGACCTCCGCACCTCGTTCAACTGGCTGGCCGGCACCGCTGAACGGAGTCAGGTCGGTCGCAGTGAAGCCGGGCTCGACGGCATTGAACTTGATGTCTGGAAAGGTCTTTGCGTACTGAACGGTGAGCATCGACACGGCGGCCTTGCTCGAGCCATAGACGATGCTCGGAAAGTGAAATTGGCGCCGCTCAGGATTCGTCACGGCCCAAAACGAGCCGAGAGCGCTCGAGACATTCACCACGACCGGATTGTCGGACCGCTCCAGTAGCGGTAGGGCCGCCTGGGTGACACGGATGAGACCGATCGCATTGGTATCGAACACCCTCAGCGCGACCGGTCCCGTGACGTCCACCGCACTGATGCCCGCGTTGTTGACGAGGACGTCCAGATGGCCTTCGCGCTCGGCTACCACATCCAGAGCCTTCTCTACCGACATGTCGTCGGTCACATCGAGCGGCACGAACCGGCCACCGAGCTCGGATGCCGCCGTCTCTCCTCGTTCGACGTTCCGCGCGCCCAGGTAGACGGTGTGCCCCCGCTCGATCAACTGCCGGGCGGTCTCGTAGCCGAGTCCCTTGTTGGCTCCGGTGATGAGCATGACGGTCATTTCTCGGGTTCCTCGTTTCGTGTCGAGCTCTCAGGACAGTGAGGCGCCGACCGACCGTAGTGGGTGCCGCTGCGGCCGGATCCCACGGGGTACCACCCGAGCTGCCTCGCGTGTCCCTGCCGTCCGACGTTCGGCCGATCTCCCGAGAGTTTCCGCCCTCTCGATATGGAATCATTTTGCCGTAGAAGGGAGGTCGCCGTGCCGACCGACGATCCCGCATTTGTTCAAGACTGGCATGAACGTGTGAAGGACGCTCAGCCGGATATGGCAATCACGCTGGGTGTCGAGCCCGTCAGCGCCAGTGACACGCACGTCGAGTTCGCCATGCCGTTTCGCCCCGAGATCTCGCAAGCGACGGGGTTGTTCTCGGCGGGTGCGTTGATCCAACTTGCGGACATCGCTGCGACGATCTTGTGTGCGCGCACCATTCAACGGCGAGATCCAAGAGCGGAGAGGGGAACGTCCTTTCCTCTCTCGGTTCAGATGGATGCCCATCTGATCGGAAACACGAATGCGGGCCGTGCGATCGCTCGATCGACGCTGATTTCGGCCGGTCGGACCTTGATGGTGGCGCAGACCGTGGTCCGAGACGAGGAGGGAAAGGACCTGGTCCTGCTGACCAGTACGCACATCATCAAGGCGGTCCGGAGCTGACCCGGACGGGCCGCAGTGCAACGGTGTTCTCATCGCCTGCGATCCGAGGCGTCAGACCCTCCGGCGGGTTGGTCTCGTCGTTCTCGTCGTCGATAGTCGACCAGCGTCTTGATGGATCAACAGCCGGGGAGAGCGAACCCCGGAGTTTTTCCCTCTGCACCGAGCATCCAGATCCCGGCGCCGGGCACCGAGGCGGGTGGGTACGGGAACACCACCGCGACGGCCGAGGACGCTCCTGGCACGCGCTTGGACCATTCGGCGACGGGGGTGTACTGCCATGCAGCATCGTCGCGGGGCGTGGAAGCCATCCATCCCGCCTTGGCGAGCGCGTCACCCACTTCGCTCACAAGAGCCGATTGCGACAACGCTGAGCGAAACGTCGTGATGTCCAACACCGGACTCCACCCGTTCTCTCCCCCTGAGCCAGGGCACGCAGTGGTCCAGACCGCGTCGCGCTTCGATGTGGACGCCTGACTCGACCCCGGTGGAACGGCTTCGCTGACCGTGCTCAGCCCTCGAAGCACCTCACCGGACGGGTCACCCCCCGATGAAGGAGAGGCCTCGTTCCTGAGGATCCGCGCCACCGCGGCGGCGCTGAGGAGCAGGACGACCATCGCGAGCAACACGATGCGTCGAACCAAGAGCCGGTCGTGCAAGGCTTCAGTTTGGCACCCGGGTGCTCCTCGGTGCATGGAGTTCCGTTCCTCTGTGACAGGACCGACTCGCGGGTGGCGGCAGGGTCGGCGGCGGACCTGAGAAGATGAGCGCGAGATCCCCACGTTCCCTGGGAGGTGCCATGTCCGATGGTCAACGACCGACGGTGATCAAGATCAACGCGATCACCGTGCCCGCCGACGCCGGTGACGAGCTGGCCCGCCGCTTCGCCGCCCGGGCCGGTGCCGTGGACGGCCAGGAGGGCTTCGAGGGCTTCGAGCTCCTGCGCCCCACCGACGACCGGCGCCAATGGCTCGTGGTCACCCGCTGGCGCGACGAGGAGTCCTTCCAGAGCTGGGTCGCCTCGCCCGCCTTCGCCCACGGCCACGCCGGCGCCGACCGACCCTCGCCGCACGGCGGGCCCGTGTCGGTGGCGTCGGAATTGTGGTCCTACGAGGTCGCCGGCGGTTCCGATCCCGCCGGCTCGTGAGCGGGCGGCCCGGGCCGTCCCTCAGGGGGTCACCACGGCGAAGTCCGGGTCGGGGTCGTCGATGAGCCCCACCAGGGTGGCCAGGACACCGGGATCGCCGGACATCTCCGTCCCCTCGGTCTGACCTTCCAGCAGCAGCCGGATCAGTTGGGGCTTGCTCAACGTCACCGTCAGGTCGGCCTCCCCGGGTGACGCACAGGGGAAATGGATGAGGGCGCCGTTGCTGAGCTCCATCCGGTACGTCGCCGCCGGCCCGTCCCCGCCGACGACCCAGTTGATGCGCAGCCGCTCGCTCCACGCCTTGGGCCCGTCGATCCGGATGGCGATGGAGTCGAACAGCTGGGTCACGGTGAGCGCCGGCGCCATGCCGGCGGCACTGACGTCGGTGTGCTGGATCTCGTGGAACAGCTCCGTCGCCCCGACGAGGAAGCAGTTGCGCCAGGTGGCGCACTCCGCCCCGTACCCCAATTCGGTGAGCGCCGTGGCCAGGACCTGACGCGCCGTTTCGCTGTCGGGTGCGGCGAAGACGGCGTGGCTCGCGAGCTCGGCGGCGAAGCGCAGGTCGCCCTTCTCCAAGAAGCTCATCGCCTTGGCGACCGTCGCGTCCACCCCGCCGATGACCTTCACGTAACGCTCGGCCGCCGCGACGGGCGGGTGCTGCCACAGGTGCGCCGGGTTGCCGTCGTACCAGCCCAGGTAGCGCTGGTAGACGGCCTTGACGTTGTGGTTCGCGGAGCCGTAGTACCCGTGGGTGTGCCACACCGCGTCGAGGCCCGGCGGCATCTCGAGCATCTCGGCGATCTCGGCGCCGACGTACCCACGGTTCATGAGGCGCAGCGTCTGGTCGTGCAGGTAGGCGTAGAGGTCGCGCTGCTCCCTCAGGAACGTGATGATGTTGGCGGAGCCCCAGGTGGGCCAGTGGTGCGATGCGAAGGCCACGTCCGATTCGCGGGCGAAGAGCTCGATCGCCTCCGAGAGGTAGCGCGACCAGATGCGGGGATCGCGGACCTGGGCGCCGCGCAGGGTGAGGAGGTTGTGCAGGTTGTGGGTGGCGTTCTCGGCCAGGCAGAGGGCCCGGTGGTCCGGGAAGTAGAAGTTCATCTCCGCCGGGCACTCGGTCCCGGGCGTGTTCTGGAACACGATGCGGACGCCGTCGAGCACCTCCTCCTGACCCGTCCGGGTGACGTCGATCGTGGGCGCGATGAGGCCCACCGCGCCGGTCGAGGGCGCCGGGCCCAGCCCCATGCCCAATGTGCCCTTGGCACCCTTGGCCAGCGCCACGCCGCCGTAGTAGTAGCCCCGACGCAACATCGCGGTCCCGGCGTAGACGTTCTCGGACACGGCGTGCTCCAAGAAGTGCTCCGGTGCGACGATGGGGACCGCGGTGTCGGCGTCGACCACCCCCAGCACGCCTCCGAAGTGGTCGACGTGGGCGTGCGTGTAGATGACCGCCGTGACCGCCCGGTCGCCGCGGTGCGATCGGTACAGGGCCAGGGCCGCCGCCGCCGTCTCCTCCGAGACCAACGGGTCGATGACGATGACGCCGTGGTCGCTCTCCACGAGCGTCATGTTCGACAGGTCGAAGCCGCGCACCTGGTAGATGCCGCCCGTCACCTCGTAGAGGCCATGGCGGCAATTGAGCTGGCCCTGCCGCCAGAGGCTCGGGTTGGCCGTCTCGGGGCACGGGCCCTCGAGGAAGGCCCAACCCTCCATGTCCCAGACCTGGCGGCCGTCGGCGTTGGCGATGGTCAAGGGTTCGATGCGGGCGATGAAGCCCCGATCGGCGTTCTCGAAGTCGGTGCGGTCGTTGAAGTCGGCTGGCATGGCGGCGCCCTCCTCCGTTCTCGGGGTCGATCCCGGCTGCGAGTCTCCAGGAAGCGCGGCGGCGGGTCCATTCGTCCAGCGGCGTGGGCCGTTCAGTGACTTTCGGCCCTAGGACCGGCGGCGGCGCTGACCGAGACTCTTCGGCAACGTCCGCCCCTCGGTCTCGAGGCGAAACCGGAGGAGGGCGGACGGGAAGGGAACGATGGCGATGAGCAGTCCGGCCAGCCCACCCGCACCCGCGGAGGCACCGGTCCAGAGCGTGCTCGGACCGCTGGCGCACTACGAGCAGGGCATTCTCGACCGGATCGCCGACTTCAAGGATCCACGCCAGGAGTGGCGTCGCCTCTTCTCCGAGGTGCTCGGTACCTTCTTCCTCGTGCTGGTTGCCGCGGGCGGCGGGATGATGGGCCACGCGTTTCCCGGCGTGATCAGTCGCACCGCCGCGGTGGTCGCGCCGGGCTTGATGGTGATGGCCATCATCCTCTTCATGGGCAAGATCTCCGGCGCGCACCTCAACCCGGCGGTGTCCGTCGCCTTCGCCCTGCGCCGGGACTTCCCCTGGCGACGGGTGCCCGGGTACGTCGTGGCCCAGCTCCTCGGCGCCACGCTGGCGGCACTGTTCCTCCGTGCGGTCATCAACGTGTCGGCCTCCTACGGCTCCAACTACGTGGCGCACGGGTACTCGAACATGGCGGGCTTCTGGATGGAGCTGATCCTGACCATGGGCCTCGTCAGCGTCATCCTGGGCACCGCCTCGGGGGCGCAGAACGTCGGCATCATCGGCGCCTTCGGGGTCGGCGGCTACATCGCACTGGCGGGCCTGTGGGGCAGCCCCATCTCGGGTGCGTCGATGAACCCGGCGCGCACGTTCGGGCCCGACCTCGTCTCGACGACCTTCACCGACTACTGGGTCTACGTCGCCGGCCCCCTCGCCGGCGCCGTCCTGGCGGTGGGCATTGCGTACGTGCTGCGCGGCGCCGGCGGCGGCATGTCCGGCTCGGGCGCGGCCCAGGGGGCCCTCTTCACCGAAGTGGAGAACGTCGCCGAGCGAAAGGCCTGACGACCACGGGCTCAGCCCGCCGGGACCATCGGGCGCTCGCCCGGCGTGCCCGCGGCGCCGGCGGCGAGCATGGCCGACTGCGTCTTGGCGCCCTCGTCCGAAATGCGCAGCAGCAGGGCGATGAGGACGTAATTGGCCAGCAGCGACGAGCCGCCGTACGCGACGAAGGGGAGCGTGATCCCGGTGAAGGGGAGCAGCCGCACGACGCCGGCCATGATGAAGAACGCCTGGAAGCCGATGATGAGCGTCAGTCCCGTCGCCAGGAGCCGCGAGAAGTCCGAGCGCGCCGCCTGCGCCACCCGGAACCCGGCACCGATGAGCAGGATGAAGGCGACCACGATGGCCACCGAGCCCACGAGGCCCATCTCGGTGCCGATGGCGGCGAAGATCATGTCGGTCGTGAGGTAGGGGATGTTGCCGGCCTGCAGGTCGTAGCCGAGCCCGGTGCCCCCCACGCCGCCCGTACCGAACCCGTACCAGCCCAGGCGTAGCTGCGCGCCCCCCAGGTTGGGGTTGGTCGTCGTGGCCCACGGGTTCAGCCATTCCTCGACGCGGGTGTGCACCTGCCCGAAGTAGCGCGCCGAGATGTAGGCCCCGCCCGCGAAGAGCAACGCGCCGAAGAGCAGGTAGCCGAACCGCCCCGTCGTGATCCACAGCATCGCGATGAAGAGGGTGAACAGCAGGGCCGCGAACCCGATGTCACCCTCGAGCCCGATCACCGCCATGGCGGCGCCCCACGCCACGAGCAGGGGGATGAGCGGCCGCGGGTCGAGGATGAGCCGGTTCCCCAGGCGGGCCGTCGGGATGGAGAGCATCTCCTTGTTCTCGGCGAAGTAGGAGGCGAAGAAGATGCACAGGAGGAGCTTGGAGAACTCGATCGGCTGGAATTCCAGGCCCCCGAAGTGGATCCACAGCCGGGCGCCGTTGATGGGGCTGAAGAACAGAGGGGCCACCAGCAGGATGCCGGCCAGCAGCAGGAGGAGGTAGCGGTAGCGCTCCAGGTCCCGGGTGAACTGGACCACCAGCAGCGTCAGGACGTAGAGCACCACGCCCAGGGCCGCCCAGGCCGCCTGCTCGCGGGCGTGCGCCGGGTTCCAGCGCGCGATGACCACGTACCCGATGCCGTTGAGCAGCGCCGCCAGCGGGAGGATCACGGCGTTGGCGTCCGGGACGAGCCAGCGGTTGGTCATGTGGGCCAGCAGCGCCAGCCCGAGCACGACGCCGAGGAACGGCCCGAAGTCGGCCGGGATCTTCGACTTCGCCCCCAATTCGGCGATCACGTAGAGCGCGACGACCAGTCCCGAGCCGTAGAGCAGCAGCCCCAATTCGGTGCGCCGCCTGGGCTTTGGGCCCGAAGACGTAGCGCGGGAACGGCGTGCGACGGGCGCGTGACGGCACGGGCGAATCGTAGTGGTGGGGGGTAGGATCGAGGGTGACATCCCCGCTTCCCGCGACCGGTGTCGTCCCCGCCGCCATGACCCAGACCCAGCCTCAGCACCAACCCCAGGCGCAGCCCGAACCGTCGGCAGAGGCCCAGCCGGGGCCGCCCGGAGAGGCGCCCGCGCACGGCGGCGCGGCGGTCGCCGGGGTGGAGCGCCCGTCGCCGCCGACGTACCAGCAGATCGAGGCCTTCGGGTACCAGCGCTTCACCAACCGGGAGCAGTCGAGGCTCGACTTCGGGTCGCGGCTCCTGGACCTGGCCGAGGACGACGGGGTGCCGCTGCTCGAGCGGGCGAAGTTCCTCGCCATCTTCTCCGAGCTGCTCGACGAGTTCTACCAGATCCGGGTCGCCGCGCTGGAGGACCAGGTCGCCGCGGGGGTCCGCACCCGTTCGGTGGACGGGCTCCGCCCCGGGGAGCAGCTCACGATGATCCGCGGCCGGGTCGAGGAGCTCGTGCGCCGCCAGGACCACATCTTCTTGGACCTGATCGTCCCGGCCCTCGCCGACGCCGGCATCCGCCTCTCGGGTTGGTCCAGCCTCGATGACGGCGACCGGGCCCACCTCGTCGAGGTCTTCCAGCGCCAGATCTACCCGGTCCTCACGCCCCTGGCCGTCGACCCGGGCCACCCCTTCCCCTACATCTCGAACCTGTCGCTCAACCTGGTGGTCGAGGTGCAGGACCCGTCCTCGGGGGAGGGGCGCATCGCCCGGGTCAAGGTCCCGCCGACGCTGCCGCGCTTCGTGGTCATGCCCGACGGCGAGCGCTTCGTGCCGCTCGAGCAGGTCATCTCGGCCCACCTCGGGTCGCTGTTCCCCGGGATGACGATCGGGCACCACCACGCCTTCCGGGTGACCCGCAACGCAGACCTCGCCCTCGAGGAGGACGAGGCGGACGACCTCCTCGTCGCCATCGAGATGGAGCTGCGCCGGCGCCGCTTCGGCAAGGCGCTCCGGCTCGAGATCGAGGCCGACACGGGGCAGGACCTGGCGGACCTCCTCGCCACCGAGCTCGAGGTGGGCGCCGACGGCGTCTTCCGGGTGAGCGCACCGCTCGACCTCAGCGGGCTGTGGGGGGTCTACGCCCTGGACCGGCCGGACCTCCACGGTGAGACGTGGACGCCGATGACCCCGCCCCGCCTGGCCACGGTGGCACACGAGCCCGCCGAGCTCTTCGCGTTGCTGCGCGAGCGCGACGTGCTCGTGCACCATCCCTACGACTCGTTCGCCACTTCGGTCGAGGCCTTCGTCGCGCAGGCGGCCGAGGACCCGGCCGTGCTCGGGATCAAGCAGACGCTGTACCGCACCGGTGGCGACAGCCCCATCGTCAACTCGCTGATCCGGGCGGCGGAGAACGGGAAGCAGGTCGCCGCCATCGTCGAGCTCAAGGCGCGCTTCGACGAGGAGGCCAACATCGGTTGGGCCCGGGCGCTCGAAGAAGTGGGCGTGCACGTCGTCTACGGCATCGTCGGGCTGAAGACGCACTCGAAGACCGCGCTGGTGTTGCGCCGCGAGGAGGACGGCGTCCGCCCCTACTGCCACGTCGGCACCGGCAACTACAACTCGAAGACGGCCCGCATCTACGAGGACATCGGGCTGCTCACATCCGATCCCGAGATCGGCGCGGACGTCGGCGAGCTGTTCAACTACCTGACGGGGTTCTCGCGCCACGCCGACTACCGGCAGATCCTCGTGTCGCCGGTCACGGTGCGCAAGCGGATCATGGCGATGATCGAGGAGCAGGCCGACGCCGGCCCGGCCGGCCGCATCGTGATGAAGCTGAACGGCCTCACCGACGCCTCCATGATCGACGCGCTCTACCGAGCCTCGGGGGCGGGCGTGGAGATCGACCTGGCCGTGCGCGGCCTGTGCCGGCTGCGCCCCGGCATCCCCGAGCTGTCCGAGCGCATCCGGGTCCGCTCCATCGTGGGCAGCTTCCTCGAGCACTCGAGGATCTACCGCTTCGGCGGCGCCCCCGTCGATCCGGCGGCCGGCCCCGGTCTGCCGCTCAAGATCTACATCGGGTCGGCGGACCTCATGGGGCGCAACCTCGACCGCAGGGTCGAGGTGGTCGTCCCGGTGCACGACCCCGAGCTGCAGGCCCGGCTCTTCGAGGTGCTGGACCTGGTGTTCGCGGACGAGACCAACGCGTGGGAGCTCGGGCCGGACCGGCGCTGGCGCAGGGTGCCCAACCGCCATGGCGTGAGCTCGCAGGAGCGGCTGAAGGAGCTGGCGCGGGAGCGGGCCCGCCGCCGCCTCGACTCGGACCTCCGCGTGGGAGAGGGCGACGAGGCCAAGTCACCGGCCTAGCCACGCCCGCGGACGACCCTGGGCCAATGCCGCATCGTCCCCTCCGACCGCCGGTACCATCCTCGACTATGGCGAGTGACCCCGTGGCTCTGCGCATGCGCGCCATCTCGTCGAGCCGCGGCTGGGCCTGGCCGGTTGCCTCGGGCGCGGTGGCGGTGGTGGGGGCGACGATCCTCGCCGCGCTCCACCAGCAGATCGACCTCAGCACGTACCTGCTCGGCGGCGCGCACGCGGCGGGGAACGACCTCTTCACGGTCACGCTGCCGACGGACCACCTCGGCTTCACCTACCCGCCGTTCTCCGCCCTCCTCTTCGCACCGTTCGCGCAGCTCCCGCTCCGGGCCTGCGAGGTCGCCTTCTCGCTGCTGAACCTCGCCGCCGTCTTCGCACTGATCGCCGTCAGCCTGCGTGCCGTGTGCGCGGCGCTGGACCGGCGGACCATCCTGTGGTGGGCCCTCGCCCTCGTGCTGCCGGTGGTGGCGTTGGACCCGGTGCGCCAGACTTTCCTGCTCGGCCAGGTCAACATCATCCTCGCCCTGCTCGTGGTGGCGGACATGACGCTGGACCTGCCGCTCCCGCGGGGGATCCTGGTCGGGTTGGCGGCGGCCATCAAGGTGACGCCCGCCATTCTGATCCCGTACCTCTTCCTGACCCGGCAGGGCCGTGCCGGCACGCGGGCCGTCGCGTCGTTCCTCGCCGCCGCGCTCCTGGCGGCGGCGGTCAACGCCTCGACCTCGTGGGAGTACTGGACGCACTACATCCGGGACCCGCAGCGGGCCGGCATGCTCTCGTGGATCGGGAACCAGGGCATGCTCGGCGCGATCGAGCGCATGTTGGGCCGCACCGTGACCACGCCGACGACCTTCCTGATCGTCCTGACCGTCGCCTGCGTCGGCCTGGCGGTGGCGGTGGGGGCGTACCGCCGCTCGTCGCCGGTCCTGGGGCTCCTGGTCGTCGAGGCCACCGAGTCGCTGGCCAGCCCGGTGTCGTGGTCGCACCACTTCATCTGGGTGATCCTGCTCGTGGCCTGGCTGGCGCTGGCGGCGGACCGCCCCCGCTACGGCGAGTGGTACGCGTTGGCCGTCGCGGCGTTGTTCTGGGCCGCGCCCGACGTGGTGGGTCCCGCACGGGCCGGGTGTCGTGTTCGCCGGGCGGGGCTGGCTCATCCCGGTCTCCGATGCCGACGTCCTGCTCTTCATCGCACTGGTCGTGGGCGCCGGGGTCCGGGTCTGGCGGGCGCCGGTGGCGCGCCCGCTCCTCGGGCGGCGGACGATGGCGGCCACGGGCGCGGGCAGCTGACGTTCAGCGCGCCGGACCCGGCTCGCAGACCAGCGCCAGCATGCGCGCGCTGCGGTCGACCCGGCTCGCCGCCGCCGACTCTGCCTGCGCGACGCGCCAGCCCGTGACGACCATGAGCTTCTCGGGGTCCCCGGGGCGGAGCACGTGCTGCGGAGGGTCGCCCACGAACCGGCGGAGCGCGCCGATCCCGGCGTCGAGGGCGAGCAGGGTGGAGCCGGGCTCGGGCGCGACCCGAAAGGTGGCGAGCAGCACGCTCCCCGCCGGTGCCCGGGTGCGCAGCGCCTGGCACACCGACGCCGTCGCCTCCAGGCCGAGCGAGCCGAAGAGGTCCTCGCAGACGAAGAGCGACGGGGCCGCGGCATCGTGCCCGGCGGCATCGAGCGCGGCCCCGAGGTCCTCCGTGCCGAGGTCGACCGCCACGTAGGTGACGCCGGCCTGCCGGATGCCGAGCGCGTCCAGGCGCCGCCGCTTGTCGGCCTGCGTCGACGGCAGGTCCACCTCGAACCAGCGGACTGCCCCGCCGCCGAAGCGCAGCGCCCGTCCGTCGTAGCCGGCCCCGAGCAGCAACACCTGCGCGGTTCCCCGCCCGATGGCTCGGGCCACCTCCGCGTCGACCACTCGGGTGCGCAGCGCGACCCGCGGCGGGACGGCCGGCGGGCGCCGCGAAGATGCCGCCGACGTCGCGGTAGAGGCGCCGCTCGGCCTCGACGTCGGCACCGGGTGTCGAGGGCCGGGTGCGCGCGAGACGGGCCCGGTGTGCCGCGAGACGGCGCGCGGTGAGCGTCGGCGGTCGCGGGCGCCTCACGAGAACCGGGTCAGGGTGTGATCGCCTTGGCGGTCGCGGTCCCCGGCCGCCGCAGCCGCAGCGACAGGTAGGACGCGCCGCCGAAGGGGATGGGCAACCAGAAGTTGACGAGGCGCCAGCTGAGGACGCCCGCCGCGGCCACGCCGCCGGGGACCCCGAAGCCCTTCAACACGGCCACGATCGTCAGCTCGATCACGCCGAGGCCGCTCGGGGTCACCGGGATGACGGCGAGGATGTTGGCCAGCCCGTACGCCACCAGCACGTCGATCGGCGAGATGTGGGCGCCGAAGGCCAGCAGGAAGACCCACAGGGAGGCGGCGTCGAGCAGCCAGTTGGCCGCCGCCCAGATGCTCGCCCTCGTCAGCAGCTCCGAGCTCGAGGCGAGGATCTTCATGCGGTCCGCCACCTTCTGGACCAGCGACGTCACCGTCTCCGCCTTCACGAAGGGGAGCCGGCCGGCCACCTTTTGGATGAAGACGGCGGCCTGCTTCTCGCCCCGGGTCAGCAGGAAGACGACGGCGGCGAAGACGGCCAGCAAGAGGACGCCCAGGATGGCGGCGAAGCCGTAGAGCGGGTTGTAGCCCTGCAGCGGGATGGAGATCAGGAGCGACAGCCAGAAGATGAGGTTCAGCACCACGCGCCGAACCGATGCCCTGGGTGGCCAGGCCGAAGGCGGCGGTGCTGCCCGAGACACCCGAGTCGGTCAGGAGGCGGTAGCTGGCGGCCGTGCCCGGCACCGTCCCACCCGGGAGCACGTGGCTGACCGCAAGGGCCCACATGTTGATGCGGAAGATGCGGAAGCGGTCGGGCGCACCGGGCGACAGGACCGTGTGGGTCAGCTCGGCGTACGCCACCAGGGCGGCCACCTCGAGCAGCGCGCCGAGGATCAGCCAGAGGAAGTTGAGGTGGCTCAGCTGCTGGAACTCCCGGCGGGCGCTGGCCAGCTCGGGCAGCAGGATGTACTCGCCCACGAAGAAGAGGAAGAGGACCATCAGCGTGATCTTCACGTTGCGGGGGAGCCACCGCCGCCTGACCCTCGGCGGCGGGGCCGGGGGTTGATCCTCGGGCTCCCCCTGCTCGACCGGGTCCATCACGTTCATGCTTGCACGTCCGTAGCGCGACCAACCGCCTCTTCGGACGTCAAAGCTGCCAAGCTGGTCCCATGGCCGCTGAGCCTCCCGACACGTGGCGGTCCAAGCTCTCGGGCAGCGCGGATCGCCGGGGGATCCCGCTCGCCACCATCGTGGTGACGGTGTCGGTGGTCATCGTGCTGCTCGACCTCAACGCGGCAGTCATCCTCGGCCTCTGGGCTCTGCGCACCATCGTGGTCTACATCATCATCGCGTTCTTCATCACGCTCCTGATGACGCCGGCGACACGGTTCCTGCGCGCCCGCGGACTGACCCACGGTGGGGCCACGCTCACCGTGTTCCTGGTGGGTGCGCTGGTGCTCGGCGGCCTGGTCTACCTGTTCACCGAGCCGCTGGTGACGGCGGCGGTGCACTTCGGCAAGCAGGTGCCGACGCTGGTCGCGGAGGCCAAGAAGGGCCATGGCCCGCTGGGCAGACTGGTGTTCCGCCTCCACCTGCAGAAGTACCTCTCGGAGGGGTCGTCCAAGATCGCCTCCCAGATCACCAAGGTGCTCAAGCCGGCCACCGCGTTCTCCGTCGGCGCCGCCGCGGTGTCGACGCTCGTGGCGGTCGTGACGATCGCCATCCTCACCTTCTTCTCCATGCTCGAGGCCCCGCGTCTGTGGTCCGGCTTCCTGAGCCTCTTCCAGCCCACGACGGCCGACCGGCTGCGCCGGGTGGTCGACGACACGATCCGCTCCGTGACCGGGTACATGCTCGGGAACGGCGCCACCTCCGTCATCGCCGGGGTCATCTCGGGGACCACGCTGGCCATCCTCGGCGTGCCGTTCGCGTTCCTCCTGGGGGTCTTCGTGGCCCTGGTCGACCTGCTGCCCCTGGTGGGAGGGCTGCTGGCCGGTGTGCCGGTCGTGGTCATCGCGGCCATCCACTCGGTGCAGGCGGGGATCGTCATGTTGATCGTGTTCCTCGTCTACCAGCAGATCGAGAACCACGTCCTCAACCCGATCATCATGAGCAAGACGGTGCAGCTGAACCCGTTCTGGGTGCTGATCGCCGTCCTCGTGGGTGCGACGCTGGGCGGCCGGGTGGCCGGCGGGTTGGGGGCGTTCGTCGGCGCCCTGGTGGGCATCCCCTTCGGCGGGGCGATCCAGGTGATCGTGCGCGAGCTGCGCCGGGGCCCCGACGCGGTGGTCGACGAGTCGGAGCTGCACGGGCCGCTCACGCCGGCGGAGCCGACCGACATCTGAGCCCCGCCGGCGTGCGCAACGGCGGTGGGCGAGCAGGATCCTACCGGCGGCGCCGGCGGCGAGAACCATGCCTGTCGTCTGCGAAGTCCCAGGCCACGGGCGGAACCCGGGCCGACCGCCGGACCGGGTGGCGCCGGAGCCGGGGCGGCGCCACCCCCTAGAATGCCTGCATGCGACCGCTGGTGGTCATCCCGACGTACAACGAGTCGGAGAACATCGAGCGGATGCTCCGGCGCATCCGGGAGTGCCTCCCCGTAGCCGGCGTGCTGGTGGTCGACGACGGCAGCCCGGACGGGACGGCCGAGCTGGTGCAGAAGGTCGCCACCGAGCTGCCCGACGTGCACCTGCTGGCCCGCACCGCCAAGTCCGGGCTGGGGAGCGCGTACCGGGCCGGCTTCGCGTGGGGCCTCGAGCGCGGCTACGACGCCTTCGTCGAGATCGACGCCGACTTCTCGCACGACCCCGCGGCGCTGCCCTCCCTGGTGGCGCCGCTCGAGGAGGGTTTCGACGTCTCCATCGGCTCGCGCTACGTCGAGGGGGGCTCCATCCCGAACTGGGCCTGGCACCGCCACCTCCTGTCGCGGGGCGGCAACCTCTACGCGTCCGTGGTCCTCGGGCTCGGCGTGGCCGATTCGACGGCGGGGTACCGGGCCTACTCGGCCGGCATCTTGCGCCGGCTCGACCTGGACCGGATCCGGGCCGAGGGGTACGGCTTCCAGATCGAGATGACCTACCGCGCCAAGCAGCACGGCGCCGCCGTCACCGAGGTGCCGATCAGCTTCGTCGACCGCGAAGCCGGCGAGTCCAAGATGTCGTCGTTCATCGTGGTCGAGGCGCTGGCGCTCGTGACCTGGTGGGGCCTGGGCCGGCTCGTCCGGGGTGCCCTCCGGGTCGGGCGCGGGGCGGACCGCACCGGCACCCAGGGCCCGGGCGGGCACGGGCCCACCGCCACGGCCGAACAGCCCGGCACGAGCGGCACCGCCCCCGGCGGCGACATGTCCCACACCTACAGCGCGGCCGAGGACCCCGTCGGCTCGCCGTGAGCGTGTGCGCCGGGACGTGGTGACATGACGATCGAGGCACCCCCGGCGCGCATCCTGGTCGTGGACGACGAGCCCAACATCGCCGAGCTGCTCTCGGCGGCGCTGTCCTTCGAGGGCTACCTCGTCGGTGTCGCGGCCACCGGCGCCGAGGCGCTCGAGCAGGTCCGCACCTTCCGTCCCCACCTGGTCATGCTCGACGTGATGCTGCCCGACTTCGACGGCAACGAGGTCTGCCGGCGCCTGCGCAACCAGGGCGAGCAGATGCCGATCGTGTTCCTGACCGCGCGCGACACCACCCAGGACAAGGTCGAGGGCCTCGGCATGGGCGACGACTACGTCACGAAGCCCTTCAGCGTGGACGAGCTCATGGCGCGCGTCGGGGCCATCCTGCGCCGGGCGGGCGAGGTTGCGGCGGCCGACAACGCCGTCATGCAGTTCGCCGACCTCTCCATGAACGTCGACACCCACGAGGTGTGGCGCGGCGAGCAGTCGGTCGACCTGACGGCGACCGAGTTCAACCTGCTGCGGTATCTGCTGGAGAACGCCCGGCGGGTCATCTCCAAGTCCGAGTTGCTCGACAACGTCTGGGGGTTCGACTTCCGCGGCGACCCCAACATCGTCGAGACCTACATCAGCTACCTGCGCAAGAAGATCGACGTCACCGAGCCGGCGCTGATCCACACCATCCGGCGCGTCGGCTACACCCTCCGCCTGCCCCGCGAAGGATGAGCCTCCAGAGGCGGCTCGTCGCGGTCGTGGCGCTGTTGCTGGTGGTCGGCCTCGTCGTGGCCGACGTCGTGATCTACGCCTCGGTCCGCTCCTTCCTCTACGGGCAGGCCGACGACACCCTGGCCCAGAACGAGGCGCTGGGCTTCGACTACCTCACCTTTGCGGCCGGCCGGAGCATGCCGGTCACCCCCGCCGAGATCTCGCGCCGGGTCTCCTCCGACGTCTACCTCACGCTCCTCGACCGTCACGACCAGGTGATCCTCCGCCGCCCGTCGGGGTCCACGACCCGGCCGGACCCGGCGCCCCTGCTCACCCACGACATCCCGGTGCAGCAGGTCCCCGACATCTACCGCCACGTCCACGTCGGTCGCTACGCGGGCGCGTTCCGCCCGGACTCCGATGCGGTGATCCTCGGCAGCAAGGGTGACCCCGACGGCCAGTACCGCACCGTCGCCGTCACCGTCCCCCAGGGGACGCTGGTGACGTCGATCTCGCTCAACCCGACCAACGACACGCTGACGTCGCTGCGCAAGGTCGAGGAGGCCGCCACCCTGGCCGTGCTCCTGGCCATGGGCGTACTGGTCATGGTGGTGGTGCGACGCGGCCTGCGGCCGTTGCGCCAGATGGCGGGCACGGCCGACGCCATCGCCTCGGGCGACCTGACGCGGCGGGTGCCCGAGGGCGCGCGGGACACCGAGGTCGGCCGCCTGGGCGTGGCGCTGAACGAGATGCTGGCCCAGATCGAGGGCGCCTTTGCCGAGAAGTCGGCCTCCGAGGAGCGCCTGCGCCAGTTCGTGGCCGACGCCTCGCACGAACTGCGCACGCCGCTCACGTCCATCCGGGGCTACGCGGAGCTCCTCGGGCGCGGCGGGTTCTCCGACGACGCGGGGCGCCGCAAGGCGCTGAAGCGCATCGAGGAGGAGGCGACCCGGATGGGCGGCCTCGTCGAAGACCTCCTGCTCCTGGCCGAGCTGGACCGGGGCCGGCCGCTCCGGGCCGAACCCGTCGACCTGCAACGCACCTGCGCGGACGCGGTCGGCGACTCGAAGGCGGTCGAGCACGGCCATCACCTCGTGCTCGAGCCCGGGCCGGCGGTGGTGGTGGTGGGCGACGGCGAGCGTCTCGCCCAGGTGGCGCACAACCTCGTCCGCAACGCGCTGGCCCATACGCCGCCCGGCACCGAGGTCAGTGTGTCGACCGGCGTGGCCGGCCCGATGGGCTACATCCAGGTGTCCGACAACGGGCCCGGTATCCCTCCCGGCGAGGCCGGGCGCGTGTTCGACCGCTTCTACCAGGGTGACCCGTCTCGCTCGGTCAGCGGCACGGGGCTCGGGTTGGCCATCGTCCGTGCCATCGCCGAGGCGTTGCACGGCACGGCCGAGGTCCTCGCCACCGAGGGGCCGGGGGCGACGTTGGTGGTCAAGATCCCCCTGGCGGCCACGCACGTCGCGGCATCGACCGCCCCGGTGCCGGTGCGCTCACCGCAGCTGCACTGAGGCGCCGGGCACGACGGCCTCCAGGACCGTCGCCAGCTTCACGTCGGTCTCCGCGCGCTCCGCGGCGGGGTCCGAGCCGGCCACGATGCCCGACCCCGCCCGCAGGGTGACCGCGGCGTCGTCGGCGTGGAGCCGCGCGCTGCGGATGCCGATCATCCATTCGCCGTCGCCGGCGGCGTCGACCCACCCGACGGGCCCCGCCCAGTAGCCGCGCCCGTCCGCCTCGTGTGCGGCGATGAAGGCGAGCGCCTCGGCCCGTGGCGTGCCCCCGACCGCCGGCGTGGGATGGAGCCGCTCGAGGAGCTCGAGCACGCCGGCCGGCCGGGACAGGCGGCCCTCGATCCTGGTGCCCAGGTGGGCGACCGACCGGAAGGCGACCATGGACGGCTCCGCGGGCACCGAGAGCTCGGAGCAGTAGGGGGCGAGGGTGCCTGCGATCTCCTCGACCACGTAGCGGTGCTCCTCGCGGCTCTTGTCCGACCGGGCGAGGGCGCGCTGGGCGTCCGCGTCGGCCCGCGCCGTGTCGCCACGTGGCACCGTCCCGGCCAACGGGTGGCACGTGACGCGCGCGTCGTGGCGGGCCACCAACAGCTCCGGGCTGGCGCCGAAGAAGGCCCCGTCGGGCACGGGCATGGAGAAGACGGTGCAGTTCGGCTCGCCGGCCCGCAGCCGGCGCAGCACCGCCGACAAGGGGAGCGGGCCGTGGAGCTCGACGGTGAGCGGCCGGGACAGCACGACCTTGCGCAACGCTGCGCCGGGCGTGCGCAGTGTCGCCACCGCCACGGCCACCATGTCCGCGTAGGCCGCGCCGCCCATCGGCGTGGTGACGAGCGTGACCGCGGGGTCCACGACGACCTCGGGCGTCGTGCCGTACTGCCAGAGCACGGCGTCGAAGAGCTCGTCGGTGCCGGGGAGCGCGACGTCGGCCGGCCCGACGGCGGTGGCCCAGCGCCGGGTGACGCCGTCGCCGTCGCGCGAGATCGCCATGATGAAGCGGGGGATCACCAGCTGCCCGCCCATGGCGTCGGCGAAGGGGAGCGCGCCCATGGCCACGGGACCCGAGCCCGGGCGCCGGACCTGGTCGTCACAGGGGATGGCCGCCAGGGCGGCGGCGGCCCCCGACGCGGCGACGAGCTGCGCCGTCCCCCAGCCGACCAGCGTCAGCCCGGGGCGGTCGAACAGCACGGTCGGGCTGCCGTCGAACTGCAGCGCGTCGGGCCCGTACGCCAGGGGCACGGTGCGCGCGTGGAGCGCGTCGGTCACGGAGCCCCGACGCGGGTGGCGACCACCAGCTGGCTCAGCCCACCGGCCAGCGGCCGGATGCCGACGGCCGAGAAGCCGGCCCCGAGCAGCTGGCGCCGCAGGCCGGCGGCCGGGGGCAGGTAGGCCACCGAGCGCGGGAGATAGCGGTAGGCGTCGCGGTCGGAGATGGCGCCCCCCAGGGCGGGCACGGCCTTGTTGAACCACACGTCGTAGCCCGCCCGCCACAGGCGCGAGGTGGGGGCGTCGACCTCGAGCACGGCCAGCCGCCCGCCCGGGCGCAGCACCCGGGCGCACTCGTCGAGCGTGGCGGCCAGGTCGGTGAAGTTGCGCAGCGCGTAGCCGCACACCAGCCCGTCGAAGGCCCCGTCGGCGAAGGGCAGGCTGCTGCCGTCCGCCTCGACGAGCGGCGTCGCGGCGCCGTTCGCCGCCAGCATGCCGGCGCTCAGGTCCGCCCCGACGACGCGGTAGCCGCGGCGGAGCGCCAGGCGGGAGAGGTCACCCGTCCCGCAGGCGAGGTCGAGCACGAGTGCGCCGGCGGGCAGGGCCAGTGCGGCGACCGCACCGCGACGCCAGGCCTGGTCGAGCCCGAACGTCATGAGGCGGTTCATGAGGTCGTAGCGGGGCGCGATGGTGTCGAACATGGCGCGCACGCGCGCCGTCTTCTCCGCACCGCTGGGCAGGGGTGGCGCCGACGTCGGGGTGAGTGCCGGGTTCCGGCGTCGGCGCACCATGGTGCGGGTCGGTGTCAGCGGTAGTAGCGGTAGACCACTTGGGCGACGCAGGCCGGCTTGGGCGCATCCTTGACCTCCATCACGAGGTCGTAGGTGACCTGCACGCCGCCGTCGGTGTCGTCGACCGCCGCCACCGTCACGCCCATGCGCAGGTCGGCGCCCACGGGGACCGGCGAGGGGAACCGGACCTTGTTGCAGCCGTAGTTGACCCCGAACTTGGTGTTCTGTACGTGGATGACCTTGTTCAACAGGACCGGGGCGAGCGAGAGGGTGAGGTACCCGTGGGCGATGGCCGCGCCGAACGGGCCGTCCTTGGCGCGCTCGGGGTCGACATGGATCCATTGGTGATCGTCGGTCGCGTCGGCGAAGAGGTTCACCCGGTCCTGGGTGATCGTCTGCCACTCGGAGTGGCCGAGATCCTTGCCGACGAGTTCGTGGAAGGCGTCGACGCCGTCGACGGTGGTGGTCATGCTGTGCTCCTCGCTGGTCAGGGTTGATTCTGCAGGGGGACGCTACCCGCGCGGGGCACCTCACTACGCTGACCCCGGTGAGCCACGCGCACGAGCACGACGCCCTGCCGGTCCACCAGCACCGGGACCTGCGCGGCGGCGGTGCCAGGGCGGCGGTCTTCGGGATCAGCGACGGCCTCGTGACCAACGTCTCCCTGGTCCTGGGTGTGGCCGGGGCGAACCCCGGGGGATCGATCGTTCGCCTGGCCGGTGTGGCGGGGCTCATCGCCGGGTCCTTCTCCATGGCCGCCGGCGAATACCTGTCCATGACCGCGCAGCGCGAGCTCATGCAGCGCGAGCTGGACGTGGAGCGGCGCTCGCTGCGACGCAGCCCCGAGGGGGAGGCGGCGGAGCTGCGCAGCATGTACGTGCAACGGGGCATCGACCCCGCGGTGGCCACCGAGATGGTCAACGAGGTGATGCAGGACGAAGAGCTCGCGCTCGAGACCCACGCCCGCGAAGAGCTCGGCATCACGGTGCAGAACCTCGGGTCGCCCTGGCAGGCCGCCGCGGCCTCCTTCGTCACCTTCGCCGTCGGTGCCTTCATCCCGTTGGCCCCGTGGCTGTTCACCTCGGGCACGCTGGCCATCGTGCTCTCCATCGTGCTCGGAGCGGTGGCGTCGTTGGCCGTCGGGGCCGTGCTGGCCCGGTTCACCGAGCGGTCGGTCGTCGTCTCGGCGCTGCGCCAGCTCGCCGTCACCGGCGTGTCCGCCGCCGTCACCTTCGGGGTCGGCCGGGCCATCGGCACGGGCACGACCTGACGGGCAGCGGCGCCGTCAGGGACGCCGGTAGGAGCGGTCGACGTGGTCGACGGTGAACCCGAGCGAGCGGTACAGCGCGACCGCCGCCTCGTTCGTGGCGTCCGCGTAGAGCATCCCCACCGTGATGCCTCGTCGCGACAGCGACTCGAGCCCGGCCACGGTGAGGGAGCGTCCCCAGCCCTGCCCGTGGTGGCGCGGGTCGACGGCGATCACGTAGATCTCGCCGAGCACGGGGTCGCGGTCCCGATGGATCTTCGTCCAGCACGACCCGATGAGCCCCGGCCCGTCGGGGTCGTCGGCCACCAGGAAGCCGTCGAGCTCCACCCAGTCCGCCGCCATGCGCTGCCGCAGTTGCCCGACCGTCCAGCCACCCTGCTCGGGATGACCGGCGAAGGCCCGGTTGTTCGTGTCGACCCAGGCCTCCTCGTCCCGACCGGGCTCGAATGGCCGCGTGGCCAGGGGCCGGGTCGCGTGCGCGACGGCCGGCGCCAGGGGGAGCGGGACCCGCAGCTGGAGGAGGTCGCGCTCGGGAGCGAATCCGTGCTCGCGGGCACGGGCGTCGTCGTCGGCCCCGGCCTGCATGGCCCAGAGGTGGATCGGGGCGCCGGGCGGGGCGACGGCGACGGCGCGCGCGATCAGTGCGGACGCCACGTCGGGCTCGCCACCGCGCGGGGGGGTCGACGACGACGTGGAGCACGGTGGAGCCGTCCTTGGCGGGCGAGAGCAGCGCGCACCCGATCAGCGCGCCGTCGTGGCGGGCGAGGACCACACGCTCGCCCGGCGACGCGCCGCGAGGCTTCGTCAGGTCGAGGCGCTGCGGCTCGGGGAACGCCGGGTGGCCGTCCGCGGCGCCGGCGTGGGCCAGCACGGTCTTGAGCGCATGCAGGTCGTCGTCGCCCAGGTCGCCGACGTCGGCGACGGCCATGTCCAGGTCCACGACGGCCAACGTAACCCGGTAGCGTGAGCCGGTGGCGAAGCCCAGGACACCCAAGGGGCGGGCTCGCCTCACCGTCGAGCGGCTCGCCGAGCAGTACCCGGGCACCGCCGAGGAGCTCTGCGCGCTCGACCACGACGATCCCTTCCAGCTCCTGGTCGCCACCATCCTGTCGGCGCAGTCCACGGACGCACGGGTCAACATGGTCACGCCCGTCCTCTTCGCGCGCTACGGCGATCCCGCTGCACTGGCCGCGGCGAACCCGGATGAAGTCGAGGAGATCATCCGCTCAACGGGGTTCTTCCGGTCCAAGACCAAGAGCCTTATCGGGATGGCACGCGCGGTGGTGGAGCGCTACGACGGCCAGGTCCCCTCGGCGCTGGAGGACCTGGTGACGTTGCCCGGCGTCGGGCGCAAGACCGGCAACGTCGTGCGGAGCGTGGCGTTCGGGCTGCCGGGGCTGCCCGTCGACACCCACGTCCTGCGGGTGTCGCAGCGGCTGGGCCTCCTGGAGGGGATGGCGGCGGCCGAGCAGCGCGACGCCGTCAAGGTCGAGCACACGCTGAACAACCTCGTCCCCGCACCCGAGCGGGGGGTGTTCAGCCTCCGGGTGATCCTGCTCGGCCGGGAGACGTGTATTGCCCGAAAGCCACGTTGCGCCGCATGCCCGTTGGCCGATTTCTGCCCCTCGGTACGGTAAACGGCGCGGGACGGGCCTTTCGGCCTCTTTTTAGGCAATTCGTGTTTCCCAAGGTGAAATCCGAAAACCCAGGCGCTACCATTGTTCCCGGAACCGGTTCCCGCCACCTGGTTCCACAAGAGTCGAGACTGGGATCCGCCTCCTGGCCGACTCGCCCAATGCCGGCCTTCGGGCCGGCATTGGTGTTTCCGACCCAGGTCAACGGTGTTCCGATGCCTCGGTACTACTTGAGGTGCTACCCTCGGCTCATGGTCACCAAACGCTCGGTCTCGCTCGACGACGAGGTGGCGTCGGCGGTCGAGGAGGCGGCCAAGCAGGACGGCGTCTCCTTCAGCGCTTGGCTCTCGTCGGCGGCGGAGAAGCAGTTGCAGGTGCGCCAGGGGCTGCGCGGCGTCGCGGCGTGGGAGGGCGAAACCGGCTCGCTCAGCGCCGAGGAGCTGGCCGCGGGGGAGGCACTCCTGGCGCGGCTGCGCTCGGGCGTGTCGGGCGTGGCGTCGCGCGTCCGGCGGCGGTGAGCGCGAACCGCCGGGAAGGCCTCGTCTACGGCCTCGGCGCGCTGCATGCGGCCGCCCGGGGCGACCGCATGATGTGGGCCCTGCACCGCGCCGCCCTGTCCAACGGCATCGTGCCGGTGATCCCGGCGGTCGCGGTGGCCGAGGGCTACCGGACCGAGGCGCGCAGCGACAGGATCGGCGAGCTCCTGGCGGGGACCGAGGTCGAGCCGTTCACGGGCGAGGCGGCGCGCCGCTCGGGAGAGATCGCGGCCCGTTGCGACACGTCCGACCTCAGCGTGGTCGCCGTCGTCGAGCTGGCCGAGCGCCGGAATTGCGCCGTCGTCGCGCAGCGCCAGCCCGTCCTGCGCACCGCGGCCTCGTTGCTCGGCCACGAGCTCGTCCTCTACGCCGTGTGAGGGCGGAGGCGGCCGACCCCGGGACGACGTCTCGGTGTGGTCAGCTGCGCGCGCCCGCCCCAGGCCCCTTGCCCTGACCGAACCGTCGCAGGCGCCGCAGCGCGCCCCCGAGCGAGCGCTCGACGGCGATGAGCTCGTGCGCCATGTCCTCGTCCCCGTTCGCCAGCGCGCCCTCCGCCAGGGCGGTGACCCGCTGGTGCAATTCGGCGAGGGTGGAGGAGAGCGAGGAGATCTCGGCGGCTGAGGTCATCCCGTGATGATGGCCGATGGGGGAGCAGCGGGCACGCCGGTAGCCTTGGGTCCTCATGCCCCTCCGCATCCTGGACCTGCGCGGCACGCAGCCGCCCTTCGACGGGGTCCTGCCGCGGCCGGCGGCACCGGGCGCGGACGTCCACGACGTGGTGGCGCGGATCCTCGGCCAGGTGCGCAGCGAGGGCGACCGGGCCGTGGTCCGTTGCACGGCGGAGCTGGACGGTGTCGACGTGTCCGACGGCCTGCGGGTGCCCCGGAGCGCGCTGGAGCAGGCGCGGGCCGCGGTCGACCCGGGGCTCGCAGAGGCGCTGCAGGTGGCGTTCGACCGCATCCTCGCCTACCACGCCCACGAGGGCGTGCCGCCCGAGGACCTGGTCGAGGGCGGCATCACGGTGGGGCACGTGACCCGGGCCGTCGAACGCGCCGGCCTCTACGCCCCGGGGGGCCGGGCGCGCTACCCGTCCACGGTCCTCATGTGCGCCGCGCCGGCACGCGTGGCCGGCGTGGGGAGCATCGCATTGTGCGTGCCGCCGGCGGCGGACGGCGGGCTCGACGCAGCGACGCTGTGCGCCGCGGCGATCGCGGGCGTGGACGAGGTCTACCGGATCGGCGGCGCGCAGGCCATCGCCGCCATGGCGTACGGGACCGAGAGCGTGCCCGCGGTCGACGTCATCGCCGGGCCGGGGAACGCCTACGTCGCCGAGGCCAAGCGCCAGGTGTCGGGTGTCGTGGGCGTCGCCTCGGCCTTCGCCGGGCCCTCCGAGATCGTCGTGGTGGCGGGACCCGACGCCCCGCCGGGCTTCGCCGCGGTCGATCTGGTCGTGCAGGCCGAACACGGGCCCGACGGCCTCGCCTGGCTGGTCTGCTGGGACGCCTCCCTCGCTGCGGCCGTGTCCGCCGAGGTCGACCGCATCGTTGCCGCCTCCCCCCGGCGCGCCGACCTCGAGGCCACGCTCGCGGCATCGGGGATCGCCTGTCTGGTCGACGGGCCGGAGCACGCGCTGGCCGTGGCCAACACGATCGCCCCCGAGCACCTGGAGCTCATGGTCCCCGAGGACGACGGCATCGCCCTGGTGGCCGGCGTGCAGAATGCCGGAGCCGTGTTCATCGGCCCGTGGTCGCCGGCCAGCATGGGGGACTACATCGCCGGGCCCAACCACGTGCTGCCCACCAACCGCACGGCCCGGTTCGCCTCGGCGTTGCGGGCCGACGACTTCCGCAAGCACCTGCACACGGTCCGGGTCAGCCCCGAGGCGCTCCGGACTCTCGGCCCGCTTGTGGTGACGCTGGCCGAGACCGAGGGCCTGCCCGCCCATGCCGACTCGGTGCGCCGCCGGCTGGTGGCGCTCGACGAGCGGACGATGCCGTGAGCGCGGTGCCGCCGGTGCGCCCGGACCTCGAGCTGGCCGAGGGGTACCACTCGCCGCAGGTGGAGGCGGAGGTGCGCCTCAACACGAACGAGTCGCCCTTCGCGCCGCCGGACGCCTGGCGCGAGGAGCTGCTGGCCGCGCTGGAGGACGTCTCGTTCAACCGGTACCCGGACCGTCCCGCGACCGAGCTTCGCCAGGCCGTGGCCGGCCTGCACGCGGTGACACCCGACGAGGTCTTCTGCGCCAACGGGTCGAACGAGGTCCTCCAGTGCCTGCTCCTCGCCTTCGGTGGGCCGGGTCGCCGGGCCCTCGTGTTCGAGCCGACCTACGCGCTGCATTCGCACATCTCGCGCATCACCGGCACCGAGGTCGTCGAGGGCCTGCGGGACGACGAGTTCCGGATCGACCCACACCTTGCCGAGGCCGAGCTCGCGGCGCACCGCCCCGACATCACGTTCCTGTGCTCGCCGAACAACCCGACGGGCCGCGCCGAGCCGCCCGAGACGGTGGCGCGGGTGTGCACGGCCGCACCCGGGCTCGTGATCGTGGACGAGGCCTACGGGCAGTTCTCCCCGTGGTCCGCGCTCGAGCTCCGTGGCCCGGCCAACCCCGGGCTCGTCGTGACCCGCACGTTCTCCAAGACGTGGGCGCTGGCCGGTGCACGTCTCGGCTACCTGGTGGCGGACCCGGCGGTGGTGACGGCCTGCGAGGCCGTGGTGCTGCCGTACCACCTGTCCGCGCAGACCCAGCTGGCCGGGCTCCTGGCCCTCCGCCACGTTCCGGAGATGGAGTCGCGGGTGGCTCGGATCTCCGAGGAGCGGGGACGGGTCGCCGCGGCCCTGCGCGACCTGCCGGTGGACAGCTGGCCCTCCGACGCCAATTTCATCCTGTTCCGCCCCCGCGACCGGGACGCCGACGAGGTGTGGCGTTCGCTCCTCGCGCACTCCGTCCTGATCCGCAACTGCGCGAGCTGGGACGGCCTGCGCGGCTGCCTCCGCGTCACCATCGGGACCGCCGAGGAGAACGACCGCTTCCTCCACGCACTGAAGGAGAGCCTGTGACCACCACCGCCCGCCACGCCAGCAGGGAGCGCGCGACGAAGGAAACCAGCATCGCGGTGGCCCTGGTCCTCGACGGGTCGGGCCGGACGGAGGTGTCGACCGGGTTGCCCTTCTTCGACCACATGTTGGACCAGCTGGGCCGGCACGCCTCCTTCGACCTCTCCGTGCGCGCGACGGGGGACCTCCACGTCGACGCGCACCACACGGTCGAGGACGTGGGCATCGTCCTGGGCGGCTGCTTCGCCGAGGCGCTGGGCGACAAGGTGGGCATCCGTCGCTTCGCATCGGTTCTCCTGCCGCTGGACGAGGCACTGATCCAGGTGGCGGTCGACATCTCCGGCCGCCCCTACCTGGCCTACGGGCTGGCGTTCGCCCCCGACACGCCGGGGCTGGGGACACCCCCCTTCGACCCGCAGCTCGCCGAGGAGTTCTGGCGAGCCTTCGTCACGGCCGCCAACGTGACGCTGCACATCCACCGGTTCGCGGGGAAGAACGCCCATCACATGCTGGAGGCCAGCTTCAAGGGTGTGGCGCGCTGCCTCCGCGACGCGGTGCGGATCGAGGGAGGAGACATCCCTTCGACGAAGGGCAGTCTGTGACGGGGGGACCGCGTATCGCCGTGCTCGACTACGGCATCGGCAACCTCCGCTCGGCCGAGAAGGCGTTGCAGCACGTCGGCGCGGCGGCGCGGCTCGTGACCGATGCCGGCTCGGTCGAGGCGGCGGACGCCGTGGTGCTCCCGGGCGTCGGTGCGTTCGGCGCGTGCGCGCGGGCGCTGCGCGACAGCGGCCTGGAGGAGCCGGCCCGGGCTGCGGTCGCCGCCGGGGTGCCGTTCTTCGGGGTGTGCGTCGGCTTCCAGCTGCTGTACGAGAACTCGGTCGAGAGTCCCGGGGCGCGGGGCCTGGGGGTCTTTCCCGGAACGGTGGGGCCGTTGCCCCCGGGCGTGAAGCACCCGCAGATGCAGTGGAACACCCTCGAGGTGCGGGGGGAGGGTGCGCCGGCCCCGCTGGAGGGACTCGGCGCGCGGCCCTGGGTGTACTTCGTGCACTCGTTCGCGCCGCCCGTGGGCGACGAGACGGTGGCGGTGTGCGACTACGGCGGGCCGGTCGCCGCGCTGGCGACGCGTGGCACGCTGTGGGGGGCGCAGTTCCACCCCGAGAAGTCGGGCGCGACGGGGCTGGCCCTCTTGGCCAACTTCGTCGGCGCGGCCCAGTCGGCGGCGTGATGGAGCTGCTCCCGGCCATCGACCTTCGTGCCGGGGAGGCCGTCCGGCTGACCCAGGGAGACTTCGACCGCCAGGAGGGCTACGGCGACCCCGCGGCGCTGGCGATGCGCTACATCGAAGGCGGCGCCCGCTGGATCCACGTGGTCGACCTCGACGCGGCGCGCACCGGGGTGGCGCACGAGCGCGCGTGGCTGCGCGAGATCGTCCACCTGGCGACCGTGTGGTCGGTCTCCGTCCAGGCGGGCGGAGGCATCCGCACGGAGGAGCACGCGGAGGAGCTGCTCGAGCGCGACGGCGTGGCCCGGATCGTGCTGGGCACCGCTGCGCTCGAGGATCCCGCGCTGGCGAGCCGCTGGGCGCGGCGTTGGCCCGGCCGGGTCGCCGCCGGGCTCGACTACCGGGTCGGCGAGGACGGGATGGCCGAGGCCCAGGCGCAGGGCTGGCTGGCCGGGTCGGGCTGTTCGGTGACGGACCTGCTCGACCGGTGGGCCGGGGAGCCCTTCGGTGCCGTCGTCGTGACGGAGGTGGCCCGGGACGGCACGCTCGAGGGCCCCGCCGTCGAGAGCCTGGCGGCGCTGCTCGTGCGGACGGAGCTCCCGTTGGTGGCGTCGGGGGGCGTCGGCACCACCCTGGACCTGCACCGGCTGGCCCACCTGGAGGCGGGCGGGCGGCGGCTGGCGGGCACCATCGTCGGGAAGGCGTTGGCGGAGCGCCGCTTCAGCGTGGAGGAGGCGTTGGCCGCATGCGCAGCGTCCGCCTGATTCCCTGCCTCGACGTCACCGACGGCCGCGTGGTCAAGGGCGTGCGGTTCGTCGACCTCACCGACGAGGGCGACCCCGTCGAGTTGGCGGCGCGCTACGACGCCGAAGGGGCCGACGAGGTGACGTTCCTCGACATCACGGCGTCCTCCGATGGTCGGGACACGATGGTCTCGGTCGTGGCGCGCACCGCCGAGCAGGTCTTCATCCCTCTGACGGTGGGCGGCGGGGTCCGGGTGGCGGAGGACGCGCGCCGACTCCTCCGGGCCGGCGCGGACAAGGTCGCGGTGAACACGGCCGCCGTGGAGCGCCCCGGGCTGGTGCGGGACATCGCCGACGAGTTCGGCGGGCAGTGCGCGGTGGTCGCCATCGACGCCCGCGCCCGGAGCGACGGCGGCGGCTGGGAGGTGTGCACGCACGGCGGACGGACGCCCACCGGCCGCGACGCGGTCGCATGGGCGGCCGAGTGCGCGGCCAACGGGGCCGGTGAGATCCTGCTCACCTCCATGGACCGCGACGGGACCAAGGACGGCTTCGACCTGGCCCTGACCCGGGCGGTGGTCGACGCCGTGGACATCCCCGTGGTGGCATCGGGCGGCGTCGGGCGGCTGCAGGACCTGGTGGACGGCGCACTCGAGGGTGGTGCCGATGCGGTGCTGGCGGCGTCGATCTTCCACCGGCGCGAGTTCACGATCGGCGAGGCCAAGGCCTACATGGCGGCGCAGGGGGTGGTCGTCCGCCCCGTCTGACCTGGAAGGGCGCCCTCGTGCGGTACCGTGCCAGGGTGGCCACGTCGACGACGAAGAACGGGACGAGCAAGGCCAAGGCCGGGCCGCTCGAGGACAAGCAACCGATCTCGGTCCTCTTCGACCGCGTCATGGTCCAGATCTCGCCGACCGACGGCGAACGGCGCTCCCGCGCCGGCATCCTGATACCGGCCACGGCCCAGATCAGCCGGCGCCTCACGTGGGCGGAGGCCGTGGCGGTCGGGCCGCACGTGCGGACGGTGAAGGTCGGCGACACCGTGCTCTTCAACCCCGAGGACCGTTTCGAGGTCGAGGTGCACGGTGAGGAGTACGTGATTCTGCGCGAGCGCGACATCCACGCCATCGCCTCCACCCGCAACGACGGCGGCACGGGGCTCTACCTTTGAGCGGTACCGGAACCGGGGCCACCGCCGCCTCCGCCGCGCCCGAGGGCGTCGCGCTGACGGTGGACGAGGATCTGCGGCGCGTCGTGGACTTCGCCAAGGACGCCGACGGCCTGGTGCCCGCGATCGTGCAGGACGCCACCGACGGGACCGTGCTGACCGTGGCCTACATGGACGAGGAGGCCCTACGGCGCACGTTGACCACCGGGCGCTCGTGGTTCTACAGCCGCAGCCGGAAGGAGTACTGGCAGAAGGGCGAGACGTCCGGGGACCGCCAGTACGTCCGTGCGGTGCGGGTCGACTGCGACGGCGACGCGCTCGTCGTGCTGGTGGACCAGCACGGCCGCGGTGCCTGCCACACGGGGGAGCGCACCTGCTTCTACCGGACGATCGGCACCGGCCCGGGGGTGCCCGCGCCGTGACCCCTGCGGGCGGCCCGAGCCCGGGCGCGCTCGACTTCCGGCCCGACGGGGCCGAGTTCGCCGCGCTGGCCAAGGAGCACGCCATCGTGCCCGTGTGGTGCGAGGTGGTGGCCGACACGCTGACACCGGTGGCCTGCTTCGCCAACGTGGTGGGGGAGGGCGAGGGGTTCCTGTTCGAGTCCGTCGAGGGCGGCGAGCGCTGGGGCCGCTACTCGTTCGTGGGGCGGCGGCCGCTGGCCACGCTGACGGCCCGGGGCCGCACGGTCGAGGCGACGGGGCGACTCGGGCTCGGCCCGTCCGACGACGGGATCCTGGCCGCCGTGGAGCGCCTGGTGGACCGTTTCCAGTCCCCGGTACTGGCCGGCCTGCCGCCCCTGCACGGCGGGCTGGTCGGGTATCTCGGCTACGACGTGGTGCGCGAGGTGGAGCGCCTCCCCGATGCGCCGCAGGACGACCTGGGCCATCCCGATGCCGCCCTGGTCGTCATCGGGCAGTTCTGCGCCTTCGACCACTGGCGTCAGCGCATCGTGCTCGTGGACAACGTCGTCGTGCCCGAGGCGCCCGACGGGGTGGTGGACGCAGAGGCGGTGGCGGGCGCGTACGAGTCCGCCTGCGCACGGCTGCGCGACCTGGCGGCCGACTGCGGCCGGCCCGGACCCGTGTCGGGCGAGCTGGTGGCGGCACCCCCGCCGGGGCTCGAGCGGGCCGAGGCGGGCCGCACCATGACCTCGGAGGAGTACAAGGCGGGCATCGAGGCGGCCAAGGAGTTCATCCGAGCCGGTGACATCTTCCAGGTCGTCCTGTCGCAGCGGTACGACCTGGCGCTCGACGCAGACGCCTTCGACGTCTACCGCGCGCTGCGACTGCTCAACCCGAGCCCCTACCTCTACTTCCTGCGTTTCCCCGAGGTCACGGTCGTCGGCGCGTCGCCCGAGCCGATGGTGCGCCTGCGCGACGGCATCGTGACCTCGCGACCGATCGCCGGGTCGCGGCCGCGGGGGGAGAGCGAGCAGCACGACCGCCTGCTCGAAGGCGAGCTGGCGGAGGACCCCAAGGAGCTGGCCGAGCACATCATGCTGGTCGACCTGGCCCGCAACGACGTGGGTCGGGTCGTACGCTTCGGCACCGAGAAGGTCGACGAGCTCATGACGATCGAGCGCTACAGCCACATCATGCACATCACCTCGCAGGTGTCGGGGGAGCTGGCCGAGGGCAAGGGCCCGATCGACGTCCTCCGGGCGACCCTGCCGGCCGGGACCCTCTCCGGAGCGCCGAAGGTGCGGGCGATGGAGATCATCGACGAGCTCGAGCCGACCAAGCGGGGCGTGTACGGGGGCGTCGTGGGCTACATCGACTTCTCGGGCAACGTCGACACCGCCATCGCCATCCGGACCATGGTGGTGACGCCGGACGGGCGGGCCAGCGTGCAGGCGGGCGCGGGGATCGTGGCCGACAGCGACCCACAGAGCGAGGACGAGGAGTGCGCGCACAAGGCCGGCGCGCTGCTGGTGGCGGTGACCGCGGCGCGGCGCATGGGCGCGGCGCGCCGGGCCGCGCCGGGCGGGTGAGCGGGCTCGAGGAGGAGACCGAGGCGCTACGCCGCGGGGCGGGAGTCTTCCGGTCCCCCCGCGACGCGTTGGCGGTGCACGGGCCCGACGCCGAGGCCTATCTGCAGGGCCAGCTGAGCCAGGACGTCAGCGCGCTGGCGGTGGGCGCCTCGGCGGACTCCCTCCTGCTCGAGCCCGACGGGAAGCTGTCCGCCCTGCTCCGGGTGACACGCACCGACGGACAGGGCTTCGTGCTCGACGTCGAGGGGGGCTACGGCGAGGCGGTGGCGGCGCGGCTGCGCCGTTTCCTGCTGCGATCCAAGGTCGAGCTCGAGCACCTGGGCTGGCGCTGCCTCTCCTTGCGCGGTCGCGCGGTGGGCCACGCGGCGGCGGGACTGCTGGCCGTGCTGGCCGAGCGCGGCGTGTTGGCGGTGCCCTTCGGATGGAACGGCTGGGAGGGGGTCGACCTGCTCGGTGCGGCGGACGTGGTGCTCGGCCCCGACGAGGTGGACCTGCCCGTCGGCGTCGTGGCGTGCGGGCCGGAGGCGGTCGAGGCCTGCCGTATCGCCTCGGGGGTGCCGGCGATGGGCACGGAGCTGACGGGCAAGACGATCGCCGCCGAGGCGGGACTGGTCGAGCGGGCCGTGAGCTTCACCAAGGGCTGCTACACGGGACAGGAGCTCGTGGCGCGCATCGATTCCCGGGGTTCCAAGGTGCCCCGGCGGCTCGTCGGCTTCGTGGCTCCGGCGCCATCCGGTGGAAACGCGGTGGCGCTGGCCCGGGGCATGACCCTGCACGCCGGTGCGGCGCCCCCGGGTGACGGGGCGGCCGACGACAAGGTGGTCGGCACCGTCACCTCGGCGGCCTGGAGCGTGGAGCTGGGCGCCTGGGCGGCGCTCGGCTACCTCCACCGGAGCATCGAGGCCCCGGCACCGGTCCGGGTGCGCACGGGTGACGGCGTCGGCGGGTCGTGGCGGGCGGAGGCCCGGCTGCTGCCGCTCGTGCCGGCGGACGACCGCTAGGGGCCACCGCATCATGGCGCCCGGAGGCGGCTGGCGCACCCCCGCACTGCTGGTCGCCGGTGCGGCGTACGCGCTGGGAGCGGCCGCGACGAGCCCGTTCACCTGGCCCGCCGACGCCGTGACCGCACTGCCGATTGCCGCGCTGGCGGTCCTCGTCCTCGCCCGCTGGCCGTTTCGACCCCGGTCGGCGGTCCCGCCGGAGGTCCGGGGCCGCCATCCCTACCGCGCCTGGGTCGTGCTGCTCGCCGCCGTGGTGGCCTGGGAGCTGGCCGAGTACCTCGCCCGGGGCAACCGGGGTGCGCACCCGACCCTCAGCTCCATGACCGACGCGGTGGATCGCTACGACGTCCTCAAGGCGCTGGTGTTCTTCGGCTGGCTCTGCCTGGGCGGGTTCATCGTCCGTCGCGGGAGGCGGACCCGCCCGAGCGTGCCGTGAGCGCCGTGTCCTACGCCGTGTGGGCGGTGTTGGGTGCCGCGGCGATCGGCCTGTGGGCCCGGTCCCATTCGTCCCGGGCGACCACGGCCGGACCGGCAGCGGTCGTCGAACGCCTGGCGACGGGGCCCCTGGCGCGGGCCATCCTGGTGCTGGTCTGGATGTTCGCGGGCTGGCACTTCTTCGCCCGCTGAGCCCACGGGACCTGGGGAGAAGGAGCCCGAAGGCGCGCGCACCGCGACTGCAACCGAACGTCACCGAACATGAGACAACGGAGGCGCAAATTCTCCCCATGAGGCGCCACGAGGAGACGAAGCAGAGCGGGGCTGCCGGGCCCGCCGAACCGCTGCCCGACCTCAACCCGTGGCGCGAGGTGGGCTGGATCTTCCGGGACGGCGGGTGCATCGCCATCGAACGCCTTGGCGACGAGACCCGTTCACGGGTCTCGGCGAGCTGATGGTCAAGGTCATCCACGTCGCGGAGGACGGCACCGAGACGGCCGCCATCGAGGTCGACGACTTCACCATCGAGGTCGTCTACTCGGGCCTCGCCGAGATGCTACGCGAGGCTGCGGCGAGCGACAGCCCCGTGGCGGGACCGGGCGGGGAGCTGCCCCGTGCGGCGCGCCAACGCCGCGAGAAGATCCTGAGCCGGATCCGGGACTGAACTCCTCGCCGGCAGGCCGGCGGGGTACGGCCGATGGAGCATGCCCCTGACCGCGGGCATCGGCCAGCGCCGAAAGGGCGCGCCGCTACGCTGAGGCGTCATGCCCACCTACCTGGCGGACATCCTCGCCTTCCATCGGGCTCGCGCCGCCGCCGACCGTCGCCCGCTCGCCGAGCTGGTCGAACGAGCATCGGCCACGCCGCCGCCGCGGGACTTCGCCGGCGCACTGCGCGGGGTGGAGCTCACCTGCATCGCCGAGATCAAGCGACGCTCGCCCTCCAGGGGCGACCTCGACCCGGGCCTGCAGCCCGATCTCGTGGCCAAGGAGTACGTCGCCGGGGGCGCCGCCTGCCTCTCGGTGTTGACCGACGCCGAATTCTTCGGCGGGTCCGCCGGTGACCTGGCGGCGGCTCGCCAGGCGTCGGGCCTCCCGGTGCTGCGGAAGGACTTCACCGTGCAGCAGGCCGACGTCGCCGACGCCCGGCTCATGGGCGCCGACGCGGTGCTGCTGATCGCCGCCGCGCTCGACGACGACGAGCTGCGGCGGTGCGCCGTCCTCGCCGAGGAGCTGGGGCTGGCCGCCCTCGTCGAGGTGCACGACGAGGCGGAGCTCGCCCGCGCCCTGGCGGCGGGGTCGCGGCTCGTCGGTGTGAACCAGCGCGACCTGCGCACCTTCGAGGTCGACCGTGCGCGTGCGGGTGCGTTGGCGGCGCGGATCCCGCCCGACGTGGTCGCGGTGGCCGAGTCCGGCATCCGGGACGCCGACGACGCTCGTCGCCTGGCGGCGTGCGGCTACGACGCGATCCTGGTCGGCGAGACACTGGTCCGCGCCGGGGATCGGACCGCGCGGCTCCGGGAGCTGGTGGGCCATCCCGTCGCGGCGCGATGACGGAGGACCTGTTCGTCAAGATCTGCGGCATCACGTCGGAGGCCGACGCGCTCCTCGCCGTCAGCCTCGGTGCTTCGGCGGTCGGCTTCATGTTCGCACCCTCCCCGCGCCAGGTCTCGGTGCAGCTCGCCGGCGACATCGCGAAACGGCTGCCCGAGCACGTGTTGACGGTGGGGGTCTTCCGGAACGAAGCGCCGCAACGTGTCGTCGAGGCGGTACGGATCGCGGCGCTCGGCGCGGCACAGCTCCACGGGCACGAGACGGCCGAGGAGACCCAATGGGTGCGGGCCCGGGTCCCCACGGTGATCAAGGCGTTCCGGGCGGGCGAGCGCGCCATCGGCCGGTTCGAGGAGTTCGGGGCCGACTACCTGCTGGTCGACGGCGACAACCCCGGGTCGGGCCAGGTCTTCGACTGGCGGCTGGCCGAGGGGGTGGCCGACCATCACCGTCTCATCGTGTCGGGCGGACTGCGGCCCGAGAACGTCGGCCAGGCCGTGGCGAGCCTGCGACCGCACGGCGTGGACGTGTCCACCGGTGTCGAGTCGGCGCCCGGGCGCAAGGACCCGCTGCTGCTGCGCGCCTTCATCGCCAACGCACGGCAGGCCGACGCGGTGGCGCTGGCCCGGGACGGCGTCGTCGACGCGGCGAGCGAGGAGCCCTACGACTGGAGGGACGGATGAGCGGCGGCAGCCTGATGGGGCGCCCGGGCGACGACGGACGGTTCGGCGAGTTCGGGGGCCGTTTCGTCCCCGAGTCACTGATGCCGGCCTGTCTCGAGCTCGAGAAGTGGTTCGACGACGCCTGGGACGACCCGGCGTTCCGCTCCGAGCTCGACGAGCTGTTGCGCCACTACGGCGGCCGCCCGACCCCGGTGACCGAGTGCGGGCGGCTGTCCGAGCGCCTGGGGGTACGCGTCCTGCTCAAGCGCGAGGACCTGGCGCACACCGGGTCGCACAAGCTGAACAACGTGGTGGGCCAGGCGCTCCTCACGACGCGCATGGGCAAGTCGCGGATGATCGCGGAGACCGGGGCCGGCCAGCACGGGGTCGCGTCGGCCACGGCCGCGGCGCTCTTCGGCCTGGAGTGCACCGTGTTCATGGGCGAGGTCGACACGAAGCGCCAGGAGCTCAACGTCTTCCGGATGGAGCTGCTCGGAGCGGAGGTCCGCTCGGTCACCTCGGGCAGCCGCACGTTGAAGGACGCCGTCAACGAGGCCATGCGGGAGTGGGTGGCCACGGTCGAGACCACCCACTACTGCCTCGGGTCGGTCATGGGGCCCCACCCGTTCCCCTACATGGTGCGCCAGTTGCAGCGCGTCGTGGGCGACGAGGCCCGCGAGCAGTGCCGGGTCCTGCTGGGAGGTGCCGTCCCCGACGTCGTGGTGGCCTGCATCGGTGGGGGCTCGAACGCCGCCGGGACCTTCGCCGGCTTCGTGGACACCCCGGCGCGGCTCGTTGGGGTCGAGGCGGCGGGGGGCGCCGCCATCACGAACGGCATCCCGGGCGTCCTGCACGGCATGCATTCGCGTCTGCTGCAGGACGAGGCGGGACAGATCGAGGAGGCGCACTCGATCTCGGCCGGTCTGGACTATCCAGGGCTGGGTCCCGAGCACGCCCACCTTGCGGCCACGGGCCGCGCCGAATATTCGACGGCCGACGATGCGGAGGTGCTCGACGCCTTCCGGCTCCTCAGCCACACGGAGGGCATCATCCCGGCGCTCGAGTCGGCGCACGCCGTGGCCTGGGTCGCGCGCTGCGCCGGCTCCGAGGTGTTGCCGACCGGGTCGACGGTCCTCATCACGCTGTCAGGACGGGGCGACAAGGACGTGGCACAGGTGCGCGAGATCTTCCGCCGCGAGCGTCGTGCTTGACCTCGAGAAGGAGCTCCGCGCCCGCCGCGAGAGCGGTCGCAAGTTGCTGATCCCGTACCTCATGGGCGGGATGACCGAGGACTGGGCACAGTCGCTGGCGGCGGTCGCCGCGGCCGGTGCCGACGCCGTCGAGGTGGGCATCCCCTTCTCGGACCCGATGATGGACGGGCCCGTGATCCAGGAGGCCGCGCTGCGGGCCCTGACCCGCGGCACCGTGCCGCAGGAGGTGCTGGACGGCATCGCGGGTGCGGAGGCGCCCGTGCCCGTCGCCATGATGACGTACTACAACATCGTGTTCCGGGCCGGGCACAAGCGCATGGCCCGCTCGTTGGCCGCCGCAGGCGTCAGCGGGGCGATCGTGCCCGACCTCCCGATCGAGGAGATCGGACCCTGGGCCACCGAGGCCGACGAGGCGGGAGTCGACACCGTGTTGCTGGTGGCGCCGTCGAGCCCGCCGGACCGGGTCGAACGCATCTGCGCACGGGCACGCGGCTTCGTCTACGCCGTGGCGCGCATGGGGGTCACCGGCGAGCGTGGCGACGTGGGGTCCGACGCGGCCGCCGTGGTGGGTCGCATCCGGAGCTGTAGCGACCTCCCGGTGTGCGTCGGGGTCGGCGTGTCGACACCCGCGCAGGCCGCCGAGGTGTGTGAGGTGGCCGACGGCGTCATCGTCGGTTCGGCGCTGGTCCGCCGCCTGCTCGAGGACGAGGGCCCGGACGGCGCCGCCGCGTTCGTCGGGTCGCTCCGGGAGGCGATCGACTAGAGGGTGCCGCGCAGCTGGCGCGCCACCACCGCGGCGATGGCTGCCTGCCCCGCGGCATTCGGGTGGGCGGCCCGCCACACGTAGTCCTTCAGGCCCTGTTCGGCGCGTGTGGCCCGGGCCGTGAGCGAGGAGCAGACCGAGGCGCCGTGCACGACGTCGGTGCCGGTGCAGGCCTTGGCGGACAGGACGTCGGCGACATCGGCGGCGAGGGTCGCGTCCGGGACGGGCTCGCCCGAGAAGACCCATGGTTTCGCCGTGCAGATGCCGTGGCCGTCGAAGACCGACGCGAGGTGGACCAGGGTGACGTTGGTGACGTGGTCGGCGCGGGCGTCGGCGACGGCGCCCGCAATGGCGCGGTTCAGCGCGGCCAGCACGAGTTGCGCGGCGGCGTAGGTGCTGGCCGCGTTGGGCTTGAGGCCGGTGCACACGAGGTTCGTGTGCAGATGCGATGCGGCGGTGTCGTCGGCGACCTGCGAGGGGCTCGGGATCGGCTGGTAGTAGTCGAGCACGGCGATGCCGCCGACATCGGGCGCCATTGCCTCCATGGCGTGAGCCAGGCTGGTGCGCACGTTGGCGAGCTCGGTCACGACGGTGGGGGTCAGGGAGCCGTTCACCACGCAACGCGTCCCCAGCCCGAGTCCCGTCCCGAGGATGCTGGCCAGCTGATACTCCAGGCAGTCGCGCGAAGTCGATGTCGTCGGCGCCGTCCTGCAGCAGGACGAGCCGGGCCGGGTGTCGGGCCAGGTCCGCCGCCGCGACCTCTTCGCCCAGGTTGCGGGCCGGCTGCGGCGGCACGGGGCACTGGCCGTCCCGGGCCGTGTTGTCCGCCGCGTCGGCCACCGCGCCGCTGATGGCCAGCTGGTCGCCGGTCAGCGCGCAGTTCGTCGGGCGCACGGACATGGTGAGGCCGAGGTCCGACGCCACCAGGCTCGGGTAGGCCGCGGTCGAGGGGCCCTGGGACACCCAGGCGGGAGGAAGCCCCAGCTGCGGTGTGAGGTAAGGGTTGTGCAACCCGTGGCCATAGGGCACCGAGTCACCGAGGGCAACGGCGCGCGTCGACGTCGACGGAGAGGGGGCGGGGGGCGACGTGCTCCGCGTCGCCAAGACGCCACCGGCGATCAAGGCCGCCACGACGAGCGCGGTGATCGCCCAGAACACGGGCGAGCGCCGCGCCGCGGCGCCCCAGGTCTGCAGCCTTCCCATGGGCGGTCCTCACGAGTCGCTGCCGGGCGGCAGCGGAGGCGTGACCTTACCGGCTCGGATCAGTCGGGTGGCAGCAGGACGAGGCAGCCGTTGTGTCCGCCGAAACCGAACGAATTGGAGAGCACGGCGGCGGGCTCCCACGCCTGCGGCGCGCCGTGCACGACCCGGATCGTGATCTCCGGGTCAGGTTCCCCGTAGCCGGCGGTCGGCGGGATGGTGGCGTGGTCGATGGTCAGCACGGCCGCCACGGCCTCTATCGCGCCGGCCGCGGCCAGCCCGTGGCCCGTCACCCCCTTGGTCGACGTGACGAGCGGTCCCGGCTCGCCGAACACCTTGGTGATGGCGCGGGCCTCGGACAGGTCGTTGAGCGGTGTCGACGTGCCGTGTGCGTTGATGTGCCCCACCTCGGACGGCGCGATGCCCGCATCGGCCAGCGCCAACTCCATGCAGGCCACCGCGCCGGACCCGTCCGGGGCGGGCGCGGTGATGTGGTGGGCGTCGGCGGTGCTGGCCGCCCCGGCCAACTCGGCATGGATGGTGGCGCCGCGTGCCACGGCGCGGTCCCAGTCCTCGAGCACGAGCGCCGCTGCGCCCTCGGTCATGACGAAGCCGTCCCGGCGGGCGTCGAAGGGACGTGAGATCCCCGACGTGGACAGGGCCGTCATGTTGGCGAAGGCGGCCAGCGCGACGGGGACCATGCTGGCCTCGGACCCGCCGCCGATCGCCACGTCGCAGCGGCCGGTGGCGACGAGACGGGCGGCGGCCGCGATGGCATGGGTGCCGGCGGCGCACGCCGTGCAGATGACCTCGGAGGGCCCGCGCCAGCCGAGCCGCATGGAGATCCCCGCTGCGCCGGCGTTGGCCATCATCATCGGCACCAGTCGGGGCGAGACGCGATCGGCCCCCTTCTCGTTGAAGACGCCCACCTGGTCGGCCAGCGTCTCGAGCCCTCCGACGCCCGTCGCGAAGACGACGCCCGCCTTGGCCGGGTCCACGGAGAGGTCGCCTGCGGCCGTCACGGCCATGTCGGCCGACACCATGGAGAGCTGCGCAAAACGGTCGAGCTGGCGAACCTCCTTCGGGCCGAAGAAGTCCTTGGGTTCGAAGCCCCGGACCGCGCCGCCGACCACCGAGGGGTGCAGCAGCCCGTCCCACAGGGCGTCCACGCCCACCCCGCAGCACGTGACCGCCCCCAGGCCGGTGACGGCCACCCGCCGCCCCCGGATCGGGCCGTCAGGGCCGACCCCGAGCAGCATCAGAGCTTGGACGAGATCAGGTCGAACGCCTGGCCGACCGTCGTGATGTCCTCGAGCTCGGTCTCCTCGACGGTGACGTCGAAGGCCTCCTCGAGTGCCATCACGAGCTCGACCAGGTCCAGGCTGTCGGCGTCCAGGTCGTCGGCGAACTTCGCCTCTTTGGTGATCTTCTCGGCCGGCACCTGCAACACCTCTACGGCGCACTCGCGAAACTTCTCGAACGCTGCGTCGCTGTCCACTATCGGCTCCTTGTCTATCGGCTCCCCAGCACGCTACAGGCCCATGCCCAGCCCACCGTCGACCGGCACCACCGCGCCCGTCATGTAGGCGGCGGCGTCGGAGGCCAGGAAGCCGACCACGGCGGCCACGTCGCGAGCACTGCCGGCGCGCCCCAGCGGCACCTGCCCGGTCATCGTGGCCACGCGGTCGGCGCCCAGGGCGGCCGTCATGTCCGTGTCGATGAGGCCCGGAGCCACCACGTTGACCGTGATCTGGCGACTGCCGACTTCCCGGGCGATCGCCCGGGCCATGCCGACCAGGCCGGCCTTGGAGGCCGCGTAGTTGGCCTGCCCCGGCAGCCCCACGAAGGCGCCCACGGAGGAGACGAAGACGATGCGGCCGGCATGCAGTCGCAGCATCTTGGCCACCGCCCGTTTGGCCACCCGGAACGAGCCCGTGAGGTTGGCGTCGATCACGTCGAGGAACGCCTGGTCGCTCATCCGCAGCATGAGCGAGTCCATCGTGATGCCGGCATTGGCCACGAGCACCTCCACCGGGCCCCAGTGCTGCTCGATCGTGGAGAAGGCGGCTTCGACCTCTTCGGAGCTGCGCACGTCGCAACGCACGGCCAGGAACCGATCGGGCCCTGCGCCGTCGGGCGGGGGAGGGGGGTCGTCCGAGCGGAAGGAGGTGGCCACCTGGTCGCCGTTGGCCAGGAACCACGCCACACACGCCGCGCCGATGCCGCGCGTGCCGCCGGTGACGAGGACGACGGCCATCAGCGGCCGTCGGGCACCCGGAGCCAGGCGAGGGGCTGGCCCTCCTGCACCCGCTCGCCGCCGGCCGCCAGCCAGCGGATCACCTGACCCGCGAAGGGGGTGCGCACGTCGGAGACCCCCACCCTGCCCATGAGGTCACCGACCGCGACGGCCGAGGAGGGCTCGCAGGCGGGGTCGTCGGCGGTCCCGGGCAGCAGCCCGGTTCCCGGCGCACGCAGGGAGGCCTCCGGGCTGAAGATGCCGCTGGACGGGCTCACCACGACGCGCTCGGACATGTAGAGGTGCTCCCCCTGGTGGAGGGCCGGCTCGGCCCGCCACGTGCCCGCCGCGCCGATCTGGTCCATCAGGGTGTCGAGGTCCTCCGGCTTGGAGACGGCCAGTGACTGGATCTCGGGCAGGCTGCGCTTGGCCAGGCCGCTCAGGACGCCACCGGGGCCGAGCTCGACGAGCGAGGTCAGCCCGAGGCCGGCGAAGGTCTCGAGCGTCTGGCGCCAGCGGACGGGGCTGCACAGCTGCGCCGAGAGCAACCCGGGCCACTCGGCGGGGTCGTCGTGCACGTGCGCATCCACGTTGGCCACGACGCGGACCTCCGGGGTCATGAAGGTCACCTCGGCCAGCGCCTTGCGCAGGTCGGCCCGCGCACCCTGCATCAGGGGCGTGTGGAAGGCGCCCGAGACCTGGATCGGCAGGACGCGCTTCGCCCCGAGGCCCTTGGCCAGCTCGCCGGCCAGAGCGACGGCGTCGGGTGTGCCGGCGATCACGACCTGTCCCGGCGCGTTGTAGTTGGCCACCCAAACGTCGCCCTCGGCGCGCATGCAGGCCGCCTCGGCGTCGTCGTCGGCGATGCCGAGGAGCGCAGCCATCGTCCCGGGCGCCTCTTCGCCGGCACGCGCCATGGCCTCGCCGCGGGCCACCACCAGACGAACGCCGTCCTCGAAGCCGAGGGCGCCGCTCGCCACCAGCGCCGTGTACTCGCCGAGGCTGTGGCCGGCGGAGGCGGCGGGGGTGAGCCCGATCCGCTCCACGGCGTCCAGCACGACCAGGCTGAGCACCGTCGTGGCCAGCTGCCGCGTTCTCGGTCTGGGTCAGCTCCTCGATCGGGGCGGACAGGAGGAGGTGCGACAGGTCACGGCCGGCCGCCGCCGACGCCTCCTCGACCACCTCCCACGAGGGATGGTCGACCCATGGCTCACCCATTCCGGCACGTTGTGATCCCTGTCCGGGGAAGGTGAAGACCAACACGTATTCGACGGCTCCCATTCGACGGTGGGCGGACGAACTCACAGTGTGGCATGCCGACATGGCCCGGGCTCAAGTCCGGCGCCACGCGGACGGGGTCGAATCGCACCCCCGGTGCGAAGTCTGACGGGCACCGCAGACCCGTCGCTGGTTACCGGCTGGAAACCAGGTACGAAGCGCGGTACCACCATGGGCGTATCGAGCCGACCCGCTCACCGGCGTTCCCGTCGTGACCCTGCACCGGCGGGCTCGCCGCCGTCGGGAGGACCGACGGGGCACGTCGAGCGACCGGGGAGTGATCGCCCGCCCGAGTCCCTCGACCAGCCCTTTTTCGTCTGCCTGACCCAGGCCCTCGGGATCGGGGGCAACGAGTTCGTCCCCGGGGGGCCGCCCCGGCCGGCGACCACGGCGTAACCGAGAGGGCTCGCCGCCGTCCGACCTACGGGTGCTCGCCGACGGCTCCCGGCAACGAGGGTGGTGCGGCCAGGGGCCCTGGTGGGGGGCGGTAATCTAGGCCCTCGGGGGGGAGCGGAGCCGTGGACGACGTGAAGAGGGAGGTGCATCGTCGAGGCGGCCGTGGAGTGCGCCACGCCGCCTGCATGCTCCTCGGAGCGACGCTGGCGGGGGTGGCGTTCGCGGCGGTCCTCGATGTCGCCGGCGCCCTGAGCGCCCAAGGCGCCGGGTCCGGCCGCGTGCCGTTGCGCGGGCAACAGGCGCTCGTCCCTCCCGGAGCGACCCTCCTCGGGCCCGCCCCGTCGACGACCACGTTGCCACTGGACATCACGCTCCAGCCCCGGGATCCGGCGGCGTTGGCGACCGAGGTGCGGGCGGTCTCGGACCCGGCCTCGCCCGAGTACCGCCACTTCCTAACGCCGGCGGAGTTCGCGCAACGCTTCGGACCGACACCCGGCACGATCGCAAAGGTCGCCTCGGTGCTCCGCAGCGAGGGCCTCGTGGTGGGGCCGCCCTCGGCCACCGGACTGTCACTCCCGGTGTCGGGCACGGTGGCCCAGGTGCAGTCGGCCTTCTCGACCCCGATCGCCCGCTACCGACTCGCCTCGGGGAGGACCGGGTACGACAACCGTGCGGCGCCCGAGGTGCCGGTCTCGGTGGCGCCACAGATCCAGGGGGTCCTCGGGCTCGACACGCTGAGCCCGCCGCACCCCACGACGACGCTCCCGCAGGCGAGCTCGCTGACGCCCCACGCGGGGACCCCCGCTGTCTCGCCGGCGCTGGCCCCCAACCAACCGACGCCGCAGCCATCGTGCGCCCCGACCATCTCGACGGTCCAGGGCACGTACGGGGCGCTCGACGCCGACCAGCTCGCCCAGGCGTACTCGTTCGACCCGCTCTACTCGGCCAACCACTACGGGGCGGGGACGACGGTCGCGCTGGTCGAGCTGTACGGAGCCGGCTACGTACAAAGCGACATCGACACGTTCGCCGCCTGCTACGGGATCGGTGATGGACAGGTCACCCAGGTGGACATGAACGGCGGCGGGGGGCTGACCGGCGGTGCCACGGCCGAATCCGAGCTCGACATCGAGACCGCGCTCTCGCTGGCCCCCAAGGCCAACATCGAGGTGTACGAGGGTGGGCAGTCGGACGACTTGTACACCATCTTCAGCCGGATCGTGAGCGACGACACGGCGAAGATCGTGAGCGTGAGCTGGACGAACGGCTGCGAGGCGTACGTCGCCCCGGCGTTCCAGAGCTCGGAGAACACGATCCTGGCGGCGGCCGCCAGCGAAGGGCAGTCCTTCTTCGTCGCCTCGGGCGACCAGGGGTCCCAGGGTTGCAACCTGAACGGGGAGGTCTCGGCCCCGACGGGCACCGGCCCGATGGCCCAGGCCGTCGACCCCTCGACGGGCACGCTGTACGTCGCCAACAGGTCCGACGGCACGCTCAACGTCGACAGCGAGGGAGGCACCAACGTCGGCAACGCCACCCAGGCGAGCAAGCCGTTCACCGGGGTGACCCCCGACGCGGTGGCGCTCGCTCCCTCGGCCGGAAAGGTGTTCGTGGCGAACGCGGGGAGCAATTCCCTCACCGCGTTCTCGACCGCGACCTGCAACAAGACCACGACGAGCGGCTGCGGCTCGCCGACGCAGATCACGTCGGGCGGCCACCTCAGCACGCCGAAGTCGCTGGCCGCCAACGGGACGACGCTCTACGTGGGCAACGGCAACGGCACCGTCGCCGTGTACAACGCAACGACGAACCTTTGGAAGGCCACGGTCACCCTCCCTTCCTCGTCGGTGCCGAGCGCTCTCGCGGTCGACGCCACCAATGGCTTCGTGTACGTCGCGGACAGCAGCAACGGCAGAGTCGAGTACTTCAACGCCGCGACCTGTAACGCCGGCACGACCTCGGGGTGCGGGACGACGCCGGCCACCGTCTCGGTCGGCAACAGTCCCGTCGGGCTGGCCGTCGCCGGCGGCGCCGGCGACCTCTACGTGGCCAACGCCGGGAGTGGCGGCGGGATCTCGGTGGTCAGCCTCAGCACCCATGCCGTCGTGACGACGATCCCGACCAGCCAGCCGTCGAACGGGACGGGCCTGGTGCAGTCCGTCGGCCTGTCACCGGACGGCCACGAGGTCCTGGCGGCGCTCAGCGGGCTGGGCTTCCCGGGCGACGTGATGGCGACCGTCAACACGTCGACGCAGACGATCAGCTCGACGGTCAACCTCGAGATCGCGACCGACGCCATGGGCCAGCTGGTGAGCGACCCCACCCTGGGCTACACCTGGGTCACCGACGAGACGAAGGGGGGCGACGTCGTCCAGAATTTGAACCTCGCGGTCTCCGACCCCGCCAGCCAGCCGTACGTCACGGCCGTCGGGGGCACCTCGTTCGGGCATCTGACACCCACGATCGGTCCACCGCCCAGCGAGTCCGTGTGGAACGACCAGCAGTACTACTCGGAGGGCGCCGGCGGAGGCGGCATCTCGAAGAGCTTCACCATGCCGGCGTACCAGCAACCGCTGGGCACGGTCAGTGGCAGCAGCGGAACGCCCTGCGCCAACGCGGGCGGCGACTGCCGTGAGGTCCCCGACGTGTCGGCCGACGCCGACCCGAGCACCGGCTACATCGTCTACGACTCCGTCGCCGGGTTCGGCGGCTGGGGCGCGCTCGGCGGGACCAGCGGCGCGGCCCCGCTGTGGGCCGCCGTCCTGGCCGTCGCAGCTTCGGCCGATGGCAACACCGCCGGCTACGGCGCCCTCAACCCGGCGCTGTACCTGCTGGCGCAGGAGTCCCCGGGGACGTACTTCAACGACGTCACCTCGGGGAACAACGACTACAACGCGACGAACGGGGGCTCCTTCCCCGCGCTGAGCGGGTACGACATGGCGACCGGGCTCGGTACGCCCGTGACGTCGCAATTGGCGACCGGGCTCACCGGCATCCCGCTCGCCGTGGCCGTCTCGGGCACCCAGACCTACGGGGGATCGCCGACCTTCACGGCGACGGCCGACTACGCCGGCCCCGGAACGACGCCCTTCGGCGTCACGCTCAACGCCACCGGACTGACCTGTACGACCGTGGGCACTTCGACCACCATCTCTCCGACGCTCGGTGCCGGGCCCTACACCCTGTCGACGTCCTCGTGCGGCGGCCTCGTCCTCAGCGGGCCGAACGCTTCCGACTACGCGGTCGTCCTGACGAGCGCACCGAACGACTTCACCGTGGCACCCGCACACCTCACGATCACCGCGGCGAACGGCTCCATGACCTACGGCGGGACGGTGCCGATCATCACCCCTTCGTTCAGCGGCTTCGTCAACGGCGACACGTCGTCGTCCCTCACCACGCCGCCCACCTGCACGACGACCGCGACGAGTTCCAGTCCGGCCTCGCCCCCGACCTACGCGTCGACCTGCAGCGGCGCGGCAGACCCCAACTACTCCATCAGCTATGGCGCGGGCGCGGTGACGGTGAACAAGGCACCGCTGACGATCACGGCCTCCAATGTCGCCATGACGTACGGCGGCACCGTGCCGAGCGTGGTCGCCGGATACTCCGGCTTCGTCAACGGGGACGGGACCACGAACCTGACGACGAAGCCCACGTGCTCGACGACGGCCACGAGCTCGAGCCCGGTGGCGGGGTCTCCCTACGTCTCGTCGTGCGCCGGAGCGGCCGACCCCAACTACGCGATCAGCTATGTCCCGGGTTCGGTGACGGTCAACCCGGCGCCGTTGACGATCACCGCCGGGAGCCCGAGCATGACCTACGGCGGCAGCGTCCCCGCCGTGACGCCGCTCTACACCGGCTTCGTCAGCGGCGACACGTCGTCGTCCCTCACGACGCCGCCCACCTGCTCCACCACGGCGACCGCTTCCAGTCCGGCCTCGCCCCCGACCTACCCGTCGACGTGCGGCGGTGCGGCCGACCCGAACTACGCCATCACCTACGCGGCAGGCGCGGTGACGGTGTCTCCTGCACCACTGACCATCTCGGCCTCCAGCGGTGTGATGGTCTATGGGGGATCCGTTCCGGGCATCATTCCGAACTACTCGGGCTTCGTGAACGGTGACTCCTCGTCGTCGCTGACGACACTTCCCGGCTGTTCGACGTCGGCGACCGGCTCCAGCCCGGCCTCGCCGCCGACCTACCCGTCCTCGTGCAACGGGGCGGCCGATCCGAACTACGCGATCAGCTATGTCGCGGGAGCGGTGACGGTGACGAAGGCACCGCTCACCGTCACGGCGTCGAACGGCTCCATGACGTACGGCGGCACCGCGCCGATCATCACCCCTTCGTTCAGCGGCTTCGTCAACGGCGACACGTCGTCGTCGCTCGCCACCCAGCCGACCTGCACGACGACGGCGACCGGGTCCAGCCCGGCGTCGCCGCCGACGTACCCGACTTCGTGCAGCGGCGCGGCGGACGCCGACTACTCCATCAGCTACGTCGCCGGTGCGGTCACCGTCGGCAAAGCCCCGCTGACGATCACGGCCTCGAGCCCGAGCATGAGCTACGGGTCGAGCCCGCCCGCCGTCACGGCGCAGTACTCCGGCTTCGTCGACGGTGACACGTCGTCGTCCCTCACGACGCCGCCCACCTGCACGACGACGGCGACCAGTTCCAGCCCGGCCTCGCCTCCGACCTACCCCTCGTCCTGCAGCGGGGCGGCCGACCCCAACTACACGATCGGCTACGTCGCTGGTGCGGTGACGGTGAACAAGGCTCCCCTCACGATCACCGCCTCGAACGGCACCATGACCTTCGGCGGTACCGTCCCCGCCGTCACGCCGGGGTACGCCGGCTTCGTCAACGGCGACACGTCGTCGTCCCTCACGACGCAACCCGCCTGCTCCACCACGGCGACCGGTTCCAGTCCGGCCTCGCCGCCGACCTACCCGTCGACGTGCAGCGGGGCATCCGACCCCAACTACACGATCGGCTACGTCGCTGGTGCGGTGACGGTGAACAAGGCGCCGCTGACCATCACCGCCTCGAGCGGCTCCATGACCTACGGCGGCTCCGTCCCCGCCATCACGCCGGGGTACGCCGGCTTCGTGAACGGCAACAACCCGTCGTCCCTCACGACGCCGCCTGCCTGCTCGACGACCGCGACCGCTGCCAGCCCCGCGTCGCCGCCGACCTACCCGTCCTCGTGCGGCGGTGCGGCCGACCCGAACTACTCCATGACCTACGTCGCGGGCGCGGTGACGGTGAACAGGGCATCGCTGACCGTCACGGCATCGAGCTCCGCCGTGGCCTACGGCTCGGTGCCCGTAGTGGCACCGCTCTACACGGGCTTCGTCAACGGCGACACCCCGTCGTCACTCACGACGCCGCCCACCTGCTCGACGACGGCCACGAGCTCGAGCCCGGCGTCGCCGCCGACCTACCCGTCCTCGTGCAGCGGGGCGGCGGACCCCGACTACACGATCGCCTACGTCCCGGGCACGGTGACGGTGAACAAGGCTCCCCTCACCATCACCGCCTCGAGCGGCTCCATGACCTATGGCGGCTCCGTCCCCGCCGTCACGCCGGGGTACGCCGGCTTCGTGAACGGCAACACCCCGTCCTCCCTGACGACGCCGCCCACCTGCTCGACCACGGCGACCGGCTCCAGCGGCGTCGCCGGCTCGCCCTACACCTCGTCGTGCACGGGTGCGGCGGCCGCCAACTACACCATCGCCTACGTCCCGGGCACCGTTGCCGTGAGCAAGGCTGCGCTCACCATCAGCGCCTCGAGCGGCTCCATGACCTACGGCGGCACGGTCCCCGCCGTCACGCCGGGGTACGCCGGCTTCGTCAACGGCGACACGCCGTCGTCCCTCACGACGCCGCCGACCTGCACGACGACGGCGAATGGTGCCAGCCCCGCTTCGCCGCCGAGCTACCCGACCTCGTGCAGCGGGGCGGCAGACGTCAACTACGCCGTCACCTACGTCGGTGGTTCCATCACGGTCGGCAAGGCACCCTTGACCGTCACCGCCTCGAGTCCGGCGGCGACCTACGGATCGCCGCCGCCCGCCGTCACCCCGCTCTACTCCGGCTTCGTCAACGGCGACACGTCCTCGTCGTTGACCACCAAGCCCACCTGCACGACGACGGCGACCAGCTCGAGCCCCGCCTCCCCACCGGCCTACCCCTCGTCGTGCAGCGGGGCGGCCGACCCCGACTACACGATCGGCTACGTGCCGGGCTCGGTCGCCGTGAACCCGGCACCCCTGACCGTCACCGCCTCGAGCGGCTCCATGACCTACGGCGGCACCGTCCCCACCATCACGGCGGGCTTCTCGGGCTTCAAGAACGGCGACACCTCGTCGTCATTGACGACGCCGCCCACGTGCTCGACCGCGGCCACCAGCTCGAGCCCGGTCTCGCCGCCGACCTACGCCGCCTCGTGCAGCGGTGCCGCCGACCCCGACTACACGATCACCAACGTGGGAGGCACGGTGACGGTGACCCCGGCGCCCATCACGGTCGGCGTCAGTGGTTCGCAGAGCGACGGGGGAGCGCCGACCTTCATCGGCACGGATACGCCGCCCCCCGGGGTGAACGTGGGCGGCACGCTGACCTGTGGCCAGGTCGACCCCTCGACGACCATCAGCAACCAGCTTCCGAGCGGCACCTACACCCTGGTGGCCACCTCGTGTGGCGGGCTGACCTCCGGTGGTGCCGACGCCGCGGACTACGCGGTCACCTACACCGGCAGCCCCGGCGACTTCACCGTCACCGGCGGCCCCTCCGCGTCGACGACGACCACGTCGTCGCCACCGCCACCTCCGGACCCGGCGCACGGCTACTGGCTGGTCGGCTCCGACGGCGGCATCTTCACCTTCGGCTCCGCCTCCTTCTACGGTTCGACCGGCAGCCTCACCCTCCAGCGGCCGGTTGTCGGGATCACTCCGACCAGGGACCGGGCGGGATACTGGCTCGTCGCGTCCGACGGGGGCACGTTCGCCTTCGGGGACGCCGGCTTCTACGGCTCCATCCCGGGCCTCGGGCTCCACCCGGCCGGATCGGGCCTGCCGCACAGCCTCAACGCGCCGATCGTCGCCATGGTCCCCGCTTCGGACGGCCAGGGCTACTTCGTGGTGGCCTCGGACGGCGGAGTGTTCGCGTTCGGGCCGGGCGCGAGCTTTGCGGGCTCGTGCCCGGGGATCGGCGGTTGCTCGGGACCCGCGGTGTCGGTCATCCCCGACGCCACCGGGCACGGCTACTGGCTCTTCACGGCGACCGGGAACGTGTACACCTTCGGCGACGCCCCGTTCCTCGGCAGTCCCGGACCGGTGGGCTCTGCGGTCACCTCGGCCGTCCGCACGCCCGACGGGAAGGGCTACTGGGTCCTCGTCGCCAACGGCACCGTCTACGCCTACGGCGACGCCGCCAACGACGGCAGCCCCGGAGGCCAGTTCGGCGGCTACAACCCCGCCACGGCCGTCTTCGCCACCTCCGACGGCAGCGGCTACTGGGTCGTCGGCGCCGTGGGTGCCGTCGAGCCCTACGGCGACGCGCCGAACGACGGGGGAATGACGGGCACCAAGCTCAACGGCCCCATCATCGCCGCCACCGGTTTCTGAGCGGCAGCTGACCGGCCCGACGACGACGGGTCAGGCGGTCGGGGCGAACGCCGCCACGCAGCCTTGCAGCGCGGCGACCCCGGCCGGGACGCCGTTCTGCGGGCTGCCGCTCGACGGCGTCGCCGAGGTGGGAGCGTGGACCGTCTTCGGCGGGACGGTGGTCGTCGTGGTCGACGCGACGGTCGTCGTCGTGGTCGGCGGGACGGTGGTGGTGGTCGTCGTCGTCGTCGTGGTGGTCTGCGGGATGTTCGCCGGCAACGACGGGAGGGTCGTCGTGGTGGTCGGCGGGACGGTCGTGGTCGTCGTCGTCGGCACCGTCGTCGTGGCCAACGGGACCGTCGTCGTCGTGGTCGGCGGGACGGTGGTCGTGGTCGTGGTGGTGGTGGTCGTGGTCGTGCTGGCGGACCCGCCCGGTGCCGGCGTGTTCGATGTCGGCACGGCGATCGTCACCGCGGTGCACGCCCCGGCCGTCTGCATGGTCGCCACGTCCGCCACCATCTGGACCAAGGCCCGGTGCTCGGCTGCTTCGTCGGACACCAGCGCGGATGCCGCTTCCGCGGCCGCCTTGGCGGCATCCGCCCGACCGGTGAGGGAAGCCTTGACGGCCGCCTCGGCCGCCTGCTGGCGCGCGAGCAGGTTGCCCGCCGCGATCCCGGCGTACTGCCGGGCCACCAGACCGTCCTCGCTCTGCGCGCCACCGGGGAGCCCGCGCCCGCTCGGGTCGGCGATCCAATCGCTGGCGTACAGTCCGCTGCTCACGTACTCGTCGATGGCGAAGCGTTGCAGCGTGTGGTCGGCGGAACTGAGCCGGGTCTGGGCCGACGACACCTGTCCCTCCGCGGCCACCAGCTGCTGGTCGCGCGCGGCGACCATGCCCTGGTCCGCCGTGACCGCCGTGAGGTCCTTCTGGAAGCTGCTCAGGTCCGCTTTGACGTTGCCGTAGACGTCGAGCGCCGACGAGTGGGTCACCAGCTGCGGGAGGCTGGCCGTCGAACCCAGGATGCTGCTGGCGTAACAGGGCGTCCCGTCCGCCGATGGCGCGCACCATTGGCTCTGGTCGACGACGGCGAGGAAGGCACCCGGGGGCGCCACGTTGCCGGCCCGGAGCGCGGCGGTGATGGCCCACATGTTCGGCTGGAACAGCGTGGCCACCGTCGCCGCACATCCCTCCGGCCAGGTGGCGAAGGCGGGGAACCCGTTGGCCGAGATCACCCCGGCCAGGGGCGCGCCCGTCGTGTCGGTCATCCGCCCGGTGTTGAAGGGGTTGTAGGCCGCCGTGTTGTTGGTGGACCCGCCCTCGGCGACCTGCCACTCGTCGAGGTCGTCGACGTTCGCCTGCGTGGCCGGCGCGCCGAGCCCCTGCAGCACGCAGAGCTCCCAGCCCGCGGGCAGGGGCGTGTCGCCGCCCGTTTGGGACGCGGTGGCCACTCCGACCGTCCCCGTGGACGCGGACCAACACACGCCGGCCATGGCCAGGGCCAGAGCGAGTCCCGCGCTGCGGAGAGTGCGTGTCATGAGGGGTGGTAAGAGATCGATCGCTCCCGAGACGGGCGGTGGTCAGGCCCCGGACTCCCGCTGAGGCCGCTCAAGATTGGCACGTTCGGGACGCTCCTTCTCCCGCGACTATCGGCGGGGCGAGCGGGCGAGTTGACCCGTTGTGCGAAATGTGCGTTTCGGGGGCCCGCTCGCCGTGCCGGCGGCTCCCGCCCGGGCGACCCATCGCGGGCCCGGACGAAGGGACGTGTCGCGAGGGGTCCGCTGGTCAGAGGGGGTGTCGCCGCGCCAGCGACCTGGCTGGAGAGCGAGGATCGACGGGACGCGGCGGCCGTTCGAGCGTGCGGACAAGGCGGGCGGTTTCGTTCACCGCTCGTTCACCGCTCGTTCACCGGTGCTCGCGTACCGCTCGGGACGTGACGCAAGACTGAGATGCGAGGCCGCCTCGGATCGCCCGGAGAACGCGAGGGGACTCAGCGCTCGGCGTCACTCCGCCCGGAGCACGGCGGCAGGCTTCGTCCGGGCGGCAGCCGTCGCCGGAGCCAAGGCGGCGAGATTGGCGACCACGATGGCGCCGACCGTGACGGAGGCCAGGATCGCCCACGGGACGACGGACCCGGCGGGAGCGCCCACCTGATCGGCGAAAGCCGACCAGATGAGGCGCCCCCCGAGGATCCCCAGCGGGAGACCGACGATCAACGCAATGCTGACGACAACAGAGGCCTGCCACATCACCGCCTCCCTCACTTGCCACCGCGTGAAACCGAGGGCATTCAGGAGAGCGAGGTCCCGCCGGCGTGCGCGCGTCGAGGCGGCGAGGGAATACACGAGGGCGGACAGGGCCACCAGTCCGAGCACACCGGCGAGCACCGTGGGGGCGACGTCGATGCGGTCGTAGTCGACGATGTCCGCCGATCGCTGATCGGTCAGCACCTGGCTGAGCCCGACGTTGTAGCGGCGGTAGATGGTGGCCGCGGCGGAGCGGCCGAGCGCGCCCGGCGCCACGTCGACGAGGACGGCGTTGGGGTAGCTGCTGGCCGACACGGCCGACATACCGGGTCCGGTCATGGCAATGCCCTCACCGAGCCCGGTCCGTTGCGCATCGGCCCGTCCGATGGCGGGGAAGGTGGCACGTCCGACGACCCGTACGAGCACCGAGGAGCGTCCTGCGGAGACGCGGACTTCCTGCCCGACGGCGCGGTGGAGGAGGGCCAGCGTCGACGAGCCCAGCACGGCTTCGGCCTTGTCCCTGGGCATCTGGCCCTGGTCGAGTGCCAGCGGAACCCTGCCGATGAGGTTGTCGAGACCGAGTGCGCTCACGTCGGCGCCGTCGACGGAGACCTTGTCGTAGCTGACCGCTGTGGCCGCTTGCACGCCGGGGATGGCGCGAAGGGCGGCGCGGTACTGGTCGAGGTCGACGTAGCCGTATCCGCTCTGTGACTGGATCAGCAAGTCCCAGCGCCAGCCGTAGAGAGCCGGGGTTCGGCTCAGGTTGCCGAGGCTCGCCCCGAACGTGACCACCACCACGACGAACGTCACCGCCAGCGTGATCCCGGCCAGGGCGGCGCGCACCGGCGGCGGCCGGACGCCTTGTCCCGGATCGAGTGCCGCGCCGATGCCCACGACGGCCGGCGGGCGCATGCCGATGGCAGCCGCCGCGGCCGCCTCCGACATCGCCCGAGGCTTCGGTGTCACCCGGGCGATGTCGCGCCGGGCACCCACCACCGCGGTGGCCACCGCTGCACAGACGAGCAGCGCGGCGCCACCGGCCAGGATCGTCCAGTCCGTGTTCACGCCTGGTTGAGGTTCGACGTCACGCACCACCCCCAGAGGGGCGAACGGGCGGAGCCCGATGGCGACGGCCACGGCCACTCCTGCGCTCGCGACGCCCACGGCCCCGGCGGCCAACGCAGGCACCATGACCTGTTGCGTGCTCGTCGCGCCCAAGGCTCGGAGCGTCCCGCGCTCGCGGGGCCGGAGGCGGACGGCTCGTCCCAGGAGCGGCGCCACGATCAACGCGATGGCGAGCGCGAGCAGGAGCGAGAAGGCACCGAGGGCCACGGCCAGCGGCCGAATGGCTCGCTGGGTTCGGTCGACGACGGTCGACTCGACCTCGACGGGGACATCCCCGTCGGGAAGCAGCGTCGTGCCGATGCGCTGCACCGCCTGTTGGACCGCGGGGATGTCGGTCCGACCGTGGCGCAGGAGCAGGGCGACCCGGGTGAAGCCGAGTGTGGACGGGTTGGCCCGGGCGAACGCAGGCGTGAAGACCACGCGGTCGACCCGAGCGATGTCGTCTTGGAGCACTTCGTCGGTCATGACGCCCACGCCGGTGATATGGAAGGTCTCCAGATGTGATCCCGCGGCCAGCGCGGCCGGTGGGGCGTCGGGCGACAGGGACTGATCGGTGACCAACCACAACCGGACCGTCGAGCCCGGACCCACCCGGTGGTGTTCGGCGAAGTTCCGGTCGACCAGGACCTCGTCGGCGCGACGTGGGTCGGGCAGTCGCCCGCTCAGGACCGCGGCTCGGTCGGTCGAGAGGTAGCGACCGTTCATACTGGAAAGAGCATCGATGAGTTTGCCGACATCGGGGAGGCCGCCTGCGCCGGGAAGCAGCGCCGTCGTCCCTCGGGACACGCTGACCGAGCGCACTTGGGGGAGTCTCTCGACCTCTTCGACGAAGGTGTCGGCGATCCGCTGGAGGACGGTGGGGTCCGAGACCTGCCCCGATGGGTCGAAGGGTGGCTCGACCACCATGTCCGGGGCCTTCGCACTCGCCAGGTAGCGAGGGTAGGCACTGGCCGTGCGGCGCGCCCCGGCCATGCCGGCCATGGCGACTCCCGCGGTCACGGCCAACACGAGGCCCACCCCCACCCAGGCCACCCAGGACCTCCGGGCGTGCGTACGCAGGATGAAGATGACCGTGCTCATCCTCGGGTCACGCAAAAATTATTGCAGGTCCCGCACCGTACGTTGCAGGGATGGCGACGGGGCACGAGTCCCACGGCGGCGGAGGGCAGCGGCTCGCCCGGGCGCCACACGGGCGGAGGCGCCCAGCTGCAGGTCAGCCACGTGCCCGGAGCGGGACTCGAACTCCCGTAGGGCCCATCCGGTCCGGTCCAGGGCTGTCCGTATGAGTCCCGGTGAGACGGGTTAGCGGGGGGTGGGCGGACTGTGACGGTGAGGTTCCGTCGGGAGCAATCCGCAAGCGTCTGTGATCACGTTGTGAGCGCGGGTGAGTGTCGGAGCGGCGTTTGGCTCACCTAGTACACCGGCGCTCCTGAGGGGCCGAGTCCGGCTCAGGGCGGCCGCCTAGGGGTCCAGCGCTCGGCGAAAGATGCGAATGCTCCGGGCTCTCAGCCGTTTTGATGGCCCAATGCAGACAGTATCTACCCCGCTTGAAGTCGCCCCTTGGCCTAGGCCATCCTCTCCCCTGACGGCCGGCGGCCTTTCCTTGCGGACGAGAGCGGAATCTACTGCCAGAGAGGTGGTGGGAGCCCCACCTCCTGAGGTGTCACCGCGGACGCTGGCACAACCGCATCGAGGACGCCGGCGTGAACCACGCGGTAACCCACCCGGAGCGTCCCGAGCTTGGAAAGAAACCTGGTCTCCGGGTAGCCGCTCGGACCCGATCCGAGCTGGAAAGCCGTTTTGGCTGCCGAGACCTTCCCGGGTGCCGGGAAGATCCAGGCCGGCCGCGGCGCCGCCCTGACCCGGCGGTATAACGCCACCGAGCGGTCGGCGATGGCGTCGCTCACCGCCAGACGCTCATCGCTCAGGAACACAATGCTGTATGCCGGTGTTGCCCCAGTAGGGAGCCCAGGCGTCTATGACGCCTTCACCCTCCAAGTCCCGGACCGAAGCCAGGGCCACGGCGTTGGGATCCGCACTCCACCCGCCGAACAACGTCTGGTGCCCCGGCTTTAGCCAGGCGTCGTCGAAGGACAAGAGGCTGCTCGCAATAACCGCCGCGGCGAAGAGTACGCACAAGGCAGATGTCGTCTTGGCCCGGGTCGGCATGGAGGAGTGCTGGCCTCGGGAGCGGAGCCACTGACCAACTGTGCCCACCAACACGAACAAGATGAGCGGCACCAAGAAGACGCCATAGTCCCCCCACTGCCAGAAACTGGTAGCCGGGAATGTGGCGTAGATGAATGGAAAAACGATCACTCCGACCGCGCACCATGCCGTCGCAGCTGCCGGACCCGCGCTCCGTAGCCAGAGCAACGCACGTATACACACGACGGCGATCACCACGGCTGCCACCGCGGACAACGCCTTGCCGAGTTGCCCAGCGACCCATGCACCCGATCCGGGCAGCCGAAGACCGAGCATCATGGGTAGTGTCTTATCGAAGAAGGTCGTGAGCCGGCCGCCGTATGTCGAGGGCACGTAATCGGGCGACGCAGCAGTCCGCAGGGATGCAAATCCAGTGTGGAGGTTCGTCCACAGCCACGGTGCGGCACCAACGACGAATCCGCCGACCACGAGCAGAATCGGGACGAGCAGCGGCGCTCCAGCCGCATTCGTGCCGCGGCGCCAACCGAAGATCACCATGCCTAGCGCGGGTATTGCGAAATAGAGCAACTCAGGCGACGACCACCATCCGATTCCCAGGACCAACCCGAACGCAGCGACGTCCACGAAAGTGCGGCGTTCGAGCAGCCGCAGGGCGAACAGGAGAGCAGCGAGCCCGGCGAGCATTGTCATGCTCCGGAACCCGAATTCGCGCGTCGAATTCCACACCAGCGCGTCTGGCCAGATCCAGAAGGCGCCGGCGGCCACACCGGCCAGCCAGCCCCAACCATCGGGGACGAGTCGCCGAGCGACCCGCCAGAGAAGGAGCGCCGAGACCGCGGACAGGATGGCTGCCGTAGCGTTGAGAGAAAGAGCGGTGGCGCCAAACACCAAGAACACGGCTGCCACCAAAAAGGGCTCTACCCCGCCGTAGGCCTGACCCCAGTAAAAGGTGTAGTAGTGGCCATGCTGGATCTGATTGGCCATCAAGCCGACCTGGGCCTCGTCACCGGTTAGCGGTTCGTGCTGCAGCAACCAGGCGCGGAGCACGACTCCGATCACGACGGCGACGGCGACGAACGCAGCGGCCGCCAACGGCACCAGGCGTGGTCTCCGGGTCAACGACACACCGGGTGGATCGCGGACCCGTAGGGAATCAGGGGTCTCGCTGGTCGATGGCTGCATCTCACCAATCGACGTGTCCACGCGCATGTCGCGAGAATTCGAATCGGAACGACGTCTGTAGACACTGAGCGATAACCCCCAGGGGAACCCTCACAACTGGCGGTGCCGGTGCCCGACGCGACGCGCACCCGGACACCGGCACCGTGGTTTTCTCCACGCCCGGAGGACCATCACACCAGAACAGGGCGCGGAAAACTGTTGTCGCTCAGCCGTCCGCCGGCTTGCTCTTAAAGAACCACGCGAATCGCTCGACGTCGTCGCGTCGCCGCTGTTCCATGCGGGCGATCTCCTTGTCGCTGAAGATGCCAGCGGGCGAGATCATTTCGCCGCTGCCGCAGTCGATGTGCAGGGCTGCTCGCTTCACCTTTCGCACGCTGCCGTTCAGGTCAGCGAACGCCTCGCGCTCCTCGGCGCTGAGGGTCTCGCCCATGGCCACGGCTGCCTCGCGGTCATCATCAAAGTCCGTCATGCCGTCATGCTCTCCCCGTGGTGTGACAGCTCTCCTGCCCCGCCGCCCGTGCAAAGGGACGACCAAGTGCCCGCGAACCGCGGGACAGCGAGCGACTCATTCGTGGTAAGCGCCGGTCGAGGCGGCGGCGCTGGCACCGCTCGGGACGATGGTGCTTTGCACCTGATATGTGCCTCCAAACCTCTGTTAGCAACCGTCTCGAACGCGATCAGTTGTGATCAGTTGTGATCAAACGGCCGATTTCGGGCTGCCCTGGTCGCTGAGTTGGCTGCGTTGACCAGCGAGAATCTGGGAAATCGGCTGTGCCCGGAGCGGGACTCGAACTCCCGTCGGGTTCGTGCGTGCAGGTACAGCAGAATCCCGGGATTCCAGGTCAGGGGTGCTTTGGCACGCGGCCCGGCATGTCAATGTGCAGCCGAATCCGGGGGCGTTATGGGGAGTCTGTGACCACAGTTGTGACCACGCCGGCCGCTACTGGGCTGCGTCGCGAGTTCGATATTGCTGGTTCGCTCTACGCCATCCGCCGGCACCCGCGGCAATGCGGTGGTGCCGTTGTATCTGCTTCCCACGGTGGCGCTCTGAGTTATTGCCCTGGGGGTGAGGCCGCGTCCGCCACCGCGGCCGGGCGCGGTCCGACCTTTTCTTTCCTGGGGGTTGGATCGCGGACCTACGCCACCTGCCGACGCAGTTCCCGCCTCTCGCGGTCGTTGAGGCCGTCCTACAGGCCCTGGAGGTCCGGATCCGCCAGCGCCACCTCGAGGCACTCCTGGCGCACCGGGCAGCACGCACACAGCTCCCGGAGCTCTCGGTAGTCGGTGCCTGCCCCCCGGACGAAGCGGCCCGGGGCCCGACCACGACACGCCGCGTCCTGGTGCCACGACGGCCGGCCAAAGAGATCGTCGAGCGTCGTCGGCACCTCCGCCCCGCTCGTCGACACCGGACATCCACATTCGGGTCCCGGCCTTCAAGGACCGGCCCAACGGGTCGGGCACCATGAATCCCGACTTCGATCACTGCCCGTGCACAATCGCCGCGCACAACGGGCGGCCGACCGAGGACCAGGCCCGCGCCATCCACGACCTGATGCTCTCCATCAATGAACGGCCGGTCGCTGCCATCGAGGAGATCCTGCGAGAGGTCCAGGAGTGCACGCTGTTCGCCGGCCGCGCCGGGATCCTCGATGAGACGGACTTTGGGTCCCTGTTCGCTCAGCATCGCTTCCACGAGCAGGTCGGGGCCAAGGAATTGGCGGAGCAACTCGAGCTTCTGCGGACCTCGTCGGCGTCGCGGAAGGGGGATACGGTCACAGCTGGGTGATAAATCCCGGCTGCGCAGGGCGACGGCCCCTGGCTTCGGCCGGGGGACAACTGGCGTTCCATCTGACACAATGCCGGACGGGGAACGACGCCTCGAGCTTCTCGCCAAGAGCCGTGGCGAGATCCCCGATCAAAATGTCGGGTGAACCGGCCCCCTTCGGGGGGTCGTTTCGCGTACGGGCACTAACCGATAACGCTCGGTTCGGCATGCCATCACTTCGGGATCGGCTGGCCATCCCGTGTCCAGGCAATCCACACGCCCGGACTTGTGGTCCTCGGGGCTTCAGCCTCTATTGCTGCACAAGGTCCACGATCGGCATGATGGCTGGCGGCTGCGCCAGCTCGATGCCCAGCTCGTCCATGACCGGCCCGAGGTACGTCAGGAACTCATCGAACGCCTCCTGGCTCTCCCAGACATCGAAGACCTGAAGCTGGCCGTCTTCACCGAAACAAGTGTGGAGCTTCATAGCGCTCTCAGGTGCCCCGGCCTCACGGAGACGTTCGCGCCCTTTGGTGTGTTGATCAAGCGTCATATTCTTGGTGACGATGTAGACGGCAATCACGGGAAGTGAACTCCTTGTTGGTTGGCTACGCACACCATTCGTCGGTGGGCGTTCGGCTGAATCACTGCATTATCGGCTGCACAGCACATCCCGGATGGGGTCCTCCAGGGAAGTCCGCAGGTGCTCCTCCCGGACGAGGCGGATTGGCGCCCTCACCCCCCGCCTTGCATCTCCTGCATGTTCTTTGCCATCACGGCTTCGGAGATAGCCAACGCGTCAGTCGGACTGAACTGGACGAACTCGGTGCCAGCGTCCGCCGCCGGGGTATGTCCGGGTGGGATGTAGAACGCCTCGCCGGGTCCGATCACTTCGTCATGGTCGGCATAGCGAACTGTCATCTTTCCCTTGAACACATATCCCCAGTGTGGACATTGGCAGCGGTCGTCGGGCAGGCCCTTCAGCATCGGCGCAAGGTCAGCGTCTTGACGAATCGAGACGAAGTTGACCGTGTAGCCATCGAACTCCTCAGTCCGATCCTCGGCCACCCCCATGTCGTTGACCTTCGAGGCGGTTGCTTTCGATACCTTCGACATGTTGAGGCCCCCTTCCGGGTTCTTGCCCGCGACTTGCGGTCCGTGCATTCAGTATGAGACTCGGTAGAGACGGTGGAGCGGAATGTCAGCAATTGGCTTCGGTTGTAACGAAAAACTCAGAGCGATTTCAGGTCATTCCAAGTTTCGGCACCTCACGATCGCGTTGTATCTCTGGGGGTATGGGGTTACGGTTCCTCTTGGGTGGTTCACGAGGGCGGCTGGGGAGGGATGACGATGTTCATCCAGGTGTTTCAGGTACAGCTTCGCGACGCGGCTCTCTGGTCGCGTCGAGTAGAGACGTGGCGTCGGGAGATACGGCCGAAGACAACCGGATTTCTGGGGTTCACCTCAGGTGTCACCGCCGAGGATTACATGATCACCTTGGCTCGCTTCAGGTCGGAGGAGGCCGCGAAAGTGGACAACGACCTACCTGAACAAGGGGCATGGATCGAAGAGACATCGAAGGCCTTCGAGGGTGAAGTTACGTTCCACGACTGCCGTGACGTCGACAGCCTCCTCGACGGGGGCTCGGACGACGCTGGGTTCGTGCAGATCATGCAGGGCCGGGCCAAGGATCAGAAGCGGATGCGGGCTCAGATGAGGGAGATGGAGGGTGAGCTGCGTAAAGTCCGTCCTGACCTCATCGGGGCGACCATGGCCTGGCATGGAGATGGCGGTTTCACGCAGGCCGCCTACTTCACTGCCGAGCAAGAGGCACGCAAGAACGAGCAGACCATGGCGCGGAGCCCCGTGTACGAGCAATTCATGGGGCTTATCGAAGGTGATCTGACTTTCTACGACCTCAGCAACCCTGACTTCGAATAACTGACGAAGGCCCGAGTGGCCGACGCCCGTTGTCGACCATGAACATGGAGGAGTGAGGCATGGCAGACATCGCCCAGCTACATCGAAGAGCCCTCGACGAGACCCGCTCCTTCGTGGCCCGTACTGATCGTGCCCAATGGGCCGACGCGACCCCCTGTGACGGTTGGGACGTCCAAGCCCTCCTGAGCCACCTGGTGTCGGGCAACCTGTGGGCGGTCGAGCTGGGCTCGGGCCACAGGATCGAGGACGTCGGTGACCGCCTCGACGGTGACGTGCTCGGGAACGACGCTTTGGCCGCATACGACGCTTCGGCCAAGGCGGCAGCGGCGACCTTCGAGGCACCCGGAGCGCTCGACGCGCCCTGCGCCGTCTCCTACGGACCTGTCCCCGGCTCGGTGTACGCGGGCCACCGTTTCATTGATGTCCTGATCCATGGATGGGACCTGGCAACCGCCACGGGCCAGGACGCCACCCTCGACCCCGAGCTGGTGGATGCCGCCCACCAGCTCCTCCAGAATCAGGCGGACATGGTGCGAGCCAGTGGGATGTTCGGCGAAGACATTCCCGTGCCCGCCGGTGCGGGTGCGCAGACACGGCTCCTCGCGTTCATCGGTCGCCAGGGCTGAGCGCGGCCGCGGTCCGTATCGCAGCGCGGCAGCCTCGGACGGTCGTCGATCCGAGGCGGCCGAAGGACAGGGATCTGAGACCTCTAGATGCGGCGATGAGTAGGTGGCCTCCGTGCGCCGTGTTAGGTGCCCCAGTCCGTTGGGGATAGGGGTAAAGGTCCGAATGGGACGGCGGGGCTCACAGAGGCCATGGGGCCTAGGAGGGCGCTTCTGGGGGCGGCTCGTGCACGGCGGCCTCCCAGACCTTGCCGGACAGGCGCACGGCCACCACTCGGGAGACGGCGATGCCCACGGCCATGGAGGTGGCCCAGGTGAGGGCGGCGCCCCAGGTAACTTTGCGGTCCGCCGGTCCGCTAGGAGGCTGCTGGTGGCGCACGAGGCGCCAGGCCATGGTTAGCAGGCGCTGGGTCACGATGGCGGCCACGGCCAGCGAGGCGGCGTTGACCACCTTCCAGCCCAGGTTCTTCTGCTCGGGGCTGGCGTTAATGGGCTTGTGAGGCCTCCAGGTGTGGTGGTAGCGAGCCTCCATCTGCCTCCAATGATGCCCCCCCTACCACCGGGCTTCAACTGAACGTTCCGCCACCGATCGGGGACCATACGATTTCACGCACCCGAATCTTCACGCACCCGAATCCTCCATGGGCACGAACTTCGATCGCAGTGAGACTGCCCCACTTCGCCGGGATGGTGGCGCCTTACACGAACCGGTTACACAAGGAAGAGCTGGACAAGCTGCGGCGGGCGGTCAGCACCTCCACGTACGTGCCAACCGCGCACCAGACATTCAGGGAGTACCTCGACCAGTGGCTCGAAGGGCTGCCGGGCTACGGGCAAGCACGATCGACGGCTATCGGCGCTGCTTGCTCTACATACCACCGACACTGGGAAATCGGCGGCTCGACAAGTTGACGGCAACAGACCTGGACCGGCTCTACTCGGACCTCCTCGCGTCCGGCCTGCGGCGACGTCAGGGTGGCCTCAGCCCTCGCAGCGTTCGATACGTGCATGTGGTCATCCAGAAGGCGCTTGGTGATGCCGTCCGAAAGAGCGAGCTGGCGCGGAATGTAGCCACCGCGGCAAGCCCTCCTTCAGCGAAGTCAGCACGACCCCCGGAGATGTCCTGGTGGACTCCCGGTGAGCTGAGCGCCTTCTTGGTGTTCACGTCTCGCGAGACACTCGGTCCGCTCTTCAGGCTCGCGGCGATGACGGGTATGCGTCGAGGTGAGGTATGCGGTCTGCGCTGGAGTGACGTTGACCTCGACAACGCCCGCCTGGACGTTCGCCAGCAACTCACCACAGTGAACGGAAGGCTCCTGTTCTCAGAGCGGACCAAGACTGACCACGGGCGGCGCACGATCGACCTGGATTCAGCCACCTTGATCCTAATGAAGAGCCAGAAAGCTCGGCAGGCCGAGGATCGTCTGACGATCGGTAGCGGCTATCGGGACTACGGGCTGGTATTTGCCCAGCCAGATGGTGAGCCGCTTGACCCCGAGAGTGTCGCCAAGGTCTTCGACCGCCGGGTGGCGCGCTGTCAGGTGCCCCGCATCAGGTTCCACGACCTCCGGCATACGCATGTCGCTCACCTGATTGCGGCGGGGGAGCAGCCCCTGCTCATCACTCGCAGACTCGGGCATTCCTCGACTTCATTCACCATGGACCGCTACGGCCACCTCTTCGAGGACGCTGGCTCTCAGGCTGCCGCAGCCGTTGCTGCAATGGTCGATGGCGGGGCCTAAGTCGGGGGCTTCCCTCGGGCGGTACCGCGCCCGAGGTGCTCGCTCAGCGGCTCATCAACATCGCGAACCACCTGGCCGTCAGGAGTCGTGATCCGCTCGCTGTAGCGGTCGTTCTTCCGGTCCACGATCCGGGTCAACACTCTCCATGTTCGGCTGTCCCGGTGGAAGTCTTCACCGAACCACCGCTCCAAAGCCCGACGACGCTTGCCGCCCGAGAGCACCCGTTCGTCGGACTTAGCGGTCCCGCTGACATGAGCCTCGGCGTGAGCGGTCGCCGCTATTGCCGTAACTCCCAGGTCTCGACGCGTGCTCCCGCAGGCGCAGGGCGCACCGGACTCGGGGTTGTCTATCTCAGCTCCACATTCGGCGCAGGAAGGGCGCGCCTGCGCTTGTCCGGTCATCGTTCGGACTGTACGCCACCCCTCTGACTGTGGAATCCCGACTTGTGACCAATCTGTGACCAAGGGGCCAGTATCCACAGTGCAATAGGGCCACTGACCTGGTGCTTCGGAGTGCCCGGAGCGGGACTCGAACCCGCACGCCCTTTCGGACAGCGGCTTTTGAGGCCGCCGCGTCTGCCGTTCCGCCATCCGGGCGGGAACGCCCGAGCGTACCGGCTGCGATCTACGGTGAGGCTGTGGGAGGCCCCCCGGCGTGCAGCTGACCGGGGTCGAGCTCGTCCGCGTCGACCTTCGCTTTCGCGACGAGATCGGCACCGCGGCGGGCGTGCACCGCCTGCGCCCGCTGCTCTTCGTGCGGGTGGTGGCCGAGGAGGGCGAGGGGTGGGGGGAGTGCGCCGCGCTCCCCGAGGGCACCACGGTGGACCCCGCCCTCCCTGCGGTCGAGGAGGCCGCTGCGACGCGCGGCGTGTCCCGCCTCTGGGCTGCCACCCGCGCCCGGGGCGGCCAGCTGCCCACCGCGGCGGAGGTGCCGCGGCTGTTCGCGAGCTCCCCGGTGGACCGGATGCTGGCCGCCTGCTTCGAGATGGCGGTCTGGGACGCCGAGCTGCGCGCGGCGGGCCGTTCCATGGCCGACGCGCTGGGGACCGGGCCGGGCTTCGCCTCCCTCCCGGTCGGCGCCGTCGTCGGCATCCCGCCCGGCCGCGACCTCGATGTGCTGCGGGCCGAGGTCGCCGCCGCTGTCTGTGCCGGCGCCGCCCGCGTGCGGTTGAAGGTCGAGCCTGGGTGGGAGATCGCACCGGTGCGCGCCGTGCGCGCCGACCACTCCGACCTCGTGCTGCAGGTCGACGCCAACGGCTCGTTCCGGGGCACCGACGAGGACGTGACGGTCCTCAGCGCTCTGGCCGACTTCGACGTCCTCTGCATCGAGCAGCCGCTCCCTCCGGCCGACCTGGTGGCGCACGCCCGCTTGGCGCGCGCCCTGCCGGTGCCCGTCTGCCTCGACGAGTCGCTCTCGACGCCGCGTCGGGTCACCGACGCGCTGCGCAACGGCGCCTGCGCGATGGCGTGCCTCAAGCCGGCGCGCCTGGGCGGCGTGCGCGCGACCCGGGCTGCGCACGCCGCCTGCGCCGCCGCCGGGGTCCCGGCCTTCGTCGGGGGTTTCTTCGAGGCGGGGCTCGGCCGGGCGTCCAACCTGGCGCTGGCGGCCCGCCTCGGCCAGGACGCCGCCGGCCTGGTCAGCGACGTGAGCGACCCCGCCGGGTACCTCGCCGTCGACCCGTGCGGCTACCCCCCCGTGGTCGAGGGCCGGGTCCGCGTCCCGACCGCGGCGGGGGTGGGGAACGGGCCCGCCGACGACGTGCTGGCCGGTCTCGATGTGCGGCGTCGCTGGTTCCCCGCCACCTACACTTGACGCTCCATGCACCGAGTCCTGCTGGAACGGCGGATCAGAGACGTCCACGCCCGCCTCGTGCGGGCGCGCGAGGAGCTCGCCGTGCTCGACGAGCAGCTCGCCGTCGTCCAGGAGTCCGCCGACGAGGCCCGCGTGCGGGCGCTCGTCTCCGAGACCCCCCTCGCCACGCAGGAGCACAACGAGGCGGCCCGCCACGCCGACGCCATGGCCAAGGCCCGTGAGGCGCTGCTCAAGACGGTGGTCGACCTCGAGCACCGCCAGGACGAGCTCCTGTCCCACGTGGCCTCGGGCAAGCAGTGACCGCCGATGGGGGCCGCGCCATGACGGACGCCGCCAGCGGGTCGGGTCCGGCCCGCGTCGTGATCGCCGAGGACGAGGCCATCGTGCGCCTCGACCTCAAGGAGATCCTCGTCTCGGCCGGCTACGACGTCGTCGGGGAGACCGGGCGCGGGGACGAGGCCGTGCAGCTGGTCGAGGAGCACCGTCCCGACCTGGCCATCCTCGATGTGAAGATGCCGGGCATGGACGGCCTGCGCGCCGCGCGCGAGATCACGTCGCGCCACGAGGCGGTGGTGCTGCTCCTGACGGCCTTCAGCCAACGAGACCTCATCGAGGAGGCCCGGGACTCGGGGGTGGCCGCGTACCTGGTCAAGCCGTTCCAGCCCCGGGAGCTGCTGCCGGCCATCGCCGACGTGCTGGCCAAGGCCCGCCAGGACCGCGCCATCGAGGCGGAGCACTCGGGCGACGGGGCCGAGGACAAGATCGCCACCCGGCGCCTGGTCGACGAGGCGAAGCAGATCCTCATGGACCGCTACGGCCTCCCCGAGACCGAGGCCTTCGGCTTCGTCCAGCGCACGGCCATGCAGACACGGGCGCGGATGCGCGACGTGGCCCAGCAGGTCGTCGAAGGCACACTCACCCCGTAGAGTCGGCCGCATGGCGACACGCCAAGAGCGACCGGGCCCGCTGCTGCTGCTCGACGGGATGTCGCTGGCCTTCCGCGCCTACTTCGCGCTGCCCGACACCCTGGCCACCTCGACCGGTGTGGTCACCAACGCGGTGCACGGCTTCACGTCCATGCTCGTGTACCTCATCCGCGAGCAGCACCCCTCGGCCCTCGTCGTGGCCTTCGACGCCCCCGGGGCCACCTTCCGCGACGAGATCCTCGAGGACTACAAGGCCGGGCGGGCCGAGACCCCCTGGCTGCTGCCGCCGCAGTTCGACATCATCCGCGAGGTCATGGGCGCACTGGCCGTCCCGGTCGTCGAGGCGCCGGGCTTCGAGGCGGACGACGTCATCGCCACGCTGGCCACCGAGGCAGCCGACCGCCGGTCCGAGGTCGTCATCGTGACCGGCGACCGCGACAGCTTCCAGCTCGTGCGCGACCCCTTCATCCGGGTGCTCTACAACAAGCGCGGCGTGAGCGACTACGCGCTCTACGACGAGGCGGGCATCGTCGCGCGCACCGGCGTCCCGCCCTCGCAGTACGTGCTGCTGGCCGCCCTGCGGGGAGACCCCTCGGACAACCTGCCGGGCGTGCCGGGCGTGGGGGAGAAGACCGCGGCCAAGCTCCTCACGTCCTACGGCGACCTCGACGGCATCTTCTCGCACCTGGACGAGCTCACGCCCAAGTTGCGGGAGAACCTGGCGGCGAGCGAGGAGCTGGCCCGCTCGAACGCCCGGATCATCCCGCTCGTGCGCGACGTGCCCCTCGAGCTCGACGTGGAGCACATCGAGCTCGGCGGCTGGGACCGCGCCACGGCCGAGGCGACCTTCGAGCGCTACGAGATGAGGACCGTCTGGCAGCGTCTCGAAGAGCTCCTCGACGCCGGCGCGTTGGGGGAGCCCGCGCCGGGCAGTGCCGGACCGGCGCCCACGACAGGTGCGGCCGCGGGGGCCGCCGCCCCGGCAGGCAGCGACGAGCCCGCCGGGCCCCCGTTGGAGCTGCGCGACGTGGCGCTGCCGGCGACTGCCGCGGCGGCCGCGAAGACCCTCGACGAGCTGGGGAAGGGCCGGCTGGCGCTGGCCGCGCGCTGGACGGGCATGCCCGGGCGCAGCGAGCTGGTGGGACTGGTGCTGGTGGCGACCGAGGGCGAGGAGGCGGGCCTCGGGGTCATGGTGCCGGGCGACCTGCTCGGCGCGGCCTCGGTCGTCAAGAAGCTCAACGTCGTGCTGGCCCGGGCCGTCCTCGGCCACCACGCCAAGGAGGCCATGCGGTCGCTGCTGCCGCTCGGCATCGACCTGAAGGGGCTCGAGATGGACACCGCCGTGGCGGCGTACCTGCTCGACGCCTCGACGGGGGAGTACGGCCTGCAGCAGCTGCGCGAGCAGACCGGCCAGCTCTCGCTCGACATCGCGGAGCCCGGGACCGAGGCCCTCGACGTGGCCCGGGAGGCGGCCGGCGAGGCCGCCGACGTCGCCGCCATGGCCGCCGGCTTCCGCCGGCGCCTGCAGTCCGAGGACATGGTCATGCTGCACGACGAGATCGAGACGCCGCTGGTGCGGGTCCTGGCCAAGATGGAGGTGGCCGGCATCGGCATCGACCGGTCCGAGCTGCAGGCGATCGCCGACTCGCTCGCGGCCTCGGCGGCGACGCTCCAGGCCGACGTGCAGGAGCTGGCCGGGCACGAGTTCAACGTGAACTCGACGCCGCAGCTGCGCACGGTGCTCTACGACGAGATCGGGCTGACGCCCGGCAAGAAGACGAAGACCGGCTTCTCGACCGACGCCCAGACGCTCGAGAGCCTGCGCGGGTCGCATCCCATCATCGAGGCGCTGCTGGACTACCGCGAGGTCGAGAAGCTGCGCTCGACCTACGGCGAGAGCCTGTTGGCCGAAGTGCAGGCCGACGGCCGCATCCACGCTTCGTTCGGCCAGACGGTGGCCCGCACCGGGCGGATCTCCTCGGACCGCCCCAACCTGCACAACATCCCGGTCCGCAGCGAGCTCGGGAAACAGTTCCGCCGCGCCTTCGTGCCGGCGGAGGGCTGCACGTTCCTCGTGGCCGACTACGACCAGGTGGAGCTGCGCTGCATCGCGCACCTCTCCGAGGATCCCGGGCTGATCGACGCCATGACGTCGGGGTCCGACGTGCACCGCATGGTGGCTGCCGCCGTCTACGGCATCCCGCCCGGAGAGGTCACGCACACCCAGCGCGAGTTCGCCAAGATGGTCTCGTACGGGCTCGCCTACGGCATGGAGGCCTACGGACTGAGCCAGCGCCTGGGCGTCCCCGTGGAGGAGGCGGCCGCCATCATGGAGAGCTACTTCGGCGCCTTCCCACTGGTGAAGCAGTACATGGACCACACGGTGGCCGAGGCCAAGATCCGCGGCGCCACCCGCACCATGTTCGGCCGCATCCGGCCGCTGCCCGACCTCCACGCGGCGAACTACCGCCTGCGCCAGGCCGCGGAGCGCCAGGCCATGAACGCGGGCATCCAAGGGCTGGCGGCCGACATCTTCAAGCTGGCGCTGGTCCGGCTCGACCGCGACCTCGAGGCGGACGAGCTGGCGAGCCGCCTCGTGCTCCAGGTGCACGACGAGGTCATCGTCGAGGTCGCCCCGGGGGAAGAGGAGGACGTGCGCCGCCGCACCGAGTCCGCCCTCACCGGGGCGGCGGACCTCAAGGTCCCGCTCACCATCTCCATGGCGACGGGACCGAGCTGGGCGGCCGCCAAGGGCTGAGCGCCGGGGGCGTGGGAGACACGGTCTGAGCAGCTGGTACGCTGTCCCCCCTTGCCCGCCGGCACCGGCGGCGGCGCGACCCGTATCCCTCGAGAACCGACCCCGGCGCGGTCCTGCGGTTGCAAGTCGCACCCGCCGCAAGGAGCTTCACCATGGCTGACGCATCACGCACCTCCCTCCTCTCCCCCGAGGCGATGGGCAGCTTCGACGCCGAGGGGAACTACACCCCCCGCACCATCGTCGACGACGACCTGGCGGACGCCGATCTCGAACAGGCGATGGGTGACTCCATCATCGAGTTCGACGACGGCGACGTTATCGAGGGGACGGTCGTCAAGATCGACCGCGACGAGGTCCTGCTCGACATCGGCTTCAAGTCCGAGGGCGTCATCCCCGCCCGCGAGCTGTCCATCCGCAACGACGCGAATCCCGAGGAGATCGTGTCGCTCGGCGAGCACGTCGAGGCGCTCGTCCTCCAGAAGGAGGACAAGGAGGGGCGGCTGGTCCTGTCCAAGAAGCGGGCCCAGTACGAGCGGGCCTGGACGACGATCGAGGAGAAGAAGAACAACGGCGAGATGGTCTCCGGCCCCGTCATCGAGGTCGTGAAGGGCGGGCTCATCGTCGACATCGGCCTGCGCGGCTTCCTGCCCGCCTCGCTGGTGGAGCTGCGCCGGGTGCGCGAGCTGCAGCCCTACGTGGGCAAGGTGATCGAGGCGAAGATCATCGAGCTCGACCGGAACCGCAACAACGTCGTGCTCTCGCGCCGGGCCTGGCTCGAGGAGGCCCAGAAGGAGCAGCGGGGCGACTTCCTGCAGAACCTCAAGCCGGGAGAGCGTCGCAAGGGTGTCGTCTCCTCGGTGGTCAACTTCGGCGCCTTCGTGGACCTCGGCGGCATGGACGGCCTCGTCCACGTGTCCGAGCTCAGCTGGAAGCACGTCGACCACCCGTCGTCGGTGGTGTCGGTGGGCGACGAGATCGAGGTCGAGGTGCTCGACGTGGACCTCGACAAGGAGCGCATCAGCCTCTCCCTCAAGGCCACGCAGTCCGACCCCTGGCAGGAGTTCGCCGACAGCCACGCGGTCGGCCAGCTCGTCTACGGTCGCATCACCAAGCTCGTCCCCTTCGGCGCCTTCGTCCAGGTGGGCGACGGGATCGAGGGGCTGGTGCACATCAGCGAGATGGCGGTGCACCACGTCGACCTTCCCGAGCAGGTGGTCACGCCGGGCGAGGAGCTGTGGGTGAAGATCATCGACATCGACCTGCAGCGCCGGCGCATCTCCCTGTCGATCAAGCAGGCCGCCGAGGGTGGCGAGGTCTCCGAGGAGTACCGCGAGGCCTTCGGCGAGCACGCCTACGACGAGGAGGGCAACTACATCGGCTTCGACTACGCCGAGGGCGAGTTCACCCCCGAGACCGAGGCCCAGGCGGCCTGGGCGGACTTCGCCGAGGAGATCGGGACCCAGGTGCACCAGCCCGAGGCGGGCAGTCCGGAGGCCGAGGCCCAGGCGGCGGCCGCGGCCTCCGAGTCGCCCACGGCCACCGAGTCGCCCGCGGTGGAGGCACCGGCTGCAGAGGCGCCTCCCGTCGAGGCCCCGACGGAGGCCGTGACCGAGTAGCGCGGCGGCACCGAGCGACGGAGGGCACATGGACGAGGCGCGAGCACGCGAGCTGTTGCAGTCGGAGCGCGAACGGGTCGAAGGGCTGCTGCGCCAGCTCGACGAGGCACGTGACGAGGACCGGGACGCGGCGGGCGGTGCCGGGGACATCGCGGACCCCGCGCAACCCCTGACGGCGGAGCAGGGGGACGACGCGGTGGCGGAGAGCCTGCGGGGCCGGCTGGCCGCCATTCAGCGGGCCGAGTCGAGGCTCGCCGACGGCACCTACGGTCGCTCGCTGCGAAGCAACGTCCCGATCCCCGACGAGCGCCTCGAGGCGGACCCCGCCGCCGAGCTGACCGTCGAGGAAGAGGCGGCGTCGCCCTAGCTGCGGGCGTGCCGCAGGCGGGCGTGCCGTGCGATGCGCCGCAGGCTGACCAGCGCGAGGACGATGAAGCTCCCCTCCACGAGGAGGCTCACGGTGCCGAGCACGTACCCCCAGTGGCCGATGTCACCCGGGTCGCCCGGGACGCCCACCGTGCGGGACAGGAGGTACCCGGTCATCGGCCCGATGCTCGATGCCATCCCCAGGGCCCAACCCAGCACCTTGCCCCGGATGAGCAGCGCGGCGGCGATCGCGCTGGTGGTCTCCACGAGGTAGTACCCGTACTTCATCCACGCCGGGGTCACGTTGCCCAGGAGGCCTCCTTGGTCCTCCAGGTGCACGATGGCGATGGCCATGGCGAGCGTCGCGCCCAGCACGAGCACCGGGAGCGGGCTCACGACGTCGTCGGCGAGGAGAGAGAGCCGGGCCGGGGCCGTCGGACGTTCCGAGAAGGTGTGCATGCGCGATGTCCTCCACACTCGTCGTGTCGATGTCCAGATCGATGTACGGCGGTGCAGGGGTCCCGGATTGCGCCGCCGCGTCCGCGCCGGCGTCGGAGGTCGGTCAGTTCACCGTTGCGACGCGATGCGTTCGCGCAACACGGCCGCGAAGCGGTCGGCGCCCGCAGGCTCCAGCGCGAAGAAGAGCATGGGGTCGAGCAGCTCGAGCTCGAGCACCGCCGCCGCGCCGTCCGCCCGCTCGACGACGTCGACGCGGGCGTAGGCGGTCGGGCCGAGCAGCCGCTCGGCGGCCGCCAGGGCCAGGCGCCCCACCGCGAGCTGTGCCCCGGTCGGCGGGGCGACGGAGACGACCTGGTTGGCGATCAGGCTGTCGGTGGCCCCCACCCCGCGGCGGATCATCGGGTCCTTGTGGATCGCGTGGCTGAAGCTGCCGCCGAGGAAGACGAGGCCGGACTCGCCGGCGTCGTCGACCGCCGGCTGGTACGGCTGGATCATCGCCACGCGGCCGCCGCCCACCAGCTCCGCGACGTGCGCGCGCGCCGCCGCGTGCTCGTGGGGCTCGTAGCGCGCCGTCCGGTAGCCGCCGCCCGACACCGAGGGCTTGACCACCACCTCGCCGGGGGGCAGCGGCGGGTCGGAGGCGCCGTCGCCGGCCTCGACCCACCCGGTCGGGACGATCGGGACGCCGGCTGCGTCCAGGTCGCGCAGGTAGCGCTTGTCGAGGTTCCAGTGCAGGGTGGCAGGGGAGTTGACCAGGGCGGTCCCGCCCGCGGCCACGGCGTCCACCCAGGCCAGGAACGCCGCGGCGTGGTGGATGTGGTCCCAGGCGCCGTTCGCCACGACCAGGTCGAACGTGGACCAGTCCTGCGTGGGGTCGCTCCACACGGCGGTCCGGGCGTGGATCCCGACCTCGGCCAGCGCGGCGGTCAGGAGCGGGCCCTCCTCGAGCAGGTCCGGATAGTCGGGCGAGGCGGCCAGGGCCACCCGGGGACGACGGCCGGGCACAACGGGCCGCTCAGCCGGCGCCGAGGGCGTCGAACATGAGGGACGCCAGCGTGTTGATCGTGTCCACGCCGTAGCTCTCGCTCGGGTTGTCGTCGGTGAGGATGGCGAACACGTAGTCCCGCCCGGCCCCCGAGACGTAGCCGATGCTGTTCACCTGTGCACCCCCGGCCGGGGTGATGAAACCGGTCTTCACGGCGACCGAACCCGGCGGCGCGCCGGACGGCACGCCCCACACCTGGTCGGGCCGGACGTCGTGCATCAGGGACAGCCCGTAGGCACGCGAGGCGTCGGAGAGAATGGCGTTGGGGTAGGCGAAGGTGCGCACCACCTTCACCATGTCGTCGGCGCTCGTCGTCGTGTAGGCCCAGCCGATGTTGGTCGCGGTGACCGGGCCGGGGTACGGCGTGGTCGACTGGAGCCCCAGCAGGCGGTCGAACGCCGACAGGCCGGGCGCGCCGCCGTCGATGTTCCACATGGCCGTGGCGGCGTTGTTGTCGCTCACCTCGATCATCGGCGGCATCAGCCCGGCCTGGTCCGGCGGGATGCCGCCGGCGCGCTGGTCGGCGGCGAGCGCGTCGGCCATGAAGTCGACCTTGACGATGCTCGCGGTCACCTGGACCTGGCCCGGGTTCAGGTCCCACGTCATGCCGGTACGGCCGTCGTAGATCGCCACCGAGACGTTGTCGGCCCGCTGGGCCAGGTACCCCGAGACGGCGGGCCCGAAGGGATACGGCACGCTGCCGTAGGCCACGCGGTAGGCCGAGGCCGACGCAGTGCCGCCCCCGACGATGCCGACCGCCGGGACGTTCGGCGCGCTGAGCGCCGAGCCGCCGAACGGCGCGTCACCGAAGTTGAACACCCCGCCGTCGCGGGCGACGAGCCAGTAGCCGCGTCCGTCGGGCGTCGCGGCCATGCCCACCACGGGCGCGTTCAGCGCGAGGCTGCCGGTCGACCCCTCGAAGGCGGCGTCGCCGAAGCTGAAGATCCCACCGTCCGAAGCGACCGTCCAGTACCCGCCGCCGTCGGCGCTCGACGCCATGCCCACCACCGGCGCGTTCAGCGGCTGGCCGCCCTCGGAGCCGTGGAAGGCGGCGTCGCCGAAGCTGAAGACCCCGCCGTCGCGCGCGACCAGCCAGTAGCCCCCGCCGTCGGGGGTCGCCGCCATGCCCACGATCGGCTGGTCCAGCGGCTGGCCCCCCTCGGAGCCGTCGTAGGGGGCGTCGAACGCGAAGACCCCGCCGTCGGACGCCACCAGCCAGTAGCCGCCGGTGGCGGGGTCCGCGGCCATCCCGACGATGGGCTGGGCCAGCACCAGGCCACCCGTCGACCCGTGGAAGGCGGCGTCGCCGTAGGAGAAGATCCCGCCGTCGGAGGCCACGAGCCAGTAGCCGCCGCCGTCGGCCGTGGAGGCCATGGCGATCACGGGCCGGTTCGGCGTCCCGCCCGAGAGGTCACCCAGCGGCGCGAGCCCGAACGACCGCACGGCGTCGGGCAGGACCGGGGCGTCGGCGCCGCTCGGGGCGGCCGGCAGCGCCAGGGCGACCGCCCCCGGGGCGGCGAGGAACGCCAGGAGGGTGGCGGCGAGCCGCAGCCCCCGCCGTGCCCGGTTCCGTGCGGCGCGGGGGCTCAAGACCCGATCGGGAAGTGACAGGCCACCTGGTGGCCGGGGGCGAGCTGCCGCATCTCGGGGACCTCCTCGGCGCAGCGCGCCTCGGCCCGCGGGCAGCGGGTGCGGAACCGGCAGCCCGAGGGCGGGTTGATCGGGCTGGGCGGCTCGCCGACCAGAGGCACCGACGTGCGGGGGGCCTCGGGGTCGGGCTCGACGGCCGAGGCCAAGAGCGCGGCGGTGTAGTGGTGGGCGGGCCCCTCGTAGAGGATGTCGGACGGCGCGATCTCGCACAGGCGGCCCAGGTACATCACGGCCACCCGGTCGCTGACGTTCTTCACCACGGCCAGGTCGTGGGCGATGAACAGCACCGTCAGGTGGTACTCGTTCTTCAGGTCCTCGAGCAGGTTGAGGATCTGGGCCTGCACCGACACGTCGAGAGCGGAGACGATCTCGTCGCAGACGAGCAACTTCGGCCGCAGGGCGAGCGCGCGGGCGATGCTGATGCGTTGGCACTGCCCGCCGGAGAACTCGCGGGGCCGGCGACCGCCGTTCAGGTAGGGGTCGATCCCGACCTTGTCGAGCATGGAGTAGGCGGTCTCCCGGCGCTCGTCCTTCGTCCCGATCTTCCAGATGCTCAGCGGCTCGGCGACGATGTCCTGGACCCGGCGCCGCGGGTTGAGCGACGAGATCGGGTCCTGGAAGATCATCTGGACCTGGGTGCGCAGCGTGCGCAGGTCGCCGCGGTTGAGCGCCGTCAGCTCCGTGTCGCCGAAGCGGATCTTGCCCGAGGTCGCCCGCTCCACCTGGACGATGGCGCGCCCGGTGGTGGACTTGCCGCAGCCGGACTCCCCGACGAGCCCGAGGGTCTCGCCCTGGCGCATGGTGAACGAGATGCCCGCCACCGCCTGGACCGTCGTGCTGCCCTTGTGGAAGGAGACGTGCAGGTCCTCGACGGAGAGGAGCGGATCGGTGCCGACGGCGGCCGTCTCGACGGCGGTGTCGGTCATGCCGTCACGGCCTCGGGTGCCGAGGTCAACGGGTACCAGCAGGCATAGCTGTGCCCCGGCGCGGCCTCCACGAGCGGCGGCTTGTCCCGGTGGCACTTGTCCTGCGCGTAGATGCAGCGGGGCGAGAACGGGCAGCCGGCGGGGGGGTGGAGCAGGTCGGGCGGCCGGCCCTCGATCGCGGTGAGCCGGGTGTGGCTCGGGTTGGCGATGCGCGGCGTCGACTTCAGGAGTGCCTCCGTGTAGGGCATGGCCATGCTCTTGAAGAGGACGTTGGTGGGGGCCCGCTCCACGACGTTGCCGGCGTACATGACGATGATCTCGTCCGTGCGGGTGGCGACGACGCCGAGGTCGTGCGTCACCAGGACCATGGCCATGTCGCGGTCACGCTGGAGCTGCCCGAGGAGGTCGAGGATCTGCGCCTGCACGGTGACGTCGAGGCCGGTCGTGGGCTCGTCGGCCATGAGGAGGCGCGGGGCGCAGGCCAGCGCGATGGCGATCATGACCCGCTGGCGCATCCCCCCGGAGAGCTGGGCGGGATAGGCGTCGTAGCGCTCGACGGGCGAGGGGATGCCCACCTGCATCAGCAGGGAGAGCGCCGTCTCCTTGGCCTCGCCCTTGGACAGCTTCAGGTGGATCTTGAGGGGCTCGGTGATCTGGTTGCCGATGCGCTGCACGGGGTTGAGCGACGTCATCGGGTCCTGGAAGACCATGGCGATGTGCGTGCTCCAGAGCTTGCGCAGCTGGTCGTTGGGCGCGTTGAGGATCTCGGTGCCGTCGTAGCGGACGGACCCGGTCTGCGTGGTCGACGACCCTGGCAGGAGACCCATGATGGCGCGCGACAGCACCGTCTTGCCCGAGCCCGACTCGCCGACGATGCCGAGCGTCTTGCCCAGGGCCAAGGTCAGCGACACGCCCTGGACGGCCTGGATGGAGCCGCGGCTCGTGGCGAAGGAGACGTGGAGGTCATCGACCTCCAGCAGGGCCGGGCTCACAGCTTGATCTCGGTGACGTCGAAGTAGGCGCGCAGCTTGTCCGCCACGACGTTGAGGCTGATCAGCAGCAGGAACATGGCACCGGCCGGGAAGATGACGAGCCAGGGATTGGTCTGCCCCTTGGCGCCGGTCAGCAGCGTCGACCCTTCGTTGAGCATGTTGCCCCAGCTCGGCGTCGGGGGCGGCACCGACAGGCCGAGGAAGGCGAGCGACCCCTCCAGCACGATGATGGTGGCCACCGCGATCAGGCCGAAGGACACGATGGTGGGCATGATGTTGGGCAGGATCTCGCGGGCGAGGATGCGCGTGTCGCTGGCGCCGAGCGCCTTGGCGGCCAGGACGAAGTCCCGCGTGGCGTACGAGAGGGTCGAGGCGCGGACGACGCGGAAGATCAGTGGTGCGGCGAACAGGCCGATGATCAAGGTGATCTTGAACATGGACTTGCCCCAGAAGGACACGATGGCGATGACGGCCACGATGGCCGGGAAGGCCAGCACCACGTAGGAGCCGGTGTTGAGGGCGGTGTCCACCCGGCCCCGGCGGTAGGCCGAGAACATGGCGGGGATGCCGCCGATCAGGAGGCCGATCAGCGCGCCGCCGAAGCCGACGACCAGCGAGACCCGCGCCCCGTAGATCAGCCGGCTGAAGATGTCGCGGTAGAGGTCGTCGGTGCCCAGGATGTGGCCCCAGCCCGGGCCTCCGTTCTGCACGCTGTTGTAGTTGCCGAGGTCCGGGTTGGGCAGGGGCAGCAGGTTGGCGATGGTGGCCGTGACGGCGACGAGGACGATCCAGCCCGCACAGATCCAGAACAGCGGGCCGAGCTTCTTCTTGGTGGGGTCGGCCGCCTCCTCGGCGGCGACCTCCTGCTTGATCTCGGCCAGGTCGTCGGTGATGACGCTACTCACGGGCAATCCTCGGATCGACGATGGTGAACAGGAAGTCGAAGATGAAGTTGATCAGCACGATGGCGATGGCGACGAACAGGGTGATGCCCTGCACGACCGTGTAGTCGTCCTGGTTGACGCTCGAGATCAACTGGTAGCCGAGCCCCGGCATCTGCAGCAGCAGCTCGACGATGAAGGTCCCCGCGATCAGGCTGCCGATGGTGACCCCGGCCGAGGCCAGCAGCGAGATCGACGACGGGCGCAACGCGTGGCGCCACATGATGCGCCGGTCCGAGAGGCCCTTGGAGCGGGCCATGGTGATGAAGTCCTCCTGCAACGTGGAGATCAGGTCGTTCCGGAGCAGGCGGAAGTACACCACGATGGAGCCCAGGGCGAGCACGATGGACGGCAGCAGCATCGTGTGGACGTTCGACCAGAAATTCTGGGTCAGGGGGACGTACGACGCGGGGCCCGGGAAGACGTGCCAGTGCACCGCGAAGATGAGCACGAGGACGGGTGCGATCACGAACGGCGGCAAGGCCAGCATCGCGAACGTCCCGCTGTTGGACGCCTGGTCGAACAGCTTGTTGGGCCGGCGCGCCGAGTGCATCGCCATGGGGAAGGCGACCGCGAAGGCGAGGATCTGGGAGAGGATGATCAGCTCCAGGTCGATCGGGAACGACTGGGCGATGATGGTCGTCGTCGCCTGGTGCGTCGTGTAGGACTGCCCGAGATTGCCCTCGAAGACGTGGCCCATCCAGATGAAGTACTGCTGCCACAGCGGCTTGTTGAGACCGAGCTCGCGGTTGACGGTGGCGACGTTCTGGGGCGTGGCGTTGGGGCCCAAGATGGTGTCGGTGGGGTTGCCGGGGAGGAGGTGGACCAGGAAGAACACGGCGACCGACACGAAGAGGATGATGATGACGAGCAGCACCAACCGCTTGAGGATGTACCGGGTCACTACGCCCCTTCCCCCCTTCCGTCCGTCCTGGTTCCCTTCGTCGAACGCCGACCCCCACCGGCGGCGGATGATCCTAGACCGCGAGCCCGTTGTCCTACCATGCGCCCATGCCCGAGGAGGTCCCTGCTCTACGCGGTCGCACGCGCATCCTCGTCGGGGTGGGGGTGGCCCTGGTCGTCGCGGCAGGTCTGCTCCTGCGCTTCTGGACCCGCTCGGGACTGTGGCTGGACGAGGCGCTCACCGTCGACATCGCCCGCCTGCCGCTGCACGAGATCCCCAACGCGCTGAAGCACGACGGCGCGCCGCCCCTCTACTACTACCTGCTGCACTTCTGGATCTCCGTCTTCGGGCAGTCCAACGAGGCGGTGCGCTCCCTGTCCGGCGTGATCGCCGTGCTCACCCTGCCGGTCGCCTGGCTCTGCGGCCGGCGCTTCGGGGGCCGGGCCGTGGCGTGGACGATGCTCGTCCTGCTGGCCAGCGCGCCCTTCGCCGTGTACTACGCGACCGAGTCACGCATGTACGGGCTCGTCATCCTCCTGACCGGCCTCGGGTTCCTCGCCCTGCAACGGGCAGTGACGGCACCGCGTCCGGGCAACCTGGTCGCGGTCGCCGTCGTGACAGGGGCCCTGCTCTACGCCCAGTACTGGTCGGTCTACCTCGCCGGCATGGTCGTGATCTGGCTGGTGGCGTCCATCTGGCGCAGCCGGCGGCACGGGCACCCCGAGCGGGCGCCCTGGGCCGCGCTGATCGCGGTGGGCGCCGGGTGCCTGCTGTTCGTGCCGTGGCTGCCGACGTTCTTCTACCAGACCGAGCACACGGGGACGCCGTGGGCCGCGCCGCCGAACTTCTCGGCCGTCATCAACGCCCTGACCGGGTTCACCGACAACCAGGGTTCCACCCTGCAGACGGCGACCAACCAGGGCCGGCTGCTCGCCGTCATCTACTTCTGCATGCTGGCGCTGGCCGTGTTCGGGGTCGGCCTGAGCGGCCGCATCATCGAGCTGGACCTGCGCACCCGGCCCCGTGCCCGCGGCGTCGGCTTCGTCGTGTTGGGGACGCTGTTCGCGGCCATCGCCGGCGGCATCCTGACCTCCAGCGCCTTCTCCTCCCGCTACGCCGCCGTCGTGTTCCTCCCCTTCCTCCTGCTGGTGGCGCTCGGGACGACGACGCTGCTCAACCCCACGGCCCGGGTCATCGTCGTCGCGCTGGCCGTCGCGGCCGGGCTCGTCTCGTCGGCCCAGAACGTCACCACCCAACGCACCCAGGCGAACGCGGTGGCGGCCGCCATCAACGCGGAGGCGAAGCCCGGTGACATCATCGCCTTCTGCCCCGACCAGCTCGGCCCAGCGGTCTCCCGCCAGCTCGACGACCCGTCGCAGTACGTCATGATCACGTTCCCGCGCCGGACCGCACCGCAGATCGTCGACTGGGTCGACTATGCGGCCACCGTCGGGGCGGCGGACCCGAACGCCTTCGCCGACGCGATCTACCAGCGCGCCGGGTCCGGCCACCACATCTGGCTGGTCTGGTACCCGATGTACCAGACCTACGAGACCAAGTGCGAGACGATCGCCTCCGACCTCCTGGCCGCGTCCACCAAGGCCGGCGGCGGGGGGCGCAACGTCGTCACGGGCCACGACAGGCTCTACTACGAGCCGATGACCCTGACCGAGTACTCACCGTCGGGACCCTGACGTGACCGGGGTGACCCAGCCGACGACCCGGGCGGGCACGGGCGCCCGCGAGCCGGGGGGCGGCGCGGACGGTCGGCCGGCGCCGGGGGGCCTGCGGGGCCTGTGGGGGCGCCTGCCCGAGCCGCTGCGGGAGGCCGTGCTGCCCTTCACCGTGGCCCGCGTCGTCGTGGTGGGCACGCTCGGGCTGGCCCACTTCGTCGTCGACCGCACCCATCCCTCCACTCCGGGAGTGGCGGCGCGGGTGCACTCGGGCCTCTTGGGCTGGGACGCCGGCTGGTACGAGACCATCGCGCGCCAGGGCTACGGGCCCCTCGGCCGCGAGTCGCTGCGGTTCTTCCCGGCTGTTCCGCTGCTGACCCACGCGTTGGCCTGGGTCCCCGGCCTCGGCGACGGGCCGGCCCTGGTGCTCCTCGCCAACGCGGCGGCCCTCGCGGCCACGGCCATGCTCTACGTCCTCGCCCGGCGCGAGAGCGGCTCGGGCGCCGTCGCCCGCCGCGCGGTCTGGATCCTCAGCTTGCTTCCCGCCGCGTTCGTGCTGGTGATGGGCTATGCGGAGTCGCTGCTCCTGGTGTGCGCGCTGGGCTGCTTCCTCGCCCTGCGCCCGGCGCCGACCGATGCCGGGGCGCGTCCGCGCTTCGCGCTGGCGGGGCTCCTCGGCTTCGCGGCGGCCCTCACCCGGCCCATCGGCGTCCTCCTCGTCCTGGCCGTGCTGGCCGAGCTCGTGCGCTGGTGGCCCCGGCTGGGGCGCGGGGAGCGGCTCGAGGGCATCGGCGCCCTGGCCGCGCCTCTCGTCGGCGTCGTGTGCTTCTTGGCCTGGTCCAAGCACGTGGTAGGGGACTGGTGGGCCCCGCTGCGCGTCCAGCTCCAGAGCGCGCACCACGGGGGGCTCTCGGATCCCTTCGCCACCTTGTACCACGACGCCAACGGCGTGCTGCACCACCACGTCGGCACGGCCCTGCACGTCCCGTGGGTGCTGTTGGCCCTGGCCATGCTCGTCGTCTGCTGGCGCCGCCTCCCCGCCCCGTACACCCTCTTCGCCGCCGCGGTCCTGGCCACCGCCGTGGCCGGGTCCAACCTCGACTCGTTCGAGCGCTACGCCCTCAGCGCGTTCCCGCTCTCCATCGCGGCAGCCCTCGTCCTGACCGAGGCCCAGCTCGAACGCGCCGTCCTGGCGCTGCTGTCGGCGGGGCTGGCGGGCTATGCGCTCCTGGCCTTCCTCAACATCTCGGTCCCCTGACCGGCCGCCACGTTGCGGCAGACCTCGGGGACGCTTCGCTCCAACCCCATTTTGGCCCGACACGGTCCCCGGAGGGGTGCGGGGGGTCCAGTAACCTGCCTTGCTCGTGGTCACCCCTGCCGACGCGCCCGTCGTGATCGCCGGCGCGGGCCCGGGAGGGCTGACCGCGGCCTACTTGTTGACCAAACGGGGGGAGCGCCCCGTCGTCCTCGAGGCCGACGCGGTGGTGGGCGGCATCAGCCGGACGGTGGTGCGCGACGGCTGGCGCTTCGACCTCGGTGGCCACCGCTTCTTCACCAAGGTCGACGAGGTGGAGGCCCTCTGGCACGAGATCCTGCCGGAGGGCGACTTCATGCTCCGTCCCCGGATGAGCCGCATCTACTACAAGGGCAAGTTCCTCGACTACCCGCTCCGGGCGCTCAACGTGCTGCGCAACATCGCGCTCTGGGAGGGGGTCCTCATCGTGCTCTCCTACCTGTGGTCCCGCATCCACCCGCCCAAGGACGAGTCGAACTACGAGAACTGGTTGGTGAAGCGCTTCGGTTGGCGCCTCTACCGGACCTTCTTCAAGACCTACACCGAGAAGGTGTGGGGCGTGCCCGTCGCAGACATGCCGGCGGACTGGGCCGCCCAGCGGGTGAAGAACCTGGACCTGCGCAAGGCGGTCATCAACTCCATCCTGCCCAAGCGCGGCCAGACGGACATCACCACCCTCATCGAGGAGTTCCAGTACCCGAAGTACGGCCCCGGCATGATGTGGGAGGTGTGCGCGGACAAGGTGCAGGCCGCCGGGGGGATCCTGGAGATGGAGGCGCGGCTGACCCGCATCACGGTCGAGGGTGGCCGCGCGGTGGCCGTGACGTACACCCAGGGCGGGAGCGAGCACACCGTCGCAGCCTCGCACGTGGTGTCGACCATGCCGATGCGCGAGCTGGTGCACACGGTCACGCCGGCCCCGCCGCCCGAGGTGCTGGCGGCGGCCGACGACCTGCACTACCGCGACTACCTGACGGTGGCGCTGGTCGTGCCGGAGTCGCGCAGCTTCCCCGACAACTGGATCTACATCCACGCCACCGACGTCGAAGTGGGGCGCATCCAGAATTACGGCTCGTGGTCGCCCTACCTGGTCAAGGACGGGCGGACCTGCCTCGGTCTCGAGTACTTCGTCTTCGAGGGCGATGCCATGTGGAACACGCCCGACGAGGAGCTCATCGCGCTGGGCACCAGGGAGTTGATTTCGCTCGGGTTGGCCGCCCACGGCGACGTGGAGCACGGCTATGTGGTGCGGGTGCCCAAGGCCTATCCGTACTACGACTTCAGCTACAAGGCCAACGTCGCCACCATCCGCAGTTGGCTCGAGGAGAACGCCCCCAACATCCACCCCGTCGGGCGCAACGGCATGCACAAGTACAACAACCAGGATCACTCCATGTACACGGCCATGTTGACGGTCGAGAACATGTATGGCGCCTCTCACGACATCTGGTCGGTCAACGTCGAAGAGGAGTACCACGAGGCGGGCTCGACCGGACGCGACGCGCCGGTGCTCCCGCGGCGTGCGGCGGCCACGGCGGGCACCCGCGACCCTGGCTGAACACGCGCCCGCGGGCGCGCGGCGCTGGCGGCCCTGGATGTCGCTGGTGGCGGCGGGGGCGACCTACCTCGCCGTGGGCTTCGTGCTGTGGGTGCACGCCTGGACCGAGGGCGCTTCGACCCACACGCTGTGCGGGTGCGGCGACCCGGCGCTCTTCCTGTGGTTCTTCCAATGGCCGGCCACCGCGCTGGCCCACGGGGAGAACCCGTTCTTCTCGACCGCGCTGTTCCACCCGACGGGGGTCAACCTGCTGGCCCAGACGTCGGTCACCGGCCTGAGCCTGCCGCTCGTCCCCGTCACGTGGATCTGGGGCCCCGTGGCGTCGCTGAACGTCGCCTCCACGCTGGTGCCGGCCCTCACGGCCTTCACCGCCTTCGTCGTCATCCGCCGCTGGGTCCCCTGGACGCCGGCCGCGTTCGTCGGTGGGCTGGTCTACGGCTTCTCGCCCTTCGTGCTGACCAGCCTCGAGTACGCCCACCTGATGACCGCCGCGCTCATGCTGCTCCCGCTCATCCTGGCTGTCCTCGACGAGATCCTCGTTCGCCAGCGCCACAGTGTCCTCGGGGCCGGCCTGGTCCTCGGCGTGCTCCTGTTCGCGCAGTTCTTCCTCTCCTCCGAGCTGCTGGCGATCGCGGCCGTCGTCGTGGTGGTCTGCCTCATCGCGCTGGTGGCCGCCGCGCTGGTCACCGATCCGGACGGGCTGCGGCGGCGCGCGCCCCACGCAGCCCGGGCGCTGGCCATCGGCGTGGGCGTGGGCGTGGTGCTGCTGGCCTGGCCGGTCTGGTTCGCCCTGGCGGGCCCGGCCCACCTCTCGGGCCTCGTCTGGCCCGACATCTCGAAGCTCGGGGGGTTCCTGCCCTCGAGCTTCGTGACGACCGCCTACCCGTCCCAGACGGTCATCTTCCTCGCGCTGGGAGGGTACTCGGGGCCTCCGCTCGCGTCGGCCGCCTACCTGGGCTGGGGCTTCCTGGGCGTCCTGGCCGTCGGGGTGCTGCTCTTCTGGCGGGACCGACGCCTCTGGTTCTTCGGTTTCGCTTTCGTCCTGTGCCTCGCCTGCTCGTTGCTGGCGCGCCCCGGCCAATGGGAGCCGGCCCGGGTGCTCCTGCGGATCCCGATCATCGAGAACGTGATCGAGCAGCGCTTCATGGCCTTCGGTTTCCTGGCCGCTGCCGTCATGCTGGCGATCATCCTCGACCGCGTCCACGACGCCCAGCCCGATTGGCGGGGCGCGGTCGGCGTGCTGGCCGCCACCGGCCTCGCGCTGGCTCCCATGGCGGTCCTCTTCGGCGAGCGGCTGCCCTTCGCGATGCAGCCCGTGACGCTGCCGCGCTGGTACAGCCAGGTCGCCCCCGGGTTGCCGCCAGGACGGGTGCTGCTCTCGTACCCCGCACCCTTCTCGGGGATACAGAACGCGATGGCCTGGCAGGCGGTCAACGCCATGCACTACAGCCAGGCGGGCGGTGGCGGGCCCGAGGGGGTGGCGTGGCGGGCCGGGACGGCTGCGCCCGGGTTCCGCGTCATCTCCCGGCTCGGGTTCGGGGTCGCGTTGCCGGAGCCCGCCGGGACCGCGGCGCAGTACGCCGCGCTGCGCCACGCACTGGCCGCGTGGCAGGTCTCCACGGTGGTGATCGCCGGCGACCCGGCGGCCCCGGCCATCCAGCGGGGCAGCGACCCCGTCTACGCCGCCGCGTTCATGACGGCCGCCCTCGGGCGCTTGCCGCGGCTCGAGGCGGGCGCCTGGGTGTGGGACCACGTCGACACGGGACTCCCGCCCCCGCTCCACCTGAAGCCCGCCACGCTCGAATTGTGTGTGAGGATGGTCGAAGGGCACCCCGACGGTGCGGCCGTCACCATGGAAGTGCCGAATTGTGTCGCACTCGGGGCGCTGGGGCCTCGGTGAGCCGGGTGGCCCGCTCAAGGAGCGGCCGAGAAGGGCCGACTCCGAAGAGTCGGGAGCGTGCGGTGGTCGGCCGCGAGCGCGGGGATCCGTCCCGGCGGCCGACCCGGGCAGGACGGCGTCGAGGAGGGCGTGAGCGGACGTGACGGGTGTGCGGAGCCGATTCGGTGCAGCCTGCGTCCTGGCGGCGTCCCTCGGCCTGCTCGCCCTGGCGCCCGCGGCGGCCGGGGCGGCGCCGGCGGCGCGGGCCGACGCCCCACGGGTGGCGATCCCCGTGGCGCCCGGCCTCAGCTCGTCGGAGCACTCCGCGCTCCAGCGCGACGGCGCGTACGGCTCCCACCCCGTCCGGCTCCTGATCGTCGGCGACTCCATCGCCATGACCCTGGGCATGGGGCTGTCGGTGGGGTCCCAGGCCGGGTACGGCGTCTCCGTCTCCGATCACGCCGCCCTGGGGTGCGACCTCGACCCGCAGCTGGAGATCTTCACGTCCGGCACGGTGGGCCCGGCGACCCAGGGCTGCGCGGAGTGGCAAGGCCTGTGGCCCCTGCTGGGAGCGGCGGAGCGGCCCCAGGTGGTGGCGATCGGGCTCGGCCGTTGGGAGGTCACGGACCACCTGCTGCACGGGCAGTGGGTCCATATCGGCGAGCCCGCCTGGGACGGGCACCTGACGTCGGAGCTCCAGGACGCGGTTGCCATGTTCGGTGGGATTGGTGCCAAAGTGGTGCTGTTCACCATGCCCTACATCGACCCGAGTGACCGGCAGCCCGACGGCCTGCCGTGGTCGGAGAACGCGCCGGCTCGCGTGCAGGCCTACAACGCGCTTGTGCGCCGGGTGGCCCGCGCCGACCCGCGGGAGGTCGACGTGATCGACCTCAACCGGCTGCTCGGCCCCGACGGCGTCTACACCGCATCACTGGACGGGGTCGACGTCCGGCCCGACGGCGTGCACATCAGCCCGGCGGGCGGCCTGATGCTGCAGCAGGAGATCCTGCCCGAGGTCGATCGCATCGGCATGGAGAACGAGGCGGCGGCAAGGGCACACGTGTGACCGAGCCGGAGGCGGCCGAGTCACCGCCTGCCGAGGTCGTCGTCGAGTCCGTGCCGGCCGCGATGTCGCTCGCACCCAATGCGGTCGGGCCCAACCTCGGCGCCGAGCTCCTCCTCGACACCGAGGCCCGGCCCGGTGTGGAGTCGATGCGGGCCGGGTTGCTCCAGGCGGGGCCGCTGGCCATCGCCGGCGTGCTGGCCAACGGGGCCAGCGTCGTGCTCACGATCGCGTTGGCGCGCCTCCTCACGCCGCACAGCTACGGCGTCCTCAACCAACTGACGGGTCTGTACCTCATCCTGTCCATGCCCGGGTCGGCCGTGGTCGTCGCCGTCGTGCGCCGGGTGACCCTCTGGCACGAGGACGGGACCGGTCACCTCGTCCGCCGCTGGGCGGGGCGCGTGCACCGGCAGTGCACGATGCTGGTCCTGGCGTGGGCCGCCATCGTCTTCGTGAGCCGGCACGGCGTGGCCGTGCTCCTCAACCAGCAGAGCGGCGTCGGCATCGCCGCGATCCTGACCGCCGCCGCCTTCTTCGTGCTCCTGTCGCTCGACCGCGGCCTCCTGCAGGCGCACCGGGCCTACCGACCGCTGGCGGCGAACCTGGTGGTCGAGATCGGCGTGCGCCTCGTCGCCGTGCTCGTGCTCGTGCTGGCGGGGTTCGGGCCCTCGGGCGCCGCCGTGGGGGTGCTGATCGGCGAAGTCGTGGCGGCGGGCCACGCGCGCTACGCCGCCGTGCGGGCCTGGTCCGGTGGCCAGGCGCCGCACCTGTGGGCCGCCGCCGGCTGGCTGGCCGCCGTGCGGCCGGACCCGGTGTTGGAGACGGGGACGTCCGAACGGCGGACCGTGGCGCTCGACCTCGCCGTGGCGTCGGTCTCGCTGTCGATGGTGGCGGTGCTGCAGAACGTCGACGTGTTGGTGGTCGGGCGGGACAACCCGGGGCAGAGCGGCGCCTACGCCGCGGTGTCGGTCACGAGCAAGGCGATCGTGTTCGGCGCGGTCGTGCTCGGGGGCTACCTGCTCCCCGAGGCCGCCATCCGCTGGCGCCAAGGGGGCCACGCGCTGCGCCAGCTCGCCGTCGTGCTCGTCCTGCTGGCCGTCCCGTCGGTGCTCCTGCTGGGCATCGCGCTGGCGGCGCCCCAGGTGCTGCTGGAGCTCGTCTTCCATCACGCGTACACCGCCGCGGCCGACGCGCTGGCACCGCTCGTGCTGGCGATGATCATGTTGAGCGTCTCGGTGGTCTTGACCATGTACCTGCTCGCGGTCGGCCAGCGCTGGGTGGCGTTGGTCTTGGTGGGGGGGGCGGCGGCGCTGACCGCGGCGGTCCTCCAGGTGCACGGGTCCCCCCGGGCCACTGCGTTCGTGGACCTGGCCACCCAGGCCGCAGTGCTGGTCGTGATCGTGGCGGGCTTCGTCGCGGTGCACAGGGTCCGGGTCGGGAGGCAGCCCGCAGGGCTAACCTGAGCGCATGGTCGACTCCTCGGGGCACGTGGCCGCCGCGCCCCCTGGTCGCCCCGGGCCGGACGTGCGTCCCGATCGCGAGGTGCTGGCCGGCATCGCGGCGGAGGCCGGCCTCCGCCGCATCCACTTCGTGGCGTGGCGGGACCTCGACGACCCTGAAGCGGGCGGCTCGGAGCTGCACGCCCACAGGATCGCGTCGCTGTGGGCGGCCGCCGGTCTCGACGTCACGTTCCGCACCTCGGCCGTCCCGGGCGCGCCCGAGGCGTTGACGCGCAACGGGTATCGCGTGCTGCGGCGGGCGGGCCGCTACGCCGTCTTCCCGGGGGCCGCGTGGGAGGGCGTCCGCATGGGGCACCGGCCCGGCGACGCACTGGTCGAGATCTGGAACGGCATGCCGTTCCTGTCGCCGCTGTGGTACCGGGGCCCGCGCCTGGTCTTCCTGCATCACGTCCACGCCGAGATGTGGGGCATGGTCCTGCCCCCGATGCTGGCCCGCCTCGGCAATCTGGTCGAGCAGCGGATCGCCCCCCGCTTCTACCGCTCGAGCCGCATCGTGACGCTGTCCGAGTCCTCCCGTGCCGAGATCGTGGACCTCTTGGGGATCGGGGCCGGGCAGGTGACGGTGGCGCCCCCCGGGGTGGACGACCGCTTCTCACCCGGTGGCCAGCGGGCGGCCGCACCGCTGGTCGTCGCCGTCGGCCGGCTGGTGCCGGTGAAGCGGTTCGACGTCCTGCTGCGCTCCCTGGCGGAGGTCAAGAAGGACCACCCCGACCTGGAGGCGGTCGTCATCGGCGAAGGCTATGAGCGTCCCGCCCTGGAGCGGTTGCGGAGCGAACTGGGCGCCACCGAGTGGGTCGGCCTGCCCGGGCGGGTCGACGACGACGAGCTCGTGGCCTGGTACCGGCGGGCCTGGGTCGTGGCCAGCAGCTCACAGCGCGAAGGATGGGGCATGACCCTGACCGAGGCCGCAGCTTGTGGCACCCCGGCCGTGGCCACGGCGATCGCCGGCCACGCCGATGCGGTGCTCGACGGCGAGTCGGGGCTCCTCGTCGATGACCCGGACGAGCTGGCGGGCGCGCTCGGGCGGGTGCTGGGCGACGAGGTCCTGCGCAGCCGCCTGGCTCGGGGTGCGCTGAGCCGGGCGCGCTGGTTCACCTGGGACGCCACGGCGAGACGGGCGCTCGAGGCATTGGCGGCGGAAGCGACGCAGACGTCACAGGGCTGAGCGTTCGCAGGTTGGCGGGGGATCGTCCGCCCCGCGCCGCACAGGGGGCTCAGTACGAGCTCAGAGCTGAGTGACTGGCTCCGGGACGCGCTCCTCGTCCGCCCCGGAGCGGTCCGCACCGTCTGCGGTGTCGGCATCGGCTGCACCGTCGGTATCGGTTGCATCGGTCGCCTCGACTGCGTCGGCTGCGGTGCCCCCGCCGGCGGGACCGCCGGCATCTTCGGGACCCCCTCCACCGCCAGGACCGTCTCCGCCATGTCCTCCGTCGGAACCGCCGGAACCCTCCGCACTGTCTGGACCGGCCCGACCACCTGTTCCGGCTCGCCGAGCGCGCCGACCGGGCAGCCTCTTCGTCCGCAGGCCGAAGGCGCTGATCACGCCGTCGGCGAGGAGCAGTGCCATCCCGATCCAGACCAGGTTGCCGGCGTGCACGAATACCCCTGCCCAGTCGGACCCGGGTGCGTAATGATGGATTTGCTGGCCCCGGATGACGTTGAGCGCGCCGGCGACGATGAACCCGAGTGCGCCCACCGTGGCGACGACGCGGGCCCAGGGCAACAGGAGCCCCACCACCACGACACCACCGACCGCGAGCGCCGCCGCGCCGGGGAGGACGAGCGACGCCACCCCGGCCGTCACCGCACCGATGACGAGCGAGCGCAGGATGGTCAGGGGACGAGCGGAGAGGCGCACTGCGGGGTCACGTAGGAAGGGAAGCGTCAGGGCAGGGGAGTCGAAGGGTGCTGTCGGCCATTTGGGCGCGTCCGGCCCGGCCGGCCCGCGCAGGCGGCGGGGCAGGCGGGCGCGCAGCCACCGGCGTGACCGCGTCGGCAACAACGCCAGCAGGAGGCAGAGCGCCAACGTGGCGGCGGACAGCGCAAGGGCGCCCCACACCTCTTTCTGGGGTGTCCAGGTCAACGTGACCGTGAAGTCGGACCCGCCGAGCGCGTGCAGGTCGGCCGCCGTGACCTGCCATCCGTTCGCGAAGCCGTCGGTGAGCTGTGAACGACCGAGGTCGACGGCGCGCGCGCTCGACGGCGCGTTGGGTGCCGGCTGCGCGACCGCCTGCCACCCCTTGTTGACGCTTTCCCCGAGCACGAACTGGAACGGTTGGGTCGCACCGGTCACCTTTGCCGTCTGCGTGTCGATGTGGCTGGAGGTCTGGGTGACCGTCGGGGCGGAGCCGGGCTGGGTCGCCGACAACACCGGGGTGCCCTGCGCAGTGGGGAATCCGCTCGAACCGGTCCTGCCACCGGCGGCGGAATCCAGCGTGAGCTGGTCGAGATCCCATCCGGTGCAGGTCTGCGGCTCCGATGAGCAGGTCGTGTTGTGCCCTGCCGCCGTCTCGACCACGTGGGTGCCGGCGCCCAGGGTGATGCCACCGGCGTCAGGGCCGCAGGGGACCACCTGCACCTCGGAGCCACTGAGCGCCTGCTGCGTGGTCCCGACGATCTTCACGTCGATCGGCTTCCCGTCAATGGTGAGCAGGTTCCCGACGCAGTTGCCCGGGAGCTGCGCGGGCGTCGGCGCCGACGTCACGCCGGGGAAGCCGATCTCGGCGATCCCGAGCGGCAAGGCCAGGGGTCCCGACGAGTAGTAATTGCCGGCGGACTCGGCGCGTACCGTGTCGAAGGTGACCACGAAGTGTGAACCGGTGATCGGTGCGAAGGGCACGGGCACCGTGTTCGTCGCCCCCGGGACCGTCGAGTCGGCGATGGCCGGAAGGGTGACCTTGCGCACCTGGAGGCCCGAGGTGATCGTCATGGTGGTGGGCACCGAGTGCCGGCCGTCGGCGATCACCTGCAGGTTCAGCTGGCTGAACGTGTGGTCGCCCTTGAAGTCGTACGTCAGGTTCGCCCCGTTCTGGGCGGCGATGCCCAGGCCCGGCTGCCACGCGGTGCTCGAGTTGCCGTCGAGTGTGGTCGATGCGGTCGCGTTGAGGTCGCCCGGGAGCCGCCCCGAGGAGTACGCCGCGATCTCACCCCCCGCCCCTGACGTGGAACGGCCGACAAGACGGTCGATCTCGTCGTCGGCGATGAGCGCGGACAGGCTGGCGCTGCCTGCGAGGGTGAACGCGCGGGCGGTCGGGAGCGTGAACTGTCGCGAAATGGTTGTCTCGGGATCGTCGCGGGGCGGGTACTGCGACTCCCGCTCGCGGGTCATGACGACCGTGAGGCGGTCGGTCTGCGAGGCTGCCCCGAGGCTGCTGAGCATCTGAGTGGGCATGTCGATCACCTGGCGCACCGTCTGCCCGGGGATCTCGACCTCGGAGAAGCCGACGGCTGCGGCGGAGTGAAAGTCCTGGTGGTCGTTGGTCGTGCTGTCGATGGTCACGCGCAGCGCGTGAAAGGACCGGGTGGGAAAGGTGAGCGTCTGCCCGGTCTCCGCGTGTGAGGCGTTCGTGAGCTGGAAATGTTCCGGGTCCTTCCCGTCGAACGTCACGGTGACGGAGGAGATCCAGCGCGAGCGATCGCCCCGCTGGGGTTGGACGAGCGTGATGTGGTTCGTGGTGACGGTGTTCGCGAATTGCGCCTGCCACCACTGGCCGGCCGGGTCGGGGACGAAGGTGCCGGTGATCCAGGCTGTGTCGAAGTCGTTGTCGATGGCGCTGCTGGCGGCGTACTCGGGGTTGTAGGTGATGCCGTTTCCGTAGCTGCTGGCCGTGATGTTGACCGCTCCGCTCGTACGACGCCACCGTCTTGCTGCTGAGCCCCGCATCGGGGAAGAGCTCGATCGGGCTGTCCCTCGGGTCGGTCTTGGCAGGATCGTCGCTCGGGGTCTCGGTGAAGCCCGCGTTCGCCGTCATGGAGGCCCACTGGAAGGCCTGCTTGCGGTTGGTGTCGGTGAGCACGAGCTGCGCGCCCTGGCCGGCCAGTTGGCGGAGCCGCGAGGGATCGCCGGCCAGGGTGCCCGCGTAGTAGATGGAGTTGTCGTTGTTGAGCTGCCCCAGGCCGGCCAGGTTGTTGAGCGCGGTGGCATCGCCTTCCACCACGACGGCACCCGTGTCGGATTCGGCCCGCAGCAGGGGGCGGGGGTTGGACACCGTGTAGTCCACGAGCGGATTCGGCCAGGCCAGGTTGGCCGGGGCGGCCAGGTCTGCCTCGTTGAGCGTCGAGTAGGTCGAGACGTTGGGGCGGGGGGATCCGAACGAGGTCGGGTCGGAGAGGCCCAGTGGGGTCTGGCCGAGCACCTGGGCCAGCAGCTGAGGGTGCGGCACGCCGTAGTGCTCGTACCGCTGGTCGTACTCGACCAGGACGTCGCCGGCACCCATGAGGCGCGCCATCGGTGCCAGCGCGTTCGTGTTGGCGGTACCGTCCTGATAGGGACCGTCCACGGCGAAGAGCGTGTCGGCCGTGGCGATGGAGCCCATGATCTGTTGCTCCCGGGTGACGAAGCTGCGGTTCAACAAGGCCGGCTGGGGCGTGTCCACGGTGTTCCCCCACCGGTCACTGGCGAAGTCGTTGCCAGGGATGGCGAACACCCGCGTCCCCTGGTGGGTCGCGTTCAGGTGTGTGATCGCCGCCAATTGGTAGGACGGGAGCGAGGCGGTTTGGGTGAGGGAGCCCGCGGAGACGGCGTCGCCGTTGAACATGGAGGGGTTGTTGGCCACGACCAGGCCGGCGACGAGGAGAGCCGTCGTGATCCCGACGATGGAGAGCCGCCGCCACAGCGCGTTGAGTGCGCTGCCGAGGAGCATGGCGAGCGCGAGGAGCACGACCGGCGTCGCCCGATCGGTCGAGCGCAGAGCCAACCCGGCCGTGGTGTTCGTCATGAAGTCCTTGAGGACGCCCCCGATCCGCGTGGGGTCGCTGTACGGGAAGGGCCCGACCGACAGCACCATGCCGAGGAAGAGGAGGACGAGGAAGAAGGAGCGCTCACGCCAGCGGACGAACGCGGCGGAGACGAGCGCGAGCACGGGTATGGCATAGGACGTCACCAGCAAGCTGATCTGCTGGGTGAAGCGAACGGCCGCGCTGGTCCACGCCCCGAGGTGGTCGGAGCCGTAGAAGTACCAGTAGCCCAGGCCCCGTAGGATCTCGGACGGGTTGGAGGTTTGCGACGTCGACGAGACGGTCTCCGTGTACTTGAGGACGTTGACGCCGTACGCCGCCTCCACCTCGAGCCCCGCCATCCACCAGAGGCACGCCCCCAACGTCAACACCACGATGCGCAACCCCGTCGCCAGGGCGTGACGCCAGGTGGACTCGCGCAGCACGACGACGGCGTAGAGGAGCCACAGGATGGGCGCCACGGCGACGTAAATGATGGAGCTCGCGTTGATGCCGCTCACCAGTGCCACGACGATGGCGAAGAGGGCCGGCTCGCGCCAGCCGCCCCGGCGCAGGGCGACGATCGTGAACGCGAGCATGAAGGGCAGGCCCGCCCACGGCAGGAGGATGACGGAGATGCGCGCCGCGGTACTGGAGGAAGTAGGGCGAGAGCATGTAGGCGGTCGCCGCCGCAACCGGGCCCGGACCGCGCAGGCCCATCACGCGTGAGAGATAGAGGATGCCCGCGCCCGCGGCGAAGAGGATCGATCCCAGCCAGAGCCTCTGGGCCATCCACACCGGCACATCCAGCAGGTGGAGGACCACGAAGAACGGCCCCATCGGCAGCAGGTAGCCGATGTACTCGTGCGTCACCGTGCCGAGCGCGACCGTCGGGTTCCACATGAAGGGGACCTGACTCAGGAAGCGGACCGGGTCGAGATACAGATAGGTCTTCGTGTCCGGAGTGACGACACCGGGCCGTACCGCCAACAGTGGTGCGTAGGCCAGTGCCGCGAGCACGGCGATGCCACCCCAGAGCCAGCCGCGTCCCTCGGGCCCGGTCCCGTCGGGTTTCTTTCTGATGGCGTGCCGCCCCCGAGGGGCGGTGGAAATGGTGGTTGTGCTCATGCAGAAAGTCGTGGGCTCAAAGGTCCGCCCGGTAGTGTAAGCAGCCAACGCCATCCGGGCGTGTCAGGAAGGGATCTGCACATGCCCAGCAGCACTAAAGGCAGGTTGACGGGTGAGCGGCCTCTGCTGGGCATCACCCCGGACTCCTTGCTGGCGCTGCACGAGGCCGGGTACCGGATCGTCCGCGAACGTATCGGCAGTGGTCGGATTCTGGACGTCGGGTGCGGCCACGGGTTCGAGTCCGTCCGCTTCCTGGCGCCGGGGCGCGAGGTCGTCGGTATCGACTACTCGTCCGAGGCGGTCGCCGCCGCGTTGGCCAACTACGGTTCCCGGGGGCTGAGCGTGGCGCAGATGGACGCGTTGGCGCTCGGCGTCCGCACCGGCAGCTTCGACGGGGTGTGCTCGTCCCACCTCATCGAGCACTTCACCGACCCGGAGCCGCACGTGGCCGAGCTCGCTCGTGTGGTCCGGGACGACGGCGTGGTGTGCATCCTCACCCCGAACAAGACGGCCGACTTCGAGAACCCGTTCCATCTGTACCTCTTCGACCGCGACGACCTGCAGGCGATGCTCGGGCGCCACTTCGGCGACGTGCGGCTGCAGGGGCTCGACACCGTCGAGGAGGTCAAGGCACATTTCGAGGCTCGCCGGAAGAAGGCGGCCAAGCTCTTGAAGTTCGACGTGCTCGACCTCCGCCACCGCATGCCGCACTCCTGGTACGTGTGGGCGTACACCCGGCTCCTGCCGCTCGCGTACAAGATGCTGGCCAGGGAGGAAGTCGGCGGCGTGACCGGCATCACGGCCGACGACTGGTTCGTGACGGACGATGTCGACGGCTCCACCCCGCTGCTCTTCGCAGTGGCGCGGAAACCCCGAAGGGTCGAGCCCGCGCAGTCCGTCGGTGCCAACGCCTCCACCCCGGTGAGGACCTGATGTTGGCGGTCGGACTGACGGGCGGCATCGGCTCGGGCAAGTCCGCCGTGGCCGACCTCCTCGTGGCACGCGGGGCGGTCCTCATCGACGCTGACCAGGTGGCACGAGACGTGGTCGCTCCCGGCGGACCGGCCTACCAGCCGCTCATCGACCGGTTCGGGCCTGGGATCGTCGCCGCCGATGGCACCATTGACCGTCCCGCGTTGGCCGCGGTGGCCTTCGCCGACGAGAAGAGCCGGCTCGATCTCAATGACATCACGCACCCGGCCATCGGTCTCGCCATGATCGCGGCGCGTGATGCCCACGAGGGGACCGACGACATCGTGGTGCTGGCCATCCCGCTGCTGAAGGCCCTGCACCGCGAGACGGTGCGGCTCGACGACGTGGTGGTGGTCGACTGCCCGACCGATGTCGCGCTCGAGCGGCTGCTCAGCCAGCGCGGGTTCGACCGCGCCGATGCCGAGGCGCGCATCCGCTCGCAGATCTCACGGGAGGAGCGCTGCAAGGAGGCTGACTTCGTCCTCGACAATTCGGGTGACCGGGCCGCGCTGGAGGCGAAGGTGGCCGGGCTCTGGGATTGGTTGCAGGCGGAAGCCGCCCGGAAGCAGGCATGCGCGGGCACGGCAGGACCGGTGAGCTCCGGCGCGGACACCGGGCGCATCGCACGTCCCGGGTAGTTTCGGGGGCCCCTCTCCGGTTCCCGGTCGTGTGGCCGGCGAAGCGGAAGGCCGGCGTCGATCGGCAATACTTGCCACGTGAACCAGCGCATTGCCGCGGGTCTGGTGAGCGCCTGGTTCGGGGCCGTTCTGCTGCTGGCCACCATGCCGAGCCTCCCGGCCCCGGGGCTCGAGCCCGACCATCCGCCGGTCGAGACGGCAGGCATCCACGAATCGGCGAAGCCGCCTCCGCTCCACACGGTGCCGCGGATTGTGCTCTTCGGTGACTCGCTGGTTTCCGAGGCGGGGCAGGAATTCACGGATCTGGCCACACGCTCGGGTGCTGCGGTGCAGGTGCACACCTTTCCCGGCACGTCACCGTGTGACTACTTCACCTCCATGGCGACGACCGCCCAGGACTGGCACCCCACGGTCGCGGTGCTGGAGTTCGTCGGGGACGTCTTCACCGCGTGCAACGACGGCGTCCAGGTCGGGACGGCGCAGTACTACACGAAGTTCAAGGACGAGATCCGCACCGCCATCTCGATCTTCCGCTCCGCCGGCGCCACCGTCGTCCTGATCGGTCAGCCGGCGTACCGCACCGCCGTCCTCACCAGGAACGGGTTGATCATGAACAAGCTCTTCCGGTCGATCGCCAAGGCGACCCGGGGCGTGAGCTATGACGACGCGGGGCAAGCCGTCATGGCGAAGGGACAGTTCACCTGGACGCTGCCCTGTCTCTCGGGCCAGCCGTGCACCGGAACACACGGGACGAACGTCGTCCGCTCTCCTGACGGAGTGCACTTCTGCCCCAACGGCCAGAGCACGCCGGACCGCGGCCTCGAAGACTGCGACGTCTACTCCTCGGGTGCGTTCCGCTTCGCCTCGGCCATGCTGAAGGCGGCGCTCGGCTCGCGCACCGCGGCCGGACGGTGAGCACCCGGGTCGGTGTCCTGAGGGGCAGGCCGCTCGGCCGCTCGTCTGTGCGGTCACACCCCCCGGGTAGCCTCGAAGGGCCATGCCCGATTTTCAGGTCGTCTCTCCGTTCCAGCCCTCGGGGGACCAGCCCACGGCCATCGCCGGGCTGGCGAACGGGGTGCGCCGGGGTGACCCGTACCAGACGCTGCAGGGCATCACCGGATCGGGCAAGACGGCCACCATCGCCTGGATGATCGAGCAGGTCCAGCGGCCGACGCTCATCATCGAGCCCAACAAGTCGCTGGCCGCCCAACTGTCCTCGGAGCTGCGGGACCTGTTCCCCAAGAACCGGGTCGAGTTCTTCGTCTCCTACTACGACTACTACCAGCCCGAGGCGTACCTCCCGACGACGGACACCTACATCGAGAAGGACTCGTCGATCAACGACGAGATCGACCGCCTCCGCCACGCCACGACGTCCTCGCTCCTCATGCGGCGCGATGTCATCGTGGTGGCGTCGGTCTCGTGCATCTACGGCCTGGGCTCGCCCGAGGAGTACCGGGACCGCATCCTCGGGGTGAAGGTGGGCGACCAGGTGGACCAGCGCGACATGCTGCGCCGCCTGGTCGACCTGCAGTACGCCCGCAACGACGTCAACCTCGTCCGCGGCACGTTCCGGGCCCGGGGGGACACCGTGGAGATCCACCCGGCGTACGAGGAGCAGGCCCTGCGGGTCGAGCTGTTCGGGGACACCGTCGAGCGCATCGTCCCCTTCGACGTGCTGACCGGCGAGATGGGGGACGAGATGGACGACGTGGCCGTCTACGCCGCCACCCACTACGTCACGGGTGACGAGATCATCCAGCGCGCCGTCGGGACCATCGAGGTGGAGCTGCGGGAGCGGCTGCAGGAGTTCGAGCGGGAGGGCAAGCTCCTCGAGGCGCAACGCCTCCGGGTGCGCACCGAGCACGACCTCGAGATGCTGGCCGAGACCGGCGTCTGCTCGGGGGTCGAGAACTACAGCCGTCACCTGGACGGCCGCGCCCCGGGGGAGACGCCGTACACGCTGCTCGACTTCTTCCCCAAGGACTACCTGTGTGTGATCGACGAGAGCCACGTCGCCGTGCCGCAGCTGCACGGGCAGTACGCGGGCGACCGCTCCCGCAAGGACGTGCTCGTCGAGCACGGGTTCCGCCTGCCCTCGGCCAAGGACAACCGGCCCCTGCGGTTCGACGAGTTCGTCGAGCGGGTCCCGCAGTGCGTCTTCGTGTCGGCCACGCCCGGCCCGTTCGAACTGGAGCACTCGGCCCAGGTGGTCGAGCAGGTGATCCGCCCCACCGGCCTGGTCGACCCCGAGGTCACCATCATGCCGACCAAGGGACAGGTCGACGATCTGATCGCGCGCATCCAGAAGACCGTCGGGGCCGGAGGCCGGGTCCTCGTCACCACGCTGACGAAGAAGATGGCGGAGGACCTCACGGACTACCTGGCCGACGCCGGCGTGCGGGTGCAGTACCTCCACTCGGACATCGACACCATCACCCGCATCGAGATCCTGCGGGAGCTGCGGCTGGGCACCATCGACGTCCTCGTCGGCATCAACCTGCTGCGGGAGGGCCTCGACCTTCCGGAGGTGGCGCTCGTCGCCATCCTGGACGCGGACAAGGAGGGGTTCCTGCGCTCCGCCTCCTCGCTGATCCAGACCATGGGCCGGGCCGCCCGCAACGTGGACGGGATCGTCGTGCTCTACGCGGACACCGTCACGGACTCCATGCGGGAGGCGGTGTCGGTCACCCAGCGCCGCCGCGAGGTCCAGATCGCCTACAACCGGGAGCACGGGATCGACCCCCAGACGATCCGCAAGTCGGTCACCGACATCCTCGAGCGCCTCCGGGGGACCAGTGGCGGCGTGGCCAAGGCCGGCCGCAGCCGGGCCGAGGTGCGCAAGAACGCGGCCGTGCGGGGCAACCGGCGCCCGCAGCTCCTGGCCGAGGGCGACGCCTCGACACCGGCGGCCGCCATGGAGCTCATGGGGCAGCTGGAGGCGGAGATGAAGGCGGCGGCGGCCGACCTCCGCTACGAGGAAGCGGCGCTGCTGCGGGACGAGATCGCCGAGCTGCGAGCGTCCATCCCCGGCTGAGCGGCCATCAGCCCTTGATGGCGCCGCCGAGGGAGAAGCCCGCCCCGACCCACTTCGTGACGAACAGGTAGAGCAGCACCGGGGGCAGCGAGTACAGGATCGCAAAGGCGGCGACCTGTCCGTAGTTGACCCCGTACTGGCTGAAGTACCCGTAGATGGTGACCGATGCCGGTTCGTTGTTCCCCTGCAGCAGGATGAGCGGCACGAAGAAATTCCCCCACGCATTGACGAACGTGTACACCGCGATGACGCACAAGCCGGGGATCACCAACGGGAGGACGATGCGCCGCAACGACCCGAAGCGCGAGTTACCGTCGATCCACGCGGACTCCTCGAGCTCCAGGGGCACCGCGTCAATGAAGGAGCGTCCCACCCAGGTGGCGAAGGGGAGCGAGGTGGCGGTGAGGAACCACACCGTCCAGAACTTCGAGTTGATCAGGTTGGCCGACACGTAGAAGTCGTAGGCGGGGATCATCAGCGCGATGATCGGCAGCGAGGCCATGAAGGCCAGCGCGTACACGAACCAGATCTGGAGCCGCGACCGATAGCGCGACAGCGGGTAGGCGGCGACGATGCCGAGCACCGTGGTGAGCACCGTGGTCCCCACGGCGAGGTACATGGAGTTGCCCAGTGCGGACAGGAAGCTCCCGTGCAGGACCGTCTGGAAGTTCCTGAGGGTGAGGGGCCCGCCGCCCCCGATGGTCAGGTTCCCGTGGGTCTTGAACGCCGTGACGATCAGCCACACGAACGGCACGAGGAAGATGAGGCCGACGGCGGACATCGCCAGAGAGGGGACGAGGACGCCGGTCCTGTCGTTGCGAGACGCCATGGCCGCCTACCGCATCTCGGCCAGCGACCCTTGCCGCCGCAAGAGCCGGATGTAGACGGCGGCCAGGACGGCGCCCACGAGGAGCAGGACGACGGCGATGGCCGTGCCGTAGGCGAGCTCGAAATTCGAGAACGCCTGGCGGTACATGAACACCGACAGGACGTTGGACGCATTGCCCGGCCCGCCGCCGGTCATGGCGTAGATCAGTGAGAAGTCGTTCAGCGTGGCCAAGGTGATGATGACCAGGTCCACGACGATCGCAGAGGACATGAGGGGGATGGTGAGCCGGGTCAGGCGCCGCCAGCCGCTCGCCCCGTCCACCTCGGAGGCGTCGATCAGATCGGTGGGGATGCCGTCGAGGGCGGCGGAGAACAGGAGGAAGGAGAACGCGGCGCCCCGCCAGGCGTTGGCCAGGCTCACGGCGAGCATCGGATTGGTCGTAAGCCAGCTCTGGTAGTTCAGGCCGAACAGGTGATACCCCTGGCCGAGCACACCACCGTCGCTCAGGAGGACGAACCACATGTACGACGTGACGATCTCGGGGACGAGCCAGGCCACGATGACGATGGCGCCGACCGTGGCGCGGACGGCGTAGGTCGACCGGGAGAGGAAGTAGGCGAGCAGGAAGCCGAGCACAGCTTGCCCGAGATACCCGGAGACGACGAGGTAGTAGATGCTCTTGCCGACCGAGTCGGCCAGCCCGCTGCCGGAGGAGAAGAGCTTTTGGTAATTGTCGAGCCCGACGAATTGGTAGTGCGTCGCGGTCGGCCCGGTGACCGTCATGTTGGTGAAGGACAGGATGAACGTCCAGATGGCCGGCCATCCCATGAACACGAGGACGACGACGAGCATCGGCGCCACCATGGTCAGGCCCGTCACGCGACGGCGCAGCGGGGTCTCGACGGTGACGTTCTTGGTGTCGACCGGCGCGACGAGCGGCGCGCCCGGTTCGTCCTGGGGGACTCCAGGGCTCAGGTCGACGACCTGGCTCATTTCTTCATGCGCTCCACGTTGCCCGAGCCGACGATCTGCGACACCTGGGTCGCGTAGGTGGCTGCCGCCTGGCTGGGAGTGATGGAGCGCGTGGAGATCTCACCGGTGAGCTGCTGGATCACGTTGGACACCTGCACGTAGGCGGGCAGGTTGGGGCGGAACGTCGTGAAGGGGAGCTGGGCCGAGGCGAACCTGGAGACCGGGTTGACCTGTACGGAGGCCCGCCAGGCCGGCTGGGTGAGGACGTCGGACCGCGGCGGCAGGTTGCCCGAGGCCGGGTCGAAGGAGGCGAGGAGGGGTGCGGACGACGCCGACTCGATGAACGCCTGCGACAGGTTGGGGTGCGGAGCGAGGCTCGGCACCGAGAGCGCCCATCCCCCCGACTGGTTGGTGTAGCCGGGTGCGGCACCGGTCTGGGTCGGGAGGGCGGCCTCGCCGTAGGCGCTGAAGAAGCCCGGCCACGGCTGCAGGCCACCGGGCACGTACGCGGTGGCGTCCCAGCTGCCGTCGAAGACGATGCCGACCTGCTGATGGGGGATCAGGGTGAGGGCGACGGTGGCGTCGGCCAGCGGGTTGGACCACATCGACTCGGGCTCCTCGAGCGGTTGCATCTGCGCCAGCAGCTTCCAGGTGGCGTCGAAGCCGGGCCCGGAGACCTCCCACTTGTGCGTGGCGTAGTCGTACAGGCGGTCGTTGGTGCCGTTGAGGAAGACCTCGAAACCTCTGAAGGCCGACGCCTCGCCCACGGCCTGTCCGGTGTAGATCCAGAGGGGGACGGTGCCGGCGTTGTGGCGCTGGAGGGCCCGGGCGGCGGAGAGGACGTCCGCCCAGCTGTGCGGCTGCCACGTCGCCGGCAGGCCGGCTTGCTTGAAGAGCTTGTGGCTGTAGTAGACGAGCTGGACGTCGGTGCTGTTCATCGCTCCGTACACCTTGCCGTTGTACGACGCAATGCTCTTCATGGCGGGGTAGTAGGCGGACCAGCCCGGCCACTGTGCGAGCTGCGGCAGGGGGCGGAGGAACCCGGCGCTGGCGTCGGAGCCCACCAGGAAGGAGTCCTCGAAGACGACATCGGGTACGGTCCGCCCGCTCCGTTCGGTGAGGTCGAGCTTTGAGTAGTACTCGGACTCCGAGCTCGTGGTGATCTCGTCACCGACGACCTTGACGTTGGGATAGGTCTTCTGCAGTTGCTTGGCCGCGGCGTTGATCCACGCCGGCATGATGTTGGTGCCGGCCGGGTTGTAGCCGCTCCAGTACGCCACGGTCAGCGTGACGGAGGGGCTTGCAGCCGCCGCGGCCGCCGACCCACCGAGCGCGGCACCGACGAGGAGCGCGAGCGAGAGCGCTGCCAGCGCGGTCGTCCTGACCGGTGCGAAACAGCGAAGGGACCTGGGCACAGAGTCATCTTCGGGGAGCGTCCGGCCGGCAAACAGGGGACAAGGTCCCCATTTGGAACCCAATGCGGCCGGCTAGCTGAGCCGCGCCTGCGACACCGGGTCGAACAGGTGGACGGGGCCGCCGATCGACAGCGTGATGCGGTCCCCGACGTCGAGGCGCCGTTGTTCGGGTCCTTGCACGCTGATCAGATGCCCGTCACCGAGCCGGCACGTCACGTGCTGCAGCCGCCCCATGGACTCGACGAGGCTGACGGAGGCGGAGATGTCCCCGTCGCGCTCGATGCGCAGGTCCTCGGGCCGGACGCCGACGATGACCGAGTCGAGGGAGAGTCGCCGCACCAGCGCCGCGTCCGCAGGCGGCAATGTGACGCCGCCCCCCGCCGTCTCGACGACGAGATGCTCCCCCGACGTGCCGATCGTGCCGGAAAGGATGTTCATGGGCGGGCTCCCGACGAAGCTGGCGACGAAAGCGTTGGCGGGGGCATCGCGGACGTTCTCGGGCGTGTCGAGCTGCTGCAGCATGCCTTCCTTGAGGATGGCGATCCGCTGCCCCATCGTCATCGCCTCGATCTGGTCGTGGGTGACGTAGAGGATCGTGATCCCGAGCTGCCGGTGCAGCTCCACCAGCTCGGCCCGCATCTCGACGCGGAGCTGCGCATCGAGGTTCGACAAGGGCTCGTCCATGAGGAAGACCTTCGGGCGTCGTACGAGGGCACACGCCAGCGCGACGCGCTGGCGCTGGCCACCCGAGAGCGCGGCGGGCTTGCGCCCGAGCAGGCCGTCGAGCCGGAGGCTGGTCGCCACCCTCGGCACGATCTCCTTGATTTGGTCGCGGGGGACCCCACGCGACCGGAGGGGGAACTCGATGTTCTTGCGGACGTTGAGGTGGGGGTAGAGGGCATAGCTCTGGAAGACCATGGCCACGTCGCGATCCCGGGTGACGGTCCGGTTCATCTGGCGGCCGCCGATCCGGATGGCGCCTGCGCTCGGTGCCTCCAGTCCGGCGATGAGCCGCAGCACGGTGGACTTCCCACAACCCGAGGGCCCGAGGAGGACGAGGAACTCGCCCGGCCGGGCATCGAGCGTCACCTCGTGCAGGGCGACGACGTCGCCGAAGGACTTGGAGACCGCGTCGAGCTCCACGGAGGACGCCTCGAGACGGGGCACCTCGACGTCGAGTGTGACAGCGCGCTCGTCGTCGAGCGCCTCTTCGGGTTTCACGCGGAGAAATCGTTACAGCGGTGCGAGTGACGGCATAGGGCCGAACGTCCCTGGCCGGGCACTAGTGCTCCGCCGGCCAGTAGCGTTCCTCCAAGGCGGCGCACAGTGCGTGGTAGAGCGGCTGGTGCAGCTCCTGGACCTCGGCGACGTCGGTGGCGGGTACGGGGACCCACACATCGGCCAGTCCGCCGAGCCGGTCGCCCGCGGCGCCGGTCAGCGCCAGCACGTGCATACCCGTGGCCCACGCGGCGAGGGCGCCCAGGACGACGTTGCGCGACCGCCCGGAGGTGGACAGGGCCCAGAAGAGGTCCCCGGGGCGGCCGTAGCCGTGCAGCTGCTGGGCCATGCCCATGTCACCGGCGGTGTCGTTTGCGATTGCGGAGAGAAGGCCCGACTGGCTGGTGAGGCAGACGGCGCGCAATGCGCCCTCCAGGCGGTCGGCCAGGTAGTCGGCCTCGTCGGCCAGGGATGCCGGCGCGTGCCCCCGCACGGAGCCCCGCACCGTGCCGGCGAGGGGCCGGCGGTGCTCCATGCCCTTCATGAGCTCGCCCACGATGTGCTCCGCGTCGGCCGCGCTGCCCCCGTTCCCCCCGACGTAGATGGTGCCGTCGTGCTCGATGGTGCGGGTGAGCATCGAGAACGCCTCCTCCACCCGGGGCAGGATCGCCGAGAGGTCCGGGTGGCGCGCCAGCAGGCCGGCGAAGTCGGCGCGGGCCGGCAGCCGCACGTCGAGCTCGGGGATGCCGACCTCCCGCGCCGCGCTCGTGTCTCCGTCCGGGAGGAAGATCGTGCGGACCTGGTGGGGCCGGAGCTCGCCGTCCCACGAGGCTGGAGGACCCGAGGGGCCGCCGATCGACAGCCGCACACGCGTCGTCGCTCCCGCGACTTCCCACAGGCGGGCAACGGTCCCACCTCCGTCCTCGGCGCGCTTGAGGACCGGCACGACCACCCCGTCCCCGTCGATCCGCGCCGCCGATCCCTCCGGTCCGAGCCGACCCGTGTGCCACGTGTCGAGCACGACCGGCAACCGCGCCGCGTGCTCCGCGGCCAACCGGGGCACCTGCGCCGCATGGGCCGGGCCGGGATGGGGGAAGAAACGGTACCGGACCTGGTGGCGCCCCTGGTCGGTCGCCGGGTACCCCGTCGGGTCGTCACGACCCCAGCCCCGGCCGTGGTCCGCCACCAGCGGGCTGCGAAGAACGGTGAGGCGGAGCGTCGACCCCGAGCGCGTCGTACCCGCCGGGCCCGTCGGCCGTGCACGCGAGGCCCCACCCTGCGTCCGCCTCGGAGAGGTCGACCCAGCGAACCATGGGCTCCTCGTGGCCCTCGCACGGCCGCGCCGCCGCACCGTAGGCCGCGCCGGCCACGCTCGTGGGGTGGTCGAGCGCGACCGGGACGACGAGCTTCAACACGCGCTGCCGCTCGTGCCAGTCGACGTCGAGCCGCACCTCCACGAAGGGCTGGTCCTCGTAGAGGGAGACGTCCAGGGCCACCGTCGTCCTGCCGTCGCCGAGCGACCAGATGCTCCGCACGGTGGCGCGGACGGGGCCCTCCTCCACCGTCTCGACGGAGACGAGCCGCAGCGGCTCTTCCGCGCCGCTGTAGCGGTCGAGACCATGGGACCAGGTGTCGCTGTCGTCCACGATGGCCGCCGGCCGCACGACGCCGCAGAGCAGCTCGGTCCCGGCCGGCAGGCCCCCGCCCGTCACGCGCGCGTGCGCGAGCTCGCCCGTGCCGGTGTCGACCTGCACCCGCAGGTGGCCGTTGGCGAGCACCCCGTCCCCCTCGGCTCGCGCCGGTTCGGGAAGCGCCGCCGGCGAGGTGGCGCCGTCGTCGACGACGTGCAACCAGAAGCGCCGGTAGCCCAGTGCCGGGACGGTCACCTGGAGCAGGCTGCGGGTCGGGCTGTAGGTCACCTCGCCCGACGGGATCGCCTGCACCCGGACGCGCCGACCGTCCGCGTCGGTGGCCGCAGCGATCGGGTGGGGGAGCGAGACGGTGCTGGTGACCGGCCACGAATGCGGGTTGAACACGAGCATCGGGACCGAGAGGCCCTCGATCGCGCTGTCGATGCCCTCGGCGGTCTCCGCCCCGGCGGCCCATGTGTCGACGTGCTCCGCGACCCTGTGCACGGCGCGCACCGCCACCTGGTCGGCACGGGCCGCGCCCGAGACCAGGAGCGCGCCGACCACCTCGGTGGCGCGGTCGGTACAGGTGCCACCGAGGGCGTCGTGGAATTGCGCAAAGAGCACGCCCTGCCAGGCCTCGGCCAGCTCACGGCGGACGTCGGGGGCATCCCCGGTGAGGACGCGGCACACCTCGTTCAGTGCCTCGGCGGCGACCAGGGCGTCCTCGGCCCTCGCGTTGGCGAGCTTGAGGTCCGCCCGGGCCGAGTAGCAGCCGATTGCGTGCCACTGGAGCTCTCCCTGCAGCGCCGGCAGGGGACCACCGCCCGCCGTGTGGTCCCCGAGGGCGCGGAAGTAGGTCGCCGGGTCGCCGAAGTCGACCGCCCCGCCGTGCTCGTCCGACAGGGCGTGGACGGTCCTCATGGCGAGCCGCGTGGGGCCGCCCCCGTGGTCGCCGACGCCGAAGAAGGCCATGAGCGGGATCCCGAGGGCGGCGCCCTGCTCGAGGAGGCTGTCGGCCCGCCAACGGATGACGTCGCCCTCCCGGCCTCCTTCAGTCGAGTACTGGTAGGGGATCCGGTAGGCCAGGACCTCCGTGCCGTCGGTGCCCTGCCAGCGGAACGCGGGGGAGGCGATCGCCTTCTCCTCCGGGCCGGGCCGCATGAAGACGTAGGAGTCGATGCCCGCAGCCGCCAGCAGCTGGGGAAGGGTTCCGGAGTGCCCGAAGGAGTCGATGTTGTACCCGACCGTGGCCGGCAGGCCGACGTGGTCGGCCAGGAAGCGCTGGCCGTAGAGGAACTGCCGGCAGACGGACTCGCCGCCGGGCAGGTTGCAGTCCGGCTCGACCCACTGACCGCCCGTGACCACCCAGCGTCCCTCGCGCACCAGCTGGCGGATGCGGGCGAACAGGTCGGGCGAGGTGTCCATCACCCAGCGGTAGTAGCTCGCCGAGCTGGCGGTGAAGCGCAGATCGGGATCCTCGTCGAGCCGCTCGACCGCGGCGCGGAACGTCTGGAGCACTTCGTGCATGCCCTCGTCCCAGTCCCAGATCCACATGGGATCGATGTGCGCGTTCCCCACCATGGAGACACGCGGGACGGCGGGTTGGGACGGCACGACACCGTAGTGTAGGGAGGCTCGCAGTCTGGAGCCGACTGCCGACACGGGATAACGTGCCTCCATGCCGACCACCGCGTTGCTCCGCGACGTCGTGGAGCGCTACGCCACCACGGTCGGCTCCAAGGACGCCGGTGCCTACGCCGCCCTCTTCACGGAGGACGCCGTGCAGGTCGACCCCTACCCGGACGGGGTCCACCGGGGTCGCGGGGAGATCGAGGCCTTCATCCGGCAGTCCTTCGACGCCTGCGAGGCGATGACGTTCGACGTGGGGGAGGTCCACCCGGTGGGCGACAAGGCGGCCGCCACCTTCCACATCACGGTCACGCTCGAAGGCGGCTCGACCATGCACATCCGCGGGGTCGAGGTCTTCACCATCACCGAGGACGGCCTCATCGCAGCCGTCGACGCCTACTGGGGTGAGGAGGACGTCACCTTCGAGGAGTGACCCTGGGTGCCGCCGGTGCATCCAGGGTCATGCAACCACAGCTTGTGCACGAGTCGTCGAGTGCACACGCTGGGTCGTCGGCCCAGGTTCGATAGTCTCTGCCGGCTGGCAGCTTCGTCGATAGGGGACCTATGAGTACGTGCCGTTCTGGTGCTTCGGCGCCATCGATGGGTCGACGGTTGACGATCGTTGCCGGTGCAACGGTGGTCGGATGTCTCGTTCCGGGACTGGCTGCCGGAGGATCCTCGGCGCCGGCACCGGGCACGATCAACGCGTTCGCCGGGACCGGCACGGCGGGCAACACGGGTGACAACGGGCCGGCCACGGCGGCCGAGATCAACCAACCCGAGGACGCGGTGACCGATGCGTCCGGCAACACCTACATCGCGGACGACAAGAACTGCGAGGTGCGCAAGGTGTCGCCTAGCGGCATCATCACCCGGTTCGCCGGCACGGGGACGTGCGGCTTCACCGGCAACGGTGGTCCGGCCACCAGCGCCGAGCTCAACGACGCCAACGGGGTGGCCGTGGACGCGTCGGGCAACGTCTACATCGCCGACTCCGCCAACAATGAAATCCGCGTGGTGTCCCGGTCGGGGGTGATCTCCGCCTTTGCCGGAAACGGCACCCCCGGCTACCTCGACCACGGGCCTGCCACGTCGGCCGAGCTGAACTACCCGTGGGGTGTGCGAGTGGGGTCCGGTGACGTCTTCATCTCGGACTTCGGCAACCACGCAGTACCGCGAAGTGAATACGAGCGGGATCATCAACACGGTGGCAGGCAACGGTACCGCGGGTTACACGGGCGACAACGGGCCCGCCACGGCGGCCCAGCTGCACAGCCCCACCGGGATATTCGTCGACGCATCCGGCAACCTCTTCATCGCCGACGAGGGGAACCGCGTGATCCGAGCGGTGAACACGAGCGGGACCATCAGGACGGTGGCCGGCAACGGCATCTCCGGCACGTCGGGTGACGGCGGTCCGGCGACGTCCGCCGAACTGAGCGACCCATACGGGGTGGTCGAGGACAACATGGGCAACCTGTACATCGCCGATTGCGGCGGCAATTCCGTTCGCGAGGTGAGTGCCGCCACCGGCAAGATCTCGACCTACGCCGGTACCTCGGGCACGTCGGGAGATACCGGCAACGGTGGCCGCGCGTCCGCCGCGCTGCTGAACTGCCCGTCGCAGGTCTGGCTCGACCTGAGCGGTAATCTCCTCATCAACGACTGTCACGACAACGCCATCCGCCAGGTGACGCTGGCCTCACCCACCGGGTTGGGCTACTGGTTCGCCGCCTCCGACGGCGGAGTCTTCAACGAGGGCAGCGCGGGCTTCTTCGGCTCGGCTGGGGGCATGCATCTCAACAAGCCGGTGGTGGGCACGGCGGGCACGCCCGACGGCAAGGGCTATTGGCTCGTCGCCTCCGACGGGGGCATCTTCAATTACGGCAGCGCCGCGGTTCTTCGGTTCCACGGGGAGCATCGTCCTGAACAAGCCCGTCGTCGGGATGGCCCCGACCCCCGACGGCAAGGGCTACTGGCTGGTCGCGTCGGATGGGGGCGTCTTCAACTACGGCGACGCCGGGTTCTTCGGATCGACGCGGTGGCCAGCCGCTCAACAAGGCTATCGTGGGCATGGCCTCCACACCCGACGGCAAGGGCTACTGGCTGGTGGCCTCCGACGGCGGCATCTTCAACTACGGCGACGCCGGGTTCGCCGGTTCGGCGGGGTCGCTCCCCCTCAACAAGCCCATCGTCGGCATGGCCTCCACACCCGACGGCAAGGGCTACTGGCTGGTGGCGTCGGACGGGGGCATCTTCAACTACGGCGACGCCGGGTTCTTCGGGTCCGCTGGGAGCCTTCCCTTGAACAAGCCGGTGGTCGGCATCGCGCCCACCCCCGACGGCTTCGGCTACTGGCTGGTGGCCTCCGACGGCGGCATCTTCAACTACGGGACCGCCAAGTTCTGGGGGTCCACGGGGAGCATCCACCTGAACCAGCCCGTGGTCGGGATCGCCGCGGGCACCTGAACGGCAGGTCCGCCGAGGGCCGGCCGGGCTTGATACAGCCCGCCGGTATCCTCAACGGATGGCCGACCGTCTGGTCGTTCGCGGGGCTCGCGAACACAATCTGCGCGATGTCTCCCTCGACCTGCCCCGGGACCGGCTGATCGTGTTCACCGGGCTGTCGGGGTCGGGGAAGTCATCGCTGGCCTTCGACACCATCTACGCCGAGGGCCAGCGCCGCTACGTCGAGTCGCTGTCGGCCTACGCCCGCCAGTTCCTGGGCCAGATGGACAAGCCCGACGTGGACTTCATCGAGGGGCTCTCGCCGGCCATCTCCATCGACCAGAAGTCGGCCTCCCGCAACCCGCGCTCGACCGTCGGGACCATCACCGAGGTCTACGACTACCTCCGGCTGCTCTACGCCCGGATCGGCCATCCCCACTGCCCCACCTGCGGCCGGCCCGTGGCCCGCCAGACCCCCCAGCAGATCGTCGACCGCGTGCTCGAGCTGGCCGAGGGCACCCGGTTCCAGGTCCTGGCGCCCGTGGTCCGGGGCCGCAAGGGGGAGTACAGCTCCCTGCTGGACGACCTGGCCAAGCAGGGCTTCGCCCGGGTCCGGGTCGACGGGGTGCCCCTGGAGCTGGCCGACCGCTCCGAGGTCAGCCTGGCCCGCTACGAGATGCACACCATCGAGGTGGTCGTCGACCGGCTCGTCCGGCGCGCCAACGTCCGCCAGCGTCTGACCGAGTCGATCGAGACGGCCCTGGAGCTGACCGGCGGCACGGCCGAGGTCCTCGTGATGAACGGCAGCGGGGACGAGGAGAACGAGGAGGCCATCACGTTCTCCCAGCACCTGGCGTGCACCCACTGCGGCATCAGTTTCGAGGAGCCCGCGCCCCGCAGCTTCTCCTTCAACTCGCCCTACGGCGCCTGCCCCGTCTGCCTGGGACTCGGGACGCGCTTCGAGGTCGACCCCGAGTTGGTCGTCCCCGACGACTCGCTGTCCCTCGCCGAGGGCGCCCTGGCGCCGTGGGCCGGGGCCCGCAGCGAGTACTTCACGGGTCTACAGCAGGGCGTGGCCGATCTGGGCGGCTTCTCCTTCGACGCCTCCTGGAAGTCGCTGCGGATGAAGGACAAGAAGCTGATCCTCTACGGGACCGGCACGAAGTCGGTGCACGTCACCTACAAGAACCGCTTCAACCGGACCCGGTCCTACGAGGCCCACTACGAGGGGATCATCCCGTGGCTGCAGCGCCGTCACGGCGAGTCGGAGTCCGATTGGTCACGCGAGCAGATCGAGCAGTACATGCGGGAGGTCGATTGCCCCGAGTGCAAGGGGGCGCGCCTCAAGCCCGAGTCGCTGGCCGTGACCGTGGGCGGGCGCAACATCTACGAGCTGTGCAGCCTCTCCATCGCGGGCGCCGTCGAGGCGATGGCGGGGCTGGAGCTCACCGAGCGCGAGCACATGATCGCCGACCGCGTCTTCAAGGAGGTGCGCGAGCGCATGCAGTTCCTGCTCGACGTCGGCCTGGACTACCTCTCCCTGGCGCGCTCGGCGGGCACCCTGTCGGGTGGCGAGGCCCAGCGCATCCGCCTGGCGAGCCAGATCGGCAGCGGCCTGGTGGGCGTCCTCTACGTCCTCGACGAGCCGTCCATCGGGCTGCACCAGCGGGACAACCAGCGCCTCATCGGCACCCTGGAGCGGCTGCGGAACCTCGGCAACACCGTGATCGTCGTCGAGCACGACGAAGAGACGATCCGCACGGCCGACTACGTCGTCGACATCGGACCGGGTGCCGGCGAGCACGGCGGCACCGTGGTGCACGCGGGACCCGTGACCGGCCGTGGCGGGCTGCTGACCAACAAGGCCTCCATCACCGGGCAGTACCTGTCGGGGAAGAAGTCGATCCCGGTCCCGGCGCGGCGGCGCCCGGGCACCGGCGAGGTCGTCACCGTGCGGGGCGCCCGCGAGCACAACCTGCGCGACATCGACGTGTCGTTCCCGCTCGGCTGCCTCATCGCCGTGACCGGGGTGTCCGGCTCGGGCAAGTCGACGCTCGTCAACGACATCCTGCTGCGCTCGCTGGCCCAGCACCTGCACCGGGCCAAGGCGCTGCCGGGGCGTCATCGCAAGGTCGAGGGCATCGCGCATCTCGACAAGGTGGTCGACGTGGACCAGGCACCGATCGGCCGCACGCCGCGGTCGAACCCGGCCACCTACACGGGCGTCTTCGACCACATCCGCAAGCTGTTCGCCCAGACGGCGGAGGCCAAGGTGCGGGGCTATGCGCCGGGGCGCTTCTCCTTCAACGTGCGCGGGGGGCGGTGCGAGGCGTGCGCCGGCGACGGGACCATCAAGATCGAGATGCACTTTCTCCCCGACGTCTACGTGCCCTGTGAGATCTGCCACGGGGCCCGCTACAACCGCGACACCCTCGAGATCACCTTCCGCGGCAAGACCATCGCCGACGTGCTCGACCTGTCGTGCGAGGAGGCGCTGAGCTTCTTCGAGCGCCAGCCGCCCATCGCCCGCCACATGCAGACCCTCGTCGACGTCGGCCTGGGCTACGTGCGCCTGGGGCAGCCGGCGCCGACCCTCTCGGGTGGCGAGGCACAACGGGTGAAGCTGGCCAGCGAGCTGAGCCGCCGCCCGACCGGGCACACGTTCTACATCCTCGACGAGCCCACGACGGGCCTGCACTTCGACGACACGCGCAAGCTGCTCGACGTCCTGGGCCGCCTGGTGGACCAGGGGAACACGGTGGTCGTGATCGAGCACAACCTCGACGTCGTCAAGACCGCCGACTGGATCATCGACCTCGGGCCCGAGGGCGGCGACAAGGGCGGGACGGTGATCGCCGAGGGCACACCCGAGCAGGTGGCCAAGACGGCGGGCAGCTACACCGGCGAGGTGCTCAAGCCCGTGCTGTCCCGCGCCAAGCCGTAGTCCGGACGTCCGGCGGCATGGTGTCGCCGATCAGCCGGGGTTGGGCTCCGGCCTCCCGCTCGTGACCGAGGGGGCGACGTGCGTGCGTGGTCGCTCGAGCGCGCGCCCGTCGAGGAAGATGTCCACCTTCTCGTTGTAGAACGCGACGAGCCCGGCGATCGGGATCACCTCGCGCAGGGGGAAGTCGTACGACCAGGCGACGTCTGGATGGATCCGGTCGCCCACCCGGGCCGACCAGTAGCCGGTGGTGGTCCCCTTGTAGGGACAGGCCGTGACGGTGTCCGACGGAACGAGACGGGTGAAGTCGACGTCGGTGCGGTTGAGGTAGTAGCGGGTCGGGAGGCCTGTCTCGAAGAGCAGGACGGGCGAGGAGGATTCGGCGAGCACCACTCCCTTCGACTCCACCCGCACGGTCCGGGTCGAACGGAGCGCGTCGACCCGCGTGTAGGGGCTGCGCGGGTGCACGTAGACGCGCTCGTCCTCCTCGAACCAGGAGTCGAGAGCGGACCACTCGAAGCGCACGGTGTCGTCGAGGCCCTCGACCTTTGCCGCGGCGAGGACGGCGGCCGCGCCGGGCCGGTGGACGTCACCCACACGAAGGCCGTACCGCCTGACGTCGCCGCGCGGCGTCTCGGTGGTGGTGCCCTCGTCGACCATCACCTCGGGGTCCACGTCGGCGAGCGGGAGGTAGAACTGCGGGAAGCCGGGCCCCTCCCACACGTAGAGCGCGTGTGTCGAGTCGACGACCGTCCGGCCCCCGAGGTACGCCCGGACGCGGCGGGGGACGGGTTCGACGTGGTTGACCGGAACGGGTGGGACGGGGTAGTCGCTCACCGGGAGACCTCCTCGGGCATCGACGGCACTCGAAGCGACCCTAACGGCGCGCCCGGCGCCCCGGCGCGGTCGCTGCGCCGCTCAGGTGATGGCGAGCATCCGCTCCAGCGCGACCCTGGCCCACTCGGCCGTCTCGGCGTCGACGACGATGCGGTTGCGGACCTCGCCCTCGACGAGCCCCTCGAGCACCCAGGCCAGGTGCTCCGGGTCGATGCGCGACATCGTCGAGCACGGGCACACGAGGGGGTCGAGGCACAGCACCGTCTTGTCCGGCGACTCGTCGTCGAGGCGCTTGACGAGATGGATCTCGGTGGCCACGCCGATGGTCGAGCCGGACGGTGCGTCGGCCACGGCGCGGATGATGGCGTCGGTGGAGCCGGTGACGTCACCCCGTTCGACGACGTCGTGCGCGCACTCCGGGTGCACCATCACGATCCCGTCGGGGTGCTCGGCGCGGAACGCCTCGACGTGCTCGGGCCGGAAGCGCTGGTGGACCGAGCAGTGCCCCTTCCACAGCAGCAGGGTGGACTCCTTCACGTCGCGATCGGACAAACCCCCCAGCGGCTGGCGCGGGTTCCACACGTGCATGTCGCCGGCGCCGTAGCCGAGTTCGAAGCCGGTGTTGCGGCCGAGGTGCTGGTCCGGGAAGAAGAGGACGCGCTCGCCCCGCTCGAGGGCCCAGGTCAGCACGGCCCGGGCGTTGGAGGAGGTGCAGACGGCGCCGCCGTGGCGGCCCACGAACGCCTTCAGGGCGGCGGCGGAGTTCATGTAGGTGACGGGGACGACGGCGTTGACGTCGACCACCCGGGCCAGTTCCTCCCAGGCCTCCTCGACCTGGTCGATGTCCGCCATGTCGGCCATGGAACAGCCGGCGTTGAGGTCGGGGAGCGCCACCATCTGGTGGTCGCCCGTCAGGATGTCGGCGGACTCGGCCATGAAGTGGACGCCGCAGAAGACGATGAACTCGGCCTCGGCCTGGTCGGCCGCCAGCCGGGAGAGGCCGAACGAGTCGCCCCGGGCGTCGGCCCAGCGCATGACCTCGTCGCGTTGGTAGTGGTGGCCGAGGACGAAGAGCCGGGATCCGAGCGTGGCCTTGGCGGCGCCGATCATCGCGTCCAGCTCGTTCCCGTTCGCGGCCGTGTAGCGCTCTGGGAGCGGCGCCTGGAGCCTGAGCATGTTGTCTGCCCCCTTTGAGGGAGAGCATCGATCTGGCCGGCGGGGACAGCCTGGTCGCCCATCCGCGGGTATGTCGGCCTCGATGCGAGGTTGTACGCCGGATACCAGGCCGGCGCACCCAGTGTACCGCCGGCCGCCGGAGACTGCGCGAGAGTGGGAGTGATGCAGTATCGGCCCCCGACCGGCTCCATTCCGGACGCTCCGGGCTCGTACCAGTTCTACGACGCCGAAGGCCGCGTCCTCTACGTGGGCAAGGCCAAGTCGCTGCGCCACCGCCTGCCCAACTACTGGCAGGACTCGGCCAAGCTGATGCCCCGCACGGCCCAGATGGTGGCCCAGGCCGATCACGTCGAGTGGGTCGTCGTCGACAGCGAGGTCGACGCCCTGATCCTCGAGCACTCGCTCATTCAGGCGCACCTGCCCCGGTACAACGTGCGGCTCAAGGACGACAAGAGCTATCCCTGGCTGGCCGTCACGCTCAACGAGGAATGGCCCCGCCCGGCCGTGGTGCGCGGTCGCAAGCGCAAGGGCGTCCGGTACTTCGGTCCCTACGGGAACGCGGGAGCCATCAGGGCGACCCTCGACCTGCTGGTGCGCAGCTTCCCGGTGCGCACCTGCTCGGACACCAAGTTCGCGCGCCACCAGCGGCTGGGCCGCCCCTGCCTGCTCTACGACATCGAGCGCTGCTCGGGACCCTGCGTCGGCGCGGTGGACCACGAGGCCTACGACGGCTACGTCACCGACCTGATGCGGTTCCTCTCCGGCGACACCGAGCCGGTGCTGGCCGGCCTGGAGGAGGCGATGCTGGCGGCGTCCGACGAGCTGCAGTTCGAGCGGGCGGCACGGCTGCGCGACCGGATCAGCGCCGTGCACAAGGCGGCCGAGACGCAGCAGATGGTCTCCAACCGGGCCGAGGACTTCGACGTGGTGGGCCTGGCCGAGGACCCGCTCGAGGCAGCGGTGCAGATCTTCCGGGTGCGCCGGGGCCGCGTCGTCGGGCACCGGGGCTTCGTGGCCGAGAAGGTCGAGGACCTCTCGGGCCCCGAATTCATGGCGCTGATCGTCTCGCAGGTGTACGGCGACGAGGGCGCCGAGGTCCCGCGCCGCCTGCTGCTCCCCGAGGAGCCCGCCGACCGCGAGCTCCTGGAGAGCTGGTTGCGCGGCGTGCGGGGCGGCCCGGTCGACATCGGCACGCCGCTGCGGGGCGCCAAGCGCGCCCTGCAGGAGACGGTGACCCGCTCGGCGAGCGAGGACCTGGCCCGCCACCGGCTGCGCCGTGCGGCCGACCACAACGCGCGGTCGAAGGCGCTCACCGAGCTGCAGAGCGCGCTCGGGCTGCGGGAGGCGCCGCTGCGCATCGAGTGCTACGACATGAGCCACCTGCAGGGGACCGACTACGTGGGCTCCATGGTCGTGCTCGAGGACGGGCTGGCCAAGCGGTCGGACTACCGGCGCTTCAAGGTCAAGTCGGTGCACGGCAACGACGACTACGCCGCCATGGAGGAGGTGCTGACGCGGCGGCTCACCGCGCTCAAGGAGGCGCCGGAGAGCCCGGCGGACGGCCGGCCGCGGCGCTTCGCCTACCGCCCGAACCTGTTGCTGGTCGACGGCGGCAAGGGCCAGCTCGGTGTGGCCGAGCGGGTCGTCGCGCGAGCTCGGGCTGCAGGACGAGATCGAGCTGGCCGCGTTGGCCAAGCAGTTCGAGGAGGTCTACCGCCCCGGCTCGCCCGACCCGGTGCGCCTGCGCCGCGGCAGCGACGCCCTCTACCTGTTGCAGCGGGTGCGCGACGAGGCCCACCGCTTCGCCATCACGTTCCACCGGGAGCGCCGGGGCAAGCGGATGACCCGCAGCGTGCTCGACGACATCCCTGGGCTCGGTCCCGCTCGCCGGGCGCGCCTGGTGAAGGAGCTGGGGGGCGTCAACGCGGTGCGGGGAGCAACGCTCGAACAACTCCAGGCGCTTTCCTGGCTCCCCGACGCCGTCGGCGTCGCCGTGTACGACGGGGTGCGCAAGGCTGGGGGGCGATGAGCGAGTTCGTGGTGGTGACGGGGATGTCCGGGGCGGGCCGCTCGACCGCGGCGGCGGCGCTCGAGGACGTGGGCTGGTTCGTGATCGACAACCTGCCGGCGGGCCTGATCCTGAAGATGGTCGAGATGGTGGACCGCCCGGGATCCGGCATCGAGCGGGTGGCGCTGGTCATCGGCCGGGGCGGCAGCAACACGGGCCCGGAGTACTTCGACGACCTGCCCCGCGTGCTCGACGAGCTCCGGTCCACGCGCAAGCGGGTGCGCGTGGTCTTCCTCGACGCCTCCGACGACGTGCTGGTCCGGCGCTACGAGGGCACACGGCGCCGCCACCCGCTGGCGGCACGGGGGGTCGAGGAGTCGATCGCCGACGAGCGCAAGCTGCTCGAGCCCGTGCGCGAGCGCGCCGACCTCCTGCTCGACACCGGTGACCTGAACTCGAACCAGTTGCGGACCCGGATCCTCGAGGCGTTCGGCGACGACGAGGCGCCGCACATGCAGACGTCGGTGATCTCCTTCGGCTACAAGCACGGCATCCCCCTCGACGTCGACCTGGTCTTCGACTGCCGGTTCCTGCCCAACCCGTTCTGGGTGGAGGAGCTGCGTCCCTTCAGCGGGCTGGACGACCCGGTGCGGGACTACGTCATGGGCCAGCCGGAGTCCGTCGGCTTCCTCGAGAAGGTGGACGACCTCCTCGAGAGCATCCTCCCCGCCTTCGTGCGGGAGGGGAAGTCGTACCTCACCATCGCGATGGGGTGCACGGGCGGCCGCCACCGCTCGGTGGTGCTGGCCCACGCGCTGGCGGAGCGGCTGCGCCGGCACGGGCAGGCGGTGTCGGTCTTCCACCGGGACATCGACCGATGAGCGGCCGGCGACCGGCCGTGGTGGCGATCGGGGGAGGGCACGGGACGGCGGTCACCCTTCGGGCGGCGCGGCGCTACGCGGGCGCCGTCACGGGCGTCGTCTCGGTGGCGGACGACGGCGGCAGCAGCGGGAGGTTGCGCGAGCTGTTGAACGTGGTCGCCCTGGGCGACCTCCGCAAGTGCCTGGTCGCGCTGGCCGACGAGGACTCGGCGCTCGCCCTGGCCTTCGAGCGCCGCTTCGAAGAGGGTGAGCTGGCCGGCCATGTCCTGGGCAACCTGGTCCTGACCGGCCTCATCGACGCGACGGGCGACCTGGTGCTCGGGGTGCGCGAGGCCGCCCAGCTACTGGGGGCGCACGGCGACGTCCTGCCCGCCACGACGGAGCCGGTGGTGCTGAAGGCCGAGTCGGCCTCGGGCACCGTAGCCGGGCAGGTGGCGGTGATGGGCACGGGCGACATCCGGACGATCTCGCTGGTGCCCGGGGACGCGCACCCGCCGCCCCTCGCCGTCGAGCGGATCGCCGAGGCGGACCAGATCGTGATCGGGCCGGGGTCGTTGTTCACCAGCGTGTTGGCCGCCGTGGCGGTGCACGGCGTCGCCGAGGCGGTGGCCTCCTCCGGCGCCCAGGTCGTCTACGTGTGCAACCTGCGTCCCCAGGTCCCCGAGACCGAGGGCTACGACGTGGCCGCCCACATCGACGCCCTGGCCAGGCATGATGTCACCGTGGATGCGGTCCTGTGTGACAGCATCCAGGGTATGGGCATCGGTGCGACGGATGTCACGGTGCACGACGTTCCCCTGACCGGAGAGAACGGCCTGGTGCACAGCCCGGCCAAACTGGCGCAGGCGCTGTCGGGTCTGCTGGCATAGGTCGCCCGGTTACCCGAGAGGAAGGGACGAGATGACGGTGCGGGTCGGGATCAATGGCTTTGGCCGCATCGGCCGCACCTTCCTGCGGGCGATCCTGGCCAACGGTGCCGACGTCGAGGTGGTCGGGGTGAACGACCTGACGTCGGCCGACACGCTCGCGCACCTCTTGCGCTACGACTCGACCCAGGGGCGGCTGCCGGTGCCCGTGGACGTGGAGGGCACCGACCTGCTCGTCGGCGAGCAGCGCATCCGCGTGCTCACCGAGCGCGAGCCCGAGCAGCTGCCCTGGGACAAGCTGGGCGCCGACGTCGTGATCGAGTCCACCGGCCGCTTCACCAGCCGCGCCGACGCCGCGGGCCACGTCGGCGGCACCGTGAAGCGGGTCATCATCTCGGGACCGTCGGGTGACGCCGACGCCACCTTCGTGCTCGGGGTCAACGACGACGAGTTCGATCCCGAGAGGCACGTCGTCGTGTCGAACGCCTCGTGCACCACCAACTGCTTCGTGCCGATGGTCAAGGTCGTCGACGATGCGTTCGCCATCACCAGCGGGCTCATGACCACGGTGCACGCCTACACCAACGACCAGAACCTGCTCGACCTGACCCACAAGGACCCGCGCCGGGCCCGGGGCGCCGCGGTGAACATCGTGCCCACCACGACCGGGGCGGCCAAGGCGACCAGCCTGGTGCTGGAGGCGATGAAGGGGCGCCTGGACGGGATCTCGCTGCGGGTGCCGCTGCCGGTGGGCTCCATCACCGACTTCACGGCGGTGGTCCAGGGCAACCCGTCGGTCGCCGAGGTGAACGGCGCGTTCGCCGAGGCGGCCGCCAAGCCCCCGCTCGACCGCGTGCTCGAGTACACGGAGGACCCGATCGTCTCGAGCGACATCGTCGGCTCCCCGGCGTCGTGCACGTTCGACGCCGGCCTGACGATGGTCATGCCGATCACCGACGCGCTGTCGCTGGTCAAGGTGAACGGCTGGTACGACAACGAGTGGGGGTACTCCAACCGCCTGGTCGACCTCGCCGTCCTGGTCGGCGGCTGACCCGTGGACCCGCTGCGCGGCATCCCGCTGCTCGAGGACCTGCCCGACCTCGACGGGAGGCGCGTGCTCGTGCGGGTGGACTTCAACGTCCCCCTCCACATCGGCGTGCGGGGCCAGGCCACCGTGGCCGACGACTTCCGGATCACGGCGGCGCTGCCCACCTTGCGGTGGCTGCTCGATACGGGGGCGGACGTGGTGGCCTGCTCGCACCTGGGCCGGCCGGCGGGAGCGCCCGACCCGCGCTGGCAGATGGACCCGGTGCGCGAGCGGCTCGAGGTGCTGTGCCCGGGCGTCGGGCTCATGGAGAACCTTCGCTTCGACCCGGGCGAGAAGGCCGACGACCCGGCCTTCGTCCAGCGGCTCATCGAGGGCTTCGACGCCTACGTGGACGAGGCGTTCGGGGCGGCCCACCGGGCCCACGCTTCCATCGTGGGACCGCCGCAGTTCCTGCCGAGTGCGGCGGGCCTGCGTTTCGCCAGGGAGGTCGAGGTGCTCGGGGGGGTCCTGGAGCACCCGGCGCGGCCGTTCGTGGCCATCGTCGGCGGGGCCAAGATCGCGGACAAGCTGGACGTCCTCAAGGTGCTCGCCACCAAGGTCGACACCCTGGTGATCGGCGGCGGCATGGCCTTCACGTTCCTCGCCGCCAAGGGCCAGCAGGTCGGGTCGTCGCTCTTCGACCCGGACCACCTCGAGGACTGCCGGGCTCTGCTGGACTCGGGGGTGCGCATCCTCCTGCCGACGGACACCCGGGCCCTGGAGCCCGGGGGGACGTTCGGCCCGCCGTCGGGGGGTCACGGCCCGCGGGGGAGCGTCAAGGTCATTGAGGGGGACCTGCCCGACGGCTGGACCGGGCTCGACATCGGGCCGGACACGGCCGCGGCGTTCGCGGCGGAGGTCTCGACCGCGGGGACGGTGCTGTGGAACGGCCCGCTGGGGGCCTTCGAGGACCACCGCTTCGCCGCCGGCACGCGGATCGTGGCCGAGGCCGTGGCCCACTGCCCGGGCTTCTCGGTGGTGGGCGGGGGTGACAGCGCCAGTGCGCTGGACGAGCTCGGGCTCTCCGACAAGATCGGCTACCTCTCGACGGGCGGGGGAGCGTCGCTGTCCTTCATCGAGCTGGAGGGGCACCTCCCGGGCATCGACGCCCTGCGCGGGGCGCCCAACGCACCCAAGGGGTGACGGCGCGCCGCCCGCTCGTCAGCGGGAACTGGAAGATGCACCACGACCACATCGAGGCGCTGCACACCGTGCGCGACCTCGGCCTGCGGCTGAAGCCGGAGGACGTGGCCCGGGTCGACGTGTCGGTCCACCCTCCCTTCACCGATCTGCGCACGGTACAGACCCTGGTGGAGAAGGAGCACCTCCCCTTCGCACTCGGCGCCCAGCACTGCTCCGACGAGGACGCCGGGGCACGCACCGGTGAGGTGAGCCCGCGCATGCTGGCGCGGCTGTCGACCACGTACGTGATCGTGGGGCACTCGGAGCGGCGTCGGCTCTTCGGCATGGACGACGCCGCGGTCGCGTCCACGCTGCGGGCCGTCCTGCGCAACGACATGACGCCGATCGTGTGCGTGGGGGAGAGCGAGGAGCAGCGCGACCGGGGGCAGACCGAGGGTGTGCTGGAGGATCAGGTGCTGGCCGCGCTGTCCGGTCTCTCGGGCGAGGTCCTGGCAGGCCTGGTGCTCGCCTACGAGCCCATCTGGGCGATCGGGACGGGCAAGGCCGCCACCGCGGTGGACGCCGAGGACGCCTGCGTCTTCATCCGCTCCCTGGTGGCCAAGACGGGCGGTGAGGGGGCGGCAGCCGGCGTGCGGATCCAGTACGGGGGCTCGGTCAACGCCGAGAACGCGGGGGACCTGATGGCCGAGCCGGACGTGGACGGCCTCCTGGTGGGGGGCGCCAGCCTGGAGGCGGCGGGCTTCACCGACATCATTCGGGCCAGCGCGGCCTGCTACCGTTCCTAGGCCGATCAGGGCGAATTTCGGCCGCGAGTTGGAGGCTCCCCCGTGTTCCTGGCTACGACCTTTGACGCAGTCACCTGGCTCTACATCGTCATCGAGGTGCTCGCCGCGCTCGGGCTGATCTTCCTGATCCTCATGCACAGCGGGAAGGGCGGAGGGTTGTCGGACATGTTCGGCGGCAGCGTGGGCGCCGCCGCCCAGGGCTCGACGGTCGTGGAGCGAAACCTTGACCGCATCACGGTCACCGTGGCCATCATCTTCGCCTTCACGACGGTCACCCTGGATCTCCGGCTGCAGTGACGGGCCGGGGCCGACGCCCCCGGCGCTGGCGTGGGCTGCTCGGGACGCTCGGTGCACTGGCCGTGCTGGCATCGGCGTGCGGAGGCGGCGCCGGCGGCGGCACCACCGTGACCTACATCGGCGTGGCCGGCGGCAGCATCTCCTTCGGGACGACCGAGAGCCCGACCGGCTGCAATCCCAACACGCCCGCGGGGGACACGCCGGGGACGCAGACGGTGCTGGACGCCGTCCTCCCCAGCCCCTTCGTGCCGGACGTGGCCCAGGCCGACGGGGCGCCCACGCCCAACTCGGCGCTGATCGTCTCGTCCGAGCCGGTGAGCCTCAAGCCGCAGACGATCGTCTACACGTTGAACCCGAAGGCGGTGTGGTCCGACGGGGTGCCGATCACGGCGGCCGACTTCAAGTACGCCTGGGAGGAGCAGCGGGGCGACCCGGTCGTCTCGTCACCCGACGTGTCGAGCATCGCCGGCTATCGCGACATCGCGTCGGTCACCGGTTCCAACGGCGGCCACACGGTCACCGTGAAGTTCAAGACCACCTTTGCCGACTGGGAGATGCTGTTCGCCAACCTCGTGCCCGCCCACGTGATGGAGCGGGTCGGCTGGAACCCGAACTGCGCCACGGTGGACCCGGCGATCGACCTGTCGGGAGGACCCTTCGAGATCGCGTCGGTGTCGTCCCAAACGATCAAGCTGGTGCAGAACCCCAAGTGGTGGGGCACGCCGGCCAATGCCCGCTCCATCACGGTGCACGTGGCGTCGTCGACCGAGCAACTGGCGCAGTGGATGGCCTCGGGTTACGTGCAGGTGGCCGAGCCGACGACGCCGACCCGGGACTTCCTCACCGAGATGACGGGGTTGCCGGGTGCGCAGAGCGACGTGGAAACGTCGTCCACGCTGCTCCAGCTCGACATGGCGAGCTCGCTGGACGCGCAGCTGTCGCCGGACCTGCGGGTGGCCATCGCGCTGCTGATCAACCGTCAGGACCTGGTGAACCAGCAGGTGAGCTGGGCGGTTCCGGGCATGCAGGTGGCCGACAGCCATGTGTACGTGCAGGGACAGCAGGGCTACAAGCCGGCCGCACCGTCGAGCCCGACGACGACGATCCCGGTCCCGACGTCCTCCACGTCGACCACGGTGATCGGATCGGGTGGCAGCGTCAACTTCCCGGTGACACCGGTGCCCGAGCAGGCGGAGGCACTGATCCAGGCCTCGGGGTTGGTCCGCACACCGGGCGACCCGTACTACCACTCGGCCTTCGGGGCGCCGTTCTCGCTGCACCTTGTCGTCGACGAGAGCGACCCCTGGGCGGCGGCGGCGGCGCCGGTCGTCCGCTCGGAGCTGGTCGCCGCGGGGCTCGACACCAACTTGTACCCGGTCGCGACGGCGACGCAAGCGGGTCAGATACTGGCGGCGGAATTCGCCGACCTGGCGGTCCTGCCGGTGTCGTTCAGCCCGTACATGAGCCAGACGCTGGCCTGGTACACGACGCTGCTGGGACCGCCGGGCAAGAACGGGTCGCAGGACTGGACCAACTACGAGAACGGCCAGTTCGACCAGCTGGTCGAGACGGCCTCCCAGCAGCTCAACCCGGACACGGCGGCCGGCATTTACGCCCAGGCGGACACGAAGCTCTGGGACGAGATGGTCTCGTTGCCGCTCTTCGCGGAGCCGGCCGCGTTGGCGTGGAGCCGGACGATCGGCGGCGTGACCCCGACGCCGCGCAGCAACGCCCTGCTCTGGTTCGCCCAGCTGTGGGCCGTCCGGGTGCCCGAGTCGACGAGCAACACCACTCCCTCCCTCCCGGGGCAGTAGGAGGGCTCAGCCTCCGGAAGTGGTGCCGCGCCCACGCGCTACGATCTCCGGACGCTGCATTCCAGTAGTAGGCCCCGTCGGAGTGGCGGAATAGGCAGACGCGCCAGCTTGAGGGGCTGGTGCCCGCAAGGGCGTGGGGGTTCAAGTCCCCCCTCCGACACGATCAAAACCCGACTCCTTCATCCCGACCTCCTGGTAGCGGACGTGCAGCGGAGGCGCTCCGTGCACTTTCACGTCGAGGTAATCCGGTAACACCGAAATTTCCTCGATGAACTCGTCGATCAGGACGCGTCGCTCGACCTCCGTCGCGGCCTTCCACGTCTTGTCGACGTCGAGGTTTGCGAGCAGTGCGAGCGACGTCGTCGAAGTGCTGTGCGACGTCGTCGGAGCGCGCCACCTCGACCTGCGCCGCCTTCGATCTCCCGTTGGGCCTCACGGATGGCGACGGACAGGCGCGCCTCCTCCTCGGCGAACAGGTCGGCCCCGATCTTGTCGTCGTAGTAGAGGCGCAGCAGCTTGCGTCGTTGGGCCACCAGGTCCTCGACACCGTGACGGGATCGCCGAGCGCGGGGCCCTCCGCCGGCCTTGCGGGCCGGCGTTCGGGCCCGCTCGAGCTCCGTGCGGATGGCGGCCTGCAGTTCCACGTCGTCGCCGATGAGCCGCAGCCCCAACACGGCGGCCCGAAGCAGCCCGACGTTGGTGCGGCGGGGCTGGGCGCAGCCCTGGCCCCGGTGGTGGCAGCGGTAGAGCTTGGTGCCCTGGCCGTTCTGGTCGAGGGCCATGAGCCGCCGGCAGAGCCCGCAGCGGACCCGGCCCGAGAGGAGGTCGGTGCCTCGGGCCCGCCCCTTGACCCGGCCCCGGTGGGCGGCGGCGAACTGCTCGGGGGTGATGATCGCCTCGTGGCGGCCGGGGAACCACTCGCCGTTCATCTGGACCTCGCCGAGGTAGATGCGCGAGTTCAGGATGGTGAGCACGGTCGAGTACTTGATCCCCGTGGCGTCGGCGATCTTTCCGTTGCTCTGCCCCTCGGCCCGCAGCGTGAAGACGCGCCGGACGACGGGTGCCATCTCGTTGGCGACGAGCTCGCCGTCGACGAGGTCGTAGCCGGTCTTGGGGCGGTTGACCCACTTGCCCTGGCGCACGGCCTGCTGCATGCCCATGCGCACGTTCTCGGCCAGCTGCTCGCGGTAGAACTGCGCGAAGGAGCCGAGGATGTTGTAGAACATCCGGCCCGTCGCCGACGACAGGTCGATCTTCTCGGTGAACGAGTGCAGGGCGACGCCGGCCTGCCCGAAGCGGTCGGCCAACAGGATCAGGTCGCTCAGGTTCCTCGACAGCCGGTCGAGCCGCCAGGTGAGCACGTTGGCCACGTGGCCCTCGTCGACCATGTGCAGCAGCTGCTGCAGTCCGGGCCGCTCGAGGTTCTTGCCCGAGAGCCCGGGGTCGGCGATCACCGTCACCTCGCCGAGGTCGTGCAGCTCGGCGTAGACGCGGAGCTTGTCAGCTTGCCCGGCGATCGAGAAGCCCTCCGCCGCCTGCTCCTCGGTCGACACCCGGCAGTAGGCCACCGTCAGCATCGTTGCCCTCCTCTTCCACCACTTCGCCTTCGCTCACCATGCGCAATCCGATCCGCACGAGCACCGCGGCCACCCGCTCGTAGTCGGGCCCGGCCCCGCTCACCGCAGCTCCAGTTCACCGCGGCGGCGGGCCACCCGCTCGGCGAAGGCGGTGTGGCTGACGATTTCGTAGGTGTGCAGATGATGCCCGATCGCCCCCAAGGTGTCGTCGATGCCCTCGGTGCCGATGAGGGCGCCCATGCGAGGCGAGGTAGCCGGTCAGGCCCGGGAGCAGCTTTCGATGGACGTCGAGCGCCGGGCGAGCCGGAGCCGCTCGAGGCCGACGGGCTGGTGGCCGAGCGTCGCCTGCTGCACCTGGAGCCACTCGGGTGCGAGGGGCCAGCGGGAGCGGGTCCGGTCGGCGGTGGGGGAGCGGTAGGTCAGCCACTCCGCGGTGGCGTAGGCCCAGAGGTCGCCAGCGGCAGCGAGGACCTGCGCCGGGTGTGTTGAGGTCGAACTCGACCAGGCCCTGGCGACCGATCTCGAACTCGAGGCGGTGCACCGGGCGTGCCGGGCGCGTAGCGCTCGCCCCACACCTCGAGCCACCAGCCGGTGTCCTTGGCGGCCATGTCGGCCGTCTTGTCGTAGAGGCGGGCCAGGAACGTCTTGGTCTTGCGGCTGCCGAACTCGAATCCGGTCAAGGTGCCGGCGACCTCGTAAGTGCGGCGGGCGTCGGCCCGGCAGACGAAGCGCTGGGCGTCGTCGAGCGCGAGCGGCCAGCCCTGCCAGTCGGCGAAGAGGTCGACCCGGTTGACCCAGAAGCGCAGCCGTCGCAGTTCGGGCTCGAGGACCTCCTGCAGTGCCGCCACTGCCGCCTCGGGGCCTACGGCGTGCAGGAACTCGGAGCGGGGCTGGACGCGCACGGTCGGGAGATGGCGGCTGGTGGAGAAGCCGATACGGGCCATCTCGTGGTCGAGGCAGAAGCGGTACTTGCCCCAGCCGTGGGGGGCGATGCCGAAGACGAGCTCGCCGATCTCGCAGGGGGCGGGCCGCTTGGCCTCGGCCGCCCAAGCCCGGCAGTCCTCGAGGTCGGGCCAGGAATCGCTTGGGCAGTTCGGCCCGGCCCGAGAGGTAGAGGGCGTCGACCCCGGACGCCAGCTCCCGCAGCCCGGTCTCGGGAAGATGCGTATTTGCGACTAGCTGATCAGAGGAGTGCACGAAAGCCATCTCGATGCTGGGTCAGCCGAGCCCTCGACCGCGGGTCGGCCTGGATTTGCCGGGAGATCTGCTCGGACCAGGCCGTGTCGAGGTCGAGCTGTGATCCACGGGAAGACGAACTCGTCGGGGTGGGCGCCGTAGGTGGCCCGGAAGCGGCGGACCTTGCGGAAGATGGTCGCTCGGTGCCAGCCGCCCCGCTCGAGGTTGTCGAAGCCGCCGGCGAGATGCCAGGCCACCCAGAAGCCGATGAGCTCGGAGCGCTCGAGGGCATCCTCGGCGATGGCGTCACGGATCTCAGGATCGAAGTCCTCCATGCTCCGGGCGGGCGTCGAGAAGGCCTCGGCAATGACGTCCTCGTCGAGGTTGTGGTGGTACCCGGCCCAGCGGTTCACGGCGACCCGGCCACCTTCGGCGCTCTCGCTCTTGTCGCTGCGGAAATCAACGCCTTCGGTCATGGCCTGGAGTATTGTCGCATGGTTGCGACAAGCCCTTCCGCAGAAGTCAAAACCGCAGGTAGGCCGCCCATCGGGCGGCCTTGGCCATTGTGTCCACTGGATCGGCCCGGGCCCGTCAAGGCTTCCCCTACGGGCGGCTGCGCCGGCCTTGACCGACCCTGACCACCCGGGCTCTGGCCGGATGGCACGGCCGCAGAAGCGTTGCGGGCACAATGGAGAGGTGACCGACAGCGCTGTCGAACGGGATGTGGTGGCTGAGGAGGCCGCTCTCGACGACTCCGAGGAAGCCCTCGTGGCCCGGATCGCTGCCGATCGGCGGGCGGGACGGGATACCACTCGAGACGTGCAGGCCCTCCTGGAGCTCGCCGGCAAGACCAACAAAGCTGCTCTGGACCGTCTCGCCAAGTAGCGCACTCAGGTGACCGAGGGCGACAGGGCGGAGATCGCCTACCTCACCCTGGAGGACTACTACCGAGCGGCCGGCGAAGCGCTCGGGACCGACCTGGCAACCGTCCGAGCAGTCACCAACGACACTCTGGCCGGCTCGGCATTGGCGGCACCGAGCGCCGGCTTCGGTGACTACGAGAAGTATCCCGAGTTTGCGACGAAGACGGCGGTCTTGTTGCACGCCGTGGCGAGCAACCATGCGTTGCCGGACGGCAACAAGAGGACGGCGTTGCTGTGCGCCATCCTCTTCGCCGCTCTGAATGGGTACCGCTGGGTACCACCCGAAGGTGATGATCCCGACGGAACTGAAACGGCAGAGATGGTTGAAGCGACCTCAATGCGAACAGTGCCTCTCGAGGACCTCGCATCATGGATCGAGGATCGACTTCAAGCGATCTGATGGTGCGTGCTGTAGCAAGCATCCGGACCTGATACACAGAGTTTTCGTGTCTCCAGGCCGGCGAACGGGGGCAGGCTGGCCCTCACGACTTGCAGGAGCCCGGCGACCCAGTTTGCGTGCGTCTAAGCGTCCGGGAGACGCCACACGCTGACATGCCAAGGGCTCTCACCTGTAAACGGCGAGCGATCCCACCAGCCCCATCGATGTTCCAGCGTCATTCCCGCGATCCGAGCCATCAGGTCCAACTCAGCTGGCCACACATATCGGAACGGTGCCGTGAATTCGGTGAAGCTGCCATCAGGAAGTCGGTTGAAGTGCCGCGAACGGGAGATCTGCTTGTGCGTGCGGTCAATGAAGTCGTCGATGCCGATGTAATCCTCTGTCAATGCAAACGCGACACCGGAGTTGCCCGGTGGTAGCTGGCGAAGACCTGGCACGCTGGTCTCGATTACGAAGCGGCCGCCGGGGCGAAGGTGCCGGGCAGCGTTTTCGAAACACGCCACCTGTTCGTCCTGCGTCGTCAGGTTCTGGATCGTGTTGAAGACCAGGTACACAAGGGAGAACTCGCCCTCCACGAATGTCACGGCCATGTCGCCTTCGACCGCCGTAATATCGCTCGCCTCGGGCTTCGACCGCAGCACGTCGAGCATGTCTGCAGACAACTCGATCCCGGAGACCGAAACACCCCGGGCTGCCAAAGGGACGGCGACCCGGCCAGTCCCAATGGCGAACTCCATCACCGCCCCGCCATCGGTCAACTCGACCAGACAGTCGACGGTCGCTTCGAGCACGCCGTCGGCGAACATCCCCGTCCCAGGTTGGTCATAGGTTCTGGCGATCTCGCCGACGAATCGGTTTTCGGGCACACTCCAGCTTGGTCTTCACCTGAGTCAGCTTGCAACGTTTCTCTACCCGTGCCAGGTGCCGAGGTGTCCCACTGTCCCGGCAGCGAGGATTGAGGTGGCCGCTGAGTGATCCACCACTTCGGTGAATGGATTGGTCAGCGTGTGGGTGGGTGCCCAGGCCAGGTCTGACTCCAACTAACCGGCTGACGTCCTTTCGGACTGTCCTCCGTACGATCCGTCGGCCTGGCCCGGTCACCCACTCGACACCCGCTGGTCGGACGGAGTGACCTAATAGGAGCCTGCCTGAAACAGGCCCGTCGCTGTCTTGTCCGTCGTCCCGCTGGTGCGGTGTCACCCCAACCCAATCCAACGAAGGGATGACAGTGACCACTTTGGCACGGAGCATCACCGGCGGGGTAGATACGCACCTCGACGTCCATGTAGCTGCGGCTTTGGACGAACGAGGGGCTCTCCTCGGCGTCGAGAGCTTCCCCACCACCGAGAGCGGCTACAAGTTGCTGCTGGGCTGGCTGAGCGACTTCGGCTCCGTCGTGTTGGTCGGGGTCGAAGGGACCGGGTCTTATGGTGCAGGGCTCACCCGTCATCTCCAAGCCGAGCAGGTCCGCGTCGTCGAAGTCGACCGTCCCAATCGACAGCGCCGCCGGCGCAAGGGCAAGTCCGACCCCCAAGACGCCATCACCGCCGCCCGGGCCGCCCTCTCGGGCGACGCTTGCGGTGAGGCCAAGACGAGGGACGGAAACGTCGAAGCCATGCGGGTTTTACGTGTCGCAAGGGCCTCGGCCCGCAAGGGCCGGACCCAGGCGCTCAATCAGATGCGCGGCCTGATCTCGACCGCGCCTGAGCCAATCCGAGCCGAGCTCCGGGGCCTCAACGTGTTCCACCTCCTCGAGCGGGCCTCGACCTATCGACCCGGAGCCAAGCGCGACATCGTCTCGCTCACCAAGCTCAGTCTTCGGATGTTGGCCCGGCGGGCGATCACCCTCGAAGAGGAGGTCTCCGAGATCGACGCCATCCTCAAGCCCTTGGTCAAAGAGACCGCACCGCGACTCGTCGGCGCTTTAGGTGTGGGCACCGACGCCGCCTCGGCACTGTTGGTCACCGCCGGCGACAACCCCGAGCGCTTGCGCGACGAAGCCGCCTTCGCCCATCTCTGCGGTGCCTCACCGATCGAAGCCAGCAGCGGCAAGCAGGAACGGCACCGGCTCAATCGCGGCGGTGATCGCCAGGCCAACTCGGCTCTGTGGCACATCGTGATCACGCGGATGGTCTATGACCCGCGTACCAGCGAATACATCGATCGTCGCACCAAGGAAGGGCTTACCAAGAAAGAAGCGGTGCGATGCCTCAAGCGCTACGTCGCCCGAGAGGTGTTCAGCCTCCTACCTCACGAGAAATTAGGGCTTGACAGCCCATAGGAGCATCGTACGGGGATAGTCCAGAGATAGCGGAGGTAGTGCCCGGAGGACCAGCCAACCCCGCTCTGCTTTCCACCTACCTAAATCGGCTCGTATGGTCATGCCATATCCTCAAGCAGGAGTTGTAGTGACCGAGCCCCAATCGAGCTCTGTCACCGTCTCTCTCTTGCTCACCGGTGCGACGAGGGCCCACATTGAGTATTCGGATGGCGACTATTCAGGACGCCTCAATGAGCAACCTGGGCTCGGACCTTGTCGCTGTCAATGCAGGCCCAATCGCGAGGAGGTTGGCGACCACGATCACGCCGACTGCCAGGGCTCCGATGAGCCAGACGGGAACCACGGAAACAGGGACGACCCCCAAGTTGTTGGCGAAAAGGTCCCACGTCACTCTTCCGGCGACCAAACCGATCGGGACTCCGATGAGGATTCCGACCAGGGCCAAAGTGGTTGCCTGCCAACTGACAGCCCAGATGACCTGGCTGTTGACGAACCCCAGCACCTTGAGGAGCCCGGTCTCTCCTCGGCGGCGCGAGACACTGACCACCAACAGATGACCGAGCGTGGCCGCACCAAAAACCGCCACGATCCCACCAAATATGAGCGGGAAATCGACAGCCTCGCCAAAGTTGACCAAGGAGGTCGGAGCGACCGGGAGCACAGCTACCGATTGGTCAGAGTCGAGAAAGTGAGCAACCGCCGCCTGCCCCCTCGGACCGGACACCCCTTTGGCCAGAATGGAGCCGATGCTCGATTCTTCAACCGACTTCCTGCAGGTTACTTGGCCGACCGCCGAGGGGCATACCGCCGCCTCATATCCCGAGAGAGGGATCACCGCGCCGTTACCAAGGCCAGCGAATCCATCCATCACCGGGATTGGGATGTTGGCAACAACTCGGAACGGGACCGTACGCTTGCCTCCAGATGGCGTCGTCACGCCGACACGCACAAGCGAGCCCACGTGGGCATCCACTTGACGCATTGTCGCCGCGCCCAGACCAATCTGACCCTCGCCGCTGGGCACCTTTCCCCCGGCCGTCGAGAAGAGCAAAGGACCACGGAGCGCTTCCACCGCCAACGTGCCAACCGTCGTGTGATCGATCGAGACTTGAGTCGCCACGACCCGGGTGATCCCGCTTATGTTTCCGTTCCGCTCGATGCTCTTGAGTAACCCGGGATCAGGTAGTCCCGGGATCACATCGAAGCTGAGTTGATATGCATCGCCGTACAGCGAAGGGGTCGCGGTGAGATGGGAAAGGCTGGCGCCGAAGACCGCCGTCCCACACAACACAACAACCGCCAGCACCGTGCCAAGGTAGGCAGTCCCAACAGGGACATTGGCTCCAGGTCCCCTTCGCTGCAAAGCATTGCGTACGCCGATCAGGGTGCTGGGCGGTGCGCCGATGGCTGCAAGGCGAGTCACCACAACCGAAGGGTGCATCCCAGCGGCGCCACCGTTGCGTCGTGAGGTCTGGGCCGCCCGTACCGACGGCCATATGCCAAGCACCACGACGACAAGGGCTGTAGCCAACGCCCCGAGCAGCAGAACGAGTGTGTCGAGGTATATCCCCGTAGAGGTTTCAGCCAGTCGTGCCTCACCTACAGGGGCCAACGGGGAAAGCGCCGTGGCGAGTACCACTGCGCCGACTGCGCCGATCAGTCCCACCAGCAGGTTCCGCGCCGTGCCCAGCATCACTAGCTGACGCCTACTCGTGCCGAGGGCACTCAGCGTGACATAGCCCTCGCTCTCGGCGATTGACTGACGGGCCAGCGCTTGGCCGACAACCGCAAGACCGACAAGAGCAGCAAGTCCAGCAAGTATGAACCACCCGACACCCTGAGGATGGATCGATGCCTCGATGGAATCGACCAACCCGTCGTTGTTTCCCACTCCCTCCAGTCCGGCGCCTTCGAGCTTGTTGGCCTCAGTGTTGAATCGAGCAAGGTCGGCCGCACCATGGCGCAATCGCACGGCGTACTCGACGCCCGTGGCCGTCTCTGGGATTACCGCGCGCCCGAAAGCAGAGGTCGTGAACAGCTCATACGACGGGGTTACCCCTGATGGAAAATCGAACTCGCTGGCTACGATCCCCACTACGCGAAGGGCGACCGTCGGACCCAGGGGCTGAGGCGGGGTCCCGGTGACGCTGTTCGCCGCTGAGGCCTGGGCAGGTGTGAAGAACGGCACGTGGATCACCGTTCCCACGTTGACGCCATAGTCCCGTTGTAATGAGAGCGATGCCAGTACCTGGTTGGGAGCCGACTGGTCCGGCTCTTGGCCCGACACGAGCTTCCACAGCGACGCGTCATTGGGAGGTTGAGCCAACACGGCGAAGTTGGAGCTAGCGATATTGATCGGGTGCGTGCAGTGGCACCGCGGTTGCCCGTTCGCCGGGCTGACCATCGCTATGGCGGAGGCAACGGTGGGAAGTCTTTCGAGCTGCGGAAGGGCTTGCGTTGTAAAAACCGTGGCGTCGTAGCCGTACTTGTCTACAAACAGTGGGTAGGCGTTATTGGTCCGTCGCCCTGCGGCGGTGGCGAATAGCACGAACCCACCCACGATGGCGATCAAAAGGGCGATGGCCAACCATGATCGCCACCGACTGCGCAACTCGGCTCGGAACGCGAACGTGACTGCACCCAACGCGCCTCCTCAGATCAAAGCGCTCTGCACCTACAGTCTTGCTTCCCTAGCCGGGGGTCGCTAGGTGGGCAGCCAGCAGCGCGGTACTCGTGGTGCCACCACTACGTTTGCGTGCTAGTAACACAGCAAACGCGCCGCAAACTGGATGGGACTCTCAGAGCTACGAAGCAGTGCCCCCATGGTGCCGACGCGCCACCGTCCCGATGGCGTTCCTATGGATGATGTCAAGACATTTCGAGGGATTTTCGGGAGTGAGGACAGCGGACAAACCAATGATGGGCCACTCGTCGAGAGGGCAAGCCCTTATCAGGTCACGCGTCTTCGAGAGTCGGTGAACCGGACCGTGGACCGGCATATCGGGTACAGGTCAGTCCCAAAGGATGACAGGCGTACTGTGAGCCAGGTCCACGGCCCGGGGATCTAGGCGCGAGGCAGATAGCGGTAGACCTCGCGGGCGACGTAGCGCTTAGCATGCGGATGGCCTCGCTCTTGGAGCGGCCGTCTTTGACCCGGCGCTCCATGTAGGCCTGGGTCAGGCACCCCTACTCGGCGAACTGGGCTACCGCAAGTGGCAGGGCGAAGCGGCCCGGATCCGGTCCGGCGTCTGTACGTTCAAAGTGGCACACGCCAGGTGAGGACGGTCCCCCCGCTTTGGCTCCTCACCTCGAAACTCCCGCGGAGCTTCTCGGCCCGTCGTTGCATGTTGTTCATTCCCAATCCACCACCCTCGGCGGTCTCCCGCTGCCCAAGCCCTCGGCCGTTGTCGATGACCTGCAATAGGCACTCGTCATTGCCCACGCTCAGCCGGACGCTGGCCTTGGTGGCCCGAGCATGGCGGCCGACGTTGGTGACTGCCTCTCGGACCGTCGCCATGACGTGTTCGGCAATGGCGTCGGAGATGACCGTTTCAACCGGCCCATCGAAGGAACTGCGTATATCGAATCCGGTGACGACGGTCAGCTCGCGCAGGAGCGAGATGATCCTGGCCCGGATGCCAAGTTCGCCGCCCGTCAGTCCCAGTTCGTAAATGGTGGAGCGAAGCTGAAGCATCGCATGGTCAATCATGGCGGCAACCGCGGTGACCTGGTCCGACACGTCGCTCGCCTGAGCCGCACCGGCTAATCCTTGGAGGGAGAGTCCGGCGCCATAAAGCGTCTGGATGACCGTGTCGTGCAGGTCTCGCGAGACCCGCTCTCTGTCGTCGAAGACGGCATGCTCTTGGACCAGCCGATGCAGCCGAGTGTTCTCGATGGCGATCCCTGCCGCGACGGCGAGGGACGTCACCAGCGCCTCGTCCTCCCGCGTGAACTCGCTCCAGCCGATCTTGTCGGTCAGATAGAGGTTGCCGAAGACCTCGTCACGCACCTTGATGTGGACACCCAGGAACGACGTCATGGGGGGATGGCCAGTTGGGAACCCGAAACTCTCCTCGTGCGCAGAGAGCTGAGAAAGGCGGAGCGCCTCGGGGTTGGCCACGAGGAGACCCAGGACTCCTCGCCCGGTGGGTCGCGCTCCGATCTTCTCTTCCTGATCCACTTCGAGGCCGACCGTGATGAACTCGGCCAGGTGGGTACGTCCCTCGTCGAGGACACCGAGAGCGCCGTAGCGGGCACCAGTCATGGCACACGCTTCCTCCGTCACGTGCCGCAACAGGACGGGAAGCTCAAGGTCGGCCTCGATGAGCAGCACGGCATCGAGTACCCGACGCAGCGTGGTGGGATCCTCGATCGAATGGTGGGGCACGACCGAATTGCTCGTTAATGATCCGGGTAGCAACGAGGGCACGGACTGTCGTAGATCCAACCACATGACGTGACATGGTCGATCTCCCAGCCCGCATCGGTCACGTGGCGCAACTGGACCGGAAATTCGAGGTCTGCCTCGATGAGCAGCACACCACCGCGTACCCGCGTCGGGGTTGACGGGTCGTCCGTTTCTTGACCTGACATCGCTCCTCCTCGATGACGTCTGAGTCAGATCTCGGAGGTGGCCGGTTGCCGTCGTTGGCCGGTCAGGTCAAAGGTCTCATTCCCAACATAGATCCATCGCTCCGCAACATCGACCCCCAACGAAGGGCCCCCACCCCCCACAGAGAGAGGGGGCAGGACCTTTGGCACTACGCAGAGGTCACGAATCCAGTCACTGTTGCACTCACGTGGCGAACCCGGACCTCTCCGAGCGCATCCTGGCCGCCTTTACCGACGCGCTCTTTTGGGCCGGATTCGCCGCGGTCACCGACGTAGACGTAAGCCGGGGCTGGGGAGATACCTACTTCATGACCGTCCACACGCTGAACCGCCCCGGGTTCCATGACTGCTCGGGTTATTGGGTAGCCGCCTCTCCGGCGGGTTGCATTTGACGGTAGTAGGTCGCTTCGAACTCTGCTGGGGTGACGTAGGAGTTGTCCTCGGTGATCTCACCGTGGAGCCGGCGGTGGTTGAACCAGTCGATGTAGCCGAGCGTGGCGTACTCGACGTCGTCGAGACCCCGCCACGGCCCCTGGGGATAGATCAGTTCCCACTTGTAGAGGCTGTTGAAGGCCTCGGCCATGGCGTTGTCGTAGCTGTCCCCGCGCGATCCTGACCGAGGCGACGATGTCGTTCTCGTCGAGACGCTCGGAATAGCGGATTGATAGATACTGAACTCCGCGGTCGCTGTGATGGATCAGGCCGTCGAGGACTTGGCCGGATCGGGTGCGGTTCCACACCGCCATCTCGAGCGCGTCGATGGCGAGGTCCGAGCGCAAGGACTCAGAGATCTGCCAGCCGACCACCATGCGGGAGAACACGTCGATGATGAAGGCGGCGTAGACCCAGCCCGAATGGGTCTTCACGTAGGTCAGGTCCGCCACCCAGAGCCGGTTGGGCTCGTCTGCGCGAAAACGGCGTTCGACGAGGTCGGCGGGACGGTGCTGGCGCTCGTCGAAGCGGGTGGTGACCTTGTAGGCACGGCCCCGACGGGCTCCAGAAAGGCCCAGCTCACGCATCAACCGCTCGACAGTGCAGCGGGCCACGCGGATCCCCTCGCGGTTGAGCTGGGTCCAGATCTTGTCGGCTCCATAGACCTCGAGGTTGTCGCCCCAGACGCGGCAGGATCTCGCCCTTGAGGTCCTCGTCTCGGACCGAGCGGGCCGACGGGGGCCGCTTCTTGGCCACCCAATAGGTGTTCGGGGCGATCTTGGCGCCGTGCTCTGTGAGCACCCGGCAGATCGGCTCGACCCCGAAGCGGTGACGATGGTCGTCGATGAAGGCGACTATCGCGGCGGTCGCGGGTCGAGCTCCCCGCGAAGAAAGCCGAGGCCGCCTTCAAGATCTCATTCGCTCGGCGCAGCTCGGCATTCTCCTTTTCTAGGGACTTCAGCCGGCTCCGCTCGTCGGTGGTCAACCCCGGACGCTGCCCGGAATCCGTCTCGGCCCGTCGGACCCAGATCCGCAGGGTCTCGTGGTTGATCGACAGCTTCGCCGCGATCGACTCGATGGCCTTCCACTGCGACGAGTACTCGCCCTGGTGATCAAAGACCATCCGCACTGCCCGCTCCCGAACCTCGGGTGGGTAGGGCGGACGTGGGTTCCGCTTCCTCTCTGGCATTGCTCCATCCTCTCAAGGGGAGGAGCAGTCACCAATCCCGGGGCGGTTCACGCGACTGTCACGGACCGATGCATCATCAGCCTTCGGGCAAACGATCCATGAGGTCGTCGATACCGTTCTCAATGGAGAACGGCATCTCGTCGAGATTCGGTGGACCGGATCCTGATCGAGCGAGGACCCGAGCGTACGGGATGGTTCTGCTGGGCACTTCAGTGTGACCCGGTGAGGGCGAGCATCCCGAGGGCAGCCGCCATCGAGTGCGGCACCGCCGAGCGGACTCGATTGGTTCTGAGGGCCTATCCCCATGGTGCCGATTCGAACTGCAGCAGGCAACCACAGCAAGCAGGCATCGAGAATTTGGATGCTGTTTGAGGGTGCTGTGTTACAGGGATCGCACCCTGCCGGCCTCCGGCCGGCCTATTGTCGCAGGTCCAATGGCCGGATCCGCCACTCGGGTTTTGCGTAATTTGGCCCTCCGACACCCCGTTTGACTAGGGCAAACGCCCGAAGATTCGTTTCGTGGCTGGAAGGCCGGCGGTGTCCGTTGAACCTACGTTGAATAGCGAGATTCAACGAGGCGTGATTTCGACCACGTCGGCCAGCGCCCCGGTGCAACCGCACCCCCGGCCGAGCTGTCTTGGCCGGGGTGTTCCGAGGCGTGGCGTTTCTCTCCGTTTCGGCAGCTGCGTCGGGCACCCTGGCCGAGCTACTCCTGAGCGTGGCTCACAGCCCCGTGTGTCTCCCCGCCGACACACAGGGGCGTGAGCCTGGACCACGGTCACCCCAATGGCCGCCTTTGGCGAAGCGCTGACTTGTGGCCCGTGATATTGAGCGAGCGCCGATGACTCCTGATACGCGCCCGAGGACGGGTCCACCCGCGCCGCGGGAGCGGTACTTCTGCAAACGGGCGTTACAGTCCGCGACGGTTGACGAGGGCTTCCCAAGCGAGCTGCAGACCATTCTCGGGGGTAAGGGCAAGCTCGACGAGGCGTCCTCGTGGTAAGGAGAAGCCACGTGGATGCGGTCTTTGCGGTCGATAGGTGTTCCCGCCCATCCCACCTTGTCGAGCCACCTCGTTGCGTTGGGGAATCGATAGCGGAGTCTTTTGGGTTCGCCGTCAGGGCGGGGTCACATCTGAGGCAAGCTCACCTCACCGCACGACCCGGGCGATTGTCACCGGAACATCGGGACTGTCACCGGAACGTCGGATCGCAGAATTCATCGGGCGCGCCCCGCCTTTGAGGACTATCTTCAACGTCAAGGAGCAGAGGCCTTGGCGAACTGACTCCTCAGCGACCGATTCGAATACCTCGGAACCGGAACGTTCGTCTAGTGGGGTCGCTCATGCAACTACCGACACGGCTCAAGAACAGGAAACATGCACGGCTGGTGGTCCCGGCCGTTGCGATCATCTGCGCGGTTGTCTTGTCCGGCTGCCAAGGATCCACCACTCCAGCGACCAACGTCGGGACGACCACGGCGACGTTCAATGCGCAAGCAAGCTGTTCCGGCGGTGTCCCGACTCCGTGTTCTTGGTACTGGCGCTGGGGCACCAATGGCAATTACCAGAACTCGTCGGCGATATCTGGCCCCGTGAAGGTGACATGGTCAGGAACGCTCAGTTACACCGCCACCGGCCTCACGGCTGGCACGACCTACAGCTACGAGTTGTGCGGCGAGGGTGACAACATCAGTTCATTTGTCTGCCTCGTGTCTGCCAATGGGACCCCAACACAGTTCACCACCGAGTCGAGCGGATCCTCGTCGGTTCCCAGTACTACGACCACGACCAGCACCAGTACTACAACGACCACGACCACGACCAGTACTACAACGACCACTACCCCTTCGTCGTCATCAGTTGCCTTCGTTCAGGCCGACGACACAGGCACCTTTAACGGGAACACCACCAGCATTGGTAGTGGTCAGTACAACCAGGTGCTCGCTCACGACACCGGGATCGGCCACACCGTCGTCCTCGAGATCCAGACCCTGACCGACCCCGGCACCCAGACGGACACCGTCACCAGCGTCACCTCGGGAATGGGCACTTTCCAGTTCGTCAACTCGTACAACGATGGTGCCGACACCGAGATATGGGTCTGCTTGGACACGACGGGCGCGGCCGACACCCTCACGGTAAACACGCCGACCAATGCTTGGGACGCCTTTGCCGTGGAGTTCAACGCTCCCGCCACTGGTTTCGTAAACGGTGGTGGCCAGGTCGTTGATCTGCCCTACCTCGGTAATCAGAGCTGGACCGTCTCACCAGGAGCGGCTGGAAACATCGCCGTTATGGCAGTCGATACCCTCGATGCCTACGTGACAGGGCCTGCGGCGCCCTGGACGTACTACAACTCTGGGTATTGGGACTTCCCGAACGGGACCTCGGCGGCTTGGCAGGTGGCTCCGTCATCATCTCCTCTCACTGCCACCTGGGAAACAGATGGAGGACTGAGTAGCTCCCAGGGTGTGGTGCTTGAGTATTAGGAAACAGCCACATGAGAATGTGGTGTCGCCCGACTTCGACGCCCGAAGCCCGAGGTCGAAGCCATGATCGCTAACGATGGACCCTCGGGCCGTTCTCGCCCTCTGTCACGAGTACGCAGATGCTGAGGCCGGTCTTCATATCGATCGAGTGCTCGCAACACTCGTACCGTTCCCAACGGCAAACTCAGGGACGAGCTTCTCGACTGCGAGATCTTCGAAACCCTTTTCGAGGCGAAGGGTCTTGGCCGAGGTGTGAGGCCATTCGAGGTCAGCGTTGGATACGATCGAAGGGTTTGACCATGCCACACTCATCGACTGTCGCTGGCCGTACACACTTGAGAAGTGGCGACTTCCGCAAAATGCGTTTCAGTTCACTTTGCCGCCCGCAGTGATGGAACAGGTGTCGATGAAGCTGATCCACGGATTGCAGATGAGGGCGCCATCGCATGAGACTCGGCAGCCCGTTGCCGGTGCGCCCTCTAGTGCGCCTCGACCCACGGCCACACCACCTCCGGCTCAGCCAACCTAAGCAGCCCTGAGCTGGACGCGGCCCTTGAGCAGAGCCGGTGTACTGGGTGAGCCAAACGCCCCGCCGACACTATGTGATGAGGGCATGGCGGCCGAGCCGATCTCCCCTGGTCCGGACCGGGCCTCAGGAAGTCGGGTCGTGTTCGGGCCCCGCCGCCACGTCGCCGATCTCCGCCTGAACTGCTCTATAGACATTCCCGTGAGTTCGATCGTCACCGATCCGCTCGAGGAAGCCGTCGCGGCTCAGGATCTCATAGACGGCCGGTTTCACCCGGGCGAGCCGCAGGGTGATATCGGCCTGTTTGGTGAGCTCGAGTATCTCGCCCATCTTCGCGGACCCCTGCGAATCGATGAAGTCGATTCCTTCGCAGTCGAGCACGATCCCGGTTATGCCTGGCGTTGAGAGCGCCACCTCGCGGACCCGATCCTCGAGGGCATCAGAGGTGGCGAAGAAGAGGCCACCGTCCAGCCGAAGGACCACCACTCCCGGGAACTGCTCATCGGAGGGATGATCGTCCAACTCCCTGAAGACCTGTGTACCCGGCTCCCGCCCGAGCAGGGGCATCGGCGGTCGGGTGGCCACCGAGATCAGCCAGAGCAGTGAGAGCCCGATTCCGATCATCACGCCAGCGAGAACGCCGAACACGAGAGTCCCCGCAATCGCCGCCATTGCGATCCAAAAGTCGAAACGTTGCACCCGAGCCAGGCGGCGCATTTCGGGTAGGTCCATCATGCCCATCACCACCGCTTCGATAATGAGGGCGGCAAGCACGGGCTTGGGCAATTTCGAGAACGCCGGAGCCAACACGAGCAAGGTGAGCAGAACGATGACCCCCGAGGTCAGCGACGCGAGACCCGTGCGTGCACCCGAGTGGTCATTCAGGGAACTCGCTGACAGGCTCGTCGACACGGGCATCCCCTGGAAGAGACCGGCACCCACGTTCGACATGCCTTGAGCGACCGATTCCTGGTTGATGTCGATACGATAACGGTGCTTGGCGGCGAAGAACCGGGAGTCCCCGGCAGTCTGTGAGAAGCCAATGAGCACGAGGGCGACTGCGGCTACGGCGATCGTGCTGGCGTGCGCACTCACCAGATGCCATTCCGGGAGCTTCACCGTCGGCAGCCCCCTTGGAACCTCCCCTACGAGGGCCACTCCGTGGGCGCCGAGGTCAAAGATCCACGAGGCCAAGAGGCCGCCGACTACCAGAACGAGGGCACCGGGGATGCGTGGCGCGATCACCCGCAACCCGAAGACGACAACGAGAGATACGAGGCCGACCACCAACGTCGCCCAGCTAACGCCGCCCAAGGACGAGAACCAGGACCGCAATTCCTGAATCGGATTGGCGCCCGAGACATCCGTCCCAGTGAGTTTTGGAAGCTCGCCGATCACCACGTCAATGGCCGCTCCGAAGAGGAAGCCTGTGACAACGGCGCGGGACAAGAACTGGGCGATCCACCCCATTTTGAACACGGCCAGGAGAAGGAAGAGCACGCCCGATGCAAGGGTGATTGTGGCGACAAAGGACGCTATGTCTTGGGTTCCGGAAATCTTCGCAGCCAGGACCGCACTGGCCGCCACAGCCGCAAGCCCCGAACTCGGTCCGGTCGAGATTTGGCGACTCGTCCCGAAGACGGCGTAGAGAATCGCGCCAGCTGCGGCGGCGTAGAGACCGTTCTGTACCGGGATCCCGGCGATGGAGGCATAGCCCAAGTTCTTTGGGACGATGAGCGCAGCAACCGCCACACCGGCGATGAGATCGCTTCTCAACCAACGACGATCGTAGGAACGAATCCATCCAATTATGGGCACGTGTCGCCATTGGTTCACTTGGGCGACACCATTGCCGGTTCGAGCCATCAACCCGGACGCTACATTCCGAAACGTCCCAGGCCGGGGAGTCTCTCAGAGCGTCTGGCCGGCTTGTCCGGAGTGGTGACAGATTGGAGGATGGGCGACGTCAAGCCGAGCGTCGCCATCGCCGGTTGGCCGGGACCGGAATAGGGGACTGGACCCAAGCTCGGCTCAGCTGGCCAGGATTTTCGACTTCTGCGCCGCGAACTCGGCGTCGGTGATGATGCCTTGCGACTTGAGGTCGGCCAGCTTCGACAGCTGGTCGGCAGTGCTGTTCCCCGACGTCCCCGCAGCCTGCCGCACGTACTCGTCGAACGCTTTCTGCTGCTGTGCCGCATCACGAGCGGCACGCTCGTGCATCTTGCCGCCCCGAGCGATCAGGTACACAAATACACCGAGGAACGGGAGGACGATGATGAAGATCACCCACAGCGCCTTCGCCCATCCTCCCATGTCGTGGCTGCGGAAGATGTCGATGAACACCGTGATCAAGAGCCAGATCCAGATGACGAAGAGGAAGAAATACAGCATCGTCAGGAAGAAATCGAGGATCGGATATTGGTAGCTGGCGGCAAGCATTTACTCTCCTTTGTCAGTAGGCGATTGCGACAGGCGTGGCTCGGCGCTAGATGCGGCGCCTCGTCCTCATCCAATTGAAGTTCAGCAATGTCGTGATGATGCCGAGCACTGCTCCAGAGGCTCCGAGAAGCAACTCCCTTCCAGGCTGCTCCAAGTCGCTGGTCTGACGAACCGCCACAAGGCCGAACACGGTCCCGCTGATTGTGGCGAGCGAACTTGTGAAAAAGAGGCCGAGTGCACTGTTCGGGCGAAAGCCATCTCCGATTCGGGCAGATTCAGGACGCGAGGATCTTTGCCTTCTGGGCCGCGAATTCGGCCTCGGTGAGGATGCCCTGGGACTTGAGATCGGCGAGGTCCTTCAACTGCGCGATCGGGTCTGGCGCAGGAGCAGGGGCGGGTGCCGGCTGTTGGGCGTACTGCTGTTGTTGCGCGTACTGCTGCTCGTCTTGTTGCGCCCACCTGTTTTGCTGCCGGCGCGAGACGCGGTTGGAGACGGCGGTAGCCGTTCCAGCGATGGCAGCAGTGCGAGCGAGACCGCGGAGAAGTGGCATGTCTTCGTCCTTTCTCTAGTTTTCGGGATCAGCCCTCGGCGGCGTCGAGGGCCGCGATGAGGTCGTCCTGGGGGATGTATCCGGCGGCCACGAGTTGGGCCTCGCCGCGGCGCAACGCCTGGATGAACGGCGTCGCCCAGCGGTTCTCGAAGATCAAGATCCCAGCTGAAGACCCCGGTTCGATCACCGAGGCCGCTTCGGAGAGATCGCTGTCGACCAGCAGACCCGAGGAAGCACCAGCGAAGACGGCGAGGTCGGAGTTCCCGTCGTGATCGATATCCTGAAGCTGGAGCGCTCGTATGGAGCCATCGGAGTCCCGCTTCACGAACATAAGATCGAGGATCCGGATGACGCCATGGTCGACGAGGTCGAGCAGGGTGGCGAATCCTTCGCCGGTCATCTTGTTGCCGGGGAATTCGACTATCAGATAGCTGATCGGGCCGAGGGCGCCCGTTTCGTCTGCCATCGTGTGGCCCCCTTTCGAGTCAACGGACGTTGTTGAGTCGGAAGGTACCCCAATGAGGCTCCTCGCGCCACCGGCACCTACGTCGGGTTTTCCCAGTTCCTCCTCATTGCCGAAAAGGGTCACCAACCCGAGCTATTGAGCGTCGCAGCCGGTCGTTGCCGAGGCATTGGGCCACGACGACAGGTGCTTGGAAGTGGTCGACCGATCCTCGCGGCTAGTAGTGATGATGCTGGAGTACCGACTTCAGAATGACCATTGCCACACCCAGTAGCCCGGCAATGATGGTAACCAGTGCCTGCCGCTTTCCACGCAGGCCTGCGGCTCGCCCGGCGGTATAGCCGTGCATGATCAAGAGCACGACAGTCACGATAAGGGCTGCTTGGGCCGCGTCCGACGATGAGGCACCAAGGAGAACAGCGACGCCGATTGAGGCCACCGGCAGGAAAGACGAGGTAACCATGGGCCACGTCTCCGCCAGAGACGACCGGATCAGGCGGAGGCTCGGTAGCCGATCGTCGTGAGCGTGTGCACCGAGCAGTTCAGCATACTGCTCGGCAAGCCAATAGACGATGAGCGTGACGACGACGGTCACCGCAAGTTGCCCACTATCAAGTTGATTCCCGCCGGCAGCAATCACGGCCGCTGTGACAATCGTGCCGTAGATACCCGCCGCTCTACGGCGACCGCTGCTCGTCGATTCCGGTCCGAGGCGCGATCCAGGGGATCCCGAGCCAGCATCGATTTCATCGATCATGGTGCCAGCTTCGCATCGCACCGTGGCGTGCGCACGGTCAGCAGAAGAAGAGGGTCACAAGAACGAAGTCAACCAACCCGAGGAGTACCGCACCGGCTGGCCGGTTCCCCAAGGATTCACTCAACCCCGCGTCGAGAACGATCAACCCTGCCAGGACCGCAACCCACACGAAGCAACGGAGCAGGTTTCCAGTTCCCCGGGCGTGCGGTGCCCAGTGACGAGCCCAGGTTCGACACACAACGGGACAGCCCAGAGATTGACGCCGCCACGAGCAGGAGCACCACCGATGCGTAGCCGACCTAGACGATGGCGTGGCCGTGGATACGGAGTCGGAGGGCGATCGTGGAGGCCGCCAGCGTGAATACCGCCGCCATCCGCGTCGCAAACGTGGCAGCCGTACCCGCGTCGTGGGGGCTCGCTGGAACAATCCTGTGGATGAGGAAGACAATGATCGGCGAAGAGCACACCTGCCACGTCGGCTGGCCGCGGCGTCCTGAGGACTCCCGGGGTAAGGGTTTCAGTCATGACGACACCTCCAGAACGGGGTGTCGGTGTCTGGCGACCTCTAAAGGGGCTTTCGAAACCCCAGGGATGTGCTCGCCCTTGGAAGCGCAAACGTTGGATTCCGCCGCCGCTCGTTGTCAGGGCCCGCTGGGCAACGCCGTTACAAACGGAGCCGGCGCCAAGTCCTATCCGGCAGCACCCTCGACCCCGACGGCGACGAGGTCCGCGGGGTGAATCCACTCGTCGGCCAAAGCAATGCCCCCCGCGTCCACGATCGCGTCGCGGAAGGGGATGGCCCAGCGATGCTCGAGGAGGAGGATCGCCGCAGCGGAGCCGTTCGGAATGGTGTCTGCGACGAACCACGCTTCCTCGTCGGGGATGAGATGACCATCGGCACCCTCGGCGGCACCCGCCTCGGCACCCGCTTCAAGGTCACCGGCACCGAGCCCCACCAGTGCTCCAGCGATCGCGCCCATCTCCATCGCCTCGTCGGGGCTTAGATCACTCACCTGCAGCGCGGTGATCTCCCCATTGTCGTCCTTGTTGACGACGAGGGCGTCCACGATCCGTACGAACTCGTGCTCGCGTAGTTTGTCCAATTCCGCCACGATCTTGCCTGTGAACTCTGGCTCGGAGAAGCCCAGCACCAGCATCTGGACGGGTCCCATCGTCATTTTCTTCCTCCTTAGGAACTTGAGAGCAACTTCTGCTTCTGCATGTCGAATTCCGCCTGCGTCAGCACACCATCGTCCAAGAGTTTCTTCAGGTTCTCGAGCTGGGTGACCATGTCGTCCCCAGCGACATCTGGTGCGCCGGCAGCCTCAGGAGGCGGGGCACTGCCCGGGGCCGGTTGCTGGGCCTCGGCCTGTGCCTGTCCGGACTTGGTACCGGCGTGGTGTGCGACCGCAGCAACACCTCCGATGACCGCTGCTCGCCGAAGTGGCCTTCTCCTCATCATGGCGGGGCCCTCGTTCCTCGAATCAGTCGACCGGAAGCATCCGGCACGACGGGGATCTACATGGTACCGCCTGTCGGCATTTCCTGCTCTTGGAGCAGTGTGGAACTACCATCACCAGATCGCCGTGTCGCTTCCGTATCCAGATCCACGACTGCGTGGCTCGTCGTTCCTTTTGCGTCCATTCCATGAGAAAGACTTCGACGCTGCCATGGAGCTCGGAGATGATCCGGCGACCGCATTCTCGGTGCCGCCCGTTCCGGCAGCTGACCCCGCCAGAGTGGTGCAACTGTTCGAGCAGTACCGCTCGGACGGCGAGCTGCTCCATCTCGCCATTGCAGAACTCCGGAGCGATGCGTACCTCGGTGAGGTCATGGTCATGATTGGGGAGCACCGGACGGGTGAGTTCGGATGCGGAGTCGTGTCACGTGCCCGTGGCCGGGGCATCGCAACCGAAGCTCTGGGCTTGCTGGCCAGTTGGAGCGCAACGGCGCTCCAACTCCGCCGCCTTCAGGTGCTCGTTGCGCAGGAGAACACGGCGGCTCTGCGACTTGCCGAACGTGTCGGCTTTCGCCGGGAGGGTGTGCTCCGGGCGTATTGGGAGCAGGATGGCGTGCGGCTCGACGTCGTGATGCTCTCGATGCTTCCGGGTGAGATCCCTAACGGCAATCCATACGCTGCCGGGTAGCACGAGCCAGACAGCTGGAGTGCTCTCGGAAGAGACCGGCGGCGATGTCACGAGGCGCTCTTTGCACCCTGGGCTGCTTCGAGCAGGCCCTCCTTCAGCGCGTTGACCCCGTCACAGTCAACGGGTGGTGGAAACCTTGTCCCTGACGGACATGCCGACGGGTTGGAGCGTGGATAACTCGGCAAGTAGTTCGGGTGCCATCAACCTTTGATCATGGCGGTTGAGGCGGAAGAGTCAGCCACCCACCGTCGATGGTGACTTGCAGGAGGCTGTTGCTCGTTGTGCTGATCTTGTGAAACCGGCGCTTCCTGCTGTATCGACGTATCAGCCATCCGCAAGAGAGTCTCCTTGTGGAGTGTCCTCGCGACGCCATCCTAAGTGTAAGGGACTGTGCTCGAAGAGCGGGGCACGCTCCAGCTGGTGTTCAAGGAGCCGCCGGGCAGGGTTGGAAGAACGCGGCGAGAAGATGGCGATTCCGCGCAGCATGGCCGACCGCGTCGAATTGCACGAGAGACGCCGAAGCGTCGAGGAATGACTGAAACACGTGCCGGGCCAAGCCCACAGTGGGAGAGCGAAGCGCCCGCGACTCTTGATCGTCGGGTTGACATCTTTCTCGCGCAGCTGGTCCATACGGTTGAACTGGCTGCCTCGATACAGAAGGGTACCGACGTGAGGGTGCCCGTCACCGTTATCGTCGGCGGTGCAACCGTGTCGGGTGATGTCACAGCGGGCAGATTCTGGTGGGCCAAGTTCGAGGAGGTGGTCCGGGCCGCTGAGCCGGGGCCCTCAGCCACCGCCGAGAGTGCCACGGCGTTAGGAAAACTGCTCGGTGACGCGTACCACCGCCTCTGGCCAGGGGTGTACGAACAGCAGCCGGATCTCTCGCGGGCTGACTCCCTTCACCTGACCGACGCCCACGTCATCCATGCACGAGGTTCCGTTCCGAGCCCCGGCGGACTGCTCATGCGGCTCAAGCTCGGAGAAGTTCAGGGCTGGTCGCTGGGAAAGCTGGAGACGGACCTGAGCGAAGGGTAGGCCTGGCAACGGGTTGCTTGTGGCTGGGGACGCCGTGAAGCAGTACCCTGCCTGCCGCTCTGGGCTAATAAGTCGCTCCAGCGCGGACGGATAAAGGACATCGCGGACCGACAAGGAGTGGGGATTGCTCCGCTCACAAGCCTTCGACTCAGCTGATCCAGATCTGGGTGGGCCAGATGGAGCCACCGATCATCCCGAAGGCGGGCTGGCCCTGCGGCGTGGTCGGGTTGTTGAAGTTCTGCACATTGGGGCTGCCGATAACGGCCCACACCGCCCGGTCCAGCCAGAGGTAGGGGAGGTCGAGGGCAAGGCGCTTGTTGACTGTCTTGTAGGCGGCCCCGCGGACGCTCGGCTCGGTGCTGGACCGCCCCGCCAGAAGCGCGTTCTCGATCGTCGGGTCCGCATTGCGAGCCATGTTGATGGACAGTGACCCCGAACTGACCGTGGTCGTGCTCCAGAAGATGTAGTTGAGATCGGGGTCGACCGCCCCAAACTGGCGCCAATTCAGCGCCTGATAGTCGCCGGCCAGCGCGTCGTTGATGAAGGCGTTCTGTTCGATGATGGGGGTCTTGACCTGGAACCCGACGGACTGCCACGCCTGCTGGAGGTAAGCCTGTTGACGCACGCTCACAGGCCCATTCGTGTTGCCCAAAGTGAAGGAGATCGGGCTGCCGGTCGACTTCTCGACCTGCTTGACCAGCGCGGCCGCCCGCGAGGGGTTGTAGGCCGGGTAGGACGTGGCGGAGTAATAGGGGGAGCTCGGCACGAAGAGGCCGGTGCTCACCGGGAGCACGCCCTCGTCGATGACCTGGGCATACTGACGGCGGTTGATGGCCATGGCGGCGGCCCGCCGTACGTTGGCGTTGTTGAACGGAGGCGCCAGGCAATTGAGCTGCACGCAGTTCATGTCGGGTTCCCCGGCGACATGCGTGCTGTCGTCGATGTAGGAGTAGTTCCGGTTGCCACGGTACTGGGTGATGATCTGCGTCGTGTCGGTCACCATCAGGTCGATGGTGCCGGACAGCAGCGCCTCGGACCTCCCGTTCTGGTCCGGGATCGGCTTGTACGTGATCTGCGACAAGTAGGGCATGCCCTTGCGCCAGTAGTGGGGGTTGGCGGTGGCGGTGAAGTGGTCGTTGGGGATCCACTCCTTGAACACGAAGGGCCCGGTGCCCACGGGGTGCGAGGTGCCGTTGGGGTTTCTGAGCATGGACGGCGCCACCACATAGGCGATCTGGCCACCGATACCGCCGGCCAAGTAGTAGGGGAAGGGCACCCAGGGCGACTTGAACGTGATGGTCACCGCCAGCGGTCCGGTCTGGGTGATCGACACCAGGGTCGGATTGATGACCACGCCGTTGAGGAACGACTTGGACTGCGCCTGGAGGTTGGTCAGCAACGCCGCCCCGTCGCACGGCGTCCCGTCGTGGAACACAACGTTGGGCCGGAGGGTGATCGTCCAGGCGGTGTACGAGGAGTTGGGCACGACCGACTGGGCCAGATAGGGGGCCCAGTCACCATTGGTCAAGATGATGGTGAGGGGGTCGAACACGGTGCGTGCGTACATGACGCCGACTTCGTCGAATTGGGCTTGGGTGGGGTCGAAGCCCTGCTCCTCGGCGTCGACCCCGAAGACCAGCGAGCCGCCCTTCTTCGGCGTGGCCTTGGTGACCCCGTTGCGTCCAGGGCCGTTCGTCGCCGCCCCGGCGACCCCGTCCCAACCCATGCTGAGCGCCGATGCCCCCGCAAAGCTCGCTGCCGCGACAGCGCCGCCGGCCAACAGTGTGCGGCGATCGAATTTCGAGACCATCGGTCCTCCATGTCCCCGAACGCCCCCGAACATTTTCCCGGCGACGTCAAGTGCCCGTGTTCGCTTACGGCCTCAGCCGAGCCTTCTCCTTGAGCCTGTCCGGTCTACGAAGAGTCCACCGACTCCAGTTCTCGGCGACTTCAGACCCGCGTCGCAGCCTTCTTTGCCGGAGTCCGCGTCGCAGCCTTTGCCGGAGCTCGCTTCGCCTTCGGACCCTCCTCTCTCAGTGCGTCCTGACTCGCCTTTACGATCTTCTCCGCAAGGTGGGTCGACGTGCCGACAAGCTGCTCGGTCATCTTGAAAGCGGAATCGATTATCCGCTGGCGCGGACCGTTGTCTTCACCCAGGTCGGGAAAAGCACCATTCACGGTGTCAAGGAACTTCCGCACCGATTCAAGTGCGGCGTTCCCGGTATCACGAAATGACTCGATGATCCGATCAGTGCTGCCGGAGCCAGTCTTTGTGCTGGTCATAGGGTCCTCCGATGTGTTGGGTCCTGATTCGCCAATGCGTGGCTTCTTCTATTCTCTTCACAAGCACAAAGGGGCGAAGTAGAGGCCTTCGGCACGTTCTTCTCGCACAGGGGCGCCCCCGAACAGTCGCCAGTTACGGGCGTAGCCGGACTGGGCAGTCTGGATACCATGACTCGATGGACCGCGTCCGGAATGAAAATGCCGGGAACGCGGTGCTTGATGGTGGTCCATTGGACGGCAGGGAGCATCGCGTCGAACCCGATACGACCGAGCTTCTCGTAGTGATGGAGGACGGATCGAGACACCTTTACGTCGCGTGCGACCGAGTCCAGGCTCTGCCTGATGGACGAGTGGTGCCCGTCTTTGAGCATCGGGGACGGGACTACCCGCTGCGTTCCTCCGGTACCTAAGTCCATCGCCCGGCCGGGCGTCCGGGGGCGCTCTTTGAGGGATCTCTGCTTCAGCCCCAAAGAGCCTTTGCGGCGTGCTCCGAGTCGGCAGGTGCGCCCCCGGATGCTGAGTCCTTGTCGCATTGTGGATCCCACCCCATCGTGCCTCCTCGTAGCGGCCTCCGAACCGGCCGTAGGGGGCGCATTTGGCCATCCGCGATCGGCCTTTTCTGGGACGTAATCCCTCGGTTCGGGCGCTCGCCTGCCCAGGCGCCGATACTGGGAGGGTGCCGGACCCTGACCAGCTGCTCGAAGATGCCGAGGTCACCGAGTTCCAGGGCTGGGACTTCACCAGGTTGGGCGCAAGGCTCGTCTCTGAGCCTCCCCCGTGGGACTTCGAGGAGATCGTGGCCGAGCGTGCGGCGAGGGCAACGACGATGCTGGACATGGGCACCGGCGGGGGCGAGTGGCTCTCGTCGCTGCGGACGCGGGCATCCGTCACCGTGGCCACCGAGAGCTGGCCGCCCAACGTTCCCGTGGCAGCTGCCAGGTTGAAAGCGCTGGGTGTACCGGTGGTCCAAGACGAAGGTGCGGCCGACAATCACCGTCAACACCGCGAAGAGCCAAGCGGCCGTCTGGCCTTCACTGCCGAGGCCTTCGACTTGGTCACGAATCGCCACGAGAGTTTCGTGGCCTCGGAGGTGAGTCGCGTCCTGCGCCCGGAGGGGACCTTCGTCACCCAGCAGACCCACTCCGGCTCCCAGCAGTTCCATGAGTTACTGGGTCTCCAACCCCCACACCTCGAGGAGTTCGAGATCGACTTGGCACTCGACCAACTCAGCGCCGCCGGGATGACCGTCGATGAGGCCGACGAAGGCCACGCCACGACGGTCTTTGCCGACATCGGCGCGCTGGCGTGGTACCTGCGCTCGGTTCCCTGGGCCGTGCCTGGCTTCTCGATCAGCGCCTACCGGCAGGTGCTGATCGGGCTGCATGGCGATCCGATCCGAGTTGCGGCCAAGCGTTTCTGGGTTCGAGCCCACAAGTGACTCGTCCCCAAGGCCGGCATTCTGGGGCAGTGTTACCTTGCCCCAGTGACCACCCAAGTCATCGTCTTGAATGGCGTCTCTTCGGCAGGCAAGTCATCAATCGCTCGGAGCCTGCAAGCCATGTTGACAACACCTTGGTTGTTGCTGGGAGTCGATGACCTGATCAAGGCGATGCCCAACGAGGGGCTCGAAGGCGGATCCCTTCTTCGCATAGGGGAAACCGGGAGGGTCGATGTCGGTCCCGCATGGCATGATCTCGAAGCGTCCTGGTATCTCGGCATTGCCGCGATTGCCACCAATGGAACCGGTGTCATTCTTGACGAGGTCTTTCTCGGTGGGAGCAAGAGCCAGGATCGGTTGCGAGCGGCGCTGGGTGGCCTCGGGGTGCTGTTGGTCGGCGTCAAGTGCGACCCCGACGTAACAAGAGCAAGGGAGGCCCTGCGGCCAGACCGGGTTGTCGGGATGGCTGATGCCCAGGCATTGGTTGTACACGAAGGCGTCGTCTACGACATGACTGTCGATACGACTCAAGCCTCTCCAGACACATGCGCTGCAGAGATCATCTCCCGAATGGCAACAATGGATTAGAACGGACGCCACCGGGACCCGACAGCGCGAGAGGTTGGATTCGTCCCCGATCCCGGCAGACGGCTCAGGCGGTGAGGCTGGACTCCGAAGTGATCGTCATCGTCGAGAGACCGGCCGAACTCTGGCATGCGGCGACCCACTGCGAATAGGGCACCGGCATGTCGAGGATCAGCTTGGGGCTCTTCGTCGCGAATGAGCCCTTCGCCGTTCCCGTACCGCCGCTCTTCGGGTACGTGATCCCGAGCGGGGTGGCCATGATCCCGAGCGTCCCGCCGTTGAAGGCAAGTGCCGTCGGGGCGAGCGACCCGCTGATCGTCTTGTACGTGACCTTGGCGGTCAATGGTGGGAAGCTGTTCTCGAAAGCCACACAACTGGCCGAGGTGTCGACGCTCTTTCCGGAGAGGGTCCCGCCGGTGACCTTGGCGGCGGCGGCCGAACCGGTACACCCGCGCAGGGTTGCCTGAAGCTTCAGCGTCGTCGCCTTTCCGCTCCCAAGGGTCAACGCCGGACTGGCCGTGAAGGTCCCCGTGACAAAGCAGCTGATCGTTCCTTTCGCAGCGGCGGCCGACGAGTGGCGCGCGCTTGCGGCGCTCGATGTCACCACCAGCACGAGCGACGCGATCAGCGTGGCTCCGGCAAGACGGACGGCGATGGACTGGGACCTCATCGTCTGCCACCTCCCCTTGGGTAGTCCGATCACGACAAGCTATCCCCGTTGCGGTGGCGTCGCACGGGCAGGTCTAGGGCCCGGATCCGCCGATCGGGATTCGCCTAATCCGGCCCTCCGAAACCAGGGGTTCGACGTCGCGTCTCGGACCACCCCTTACTGCCCGTGACTAACCGATCGGAATTTCAAGCTCCTTGATGTGTCGTCGAATGGCTTGGAGCAATGCACTGGACGCACTGGTCACGTCTTGCGACGCGTCCCCAAGTGGTTCGCCGTCGTTCATGTGGTCCAAGAACGAATCAACCTTGCCTCTGTACGTGTCGAGAAGATCACGCACCTCGATGGTGGATGGTTCAAGGACAAGGTGCGGGAGTAATCCCACCGTCGTCTCAAGGAAGGTGTCGACGGCTTTGGCGGTGTCGGAGTCTGAGTACCTCTCTGGTTCGTCGGCTCTTCGCTTGACCGCGAGCGTGCAGTTGACCGTGCAGTCAATAAGGGCCGCATAGTGCGACCTCAGACGGCCCGAGGTGCCGATCCTGGCATGGGCGGCAAGCTCTCTCGTCAATCGCTGGTTCTCGTACCGCTGGCCCAAGACGATCCCGATGAAACCGGCCAGGAAGGGCGCCACGAGTGCCGCGACGATGGCCCACACGGGATCGGTGGACACATCGACGTGCACGTCGGGGACTGTGAGGATCGTTGCCAACATTGCGACCAGTATTCCCGAGAAATCCGCCCGATGGTGGATGACCCCAGAAGGCGAACGGTGGTACCTAGCGGCGCTCTCAAGGCTGGAACGCAGACCAACAGATGTCGTTCCGCAAACGCTGGTCGTCGAGTACGAGCTCGCGGATCGTCTCTGGGAGGTGGTCACGCTGCCACCGGCACTCGAGTCGCCCTGCGCCTTGGCCCTCTCCGTCCGGCAATCGCGGGTTTTCGGGCCGCGCCGACTCGAAGTGGTGTAGGACGTGTTCCGCGCACGATGCGGCCCACAAGGCGAGCAGATGACGATCCGGATCAGTGAGCGTCCTGCCGCGGCGGATCGTCGTGAAACGAGGGTCCCGTTCTTTCGGAAGGATCAACTCGGCTCCTTTCCCGCTCGTATCCCCCAGGCAGGGCTACGAGTTCTACTTCGTCGATTGGCATTCATATCGAGACGCGTCTTTCCCGCGTTGGTGCGGATCCCCCGTTTCGCCGCCATTCACAAGGGTATGGCTGCTCAAACCTGATTGGAGGTTGGAAATGGTTGGAGCTGGAGGACTTGTCGCGAGCATCATCGCCTTTGCCGTAGGAGCGATTCTGGATTACGCCGTGACTGCGAGTCCCGATCAACATGGGTTCAACGTGAACAAGGTCGGTGTCATTCTGATGATCGTCGGCGCGGTGGGAGCCGGATTGTCGCTGCTTGCCATGGTCGTCGCCAACACGCGTCGCCGTCGGACCGTCGTTGACGATGGGCGGGGACACGTCGCACGTCGAGTTGATTCGACATATTAGAGAAGTTCCCCCGCGGTAGGCGAAGGCGGGTGAAGGACACATGGTGCTTCTTCTAGGTCAGCCGATGGTCCACCCGAGACATTGAAAAGGAGCGTCTCATGGCGATTGTGTTGTTGGCTTGTTTGGTAGTCCTTCTCTTCGGCGCGGGATTTGCGCTCCACCTGTTGTGGATTGCTGCTGTCGTCCTCGCGATTGCCTGGGCGGCGAGCTTCGCTCTTAGCCGTGGGGCAAGCGCCGGTCGCCGCTCTCTCCGACGCTAGGTCATCTCTCCGGGTCGCCACACCTGTGGCTCGTCATCAAGGGGTCAAGCATGCAGCCTCTGCAAAGCCGGCCTCCGGGCCTTTCGGGCTCTAGGCCCGGCGACCCAGGAAGTAGAGGAACTCTGTCTGGAGGTCCGCGCCCGGCGGAGGGTCCAGCTTGGGCCCAAAGACGTTGGGTCGGCGGATCATGGCATCCATCGGCTTGAGCGTGTCGTAGGCGTTGCGGACGGACTCTTCGTCGAGGCGCTCGTCCGCACCCACCGTCCACGCGAGGTCCCAGGTGTGGACGAGCAAGTCCATGGTGACGAAACGGGCGATGATCTCACCCGCTGGCATCTTGCCCGTCGGGCCGTCGATCTCCATGGCCAGCGCCTCTGGGTCTCCGGTGATGTCGTCGATCGCCCGAGAAGCCTCCTTCCAGGCCTCCTTGGGGTCTTCGTCGGCACCCAGGGGCGTCGACGCACCACCTCTGACGCCGGCGATCACGCCTCGGTGGCCGGCGACCACGTGGGCCACCACGTCACGGGCCCTCCATTGATCGCAGGGGGACTGGGTGTCCCACTTGTCAGGGGTGACCGCCCCGACGGCGGCGTCGAAGCCGCTCGACACCTGCCGATAGCTGTCTTGGACGTTGATCATTTCTCGGAGCGTACGTGACCGCGGCCGCATTGGAAGGGCCGGACCAATAGGGAGCCTGCTCCATGGGCACGATCGCTCACTGTGGGCCGGTCCGATTGGACGGCAGTGGGGTACGGTGACGTTCTCACGCAGCGATATCGACGGTCAGGCCGGAGGGACATGACACCGCGAATTGCCATCATCGGCGGCGGGAGCGCCCACTGGACGCCCCGCCTCCTCTTGGACTTCGTCAACACGCCATCGCTGGCAGAGAGCCAGGTCGTGTTGATGGACACGGCCCCAGAGAGCCTGCCGCGTGTACAGCAGTTAGCCGACCACATCGCCTCGCTTGGGTCGGGCGATCTACGGACAACGGCCACGACGGAGCTCGAGGCTGCGCTGGACGGCGCCCAATTCGTGATCACCGGGCTTTCGGTGGGTGGATTCGAGGCGATGCGCCACGACCTGGAGATACCCGACCGCTACGGCCTGCCCCAGCCCGTGGGCGACAGCGTGGGCCCGGGTGGCATATCGCGTGCGTTGCGGAGCGTCCCGGTCACCGTTGCCATCGCCCGGGCCATGGAGCGCTGCTGCCCCGACGCCCTGCTGGTAAACGTCAGCAACCCCCTCACCGCCCTGTGCCGCGCGGTGACCCGTGAGACGACGGTGTCGACAGTCGGACTGTGCAACGAGCTCGTGGGTCTGACCTGGGCGATGAGCCTGCTCTTCGATGTTGGGATGCACGAGGTCGACCCAGTGGTCGGCGGCGTCAACCACCTCCCCCTGGTCACCGCCCTGCGGATCGGCGGATCCGACGGCTTCACGATGCTGCGCTCTTTGATGGATCGGCCCGTGGCCGCTCTCGACGACCCGATCTGGATGGAACCCCCTGCCGGTAGTCACTGGCGCAAGGTGTCGACTGGGGAGAAGTGGACGAAGGGCGACGTTGTGGCCAACAACCGGCTGAAACTCGAGCTCTTTCGACGGTTCGGGGTCCTTCCGGGATCCTCCGACACGCACGTTGCCGAGTTCTTCCCGTGGTTCGTCACCGAAGCTAGTGGTTTCGGTGACGAGTGGTGCGTCCACCACTACGGCATCGATGGCCATCGGGCAGACAAGGACACCGACGAGGCCGACCTGACCGCGCTCATTGCATCCCAAGAGCTTCCGCGATGGGGATCGGGAGAGCTCGTCGCGCCGCTTCTGCATGCGGTCGTCTCCGGCGAGGAGCGACACCTTCCGGTCAATATTCCGAACACCGGCCAGGTCCTGGGCCTGGATCTCGGACCCGTTCTCGAGTGCATAGGTGTGGCGAATGCATCGGGCGTCACACCTCGAGATCGCGTCGAGGTGGGTTCCGTTCTCGGCGAGTGCCTCCGACGCATCGTGTATTCGCAGGAGTTGACTGTCCAAGCCGCCCTCGCCGGCGACCGGACTCTGGTGCTCGAGGCAATGCTCACGGACCAGATGGCCGGCCGACTCCCGTACGAGCACATTGTTGCCCTCACCGACGAGTTGCTGGCGGCGACCGCTCCGTGGCTGGAGCAGTTCGATCATTGACCCGAGGTGGGTCTGTCAAGGCTCATTGACAAGTCCGCGTAGAGATTCGACAATCGATCCGTGAGCGACGCATGGGACAACTGGGACCGACTTCGCCGGGACCCTCAGCCGAACCCCTTGAGGTGTTGAGGGCCATTTCCGCATTCCAGAAGTACTTCGCCGCCATCGAGGTGGAGGCGGTGAGGGTGGCCAGATCGCAAAGCCACACGTGGCATGAGATCGGTGCGGCTCTGGGAAGATCACGCCAAGCGGTCTGGCAACGGGCAGCGTCGTCGAGGGTCGACGACGCGAAGGTCGCCGACTGGCAGGCCCTTGGTCGGCTGCTCGAAGATTCCTGGGCCACGTCGGCCGAGGTCCGCCACAACATCGGGCTGTCGCCACCGTAACGGTTCGGCTCGGCACCGATGTGTCCCGCTGCTCAACGCTCAACGTGTGAGGCGCCACCACACTCCGGGGCCCGAGAGCGCGCTCGCCGTCCGCAGCTGCGCCTGCTCCGAGATGCGTCCCACTCCCGCTCGCAGCATGGCGACAGTCGTCCCGGACGGTATGGGCCCGTCCAAGGGTGCGTGCTGCTCGACCTCCAGTGTGACAACCAGACCGGGCCACCCGATCACCTCGACCGGCTGTGCCACGGTGACCGGTGCCATCGAACCCCAGGCTGCATCGACCTCGGCGACCTTTTGGCCCGGGGCGAAGATGGTGTAGCTGTGCACGGAGGCAAAGACACTCCTCACCAGCGCGTCGCCCGCGTCGACTGCGGCGGTGTCCGGACCGAGCGCCCCACCCGGCTGACCAAGGACGACACCGACGACCGTGACCTCTTTGGCGCCGATGGTCTGTCGCGCCGCGAAGAGATAGCAGCCCTGCGCTGTCGAGTCGGATGCCGTCTTGATGCCGATGATCCCGTCTTGCCCCAAGTCGAAATTGGGGTTGTAGACGACGGTGGTCATCGGGACGCTTGCCTGGGGCAGCGAAACGATCTGCCGGAGGATCGGGATCGAGAGCGATGTCTCGCCCAGGCGGACGAGATCCTCTGCCGTGCTCGTCGTAGCCGGGTCCACGCCGGTCGGATCGGTGATGTGTGTCGAGGCGAGGCCGAGTCTGCTCGCGGCAGCATTCATCTTGGTCACGAACGCGCTGACGCTTCCCGCGTCCCAGTCTGCGAGGACCGTCGTCATGTCGGCCCCCGAGTCGACGAGTAATCCTTCGAGCGCTTGCAGCTCTGTGAGTGACTCTCCCGCGGCGACCGGGACTTCGGACTCCTGGCTCGCCTGCCCGGATTGATACGCAGCGAGCGCATCGGCGGTGACCGGCATCGTCGGGCCTTCGGCACCCTGCGCCAACGGGTGATCCGACAGGACCACATAGGCAGCGAGCAGTTCGACCACACCGGCGACGGGAACGCGCTGCGACCCACGTACCTGGCCCACCGATCCGAGACCTTCGATCGCGGCCGCTGACTCTCCGTTGCTCGGCCAAGCGAGAGACGGCGCCATCCCTGGCAGTCGGGCTTCTCCGGTCTTCAGGGTGGCGTGGGGGAGTGGTCGGACCCACTGAGCGATGGCGCCGGCGCAGAGCGCCGCAACAATCAGCGCCGCACCCCACGTGAGAAGACGCCGACGCCGTCGCGAGGCGCGCAATCCGGCAACGATCTCGAGCTCCTCCTCGCTCGGCGGTGGGAGGTGCCTACCAATTTCGACGAGGCGTTCCTCGCTTTCCCGAGGCAGTGACCGCTTTCGGGCATGGGCAGGACCCTTCGGTCTCCCAAGCTCGTTGCCGTCCATGACCTAACGCTAAGGCCGCCCCGTGCAACGCGGTGAGCAGGCCCCTCCGGGATTCCTGCCCCCGGCCGTCCTGTGAACGCCCAATCCGGGTTGGCCTTCGGGGCGGCCCGAGAGGTCCTTGGATGCCTCAAAAGCTGTCTTGACGCCCTCCGGCTGACCCTCCGGCTGACCCTCCGACGTGTCGCTCAGCTTCCTTAGAATGCTTCCATGGCGACACCCAGCCTCGCCCAGCAGGAGCGCAAGACGCTCTGCGACCTCTTTGTCGAGGTCGGTCCCGACGCACCCACGTTGTGCGAAGGTTGGCACTCTGCCGATCTGGCCGCGCACCTCGTCGTGCGCGAACGGAGGCCAGACAGCGGGCCAGGGCTGGTCTGGCCCCCGTTGGCCGGCTACACGGACAAGGTTCGGCGCGCCGTGAGGGATCGCACGCCGTGGGAGAAGCTTGTCGAGACCGTGCGGCGCGGTCCGCCCCTGCTCCTCCGCCCTTTCGACGAGGCCATGAACACGGTCGAGTTCTTCATCCACGTCGAGGACGTGCGTCGCGCGCGCGACGGCTGGGAACCTCGCCCGATCTCCCCCGAGTTGGCCGATGCCCTCTGGGCGCGCGTCGGACCGGGCGGGATGGCAAAACGAGTCCCTGCCACGATCGTGATCACCTCGCCGGGTCGGGCCGCGAAGGAGCGCGGCAGCGGGCCGCGACTCACGCTGGCCGGCGAACCCGGTGAGCTGACCATATTCGGCGCCGGCCGCCAGGGAGCGGCCAAGGTCGAGATCGACGGCGACGCCGCCCTTGCCGCTCAGCTGCGCGCCGCCGCACTCGGCATCTGACCTACGTCCGATGAGGACGGGGTCGGCCGCCGGTTGTCGGCTTGGCTTTGTTACCCTGCCGCCATGACTGAACACATCGTTGTCCTGGGAGCCGGGTTCGGCGGCCTCGAGCTGGTGGCGGGGTTGTCCGAGGCGCTTCCCGGGAGGGCCCGCATCACCCTCATCGACAAGAACGACGCGTTCGTCTTCGGTTTCTCCAAGCTCGATGTCATGTTCGGTCGCCGTCAGTCGTCCGAGGTGTCGAACCTGTACCGAGCAATCGACAAGCCGGGAGTCGAGTTTCGCAAAGAGACCATTGCGTCAATCGATCCAGAAAGTCGCAGGGTCGTCACGGACGTCGCGACCTACGAAGCGGACATCCTCGTCGTCGCGCTCGGGGCCGATTACGACGTGGAGGCGACGCCGGGACTGGTGGAGGACGGGTTCGAGTTCTACTCCCTCGCCGGCGCCGAGCGGGCTCGGGACGCGCTTGCAGGATTCAAGGGCGGCGCCGTGGTCGTCGGCGTGCTCGGTCCGTTCTTCAAGTGCCCCGGCGCGCCGAACGAGACCGCGTTGCTCGTGCACGACTTCCTCTCTCAACGCGGCCAGCGTCCGTCGTCGACCATTCATCTCGTCAGCCCGATGCCTGCGCCCATCCCGATCTCCAAGAAGACGTCGTCGGCGATCACGGCGATTCTCGAGGACCACGGCATCGAGTACTGGCCCGAATCGAAGGTGACCCGGCTCGATCCGGAGCACCATGTGGCCCATCTCCAGGACGGGCGCGTGCTGCCCTACGACCTCTTTCTTGGTATCCCGGTGCATTGCGCCCCCGAAGTGGTCGTCGCTTCCGGGCTGGCGGAGGATGGCTGGATACCCGTCGATCCAGCCACGTTTGCCACGAAGTTCGCCAACGTCTTTGCGATCGGCGACGTGACGAGTGCGCCGGTGCCAAGGGCCGGTGGGATCGCCGAGGGGGAGGCGGCGACCGTTGCCAAGGTCCTCATTGCCAAGCTCACCGACGGGAGCGATCCCCTCCCGTATGACGGGGCGGCAGCCTGCTACGTGGAGTTGGGCGACGGCTTGGTAGGTCGCATCGACGTGAACTTCCTGACCTACGACACGCCCGTCGCGAAATTCACGGCGCCGAGCGCTGCGCTGTTGGAGGAAAAGCGAGAATGGGGGTCCACGAGGATCCGGCGCTGGTTCGGACCGGACACTCCCTGATCCTGATTCCTTCGACCTGTTTGTGAGCAGGAGAAATGGGAGTCCCCGAACGGCCGGGACCGCCGTCTCGATGCCGCCCCTTGTATGGCTCTGACGATGTCGTTGGCCTCCCGCCGACCCGCGGCGAGCCGCTGTCGCCACTTGGCGGCAAGAATCGGTGCATGCTCACTCGATCTTCGGGATATCTCACGCTCCGCTCCGGCGCCACACCTGCCCCGGTGGAGCGCCTGCAGTCGGACGGCTACGTCATCCTTCGGGGCGTCTTCGTCGGCGAACAGCTCGCGGCCCTCTGCGCCGACGTCGAACGGGTGTTCGAGGAATATCCACCAGACGAACGAGGGGATCCGCCCGAGCAGTCCGCCCCCTTTCGTTACGAGATGCTCAATCGGAGCAGCCTTGTCCAGCAGGCTGTCGGTAACTCCCGGATTCTCGAGGTGGTCGAACCCCTGTTGGGGGAGGACTGCCACGTGATCGCCAATACCGCGTGGCGACAGGAAGCGGGCGACAACCGACACCTCGGACGGTTCTGGCACATCGACAGCGGACCCCACGTCCCGCGTGACCTGGGTGTTCCGTGGGATCGGAGGATCCCCTACCCGATCTTCGCCATTGCCGTCCACCTCTATCTTTGGGATTGCCCGACGGAGGCGGGGCCGACCGGGGTGATCCCGGGGAGTCACATGTCGGGACAAGCGCCTCCCTTGGAGCGGCTGGCCGACGAAGATCTGCAGTGGGAGGGTCGGGGCGTCGTGCCGATCGTGGCCCAGGCAGGCGACGTCGCCCTCTTCGTCTCGGACGTGTGGCACCGGCGGCTGCTCCCGCAACAAGGGGATCCCGGTCGGATGTTTCTCCAGTGCCACTACGGGCGACGCGATCTCGCCCAGCGGATCCGGCCGACTTCGGTGGCAAACCACCTCTCCGCCGAGGCCGTGGCTCGTGCCGGGACCCGGCGGGAGAAGACGCTGGTCGGGCTCCATCCGTTGGGGTTCTACGACGGCTGAACTTGCTCCTCAATATGCGGAGTTGCGTTCGAAGTAGCGGCGTGGCGTCTCGACGAGCATGGTCTCGATCTGGGCCTCGGTCACGCCCTGCCCGCGGAGGTAGGGGAGGACGTCGTCGTGGATGTGCAGGTAGTTCCACTGGGTCATCATGGCCAGCACGTTGGGGTCGATCCAGTCGATGTAGCAGGCCACGTCGTGGGCCAGCACCATCCGGTCCGCATAGCCGCGGCGGCACATCTGTACGAGCGTGTCAGCGCGCGCCTCGAAGGTCGTCTCCACATTGAGCCCGAAGCGGTCCATGCCGAGGATGAAGCCCTCGTCAGCCAGCGCGCTCAGGTGGTCGACATCGTTGCTGTCGCCCGAGTGGCCCAGCACCACGCGCGTCGGGTCGACGCCCTCCTCGTCGCACAGCAGCTTCTTCACGGCCAGCCCGGAGTGGGAGCCCGGGTGGGTGTGGACGGTGATCGGGGCGCCGGTGTGGCGATGGGCCCTCGCCACGGCACGCATGACCCGGGCCACACCGTGGGTGAGCCCTTGGTGGTCGATGGCGCACTTCAGAAAGGCCGCTCGGACTCCTGTTCCCGCTATGCCCTCGGTGATGTCGCCGATGAACATGGCCACCATCGGGTCGGGCACCTCCATGCCAAGAGCGGCCGACAACGCGGGGCCCCGGTAATAGAAGGAGAACGGCACCTGGTCGTAGGTGTAGCGGCCGGTGGCAGTGATGATGTTCAGCTCCGGCACCTGCTCGGCGACGCGCTGGATGCGTGGGATGTACCGGCCCAGTCCGACGACCGTGGGGTCAGCGATGCTGCGGATCCCCTGAGCAGCGAGGGCCTTGAGCTTGGTCACGGCGTCGGCCACGCGGTCCTCCTCATTTCCCCATTCGGCCGGGTAGTTCAGCTGCACGTCGGGATCGAGGACGAAGATGTGCTCGTGCATGTAGGTCGGCCCGAGCTCGGCGGTGTCGATGGGTCCTCGGACGGTGTCAACGGTTGCCATGGCCCATCCCTTCCGGTGAGTGCCCGAGACCCTATTGGACCCTGACGACACGCTCGACGGGCTTCCGGGCGGCAGGAGGCGCGGCTGGTCGGTAGCGTGGGTCCGACAACTTCTTCGGGGGAGGGCAACGTCATGGACGAGTCGGTTCGCCAGCACAAGTTCATTCTCGATGAGTCGGAGATGCCGACCTCCTGGTACAACCTCGTGGCCGACCTACCGAGCCCTCCACCGCCCGCGCTGCATCCCGGCACGCTCGAGCCCGCCGGCCCCGAGGACTTCGCCCCGCTGTTCCCGATGGATCTCATACTCCAGGAGGTCTCGACGGAGCGCTTCATCGAGATTCCAGGGGCGGTCCTGGACGTCTACCGCCAGTGGCGCCCCAGCCCGCTGTTCCGGGCTCACCGCCTGGAGCGGGCCCTCGATACACCGGCCCGCATCTACTACAAGTACGAGGGGGTCAGCCCGGCGGGTAGCCACAAGCCCAACACTGCCGTGCCGCAGGCCTACTACAACGCCAAGGACGGCGTCCGGAAGTTGACGACGGAGACCGGGGCCGGACAGTGGGGCTCGGCGCTCGCGCTTGCATGCGCGTTGTTCGGCCTCGAGTGCGAGGTGTGGCAAGTAGGGGCGAGTTACGACCAGAAGCCGTATCGACGTCTGATGATGGAGACGTTCGGCGCCACGGTCCACCGCTCGCCGTCGGAGTTGACCGCGGCGGGTCGTAAGTACCTCGCCGAGAACCCTCACCACACCGGTTCGCTCGGCATCGCAATCTCCGAGGCGGTCGAGGTGGCCGCACAGGACCCCGAGATCCGGTACTCACTGGGCAGCGTGCTCAATCACGTGCTGCTCCATCAGACCATCATTGGCGAAGAAGCGCTGCTGCAGCTCTCCAAGGCAGGTGAGTCGGCTCCGGACGTGATCGTCGGGTGCACCGGTGGAGGCTCGAACTTCGCGGGCCTCTCGTTCCCCTTCCTGCGCGAGAAGCTCGCCGGCAAGATGTCGCCCACCATACGTGCGGTCGAGCCGGCGTCCTGCCCGTCACTGACGCGTGGTGTCTACGCGTACGACTTCGGCGACTCTGCCGGCATGACCCCCTTGATCAAGATGCACACGCTGGGTCACGACTTCGTACCCGATCCGATCCACGCCGGGGGGCTGCGATACCACGGGATGTCGCCGCTCCTGAGCCATGTGTACGAGCTCGGACTGATTGAGGCGATGGCGTTGCCGCAGACGGAGTGCTTCGCGGCCGGCATCGAATTCGCCCGTAACGAGGGCATCGTGCCCGCCCCGGAGCCGACCCACGCCGTCGCCGCAGCCGTGCGGGAGGCGATCCGCGCCAAGGAGTCGGGGGAGGAGACGGTCATTCTCACTGCGTTGTGCGGGCACGGACACTTCGATCTCTCCGCTTACGACGACTACCTGAACGATCGGATGACAGACGAAGACGTCACGGACGAGCGTCTCGCCGCAGGTCTGGCCACGATGCCGAAGGTCGGCTGAACAGGCGCGACTCAACCCCGACGAATCGAGGTTGAGTCGTTGCCCGCACCCCCCCCCGAACCCCCCGTTGGGCGGCCGAGAGTGTGTCACGTGTGGGAGGCCGGTGGGGGTCGCCTCGACGGGTGGCAACCGCTCCTCGGGCTCGGGTGACGCGACCGAGGGATCAACGCCCAGCCGGCCGCGGCCCGTAAGGTCTCGTCCATGCCGCGTCGGCCGCTCATCACGTACCGACACGAATACGATTTCCCTGTGTCGCCGGACGAGTTGTGGGACACGATCCAAGAGGTCGACCAATTCGAAGCCTGGTGGCCCTGGCTCTCGGAGTTCCGCCTGGAAGGAGGCGCCCTGGCCCCGGGAGCCGTCCTCCACGGCCTGGTTGCGCCTCCCTTGCCGTACCGGATGCGCATCGAGGTCCGGTTGACCGAGTGCGAGCGGCCTCACCTCATAGGTGCTCTCGTCCACGGGGATCTCGAGGGGCGGGCAACGGTGGCGCTGCGGCCCCAGGGGACGGGCTCCAACGTCGAAGTGGCATGGACGGTCGAGATGATGCAGCGGCCGATGCGCATGGCCAGCCGGATGGCGCATCCCGTCCTGCAGTGGGGTCATGATCGGGTCGTCGAGATCACCGTCGCCGGGTTCCGAAGGCAGATCGGGTCCGGGAATTAGCCCAGCCGCGCCACGGCAAGAGCGGCCGCGAGGAACATGACACCCCACGAGAGCGCGCGCAGGGCTCCCTCCAGCGGTGCGCGGAGGAAGCGCTCGTCGACGGGGATCGTCTCTCCGTCGCGGAGGGTGACGCGGCCTTCGACGGAGATGGCCCGGCGGCGCAGGAGGCGGGCCGGGGTGCTCAGCTGGCGCTGCGCCGCCGATATGGCGAACGCGGCAGCGGCCGCCAGCAGCGGGGCGACAGCCAGGGTTCCAGTTTGGGCCACGTAGGCAACGAGAACGGGGAACGAGCCCCAGGCGAGAGCGAACCCGACGTCGGTATGGACGAAGCCGCCGAACAGCTCCAGGTTGTAGGCGAGCACGAGCAGGGGACCGAGCACCATGAAGGGAAGGAGCACCCATCCGACGCGGGTCAACCCCGCGACCCCGAGAGCGACCGCCCCGGCCAGGCCCAGGATCGTCACGCTGACAAGGGCCGCCGTGGGGATCTTGGTGCCCAAGGGACGACCGTGCAGCTCGTCGAGTGCGTGAGCGGAGAGTCCGACCGCGCACAAGAAGGCGAGGAGGGTGCCGAGAAGGCGCGACAGGCTCACATGCGCCGCCAGACAGGCGCCGATGACCACGTAGGACAGGTGCCAGGCCGTGTAGGGCGGGTGGAGGAGCGTCCACCAGTCCCGCCACCCCCCGGGACGGGCGGCGTAGAAGGCCGGTCGGTCCCCGGTGGCTTCCTGTGGTCGCGGGGAGGCTGGTGCCCCCGCGTCGCGTCCGTGCCGACCTGCGCGTGCGGCGCGCTCGTCACTCATTGCTGCGGGTGCCCCACATGACGAGACCGCCGCCGAGGCTCATCACCCGCACCCCGACGTCTTCGAAACCGGCCTCCCGCCATGCCTGCTCGGTCCACGACAGCGGATACCGCCGGTAGTGGCCGGAGATATTGGGCCCCAGGAAGCGACCCACCCGGAACCATTCCCTCCCGCCCGTTATCAATCCACCGACGGGAAGCAGAAGGCGCGTGTAGAGCCACCACAGAAAACGCCAGAACCCGTTCGGTGGTAGGAAGAATTCGAGGCTGGCGACGGCCGCCCCGGGCTTGACGACGCGAGCGAGCTCGCGAAGGGTGGTGGCGGGGTCGTCGACGTAACGCAGCAGATAGGTGAACGTCAGCGCGTCGAAGGTCCGGTCGGGGAAGGGCAGTTGCTCCGCCCGACCGGCGACCAGTTGGACCCGGGCACTCTGACCGGCCGCAACCACGTTTTCACGGCCCTGAACCAGCATCTCGATCGTCAGGTCGACGCCGACGATCTCGGCCCGGGTCCGCTCGGCCATCTGCAGCGCGACACCGGCGGTTCCCGATGCGACGTCGAGGATTCGACTCGACGCCGGCGGGATGTGATCGATCATGGCCCGTCGCCAGCGGCCGTTCTGCCCCATGGAGAGGATCTCGGCCAACCGGTCGTAGCGTCGAGGTAGCGGCGTGAACAACTGCTGCGCAAACCGGTTCCGGTCGCCGGTGACGTACGACAGCATGGCTCCTCCTCGGATGAGAGGATCTCACTGTAGATCCCGGTAGCGAGAAGGGAAGGTGTGGGCTCATCGCGCTTTGACGTCGTCGTCGTGGGCGGAGGTCCTGCCGGCAGCGTGGCGGCGCTGGTGCTGGCCCGTGGCGGTGCCCGGGTCGCCTTGGTCGACAAGGCGGCCTTTCCTCGTGACAAGGCGTGCGGCGACATCGTCGGCCCCCGGGGACTCCAGGTGCTGGCCGAGTTGGGGATATCCGCACCGGTCGGGCGAACCGTCGGGCAGATCACGGTCGTGGGGCCGACCGGGCGCACCGTCGGACTGCCGTGCGGCGAAGGCCTCACCTACCCTGGGCATGGAATTGCCGTCACGCGCACAGTATTCGATTCCCTGCTCCATGACGCGGCCGTCGAAGCGGGGGCGGTCGCGATACAGGCGCGAGCGGTCGAACCGCTGGAGGAACAGGGACGGATCGACGGGTACCGGCTCGGCACCGGCCTCGATCTGCACGCTGACTTCGTGATCGGTGCCGATGGCGCCACGAGCCGAGTGGCCGGAGACGCCTCCCTGGTCGACCCGAGGAGGGTCCTGTGGGGATTCGCCCTGCGGACGTACGTCGGTGACCTGGCGGACCGTCCGAGCATCGTCTTCTGGGAGCCGACCGCCTGGCGTGCCTTTCCGGGCTACGGGTGGGTCTTTCCCGGGCCGGAAGAGGTGAATGTGGGTCTCGGGCTGGGAGTGGTGGGGGATCGGCGAGCCGGGGCAAGGGTTCAGCAGGCCCTCCCTCAGTTCTTGGCTCATGTCCGCGACCTCGGGCTGATCCGCGCCGGATCCAACTCCGGCGACGAGCGGCGCCTTGGTGGCTGGTTGAAGATGGGTGTCGTCGGCACGGTCCCGGCCGCCGGTCGCGTGCTCCTCGTTGGCGACGCCGCCGGACTCGTGAACCCGTTGCAGGGTGAGGGGATCGCCCAGGCGATGGGGAGCGGGCGGTCCGCCGCCGATGTTCTCCTGCGGGAGCCGGAACGGGCCGCTGCGCGCTATCGAGCCGCGCTGGCGGCCGGCCACCTGCCGTATCACCGCGTCACCGCTGCGATGCAGTCGTGGCTGGTGAGCCGACCCGGCGCCATCTCCACGGTGGCCCGTTCGCTCATGGCTCTCGGGCGGAGCGACGCCGTCGCCGGCGGCTGGTCCGTCTTCTGGAACGAGCTGCTCGACGGTGCCCCACCCAATCGGCACCGGTCCGTGGCGGTGGCGCTCACCCGGCTGGGGGAGTTGGCGACGGCCCGGAGCTCGACGGCCCGGTGGTTCGACGAGGTGTTCGACGACCGGGCGCCGGGTGGCACCGGGCCAAGCGGGTTAGGGACCTCGGACACACCTCCGAGTGGAGATGAACGCAGCGCGGTCGACTTCGAGAACGTCCTGGACGGTCAGACGCTTCCGGGGAGGAGCTGATTTTCGTCCGGGACGCGACGGGACCGACGGTGCAGGACCAGAACGGCTGCCCCGATCAGGAAGACCAGCACGGAAATGAAGAATGCGTCGCCCACAACGAGCTGCCATCCGTTGAGGTGCAGGTCGGAGGTGTTTCTGAACGGGACCCACCAGATGGGGGCGCTCCAGAACACAACGGCCGTGCCGATGGCGAGGGCCATTCCGTGGCGGGGCCTGTCCGCGGCGAGCGCCAGCCACAAGATGGCGGGCACGACCCACACCATGTGATGCACCCAGGTGATCGGCGAGACCACGAGACCGGTCGCAGCGCACACGAGCAGACCCAGCATCGGTGAGGACCGACGGTGTGCCAGCGCCGCCAGCCAGAGGCCTCCGGCCGCAAAGGCGATGAGCAGCGGCACCAACACCAGGTGCGGCACGATCCCGTGGTTGAAGCGGTCGAGGACCGCCGCCAGGTTCTGGTCGCCGACAAATGACAGCGGCCCGGCCCGGTCCGGCTTGAAGACGACGTTCGTCCAGTAGGCCGTCGACGACGTCGGCGAGACCAGGAACGTCAGCAGCTCGCACACCACGAACGTTCCCAAGCAGGTGAGAGCACCGCGGGTACGACGGGTGAGGATGAGGTAGGGCACGAAGAGGATTGGTGTGAGCTTCACGGCAACGGCCAACCCGGTGGCGACACCGAGGGGTGCTTGCCACTTGCCGATGCGCCGCTCCGTCAGCAGATCCCACATCACGAGGAGGGTGACGACGAGGTTGACCTGACCGAAACCGAGGGTGATGACCACGGGGTTGAGGAGCAGTGCGGGCAGGCAGAGCGCGAGGCCGAGGCGCCAGGCGCCGGCCCGGCCCAGCGCGGGCCGCACGATCCGAAGTGAGAGAACGAGAAGCGCGATCAGTGCGGCCAGGTTGCACAAGGTCCAAGCCGCCTGGACGGAGTGCACGGTCGAGAAGGTCCTCTGCCATGGAGCGAAGAGGAGGGCGGCGAACGGCGGGTAGGTGAAGAAGAGGTCGGTGTTCGGGACGGCGAGGGAGTAGAGGTGCGGTGTGAAGATGTACCTTCCGCCAAGGCGGAGGTAGACGCCGAGGTCGACCTCGTAGGTCCGGAACGCCACGAACATGCCGTAGCCCAGGGCGGCGACCAACGACAGGACGGCAGGTACCCAGCTTCGGAGCATCCGGCGGCCGAGCTCCGAAGAGGGGACGAATCGAGAGCGGGGGCCGAGTGGTTGACCGATGGTTGTCACGGCTGTCCCGTACCCCTGGCAGCGGCACCGTGGGCCACCTCGAGGGCGGCTCCGGAGACCGATCCGTCCAACGGGGACAGGAAGGACGGCACGCCCGCATGCTAGGCCGGGCGGCTCTCAGACCTGGGATTTCGGCCTCCGCGACCGGGTACGGCCAACGGGAGCCGGGCTGCATCTCAGCCACGCGATCCCTGGTGTCGATACAGATTTCGTGGAGCAAGAACGGCGCGGTGCCCGCCCAGATGCCGCACGTTGGCCCCAGGTGATGCCGGCGGGTGCTCGGCGAATGGGAGGCCGCGTCCCGGCGGCGTACTCTCTTGGGGTGTCGGAGCGCCAGTGGGCTGGGCTACGGCAACAGACTTTGACTTCGACTGGCACTTACCCTTTCGCGGAAATTGCTGAGGTTGGCGCGCTGTGGATCACAGAAGAGGGGGCGGGAGAAGAGTGAAGACCCGATTCATCGGTGCCGTCACAGTGTTCTCGCTCCTTGCGGTGGGACTTGTGTCTACCCCTAGTGGCGCCCTGAACGTGCCGACCACCCCGACCATCTCGAACCTGCCCGGCAGCGGCACCTTTGGCGGCAGCTTCACAGCCAACGTCAGTACTGACAGCGACGGGGTGACTTCGGTCACCACGAGCACTTCGCTCGTCTGCACCGTCGCCGGAGACGGTCTCACCGTGAGCTTCGTCGGCGTGGGGACCTGCACGCTCACGGCTCACGTCGCAGCGAGCACGAACTACGAGGCATCCGACGGCAGCCCCCAGAGCTTCAACGTAAGCCAAGCAGCGCCGACTACCCCAACTATCTCGAACCTGCCGGGCAGCGGCACCTTCGGTGGCGCGTTCGTGGCGATGGTCAGCACCAACGGGGACGGGGCGCCCTCGGTCACCTCGAGCACCCCGCTCGTCTGCACGGTAGGCGGTGACAACGTCACGGTCACCTATGTCGGCGTGGGCACATGCACGCTGACGGCCCACGTGGCGGCCGGGACGAACTACGCGGCCGCCGACGGCAGCCCCCAGAGCTTCAGTGTGGGAAAAGCCACGCCGACCATCCCAACGATCTCGAACCTGCCGGGCAGCGGCACCTTCGGAGCCGGCTTCACGGCCAACGTCGTGACCAACGGCGACGGGGCGCTCTCGGTCACCTCGAGCACCCCGCTCGTCTGCACGGTAGGGGGTGACAACGTCACGGTCACCTACGTCGGCGTGGGCACCTGCACGCTGACGGCCCACGTGGCGACCGGGACGAACTACGCGGCCGCCGACGGCGGCCCCCAGAGCTTCAGTGTGGGAAAAGCCACGCCGACCATCCCAACGATCTCGAACCTGCCGGGCAGCGGCACATTCGGAGCCGGCTTCACGGCGACGGTCATCACCAACGGCGACGGGGTCAAGTCGGTCACCTCGAGCACCCCGCTCGTCTGCACGGTAGGGGGTGACAACGTCACGGTCACCTACGTCGGCGTGGGGGTCTGCACGCTGACGGCCCACGTGGCGGCCGGCACGAACTACGCGGCCGCCGACGGCAGCTCCCAGAACGTGACCGTGGGCCAAGCGACGCCGACCACCCCAACGATCTCGAACCTGCCGGGCAGCGGCACCTTCGGCGGCAGTTTCACGGCGACGGTCAGCACCAACGGCGACGGGGTCAAGTCGGTCACCTCGAGCACCCCGCTCGTCTGCACGGTAGGGGGTGACAACGTCACGGTCACCTACGTCGGCGTGGGCACCTGCACGCTGACGGCCCACGTGGCGGCCGGCACGAACTACGCGGCCGCCGACGGCGGCTCCCAGAGCTTCAGTGTGGGCAAAGCAACGCCGACCACCCCAACGATCTCGAACCTGCCGGGCAGCGGCACCTTCGGCGGCAGCTTCACGGCGACGGTCAGCACCAACGGCGACGGGGTCAAGTCGGTCACCTCGAGCACCCCGCTCGTCTGCACGGTAGGGGGTGACAACGTCACGGTCACCTACGTCGGCGTGGGCACCTGCACGCTGACGGCCCACGTGGCGGCCGGCACGAACTACGCGGCCGCCGACGGCGGCTCCCAGAGCTTCAGCGTGGGAAAAGCCACGCCGACCACCCCGACCGTCTCGAACATCCCGGGGACGCCAATCTTCGGCGGTAGTTTCACGTCCAACGTCGTGACCAACGGTGACGGGGTGACCTCGGTCACTTCGAGCACCCCGCCCGTCTGTACCGTCGCCGGTGACGGCCTCACTGTGAGGTTCGTCGGCGTGGGGGTCTGCACGCTGACGGCCCACGTGGCGGCCGGCACGAACTACGCGGCCGCCGACGGCAGCTCCCAGAACGTGACCGTGGGCCAAGCGACGCCGACCACCCCAACGATCTCGAACCTGCCGGGCAGCGGCACCTTCGGCGGCAGTTTCACGGCGACGGTCAGCACCAACGGCGACGGGGTCAAGTCGGTCACCTCGAGCACCCCGCTCGTCTGCACGGTAGGGGGTGACAACGTCACGGTCACCTACGTCGGCGTGGGCACCTGCACGCTGACGGCCCACGTGGCGGCCGGCACGAACTACGCGGCCGCCGACGGCGGCTCCCAGAGCTTCAGCGTGGGCAAAGCAACGCCGACCACCCCGACCATCATGAATATCCCAGGGAGCCCGATCTTCGGCGGCGGCTTCACGGCGACGGTCAGCACCGACGGGGACGGGGCGGCCTCGGTCACCTCGAGCACCCCGCTCGTCTGCACCGTCGCGGGCGACGGCCTCACGGTGAGCTTCGTCGGCGTGGGGACCTGCACGCTGACAGCTCATGTCGCGGCCGGCACGAACTACCTGGCGGCCGACGGGACTGCTCAGCCGTTGAGTGTTTCCAAGGCCACACCCGCCATCTCCACCACGGTCTTTGACGCGGCGACCAACGCGCAATGGACAGACAGCGAGGTCACAAACGCGAGCGCCTATGACACCGCGACCGTGACCGGTATAGGCGGTTTCACCCCGACCGGGACGGTCACATATTCCTTCTTCTCGACGCTGAACTGCACCGGTTCGTCCACGCTCCTGGGCACGATGACACTGGCACCCGCTGGGACGGTGCCCAACTCGTCGCCTACCGGCCAGCTGAACCCAGGCTCCTACTCGTTCGGCATCAATTACAGCGGAAATGCGGACTATAACGCCGTCCCGAGCAGCTCGTGCGAACCCTTCACGGTCGCGAAAGACGTTGCAACAGTTCCCGTCATCACCGACATCCCATCGGGTGCCGTCTTCGGCGGCGGTTTCGTGACCTCCGTCAGCACGGACGGTGATGGCATGAAGTCGGTGAGCTCCAACTCGACCGGCGTCTGTTCGGTGGGCGGCGACGGTCTCACGGTGACCTACGGCGGGGTTGGCATGTGTTCGTTGACGCCCCACGTGACGGGAACCCCCAGGTACGGGGCCAACACCGGCGTGCCCCAGACCTTCGCCGTCGGTCGGGCCACCCCCACGGCGCCCGGCGTCACGAACTTCCCCGCCGGTGCCGCCGAGTTCGGCGGGTTCTCCGCCAACGTGGGGACGAGCGGGGACGGCATCCGGTCCGTCTCGTCCAGCTCGACCGGCGTGTGCACGGTGGGTCCCGACGGGCTGAGCGTGACCTTCGTCGGCTTCGGCACCTGCTCCCTGACGGCCGCGGTCTCGCAGGGCGCGGACTACCTCGGCGTGGTCGGGAGCCCGCAGGTCTTCACCGTGTACGCCGCCCCCCGCGGCTACTGGCTCGTCGGGTCCGACGGCGGCATCTTCTCCTTCGGAGCGGCGGGCTTCCACGGTTCCATGGGCGGCATCCCCCTCCAGCGTCCCGTGGTCGGGATCACCCCGACCGCCAGCCGGAAGGGGTACTGGCTCGTCGCCTCGGACGGTGGCATCTTCAGCTTCGGCGACTCGGGCTTCTACGGCTCCATCCCCGGGGTCGGTCTCCACCCCGCCGGCTCGCGCCTGCCCAACAGCCTCAATGCCCCCATCGTCGGCATGGTGCCGACCAGGACCGGGCACGGCTACTTCATGGTCGCCTCCGACGGCGGGGTCTTCGCCTTCGGCGACGCCAGGTTCGAGGGGTCGTGCCCCGGCATCGGTGGCTGCACCGGGGCCGCGGTCGCGGTCATGCCGGACCAGTCGGGCAACGGGTACTGGCTCGTGACAGCCGATGGTGGCGTGTACGCCTTCGGCGATGCACCCTTCTACGGGGCCCCGCCGGCCGGGTTGGTGCCTGTGGTCGACGCCGTCTCGACGCCCTCCGGGCACGGCTACTGGCTGCTCTACGCCAATGGCGCCGTCGCCGCGTACGGTGACGCCAACCCGCTCGGCGCGCCGCTCGGGTACGTCAACTCCTTCAATCCTGCGGCGGCCATCTTCCCGACGGCGGACGGCCGGGGCTACTGGGTCGCGGCGGCCCGGGGCGACGTCTTCTCGTACGGCGACGCCCCCTTCATGGGGAGCATGTCGGCAGCCGGCCTGAACGGCGAGATCATCGCCGGGTTCGGCTTCTAGCGTCAGGCGCCGAGCGCCGAGGCTTCCGGCTCGGGGAGGGTCGCGATGACCCGCTCGGCGACCGCCCGGGCGCTCCAGCCCGCCTCGGCGGCCGCCCGGCGGAGGAGGTCGCCCACGTAGGCGACGAGGTTCACCACGTCGAGCCTGGGGGAGCGGCCGACCAGGGGCACCGGCTCCGAGTCCCGGTCCAGGCCGCAGACCTCGAGCACGGCGAGGCGGACGTCGAGCAGGACTCCGCGCGCCTCCAGGAGCGAGGTGCGGCTCGTGCGCAGCCAGACGGAAATGCCCAGCTCAAGGGACAGGTCACCGCAGAACGGGTCGACGGGGCCCAGCTCCGCCAACCCCCTGAGCAGGGCGGGCGCGAAGCCCCGGCGCTCGCTGATGACCATGGGGTCAGTGTGCCGAATCGCTGTAACAAGGTGGTGGACCGGCTCTGGGCTGGTAATTTGCCTGGCGTGCCACGCACGATGTGGAAGGGGGCCCTCAGTTTCGGGCTGGTGAACATCCCGGTCGGGTTGTACCCCGCCACGTCCGACAAGAGCATCCACTTCAACCAGTTCGAGGAAGGCACGTCCGACCGGATCCGCTACAAGAAGGTCAACGAGCGGACGGGCGACGAGGTGCCCCAGGACCGCATCGTCCGCGGGTTCGATCTCGGCGGCGGCGAGTACGTCATCCTCACCGAGGAGGAGCTCGAGTCCGCCGAGCCGAAGAAGTCGCGCCAGATCGAGATCTCGGACTTCGTCGAGCAGGCCGACATCGACCCGGTCTTCTTCCGCTCCAGCTACTACCTGGCGCCCGAGGGTGCCGGTGCCGATAAGGCCTACGCCCTCCTGCGCCAGGCCATGGCCGACGCGGACCGGGTGGCCATCGCCACCCTGGTGATGCGGAACAAGGAGTACCTGGTCGCCATCCGCCCCGAGGACGACGCGCTCGCCCTGCACACGATGTACTTCTCCGACGAGGTGCGCGCGCCGGGGCGGGAGTTCACCCTGCCGGACACGGACGACGTGAGCGACCGCGAGCTGTCGATGGCGCAGCTCCTCATCGAGTCGATGGAGAGCGACTGGGACCCCGAGCGTTACCACGACACGCACCGCGAGAAGGTCGAGTTGCTCATCGAGGAAAAGCGCAACGGCCACGAGATCGTGATCCAGGAGGGGCCCGAGCCTGCGGCGAAGGTGGTCGACCTCATGGAGGCTCTCAACGCCAGCATCGCGGCGGCGACGAAGTCGACGGGGAGGAGCTCCGGAGCGAGCAAGCCGGCGGCCAAGAAGGCCCCGGCCCGTCGTGCCGCCCCGGCGGCCAAGAAGGCCGCCAAGAAGCCGGCCAAGCAGCCCGCCCGCACCAAGGCGGTGGCCCGCCGGAAGGCATCCTGAAGCCTTTGTGCGTCGACCGGGTCCTCCCGCCTGGTCAGCCACGAATCGATTCGGCATCTGTTGCAGACAACGCTGCAATACTGCAACGGATCCGTGTGCCCAGGGCGATCTGATTCCTTTTCCCGCTCCGGGACGCCGGATCATGATGTGATGCTCCCTATCGAGCCCCGCTCGAGAAGGGAGTCCACATGGCCATCGCGCAGGTCCGGGTCCCCGAGTGGAGGATCCCCGAGTGGATGGGGTTCGACGGCCTCGTCCAGCTGATCTCCGTGGACGGCCAGCGCACCGTGGGCTGCCCGTACTGGGACCTCGTCGCCGACGTCGGCGCTGCACAGCTGCGTGGCCTGTACACCGACATGGCGGTGGTGCGCCGCCTCGACGCCGAGGCGATGGCCCTCCAGCGCCAGGGGGAGCTGGCGTTGTGGGCCCCGCTGCTCGGGCAGGAGGCCGCCCAGGTCGGCTCGGCCCGCGCGCTGCAGCCCGACGACTTCGTCTTCCCCAGCTACCGTGAGCACGGCGTCGCCTACTGCCGCGGCGTGGACCCCGTGTCGGTGCTCCGGCTCTGGCGCGGCACGGCGCTGTCGGGCTGGGACCCCGCCGAGTTCGGCATCGCGACCCCGGCCATCATCGTCGGATCGCAGGCGCTCCACGCCACGGGGTACGCGCTCGGCATCGTGCTGGACGGGGCGGCCTCGGCCGCCGTGGCGTATTTCGGAGACGGCGCCTCGAGCGAGGGTGACGTCGCCGAGGCCTTCGGCTTCGCCGCCAGCTTCACGGTCCCGGTCGTCTTCATCTGCCAGAACAACCAGTGGGCCATCTCGGAACCGGTCCGGCTGCAGTCGCACGCGTCCATCGCCCAGCGGGGCCTGGGGTACGGGATCCCCGGGGTCCAGGTGGACGGGAACGACGTCCTGGCCGTGCTGGCCGCGACCCGCTTGGCGCTCGCCCGGGCCTACGCCGGCCAGGGCCCGACGCTCATCGAAGCCGTCACGTACCGTCTCGGTCCGCACACGACGTCGGACGACCCCACCCGGTACCGCTCCCACGCCGAGGAGGACGAGTGGCGCGTCAAGGACCCCCTGGCCCGGCTGCGCGCCCTGCTCCGTGCCGAGGGTCACGTCGAGGAAGGGTTCGAGCGGGCGGTGGAGGCGGAGGCCGAGGAGGCTGCAGCGGCGCTGCGCCACGGCTGCCTGGCCCTGGCCGACCGTCCCGCGGCCGCCATGTTCGAGCACGTCTACGCCGAGGGACATCCCCTCCTCGACGAGGAGCGGAGCGCCTACGAGGCCTACGTGGCCACGCTGGACGAAGAGGTCTGATGGCCACGATGTCGTTGGCCAAGGCGCTCAACGCAGGCCTGCGCCAGGCTCTCGAGCGCGACCCCGCCGTCGTGCTGATGGGAGAGGACATCGGGAAGCTCGGCGGTGTGTTCCGAGTGACGGAGGGCCTCCAGCGCGACTTCGGGGAGCGCCGGGTGATCGACACGCCGCTCGCCGAGTCGGGCGTGATCGGGACGGCGGTCGGGTTGGCCATGCGCGGCTACCGGCCGGTCTGCGAGATCCAATTCGACGGGTTCGTCTATCCCGCCTTCGACCAGATCGTCTCGCAGGTCGCGAAGGTGCGCTATCGCAACGAGGGCCGGGTGTCCATGCCGCTCACCATCCGGGTGCCCTACGGGGGCGGCATCGGCGCCGTCGAGCACCATTCGGAGTCGCCCGAGGCCTACTTTGCCCACACGGCCGGGCTGCGCGTGGTGACGCCGAGCGGCGCAAGCGACGCGCACGGCATGATCCAGCAAGCGATCGCGTCCGACGACCCCGTCGTGTTCTTCGAACCCAAGCGCCGGTACTGGGAGAAGGGCGAGGTCGCGGACGACGCCGCGGCGCCGCGTGAGCCCTTGCACCGGGCCCGGGTCGTCGTCGAGGGCACGGACGTGACCGTGGCCGCCTACGGCCCGCTGGTGGCCACCGCGGTCGATGCGGCCCGGATCGGCGAGGGCGAGGGCACGTCCATCGAGGTGCTCGACCTGCGGTCGCTCTCGCCGGTCGACTTCGACACGGTCGAGGCCTCGGTCCGCAAGACGGGACGGCTGGTCGTCGCCCACGAGGCGCCGGTCTTCTGCGGGCTGGGCGCCGAGATCGCAGCCCGGGTGTCCGTGCGCTGCTTCTACCACCTCGAGTCGCCGGTGCGCCGGGTCGGGGGCTTCGCCACGCCGTATCCGCCCTCCCGGATGGAGCGGCACTACCTGCCCGACGCCGACCGGATCCTCCACGAGGTGGACCTGTGCCTGCAGGCATGAGCGAGGTGCGGCAGTTCCTGCTGCCCGACCTCGGTGAGGGGTTGACCGAGGCGGAGATCGTGGCCTGGCGCGTGGCGGCCGGGGACCCGGTGGCGCTGAACCAGGTCGTGGTCGAGGTCGAGACCGAGAAGGCCGTCGTGGAGTTGCCGAGCCCCTTCGCCGGGACCGTGGCCGAGGTGCTGGCGGGCGTGGGCGAGACCGTCGCCGTCGGATCGCCCCTCGTGGCCATCGACACGAGTGGCCCGGGCTCCGGCGCTGCGACGGCGAAGGTGCCGGTGCTGGTCGGGTACGGCCCGTCGGCGCCTCCCCCCAGCCGGCGCCGTCGCAACGGACGTGGCCGTCACGACGGGGGGCAGGCGCCCGGTGGGCCGAGCGGCTCCAGGCCGCTGGCCGCACCGCCCGTGCGGTTCATGGCGCGCCAGCGGGGAGTCGACCTGGCCGACGTCACCGGTCGCGGGCCCGGGGGCATCGTCACGCGCGAGGACCTCGCCGCCTACCTGGCGTCCGGCCGAGGCGAGGCGCGCCGGGGCGTGCGCGACGGTGGCGACCGTGAGTCACGCACGACGGTCCGCGGCGTCCAGAAGCACATGGCCGAGGCGATGGTGCGCAGCGTGACCACCGCGCCGCAGGCGTGCGTGTTCCTGAGCTGCGATGTCACCGCCACCCTCGGGCTCGTCGCACGCCTCCGCGTGCACCGGCACTTCGAAGGGGTGCACGTCACCCCGCTCGCCGTCGTGGCCCGGGCGATGGTGCTCGCGCTGCGGGAGCACCCCGCTCTGAACTCCTCGTGGGTCGACTCGACGTCGGAGATGGTGACGAAGCACTACGTGCACCTCGGGGTCGCGGTCGCCGGCCCTTCGGGCCTGATGGTGCCGAACGTCAAGGACGCGCAAGAGATGACCTTGCGGGAACTGGCCGGGGCCATGGCCGACCTGGCGGCTCGGGCCCGCGCCACCCGCTGCACGCCCGCCGAACTGCGGGGCGGCACGATCACCCTCACCAACGTCGGCGTCTTCGGCGTCGACGCCGGCGTGCCCATCCTCAACCCGGGGGAGGCCGCGATCCTCGCGCTGGGTGCGGTGCAGCGGCGGCCCTGGGAGCACGACGGGCAGGTGGCCCTGCGCGACGTGGTGACGCTCAGCCTCGCCTTCGACCACCGCCTCGTCGACGGGGAGGCCGCCGCGCGCTACCTCACCGCCGTGGGCGACATCCTGGCGGACCCGACGAACCTCATCGCGTACGGCTGAGCTCGCGGCGTCACCCGCCGTCGGCGAGCAGGCGCTGCAGCCCTTCGCGCAGGGTGCGCAGCTGGTGCTCCAGGTCCTGGAGCTCGCGCACCAGCCGCATGGCCTCCTCGCGGTCGAGGGCCGGGGCGCCCGGGCGGAGCATGGCGAGCGAGCGCCGCAGCGACTCCAGTTCGTACTGGCGCTCCATCCCACGAACATATGTTCGCCGCCTCCGTGGGGCAAGGGGGGATTGATGGGGGATGCCGAAGGGGTATAGAAGTGCGTTCGCGGACCTGAGCCGGCTCGCAGTGGGAGGTCGCCGTGAAGACCGTCCGGGACGTGATGCGGAGCGAGATCGAGGTGCTCCGGACCAGCGAGTCGGTGGCGGACGCCGCCGCGTTCCTGGCGGCGAGCGGGGAGGACTCGGTTCCCATCTGCCTCTCCGACGGCAGCCTGGCCGGCGCGGTGAGCAGCCGCGACATCGTGTCCAAGGTGATCGCCAAGGGTCGCGACCCGCACCAGGTGTCGCTGGCGGAGCTGGCCGAGCCGAGCGAGGCGCTCGGCCTCGACGTGGACGCGCCGGTCGACGAGGCGGTGGCGATCATGTGCCGACACCGCCGCGCCCGCCTGCCCGTCGTGGAGCACGACCACGTGGTCGGATTCGTGACCCAGGGCGACGCCGCGCGCTCGCTGGCGTTCCGCTCCTTCTGGGACGAGTCCTGACCGCCGCTCGCCTCGGGCCCGCGGCCCGGGCGAGAATGCGGACGTGAGCGCAGCCGACCATCCGTCCTACGAGGCCACGGAACCGGCCGCGCACAGCGGGGACCTCGCCCGGCGGGTCGCACGCCGGCGAGCCGAGCTGGGCAAGAGCATCGAGGAGGTGGCGGCGGCGGCCGGCATCGATCCGGGCTACCTGCGCTACTTCGAGGAGAGCCCGGGGGTCCGCCTGAGCACGGGCACGATGCTCCTCCTGGCGCTCGCGCTCGAGTGCACCCCCGAGGAGCTCTACGGCGGGCGGGTCGACCGCCCTCCGGGGCGGGGACGGGCGGGGCGGCATCCCGAGCTCCGCGATCTCACGGCGCAGCAGTGCGAGGCGCACCTGCGGGGCGGTGGCATCGGCCGCCTTGTCTTGGTCACGCGCCGGGGACCGGTGGCCCATCCGCTCAATTTCGTCGTCAGCGGGGGTGACGTCATCGTCAGCACGACCGTGGTGCACGCGGCGCAATTCGAGGAGCAGCCGCGGGTGAGCTTCGAGGTCGACCGCGTCGACGAGTCGATGGCCGAGGGGTGGAGCGTCCTCGTGACGGGGCGGGCGCACCGCGTCGACGATCCCGAGGAGGTCGTGGAGTTGGCCGCGCTGGGGCTCGTGCCGTGGGCCGGTGGGCCGCGCCACGCGCTCGTGCGCATCCGTCCCGACGAGATGACGGGCCGGCTGATCGTCCAGTCGGTGGCGCCGGCCTAGGACACGCCCGGCCCCGCCGTCATGTGCGTCAGCAGACGCGCGTAGTCGACGAGGTGGCGGTCGCTCAGCGAGTGCACGCGCACATGGCGCCGGGCGCGACGGCCCATGGCCGTCATCTCGGCGGGGTCGCGCAGGAGGGTGGCCAGCGTCTGGCCGAAGGCGTCGAGGTCGCCGGGGTCCTTCAGGAGGAGGCCGGTCCCCGGCGGGATCTGCCCGACGATGCCGCCGACGGCCGAGGCCACCACGGGCCGCGACTTCCACATGGCCTCGGTGACGGTGAGCCCGAACCCCTCCTGCAGGCTCTTCTGCACCACCACGCTGGCATGCCGCTGGGCCGCGTTGACCATGACCGCGTTGGCCGTGGCGTCGTCCATCGGGAGGGCGACCAGGCGGATGGCGTCGCGGGCCCGCCGTGGGAGCGCCGCCCACGCGTCGAGGCATTCGGCGAGGACCTGAGCCCCCTCGGGGTCGTCGCTGACCCCGTCGACCGCTGGGCCGATGAGGGCGAGCCGCGCCTCGCTGCGGCCCGCCAGGCGGTCGGCGAAGCCGCGCAGCACACCCTGCATGTCCTTGAGGCGGTCCCAGCGCGACACCTGCACGACGAGGGGGTCGTCGGGCGACAGCGGCCCCGCGCCGCCCAGCACGGCGGAGGGCCGGTCGCCCCCGCCGCCGTCGAGCACGCCGATCCGCTGCAGGACGGAGGCGACGTGGGCCGGCCGCAGCGCGCGGTTCTTGGCCGACAAGGGGTCGATGGAGGGCTCGATGATCCACACGTCGGCACCGGCCAGCCGAGGAGGCACGAAGGCGGCGTGCGAGAAGACGAACGTGCGGCAGTGGGCCAGGTGCGGCTGCAGGAAGTCCCAGGCCTCCTCGGTGAACGCGTTGGCGCGGTCCGCGCCGATGTGACAGCGCCAGGCGACGCGCGCGCCGTAGTCGATGAGGTGGTTGGCCAGCCCCGCCGTCTGCGGGTCGTGCAGGAAGACGATGTCGTCGCGATGGATCCTCCCGTCGATCGCCTCGGTGTTGGCGTCGAGGACGGCCCGGTAGTGCGCCGCCTCGCGGTGTCCCAGGTCGCCGCCGTCGCCCGCCACCCCGTGCAACCGGTTGTGCAGGCGCTTCGTGATGACGAAGAACTCGGGGTCGGCGTCGATGACGAGCCAGCGCGCATCCGCGCCGGCGTCCTCGGCGTAGCCGCAGAGCAGCTTCAGCATCTCGGCCACGCCGCCTCCGTGCGCCGTCGAGCTGATGTTCCAGACCCGCACCCCGTCGAGCGACGCCAGGGCCGTCGTTGCGGCTTCCAACAGGGCGGCGAAGCGCGCCGGGCCGATCAGCCGACCGAGCCGCTCGATCGAGTGTGCCGGCACCTCGACCTCCTGCGGCTGGGGCACGCCGCCATCCTGGTACACCGCGTCGACCGCAGTCAGCTCTTGCCGACCGCGGCACGGATGGCCGACGCCACGCCGGGCGCGTCGTCCTCGGTCACGACGAGGCGCCCGAACTCGGCCCCGGCCAGCTCGACGACGACGGCCGGGCCCTTGCCGTGGACGGCGGCGAAGTCCTTCCCGAAGGGTCCCCGGCGGGTCCCGACGGCGATCACGTCCGGGAGGCCGGTGCCCGGTGCCCGGATGCCGCGCAGCTCGGGCCACGGATCGCCGACCGCCCGCACCGCCGTGACGGCCGAGAGGGGGACGCGGATGTCGCCGTGGAAGCCCTCGACCTTCTCTGCCGCATGGAGGTGGAGCACGAGCTCGCCGTCCTCGGTGCGCAGGTCGGCCACGGCGCTCCAGTCTAGGGACGGCGGGTTAGCCTCGGCGGCGATGTGGCCGCCGCCGCCCGGGGGGACCTGGGTCATCGACCTCGATGGCGTGGTGTGGCTCATGGGTCGTCCCATCCCCGGGGCGGACGAGGCCGTGGCGCGGCTGCGGGGCGCCGGGGTCCGGGTGCTCTTCGCCACCAACAACTCGGCGCCCACCCGGGGCGAGCTGCACCGGAGGCTGGGGCACTGCGGCATCACCGCGGCCGACGCCGACCTCCTCACGTCGGCCGACGTCGCCGCCGGCCTCCTCGCCCCCGGCTCCTCGGCCGTGGTGCTCGGCGGCGACGGCGTCCTCGAGGCTCTGAGCGGTCGCGGGGTCGCCGTGGTGCCGGAGGCGCCGGCGGATGCCGTCGTGGTCGGTTGGACGCAGTCGCTGTCCTTCGACGCCGTAGCCCGGGCCGCCAGCGCCGTGCGGGCCGGGGCCCGTCTGATCGGGACGAACGACGACCCGACGTACCCCACACCCCAGGGTCTCCTGCCCGGCGCGGGGTCGCTCCTGGCCGCGGTCTGCACGGCGGCCGAGGCGGCGCCCGAGGTCGCCGGCAAGCCCCACCCGGCCACCGTGGAGGCCATCAGGGCCCGGGTGCCGACGGGGGAGCTGCGGGCCATGGTGGGGGACCGCCCGGCCACCGACGGTGCGCTGGCGGAGCGGCTGGGCATCCCCTTCGCGCTGGTCCTCTCCGGCGTCACGCCGGAGAGCCAGGTCCTCGACGGCGCGGCTGCCGACGCCGCCGCGCCCGACCTGGCCACCCTCGTGCGCCTCGCCCTCGACGGTCGGTGAACGCACCGCGAACGAAGTGCTTGCTATCAGCTAGCACTTCGGATACTCTTGTTGCATGGCAAGCAATGAACGCATACGCAAGTACCTCGATGCGGGGACCGTGCTCGGCCAGGTCAGCCGGGGCCGGGCCGAGGAGATCGTGCGAGAGTTGGTGAACGCGGGAGACATCCAGCGCAGTCAGGCGCAGGAATGGGTGGACAATCTGGTGGAACGGAGCCGGAGGACCAGCGAGCAGGTCCTCGAGCTGGTGCGCCACGAGGTGGCGGCCCAGCTCGAGAAGATCGACGGGAAGTCGCTCGAGACGCTGGCCAACCAGGTGGCGGACGTCCTGAAGAAGTCCGCCGAGGCCGGCCGCAGCGCGACCAAGGACGTGACCAAGCAGGCCGGCAAGGTCACCAAGGACGTGACCAAGCAGGCCGGCAAGGTGACCCAGCAGGCGAGCAAGCAGGCCGGCAAGGTGACCCAGCAGGCGAGCAAGCAGGCCGGCAAGGTGACCCAGCAGGCGAGCAGGACGGCCGAGGGGGTGCGCACCCAGGCGGGCAAGACGGCCACCCGGGCCGCCGCCGCCGCCAAGAAGGTGGCGCCGTCCCGCCGGCACAAGCGCAAGGGTGCGGCCCAGAAGGCGTCCTCCAAGAAGGACGCCGCGTCCAAGCCCAAGTCGGGCAAGAAGCCGTCCACCGAGGCCAAGTCGACCAAGAAGGCCGCCAGCTGACCACCGGCACCCGCCGCCGGCTCGACACCGAGCTCGTGCGACGGGGCCTCTTCCCCACCCGGCACGAGGCCCAGGCTGCGATCGCCGCGGGCAACGTCCTCGTCGCGGGCGCCCCCGCCGACAAGCCGGCTCGCCTCGTCGCGCCCGACGAGCCGGTGACCGTCCTCGGCCCCCCGTCGCCCTTCGTGAGCCGGGGGGGCCTGAAGCTCGATGCGGCGCTCGCCCGCTTCGCCGTCCCCGTCTCCGGCCGCCGCGCCCTCGATGCCGGTGCGTCCACCGGCGGCTTCACCGACTGCCTCCTCCAGCGAGGCGCCACCCACGTCTACGCCCTCGACGTCGGTCACGGCCAACTCCACCCCGCGCTGCGGGCCGACCCGCGCGTCACCGTCCTCGAGCGCACGAACGCGCGCACGCTCACCCGGGCGCAACTGCGCGCCGCCGACCCCGCCTACGAGCCGTGCCCGCTCGTCGTGAGCGACCTGTCGTTCATCTCGCTGCGCAGCGTGGTGCCCGCACTCGCGGGAGAGGTGTCGGCCCCCGACGCAGACCTGGTCCTGCTGGTCAAGCCCCAGTTCGAAGCCGGCCGGGCCGCCGTGTCGCGTGGCAAGGGTGTCGTGCGCGACCCGGCGGTCTGGCTGGGCGCCCTCGAGGGCGTGGTGTCCGCGCTCCATGACGCCGGAACCGGCATCATGGGGGCGATGGCCTCACCACTCACCGGCGCGGCCGGCAACGTCGAGTTCCTGCTGCACGCCCGCAAGTCCGCCGCGGGCTGCGAGGCGGGCGAGGCCACCGCCCTGCTCTCCGCCGCCGTGTCGGAGGCGGTGGGCCACCTGATCCCGGCCGACCCGGCCGGCTGAGCCGGGCTGGCCCGATGGCGACGGTCACCTTCCTGGTCCATCCCGACCGCGCCGATGCGCTGGCGCTGGCCACCGAGACCGCCGACTGGCTGACGGCGCGGGGCGACATGGCGCGGATCCTGCGCTTCAGCGGCCCGGACCGGGTGACCGAGGCGGGCGTCGAGACGGAGCTGCGCAACGTGGAGCTGACCGGCACGACGGTGGCGGTCAGCATGGGTGGGGACGGCACGTTCCTGCGCGTGGTGCGCCTGGCGGCGGCGGCCGACGTGCCCGTGCTCGGCGTCAATTTCGGACGCCTGGGCTACCTGCCCGACCTCTCGCCCGAGCAGGTCCGCGAGGCCCTGACCAAGTTTCTCGCCGGCACGGCCGCCATCGAGGAGCGCTGCGCGCTCGAGGTGTGCATCTCGGACCGTTCGATCGGTGATGACGTCTCGTCCCTGCTCGCGCTGAACGAGGTCGTGATCGAGAAGATCGACTTCGGCCACACGGTGCGCCTGGCCACCACGGTCGACGGGGAGGAGGCGCTGACGTACTCGGCCGACGGGCTCATCATCGCCACCCCGACGGGCTCCACCGCCTACAACCTGTCCGCCGGCGGGCCGATCCTGGCGCCGACCCTGCGTGCCATGGTCGTCACGCCCGTGGCGCCCCATTTCTCCCTCGACCGCAGCCTCGTCCTGACTGACCGACAGGAGGTCGAGGTGGAGGTGCGCCCGGACCGGACCGGCGCACTCGTCATCGACGGCCAGGACATCGGCCGGCTGAGGCCCGGTGCCACCGTGACCTGCACCGTGGCGGCGCGTCCGGTGCGGGTGGTCCGGAACGAGCCGCACACCTTCGGCACCATCCTGCGCTTCCGGCTCCTCGCCCACCGGGACCAGTGAGGGTCCGGTGCTGATCGACCTGCGCGTGCGCGACCTGGGCGTGATCGAGGACCTGAGCCTCGAGTTCGGGTCCGGCATGACGGCGCTCACCGGCGAGACGGGCGCCGGCAAGACATTGGTCGTCGAGGCGCTCCAGCTCGTGCTCGGGGGGCGGGCCAACCCGGGCATGGTGCGCGCCGGCGCCGCCGAGGCCCTCGTCGAGGCGAGGTTCGTCCTCGGCGAGGGCGACGGGGCACGTGAGGTCGTGCTGGCCCGCTCCGTGCCCGCCGAGGGGCGCTCGAGGGCCTGGGTCGACGGGCGCATGGCGCCGTTGGCGGCGTTGGGCGAGATGGCGGCCGAGGTGGTCGAGATCCACGGGCAGCACGAGCACCGCGCGCTCACGTCCGCGGGCGCCCAGCGCAACGTGCTCGATGCCTTCGCCGGCACCGACCTCAGCCGTGTGCGCGCCCTGCGGAGCCAACTGCGGGCGCTCGACGAGGCGCTGGCCGGGCTCGGGGGCGACGACCAGCAGCGGGCGCGGGAGGCCGACGTCCTGCGTTACCAGGTCGCCGAGATCGCGGCGGCCCGCCTGGAGGACCCCGAGGAGGAGACGGCGCTGCGCCTCGAGGAGGACCGTCTGGCCGACGCCGGGGCCTATCGGGAGGCGGCCCAGGCCGCCGTCGAGCTCGTCGACCCCGCCACCGGCGAGGGCGGCGTGCTCGACCTGCTCGGGCGCGCCGCCGGCGCCCTCTCGGGTCGGGAGGCCTTCGATGCCTCCCGCGACCGGCTGACCGGAGCGGCCGTCGATCTCTCCGACGTGGTGCGCTCGCTACGCGACGAGCTCGAGGCGTGGGAGGACGACCCGGGTCGGCTGGCCGACGTGCAGGAGCGGCGCCGGCTGCTGGGGGAGCTACGGCGCAAGTACGACCAGGACCTCGGCGCCGTGATGGCCTTCGAACGCCAGGCGGTGGCGCGGCTGGCCGCGCTCGAGGACGCCGAGGGCGAGGCCGCCCGGCTGCAGGACGAGCAGGGGCTGCGACGGACCGAGCTGGCGGAGGCCGAGGCGGCCGTGCGCTCGGTCCGGGCCCGTGCGGCAGGGGAGTTCGGCCGCCTGGTCGGCGAGCGCCTCGCCGCCTTGGCCATGGCGGGCGCCCGCCTGGAGGTGCGGGTGGCTCCCGAGGGGACGGGCGAGCCGGTGGAGCTGGGGCTCGGCGCCAACGTGGGTGAGCCGGTGCAACCGCTGGCCCGCGCGGCGTCGGGCGGAGAGTTGGCCCGGGCCATGCTGGCCATCCGACTGGTCGGGCTGGGCGGCCCGCAGACGATGGTCTTCGACGAGGTGGACGCCGGTGTGGGCGGCGCCGCCGCGCTCGCGCTCGCGCACGCCCTCCACGAGGTGGCGCGGGACCGCCAGGTGCTGGTCGTGACCCACCTGGCCCAGGTGGCCTCGCGCGCCGACGCGCAGGTGAGCGTGGTCAAGCGGGAGTCCCGGGGCCGCACCGTCACCACGGCGACCACGGTCGTCGGCGAGGACCGCGTCACCGAGCTGTCGCGCATGCTGTCGGGGCATCCGGGCAGCGAGGCAGCCCGTGCCCACGCCCGCGAGCTCCTCGGCGCAGGGAGCACCCGATGCTGAGTGACCCCGGTCCGCGACGGCGGCGCCACGCGTCGATTATCGTGGCCGGGTGCACCGATCACGCGACGTGATGCTCGGCGCGCCGAAGGCGGCGTGAGCAAGTTCATCTTCGTCACCGGCGGGGTCTCGAGCTCGCTCGGGAAGGGTCTGACCGCCTCCTCGCTCGGCCGCCTCCTCAAGTGCCGTGGCCTTCGGGTCACGATGTGCAAGCTCGACCCCTACATCAACGTCGACCCCGGGACGATGAACCCCGGCGAGCACGGCGAGGTGTTCGTGACCGAGGACGGGGGCGAGACGGACCTCGACCTCGGGCACTACGAGCGCTTCATCGACGAGAACCTCTCCAAGCGGTCCAACACCACCACCGGCGGCATCTACCGTTCCGTGATCGAGAAGGAGCGCCGCGGCGACTTCCTGGGCCGGACGGTGCAGGTCATCCCGCACGTGACCGACGAGATCAAGGACCGCATCCGGCGCCTGGCCGACGAGGACGTCGACATCGTCATCGTCGAGATCGGGGGCACCGTCGGCGACATCGAGATCGTGCCCTTCATCGAGGCCATCCGGCAGTTCCGACGTGACATCGGCCGGGACAACGTCTGCTACGTGCATCTCACGCTCGTGCCGTACCTCGTGTCGGGGGAGCAGAAGACGAAGCCGACGCAGCACTCGGTCACCGAGCTGCGCAGCCGGGGTATCCAGCCGGACGTCATCGTGTGCCGCAGCGACAAGCCGATCTCCGACGGTCTCAAGCGCAAGATCTCGCTGCAGTGCGACGTCGCCATCGATGCCGTCATCTCCGCCGTGGACGCACCGAGCATCTACGAGATCCCGCTCGTGCTCCATGAGCAGGGCCTCGACACCTACGTGTGCCGGACCCTCGGCCTCGACGATGCAACCCACCAGGTCGACATCTCCGAGTGGGAGGCGCTCGTCGGCCGGGTCGAGTCGCTGACGCGTCGCGTCAAGGTGGGGATCGTCGGCAAGTACGTCAACATGCCCGACGCCTACATGTCCGTCGTCGAGGCGCTCCGCCATGCCGGGTTCCACCACGGCGCGGAGGTCGAGTTGGACTGGATCGACGCGGAGCTGGTGCCGGACCTGCTCGGCACCGACCGGTTGCGCGGGCTCGACGCCATCGTGATCCCGGGCGGCTTCGGGGAGCGGGGCATCGAGGGCATGATCGCGGCGGCGGGCTACAGCCGCGACCAGGGCATCCCGTGCCTGGGCCTGTGCCTCGGTCTGCACGTGATGGTCATCTCGGTGGCGCGTGACCGGGCCGGTCTGGAGCGGGCCAACTCACGGGAGTTCGACAGTTTGTCGCCGCACATGGTCATCGACCTCATGCCCGACCAGACGGAGGTCACCGACAAGGGGGGCACCATGCGGCTCGGCTCCTACCAGGCGGTGCTGTTGGCCGAGTCCAAGGTGGCGCGGGCCTACGGCACGTTGGGCGTCACCGAGCGCCACCGGCACCGCTTCGAGTTCAACAACAAGTACAAGACGCGGCTCGAGGCGGTCGGCCTGGTGTGCTCGGGGAGCTCACCCGACGGCCGTCTCGTGGAGTTCGTCGAGCTCGAGGACCATCCCTTCTGGGTCGCCACCCAGGCCCACCCCGAATTCAAGAGCCGGCCGGACCGCCCCCACCCGCTGTTCCGCGAGCTGGTGGCTGCGGCGCTCGAGCGGGCGGAGGGCCGCGAGCCGCACCTGCTCGACCTCGACGCCGTCACCTAGGCGCGTGCCGGGGTTCCGCCGTGTCTCGGAGGACGAGCTCCTCCGGGCCTGGCTGTTCCGCGTGGACCGGCTCCACCTCCTCGACCCCGAGGGCAATCCCTTCGAACGCGTCGTCGTCCGCCACCCCGGTGCGGTCACGGTGGTGCCGGTCCACGAGGACGGGACGGCGACGCTGGTGCGCCAGTACCGGGCGGCGGTCGACGCGATGGTGCTCGAGATCCCCGCCGGAACCCGCGACAAGGACGACGAGTCGCTCGAGGCGACGGCCCGGCGCGAGCTGGCCGAGGAGGCCGGGCTCGAGGCGGCCGACTGGGAGGTGCTCATCGGCACCTGGAACTCGCCGGGGGTCAGCGACCAGCTCACCACGATCTATCTCGCCACGGGCCTCACCGCGGTGCCGAGCAGGCCCGACGGGGTCGAAGAGGGCTACATGACGGTCGAGACCATCGCGCTGGCCGATCTCGAGGGCCTGGTCGCGGACGGGTCCCTGCGGGACGAGACGACGGTCCTCGGGCTCCTCATGGCCCGTGAACGCCTCGCCGCGACGGGACGGCTTCGGTGACGACGGCCGTGCCCCGGTCCGCCGAGGAGTTCCTGAGCTGGCTGGAGGTGGAGCGGGGCCGGTCGCCCCGGACGCTGTCGGCGTACCGGCGGGACCTGGCGGCGTACCAGGCGGGCGTCGAGGAGCGTGGCGGGACGGCCATCGACGCCGCATCGTCCGCCGACGTGGCGGCGCACGTCGCCGCGTTGCGCCGGACCCACGGCGCCGCATCCGTCGCCCGCGCGCTCTCGAGCATCCGTGGCTACCACCGCTTCCTCGTGGAGGAGGGGTGGCGGGACGACGACCCGACCCTGGACCTGCCGTCGGTCTCGGTGACCGACCTCCTGCCGAAGGCGCTGAGCGAGGAGGAGACCGAGCGGCTCCTCGGTTCGGTCGTCGGCACGGGCCCTGTCGTCCTGCGCGACCGAGCCCTCCTCGAGGTGCTCTACGGCACCGGGGCCCGGGTGAGCGAGGTGGTCGGCTTGAACCTCGGGGACGTGGCGGGCGCGCTCGACTCCGCCGACCTGCCGCTGGTCCGCGTGGTGGGGAAGGGGGACAAGGAGCGGGCCGTCCCGCTCGGTCGCCTGGCCCGGGCCGCGCTGGACGAGTGGCTCTCGGGCCAGGGGCGGCCCCTCCTCGCGCCGGCCCGGTGGCGCCGCCGGGGCGACGCCGAGGCCGTCTTCCTCAACGTCCGTGGAGGTCGGCTGTCCCGGGTGGGCGCGTTCGGGGTCGTCAAGAAGTACGCCGCCCGCGTCGGGCTGGAGGAGAAGGTCAGCCCCCACGTCCTCCGGCACTCGTGCGCCACCCACATGCTGGGCCGCGGGGCCGACGTGCGGGTCGTGCAGGAGCTCCTGGGGCATGCCTCCGTCGCCACGACGCAGCGCTACACGAAGGTTTCTCCCGAGCACCTCCGGCGGGCCTACGAGGGAGCCCACCCGCGGGCGGGAACAAAGGGGGGGAGGGACCGCGTAGCATGACCCCATGCCGAACGAGGCCCCCACGGCGGAGACCGCCGACGTCGATTTTGCCGCCCTGCTGCGCGACGAGCAGGCCGGGCTCCAGGCCCAGCTGAAGGAGCTTGGCTTCGCTGACCAGGGGAGTGGCCTCAACTACGACTCCAACTTCGCCGACTCCAGCCAGGTGACGGCGGAGCGGGGTGAGGCCGAGCGGTTGGCGACCGAGCTCCGCGAGGCTCTCGACGAGGTGGACGCCGCCATCGAGCGCCTCGCGCGACGGGACGTACGGGGTCTGCGAAGGGTGCGGCAAGCCCATCGGCGCCGCCCGGCTCGAGGCCATGCCAGCGGCCCGCCTCTGCATCGTCGACGCCGCCAAGCACTAGGTGCGCCCGCCCGGGGCCTCCTCCGGGAGGCGGCCGATGGACCAGCGGACCAAGCGCGTCCTGTGGACCCTCGCCGGCGCCATCTTGGTCGTCGCGCTCGTCGCGCACCACAACATCACGCAGTCGGAGATCATCGTCTTCTGCGTCATCGTGCCGTCGATCATCCTCCACGAGGTGTCACACGGGTGGGTGGCCAACGCCTTCGGGGACGACACGGCGAAACGTGCCGGCCGCCTGACCCTGAACCCGGTGGCGCACGTCGATCCCGTCGGGACCCTGATCGTGCCCGCCCTGCTCTCCCTCACGTCGGCCGGCGTCTTCGGATGGGCCAAGCCCGTGCCGGTCAACGTCGGGCGGCTGCGGAGCCCGCGCAATCAGGGTGTCCTGGTCTCGCTGGCCGGCCCGGCCATGAACGCGGCACTGGCCGCCATCATGGCCGTCGTGTTCATCGACGTGATCCGACCGGGTCTCTCGCCCTTTGGTCAGCTCCCGGTCAGCGCGCAGATCGTCTTCTATGCCGGCCTCGTCAACGTGTGGCTGTGCATCTTCAACCTGATCCCCATCCCACCCCTCGACGGTTCGGTGCTCTTCGAGCGGCTGCTGCCGGCGCGCTACTGGCCGACCTATCTCCGCTTCCGGCAGTACACCATGCCGATCCTGATGGGGCTCGTGCTGCTGAACTTCTTCCTGTACCCCCACGGGCCCATCACGTGGCTGTTCGACCGCCTGTTCAACTGGTGGGTCCACGTGCTGGGCATTTAGCTATAGCTAGTCGGGCGTCGCGGGCAGCAGCCCCATGGCATCGGCCGCGCGGGCGTAGGTGGCGGCCGCCACCTCGTGCGCCCTTGCCGCGCCGCGGGCCAGCACCGCGGCGACGTAGGGCAGGTCGGCCTCGAGCGCCGCCCGTCGCTCGCGCACGGGGCGGAGGAGCTCGCAGAGGGCCTCGGCGACATCGTTCTTGAGGTCCCCGTAGCGCTCGTAGCCCGCGGCGACCTCGGTCGGCGACCGCCCGGTCGCCGCGGCCAGCAGGTCGAGGAGGTTGGCCAGGCCCGGCTTGGCGGCGCGGTCGTAGCGCATCTCGCCGTCGGTGTCGGTCACGGCCTTGCGCACCTTTTTCGTGATGTCCCGGTCGGAGTCGAGGAGGCCGATCGTCCCGAGCGGGGAGTCCACCGACTTGGACATCTTGCGCTCGGGGTGCTGGAGGTCCATGACCCGGGCGCCCGTCCCCGGTATGGCGGCCTCGGGGATCGTGAAGGTCTCCCCGTAGCGATTGTTGAACCGGACCGCGACCTCGCGCGCCAGCTCCAGGTGTTGGCGCTGGTCGTCGCCGACGGGCACCGCCGTGGCGTCGTAGAGCAGGATGTCGGCGGCCATCAGGACGGGGTAGGTGAAGAGCCCGACGCGGACGGCCTCCTGGCCCTTGCCTTTGTCCTTGAACTGGGTCATGCGGCGCAGCTCGCCCATCGTGGCGGTGCACTCGAGCAGCCAGGTCAGCCGGCAGTGCTCGGGCACGTGGCTCTGGACGAAGATCGTGCACCGGTCGGGGTCGAGGCCGATCGCCAGCAGGTTGAGGGCGGCGTCGAGGGTGTTGGCCCGCAGCGCTGCGGGCTCGATCTCGGTGGTGAGCGCGTGCAGGTCCACCACGAAGTAGAAGGCGTCGTACCCGTCCTGGAACGTGACCCAGTGCCGGAGGGCCCCGAGGTAGTTCCCGAGGGTGAAGTTGCCCGAGGGCGCGATGCCGGAGAGGACCCTGTCCATGGGTCGCCATGGTAGGGCGCACGGGCCGGGCAGCCGCTCCCCGGGGTGCGCGAGCGGAGCCCCCCGGTTCGATAACGTCAATGGGTGGCCTACGCGGTGTCGACCCCCGTCTTCGAGGGCCCCCTCGACCTCCTGCTGCACCTGGTGTCGTCCCACGAGGTCGACGTGCTCGACATCCCGCTGCTGCCGGTGGTCGACGCGTTCGTGCACGTCCTCGCCGAGCAGCGTGACCGCATCGACTTCAACCAGCTCTCCGAGTTCCTGTTGCTCGCGGCCATCCTGATCGAGCTGAAGTCCCAGAAGCTGCTGCCGGGGCGGGAGACGTCCGAGGACGACGAGGACCTGGTGGGGTGGGAGGAACGGGACCTGCTGCTGGCACGCCTGTTGGAGTGCCGGGCCTACGCCGCCGCCACGGACGTCTTCGTGGCCCTGGCCGAGCAGGCGTCGCGGTCGGTGCCCCGGGAGGCGGGGCTCGACGACGACTTCGCCGTCCATGCCCCGGACCTGCTCGCCGGGGTCACCCCGGAGGACATCGCCCAGGCCTACCTGCGCGGGGCGGCCGAGCGGCCCGTTCCGCGGGTCGACCTCTCCCACGTGACGGTGGACACCGTCTCGGTGTCGGAGGCCGTGGCCGAGCTGATCACCTTGCCCCACTCCGCTCGGGCCAGCTCGTTTCGCATGCTGGTGCAGGACTGCCGCACCCGGATCGACGTCATCGTGCGCTTCTTGGCCCTGCTCGAGCTGTGCAAGATGGGCCGGGTCGCGTTGGGGCAGGGCGCGACCTTCGGCGAGCTGCAGATCTCGTGGCTCGACGGCGACGAGTTGGCCGCAGTGAGCGGTCGCGGCCTGGCCGAGCTGGCCGGGTACCAGATCGACGACTACGAAGGATGAGGGGTTGAATCCCGTGGAACAGGGTGAGTTGAGCCGGACGATCGAAGCCATCCTCCTGGTGGCCGTGGAGCCGCTGCCGTCCCAGCTGCTGGCCGAGCTGGTGGAGGAGCCCGTGGAGCGGGTGGAGGAGACGCTCGATGCGCTCGCCCGATCCTACGAGCGCGAGCATCGGGGCTTCGTGCTGGCCCGCATCGCCGGAGGCGCCCGGCTGCAGACCCACCCGGACCTCGCGCCCTACGTCGAGCGGTTCGCCAACCGGGACGTCTCGCACCGCCTGTCGACGGCCGCGTTGGAGACGTTGGCCATCGTCGCCTACCGCCAGCCCGTTTCGCGGGGTCAGATCTCCGCCCTGCGCGGCGTCAACGTCGACGGCGTGACCCGCCTGCTCGAGCAGCGTGGCTACATCGAGGTCGTCGGCCACGCGGAGGGACCGGGCCAGCCCGCGCTGTTCGGCACGACCGACCTGTTCCTGGAACGGCTCGGGCTCGACACGCTCGACCAACTGCCGCCAGTGGAGGACTTCCTGCCCGGCCCCGAGGTTGCCGGCGACTTCGAGCGCGACCTGCAGTCGGCGCTCGGGCTCGGCGTCGAGGCGGCCTCCGACGACACCTGAGGGAGCGGAGGGCGAGCGGCTCCAGAAGGTCCTGGCGCGCGCAGGGATCGGATCGCGGCGCGCCTGCGAGGAGCTCATCTCGGCCGGCCGCGTCAGCGTCGACGGTCAGGTGGCCACCCTGGGGCGCCGTATCGACCCCTCGACCACGCGGGTGGAGGTCGACGGCGCGCTCGTGCCGGTGGCGCCGGGCCTCGTCTACTACCTGCTGAACAAGCCGCCCGGCGTCGTCACCACGGCCGACGACCCTCAGGGCCGGCCCACGGTGGTCTCGCTCCTGCCGGAGGAGCCCCGGGTGTTCCCGGTGGGCCGGCTCGACCGGGAGACCGAAGGGCTGCTCATCCTGACCAACGACGGGGCGCTGGCGCAGCTGCTGACCCATCCGTCACACGGGGTGGCCAAGGAGTACGTGGCCGAGGTGGCCGGTGGCACCCCGGCACCGGGCGCGCTCCGCCGTTTGCGCCAGGGAGTCGAGCTCCACGACGGGCCCACCGCTCCGGCCGACGTGGGCGTGCTGGCCCCCGGCGTGCTGCGGATCGTGATCCACGAAGGCCGAAACCGTCAGGTCCGGCGCATGTGCGAGGCCGTCGGCCACCCGGTGCGGCGCCTGGTGCGCACCCGCATCGGCACGGTCCGGGACACGAGCCTGCCACCCGGTCGTTGGCGCGCCCTGACGGCCGAGGAGGTCCGGTCTCTCGCCGCCGGGGCCCGGCCGGCCGCTCGGGCGGCAGGGGCCCGCCGCCCGACCACGTCCAACGAGGGTGACGAGACGGACCGGTAGAGTGACCCGCCATGGCACCCGCTCTCATGGTCAGGGGTCTGCGCGGGGCGACCACGGTCGACGCCGACACCGTGACCCAGGTCACGGAGCGCTCCCAGGAGCTGATGCGCGAGCTGATGGCCCGGAACGGGCTGGTCGAGGACGACATCGTGAGCGTCCTCTTCACGGCCACGCCGGACGTCACGAGCTGCTTCCCTGCCACAGCCATACGCGAGATCGGGTTCGGCGCCGTCCCGCTGCTCTGTGCCGCCGAGATCGCCGTGCCCGGCGCCATGCCCTTGTGCATCCGGGTGCTGCTCCACGTGCACACCATCAAGACCCGCGACGAGATCCATCACGTCTACCTCCACGGCGCCCAAGGGCTCCGCGATGACCTCCCCGACTGAGGGCGGGTCGCGCCGCCGGGCGCTGGTCGTCGGGACCGGGTTGATCGGGGGTTCGATCGCTCTCGGACTGCGGCGACGCGGCTGGCACGTGTCGGGCCTGGACGCCGACGCCGGCCGGGTCGGCGAGGCACTCGAGCATGGCGTCATCGACGCGGCGGGCGACGACCCCGCCGCCGAGGTCGTGTTCGTGGCCACCCCGGCGACGGCCGCCGCCGGGGTGGCCCGTGGGCTGCTCGGCGAGGAGGGCCGACGTCCCGACCTGGTCGTGACGGACGTGAGCGGGGTGAAGACCGCGATCGTGGAGGAGGCGGACCATCCGCGGTTCATCGGGGGGCACCCGATGGCGGGTTCCGAGCAGATCGGCCTGCACGGCGCCGACCCGGACCTCTTCGAGGGGGCGGTGTGGGTGCTGACGCCGACCTCGGCCACCGACCTCGGGGCGTTCGACCGGTTGAAGGGCGTCGTGATGAGCCTGGGGGCCGACGTGCTCGTGCTCTCGCCGTCCGACCACGACCGCCTGGTGGCCACGGTGTCGCACGTACCCCACCTCGTGGCGGCGACGCTGATGAACGCCGCCACGGCGGGAGCGGAGCAGGACGCCGCGCTCCTGCGCCTGGCGGCCGGCGGCTTCCGTGACATGACCCGCGTCGCCGCCGGCCATCCCGGCATCTGGCCCGACATCTGCGCCGAGAACGCGGCCCCGATCGTGGAGGCGCTCGACACGCTGGTGGGCGACCTGACGGCCATGCGGGAGCGGGTCGCCGGCCAGGACCGTGCCGCGCTGCTCGACGTGCTCCAGCGGGCGAGCGCGGCGCGGCGGAACCTGCCTGCGCGGCGTCGTCCGGCCCGACCGGCTGGCCGAGTTGCGCATCCCCGTCCCGGACCGGGCCGGGGTGCTGGCCGAGATCACGTCCCTCGCCGCCGATGCCGGCATCGGCATCTACGACATAGAGATCGCGCACTCGGCCGAGGGACCCCGCGGCGTGCTGATCCTGGTCGTCGACGACGCCGAGGCAGCCACCCTGGCTGCGGCGATCGAGGTGCGGGGCTACCGGTGCCGGGCCGAGCCCTTGTCGTGAGCGCTCCCCGCGTCCTCGTCGTCCACGGCGGGGTGCCGTGCCGGGGGACCGTGCGCACGCCCGGCGAGAAGTCGATCTCGCACCGCTCCGTCCTCCTCGGCGCGCTGGCCGAGGGGACGTCGGTCATCCACGGGCTCTCCGACGGCGCCGACGTCGCGGCGTCCCTGGCGGCGGTGGAGGCACTGGGCGTCACCGTCGAGCGGCACGAGGACGGCACCGTCGTCCTGCGCGGGGGGCGGAGCCTGCTGCACGCGGCGAGCGGGCCGCTCGAGTGTGGGAACTCCGGGACGTCCATGCGCCTGCTGGCCGGACTGGTCGCCGGCTTCGACTGGGAGACGGAGCTGCGGGGTGACGACTCGCTCTCCGCACGCCCCATGGATCGGGTCGCCGAGCCACTCGCCCTGATGGGCGCGACGGTGCGCGGCCGCGGGGATCGCTGCCTTCCTCCCGTGCGTGTGCGCGGCGGCGGGCTGCACGGCATCGACTGGACGGCCAAGGTGGCGAGTGCCCAGGTCAAGTCGGCCATCCTCCTGGCGGGGCTGTCGGCGAGCGGCACCACCGTGGTGCGTGAGCCGGTGACGACCCGGACGCACACCGAGGAGATGCTGGCGGAGGCCGGAGCCGACATCGCCGTCGAGCCCTGGGGCGACGGTCGCATCGTGCGCGTCCGGGCCTCGAGCCTGGCGCCGGTCGAGCGCACCGTGCCCGGCGACCCCTCCGCCTCCGCCTTCTTCGCGGTGGCCGGGTGCACGGTGCCGGGCAGCGCCGTCACCGTGGCGGGGGTGTACGGGGGACCCGCCCGCCTCGGGTACGTGTCGGTGCTCCGGCGCATGGGCGCCGACATCTCTCTCGAACCGGACGGCCCCGGCACCGTGACCATCGTCGCGACGGCGGGCCCGCTGCGGGGCACCGACGTGCCGGCCAGTGAGATCCCCTCGCTCGACGAGGTGCCCGTGCTGGCTGTGGCTGCCGCGGTGGCCGAGGGCACGACGGTGTTCTCCGACGTGAGCGAGCTGCGCGTGAAGGAGGTCGACCGGCTGGCGGCCGTGGCGGACATGGTCGAGACATTCGGGGCCGCCGCGTCGGTCGAGGGCGACACGCTGTCGATCACCGGCGTCGGGGGCCCGTTGCGGGCGGCCCGCTTCGACAGCCGGGGCGACCACCGCATGGCCATGGCGGCGTCCGTCGCCGCGTTGGCGGTGCGGACGGGGGGACGCAGCCTCATCACGGGGTTCGGCGCCGTCGAGACCAGCTATCCCGGCTACGCCGCCGACCTCCAGCGGCTGGCCGACGAAGGCGAGACGGCGCCGCGTCCCCTCCTGGTGGCGATCGACGGTCCGGCCGGGGCCGGGAAGTCGACGGTGTCGACGGCGGTGGCCGTGCACCTCGGGGTCGAGCGGCTCGATACGGGAGCGATGTACCGGGCGGTGGCCGCCCTCGCCCTCGAACGCGGCATCCCGCCGGAGGACTCGGCCGCCGTGGCCGCCCTCGCTGCTGCGGCGGCACCGACGATCGAGGTCGGTGACCGGGTCGTCATCGACGGGCTCGACGTCACGGCGGTGATCCGCTCGGCCGAGGTCGGGCGTGCCGTCTCGGTCGTGGCGGCCAACCCCGAGGTTCGCCGCCGGCTCGTCCTCCGTCAGCGGGCCTGGGCGGACGCGCACGGCGGCGGGGTGGTCGAGGGTCGGGACATCGGTTCGGTCGTCTTCCCGCACGCGCAGCTCAAGGTCTTCCTCACGGCGTCTCCCGAGGAACGGGCCCGGCGCCGCAACGACGAAGCGCCCGAAGGCGTGGCCCGGCGGGACCGGATCGACTCGACCCGCGACGCGTCGCCGCTGCGCGAGGCCGAGGACGCGCACCGACTCGATACGACGGGGCGCACCGTGCAGGATGTGGTCGAGGAGGTGTTGTCATGGCTGTGAGCACGCCGGGGCCGGCACCCGGAGCCGGGGAGGGGGCGGGGGACCCGGAGGCACCGGGACGGCACCAGGCCTTCGAGGTGGAGCCGCGCCGCACGCCGCTCTACCGGGCCGAGCGGGCGATCTTCGTGACCGCCCTGTGGGCCTGGTTCCGGCCCAAGGTGGTGGGCCGGGAGCACGTGCCCGAGACCGGCCCCGTGATCCTGGCGCCGGTGCACCGCTCGTTCGCGGATTTCGGGTTCACCGCCTTCTGCACCGAACGCAAGCTCTTCTTCATGACGAAGGACGAGATGTGGAAGAACAAGTGGCTCGGCAAGCTCCTGCTCAGCGTCGGGGCCTTCCCGGTCCACCGCGAGTCGGCCGACCGCGAGGCGCTCCAGCGCGCCGAGGAGGTGTTGCGGAAGGGCCAGGTGCTCGTCCTGTTCCCCGAGGGCACCCGGCGCGAAGGCCCGGTCATCGAGGACCTGATGGAGGGGGCGGCCTTCCTCTCCGCCCGGACGGGTGCGCCGATCGTGCCCGTCGGCATCGGGGGCTCCGACCTGGCCATGCCGAAGGGGAGCGCCATCCCCAAGCCGCACAGGATGCAGGTGGTGATCGGCCCCGCCCTCCCGCCGCCGCCGCGCACCGGGGGCGGGCGCGTCTCCCGCTCGGCCGTGCACGCGGCGACGGAGGCCCTCGTGCCCCGGCTCCAGGAGGTCTACGACGAGGCGAAGGCCAGGACGGGCCGCTATTGAGCGGCCCGTCGGCGCCTACTCGGCCGCCGGGAGCTCGGCCTCGGACAGCAGGGCCCGATAGTGGGCCGAACGTGAGAGCAGGATGTCGGCCGTCCGCTGGTCGTATTCGGCCGCTCGTTTGAGGGCCTGCCGGAGGTCGTCCTCGTCCCGCAGGACGTGGACGGAGTGGGTCCGGACGGTTCCGCCCTCCGGTGACGCCGGGGTGCCACGGTGGGATCGCTTCCTCATGAGAGCCTCGCAATCGTGACGTGTGGATGGTGCCTCGTCACCATTGTCGTCCTTGTCCCGGCCGACTTGAGCGCGGCCCGGGCGGGGCCCTCGAGCGGAGGGCAGCGCGGCGAGGGCCGGGCCTAGGGGTGCCGTGGCTCCTTGCGGACCTTCCACCACGTCTCGAGCACGACCCGCCCGTAGCGGACCCCGAAGAGCCAGTTCTTGCCCTTCTTGGTCGTCCCCGATGCCCGGGGCAGCCAGAGGGTGGGCCGCTCCGTGACGCGCCAGCCGCGCCGCATGGCGACGATGAGGAGCTCCGCCGTCTGGTACTGCGGCTGGACCAGGCGGTAGGCCACGTCGTCGAGCATGCTCACCCGCAGGGCCCGGTAGCCGTTGGAGGTGTCGGTGAGCCTGGTGTGGCCCATGGCGCTCATCAGCCACGAGAACACGCGGACGCCCGCCTTGCGGAAGCGGTCGGTCGTGGTGTCCCGCCCGAGCACCCGCGAGGCCACCACGAAGTCGGCCTGGTCGTCCACCAGCGGTTGGAGCATGACGGGGATCTCCCGGGGGTCGTTCTGGCCGTCGGCGTCGAGCGTGACGACGTACTGCGCACCCAGCTCGATGCACAGCGCATAGCCCACCCGCAACGCGTAGCCGTGCCCGAGGTTCTCGCCCAGCACGAACGTCGTGGCACCCGAGTCCTTGGCCACCTGGTCGGTCTCGTCGGCCCCACCGTCGACCACGACGAGCGTCGTGACGGCGAGGCCGCACGCCTCGGCCGGCATGGCGGCCAGGACGGCACCGATGTTGGCCTCCTCCTCGTACGCGCAGATCAGGCCGACGACGGGGGAGAGCTTGAGCGACGGATGCTCGCGGTCGAACTCCCGGCGGGCCTCCTCGATGACGCGGCGCGCCCGATCGGGGTCGGTCCGGATGCTGGCGCTCGAGGTGGCGCCGCCGAAGGCGCTCAAAACGCCCGAGGCGTCGCGAAGACCTGGCGGACCAGAGGCTCGAAGTGCGAGAGCGGCTTGGTGGGGTAGTCGGGGTCGAAGCTCGTCTGGTCCCACTCGTCGGCGAACCGCTCGGCCAGGCCGTACCAGGGCTCGCCGACATACTGGTCCCGAGCGTCCGGGTCCTGTCCCAGGTACTCGTAGTAGTGCTTCCCCTGGAAGTCCTGATGGGCCAGGATCATGTGGTACGTGTCATCGCTCACGTAGGCGCGCAGTATCTCTGCTGCGATGCGCGGGTGGTTCATGACCGAGACGGCCTTGCCGATGTCGTGGCACAGGGAGGCCACGACGACCTCGTCGGAGGCGCCGGCCTCCTCCGCCCGGGTCGCGGTCTGCAGCGAGTGCACCAGCTGGTCCACCTCGAATCCGTCGACGATCTCCTCGAGGGACGCCAGCATGGCCAGCACGCGGTCGGCGACCCGGGGCTGATGCTCAATCGACTCGACGATGATGTGCTGCCACTGCTCGGCCGTGGACTGGTCCATGCGGGTGAACGTCATGTCTCAATCATCGCGCCGCGCGTGCTCACGAGGCCAGCAGGTCGAGGACGTCGGCGGCGGAGACGGCGCGATCCTCCGCTGCGGGGTCCGTCCGGCCAAACGAGGGGCGGGCGGCAAGAAAGCCCAGCGTGGAGCCCACGGCGCGCAGGAGCTCGCGGAGCTCGGGCGGAGGCGGGAAATACTCGTCCTCCGTGGTGACCGTGACCTCGGTCACCCCGTCCCTCGGCGCCAGGCGGGCGATCACCTCCTCGACCAGTGCCTCGGGTGCTGAGGCTCCGGCGGTGACACCCACCGTTCCCGCCAGGTCGGCCGGCAGTTCGTCCGCCTCGTTGACCCGGAGGACCCGGGGGCAGCCACCCGCAGTCGCCACCTTCTCCAGGGCAACCGTGTTCGAGGAGTTGGCCGAGCCGATCACGACGACCGCGTCCGATTCGGAGGCGATCGCCTTCAGGGCGGCTTGGCGGTTCGTCGTCGCGAAGCAGAGGTCACTTCGGTTGGGCATCCAGAGATCGGGGAAGCGGCGTCGGGCCGCCTCCATCAGGCCGCGCCACTCGTCGTGGCTGAGCGTCGTCTGGGCCAGCAAGGCCACCGGCGCGCCCTCCGCCGCCAGGTCCCCGAGCGCCTCGAGGTCCTGTTCCCGCTCCAGGAGCCGTACCGACCGGGGGGCCACCGCCATGGTGCCGACCGCCTCCTCGTGTCCGGCGTGGCCGACGTACAGGACCGTGTAGCCCTTCCGGCTGCGGACCTTCAGCTCGTGGTGCACCTTGGTGACCAGCGGGCAGACGGCGTCGACGACCACGCCCCCCCGGCGCCGCGCCGCCTCGACGACCTCGGGGGCCGAGCCGTGGGCACTGAGCATGAGCGGCGCCCCGGCCGGCACGCCGGCCACGTCGTCCACGAAGACGACACCTTGCGCGCGGAAGCGCTCGACCACATGACGGTTGTGCACGATCTCGTGGTAGCAGTACACGGGCGGCTCGAAGACCCGGACCATCCAGGCCAGGGCCTTGATCGCCTTCTCGACGCCGGCGCAGAACCCTCGTGGCTCGGCGAGCAGCACTCGGTTGACTCCGGGCACAAAGTCCAGGTTATCGGCAGTAACCTGGTCCCATGTCAGCTCCCACGGTGACTTCGGTCACCGCGGCGTCGCCGGCAGCCCGGGCCGGTCTGGCCGTGGGTGACGAGCTCCTGAGCATCGGTGGGCAGGAGCCGCGCGACGTCATCGATTTCCAGCGCATGACCGACGCGGGGGACCTCAGCGTCCTGGTCCGGCGCGCCGGCTCGCCGCTGCCACGGCTCGTACGCATCGACAAGGAGGCCGGCGAGGCGCTCGGGGTCGAGGTGTCCTCGGCGGTGTTCGATCGGATCCGCACCTGCGACAACCACTGTGCGTTCTGTTTCATCTACCAGCTCCCCAAGGGCATGCGCCGCAGCCTGTACCTGAAGGACGACGACTACCGCCTGTCCTTCCTCTACGGGAATTTCACCACCCTCACGCGCTTCACGGAGCTCGATGCCGAGCGCATCCTCACCGAGCGCCTCGGGCCCCTGTTCGTCTCGATCCACTCCACCGATCCCGAGCTGCGGGCGCACATGCTCCGCAATCCCAAGGGCGCCACGAGCCTGCGCTGGCTGCAGGTGCTGCTCGACGGCGGCATCGAGGTGCACGGGCAGGTCGTCGTGTGCCCCGGCGTGAACGACGGCGCCGCGTTCGAGGACACCCTGGCCGGGATCCTCGACCGCTACCCGGCGCTCGCGAGCGTCGGCGTGGTGCCGCTCGGTCTGAGCCGGTACTCGAACGAGCCCGACATGCGCCCGCACACGGAGGCCGAAGCGAGAGACGTCCTCGACACGGTCCACGAGTGGCAGCGCGTGTTCCGCCGGGCACTCGGACGTCGCATGGTCTTCGCTGCGGACGAGTACTACCTCTTGGCCGGGCGGGGCGTGCCTTCCTCCGGCCAGTACGAGGGTTTCCCCCAGCACGAGAACGGCATCGGCATGGCCCGCGCCTTCGTCGACTCCTTCACCCGGCCCGCGTCGGGCGGACCGGGAGGCGTCCGCCACGGGTTCTTCGCCTCGGTGGACGCCGCGCCGGCGGAGGGGTACCGCGCCGTCCGGCTGCCCGCTCGGCCGGCCGAGGGCGACGCCCGGGCCGTGACCGTGCTGACCGGCACCTACGGGGCACAGGTGCTCCGGCCGCTGGTGGCCGCGCACCCGCGCCAGGACGTCAGGTTGCACGTCGTGCCCAACGACTTCTTCGGAGGCAACATCGGGGTGGCGGGCCTGCTGACCGGCGAGGACGTGGGCCGGGCGCTGGCCGGCGTCCCCGAGGGCTCGCGTTGCCTGCTCCCCGACGCCTGCCTCAACGAGGGCCGCTTCCTCGACGGGCTCACGCTGGCGGACCTGCCCCGGCCGGTCGAGGTGGTGCCGACCGACGGCCGTTCGCTGCGCATCGCACTCGACGGCACCACGTTCCGCCCGGCGTGCGCGGCATGACCCTGCCCATGGTGGTGGTCGCCGGCCGACCCAACGTGGGGAAGTCCTCGCTGGTCAACCGGATCGTGGGCGCCCGCGCCGCCGTGGTGGAGGAGGAGCAGGGTGTCACCCGGGACCGCAAGGTGTTGACGGCCGAGTGGTCGGGGGTCCCCTTCTCCATCATGGACACGGGGGGATGGCTGGCCGGCGGGGACGCCCTCGAGGCCAAGGTCAGCGAACAGGTCGAGCGCGCCCTGGGCGAGGCTGACGTCGTCTTGATGGTGGTGGACGTCACGACCGGCGTGACGGAGGAGGACCTGGCCGCCGCCGAAATTGATCCGGCGCGCCGGGCCACCGGTCCGCCTCGTCGTCAACAAGGTCGATGCCGCGAACCGGGAGGCATCGACCTGGGAGTTCGTCGCATTGGGCCTGGGCGACCCCTTTCCGATCAGCGCCCTGCACGGACGGGGCACCGGCGATCTGCTCGACGAGGTGGTGAGCCTGCTCCCGGCCGCCCACGAGGACGCCGAGCGGCTGGTACCCGACGGGTCCGCTCCCCGGAGCGGGGATGGAGACCCGGGAACGCCGCGGGTTGCCATCATCGGCCGACCCAACGTCGGGAAGTCGACCCTCTTCAACCGGCTCCTCGGCGAGGAGCGCTCCATCGTGCACGACATGCCGGGCACCACGCGCGATGCGATCGACACGGTGGTGGAGACGCCCGACGGCCCGGTGTGCTTCATCGACACGGCCGGGTTGCGCCGCCCTTCCAAGACGGACCGCGGCACCGAGCAGCACGCCACGATGCGCGCCTTGCGCGCGCTCGAGCGGGCCGACGTGGCCATCCTGGTGATCGATGCCACGATCGGTGCTTCGCATCAGGACCAGCGGCTGGCCGAGCGCATCGGTGTGTCCGGCTGTCCTGCCATCGTCGCCCTCAACAAGTGGGACCAGGTGCCGACCGACGACCGGGACGACGTCTTGGCCGGCGTCGGCGATCGGCTCGCCTTCCTGGGCGCGGCCCCGGTGCTCAAGATCTCCGCCCTCTCGGGCAAGGGTGTGCACCGGATCCTCCCGGCCCTGCGCGAATCCGTCGAGGCGTATCACCAACGGGTGTCCACCGGCGCCTTGAACCGGGCGGTGCAGGAGCTGCAGGCGCGCCAGGCGGCGCCGCGGTCGAGGATCCGCTACATCGTGCAGGGAGCCATCGATCCGCCCACCTTCACCCTCTTCGCCAGCGCGCGCCTGCCCCAGACGTACCTTCGTTACATCGAGCGCGGCCTGCGCGAGAAGTTCGACTTCGGAGCCACCCCCATGAAGCTGCGCGTGAGGATCGGCGGCAAGTGAGGGATGGCAGGACCTGATGGCGTGGTGTGAAGAGTGCGACGCCCTCGTCGAGGACGAGGATCTGGGTGAGGAGGGGGAGTGCCCGACCTGCGGCACGATCCTGGCCGAGCAAGAGCGTCAGCCGATCCCGTGGTACTTCAAATTGATGCTGGTGGCCAGCGTGATCTACCTCGGCTACCGCGGCTACCAGGGCGTGACCTGGCTCGCCGCCCACGTGTAGCGTCCCCGGCCATGCCCGTCTACGAGATCGATGGCGTCGCACCGAGGATCGACGCGGACGCCTTCGTCCACCCCGATGCCGTCCTCATCGGGGATGTGGTGATCGGCGCCGATTCGAGTGTCTGGCCGCATGCGGTGCTGCGCGGCGACTTCGGCACCATCACGATCGGTGCGGGTTCGTCCGTCCAGGACGGCACCGTGATCCACGCCGGGCCGGGCTTCCCCACGACCGTCGGCGACGGCTGCGTCGTCGGGCACCTGACCCACCTCGAAGGCTGCATCCTCGAGGACGAGTGCCTGGCCGGCTCGGGGTGCGTGGTGTTGCACTGGGCGCGGATCGGTCACGGGGCCACGGTGGGCGCCAATGCCGTCGTGCCCAACAACATGGTCGTGCCGCCGGGCGCGCTCGCCCTCGGCGTGCCGGCCAAGATCATCGAAGGCCGGTCGGACCTCCGCATGAACCGCCTCTCGGCCGCCGAGTACGTGGCCAACGCCAAGCGGTACCAGGCGACCATGCGCCGGCTGGACTGAGGCTCGACCCCTACTTCTTGGCCTTGACCCCGCTGAGCTTGGCCGGGAAGACGTCGGTGCCGAAGGGGAGGAGGCCCTTGACGGCCGCGTCGCCGATGTGCCCCTCCCCGTCGACCCCTCCGGACGTCAGCCCGAGCACGTCCTCGTAGCTGCGCAACGCCGAGTAGTGGTTGTAGGAGCCCCTGGTGTCGGTGGAGCCTCGCACGATGTATTTCGAGTTGAGCAGGAGCGCGCCGATTTGGCCTCCGCCTGGAGCGGCACTGTCCGTCGTTGCGCCGGCGTTGCCGGGTGCGGCCGTGTTGGGCCCCGAGGGCTCGTGGCAGCACGACGTCGCTGCTCCCGCGCCGCCGGAGGCATCCGCTTCGTCGAAGGTCACGACCACGAGCATGTCGCCGTGCTTGTAGGCGGGCGACGAGAGAATGAGGGGCATCCACGCTCGCAGGAAGCCGTCGGCTCCGGTCAGGCCACCCGCCTGGCCGCCGGCACTGTTCTGCCCGGCACAGGTCCCGTCATGTCCGTCGTTGCACAGGTTCGGAGTAATGAAGCCGAAACGCGGCGTGGTGCTCTCGCTGCGCAGGTCCTGGGCCAGGTGGCCGGTCGGCGACGGGGTGCCGTTCGCACCCAGTGTCCCGAGCGGGACGACGTTGGCGTCGCATTCCGCCGTGTCGTCGATCACCGAGTGGAACCACACGAATGGGTTGTGACGCGTGGTGTACTGGTCGGCGGGCGTCGCCACCTCCGCAGTGTCCGGCGCACCGATGGCGGGATGTCCGCAGTCGGTACCGCCGGTGGGATCGGGCGCGCCGCCGTCACGAGATGGCGTGTTCCCCATGTCCTGTTCGTAGGCCCGCCAGGCGGCGACGTGCGACACCGAGCTGGGCGGGTACTTGACGTCGAGCTGGCTGGCGATCGTGGGCACGGTGGCGGGGTAGACGCAACCCTGGCCGTCCACCTGCCCCGGGTTGGAGGCCTGGTTGGCGTCAGGCGTGCCGGGCGACACGTCGGCGAATGCGAAACCGTTGTCCGCGCAGTCGGCCTGGGTGTCCGGCGTCGGTGCCTGTCCGGAGACCTGGGCGATGTAGTTGTCGAGGCTGGCGTGACCGGTCGCGTAGTAGTTCTGGAGCAGCTCGCCCTTCGGGCGAAGCGTGCCGTTCAGGTAGGTCGCGGGGGAGGTGGGACCGAACGTGGCCGCGTACCCCTCGTTCTCGAGCTCGATCACCAGGATGTGCTCGATCTTCCCGGGTGGGAGGGCGGCACGGACGACGCCCGGGCTGCCGGCCGTGGCAGGCGGGGAGGTGGCAACCAGGGTGAGCAGCGCCGAGCCAGTGGCGACGGCCGTGAGGGCGCGCAGGCGCGCAGATCGGAGCATGGAGCGTGGGGGCACGGCGGGCGAGCGTAGCCGCGGGGACCACCCAGACAACCGTCAGGCCCGCCACCTACCCCCGAGCGAGGGCGGCGATGTCCCGGGCCGTGTCGCGGCTGACGTCGGGGCAGGCGATGGCGAAGATCTCGGTCCCGTGCACCGTCCCCATCATCTGTCGGCAGCGCGCCTCGACCCCGGCGGCGAGCAGCAGCCGGTAGAAGTTGATCCCCTCGTCGCGCAACGGGTCGCATTCGTTGACGTTGATCACGGTCGGAGGGAATCCGGTGACGTCGTCGATGCCGGCGAACGACGGCCAGGCCAGCGGGTTGCGATCGTCGAACGCCTCGATCCCGTAGCCCACGCGGCCTCGATTGTTGTGCAGCTGGAGGAGGATTCCCTCGTTCTCGAGGGACGACGGGCACTCCGGTGTCGGCCATTGGCCGGCGATGTAGGGGCACAGCGCATAGAGACCCGTGATGAGACCGAGGTCCCCGTCGCGCTTGAGCTTGAGGCCGGTCGCCAGCGTGAGGTTCCCGCCGCCGCTCTCACCGGCGACGATGACCCGAGCCGGGTCGATGCCCAGGTCGGCCGCGTGGGCCACGACCCAACGCAGGCCCGAGACGCAGTCGTTGAGCCCGGCCGGGAAGGGTGCGACCTCGGGAGCCGACGACGCGACCACGCAATTGCGGAAGTCGACCATCACGACCTCCACCCCGTTGGCGGCGATGTGCTTGCCCCAGCCGCGGTACATCCCGTCGAAGCACGACATCGTGGCCATGCCGCCGCCGTGGATGTAGTAGACGCAGGGTAGGGGCTCGTCGGCCGCTGGGCGGATGACCTGCAGGTTGATCGGGTTGCCGTCGGGCTCGGACGCGAATTGTGCCGTGGTCACCTCGAGCCCGGCGGAGGGAGCCGCTTCGTCGCAGAGGTCCTGCAGGGCACGGAAGGCCTCCCGGCCGGCGGCGGCTTCCGGGCTGTTGGCCTCCGCGAGCAGCTCCTCCCGGCTCCCGACGTCGGCCAGGGTGCCGGCCGGGATGAGCGCGAGGAGGCGCCGGAGGCGCGGGTCGATGCGGCGGTCGGTCGCGATGTCGGGTGCCATCGGCCCATTGGAGCACAGGACGCCGGCCGTTGCGCCGTCCCGACGAGATCTGGTGGCTCAGGGGATCTCGTGCGACACGACGACCGGAACCGAAGGGTCCGCCGACGACTTCTGACGACGTCGCGGCAGCCTCCGATCACCGGCCGCGGCACAGAGCACCGCGGCGAACGCCACGACAGAGGCGATCTGCGCCGGTTGCCCGAAAGCGCCAGTCATCGTCGTCGGCAACGCACCTGCATGCCACGCCACGGCCACACCGGCGCCGACGAAGGCGACCCAGGCGACAACGGCCAAGACGCCTCCGCCCCACCGTCGAGCGACCCACAAGAGAGGCAGGGCGACGAGGGCCAATGGTCCACCGACCAGAACCAGGGCAAGCACGATCCCAGCGGCGAGCAGCCAGAAGTTCGGAAGCGGCCGTGGTCCGGTCGGATCGTCAGGCGATCTCCGGGTGGGAAGAAGCGTCAGCAAGAAGAGGGCGCACAGGAGCGCCGCACCGAGCCAAAGGCCTAGGTGGAAGACCGTGTCGGGTGTCATGGTCAGGTGCACCGTGCCCGCTCGACCCGCGGGCACGATGTAGCCCTGTTGCCATCCGTCGATGCGCACAGGGGCGAGAGCTCGGCCCCCGAGCGTGGCAACCCATGCCGTGTTGAAGTTCTGCGGGATGACCAGATAGGTCGCCGGACCGGCACCCACATCGATGAGACGCGAGGCGGCCTCCCATTGTTCGACTCTCGCTGATCGGGCGGCGAGTGGTACCGCGGACTTGAAGATGGACGGCGCGTTCCCGAGAGCGAGAGACATCACCTCGAACGGAGGCGAGGAGGGCGGTGCCCCGACGGAGTGGCTCCCCGCGGTGAAGGGCATGCCAGACGGTGGGGTGCAAGCGTAAATTCGCACGGGCCGCAGGTCCAGCAGATCGCCCAACGTTGCAGAGACGGAAGTGGCTGTGGGTACGCCGTCCAGCGTGATGGGAGGTCCCTGACCGCACGTCAGCATGAAGGCGTACGAGCGGTCCGGTGTGAGCGCTGCGGGAGGGTTCGAGCCAGAGACGCGAAGGGACGAGAGCCCGACTGGGATTGTGATCTCCGAGTCGTATGCCGGTGACAACGTCTTCCGTGGAGTGAACTTGAGAATCTGAATGCGAAGTGTGTTGGTTTCGATCGGGGCGAAGTCAATCGTGCCGCCGTTCGGGGGAACAGAGAGGACCCGTGGAAATTGCGTCGGGCTCGAAATGGCAATCTCGGTGGGCCGTGACGCCTCAGAGGTCGGCCTGAGCGTGATCGAGTCGATGGTCTGTGTCCCGTTCCACGAGATGACGAGGGAGGGGTGAGGGTCGCCCAGTCCGGCGATCCACGGTGAGCCGGAATCGTCGAACAGATTCTCCGGTCGGAAGCGGGGTAGATCCCCCAGCCAGGAGCTCGCGGTGACCTGCTGGAGTGTTGAAGACGCGGGCGTCAAGAAGTTCAGCAGCGCCTCGAGATCGGGCCCGGGAACGGGCACGGCGAACCCGGAGATGCCGGTCGCCATCGGCTTCGGAAGGACAAAGGTCCGTGCCATGTTGGGATCGTCCGTCACGCTCGAACCGAGCGTGACATTGGTGTTGGGCAGTGGCCGATTGAGGACGACGATCGGTGGATTGCGTCGCGGTTCGCTGTACGTGGCCGACTCATCGTGCGGGATTTGCATGTTCTCATGGAACTTCAGGCCGGGGATACCGATATTGACGATCCCCACCCCAGCGGCGATGCCGTCCGCCGGAGGCCGTTTCGCGGGTTTGACAGCATCCACCGTGATCCGGAGATACCGGCTGGTTCCCTGCGGAACCCTCACCCGGACAGCGGACATGCTCTCGGGGATCACGCGCCGTACGCTGCCTCTGTCGGTCGAGATGATCACCTCGGAGATGGAGGGTTGCACCGGAGAACCGACATATTGCGTCAGCGTGATGGTGGAAAGCGACATCGGATGGTCGAAGGTGATGGATAGCCATTGCCCAACGGAGTCATTCGTGGCGTTTGCCACCCATGCGGTGGTTGGGTCGCCGTCGAATGCAGCGGCCGGGCCTTGGGCGGGCTCATCGGACAGGGTCGATGAGCCGAACGACGAGGACGAGACGGACGCCGCGCCGATGGGAGCCTCGACGGTCTGATGTTGTGTCCCGGGAACGACGCTGTACGTCAGCGGAATATCGACGGGCTTCGAATCCGACGATTCGTGCGGACCCAAGACATACGACTCGTTGTCCCGGACCGCGCCGAATCCCACGTCCCTGCGTTGGTTGCCATCGGTGGCCATCCATGTGGCCTGGCGCGCCTTGGCCGCCTGGCCGGCGAGTGGGTCCCCGGCGAGAACCGACGCGCGCCCGCGGAGTAGTCCGAATCCCTCGAGCGGCAGGAGCGACCCGACATCGCCGCTGACGACCACGGGGTTCGCTGCGGGATAGGTCTGGACCTCGGACATCGAACCGGCGACGCGGAATATCTCAACGGCACGGAGACGCGAATGGGACTGCGAGTCGTACACCGGCAACGAGCCGACTTGGACCTGGTGCTCCGGGAGAATGGGGCCGAAGGACGACACCTCGGTCAGACCCGGGGTGTCGCTGAGCACCTGGTGTACCTGCGCCGGAGGTGGCGCTCCGGTCGTGGTCAGGTTCAGATCGTTCCGCTCGACGACGTATTCTATTCCTTCGCGCGAAAGATACTGGGCCAATCCCGGTGGCGACGTACCTTCGTCGAGCGCACGCTCGACCGTCGACAACATCTGAGTCGAACCGTTGGAGCCGAGTGGGATGACATCGCTCCACACGATTGATGTATTCCCGACCACCTCCAAAGGCTCATCGACGGGGTCCCCCCATGTGTATTGCGCGGAGTTCGCCCCGGGTACCAGGAGCGCACTTCGGTGATCCTGGTGTGCCTGCAACCACTGACCGGCTTGGGTCCAGTAGGACGGGATCGATTGGAACCCCCCCGATCCGTACAGTTGCAGCCGCCAGAACGGCGTGGCGGCGATGACGACGGCCGCCGACGCCAAGAGTGCGATTGCCACCACGAGAGCAGTTGCGCCGACACCTGGTCTGGTCCGCCCGATTCGGCGACGAGGCTCCCACGACAGGACGGATGCCAAGCCGAGGGCGAGTGGGAGTGCAACGTCTGGGGCGAATTTGCTCACGTTCCGAAGGGGCGTGAGACCGGTGTCCAGGAGTTGCTGCACGGTGGAGGCAATCGGGCTCCCAGAGGCTCCCGCATAGCCGACCGCAATGACAACGACGCCGAAGGCCATCGAAGCAACGAGGAAGAAGCGTTCAGGAATGCGGCGGCACAGTCCGGCCAGGCCGAGTGCGGTGACGACGGTCGTCCCCACGATGACGACGCTCGACGACACCACGGTCCATGCTCCCGGTAGAAGGGCTCCACCCAGCGCGTAGTAGTCGGTCCAGTACGACGCTCCGCGCAGAGCTTCGAATGCCGAAGTGGTGCTGGTGGTGTCGGCCGCCGTCTCGGTGTAGGGAAGGTAGTTGTACCCGTATTTGCCCGCGAGCACGAGTGCGATCACCCACCACAAGCAGGCACACCCGACGGCGACCACCCACCAGCCCATCAATGCACGACGTCGAGGGCCGGGACTCCGTGTCAAGAGCCAGATGACCGCAACGGGAAGGACGGCGAACACGACTGTGGCATTCGCGCCACCCATGAGTGCAACGGCCAGACCCGAGCGACCGGCCGCTCGTCGCGGGGAACCCTCCCGTGAGCCGATCACGAGCGGTCGCAACACCCATGGCAGGAGGACAACGGCCAGCAGGGCGGCCGTCGTGGTCGTCCACGAGAGAACGATGGGGGTCGTGCAATACGCGAGCCCTGCAAGCACCCGCGCGTACGGCCTTCCTATCCCGATGGCCTCGGCGAGCCGCACGACACCCCAGCACCCGACGGTGAGCAGGAGAGCCAGCCAGACCCGTTCAGCACACCACACCGGCACATGGAGAAACTGGGCGAGTGCGAAATAGGGCCCCATGGGTACGAACAAACCCATGGACTGGGTCACGGCTCCGGCGAAGAGATGGTCGCTCCAGAGGTGAAGCGCCGACCTCAAATACGCGATAGGAGCCATGACGAGAGGGAGCTTGGTGTCGTCTTCAATCAGTCCGCTGCCCTGAGCCAGGCTGATCGCCAGGAAGCCGGCGCCGATTCCCGCGAGCGCCCATCTGGTCACGGGGTTGGGGCAGGGTGCAGCGTCACTGAGGTCGTGTGACGATGCGCCTACGCTTTCCCTGTCCTGAACGGAGACGGGAACGTCCATCAGCGGGCCACTATGCCTCTCGATTCACCAGCTGTGTCCGCGTCCTTTGGACGGGCAGCCATCAGTTGTCCAGTTGATAGGGAGGAGTCACGAACGCGCGCACACAGGGAGAGATCACCGATTCCCGGTGTCTCGCCGGCCCCGCCGCTCCGCGTCGTTCCGGGGCAGGCTAGTCGTAAGGATGTCATTCAATGGGTCAGCATGGAGTCGCCGGAGTGCGATCCGTTCGATCCTCTCTCCGAGAGCTCCCCAGGGCACCATGAGCGGCACACAGTGCACAAACGGACCGATGGCGCCGCGACCTTGCCATCGCCTCAAGCTCCACCGGTCGCAGGCGCGTAGCCGCTTCGGCGACCGGCCGCGGCCGACCCGACCTCCTCGAGCAGTTCGAGCCAGCGATCAGTCGTTCGATCCCAGGTGAACTTCTCCGCCCAGGCGCGTGCGGTCGCCCCCATTGTCAGGCGCTGCTCCGTGGCCGAGGCCAGGTCTACCCACGCCTGAGCCAGTGCAGGCACCACGTCCTCCTCCGTGCCCCGCACGAGCACGCCAGTGGCGCCATCAGAAATGACATCACGGATGCCGGGCGCATCGATCGCGAGGGCCGGCGTGCCGTGGGCGGCGGCTTCCATGACCGACATACCCCACCCTTCGTGGTGGGCGGCGCTGAGGAGGATCCACGATTCCGACAAGAGGCGCATCTTCTCTTCCTCGTCGATCCTGCCGACCACGTGTGTTCGAGGGATGGTCGCAGCCTGCTGGCGGAGAGGTTCCAAACCTGGTCCGTCCCCCGCGATGACCAGCCGTCCCGGAACGCTCCGGGCCGCTATCTCCCAGGCCCTGAGGAGGAGGTGCAGGCGCTTGTGAGGAACGACCCGACTGAGAGAAAGATAGAGCGGCTCGGTCGATTTCGGCGGAAGAGGTCCCTGTGGTAGGTCGACGCCGTTCTCAATGATCCTGATGCGATCGTCTCGTACGCCGATCATTCGAAGCGCATCAGCGGTGGACGGGGAAACAGCAACAAACGTCCGGTTCCGGTAGATCGCGGGCATCGCACGCGTCTCAATGGCACGGCCAACGGCCGCGACGGTCTTTGGAAATTGCATGGCCCACTGATCGGTGTGCACGTGATGCACCAGGCATACGGAGGGCGATCTGCGCCAGAGGGGTGAGAAGTACGGAAGGCCGTTCTCGACATCTATGACGACGTCTGCGTCCCGATAGCGTGTCGCACACACGACCGGCGCCCGTAGATACTGGCTGTAGGTTCCTCCGGCCTGCACGACGGGATACACACGATCGGAAACGGGTCCACCGCACACGAGCGCCACTTCGTGGCCTCTCGTTTGGAACGCCAGGAGGAGGCGATCGACGAGTACTTCTGCCCCTCCTGCCAACGGGTTCGACAGGTCTCGCCAGCTAACGGCAACCAATCTCACGGTCAGGCGCCAGGAAGCGTCAACGGCTCCGGGTTGTGATCAGCGCAGTTCTCCGCCGTCAGACCATCAGACGCTGCGCCGAAGGGCCGTCTTGTCCCCGAGGAGCCGTCGTCGACCTTGGCTCTTGCCTCGTCCCCGACGAGCAACCGTGCTGCATGCCATTCGATCAGCTGATCGACAGAAACCAGACGCTCGCCCACGTGGGAATCGGGCAGCAGCTCACCGATGCGTTGCGTGACGTGTCGCACCTCATCCGGGGGGCTCAAGGGAAGCAGGACGACATAGCCGGTATCGGTCACGTTGAAAATGGGGAATGTCCGGCCGAAGGCGTCCCAGAGGGTCGCCGGCACGTTCTTCTGAAATCTGCTTGATTGGCGTGGGTCCAGCGAGACGGAAACGGCGGGTGTCAACGGGGGCTTTCGACCGAGTCGCATCCGAAGGACGTCCACAACCATGGAGAAGGGATCTACAACCGGGCGAACGGCACTGCCGTCGACGTCGCGCCAGTGGATCGGAACTTCGGTCACGCAGAAGTCGAGCCGTCGGGCCAGGTAGAGAAGCTCTACGTCGAAGGCGAATCGCTCAATGCGCATGCAGTGGAACAAGAGCCGTGCTACGGGTGTGCGGAAAGCCTTGAAGCCGCATTGCGTGTCGATAATGCCCATGTGCGTCATCAGATTGACGTAGCGACTGAATGTCCTTCCCATGATGGCGCGTCGGTAATTGTCACTCTCTACGATCGATCCGGGGACAGAACGAGACCCAATGGCCACGTCCGCCGTGTCGAGTGCTGTCACCAAGAGAGGTATCTGCGCGGGGTCGACCGCCATGTCGGCGTCCATGAAGGTCACGATCGGCGCTGCGGCAACGGCAACGCCGTCGCGTATGGCTGCGCCTTTGCCAGAGTTGGTCCTGCGGCGGAGGACGCAGATGTCGGTGAATGACAGTGCGAAGAGCTCGGCGGATCGCTGGGCGGTGTCGTCCGAACTTCCATCGTCCACGACGATGAGCTGCGTGGAAGCTGGGTCGATGGCGCCGGCCACCACCGCCCCATGGAGGCGCGCCTCCTCGTCCATGAGCCGATCCGCCTCGTTGAAGGCAGGTATGACGATGCTCAGCTTCGGAGGTTCAGTCAAGTGTGAGGCCTCTTGCCCTCGGACCGCGCAAAAAACCGCGTTTCCCCAGGTAACGGTGTGTCCGCAATTGTGGCACATGCCAGAATCTCCCTCGCGGACGTTGCCGCACCCTCGCTTCTTTCACAGCGGCTCCCCACAACCTGACCCTCGACGATCGCTCCACGATACTTTGTGGCGCCAGCTGAACAAGGGGGCTGCGACGGGCTTCACGGAGGGTCTGGGAGGGGTCAGCTGGGGGCCCCGGCTGGGGTCTCGGCGGAGCCCGTCACCCGGCCGAGGCACCCTGCGAGAGGCGGTGCCAACGTAGAGTGACTCCGTGCTGGATCCACCGATGGGCCGGGCAGCTTTGGCGGTGCATGCACGGCGGTGCTGCGGCGGCGGCAGATCCGGCATTCTGAGTGGGAGCGACTCGTGAACGCCATGAATGATGCTCACCGATGGCCGTCCGAAACCCCGAAAAGGGGCGGTCAAACGGCGTCCGGCGCAGGTGGCCTGACCGGTGGGGGAATGATGCTCTGGTGCGGCATGGTCTCCCTGAGCCTGTCGACGGTCGTGTTGCTCGCCGTGCTCTCCCGTCACTTCCATCATCAGGGCTTCGCGGGGCTCTCCGCTCTGTTCGGCTTGTTGTTCATCGCGTCCCTTATTCCCTCCGGCATTCCCCTGCGTGCCGCGGCCTTGATTGCCGATGGGGACGCACCACCTGATTTCACCGCACGACGCCTCCTTCCAGCGGCGTTGGCGGGTTTGTCAATTTCACCATTGTTGGGCTACGTGCTGGGTCTTCCGATCCTGGCCGTCGCTTTCGTCGTCGTGCAGGTTCTCGTCGCATTCCCGCTGGGCGTTCGGAGGGGTGCTCTCATCGCTCTGCGGCGATTCACTGTGCTCGGCGTCAACATGATGATCGAAGCAACGCTGCGCGTTGCGCTCGGTTGTCTTGGAGGGTTGCTGTGGGGAACGACCGGACTCGTCGCTGGCCTCGTCGTTGCCACCGTCGTTGCCTACGTTGTGCTTCCTTCAGCACCTCCTCAGGTCGCCAAACGACCCAGGCCCCAGACATCCATGTTCGACACGTGGTTCACCGTTGTCTTGCTGGGGGTGCTGGTGCAGCTGGACATACTTCTTGCAGCGAGCGGGCTGACCAAGTCTGCGGCTACCAGGTACGACGTTGCGGCGGTTCCGGCAAAAGGCGTGTATCTGGTGCTGGTCGCCTTGAGCATTCTCATTTTCCCATACGTGCGGGCGCGCGCGGACCGAAGAGTCGTCATCGTCGGAGCCGGTTTGTCGATCGGATTTGGGTTGATGATTACCGCGGCGCTTGTGGTCTTCCGCACTCTGATTGGCCACGTACTCGGACAGGACGTTGCGTCGGTCTATTTGCTGGTGTGTCTCGGGTGTGCCATGGCTCTTGCCGGGGCAACGAGCGTCGTGGTCAACTGCAACGTTGCGCTCGGCGTCGTGCGACCGTGGCCACCGCTCGTTTTGGGCCTCGTTGGTCTGGTCACATGCTGGTCGTTCCGGCCCACCGCGCCGGAGTTCGCCACCGTCGTGCTGGGCGTGCAGGGCTTCGTACTGCTCGTCAGTCTCTGGGTGTGCGTGTACGGGCGACGCGGGACGGTCCTCCACGCGCCTGGAGCCTCACTGCCGGTCGCCACCGCCTAGACCGGTGGTGCCCTCGATCTCGATCATGCCGAGCTTCCCTTCTCTGATGTCGACCGGAAAACCGTGCTGTCCGACGAACTCGAGATAGCCGGCAAGCGCACCATCGAATTTGTCGTTGGCCGAGCAGTCGTCGACGACCACTATCCCGCCAGGAGCCAACCTCGGCACGACCTCTTCCAGTGACCGCAACACCGGACGCGTGAGATCGACATCGATCAGACAGAAGCTGATGTCGTCGAGGGGGCCGAAATCGAAGGAATTCACGTCTGCCTGGAACGATGCGACCCGAGAGACTCCGTTGTTGATCATCGTCTGGTCGAACCACCTCTTTCGATAGGAGCGAAAGAGGTTCTGATAGAGGCCCGGGTCCTTCCCGCGGCCGTCCTCGACGATTATGTCCTGCTCCGTGAATCCGGTGAACGTATCGATGCAGATGTACTTCCGGGGGTCATCCAGGTCATCCAGATGCTTGTTGAGAAAGACGGTCGTATGCCCTGCTGCACAGCCGATTTCGAGGATCGGCCCGCTCATGCCGTGGGTGCGGGTGAGGCACGACACAAGCAAGGACAACTCTCGCGGGCGAAACATGTAATCGAATCGGTAGAAGAGAAGCCGGTGCAGCCCGGTGCGGTAGGCGATCCCCTTTGCTGTCGTTACGAGAGCCGTGCGGGCGCGAAGTCGAACGGAGTCGGTCAGTCGGCCGGGGAGGTGGTCTGGACGTCTGATCGGGGAGGCGGTGGTCTCGCCTCGGTCTTCCGGATGGCGCGTGGGTTCCAAAACGGGAACAGGCTACCCACTCGGACAGTATGGTTCGCGAGTTGGACGTGCCACTGTCGTCAAGGGGGCGGATCGCGCAGGACTAGCATCTGCTCATACCACGTCCCCACGACAACGGCCCGGGTATCGACGCCATGCGCAACGACTGGGAGGCGCGAGCCCGCACGGTTCCCTTGTATTCGATTGATGCGCAGAAACGCGATTGGACGATGGACGAGTTCTATGCACGGGGACCGGTACTCGTCGCTGAACTCGTCGATCCGATCCTGGAGCGTCTCGGTGTGGACCCAGGTGGACGGCGAGTCCTCGAGGTCGGGTGCGGAATGGGCCGCCTCTTTGCCGGTCTGTCGCAACGCTTCGGCGAGGTGTGGGGGATCGACATCTCACCCGCGATGATCGACCAGGGGCGCAAGAATTGCCCCGTGCAGGCAACTTGGCTCGTCGGCGACGGCCAGTCGCTCAATGGCGTTGCCGACTCGTCCGTCGACCATGTCCTCTCCTTTGAGGTGTTCGGACACATCCCTCAGGTTGCCATCATTCACTCCTACTTGAACGAGACGTGGCGGGTGTTGCGTCCGCACGGCACATTTCAAGTGCAGCTGCGCCGGCGCAGTGATTCGGTCCGCCAATCGATTGTGCGAGCCCTGCCGCGCCCACTGCGTGTCGCGGCAGCATCTCTCCTCCGAGTGGTCGGCATGGCTCCCGTGCCGGGTGACATCGACACATGGCTCGGACGTTTGATCAACCCGGACGATGCCGTAACGTTCGTCGAGTCCTTAGGCTTCAGCGATATCGCCATCCTCCCGTCGGATCCGCGGAGCTCTGCTCGTCGCCTGCCACGGGGATACTGGCTCGTGGGCCGCAAACCTCGGACGGTCGCCTGAACCGAGCAATTAGAAGCTGGGGATGCGGTTCCGGAAGACCTCCCGGTATCCCGTGGCCGCGCCAGCCCAGAGGGCGCGTACCGTCGCAAGACGAACCTCCCACGACGCTTCCGTCGGAAGACATCCAACGGACGTGATGAGGATCCACACGGGGATGAAGAGCCCGAGAATGCTCACGCGCTCGAGCCCACGCGAGTGCAAGAAATGGAAGCGGATTCTCGACAGTGCCATCTGACGAGCCCGCTCGGCTCCGTGGCTGGCTGTGGCGCGAACCAGCGCACCGCCTGGGCTCAGCCCCACCCAGCCGTAATGGAAGACCTTGGCGTCCCTCACGACGATGGCTCGTAAACCCAGATTCCGGATCCGAACCCCGAGGTCTGCCTCCTCGTAATGAATGGGAAACCGTCGGTCGTCGAAGCCTCCCAACTCCTCGAGGACGAGCCGTGGCACCGCGAAGGCGTCGGGCATGTCCTCTGTGGGCCAATTCGGTGCGTCGGGAAGCGAGGACCGACCACCGAGGAGGTTGTGGGTCTGTCCCGTCCAGCGTGATCGCCGGATACCAGCACACCAGATGGTTCCGAGACTGCCGGAATAGATCACGGGGCCGTCAAGCCCCACGTCGCCGGGCTCGAATGCACGAGCGAGCTCCGCTATCGCGCCGTGCTCCACCTCGTTGTCATCGTCGATGAACACGCAGAGGCCCGAGGTCGCAGCTCTCCAGCCCTCGTTCCTCGCGCCGGCGACGCTGACACCGAGCCCTGCGTGCACCACTCGGACAGCGAGACCTTCGATGGGTTGGGGAAACGCCGAGCGCACCGGGTCGTTGTCGACGACGATGACCTCGTCGGGCACTCGGAGCCCTTTGCTCAGGGAAACGAGAAGGGCCTGCAGCATTTCGGGTCGGCGGAACGTGGGGATGATGACGGCAATGCTCCACGACGGACTCCATGCGATCGTCGGCAACCTATTCGGCTCCAATGGTCAAACCGAGTCGCACACGGTGAACCGGCGGAGCCCTCTGTGGTGCGAGTCCTCACTCATCGGAAGACGACCGCACAATGGTGGGGGAGCGGGCCTCCACCACAAGGCTCTCCCCCGCTCGGGATTCGCTGTCAATCGCCAGCTCCGGAAGGCCACTCACGCCGAACTCGGACTTGACGATGGATGTGAAGCCACAGTCCGAGAGCAACCGGGCAAGCGTTTCGAAGTCATAGGAGAATCGATGTTGGCCGCTCTGACGGAAGTGAAAGTTCACGACTTCCATTTTGGTGCGAAAGGGCAGGACGTCTCTGCGCAGGGAGAACGGTGCAGCATCACTCTCCGGCTCCAAAGTGAGTAATGGACTGAACGTGCTCATGTCCTCGAGACCGCCCCCGCAGTAAGCGGAAAGATACTTGCCACCATCAGGCACGATGATCCGTAAGACTCCTCCGGGAGAGAGCACGCGTCGGCAGTCGTCGAGAAACTTCGGGGCCTCTTCGTAGTAGTCAAGGTGCTCGAGGAAGTGCTCAGTGAAGATTGCGCGGGCCGACCCAGATGCAAGCGGCAGAGCGGTTCGGCAGTCGCGAACGCACGTCACGCCTCGAGCCGCTACCGAGTCGACGTTGATCCAACCTTGCCGGCCTTGAGAGCCACACCCGACGTTGACCAGGAGATCCGTGGCCGAGGCATAGCGGCGGTCGATGCCGCGTCGTGTGAGGCGCAGCCACGCGAGACGGGTCTCGGCGTCGAGCTCCCGGAGAGCGTGGAGGGGGAGCATCTTCAAGGCGGTGCGATATGGGAATCGATTGCTCCTCGCACGCAGCCGTTCGTTCCTTGCAGCCGACACGAGTGTCGCCCCTCCCCTGAAGAAGGTCCAGTTGTCTGGACGCGGTGCCCAGGCATCCCGTGCCCAGGCTCGGCCATGGGCCGCGGCTTGCGGCCGGGAGACTGAATCGCCTGCTCGGAGTGTAGGTCGGCGATATGCGAAGTGACCTTCTTTGGGCACCGGCACCGTGTGGAGAGGGACCGTTCTTGGTGCCCGCGGACTTTGGAATAGATTTCTCTCTCTCCGATCGCTTTCAGGCGCAGGTGGGGTCACGACGGCCCGTCGCCAGGTCCTCGGGGAACAGGAGGGTCCCGCCAGGGAGAGAGTTGGAAAGTCACGGGCTGTGGCGCAGCTTGGTTAGCGCGCTTGACTGGGGGTCAAGAGGTCCCGGGTTCAAATCCCGGCAGCCCGACTAGTTGGAAGCTGCAAGCCAGGTCAGTTCCACGAGCGGGCGGCCCGGGCCTCAATTAGCCTCCCTTGTATGCCTCCGTCGTCAAGACGACCGGCAGGAACGCCTCAGGTACTCCCGTACTTGTACTACGCGGACGCCGCACAGGCATTGGGGTTCCTTGTGGAGAGCTTTGGCTTTACCGAGATTGAGGCTCTTCGCGACGACGAGGGCCGTGTCTGGACAGCTCAACTATCCACCGGTGACGGCGTCATTCTGATTGGACCCGCAATGGCCGAGTTCGGCTCTCGCTCAGTTGATGATCCAGCGTGGGCGACATCACGCACCTTCGTCTACGTCGACGATGTCGACCTGCATTGCGGGCACGCTCGCGATTCGGGCGCGACGATCATTGATGGCCCGGCCGATCATGGCCCCAACCGGATTTACGTCGCCAGCGACTGCGGCGGCCAACAATGGATCTTCGCTACCCCACTCGTGTGACGCGTCTCAAGGGCAGGGGTGCCCAGGCTGCCGAGTTGGGGTCCTTCGTCCAGCCGCGCTTAACTTTCATCACTTCGGTTCGATCCAACCTGGTCAGATAGCCCGTTGTACAGCGTTGAGTGGGTAATACCTGGGGGTCAAGTGGTCCCGGGTTCAAATCCCGGCAGCCCGACTCGCCGGGAGTGTCCGTGCGGGGCGCAGGTGTAGGGTGCCCGGCAAACCAGGTGCTGAGGCATGGACCGGATCGGGCGGGGTTCCGCACGGCCCGGGCGCCTCGAACGGACGGGGATGCCCATGAACTTTCCACTTGCGGTGAGCGGCGGATTTGTCGCCCTCTGGTCGATCATCTATTTCGTGCTGTTGGTGACCCTGGGTGTCATCTCAATCCGCAAAGGCCACTGGGTGATGTTCATCGTGGGCATCTTCATACCTCTGTTCTGGTTCATCGGAGCTCTTCTGCCCCGAAGGGTGCGCTGAACATGTGTGCGCCCAGGACCTTTCTTCTCGATGATGCGCTCGGGTCCTCCGTGAAGGCGGTGCCGAGCTTTGCCGGACGTTGACGTCCGGCTCCCCGACAACCTGAGAGAGGCGGTCCGCCAGCAGGTCGCCTTGTCGTTGCGGCCTCCTTACGAGGTTCCCGTCACGATCGCCGTCAACGGGGCATTGATGAGCTCGGCGTGGTTCTTCCTGCCCACGACGTTGCGCGACAAGCTGTTCACGGTCCATGGCACACTGGCCTTCGCGTTGATCCTCGCGGCTTGGATGTACTCGGATGTGCCTTCGACGAACGTGCTCGCGCCGGACGCCGAGCGAATTCGAACTGCCTTGGACGACCCGGTGGTGTTTCGACGGATGTTGTACGCGAAGGAAATCGTCCTGTGGCTGCTGGTCACGCCGGTGTGCGCCCTGGTGGCCGTCGTCAACGGACTCATCCATCACTCACTGCTCTCCACGCTCTATACGGTCATCGCAATCGGAATCGTGCCTTTCGGCTTTCTCTCCATTTCGGCGTGGGTGGGGATCCTCTTTCCCTACCATCCGATGCCGCTCCGCTACCGGTGGGAACACCGGCGGCCGCGCAAGAGGATGCTGGTGCGCTGGGGAGTCCTGATCGTCACGCCCTATGTGCTCGTGCCGGTGCTCGGAGTGCTCATGCTGACGCCGTCCCTGCTCGTGTGGGGATTCACCGCGCCACACGGGCTGTCCGAGAAGCTGCCCGACCATGACCTCGGCCTGGGATTGGCGGTGGCCTGCGCGATCGCCTTGGCGTGTTCGTTCCTCGGTCACCGGCTCGGTTGGTGGATGGCGACCCGACGAGGCGCCAAGCTGCGGGATTTCCTCGCCGACCCCGTCAGGGGATGACCCGCCGCAGCCCGAGAGGTCGAATCTGCCCGAGGGTGCAGTGGGCGTCAGGCGAGGCGCGGTCTTGAGGGGAGGCCAGAACCCCCGGGGTCGCGGCGAGTGTTGTGCGAGGCGTGCTCGCCGGTCGTCAACCCGGAGACAATTCAGGGCGATACCTCTCTGACGCGACGACCCAAAATGTTACGTTGCCCGGGCTGGTCGATTCCTGCGCACGAGGGGGGCAAAGGGAAGCGTGAGACGGCACCATCCTGGCGCGCGTGCGCTGGTCACCGTGGCGGCGCGCGCCGCTGCCGCCCTGGCGGCCGGCATCGGATCTGCCCTCGTGGTCGTCAGCGCGGCGCCGTTGGTCGCTGGCGCCTCCGGGATCATCCCGCCGTCGAACCCGGCGGCCAGCGTGCCGCCGCAGGTCATACCCGCCTGCTCCCTGTCACCCGTGGACGACAAGAGCAGCGGATGCACCGACTCGATCCTGCACGACATCAACTACGCGCGCTGGCTCGAGGGGCTCGGACCTCTCGTGCTGCCGGGCAACTACGCCAGTGATGCCGTCGCGGTGCAGCAACTCGTCCTCACCGACGAGGAGCGCGACGACCGTGGGCTGTCCCCGTACTCCGGTCTCGATGCCACCCTGAACACGGCTGCGCTGGCCGGTGCGACGACCAACTCCGACCCCCTCCTGCCCTCGGGCTTCGTCGGCCCGGGGGGCTCCATCTTCGCCCAGGACTACACCCCGCTCGGGGCCGACTTCGCCTGGATGTACGACGACGGCTACGGCGGCACCAATCTCCTGTGCACCTCGCCGGGCGCAAGTGGGTGCTGGGGCCACCGCGACAACATCCTGGGCCCCTGGGCGAGCGGCAGCGGCCAGACCGCGATGATGGGGGACGCCAACACCCTGACCGGGCAGTACGCCGAGATCTTCGCCTACCAGCCCAACCCGGCCGACTCGCTGGTCGACCCGATCACACCGAGCTCCCTGCCCACTCCTTCGACGCCTGCTGCACCCGATGTCGTGCAAGTCGTCCCGGCTTCCTCCCCCGACACCGGTGCCGGGACGCCCGTGACCATCGAGGGCAATTACTTCACCGCCTCGCCGGTGCCCCAGGTGTTCTTCGGCGGTGTGCCGGCTACAAACGTCCACGTGAATTGGGACGGAGAGCTGACCGCCGACGCGCCCGCCGACCCGGCCGGCAATGTGGCCGACCAGGTGGTGGTGACCGTGACGGCCGGCGCATTTTCCTCGAGCATGACGGGCACACCGGCGGTCAACGAGTTCGACTACGCGCCGGCGAACGCCCCCACGACGACGTCCGTGTCCCCGACGTCGGGGGCGCAGGTGCCGCCCACGGGGAGCACGGTGGTGATCAAGGGCACCAACTTCTTCGACGGCGGTGTCACGCCGATCGTCGACTTCGGGAACGTGGCGAGCTTCCCCACGAGCTACAGCGCGACCCAGATCACTGCGACCATCCCACCCTCCATCAACCCGGGCACGGTCGACGTCACCGTCACGACACCCGCGGGAACGAGCGGCGTGTCGGCGGCCGACCAGTACACCTACACGGGGAGCGGGACGTCCGCGGCCCCCACGATCACGAGCGGGAACGCGGTCACGTTCTCGGCGGGAACGGCCGGAGTGTTCGACGTCACGACCACGGGAACCCCAGGCGTCAGCTCCTTGACGGACTCGGCGTTCAGCGGCTGCACACCGTCGACGCTGCCTGCCAGCATCACGCTCAACTACACCGGTGGATCGACCGCCTCCCTGGAAGGAACGCCCGTCGCGGGGGACGGCGGGACGTACACGGTATGCCTCGTCGCCTCCAACGGGGTGGCGTCGCCGGCCACGCAGCAGTTCACTCTCACCGTCGACGCACCACCACCCCCGCCTCCGCCGCCGCCTCCACCTCCGCCGCCTCCACCTCCACCCGCACCGACCCACGGCTACTGGCTGGTGGGATCGGACGGCGGCATCTTCAGCTTCGGTTCGGCAGAGTTCCACGGCTCCACCGGCTCGCTCCACCTCCAACGGCCGGTCGTCGGCATCACCCCGACGGCGGACCGGGGCGGCTACTGGCTCGTCGCCTCCGACGGGGGCATCTTCGCCTTCGGCAACGCGGGCTTCCACGGCTCCATCCCGGGCAGCGGGCTACACCCCGCCGGCTCGGGCCTGCCGAGCAGCCTGAACGCGCCGATCGTCGGCATGGTCCCCTCGACCGACGGCGGCGGCTACTTCATGGTCGCCTCCGACGGCGGTGTCTTCGCCTTCGGTGACGCGAAGTTCGAAGGGTCCTGTCCCGGCATCGGCGGCTGCAGCGGCGCCGCGGTGTCCGTCGTGCCCGACGCCAGCGGGAACGGGTACTGGGTGGTCACGAGCACCGGCGCGGTCTACACGTTCGGCGACGCCACGAGCTACGGGTCCCCCGGCCCCCAGGGCTCGGCGATCACCTCTGCCGTCGCCACCTCCAACGGCCGCGGCTACTGGGTCCTCGACGGCGCGGGGCAGGTGTTCCCCTTCGGCAACGCCGCGGGGATGGGGAGCCTGCCGCCCGGCTCGGCGGGCGGCCTGAACCCGGCGTCCGCCATCTTCGACACGTCCGACGGCGGGGGCTACTGGGTCGTGACCGCGTCGGGCAGGGTCTCGAACTTCGGCGACGCGCCCGGCGACGGGGACATGTCGGGCACCCATCTCAACGGGCCCATCGTCGCCGCCTCCGGCTCCTGATCCCCGGGCGGACGCCCGCGCGGTAGGGGAGGGGCTCGTCGCCTCGGCGCGCTGGCGGCTGCCGCGCCTGACGTGATTCGAATCTATGGTGGGGCACACCGATCGACCCCCAGGGAGGGACCATGGGCATCTTCCAACGGGCGCACGACATCGTGCAGGCCAAGACGAACAAGGCGCTCGACGCCGCCGAGAAGCCCGACGAGATGCTCGATCTCTCCTACGAGAAGATGCTCGAGCAGATCACCCAGGTGCGCCGGGCCCTCGTCGACCTCGCCGCCTCCAAGAAGCGCCTCGAGCTGCAGGAGGAGCAGTTCCAGCACACCATCGACCACCTGCAGGACCAGGCCAAGCAGGCCCTGGCCGCGAACCGGGAGGACCTGGCCAAGGAGGCCCTGTCCCGTAAGGCGGCGGCCCAGCAGCAGATCGACGAGATGGAGCCCCAACGCCAGCAGCTCGACGAGGAGGAGCAGAAGCTCACCACGACCCTCGACGCCTTGCAGAAGCGGGTCAACGACTTCCGCACGCAAAAGGAGACGCTCAAGGCCCAGTACACGGCCGCCAAGGCGATCTCGACCGTCGACGAGAGCGCGGCCGGGATCTCCAAGTCGTTCAACGACTCCGGGGCGACCCTGCAGCGGGCCCAGGACAAGATCGCCACCATGCAGGCCCGCTCCGGCGCGCTCGACGAGCTGCTCGAGTCCGGCGTCCTCGAGGACGTCGGAGGTGGCACCGACGACATCCAGAAGGAGCTCGACCAGGTCGGCAAGGACGCGCAGGTCGACCAGGAGCTGGCGGCGCTCAAGGCGCAGATCGGGACCGGCGCACCCGAGCCCGAGGCGTTGGCGGCGCCGGCCGCCCCGGAGGAGCCGGCACAGGGGTCCTAAGCAGCCGGTGTCGCCGCGACCAGCCTCGCCACCACATCGGCCAGTTCGGCGCCCCGGTCCTCCTGGAGGAAGTGGCCCGCCCCGCTGACCGTCACGTGCGGCTGCTCGCCGGCACCGGGCACGAGATCTCGCAACACCTCCGCCCAACCGCCCGTGCCCGGATCGCCGTCGGAGAACGCGGTGAGGAACGGGCCCTCGAAGCCGGCCAGTGCCTCCCCGGTCCGGCGGTTGAGCCGGGCGCAGGCGCTCGAGGGCGTCAGGCCCATCAGGAGCGGCAGTTGCCGCGGGCCCGCGCAATAGGCCTCGTCGGGGAACGGCGCGTCGTAGGCCGCCAGTACGGGCCCCGGGACCTCGGACGCGGTGGCCCCCTGCACGAAGAGGCTGGGCCGGAACGGGGTGAGCTCCTGAGTCAGGCGCTGGTAGTCGAGCAGCGTCTGCGCCACCGTGACGACCCCGTCGGCGCCGGCATGGCAGGCCCAGGTCAGGCGCCCCGCCAAGTCCGGTGCCGCCGTGTGCAGCGCCGTGTTGGCGGCGACGACGCGGCGAACGAGTCCGGGCCGGGCGGTCAGCAGCGACAGGCCGAACGGGCCGCCCCAGTCCTGGACCACGAGCGTGACGTCGGCGAGCCGCGCGGCGTCGACGAACTGCGCCACCCAGTCGGCGTGTGCCTGCACCGTGTGCGCCGACCGGGCCAGCGGCTTGTCCGACCGGCCGAACCCGATCAGGTCCGGGGCCACGGCCCGCAGGCCGTGCTCGACGAGGCGCGCCACGACGAACCGGTAGAGATAGCACCACGTCGGTTGGCCGTGCAGCAGCAACACCGTCTCGGCCCCCGCGGGACCCTCGTCCAGGTAGTGCATGCGCACGCCGTCGGGCAGGGTGACGAAGTGGGACGCGAAGGGGAATTGGGGGAGCTCGCCGAAGCGTTCGTCGGGCGTCCGCACGAGGTGCACCCGGCCCATAGTGCCCCACCGCTGGCACGCTGGCCGTGGTGCTGGTGGACTCGGTGGCCGTGAGTCCGCAGCGGTGCGATGTCGCCGTCGTCGGCGCCGGCCTGGTGGGTCTGGCGCTGGCCTACGAGCTGGCCTGCCTCGGCGCCAGCGTGACCGTGGTCGACGCAGCCCATGCCGGGCGTGCCACCGACGCCGGCGCAGGGATCCTGTCGCCGGTCACCAGCGCGGAAACCGACCCCGCCCTCTGGCCCTTCCTGCGCCAGGCGGGCGCGCACTACCCGGTGCTGTTGGGCCGCCTGGCCGCGGACGGGGCGGAGACCGAGGGCGCGGCGTACGGCACCTGCGGGATCCTCACCATCGGGTTGCGGGCCCACGAGGACGCGTGGTTCGCCCCCTTCGCCGAGCTGGTCCTGCGCCGGTCACCCGGGGCGGTGTCCGAGATTCCCGTCGCCGACGCCGCCACGCTCTTCCCTCCGCTCGGGCCCGTCCACCGGGTCCTGCACGCGCCGGGCTCGGCCCGCGTCGACGGACGCGGCATGGCCACGGCACTGCGGCAGGCCGCCGCGGCAAGAGGCGTCGTCTTCGTCGAGGGCGCCGTCCACGGCGTCGTCGCCGCGGCGACCGGGGGACGCCACGTGGCGTCGGTCAGCGTGGAGGGACACCGCAACGTCGACTGCGGCGCCCTGGCCGTCGCGGGCGGCGCCTGGACCGCGGCCGCCGGCGAGTGGCTCGGCTGCGACCTGCCGGTGGGGCCGACGAAGGGGCAGATCGTGCATCTCGGCGTCGCCGCCGACACGGGCGGGTGGCCCATCGTGCAGCCGCTGCTCACGCACTACCTCGTGCCGTGGCCCGGGGGGCGGGTGGCCTGTGGGGGCACGTTCGAGCCTGGGGCCGGCTTCTCGGTGGCGGTGACGGCGGGCGGCCTCCACGAGCTGCTCCGCGAGTGCACGCTCGTGGCACCCGGACTCGCCGCGGCCACCTACCTCGAGACGCGGGTCGGGTTACGGCCCACCTCGGCCGACGACCGCGCCCTCGTCGGGCGGTTGCCGGGGTGGAGCAACGTGTGGGTGGCGACCGGCCACGGGGCCAACGGCCTGCTCCAGGGCCCCTATTCGGGCCGGGTGCTCGCCCACACCATCACGGGCACCGAGCTGCCGCCGGGCGAGGCGCCGCTGCCGGACCAGTTCGCACCGGCGCGCTTTGCTGCGATGGGCTAACGCGGGGTCGGCGCTGGCGGGAGGTGCCCCGGGCGCGGGGCCGTGTGCGCCTCGTAGTCCGTCCACCAGGCCTCGCAGGCGTCGGGCACGGGGAAGCCGAGCTGCTTGCGTCGGTCGACGAGGGTGCGCACCCGTTCCTTCTGCTCGCGGACGAGAGCCAGCGTCCCGGCGACGTCTCGCTCCGCCTGGCCGCCCGGCCAGATCGCCTCCTCGAGGCGCCAGGCCTCGCGCCGGGCCTCGGCGATCGCGTGCGTGTCCTGGGCGACACCCGCGATGATGCCCGCGTCGCCCTCGGCGAGGACGTCAGCGGCGCGCAGCCACCCGTAGTCCTTGTTGATGCGCAGCAGCCCGGGCTCCACCTCGAAGAGCCCGACCACGTCGACGACCGGGTCGATCGTGGTCAGCGAGGAGCCTTCGGGCAGGTTCACGGAGAGATTCGACAGCTGCCGTTCCGCCACGCCGATCATCCCCATCGACCGCAAGCCGATGTACCCCGCGGGCGCCGTGGCGTAGTCGCGGTCGTCGCGGGCCAGCGTCAACGGCACGGCCACGACGGCGATGATCCGCGTCGCTCCCAGCTCGGCTGCCGCCCGGACCGGGATGATGTCGATCACGCCTCCGTCGACGTAGTCGTCATCCGCCAATGAGCGGGGCGGGAAGACCATGGGCACGCTGGCCGAGGCGATGGCCCCGTCGACGAGGTCGACGGGGCCGGCCGCCGCACCCGGGGCGGGCGTGCGGGCGTCGGACTCGACGATCGACCCGTCCTCGGTCACGAAGCGCAGGACGCCCGCCCGCAGAGCCGTGACGGCGAGGCGCAGCTGCAGGCCCGGGCGGCGGACGAGGGCAGGGTCGATCGGCCGGACGCCGTCACTGGTGCCGTGGCGGAGCGCGTCCGCCAGGGGCTCGAGGTTGAGGACGGAGCTGCCGCTCGTGCGCAGCTGGCGTCGCACACGGGGGAGCCGGAATCCGGCGCCGGCGACCAGGCGCAGGACGCGGCGCTGCCGTCGCCGCCTGGCCCGTCGCGCACGGCGCCGTTCGCGGCGGCCCGAGCCCGGTACCGGAGGCACGGATTCGCCGCCGGCCAGCACGCCGGCGGGGCTCAGGGGAAACGGCGGGCGCGTGCCCTCGGTGATCCCGAGGTGGATCTCGCGGCCGAGGGCGGTACCGTCGAGCGCCCCGAGCCAGGCCTGGCGTCCGAAGACGTGCTCCGTGTGCGTCCAGGCGAGCACGTCGCCCTCGATCTCCGCCACCCGCCGCGCGAACTCGTCGATCGTGCGCGCCTGGGCCAGGACCGTGGCGGCGATGGCGCCGGCCGAGGTGGCGGTCACGATGTCGGGCGCGATCCGTTCCCTCCCGACGAGGTACTGCAGCACCCCGACCTCGAACGAGCCCTTGGTGCCCCCTCCGGCGAGGACGAACGCGGTCGGACCGGTGCGAGGAGGCGCTGGCATCGGACGATTCTGGCACCGGGCGTCGGCGCCGACAACGCTCAGCCGCCGGCGGCGGCGCTGACCACTTCCACCAGGGAGCCGGCCCGCGCCGCGGTCGTGGCCCACTCCGAGCGCGGGATGACGCAGCGGTCGATGGCGACGGCGACCCCCTTGGGGTCCACCTGCGCGGTCAGCTGCGTCACGACGTCGGCGATCGTCGTGCCGGCCGGCACCCGCACCGGCTGTCCGTTCACGCTGAGCGCGAGCATGGTCACGCGGGCGCCAGGGCCTCGATGACCGCAGCCACGGGGCGCCGGGCGAGCAGGTCGACCACCGCGGCCGCGGTGAGGGGCGCGAGGAGGATCCCGTTGCGGTAGTGCCCGACCGCGGCCACGACGCCCTCCAGGGCGGTCCACCCGATGCGCGGTGTGTTGTCGGCCGTGGCCGGTCGCAAGCCCGCCGCCGCCTCGGCCAGCTCGAGCTCGTCGATGCCCGGGACGATCGCTCGGGCGTCACAGAGCAACTCGTGCACCGCGCCCGCCAACACGGCGGTGTCGTCGCCGCGCTCCTCCACGGTGGCGCCCACGACGACCGAGCCGTCGCGCCGCGGCACCAGGTACACCGAATGCCCGTGCACCAGGCCGCGCACCGTCCGCGCCAGGAGCGGACCGTGCCCCGCGCGCCGGCCGGCCGGAGGGCGGAGGCGCAGGATGTGGCCCTTGACGGGACGCAGCTTCGGGAGGCCGGCCTCCTCGAGCCCGACGATGGCCGGCACCCCCGTCCCGGCGGCCAGGACGACGAGGTCGGGCCGGAGGCGGCGACCGTCCGCGAGGACGAGCGCGGGCCCGGCCTCGAGGGCGGCGACGGTGGCGTCCACGAACGCGACGCCCCCGCTCCGGCACGCCGCGACGAGCGCGGCGAGGAGGGCGCGGTTGTCGACCTGATGGTCGCCGGGCACCTCGATGCCGCCACGGAGCGCGGTGCTGAGCGCGGGGACGAGTCGGCGGCATTCGCTGGCGCTGCGGCGCAGCGCGCGCAGCCCGAGCTCGTGCTGATACGCCAGGAGGTCGTCGAGGCTGGCCCGGTCCGACGCATCGAGCGCGACGGTGACCGTTCCGGTCGTGTCGTAACCGATGGACCGACCCGCCGCCCGCTCCAGTGCGGCGGCGAAGCCGGGCCACCGGGCGGCACCTTCGAGGAGCAGCGAAGTCAGGGCGGACTCGCCGAACTGGGCCTCGGTGACCGGGGCGAGCATGCCGGCCGCGACCCATGACGCGCCGACGCGCCCCGGCGCCGGCGACACGACCGTCACATCATGACCGTTGCGTGACAGGTCCCACGCGCAGGAGAGCCCGATCACCCCGCCCCCGACGATGTGCACGCACGACGGCATGGTGCCAAGCCTACGAGGGTGGGCGTGTATTCTGTACCTTCCACCTTCGGGCCAACGTCGTCCCGGTAGCCGTTCAACTTCTCCCAAATCGGAAGGACGCCGATGGCCACTGGCCTCTACGACCCGGCATACGAACACGACGCCTGTGGTGTCGGCATGGTGGCCGACCTGCACGGCCGGCCGGATCACGACATCGTCGACCGCGGCCTCACGGTCCTCGAGCGCCTCGCGCACCGCGGCGCGTCGGGGGCCGAGGTCGAGACGGGGGACGGCGCCGGCATCCTGGTCCAGGTCCCACACCGGTTCCTGGCCGCGGCCGCCGCGGAGGCGGGGTTCGCGCTGCCCGACGCCGGGGGCTACGCGGTCGGCCTGGCCTTCCTGCCCACCGACCCCGACGACGCCCTGAAGGCCCGCACCGTCGTCGAGCAGACGGCGGTGGCGGAGGGGCTGTCCGTGCTGGCGTGGCGGACCGTGCCCACGGAGCCCGCGGGACTGGGCAAGACGGCGCTCGGCGCCATGCCCCGCATCGAGCAGGTCTTCGTGGCACCGGCCGGCAAGGCGATGGACACGCTGTCCCTCGAGCGCCGCGCCTTCGTCCTGCGCAAGCGGGCCGAGCACGCCGTCGACGGCCTCTACTTCCCGTCGCTGTCGGCGCGGACCATCGTGTACAAGGGCATGCTCACCTCCGAGCAGCTGCGTCAGTTCTTCCCCGACCTGCGCGACCCCCGCTTCGAGTCCGGGCTGGCCCTCGTGCACTCGCGTTTCTCGACCAACACGTTCCCGAGCTGGCCGCTCGCCCACCCCTACCGCTACCTGGCCCACAACGGCGAGATCAACACGCTGGCGGGCAATCGCAACTGGATGCGGGCACGGGAGGCGCTGCTCGAGACGTCGCTGATCGACGGGGACCTGTCCCGCGTCTACCCGATCTGCACGCCGGGCGCGAGCGACTCGGCCAGCTTCGACGAGGTGCTCGAGCTGCTCCACCTCGGGGGCCGCTCACTACCCCACGCGGTGCTGATGATGATCCCCGAGGCGTGGGAGAACCACACGACGATGGACCGCGAGCGCCGCGCGTTCTACCGCTACCACGCGTCGCTGATGGAGCCCTGGGACGGGCCGGCGGCGGTCACCTTCACCGATGGCACGCTCGTCGGCGCCGTGCTCGACCGCAACGGCCTGCGGCCGGCGCGCTACTGGGTCACCGACGACGGCCTCGTCGTGCTGGCCAGCGAGGTCGGCGTGCTCGACATCGCCCCCGAGCGGATCGTGCGCAAGGGGCGCCTGCAGCCGGGCCGCATGTTCCTCGTCGACACTGCCAAGGGCCGCCTGGTCGAGGACGAGGAGATCAAGTCCGAGCTGGCGGCCGAGCACCCCTACGCGGACTGGCTGGCGAGCGACCAGATCCGTCTCGACGAGTTGCCGCCGCGCACCATGCTGACGCCCCAGCACGGCGGCGTGGTCACCCAGCAGCGCCTGTTCGGCTACACGACCGAGGAGCTACGGGTCATCCTCGCCCCCATGGCCCGTGCCGGCGCCGAGCCGGTCGGCTCCATGGGATCGGACACCTCCATCGCGGTCCTCTCCGACCGCTCGCGCCTGCTCTACGACTACTTCACCCAGCTCTTCGCCCAGGTGACCAACCCGCCGCTCGACGCCATCCGCGAGGAGCTGGTGACCTCGCTCTCGGCCACCATCGGGCCCGAGGCCAACCTGCTCGAGGCGTGCCAGGGCTCGTGCCGGCAGATCCTGCTGCCGCTGCCGGTCATCGACCGCGACGACCTGGCCAAGCTCATGTACGTCAACGAGCACGGGGAGACGCCGGGCTTCAAGGCCTTCGCCATCGACGGGCTCTTCGACATACGCGAGGCGGGGCAGGCGGGTGCAGCGACGTCCGCCGGCGGGGACGCACTGCGGCGCGCCCTCGACGAGGTGCGGCAAAAGGTCTCGGCCGCCATCGCGGCGGGCGCCAACATCATCGTGCTGTCGGACCGCAACTCGACGGCCGACTGGGCGCCCATCCCCTCGCTGCTGCTGACGGCGGCCGTCCACCACCACCTGGTGCGCGAGAAGGCACGGACCAAGGTCGGCTTGGTGGTCGAAACCGGCGACGCCCGCGAAGTGCACCACATGGCGCTCCTCATCGGCTACGGCGCGGCGGCGGTGAACCCGTATCTCGCCCTGGACACCATCGACGACATGATCTCCGAGGGCCTGCTCGAGGGCGTCTCGCCGCGCCAGGCGCGCCGCAATTACATGAAGGCGGCGTGCAAGGGCGTGCTGAAGGTGATGTCGAAGATGGGCATCTCCACGGTGGCCTCCTACACCGGCGCCCAGGTGTTCGAGGCGATCGGCCTCGACGGCGCGCTGATCGACGAGTACTTCACGGGCACGGCCAGCCGCATCGGCGGCATCGGGCTCTCCGTGCTGGCAGCGGAGGTGGCCACGCGGCACCGCCGGGCCCACGAGCCGCGACCCACCGAGCGGGCCCACCGCGAGCTGGAGGTCGGCGGCGAGTACCAGTGGCGCCGAGAGGGGGAATTCCATCTCTTCAACCCGAAGACCGTCTTCAAGCTCCAGCACGCGACGCGGTCGAAGCGCTACGAGATCTTCAAGGAGTACACCGCCGCGGTCGACGACCAATCAGAGAAGCTGGGAACCCTGCGCGGCCTGCTGCGGCTGAAGCCGGCGACCGGCGGCCCCATCCCGATCGAGGAGGTCGAGCCCATCTCGGCGATCATGTCCCGCTTCTCGACCGGCGCCATGTCCTACGGCTCCATCTCCGCCGAGGCCCACGAGACACTGGCCATCGCCATGAACCGGATCGGCGGCCGCTCCAACACCGGCGAGGGTGGCGAGGACGCCGACCGCTTCACGCCGGACGAGAACGGCGACCTGCGACGCAGCGCGATCAAGCAAGTGGCATCGGGCCGCTTCGGGGTGACGAGCGAATACCTCGTCAACGCGGACGACCTGCAGATCAAGATCTCCCAGGGCGCCAAGCCGGGGGAGGGCGGCCAGCTGGCGGGTATCAAGATCTACCCCTGGATCGCGCGGACGAGGAAGTCGACGCCCGGCGTCGGGCTGATCTCGCCGCCCCCGCACCACGACATCTACTCCATCGAGGACATCGCACAGCTCATCCACGACCTCAAGTCGTCCAATGCCCAGGCCCGGGTGCACGTGAAGCTGGTGGCGGAGGTGGGGGTCGGCACGGTGGCCGCCGGAGTGGCGAAGGCCCATTCCGACGTGGTCCTGATCTCCGGCCACGACGGCGGCACGGGCGCGGCGCCGTTGACGTCGCTCAAGCACGCCGGCATCCCATGGGAGATCGGGCTGGCCGAGACGCAGCAGACGCTGCTCGTCAACGGGCTGCGGGACCGGATCGTGGTGCAGGTCGACGGGCAGCTGAAGACGGGCCGCGACGTGGTGATCGGCGCGCTGCTCGGCGCCGAGGAGTACGGCTTCGCCACCGCCCCGCTCGTCGTGTCGGGCTGCATCATGATGCGCGTCTGCCACCTCGACACCTGCCCGGTCGGTATCGCCACCCAGAACCCCGCGTTGCGCGCCAAGTACAGCGGCAAGCCCGAGTTCGTAGAGACCTTCTTCGAGTACGTCGCCGAGGAAGTGCGCGAGCTGCTGGCCTCGCTCGGCCTGCGCTCGCTGGACGAGGCGATCGGGCGCGCCGACCTGCTCGAGACCGAGGACGCGGTGACCCACTGGAAGGCGGCCGGCCTCGACCTCTCCACGGTGTTGGCGCAGCCCGACGTCCCCGACACGGTGGGCCGGCGTCAGACCCGCCTGCAGGACCACGGACTGGAGAAGGCGTTGGACCACGCCTTCCTCGACGAGTGCGGGCCCGCGCTGGCCGACGCCACGCCAGTGTCCGTCGCGTTGCCGATCACCAACGTGGACCGCACGGTCGGGACACTGCTCGGCTCCGAGATCAGCCGGCGCCACGGCGCGGCCGGGCTTCCCGACGACACCATCTCGTTGACCTTCAGCGGCTCGGCCGGCCAGAGCTTCGGTGCCTTCGTGCCCAACGGCGTGACCATGCGCCTCTACGGCGACGCCAACGACTACTTCGGCAAGGGCCTCTCGGGCGGGCGGCTCGTGGTGCGGCCACCGGCGGGGTCGCCGTTCGCCGCCGAGGAGCAGATCATCGCGGGCAACGTGATCCTGTACGGCGCCACCGCAGGCGAGGTGTTCATCCGCGGGCAGGTGGGGGAGCGCTTCTGCGTGCGCAACTCGGGGGCGACCGCGGTGGTGGAGGGCGTCGGCGACCACGGCTGCGAGTACATGACAGGTGGCGTCGTGGTCGTGCTCGGGCCGACCGGGCGCAACTTCGCCGCCGGCATGTCGGGCGGGATCGCCTATGTGTACGACCCGGGGCGCACGTTCGGGCAGCGGGTCAACCTCGAGATGGTCGAGGTGGAGCCGCTCGATCCCTCCGACAGCTTCCTGGTCCATTCGCTCGTCGAGCGCCACCTGGTGGAGACCGAGTCCGCGGTGGCGGGCCGGCTGCTCCACGACTGGGACACCGAGGTCCTCGAGTTCGTGAAGGTGATGCCGAGCGACTACCGGCGGATCCTCGAGGCGACGCGCCGTGCCGAGGCCCAAGGGCGCTCGGTGGACGAAGCCGTCATGGAGGCCGCACATGGGTAAGCCCACAGGCTTCATGGAGCACGGCCGGCGGTTGCCGCGCCGCCGACCCGTGTCGGTCCGCCTGCGCGACTGGAAGGAGGTCTACGAGCCCTTCGACGAAGAGGCGACCAAGGAGCAGGGAGCGCGCTGCATGGACTGCGGCATCCCCTTCTGCCACGACGGCTGCCCGCTCGGCAACCTGATCCCGGAGTGGAACGACCTCGTCTACCGCGACGACTGGCCCGAGGCGATGGAGCGCCTGCATGCCACGAACAACTTCCCCGAGTTCACGGGCCGCCTGTGCCCTGCGCCGTGCGAGGCGTCGTGCGTGCTCGGGATCAACGAGGACCCGGTGACGATCGAGCGCATCGAGTACGAGATCGTCGAGCGGGCCTGGGACGAGGGCTGGGTCACCCCGCAGCTGCCGACGGTGCGCACGGGCAAGTCCGTGGCGGTGGTGGGCTCCGGACCGGCCGGCCTGGCGGCGGCGCAGCAGCTGGCGCGGGCCGGACACGCCGTGACCGTGTTCGAGCGGGCGGAGAAGCCCGGGGGCCTGCTTCGCTATGGGATCCCGGAGTTCAAGATGGAGAAGGCGGTGCTGGACCGGCGCCTGGCCCAGATGGAGGCCGAGGGCGTCTCGTTCGTGTGCTCGACGTCGGTGGGCGGCTCGGAGGGCGTCGGGGAAGGACCCGTCGAGCCGGGCGAGGAGCGCGGCCTTGCGGCGGCGTGCGCCCCCGACGTCCGGGTGCGGCCCGCCGCGGAGGTCCGGGCGGAGTTCGACGCCGTGGTGCTGGCCGGCGGGGCGACGCTGCCCCGCGACCTGCCGGTGCCCGGGCGCGGGCTGTCGGGCATCCACCTCGCCCTCGAGTACCTGAAGCCGTCGAACCTCGTGCAGGAGGGCGCCCTGGTGGCGTCGCCGATCATCGCCAAGGGGAAGCGCGTCGTGATCATCGGCGGCGGTGACACGGGGGCGGACTGCCTGGGCACGGCGCACCGCCAGGGGGCGGCGTCGGTGCACCAGCTCGAGATCATGGCCGAGCCACCGAGCGACCGGCTGGCCGACAACCCCTGGCCGCTGTGGCCGCTGATCCTGCGCACCTCGTCGGCGCACGAGGAGGGAGGAGAGCGGCTCTTTGCGGTGACGACGACGGAGTTCGTCGACGACGGGTCCGGCGCCGTGCGGGCCCTGCGCGGGCACACGGTCGAGATGCGCACCGAGGACGGCCGCCCGGTCTTCGCGGCGGTGCCGGGCACCGAATTCGAGCTGGAGTGCGAGCTCGTGCTCCTGGCGATGGGCTTCGTCGGGACGGAGCGCCGCAACGCCGTGGAGGAGCTGGGTGTCGAGGTCGGGCCGCGGGGCACCGTGGTGGCCGACGGCTCGTGGGCCACCAACGCCGACGGCGTCTTCGTGTGCGGCGACCAGACACGGGGCCAGAGCCTCATCGTCTGGGCCATCGCGGAGGGCCGGTCGTGCGCGGCGGCCGTCGACCGCTGGCTGATGGGCACCACCTCGCTCCCGGCGCCCCTGGTGCCGGGGCAGCTGGCCCTGCGCTGAACCCCGGCGGATCGCTACAGTGCGGGCGTGCCCTGGTGCGACGCCAACGGCGTGTCGCTCTACTTCGAGTTGGCCGGGAAGGGGCAGCGGCTGCTGGTGATCAGCGGCACCGGCGGCGACCTCCGCGACGGCCCCCGCCTGAGCGACGGCCCCCTCGGTGAGGCGTTCGAGATCCTCGCCTACGACCAACGCGGACTGGGCCAGTCCAGCGTGCCGCCGTGGCCCTACGGCATGGCCGACTTCGCCGACGACGCGGCGGCCCTGCTCGAGGCGGTGGAGTGGGAGGACGGCCTGGTCCTGGGGGTGTCCTTCGGCGGCATGGTGGCCCAGGAGCTGGCCATCCGCCACCCCGAACGGGTCACCCGACTCGTCCTGGCCTGCACGTCCTCGGGGGGTGCGGGTGGCGCGTCCTACCCATTGCAGGAGCTGGCGCTCCTGGACCCGGAGGAGCGCGTCACGCGGCAGATGGAGCTGCTCGACACCCGCTGGGACCGCGACAGGCGCCGGTCACACCCTCAGATGGAGGCGATGATCCGCGAGCGGGCGCGGCTGGACCGGGCGGGGGACCCCGGCTTCGCCAACCAGTTGGCCGCCCGGGCCCAGCACGACACGTCTGCCCGCTTGGGGCGGATCGCGTGCCCGACCCTGGTGTGCGGCGGCCGTTACGACGGCATCGCGCCGCCGGCCAACAGCGAGTTCCTCGCCGCGTCGATCCCCGGTGCGCGGCTGTCCTTCTTCGACGGGGGCCACCTCTTCTTCCTCCAGGATCCGACTGCGCTGCCGGCGGTCGCCGCCTTCCTCGCCGACGCGGCGCCCATCCGGACCGACCCGTAGATTGCCTGCCATGGACGTCACCGCGACACCGGAGTGGAAGGCACTGGCGGCGCACTACGAGGAGATCTCGTCGACGCACTTGCGCGAGCTGTTCGCCGACGACCCGGGGAGGGCCGACCGGCTCACGGCGCAGGGTGCCGACCTCGTCCTCGACTACTCCAAGCACCGGGCCACGGACGAAACCATGCGGCTCCTCATGGACGTTGCGCGCGCAGCACGGGTCGAGGAACATCGTGATGCGATGTTCTCCGGCCAACACATCAACACGACCGAGAACCGCGCCGTCCTCCACGTCGCCTTGCGCCTGCCCCCCGGCACCGAGCTCACGGTCGACGGGCAGGACGTCACCGGTGACGTGCACACCGTGCTGGCGAAGATGGGGGAGCTGTCGGAGCGCATCCGCAGCGGATCCTGGACCGGCGCGACCGGCAAGCGCATCACCGCAGTGGTCAACATCGGGATCGGCGGCTCGGACCTCGGGCCCGCCATGGCGACCGCCGCGCTGGCCGACTCTGCGCTGCCGGGTCTCGTGAGCCGGTTCGTGTCCAACATCGACCCCGTCGACCTCTACGCCGCCACGCACGACCTGGACCCGGCCTCGACGCTGTTCGTGGTCAGCTCCAAGACCTTCACCACCCTCGAGACGCTCACCAACGCGTCGGCGGCCCGGGACTGGCTCCTCGCGGGCCTGGGCACGGCGGCGGGGGAGGGTGCGGTGGCCAAGCACTTCGTGGCGGTCTCCACCAACGCCAAGGCGGTGGCCGACTTCGGCATCGATCCCGCCAACATGCTCGAGTTCTGGGACTGGGTGGGCGGCCGCTACTCCTACGACTCCGCCATCGGGTTCTCGCTCATGGTGGCCATCGGTCGCCAGGCGTTCGGCGAGATGCTCTTCGGGTTCCACTCGGTCGACGAGCACTTCCGCACCGCGCCGCTCGGCGAGAACCTCCCGGTGATCCAGGGCATGCTCAACGTCTGGTACGACAACTTCTTCGGCGCGCAGACCCACGCCGTGCTGCCCTACGCCCAGCGCCTCGCCCGCTTCCCGGCCTACCTGCAGCAGCTGACCATGGAGTCCAACGGCAAGTCGGTGCGCCTCGACGGCTCCCCGGTCGCCGGGCAGACGGGTGAGATCTTCTGGGGCGAGCCCGGCACCAACGGGCAGCACGCCTTCTACCAGCTGCTCCACCAGGGGACGAAGCTCGTCCCGGCCGACTTCATCGCCTTCGCGCAGGGGACCCACGAGGCCGGCGAGCAGCAGGACCTGCTCGTGGCCAACTGCCTGGCGCAGACCAAGGCCCTCGCCTTCGGCAAGACGGCCGAGGAGATCGCCGCCGAGGGGACGCCTTCCGAGCTCGTGCCCCACAAGGTCATGCCGGGCAACCGGCCGAGCTCCACCATCCTGGCCCCGAAGCTGACCCCGTCGGTCCTGGGCCAGCTCGTCGCGCTCTACGAGCACACGGTGTTCGTCGAGGGCACCATTTGGGGCATCGACTCCTTCGACCAGTGGGGCGTCGAGCTCGGCAAGGTCATGGCGAAGGAGCTGGCGCCGATCCTCACGGACCCGTCGGCCCCCGACCTCTCTGCAGAGGACTCCTCGACGGCGTCGCTCGTGCGCCGCTATCGGAGCCTGCGGGGGCGGGCCGTCTAGGAACGTCTCAGAGGCGGCTCTCCAGGCCGTGCAGCGGCTGTCGCGGCATCAGCCCGCGCCAGGCGCTCGGGAGCCTGAGGGCGAGACGCTGGAGCTCCTCGATGTGGAGCTCCGACAACGCCTCGAGGCGCTTGGTGCCCGTCGGTGTGAGCTGCAGGCGCACGACTCGGTGGTCCTGCGGGTCGCGCACCCGCCGCACCAGACCGGCGGCGTCGGCCCGGTCGACCAGGCCCACCGCGCTGTGGTGGCGCAGCAGCAGGTAGTCCGCCACCTCGCCCACGGTGGGCCCGTCGGGATCGGAGTGCCCCCGGATGGCAAGGAGCAGCTGGTGCTGGGCCGGCGTCAGGCCGCTGGCCTCCGCCTGCTGCTCGCTCCAGCGGAGGAAGCGCCGCAGCCCGGTGCGGAGCGCGAGCAGATCCTCGTAGTCGGCATCCGTCAAACGCATCGTAATACGATAACATCGTGACACGATGAAGATCACGGATGGGCCTGCGGCGGGCGGGCACAGGTTCCGGGGCCGGGTGCCGGGAGAACCCCCGGCCCCCGGTGTGACGGCCGGCGAGGGTGGTGCGGGTGCTCTGGGAGACTTCACCGCCACGCCGGCCGTCCTCCGCCCGGTGCCGCTCGACCTCGTGATCGGGGTGCCGGCGGCGGGCAACGCCCCGGCGGGGTGGAACTGACCGCGTGCAGCGCGCCATCGTCGGCTTCGAGTGCGACCCTGAGCGTGACTGGGTGGCCCTGCTCGAGTGCGGGCACCGGCGCCATGTCCGGCACCGCCCTCCATGGCAGGACCGGCCGTGGGTGCTGACCGAGGAGGGCCGGCGCGGCAGGCTCGGCACGACGCTCGCCTGCCTCCTGTGCGATCAGGCGGACGTGCCGGATGCTCCCGAAGATGCCGAAGCCGGGGACCCCGCCTGCTGGGCCCACGAGGTCTGTCCCCGCTGCGGGCGCCTGCACGACGGCGCATGCCCGGTAGCGGCCGACCCCGGCCCGTGAGCGACGCCGGCGGGCGGGGACAAGCTCACGGCCGCGTCGCCCCGACGAAGCGCAGCCCGCCGAATGGCGCGCCCGCCGTGGCGCCGAACGCGTCGGCCCGGACGTCGGCGCCCGTGTGGGGCGCGTCGACCATGACGTCGGAGCCGTCGACGCGGCCGGCGTACAGGCCGACGTGGTCGATGGCGCCCGGGCCGCTGCCGAAGAAGACGAGGTCGCCGGGGGCGAGCGGTTGGCCCGGCGCCAGCTTCGGCGTCGCGTCGTACTGGTCCTGGGCGACCCGCGGCAGCGCGACGCCGGCCACCCGGTAGGCGGCCTGCACGAGCCCGGAGCAGTCGAAGCCCACTCCCGGGCGCTCGCCGCCCCAGACGTAGGGCGTGCCGATCTGGTCCAGTGCCCACGCGAGCGCCACGGACCCGGCAACCGTCACGGGCGTCCCGGCCGCCGGGTCCGGTCCCGGGCCGCCCAGTGCCTGCGCGAGCGCGAGCACCTGGGCGACGTACGTCGCCGAGTGGTTGTAGGCGTCGACGGCCGCGGCGAGGTCGCGACCACCCGAGGCACCGTTGGCGCACAGGAGCCGCGCCGCCGCGTAGGCGGCGTCGGCCGGGTCGTAGGGAGAAGGCGGGGCGGCGCCGCCCGGCGGTACCGGCTCGTCGTAGGCGGCGAAGGTGGCCGGCAGAAACTGCATCGGACCTTCGGCCCCGGCAGGATTGGCACCGCTGTGCACGCCAGCAAGGTTCGACTGCCCGTTGTCGGACTCGACCGTGCCGATGGCGGCGAGGATGGGCCAGGGCAGACCCGGACAGGTGGCTGCCGCCTGCTGGTACAGCGCCAGCATGGCAGGCGGGATCTTGGAGGTGGCGGCCGACGTCGCCGTGGGTTGGACGTCGGTGCCGAACATGGCCATGGCCGAGCCGACCACGGCTGTCCCCAACAGCCCGACCACGAGGGCGAGCGCCACCAGCGCACCGACGACTCTCCTCATCGGATGCTCCGGTCCCTGCCCTCGACCGTGGGTGCCACGCCGGAGAACGGTCGGCCCGCCGTGGCCACGGGCACGTCGGAGGCATGCTGGTCATACGTGTGTCACAGCGCACCGATCGCCCTCCTCTTCGTAGACGCGGCGTCTGGTTGGGCGAGGGCAACTCCTCAGCGCACCCGCGTACACTCCACGGGTGGCTGGGACTGGTGGGGACAGAAACAAGCACCGCCGGATCATCATCGGCGCAGTCGGTTCAGTGGCGATCTTCATGGTTGCAGTGTGTGGACCAACGTCCACGGCATCCGATGCGGCCTCACCCCGAAGGGCACCGTCGGTTGCGTCACCGGTCGAGATACGTAAAGCCGTCGCTGCCGCTACAAACATCACATCGGTGCCGGGTGACATCACCCCGGCCTTGCAGCATGCTGGGCAGGATGCCTATTTGACCGTTCTCGACGAGCACGGGTGCGATCCCGCCTTTTCAGCGGCAACGGTCGGGAGCTGCGTGTTTGGCGACTCGAAAGGCTCGAAGACACTCGTGTTGCTGGGCGACTCCCACGCCGGCATGTGGTTCCCGGCGTTCGACGCAATGGCCAAGCGTGCGCACTGGAAGCTCGTGGTGCTCATGAAGGCCGTCTGTCCCGCCGTCGATCTCAGCTTCTGGAACTGGCCAATGAACAGGCCCTACACCGCGTGTGACGAGTGGCACCTCTACGTGTCGAACCGGATCAACAAGATGGACCCCGCTGTGGTTGTCTTCACGAGTTGGTGGCATGGCGATGGGATCCTGCCGAATGGCCAGCCGCCCACGTTGGCGCAATGGCAACTCGGAGTGCAAGGGGCGATCAGTTCGATCACGTCGCCTGGGACCAAGAAGGTCCTCTTGGGCGATATCGCCTACCTGGCGCAATCCGGGCCCGATTGTCTGACCACCCACGAGATGAACGTGCAAGCTTGCTCGACTGCTGCGAGCCAGGCGGCCCTTGCGGACCATGAGCAAACACTTCGAGCAGCAGCTCGAGCAACCGGGGCTACGTACGTTTCGCCCATACCGTGGTTGTGCACAGCGACGTGCACCGCCGTTATCGGGAAATACGAGGTCTACGCCGATTCTTCTGAGATCACCAATGCATATGCCGCGTACCTGCAGGGTGCAATTGCGGAAGCATTGCGGTCAGTGATGGACAAAGCGGCACAGCCCCGCAACCGGAGACCGTGAGGCGGAGGGGCGGACGAATCAACATCCGGCCCACGGGACCCGTGCCGACGGACCACCGGCCAAGGTCGACTGCCCGCTCGGACTCGACGGTCCCGATGGCCGCCAGGACCATCCAGGGCGGACCCGGGCAGGTCACAGCCGCACCGCGGTGCCCACGAGCGCAGCCGCCAGGTCCACGCCCGGGCCGCCGCCGAGCCACCCCCTGACCACGGCCCGGCGGCGCCGCGGGGCGGGCAGGACCGTGCGGGGGCCGTGGCACGGAACGTCGCGGGCCGGCGCCCCTGGGCACCGCCGGTTCGCGCTCGTCATACTTGGGCCATGGAAAGCACCATGCAGGACGCTCCGCTCCTGATCAGCGACATTCTCCGGCACGGGCAGCACGTGCACGGCGACAGCACCGTCATCACCGTCGAAGCGGGAGGACACCGGGTGGCCACCTTCGCCGAGGTGGCGACGCGGGCGGAGAAGCTGGCGGCCGCGCTGACGCGGCTCGGGGTCCGGCCGGGGGACCGCGTGGGCACGTTCTGCTGGAACAACCAGGGCCACCTGGAGGCCTATCTCGCCATCCCGTGCATGGGGGCGGTCCTGCACACGCTCAACATCCGGCTCCCGGCCGACCAGCTCGCCTACGTCATCAACCACGCCGAGGACCGCGTGATCATCGTGGACGCGTCGCTGATCCCGCTGCTGGCCGCCGTCATGGACGAGCTCAAGACGGTCGAGACCATCATCGTGGCGGGCGAGGGCGACACGTCGCCCCTCGGCGAGACCCTGTCCTACGAGCGCCTGCTGGCGGCCGAGGAGCCGGGCTTCGAGTGGCCCGTGCTCGACGAACGCTCCGCCGCGGCCATGTGCTACACGAGCGGCACCACGGGCAGTCCCAAGGGCGTCGTGTACTCGCACCGCTCGACCTGGCTGCACACCATGGCGGAGCAGTCCGCGTCGTCGGTCGGCATGACCGAGACCGACCGCATCCTGATCATCGTCCCCATGTTCCACGCCATGGCGTGGGGCACCCCGTACGGGGCATGGATGGCCGGCACCGACATCATCATGCCGCAGATGTTCCTCATGGGGGAGCAGCTGGCCGCTGTCTTCAACGAGTTCCACCCGACCCTCGCCTGCGGCGTGCCGACGATCTGGAACGGCTTGCTCGCCCTCCAGAGCCCGATCGACTTCTCGAGCGTGCGGGCCATCACGGCCGGCGGGGCGGCCGTCCCCCAGTCGCTGATCGAGGCGTTCGAGCAGCGCTTCGGCGTCACCATCATCCAGGGCTGGGGCATGACCGAGACGAGCCCGCTGGCCGCCTTCGGGCTGCCGCCCGCCCGCAAGCAGGACGGCCACGACGACATGTACTACAAGGTCAAGGCGGGCCGCGTCGTCGGCGGCGTGGAGGTGCGCGTCGTCAGCGAGGACGGGAGGGTGCTGCCCAACGACGGCGAGTCGGTCGGGGAGTTCGAGATCCGCGGCCCGTGGATCACGGGCTCGTACTACAAGGACGAGGACCCGCAGCGGTTCGACGAGGGCTGGCTCCGCACGGGCGACGTGGGCACGCTCGACGGCCAGGGCTACATGACGATCTCGGACCGCACCAAGGACGTCATCAAGTCGGGTGGCGAGTGGATCTCCTCGGTGGAGCTCGAGAACGCCGTCATGGCCCATCCGGACGTCTTCGAGGCGGCCGTCATCGCCATTCCCGACGCCAAGTGGTCCGAGCGACCGCTGGTGGCCGTCGTCCCCAAGCCCGGCCGCTCCCCGGCCCCCGCCGACCTGGTCGCCTTCCTGGCCGAGCGCGTGCCCCGCTGGTGGCTGCCCGACCAGTGGGCCTTCATCACCGAGGTCCCCAAGACGAGCGTGGGCAAGTTCGACAAGAAGGTCATGCGGGCCGCCCATGCGGACGGCGCCTACGAGGTGCAGAGCACGCCGCTGCCGAAGTGAGCGGCCCGAGCGAGGCCATGGCGGACATGGCGGAGCGGCTCGAGGGGATGGTCGAGGAGCTCACCGACATGGCCATCGACGCCCTGCGGCACGCCGGATCCGGCGACCCCGACTCGGCCGAGACGGGCGAGGCGCTGGCCCAGGAGCGGCGCATCCTCAAGGCGCGCCGGGCGCTCGAGCGCTCCATCGCTGCGTTGGGCGAGGGCGGCGCCGGGCGGGAGCCCCTCGACGACGGCGCCGCCTGAGCGGCCGGGCGTGCGTGCCTTCGTGGCCGCCTGGCCGGACGACGCGACGCGCGGGCGGCTGGGCGCGCTCGAGTTGGGGCGGTCGAAGAACCTCCGGCTGGTGGGCCCCTCCCGCTGGCACATCACGCTGCGCTTCCTCGGCGACGTCGCCGACGAGGACCTGGCTCCGCTCGGTGACGCGGTGCTGGTCGCGGCGGCCGGCGTGCCGGGACCGGTCGAGTGCCGCCTCGGGCCGGCCACGGGGTGGTTCACGGGGGTGCGCGTGCTGCAGCTGCCCGCCGCCGGTCTCGAAGGGCTGGCCCACGCGGTGCACGACGCCACGCGGCCGCTCGTGGCCGACCCGGCCCAGGGCGAACCACCCTTCAACGGGCACCTGACGCTGGCCCGGGCCAAGGGCCGGCTCGGCGCCGCGGCCCAGGCCGAGCTGGCGGGGGTCCCCTTCGAAGCCCGCTTCGCCGTGACGCACGTCGACCTCGTCGCGTCGGAGCCCTCGCCGAGCGGGCACGTCTACACCACCCTGGTCCGGGCGCCGCTCGGGCGCCCCGCCGGAGTCAGGCCGGGCGCCCCACCAGGAACTGCGTGATGGCCTGTGCCATGGAGGACGCTGCGGCCTGTTGGAACGCGGGCGTCACCAGCAGTGCAGCGTCCGTCACGTTGCGCATGTTGCCGCACTCGATGAGCACCTTGGGCACCGTGGTCAGGTTGAGCCCGGCCAGGTCCGGGCGGGGCTGCAGGCCGCCGACACCGTCGTAGTCGCTCACCGGCATGGGCGTGCCGGCGGCGAAGGCGGCGAGGAGCACGGAGGCGAAGGCGGAGGAGGACCCGATCACGCCGTCGTTCGGGCCGTCCGCCACGGGTTCGAGGATGGTGAAGCCCCGCCCGGCGGGCGGCCCGCCGTCGGCATGGATGTCGACCGCGACGTCGGCGTGCGCGTCGTCGATGATGGCGGCCCTCGTCGTGACGCACGGGCCGACGCCTGCGTTGCTCGAACGCGTCAGCACGACGGTGGCGCCCTCCGCCTCAAGGTCGGCGTCGAGGTACGTCGCGACGTTGAAGTTGAACTGGGCCTCGGTGTAGCCGCTGTCGGTCGCCGTGCCCGTCGTGTCGCAGGTCTCGGAGCCGGTGCCGTTGAAGACGGGCTGGTCGATGACGCCCGGCGCCGTCGCGTTCAGCCCGTTGTGGCCCGGGTCGATCCCGACCACCTTGCCCTCCAGCGGCGCCGCGCCCAGGGCGAGCCAGTAGCCGCCCCCGGTCGGAGTGGCCGCCATGCCGACCACGGGGCCCGGGAGGGCCGTCCCCCCGAGGGACCCGTGGTACGGGGCGTCGCCGTAGCCGAAGACGCCGCCGTCGCGCGCCACCAGCCAGTAGCCGCCGGCGGCCGGGGCGGCCGCCATGCCGGCGATGGGGGCTGCGAGGGGGAGCGACCCGGCCGAGCCGAAGAAGCCGGCGCCGCCGTAGCTGAAGATCCCGCCGTCCGCCGCCACCAGCCAGTAGCCCCCGCCGGGCGTGGCGGCCATGCCGACCACGGGCGCGTTCAGCGGCGACCCGCCGGCCGACCCGGCGAAGCCGGCGTCGCCGTAGCCGAAGACCCCGCCGTCGGCCGCCACCAGCCAGTACCCCCCGCCGTCGGCCGCAGCCGCCATGCCGACGATCGGCGCGTTGAGGCGGAGCGACCCCGCCGAGCCGAAGAAGGCCGCGTCGCCGTAGTCGAAGACCCCGCCGTCGGCCGCCACCAGCCAGTAGCCCCCGCCGTCGGGTGTGGCCGCCAGGCCGACGATCGGCGCGTTGAGGCGGAGCGACCCCGCCGAGCCGAAGAAGCGCGCGTCGCCGTAGCCGAAGACCCCGCCGTCGGCCGCCACGAGCCAGTAGCCCCCGCCGTCGGGCGTGGCGGCCAGGCCGACGACCGGCGCGTTCGGATCGCTCAGGGCGTTGGCGCCCACGCCGGTGGTCCCGAAGGGCACCACCGAGTCGGGCGGGGGAGGGGCGGCGGGTGCGGCGGCGGGTGCGGCGAGGCCGAGGGAGGCCAGCGCGACGACCGGGAGGACCGCCGCCGCCGTCCGATGCGGCGCCCGGATCACCCCGTGCACACGTTGACGGCGTCGATCAGCTGGCGCAGCCGCGCGTAGTGCCAGCGGTCGAAGCGGAAGGCGAGCCGGGGGAGCTCGGGATGGTCGTCGCGCTCGGGAGGGAACGGGCCGGTGGGGCGGATGCTGCCCCGCACGACGATGTCGGCGAAGCGCGCGTTGAGCTCGGCCACCTCGGCCCTGCTCGGCTCGACCTGCATGCGCAGCACCAGGAGGTCGCCCACCCAGCGGCACGAGTGGTAGTTGCGGTAGAAGCCGAGGATCTCCTGGCTCGCCTCCTCCATCGTGTTGGTGACCTTGAAGAGGGAGCGGTCCTCGGGCGAGATCCAGCCCGCCGCGATGGCCTCCTCCTGGACGAAGCGCAGCCACGCGTGCCAGTAGGTCCCGCCGGGTGTCTCGATCATCACCACGGGGGCCGGCTCGGCCTTGCCCGTCTGCAGCAGCGTCAGGAGCTCGAAGGCCTCGTCCTGGGTGCCGAAGCCGCCCGGCAGGATGGCGTAGGCGTGGGACTCCTTGATCAGCATGAGCTTGCGGGTGAAGAAGTAGCGCATCTCGACCAGCTTCGGGTCCTGGGCGATGAAGGCGTTGGCCTCCTCCTCGTGCGGGAGCCTGATGTTCACGCCGAACGCGTGGTCGCGCCCCGCACCCTCCAGGCCGGCGGCCATGATGCCGGGGCCGGCGCCGGTCACCACCATCCAGTCGTGCGAGGCCAGCCGCGCGGCCAGGTCGCGGGCCAGCACGTACACCGGGTCCTCGGGCTTCGTGCGTGCCGAGCCGAACATGGTGACCTTGCGGATGTGCCGGTAGGGGCGGAAGACGCGGAAGGCCTCGGCCATCTCGCCGAGCGCGGCGTTGGCGATCTTGAGGTCGCCCACCGCCGTCCCCTCACGCGCCAGGTCCCCGAGCGTGCCGACCATCGCGTCGAGCTCTCTCGCCTGTGCCGGCAAGAGCGAGTGGTTCTCGAAGAGGGCGTCGAACGCGCTCCGCCGGGCCGCGTCCTCGGCGTCGTCGCTCACGCGCCCGACGACGCACCGGCCAGCGCGTAGAGGGTCGAGCGCTGGACCAGCGGGCGCCCGAGCGGCGCGACGATCGCCTCGAGGTCCTCGACCCCCATGCGCTGGCCGTGCTGCGCCCCCGCCGCCCGGGAGATGTTCTCGTCCATCAGGGTGCCGCCCAGGTCGTTCGCCCCGGCCCGGAGGAGCTGGCGCGCCCCCTCGGCGCCCATTTTGACCCAGCTGACCTGGATGTTGTCGATGTCGCCCACGTAGGCGATGCGGGCCACGGCGTGCATCAGCAGGGCCTCGCGGAAGGTCGGGCCCCGCCGCGCCTTGCGCTGGAGGTAGATGGGTGTCGCCATGTGCACGAACGGCAGCGGCACGAACTCGGTGAAGCCGCCCGTCTCGCGTTGCAGCGCGCGGGTGCGCACGATGTGGCGGGCCCAGCTGACCGGCTGCTCGACGGAGCCGAACATGATGGTGATGTTGGAGCGGAGCCCCACGGCGTGGGCCGTGCGGTGTGCCTCCAGCCACTCCTCGGTGTTGATCTTGTCGGGGCAGATGAGGGCGCGCACGTCGTCGTCGAGGATCTCGGCCGCCGTGCCGGGGAGCGTCTTGAGGCCCGCCTCCTTCAGCGCGGTGAGGTACTCGGCCAGCGGCACCCCCGAGCGGCGCGCGCCCTCGGTGACCTCCAGCGCGGTGAAGCCGTGGATGTGGATGCGCGCCGACCCCGCGCGCACCGCCTCGAGCACGTGCAGGTAGTAGTCGCCGTCGAAGTCGGGGTGGATGCCGCCCTGCAGGCAGACCTCGGTGGCGCCCTCGGCCTCGGCCTCGGCCACCCGCCGGGTGACCTCGTCGAGCTCCAGGAGGTAGGGGGCGCCGCGCAGGTTCAGCGACAGCGGCCCCTTGGAGAAGGCGCAGAAGCGGCACTTGAACGTGCACACGTTGGTGTAGTTGATGTTCCGGTTCCGCACGAAGGTCACGGCGTCGCCGACCGTCCGGCGCCGCAGGTCGTCGGCGACCTCGGCCACCATGCGCACCTCGGGGCCCCGGGCGCCGAAGAGGGTGACGATCTCCGCCTGGCCGACCTCGTGGCCGAGGGCGACGCCGGCCAGGACCTCGGCCACCGCGCCCCCCGGCCGGCGGCCGGGGCGAAGGGGGCGTCGAGCAGCGCGGGCGGGTGCGCCTCGCCGCCCGAGCACCACGCGTCGTCGCGGGCCAGTCCCTCGGCGTCGGAGGCGTCGAGGACGCCGAAGCGCAGCCCCGGGTGGAGCCAGCGGCCCGGGTCGAGGGCGAAGGTGGGGTAGACGGTGAGCCGGGGGGCCAGAGTGTGGCCGCCCGCCTCGGTGGCCGCCCGGAGCACCTCGAGCGCCGGCCAGGCCCGTTCGGGGTTCACGTGGTCGGCCGTCACCGGGGACACGCCGCCCCAGTCGTCGATGCCGGCGTCGAGCAGGGCCCCGAGCTCGTCGGAGAGGTTGGGGGGCGCCTGCACGTGGACGTCGGGCGGCAGGACGAGGCGCGCCGCGGCGATGGCCCACTGCAGGTCCTCGGCCGGGCAGGGCTCGGCCCGGGCCATGGCGGTGCCGGGCTTGGGCAGGAAGTTCTGGACGATGACCTCCTGGACGTGCCCGTGCCGCCCGTGGGAGGCGGCGATGGCCCGGAGCGCCGCCAGCTGGCCGGCGCGGTCGTCGCCGATACCGACGAGGATGCCCGTGGTGAAGGGGATGGCGAGCTCCCCGGCGGCCTCGAGCGTGGCCAGCCGGCGGGCCGGCTCCTTGTCGGGCGCGCCGCGGTGGGCGGCCAGGCCCTCCGCCAGCGACTCGAGCATCATCCCCTGGCTCGCCGCCACCTCGCGCAGCCGGGCCAGCTCGTCGCCGAAGAGCGCCCCGGCGTTGGCGTGGGGCAGGAGCCCGGTCTCCTCCACCACGAGCCGGCACATCGCGGCGAGATAGTCGACCGTCGACGCGTGGCCGTGCGCGTCGAGCCAGTCGCGCGCCACGGGGTAGCGCAGCTCCGGCCGCTCGCCGAGCGTGAAGAGCGCCTCGTGGCAGCCGGCGGCACGCCCGGCGCGGGCCACGGCGAGCACCTCCTCGGGGGTCAGGTAGGGGGCGGCGAGGCGGGCGGGCGCCTTGGCGAAGGTGCAGTAGCCGCAGCGGTCGCGGCACAGCATGGTGAGGGGGATGAACACCTTGGGGGAGAAGGTGACCCGGCGTCCGTGCGCTCCGTCGCGCACGACCCGGGCGAGTGCGGTGAGGTCGGCCAGCGGCAGGCGGAGGAGATCGGCGTCGGGGAGCACGGGGCCAATCTAGGGGGCGGCGGCGCGCGCCGGTCCGTCCACCAGCCAGATCGTGCGGCCGGCGTGCACGCGGGCGGCCGGGAGGTCCTCGCCGCGCACCAGCGCGGCGACGGCGTCGGCCTTGGCCGCGCCGGCCACGGTGAAGACGGCCACCCGGGCCGAATTGATGGCCGGCAGCGTGAGCGTGAGGCGCGGGTGCGGGTTGCGCCCGTTGGGGTCCTCGGTCGCACGGACCAGCTCGCCCGGGCCGGCGTCGAGGCTCGGGTCCCCGGGGAACAGCGAGGCCGTGTGCCCGTCGGGCCCCATCCCGAGATGGATGAGGTCGATGCCCGGGCCGGTCACCAGGTCGGCGATGACGCGCTGGTAGGCGGCGACGCACTCCTCCACCGGCGCCTCGGTCGGCATGGGGGAGAAGGAGCCCACCGGCCCCACCCGGTCCAGCAGGGCCTCCCTGATCAGGCGGGCGTTGGAGTCCTCGTCGTCGGGCGGCACGAGCCGCTCGTCGCCGACGTAGACGTCCACCACGCTCCAGTCGATGCCCGCCGCCCCGGCGAGCACCTCGTAGCACGCCCGCGCCGTCGGCCCGCCCGAGAGCACGAGCGCAAAGCGCGGGCCCGGGCGCGCCGCGAAGGCGTCGAGCACCGCGTCGGTAAAGGCCCGCTGGACGTCGTCGACGGGGGTGAGCACGCGGGCTAGGGCGCCGGGGTTTCCGTCTCCAGGCCCTGCTGGCCCGACTCCAGCGTCACGGCGTGGCCCCCGAACTGGTTGCGCAGCGCGGCCAGCATCTTCAGCTGGAGCGAGTCCTGCTTCTGCGAGGCGAAGCGGGTGAAGAGCGACGTGGAGATCACCGGTGCGGCCACGCCGCGGTCGATCGCCTCCTGCGCCGTCCATCGTCCCTCGCCCGAGTCGACGACCACCCCCTTGATCTCGTCGAAGCCCGAGCCGGGCCGCAGCGCCCGCTCGGCCAGGTCGAGCAGCCAGCTGCGCACCACCGAGCCGTAGCGCCAGATGGACGCGATCTCGTGCAGGTCGAGGTCGAACTCGTCGGCCGTGCCCATGATCTCGAAGCCCTCGGCGTAGGCCTGCATCAGCCCGTACTCAATTCCGTTGTGCACCATCTTGACGAAGTGGCCCGCCCCGACCGGGCCCACGCGTGCGTAGCCACCCTCGGGCGCCAGCGTGAGGAGCGCGGGCTCCACGACGGCCACCGCCTCCTTGCTGCCGCCGACCATGAGGCAGTAGCCCTCGGTCAGGCCCCACACGCCACCCGACGTGCCGGCGTCGACGAACCCGACGCCCGAGGGCGCGAGCCGCTCGGTGAGGTCGATCCATTCCTTGTAGTTCGAGTTCCCGCCGTCCACGATCACGTCGCCGGCGGCGAAGAGCCCGGCCAGCTCCTCGACGGTCGAGTCCGTCGCCTTGCCGGCGGGGACCATCACCCAGGCCGCCCGCGGCGGCGTCAGCTTCTGCGCCAGCTCGGCCAGCGTGGTGGCGGTCTCGGCGCCCTTGCCGGCCGCCTGCTGCAGCGCCTGCGCGCTCGAGGTCGTAGGCGACGACGTCGTGCCCGCCCTTGAGCAGGCGCTCGGTCATGTTCGCGCCCATCTTGCCGAGGCCGATCATGCCGATCCTCATGCGCACTCCTCTCGGTTGCGGTGCCGGGTCAGAAGGTAGCGGCTTTGTCGGTGAGCAACTGCAGGACCTCCTCGAAGGACTTGGCGAACGCGTGCACGCCCTCGTCCTCCAACGTCTGCTCGACGTCGAGCATGTCGATCCCCGCCTGGCGCAGCCGTTCCAGCGCGGCGGCGGCGTCGTCGGGGTCGGCGTCGACGGTCCGCCGCAGAGTGCCGTGGTCCTCGAACGCCCGCAGCGTGCCGTCGGGCATGGTGTTGACCGTGGCCGGACCGATGAGGCTGTCCACGTAGAGGAGGTCGGAGTAGCTGGGGTTCTTGGTCGACGTCGACGCCCACAGCGGCCGCTGCACCCGGGCGCCCTTGGCCCGCAACGCCTCCCAACGGTCACCGGCGAAGGTGTGGTGGAAGTGCTGGTAGGCGGACTGGGCCTGGGCCACCGCGGCCGTGCCCCGCAGGCCGAGGGTGGCGGCGTCGCCCCCTTCGCCCCCGGCCAGGGTCGAGAGCCGGCGGTCGACCTCCGTGTCGACCCGGCTGACGAAGAAGGAGGCCACGCTCGCCACCCGGCGCAGCTCCGCCTCGCGGCCGGCCGCCACGAGCGCCTCGAGGCCCCGCAGGTAGGCCTCCATCACCTCGTCGTAGCGGTCCAGACCGAAGATCAGCGTCACGTTGATGCTCCGGCCCTCGCCGATCAGGGTCTCGATCGCCGGGACGCCCTCACGGGTGGCGGGCACCTTCACGAACAGGTTCGGTTGGGCGATGGTGTCGTGGAAGCGGCGTGCGTCGCGCACCGTGCCGTCGGTGTCGTGGGCGAGCGCGGGCGACACCTCGAGCGAGACGTAGCCGTCCTCCCCGTCGCTCTCGTCGTAGAGGGGGCGCAGCAGGCCGAGCGCGCTGCCGATGTCGGTCATCGCCATCTCCCAGTAGGCGCTCTCGACGGTGTGGTCCTTCATGAGGGCGCGGAACTGCTCCTCGTAGGTCGCCTGCTCGCTCATCGCCTTGGCGAAGATGGTCGGGTTGGAGGTGATGCCCCGCACGCCCAGCGCGAGCAGCTCGGCCAGCTGGCCCTGCTCGATCCAGTCGCGGCGCAGGTTGTCGAGCCAGGGGCTCTGGCCGGCGATCTCGTAGAGGTCCTGCAGCTTGGTCATCGGGAGCGCCCCTTTCGTCGTGGTCCAAGGTGGCCGGGCCGGACCATGTCAGCCCCGGCCGCGGGCGAGGAGGGCCTGCGCACGCTCCACGACGTGCTCGGCCGTGAACCCGAACTTCTCCATGACGACCGCGCCGGGGGCCGACGCACCGAAGTGGTCGAGGCCGATGGCGTCGTCGGTGTAGCGGTCCCAGCCGAAGGTCGAACCGGCTTCGACGCTGAGGGCGGGCACACCGGGCGGGAACACCTCGGCGCGGTAGTCCTCCCCCTGCTGCTCGAACCACTCCCAACAGGGGAAGGAGACGACCCGCGCCGAGACCCCGGAGCCGGCCAGGGTGGTCGCGGCGGCGAGGCAGAGCTGGACCTCGCTCCCGGTGCCGACGAGGACGATCTCGGGCGGCCCGTCGGAGTCGGCGAGGACGTAGGCCCCCCGCGCGACGCCCGTCACCGCCCGCCCGGCGGTCTCGGCGAGCACGGGGACGTTCTGGCGCGTGAGCACCAGGCCGACCGGCCCGTCCGCCTCCACCGCGATGCGCCAGGCCTGCGCCGTCTCGTTGGCGTCGGCCGGCCGCACGATGCTGAGGCCCGGCATGGCCCGCAGGGAGGCCAGGTGCTCCACCGGCTGGTGCGTCGGCCCGTCCTGACCCAGCCCGATGGAGTCGTGCGTCCACGAGTAGATCACGTGGAGCCGGCTCAGTGCGGCGAGCCGGACCGCCGGCCGCATGTAGTCGGAGAACACGAAGAAGGTGCCCCCCAGCGGCAGCACACCGCCGTGCGCGGCCATGCCGTTCATCACCGAGCCCATGCCGTGCTCGCGGATCCCGTAGTGGACCTGGATCCCTCCGGGCGACTGGCGTGCCTGTATCTCGGCGCCCTTGACCTTCACCCCGTTGTTGCCCGTCAGGTCCGCCGAGCCGGCCAGGAGGCCCGGCAGGCGCGCCGCCGTGGCGTCGATGCACTGGTTCACCGCGCGCCGGGTGGCCAGCTGGGTGCCCGCCTCGAAGGCGGGCAGGTCGTCGGCCCACCCCGGGAGGCCGTGGCCGGCGTGCACGGCATCCCAGGTCGCCCGGTCCCCGGTCCACGCGGCGAAGCGCTCGGCCCAGGCGGCCCGCTCCTGCGCCCCCCGCGCCGCGGCGCTGCCGTAGAAGTCGCGCACCTCGTCGGGGACCCAGAACGTCTCGTCCGGTGGCAGGCCCAGGATCTCCTTGGTGGCCCGGATCTCCTCCTCCCCGAACGGATCTCCGTGCGCCGCCGCGGTGTCGGTGAGGTGGGGAGACGGCCAGCCGATGTGGCTGCGCAGGACGAGGAGGGTTGGCTGCGCGTCGGGCCCGTCGGCGGGCTGCTCGAGGGCCTCGCGGACGGCCGCCTCGAGCCCGTCGACGTCGTTGGCCATCTCGCCCAGGTTGTGCACCCGCCAGCCATAGGCCTCGAAGCGCTCGGGTACGTTGTCGTCGTAGGCCAGCTCGGTCGGCCCGTCGATGGTGATGTGGTTGTCGTCGTAGAACGCGAGCAGCCGCCCCAGCCCGAGGTGCCCGGCCAGGGAGGCGGCCTCGTGGGAGATCCCCTCCATGAAGCAGCCGTCGCCCGCGATGACGAAGGTCCGGTGGTCGCACACCTGGTCACCGAAGGTGGTCCGGAGCCAGCGCTCCGCGACGGCCATGCCGACCGCGTTGGCGAAGCCCTGCCCCAGCGGGCCGGTCGTGATCTCGATTCCCGGCGTGTCGCGGTACTCGGGGTGCCCCGGCGTGCGGCTGCCCCACTGGCGGAATTGGCGCAGGTCCTCGAGCGAGAGGTCGTAGCCGGTGAGGTGGAGCATGGAGTACTGCAGGATGCACGCGTGGCCGTTGGAGAGCACGAACCGGTCGCGGTCCGGCCACTCCGGGTGGAGCGGGTCGTAGCGCATGATCCGCGTCCAGAGCACGTGCGCCAGGGGGGCGAGCGCCATGGCCGTCCCGGAGTGCCCCGAGTGGGCCTCTTCCGGGGCGTCCATCGCCAGCCCGCGGATGACATTGATGCCGAGCTCCACCAGTCGGGGGTCCTGCACCACGGGAGTAGAGGAGGTGTGCAACGTCATGGCCAACCCTAACCGTCCGTTCCCGCCCGTCGCGAGGGCCGTCACGTACTCTTCACCCTCATGGCTTCCCGTATGCAGGTGCCCCCAAACAGCGACCTCACGCTCGGGATGACCTGTCTCGACAAGGCCGTCCCGGGCCGCTGCACCTGGCGGATGACTGCCGACGAGCGCTTCGCCAACCCGGCCGGGATCATGCAGGGAGGCTTTCTCGCCGCCTTCGCCGACTCGGCCATGGGGGCGGCCGCCGTGACCTACGTGGAGGGCCGGCGGGTCCTCGCCTCCAACGCGGAGATGAAGATCAGCTTCCTGGCCGCGGTGCCGCCCGGCGCCGACCTCAGCTGCACCGCCGAGGTCGTCTCCGGAGGCCGCCGCGTGGCGTTCGTGGAGGCCGGCATCGTGGCCCGCCAGGCGGGTTCCGAGCACGAGCGGCTGGTGGCCCGGGCCTCGTCCACCTACATCTTCAAGGACCGCGACTGACGCCGCAGCCGCCCGGTGTTTGCGTACGGTCGGCTCACCGACCAGGATTGTGCGCCACATGCCACGGTCAGACAACGGCACCCACGGGCTGCGCCACGCCGGAGACGACGCCTTCCAGCTCACGGTCGACTATCTCAAGCAGGAGACGATCGAGCCGCTCAAGGGCCTGGGCCGATTCCTCTACATGGGGATCGCCGGATCGTTCTTCCTCGCCTTCGGGATCCTGCTGGTCCTCCTCGGGGTGCTGCGGCTGCTGCAGACCGAGACGGGCTCGGCGCTCCAGGGCGACTGGTCCTGGGTGCCCTATGCCGTCGTGGTCGTGCTGGGGATCGCCGTGATCGGGGTGGCGGCCTGGCGCATCACGGCCGGGCCCGGCCAGCAGAAGCTGCCCGAGGTGGTGGCCCGGCGCGAGTCGGGGGAGACTGGACTACGAGAGGGAGCGAGCTGATGCCAGGCACGACGACGAAAGCGGGCAGCAACGGGCGCATCATCACGCGCGAGGACCTCCAGGCGGCCTACGCGCAGGTGATGGGTGAGGGCGAGGCGACGGCACGGGCCGCCGCGCCGCGCGGGCTCGCGGTGGCGGGCGCAGTCGCCATCGTGGTGATCGCGCTGGCCTTCCTGGCCGGGAAGCGCCGCGGCCGCGCCAAGTCGGCCGTGGTGGAGATCCGGCGGCTCTGACATGGACCTGCTCCTGCGGCGCTTCCTGCGCGCCGGCGTCCGCCGGGGGCTCGGCGGCAATTGGTACTGGTTCCTCCTCGCCGGTGCCACCTTCTTCCTGCGCCGGGTCCTGAACGACCGGACCAGCGCCGTGTCGACCGTGACGGTCTCCCCGGGCGAGCAGGTGCTCATCACGGTGCGCGACCGCAACACCGCGCCCGCCGCCGAATCCTGAGTCCGTGAGGGTCCCCCTCGCGGCGGGGGAGCGCGTGCTCCTCATCGACCCCAAGGACCGCCGGTACCTGCTGACGCTCGTGCCGGGCGCCACCTTCCACACCCATGCCGGCGTCGTCGCCCACGACGACCTCATCGGGGCGGCCGAGGGCTGCACCGTGACCGGCTCGACCGGCCGGGCCTTCGTCGCCCTGCGGCCCACGCTCGCCGACATCGTGTTGAAGATGCCCCGTGGGGCTCAGGTCATCTACCCCAAGGACCTGGGCGCCATCCTCATCGCGGCGGACATCGCCCCCGGGCAGCGCGTGCTCGAGGCCGGGGTGGGCTCCGGAGCCCTGTCCATGACGGTGCTGCGCGCCGGCGCATCGGTGGTGGGCTACGAGCTGCGCGAGGACTTCGCCGCCCGGGCCCTCGCCAACGTGGCCGCGACCCTCGGACCTGGCGCGCCCTACTCCGTCGAGATCCGGGACGTGACCGAGGGCATCGACGAGGCCGACCTCGACCGCATCCTGCTCGACATGCCCGAACCCCACAAGGTGGTCGGCGAAGCCGCCGCGGCGCTCCGCCCGGGCGGCATCCTCCTGGCCTACCTCCCGACCATCAACCAGACCGCGCTGCTGCGGCAGGCGCTCGACCAGGACGGCGCGCCGTTCGGGCTGGCGGAGACCCAGGAGATCATGCGGCGCACCTGGCACGTCGAGGCACGCTCGGTCCGCCCCGACCACCGAATGGTCGGCCACACCGGCTTCCTCACGACGGCGCGGCGCCTGGACGCATGACGATGGACATGGGTGTCCAGGAGTACGTCGACGCCCTCGACCCCGGCCGGCGCGCCCTGTTCGACCGGTTGCACCGGATCGTCATGGCCGCGCGCCCCGACGCCGAGGTGGCACTGTCCTACGGCATGCCGGCCTACCGGGTGGCCGGACGGCGACTCAATGTCGGGGTCTGGAAGCACGGCGTCTCCGTCTACGGCTGGCGCGCCGACAACGACGGGGGCTTCGTCACCCGCCACCCGCGCCTCTCGAGCGGCAAGGGGACCATCCGCATCAGCGCGGGTGACGCCGAGGAGATCACCGACGAGGAGCTGCGGGCGCTCCTGGGCGGGGCGCTCGAGCCCTGACGCGCCGCGCTAGTCGCGCTCGATGAAGATGCACTCGCCGGGGCACTCCTCGGAGGCCTCGACGACCGCGTCCTCCAGTTCCCCGGGGACCGCGGCCATCCCGGCGGAGCCGCCGGGGTCGTTCTTGACGTCGCCTTCTTCCTTCACGTAGGCCAGGCCGTCGTCGAGGAGGGTGAACACGGCAGGCGCGATCTCCTCGCAGAGGCCGTCGCCCGTGCAGAGATCCTGGTCGATCCAGACCTTCATGTGCCTGTTCTCTCTCCCTTGTCGCATCCGCCCGACGGGTCATTCGGGACCGTAGTGAGGCGTCCCGCGAGCCGTCAATCTGGCGTCACCGGCCAGCCCATCGTATCCGCCCCGGACTGCCCGACAGGCGCATGGAGGGTGCACGCACGTTGCTGGCAATACGCGCCGAAGCGAGGGCTAGGGTGACAAGCAGTGACCGCGACCCCCGACGAAGCTGCTGCCCAGCTCGAGGCGCTGCGCACCGAGCTGGCGGACGCCGAGGACGAGGTCCACGCGCTCCGGCGACGGCTGCAGGAGAGCCCGGGCCGTGTGCAGGCCCTCGAGGAGCGCCTGCTCGAGTCGAAGGGCCAACTGGCCCAGGCCACCTCGCAGAACGAGAAGCTGACGTTCACCCTGCAGCAGGCGAAGGAGCAGCTGGCCGCGCTGCGCGAGGAGGTCGAGAAGCTGACCCAGCCGCCGGCGGCCTACGGCACCTTTCTCGGCGTCAACGAGGACGGGACCGTCGACGTGTTCTCGAGCGGCCGCAAGATGCGGGTGAGCCTCCACCCCGACATCGATCCCGGCGCCATCCGCAAGGGCAACGAGGTCGTGCTGAACGAGAGCCTCAACGTGGTCCTCGTCCGCGACGGCGAGTTCTCCGGCGAGGTCGTGACCCTCAAGGAGCAGCTCGAGGACAGACGCCGCTGCATCATCTACGCCCGGGCGGACGAGGAGAGGGTGGCGGAGCTCTCGGAGGACATGATGGGCACCCACCTGCGGGCCGGTGACTCGCTCCTGATGGACGTGCGCACGCAGCTGCTGATTGAGAAGCTGCCCAAGCTGGAGAGCGAGGAGCTCGTCCTCGAGGAGGTCCCCGACATCACCTACGCCGACGTCGGCGGCCTGGACGCACAGATCGAGGCGATCACCGACGCCGTCGAGCTGCCCTACATGCACCGAGAGCTGTTCGCCGAGTACTCCCTGCCCGCGCCCAAGGGGATCCTCCTCTACGGGCCCCCGGGGTGCGGCAAGACCCTCATCGCCAAGGCGGTGGCGAACTCCCTGGCCAAGAAGGTGGCCGAGAAGACCGGCAACGACAACGTGCGCAGCTTCTTCCTCAACATCAAGGGGCCGGAGCTGCTCAACAAGTACGTCGGCGAGACGGAGCGCCAGATCCGCCAGGTGTTCCAGCGCGCCCGGGAGAAGGCGGACGAGGGGATGCCCGTCATCGTCTTCTTCGACGAGATGGAGTCCCTCTTCCGCACGCGGGGCACCGGCATCAGCTCCGACATGGAGTCGACCATCGTGCCCCAGCTGCTGGCCGAGATCGACGGCGTCGAGTCGCTGCGCGACGTCATCGTCATCGGCGCCTCCAACCGCGAGGACCTGATCGACCCGGCGATCCTGCGGCCCGGACGGCTCGACGTGAAGATCAAGATCGAGCGGCCCAACGAGGATGCGGCCGGACAGATCTTCAGCCGCTACCTGACGACCGGCCTGCCGCTCGACGGCGACGAGGTCCGCCGCCTCGGCGGCGGCGACGCCAACAAGGCGGTGCAGGCGATGATCGAGCAGACCGTGACCGAGATGTACCGGGAGGACGACGAGAACCGCTTCCTCGAGGTCACCTACCAGAACGGCGACAAGGAGATCCTCTACTACCGCGACTTCGCCTCCGGGGCCATGATCGAGAACATCGTGCGCCGCGCCAAGAAGCTGGCCATCAAGCGGGTCATCGCGGGGGAGTCGGGCGGGATCCGCACGTCCGACCTGTTCGAGTCGATCCGCCAGGAGTACAAGGAGAACGAGGACCTGCCGAACACGACCAATCCCGACGACTGGGCCAGGATCTCCGGCAAGAAGGGCGAGCGCATCATCTACGTCCGCACGCTGCTCATGGAGGACCGCGAGGTGCACGGGGGTCGTTCGATCGAGCGGGTCGGAACCGGCCAGTACCTCTAGACGTTAGGGTCGCGCCGTGGCCACCACGAAGGTCTGCGGCATCGAGACCGAGTACGGCATTCAGACACCGGGTCCCGAGCAGAACCCGATCGCCGCATCCTCGGTCCTGGTCAACGCCTACGCCGCCGACGTCGAGCAGCAGATCGGCTGGGACTTCGAGGACGAGACGCCCGGCAACGACGCCCGCGGCTTCGCCCGCGAGGGGTCGTTGGCCCCCATGGTGGAGACGCACCTGGCCAACACCGTGCTCACCAACGGCGCCCGCTTCTACGTCGACCACGCCCATCCGGAGTACTCGAGCCCCGAGTGCCTGACGCCGCTCGAGTGTCTCGTGTACGACAAGGCGGGCGAGGAGGTGCTGCGGCGCGCCATGGTCGCGGCGCAGCACCGCATCCCCGAGCAGCCGGCGCCGGTCGTCTACAAGAACAACTCCGACGGGAAGGGCAACTCGTACGGCTGCCACGAGAACTACATGATGGACCGGGCCGTGCCCTTCGCCCGGGTGATCGACGGCGTGGTCCCGCACTTCGTGTCCCGCACGCTCTTCACGGGGTCGGGCAAGGTGGGGACCGAGACAGCGGCCCTCGACGCGGAGACGGTGGAGTACCAGATCTCCCAGCGGGCCGAGTTCTTCGAGGAGATCGTCGGGCTCGAGACCACGCTGAAGCGGCCCATCGTCAACACGCGCGACGAGCCGCACGCCGACCCCAAGCGCTTCCGGCGCCTGCACGTCATCGTGGGCGACGCCAACCTGTCGGAGATCGCCACGCTGCTCAAGGTGGGCACCACCGCCATCGTGCTGGCCATGGTCGAGGACGAGGCCGGCCCGACCCGTGACCTGTCCCTCTCCGATCCCGTGCGGGCCCTGCACCAGGTCTCGGCCGACCTCTCCCTGACCCGGCCGCTGGCGCTGACCGACGGCTCGACCGCGACGGCGCTCGAGCTCCAGTGGGAGCTCTTCGGCGCCGCCCGCAAGTACGCGGAGGAGTGCGGCCTCGAGGCCCTCGGCGACGACGGCACCGTGGGCGCACTGGTCATGGAGCACTGGGAGGCCGTCCTCGGCGGCCTCGAGTCCGACCCGGCCGGGCTGGCGGACACGCTGGACTGGGTGGCCAAGCGGGAGCTGCTGCTCGCCTACCAGGAGCGACACTCGTGCGGGTGGAAGGACCCCCGGGTCGCCGCGCTGGCCTTGCAATACCACGACCTGCGGCCGGACAAGTCGGTGTTCCGGCGGCTCGGGATGCGCGCCCTGGTGCAACCGGCGCAGGTCTCGGGCGCCGTGGCCGAGCCCCCCACGGGCACGAGAGCCTGGTTCAGGGGGAAGTGCCTGGCCCGCTGGCCCGACGCCGTGGTGACCGCCAACTGGGATTCCCTCGTGTTCGACATTGGAGCAGACCCGTTGCGGCGCGTCCCTATGATGGACCCCCTGAAGGGAACAGCCGAGCACACGGGCGCGCTCCTGGCCGAGAGCACAGGACCGGCGGACCTGCTCAATCGGCTCAACTCCTAGGCGAAGAACGTCGAGAACAGGACGGGGACGGACGATGGCAGAGCAAGAGCAGAAGAAGAAGGGCTCGGGCGCCCGGACGACCGAGACCGAGGCCGAGGTCGACGAGACGACCCCCGCCGCCTCGGAGCGGGGCGAGAAGATCAAGGCGGAGCTCGACGACCTCCTCGACGAGATCGACGAGGTGCTCGAGGACAACGCCGAGGAGTTCGTGCGCAACTACGTCCAAAAGGGTGGGCAGTAGCACCTCGTGGCGCTCCCTCTCTTCCCCCCGGAGAGCGATCCGGGTCCCGACTTCGTCGGCCTGCTGCGCCTGGCCAACGGCCGGCCCGACGCACCCACGCGGGTCCACGCCGACGCCGTGGTCCAGGTGCCCCACGGCACCACGGTCGTTGCGCTGCGCTACGCCGAGGGGATCGTGATGGCGGGCGACCGCCGCGCCACGGCGGGCAACATCATCGCCCATCACGCCATGGAGAAGGTCTTCCCGGCCGACCGCCACTCGGCGGTGGCCATCGCCGGGACGGCGGGCATGGCGGTCGAGATGGTCCGCCTCTTCCAGGTCCAGCTCGAGCACTACGAGAAGGTCGAGGGCTCCGTCCTGTCGTTGGAGGGCAAGGCCAACCAGCTGGCCCAGATGGTCCGCCAGCACCTGCCCCTCGCCATGCAGGGCCTGGCCGTGGTCCCGCTCTTCGCCGGCTTCGACACGGCGCGCGGCACCGGTCGCATCTTCAACTACGACGTCACGGGCGGCCACTACGAGGACACCGACTTCCAGGCCACCGGGTCCGGGGGGCGTGACGCGCGCAACACCATCAAGCTGGGCTGGCGGGAGGGACTGAGCCGGGACCAGGCGGTCGACCTGGCGATCCAGTCCCTCTACGAGGCCGCCGACGAGGACTCGGCCACCGGGGGCCCCGACCTGGTGCGCGGGATCTACCCGCTCATCGCCGTGGTCGACGCCGAGGGCTACCGCGAGGTGCCCGAGAGCGAGGTCGCGGAGCGCTTCGGCGAGCTGATCGCCCGCAAGCAGGCGGAGCGTGCCCCATGAGCATGCCCTACTACGTGGCACCCGAGCAGGTCATGAAGGACCGCGCCGAGTACGCCCAGAAGGGCATCGCACGGGGCCGGTCGCTGGTGGCCACGACGTACGACGTCGGCATCGCGATCGTCGCCGAGAACCCGTCGCGGTCGCTGCACAAGATCAGCGAGATCTACGACAGGATCGCGTTCGGCGGTGTGGGCAAGTACAACGAGTACGACCAGCTCCGTGTCGCCGGCGTGCGCCATGCCGACACCAAGGGCTATGCGTTCAGCCGTGAGGACGTCGACGCGCGCTCGCTCGCGAATCTCTACGCCCAGTACCTCGGCAACGTGTTCACCCACGAGATGAAGCCGCTCGAGGTGGAGATCCTCGTGGCCGAGCTGGGCGACGGCGAGAACCAGCTGTACCACATCGCGTACGAGGGCACGATCACGGACGAGGACCGCTTCGCCGTGCTCGGCGGGGACGCCGAGACCATCACGGAGCGGGTCGCCGCGGCGTGGCGAGCGGACTGGGACATGGCCACGGCGATCAAGGCGGCCACCGAGGCCCTGGCCGGCCCGGACCGGACCCTGGCCGCGGGCGACCTGGAGGTCGCCACGCTGAGCCGGGGAAACGGCCGGCGGACCTTCCGGCGGGTCGAGGAAGAGGAGCTGGCGCAACTGCTGGCATAGGCCGCTGTACGGTTGGCCTGGTGGAGCGGCGCATCTTCGGGGTCGAGAACGAGTACGGGGTGACCTTCACCCTGCGCGGCCAGCGCCGCCTCAGCCCCGACGAGGTGGCGCGCTACCTCTTCCGCCGGGTCGTGTCGTGGGGCCGCTCGTCCAACGTCTTCTTGGAGAACGGGGCCCGCCTCTACCTCGACGTCGGGAGCCATCCCGAGTACGCCACCCCCGAGTGCGACCGGATCAGCGACGTCGTGGTCCACGACAAGGCGGGGGAGTGGATCCTGGCCCAGCTCGTGACCGGGGCGCAGGCGCGCCTGCGCGAGGAGGGGATCCGCGGCGAGGTCTACTTGTTCAAGAACAACACCGACTCCGTGGGCAACTCCTATGGCTGCCACGAGAACTACCTGACCGAGCGCAACGACGAGTTCAACCGTTACACGGAGGTGCTGATCCCGTTCCTGGTCTCCCGGCAGATCTACGCCGGTGCGGGCAAGGTCCTGCAGACGGCCCGGGGCGCGGTCTTCTGCCTGAGCCAGCGCGCGGAGCACATCTGGGAGGGGGTCTCGTCGGCCACCACCCGCAGCCGTCCGATCATCAACACCCGGGACGAGCCGCACGCGGACGCGGAGCGCTTCCGCCGCCTCCACGTGATCGTGGGCGACTCCAACATGAGCGAGTACGCCACCTTCCTGAAGATCGGCACGACCTCCATCCTCCTGGCCATGCTGGAGGACTCCTCGACCGTCCTGCGCGACCTCACCCTCGAGAACCCGATCCGCGCCATCCGGGAGATCAGCCACGACATCACCTGCCAGCGCCGGGTCCGCCTGGCCAACGGCCGCGAGATGCGGGCCCTCGACATTCAGGTCGAGTACCTCGAACGCGCGCTGAAATTCCGGGACCGCCGCGGCCTCTCCCCCGAGGAGGACAGGGCCCTCGACATGTGGGAGCACTGCCTGAAGGGGCTGGAGGCCGACCCGACCTCACTGTGGCGCGAGTGCGACTGGGTGGCCAAGCACCGGCTGGTCGAGCACATGCGGGCGCGTCACGACGTCTCCCTCTCGCACCCGAAGGTCGCGATGATCGACCTCATGTACCACGACGTCGACCGCAGCCGCGGGCTGTTCTACAAGCTGCAGCAGCGCGACGAGATGGAGCGGACCTGCACCGACGACGCCATCACCGAGGCCATGACGAAACCGCCGGAGACGACCCGGGCCAGGCTCCGCGGCGCGTTCGTCAAGCGGGCCAAGGAGCGCCGCCGTGACTTCACGGTCGACTGGGTCCACCTGAAGCTGAACGACCAGGCCCAACGCACCGTGCTGCTGAAGGACCCCTTCAAGTCCCACGATGAGCGGGTCGAGCGGCTCATCCAGTCGCTCTAGCGGCACCGTAGAGTGAGGGCACATGCTCAACCTGGACCCTGGCAAGCTCCTGGTGATCGCCGTGGTCGCCATCATCCTCCTGGGGCCTGACCGCCTCCCCCAGGTGGCCCGCCAGGTCGGCGGCGCCTGGCGCTCCTTCAACGAGTTCCGCCACCGCATGGAGACCGAGGTCCGCAGCTCCATGCCCGACCTGCCGCCGACCTCGGAGATCGCCCGGCTGGCCCGCTCGCCCTCGGCGCTGCTGACGCACCTCTCGACGTTGTCCTCCGACGAGGAGGACGCGGAGGAACCGCCGGACGGCTCCTTCCAGCCCCCCACGCCGCCGGACGCCGCAGCCGGGGGGGCCGTGGCGGGGGCCGCCCCGGCCGAGACCCCGGCCGCACCTGCCGCCCCGACGCCGATCCGGGAGGACGCCGCGCGGCCGGCGCCGTCACCTTCGTCGGGGCCGGGCGAGGTCATCGTCCCCGGTGACCCCACGCTCAACTGAACGGCGCGCGCATGGCGACCCTCCCCTTCACGGCGAAACGCAAGAACCGGCCGTCCCCGGACAACATGACGCTGGGGGAGCACCTGGGCGAGCTCCGGCGCCGGGTGATCATCTGTGCGATCGCCTTCGCCATCGCGGCCACGGTGGCGGTGTTCGCCTACGAGCCGATCCTGCACTTCCTCCTCCGCCCGCTGTGCACCGTGGACGCCTCGACCCGGCACCACACCAGCGCGGGGAGCTCCCTGATCATCGCCGCCAACGGGACGTGCAACCTGTTCGTGACGTCGCCGCTCGACGGTCTCGCGCTGCGCGTCAAGATCGCCCTCTTCGGGGGCCTCGTCCTGGCGTCCCCGGTCATCCTCTTCCAGGTGTGGCGCTTCGTGACCCCCGGGCTCAAGGCCTCCGAGCGCCGCTACGCCATCCCATTCGTCCTCAGCGCCTTCGTGCTCTTCCTGCTCGGCGCCGCGACCGCCTACGTCACCCTGCCGCACGCCCTCGGCTGGCTGAAGTCCGTCGGCGGGCCCAACCTCCAGGCGATCTACGACCCGATCCCGTACCTCGGCCTGATCCTGCTGATGATGACCATCTTCGGACTGACCTTCGAGTTCCCCGTCGTCCTGGTGTCCCTGGAGCTGGCCCGCGTCGTCACCCCGGCGCGGCTGCTGCGGGCGTGGCGGTGGGCCGTGATCATCATCGTCGTGGTCGCCGCGGTGTTCACGCCCAGCTCCGACCCGTTCTCCATGTTCGCGCTCGCCATCCCCCTCGTGGCCTTCTACTTCATCTCCATCGGCATCGGGAAGCTGCTCGGCCGTTGACGCCGTTCTCATGGCCCGTCCAGGAGACGGCCGGGATGGCCTCGTTCGAGGCCGATCTCCCCTTCGACCTCGACGAGTTCCAGCACGAGTCCTTCCGCGCCCTCGATGCGGGCCACTCCGTGCTCGTCTCCGCCCCGACCGGCTCGGGCAAGACCCTGGTCGCGGCCTACGCCGTCCATCGTGCCCTGTGCCGCGGGGCAAGGCCTTCTACACGACGCCCCTCAAGGCGCTGTCGAACCAGAAGTACGGGGAATTGGTGGCCGCCTACGGCGAGGAGCACATCGGCCTCCTGACCGGCGACACCACGCTGCGCCCGCGGGCTCCCGTCGTGGTGATGACGACCGAGGTGCTGCGGAACATGTTGCTGGCGGGCTCCGACCTCCTCGAGGGGCTGCACACCGTCGTCCTCGACGAGGTCCACTTCATTCAGGACCGCTACCGCGGCGGCGTCTGGGAGGAGGTGCTCGTCCTCTCGCCGCCCGAGATCCGCTTCGTGTGCCTGTCCGCCACCGTCAACAACGCGGACGAGCTCGGCGGCTGGCTGCGCTCGGTGCGGGGCGACACGACGGTGATCGTCGAGCGCAGGCGCCCCATCGTGTTGCGCCACCACTTCGCGGTCCACCGGCGGGAGGACGACCAGACCCTGCTCCTCCCGCTGCTCGAGGACAACGGCCGGCCGGGCACCGAGGGCCTGCGGATCGACCAAGCGGTGCGTCGGGCGCTGCAGGGTCGCTCGGTGCACTGGCAGCCGCGCGGCAGGGGCCCGCGCCTCCCGTGCCGGGCGCCGTTGCGGACCGAGATGGTGGACGAGCTGGGGCGGCGCGACATGCTGCCGGCCATCGTCTTCATCTTCAGCCGTGCCGCGTGCGACGACGCCGTGCGCCAGGTCATGCGCGACGGCGTCCGGCTGACCGATGCCTCCGAGCGCTCCGCCATTCGGCAGGTCGCCGAGCGACGGGTCGAGTCCCTCGAGGACGACGATCTGCGCGTCCTGGGGTACGACGAGTGGCTCGAGGGCCTCGAGCGGGGCCTGGCGGCGCACCACGCCGGCCTGGTGCCCGTCTTCCGCGAGACCGTCGAGGAGTGCTTCGCGGCGGGGCTGCTGAAGGTGGTCTTCGCCACCGAGACGCTGTCGCTCGGCATCAACATGCCGGCCCGCTCCGTGGTGATCGAGCGCTTCACGAAGTACGGGGGGGCCGGGCGCGCCACCCTCACCTCGGGGGAGTACCTCCAACTGACGGGGCGGGCGGGCCGGCGGGGGCTCGACGAGGAGGGCCATGCCGTCGTCGAGTGGTCGACCGAGATCACCTTTGCCGAGGCCGCCCGGGTGGCATCGGCCCCGCCGCCGGACCTGCGCTCCGCGTTCCGGCCGACCTACAACCTGGCGGTGAACCTCGTCTCCCGGTTCGACCGGGCCACCGCCGGCGAGGTGCTGCACCGGTCCTTCGCCCAGTGGCAGGCCCGGCAGCCGGACCTCCTGACGCGGCAACTGGGCCACCGACTCGCCGTGCTCGGGGAGATGGGCTACCTCACCGGTTGGGCGCTGACACCCTCGGGCCGTCAGCTGTCCCGCATCTACCACGAGGCGGACCTCCTGATCGCGGAGGCCCTCGGCAGCGACGCCCTGGCGGGGGCCGAGCCCGCCGTGCTGGCCGGCGTGCTGTCGGCCGTGGTGTTCGAGCCGCGCCGGGCCCGCCGCCTGCCCGGCCATCAGGCCCAGCGGAGGGAGAAGCGGCGCGGCCGTCTCCAGGACCGGCTGGGCGACAAGCGCAGCTCCGAGCTGGCCTGGCGCTGTGCGGCGGTCAACGTGATGGCGGAGAGGATCCGCGGCGTCGAGGAGGCGCACCTCGTCCCCCGGACCCGCCAGCCGGCACCCGGGCTGGCCACCGCGGTGGCGTCCTGGGTGCGGGGAGCGTCCTTCTCGACCGCCCTCGACGTCGCCGAACGCGACGCCGGCGACCTGGCGCCCGGCGACTTCGTGCGCACCATGAAGTCGGTGGCCGACCTCGCCCAGCAGGTCTCGCACACCGCGGCCGACACGGGCGTGGCCGGCGCGGCCCGGGAGGCCGTCGACCTGCTGCTCAGGGGCGTCGTCGCGGGCGGCCTGCCGGGGGCGTGACCCATCCGCCACCGTCGCGTCACCCTCGTTCTATCGTTAGCCGGGCAATGTTCCCCTACTCAGAAGAGCACTTCACCTCGGACGAGGAGGCGATCCTCCGCCGCTACGTGACGAACCTCGACCAGCCCGTGTTCGCCCTGGTCAACCTGCCTGAAGTCGTCAAGGGTGCGCTCTTCGCCCGGTACTCCCGCTCGCCCAAGAGCCTGCGCCGGCTCTTCCTCGAGGAGTTCGTGGGGGACCTCGACGTCTCGGGCGACGCGACGGTCGACGCGACCGTCGGCCTCGCCCGCGCGGAGCAGCTCTACGAGAAGGTCTTCGTCGAGTACGGCGACGACTCGGTGGCCCAGCTCGGCGGTGTCCACCTCGCCTGCGAGCAGTCGTCGAACGTGCTGTCGAAGATCCTCGAGTGGGGGCGCCTCATGTCCTACCTCGAGCAGTCCACGCGCTACATCGCGTACAACCAGCGGCTCGACAACGGGCAGTACCGCTACTTCCGCCCTCCCGAGCTGCTCGACTCACCCCACGGCGCCCGCTTCGTCGGCGAGATGGACCGTGTCTTCGACACCTACGGCGCGCTCCTCCCGCGCATGCAGGCCTGGGTGGCCGAGCGGTTCCCCCAGCAGGCGGGCGACAGCGACTTCGTGTACCGCCAGGCGACGCGCGCCAAGTCGCTCGATGCACTGCGAGGCATGCTCCCCGCCGCGTCGCTCTCGAACATCGGTCTCTACGGGACGGGCCAGTCCTACGAGCAGTTGCTGCTGCGCATGCGCGCGCTTCCGCTGCCCGAGGCTCGCCACTACGCGGACATGATGCTGGCCGAGTTGCGCAAGGTGATCCCTTCCTTCTTGCAACGGGTCGACGTCCCCGGGCGCGGCGGCGAGTGGTCGGACTACATGGCGTCCACCCGTGAGCAGACGGCGCGCCTCGTGACGCGTCTGTGGCCGGACCTGGCACCGCCCGGACCGGACGCGGGCGGCGATGCCATGAACGCCGAGGTCGTGCTGCTGGATTTCGACCCCGACGGCGAAGAGAAGGTGCTGGTCGCAGCGTGTTTCTCGCACCTGGGGTGCTCGGAGCGCGAGGCGGCGCGCCGCGTGCGGGTCCTCGGGCACGACGACCGCGTCGCGTTGCTGCGCGCCTACGTGGGCGAACGCCGCAACCGTCGTCACCGACCCGGACGCGCCTTCGAGCGGACCGACTACCGCTTCGAGCTCGTCACCGACTACGGCGCGTTCCGCGATCTGCAGCGCCATCGCATGCTCACCATCGAGTGGCAGCGCCTCGGCATCTCGCTCGGCTACGACATGCCCGACCTCGTGGCGGACGCCGGACTGGGGGAGCGCTACGACGAGGCCATCGGCCGGGCCGAGGACCTGTACCGCACCCTGCGGCCCGACTTCCCGGAGCAGGCGAGTTACGCGGTCGCGCTCGCGCATCGCATCCGCTACGTCATGCAGCTCAACGCCCGCGAGGCGATGCACCTCATCGAACTGCGCTCGGGCCCACAGGGCCACCCGGCCTACCGCCGGGTGGCGCAGCAGATGCACCGGGCCGTCGCCGAGGACGCCGGCCACCGCGCGCTCGCCGAGGCGATGGCCTTCGTCGACCACGGGTCGACCGACCTCGAACGGCTCGAATCCGAGCGCCGGGCGGAGCGGCGGCGGTCGGAAAAATCTGCAACGCATTGACCAGGAACTACCCTCGTTCTCCCTGGTGGCGACGCTTCGATCATCTTGACGAGCCCACCCCGGAATTGCCTAATGTACGGCGCAGTCCCCGACGCCCCTAAGGATGCTGCCAGATGAGGAAAGCGCTGACGCAGTAAGGGGGGGATGTGCTGTGAGAGGCGGTGGCAGGCCCTGGGGGTCGAGTAGAGAACGTGTCGCCGGCCCGGGTACCCGGGTTCGGAGATATGGCGCCAAAGACCCCAGGGCCCGCCCGCCGAGAACCTCCGTGACCCACACCCCGCAGCCTGTTCGGGTCCCCGTTCACAGCGATTGAACGGTCTCCCGAACCGTCTATGCTCCCGCGGCACAATGGCGACCAAGAAGAAGGCCAAGGCCGAAGATCTGGAGGTTGAGACCCCCGACGTCGACGAGGAAGCGACGATCGCGGAGGAGGATCTCGACGTCGACATCGACGTGGACGCGCTCGAGGACATCGAGGTGGACGTCCTCGAGGACGAGGCGGACGACGTCGACGTGGACGTCCTCGACGAGGACGAGGAGGAGGCGGACGTCGACGAGATCCTGACGCCGTCGCCGGCCGCGGTCGTCGAGCGCTCCGGCGAGGGCGACGACGAGGAAGAGGAGGAGGAGCCCGACGACGAGGACGTCGAGGCGAGCCTCGACGTGATCCTCAAGGAGCGGCTCGTCGTCGAGGACGAGCCCGAGGACGAGGAGGCGACCGACCAGGAGGACAAGGCCGAGGGCAACGAGCGGGTCCTGCCCAAGCAGCCCGACGAGTTCGTGTGCCGCTCGTGCTTCCTGGTCAAACACCCGAGCCAGCTGGCCGACAAGAAGAACATGCTCTGCCGGGACTGTGTCTGAGGAACAGGCCCACGACGGCGAGCAGGCCCCCAAGAGCCCGTTGCGCCGAACCCTGGACCTGTGCCTCTTCGCTCCCGTCGGTGTCGCCGTCACCGTCGTGGAGGACCTGCCCGACCTGATCGCCAAGGGGCGGCGCCGCGTGGAGCTCGAGTTGGGCAATGCACGCGTCGTCGGTCGCTTCGTCGTGCACAAGGGCCAGCGGGGGGTGTCGGGCCGGCTCGACGACCTGCTCCGCAACGGCCCCGAGACGACGACCCCCGCCGGCGACGGCGCGGACCTGCCCGCCGTCCCCTCGCCGGCTCGCCCACAACCCGACGCGGCCGCCGAGGCCATCGTCGGCGGGGCGCTGGCGGACTACGACACGCTCAGCGCGTCCCAGGTCGTGCGCCGGCTCGAGAGCCTCGGCCCCGACGAGCTGCGCGCCGTGCAGCGCTATGAGGCGTCCACACGCAACCGGCGCACCATCCTGAACCGGGCCGACCAGCTCCTGGGCGAGCGGCCGCCGCCGCCGGCGCCCTAGCCGTCATGGAGCTCGCCCGCCCGGCCGTCCCCGCCGACCGACAAGCCTGCACCCGCCTCCTCGCCCAGTTGCTGGTGAGCGCGGCGTCCATGCGCGGCGGCGGCGCCCTGGTGGGGGAGTCCACTCCCGTGACCCTGCTGGAGCGCTGGACCCGGCCCGGGGGAGCGGCCCACCTGTTGGTAGGGGAGTACGAGGGTGCCGTCGTCGGGCTCCTCGCCGTGACGGTGGCGCCGCCGGCCGGTGGCCGCCGCAGCGGCATGATCGAGTGCTGCTACGTCGAGACGGCGGCCCGCGGCGTCGGCGTGGGCACGGCGCTCATGGAGGCGGCCGTGGAGTGGAGCGCGGCCTGGGGCTGCACCGACCTCGACGCGCTGGCACTCCCGGGGGACCGCCTGACCAAGCAGCGCCTCGAGGCGGCCGGGTTCACCGCCCGACTGCTGACCCTCAGCCGCCGGTTGGGCTGAAGCGGCGCTCCGAGTTGACCCGCCGGGGCGGCGGGGGCGGGATACGCAGCCCGAGCAGCTTGGCCAGGGCCGGCACGGAGCCTGCCGCATTGCGGGCCGCCTGCTTGGCCACCTCGTCGTCGGGGATGCCTGTCGGCTTGACCGTGCGGCGCACCGGTGACGCCACCACGGCGTCGAGCAGGCGCATCCACTCCTCCGGCGCCAGCTCCGCCGTCATGGCCTCCCCCGCGGCGGCGGCGAGCCGGACGGCGAGCTCCGCCGGGCAGCGGGTGCCCGGCTCGGGAGGCCGGATGGAGGCCTCGACGGCCTGTTGGACGCGGCCGTCGTTGAGTGCGTTGGTGATGCGGGCCAGCCATTCCTCGCGCAGTGCGGTGGTGCGCTGGTCGAGCGACTCCTGGAGCGCCTTGGCCATCGCGCGCCCCTCCTCGTCGAGGTTGACGGTGCGGGACGCCGCAACGACGGCGCGGAGCTCGCGCAGCCGGTAGTCCTTGCCGGCGGTCTGCGCCACCGAGGCACGATCCTTCCAGTCGGCCAGCCGGACGACGGGCAGGAGCTCGTCGGCCATGGCCAGAAGGCCGTCGGCGGCGACCGGTGGCTTGCCCGCCGCCTTGGCCGCGGTGTTCTGGGCGTCGATGGCCTGGCGCACGGCCTGCAGGCCACCGCGCAGCAGCTGCTCGGCCACGGGGATCTGCTCGGGCCGCAGCGTCGCCAGCATCGCGTTCCGATGGACGGTCGACGTCGGCGCGACGGGGCGCTCGCCCCGGGCGGGGCGGCCGTCGCCTTCTCCAGGGCGGCGCCCAGCGGGCCGGCGCGGTCCGCCGCCACCCCGTGGACGCTCACTCCGCTCGCCGCGCTCAGCGCGCTCTGCGTGCTCGCCGCGTTCCCCGCGCCGGCCGCCGTCGCCGTCGGGTGCCGGGCCCCGCCGGCCACCGCGCCGCTCCCCGCGCTCGCCGTCCTCGTCTCGCCGGCGCCTGCCCGAGCCGGGGGCGAGGATCACCGACACGTCGGGCGCGCGCTTCGGCGTGCCCTTCACCTCGATGCGCCCCTCGGTCTTCTCCGGCGAACGGGCGGGCTTCACCGCGGTGAGGGCCAGGATCTCTATGCCCTCGAGGCCGACGTCGACGTCGGCCCGCAGCAGCGCGCCGACCTTCTCTCCGGCCGGGACCAGGGCGGCGTCGACCGTGCCCTTGGGCTGGCGCGCGCCCGCGGCGCGCCAGGTCCACGACCCGTCGCCCGTCTGGCTCGTCAGCTCGATCTCGATCCGGCGTGACATGCGGCGGACACGCTACCTCGCCCGGCACCGTGCCCCGATGACGGGCCCGGATCGGCATCCCGTAACATGGGGCGGACGTCCGCAGGAGTGCGGGAACCACCGGGACGGCCGACCACCGACCATGCGGCGGTGCGTCCGGCCCCAGTCCCTTCAGGAGGATCCACATGAGTGAGGACAGCGAGCAGCCGGGTCCGGAGCCCGCGACCGGCTCTGAGCAGCCCTCCACCGGGTGGGCCGCGCCCACGCCACCCTTCGGTGGGCCTCAGAGCCCGCCCGCGCCCGACGCTGCCGTCCCGGGAGCCGAGCCCGCCCCCTCCTCGTACCCGCCACCGCCATCGCCACCCTCCTCGTACCCGCCCCCGCAATGGGCAGCCCCCGGGGCACCCGACACCGCACCGCTGCCCCCGGTGGCGGCCGGCACGATCCCCTTCTCGTACCCGCCCGCGACGGGCCAGGGCGGGCCGGACGGCACGGCGCCGAGGGCCGGCGGGGGAGCGCCCGGCAGGTGGCGGGCCTGGCTGCCGGTGGCGGCCGTCGCCGCGCTCGTCGGCGGGGCCATCGGCGCCGGCGTGACGGCCATCGCCGACAACAACGGCAACAACCCCAATTCCAGCGTGACCATCCACGAGAGCAACGCAGCACCGGGCGCCGCCGTGCTCAGCGGCAGCGTCACGATCCCGCAGCTGGTGAACAAGGTGATCCCCGCCGTGGTGTCGATCGACGTGAAGTCGGGCAGCAACGAGGACGAGGGCACCGGCATGATCTTCACGTCCGACGGCGAGGTGATCACCAACAACCACGTGATCGAGCTGTACGCCCAGGGCGGCAACACCGGCTCCATCACCGTCACCGAGTACGGGCAGACCAAGGCGCTGCCGGCGACGCTCATCGGCTACGACCAGTCCAAGGACGTCGCGCTGCTCAAGATCAACGACGCGTCGAACCTGCCCACGGTCACCTTCGGCGACTCCTCCAAGGCGGTGGTGGGCGACGCGGTGGTGGCCATCGGCAACGCCCTCGGCCTGTCGGCCGGCACGCCCACCGTCACCCAGGGCATCGTCTCGGCCCTCGGGCGCTCGGTCACCGCGGGCGGCGTGGGCACCCAGACCGAGACACTGCAGAACCTGATCCAGACGGACGCCGCCATCAACGCGGGGAACTCCGGCGGGCCGCTGATCGACACCGCGGGCCAGGTCATCGCCATGAACACCGCGGTGGCCGGGACGTCGAGCGACGGCACGTCGTCACAGAACATCGGCTTCGCCATCCCGATCGCCCAGGTCGAGTCCCTCCTCCCGACGCTGCAGAAGGGCGGCCAGTCCGGCGCCGGGGGCGGTTACCTCGGGGTCGACATCACCACCCTGACCCCCGCGCTCCGCCAGCAGTACGGCTTCACCCCGACGTCGGGCGCCGTGATCCTCACCGTGGTCGCCGGGTCGCCGGCCGCCAAGGCCGGCCTCGTGCAGGGCGACGTCATCGTGGACATCGCCGGCACGCCGATCGCCTCGGCGGAGGACCTCCAACGGTTGATCCAGAAGTCGAAGCCGGGCCAGACCGTGACCATCACCTACTACGTGGGTGACAGCAAGCGGACGACCAGCGCCACGCTGGGGAGCCAGCAGCAGGCCCAGCCGCAGCAGTCGACCGGGGGCAACAGCACGAACCCCTTCGGCGGGGGCGGGTTCCCCGGCTTCGGCAACTCGGGCACCACCGGGGGGACGCCCTAGCCGACGCGCGCCCCGGGCGGGATGTCGAAGTTGCGGTCCGGATGGGCCGGCGGGACGTTCATGGAGCCACCCTTGGGCTGCCACCCGCTGGCCTCGATGTCCTCGAGCACGTGCGCCATGTTGTAGGTGTCCTCCTCGTAGGAGAACTTACCGTCGCCCGCGTAGATGAGGCGCGAGTAGCCGGACTGCCGGTAGGGCGTCCCGTCGGGCCTGAGGCGCGGCATGATCTGGGTCCACTTGACGACGACGTCGTCGCCCTCGATCGCGGTGAACTCAATGGGGAACTTCCAGTCCTCCATGCCCAGCATGGAGTCGACCAGCCAGCGCGCGATGTTGTCGCGCCCTTCCAGGCGGCCCCACGCCCCGTCGATGTAGACGGCGTCCTCGGTGTAGAAGTCGGCCAGGGCGCCGAAGGCGTCCGGTTCGAGCCCCTCGTCGATCCGCCGACGCAGCTCGTGGTAGCGGTCCACGGTCGACTTGACCTCCTCGCGTGCAAACGGCATGGGTGCTCCCTCCCTCAGTGATCCCCCGCGTGCGCGCGGTAGGCCTCCCGGCACGACTCCAGCTCCAGCAGGGCGCGGGCGCGGTCGCCGAACCCCTCGACCTCGGTCGACTTCTGCGGCTCGAGGTCCTTGTAGATGCTGAAGAAGTGCGCGATCTCGTTGCGGAGGTGCACGGGCACGTCGGCGATGTCGTGGGCGCCGTCCCACTGGGGGTCGTGCTCCAGCACGCAGACGAGCTTGGCGTCGACGCCCTTCTCGTCGTGCATGGAGAACATGCCCAGGATCCGTACCCGGACCACGCAGCCCGGGAAGGTGGGGTCGGCCACCAGCACCAGCGCGTCGAGGGGGTCGCCGTCTCCGGCCAAGGTGTCGGGCACGAAGCCGTAGTCCGCCGGGTAGGTGGTGGCGGTGAAGAGGCGGCGGTCCAGCCGGATCACGTGCTGCTCGTGGTCGTACTCGTACTTGTTGCGGCTGCCGGTGGGGATCTCGATCACCACGTCGATCGCCTCGTCGGGCGGGGGGCTCACTGCGGGTTCGGTGCCTCGCTGCGCATGGCTTCGTCGACGGGGCTCATGATGCCGACGCCGTTCCCGTCCGGGTCGCCGACGACGGCGTAGCGGGCTCCCCAGAAGGCGTCGAAGGGCTCCTGCTGCACCGGCACCCCGTCGCCGGCGAGCGCCGCGACGAGGTCGTCGACGGCCTGACGGCTGTCCACCTTGAACCCGAGCACCGCACCGGGGCCACCGGGCCAGCCGGCGTTCCACTTGGGGACGAAGGAGACGCTGTCGAGATCGACGTCGATCGGCGCGCCCCCGCCGGGCAGGGCCGAGACGTGATGGTCGTCCCAGACCGGGTCGTGCCGGTCCCCGAAGTCCAGCCCGAGGCGCATGTAGAAGGCCCGGCTGGCGGCCACGTCGCGGACGACGAGGTTGATCTGATCGAGGCGGATCGGCGGCACCGTCCCACCGTAGTGCTCAGGGCCGGAAGTACGCGTTGTGCACCCCGTCGCGGGCAGCCAACACGTCCGCGACGGACGGGTCGCCCCTCCGACCGGAACGGAGCGCTTCGAGCGTCGCCGCCCGGTTGTTCTCGAAGACACGTTGCGCGTCGGTGGCTTCGGGGTTCACCCAGACCGCCGCGACGAGGAGCAGCGCCGGCGCCTCACCCGGGGCGATGGTGCCCTCGGCGACCGCGTCCAGCACGCCGGCCGCCACACCCGCATGGGCCGCCCCCCACGTCAGCGTGGCGTGGCGCTCACCCTCGATCGCCGCCTTGTTCACGAACAGCGTGAAGGGCCGAACCGCCGTGCCCGGCGCCACGGTGGCCACGAAGGCGGCGTGACCCTGCCGGGGGGTGGCCAGCGCCGTGACCCACGCCGTCTCCACGGGGCCGCCGACGGCGCCCAGCACGGTGTTCACGTGCGCCGCGTCGACGCCCTCGCCGACGAAGGACTCGCCGAATTCGGTGCTCACGTGGGGACGGGCCAGCGCGCCGGCGGCGTCGCGAACGGCTCGGTCCGCCCGTAGCGGTCCGCCCGCAACAGGTCGCTGCCCAGGGTGCCCGGCTCGGTGTCGTAGGCCAGCAGGCCGACGTGGCGCCAGCGGCGCCCTGCGATCGGGCTGACCCGGTGCAGCGAGTGGCGGCCCTCGAAGACGAGGAGGGTTCCCGGCGTCATGGGCAGCACCTCGACGCGGGCGCGGTCGCCGGCGAGGACGGCCGCGACGTCGTCGTAGCACTCGTCGTCGGCGCGGCGGATGCGCGGCACCACCTCGAAGTCCCCGCCCACGTCGGCCGACTGGATGGCCAGCGACACGACGAAGTCGGTCTGGTCGAAGTGCCATTGCAGCCGGTCACCTTCGCCCATCACCGCCAGGTTGAGTGCGCCGAAGGGGTCGGCGTAGCGGAAGATCGGCCCCCGCTCGAGCACGTGCTCAATCAGGTCCTTCAGCGGGTCCCACTCGTAGAGGAGGCGCAGCGGCGAGTGGAGCGGCGTGACGTCGTAGGCCACGGCGCGCACCGCGTAGTCGGCGAAGTGCAACCTCGGGTGCTCGGGGGGCAGGGAGAAGTCCGGGAACTCCAGGTAGGCGGTGCCCTGGCCGCCCGACGGGTGGGCGCGCGGGGCGAGGGCGTCGGCGTCGCGCACGAGCGCGGCGACGCCGGCGGGGGAGAGGAAGCCCTCGATCTCGGCGGCACCCCTCTCGTGCATCTCGCGCCGCGCCTGCGCCACCACGGCCCGGTAGGGCTCCGAGTCGGGATCGAGGAGTGGATAGCGCTCGAGGTCGATCAGCTGGGAAGGGTCGCTCAGGCCGGTTTCCATGGCCGTTCCGCACCTCCCTTGATGCCCCGGGCCGCGGGTACGGCCCGAGCGGGTCCCCGTCAGGCCACCGTACCAGCGGGCACCGGAAGCCGGCAGCGGCGGCGGCGCCTCGATGACGCCGACCCGAGCTCAGCCGCCGAAGGCCCCGGTTGCACCCCCGGCGCCCGTGATGCGCTGAATGCGGAATGCGCCCCCGGCGCCGAAGCCACCCCCGAAGCCGCCGCCGCTGAAGCCACCGAAGGTGTTGGTGTTTGACGAAGGGACGGGCAGGGAGTAGTCAGCCAGCACAACGCTCTGGCCGAGCGTGAGGCCAGAGAGGACTTGGGTGTAGGTGTCGCCGACCATGCCGACCTTGAACAGCTTGGTGGTCGGCGTGCCGTCGGAGACGACCTCCACGAAGGAACGCGACCCCCGAGTCTGTACGGCGGAGGTGGGTACCGCTACCACGTTCCTCACCGTGCCCGTGGCGATGATGATGTTCGCGGTGGAACCCGTGAACAACCCGGTGGCTGAGGACGGCAACGCGACCACCACCGGGAAGGTGTATCCCGATTGACCCGACTGGACTGGGCCGACCTGGGACACGGTGCCTTCTATCGCGCCGTTCAGGCCGTCCACCTGCACGGCCGCCGAGTCGCCGACCTTTACCGATGGCACCTGAGAGCTCGAAAGCGAGGCGGCCACCTCGAAGGACTGGGTGCCGATGATCACGATCACCGCGGTGCTCGAATTCGCGCTGACGGTGTCGCCCACATTGATCCCCACCGAGACGATGGTCCCGCTGATGGGGCTCGTGAGGGTCGACTCCGCCAAAGCCTGCTCGGCAACGGTCAGGTTTGCCTGCGCGGTGTCGATGGCGGCCTGGTCGGCTGCAATCTGTTGCGGTGTGTTCGTCGACGCTGAGGAGGCACCGCCTGCGCTGCCGCCGGTGCTGCCGCCGGCGCCCGCGCCGGTTCCACTGCCGGAGCTCCCAGTGGAGCCACTCGGTGTCGTCGAGAGCGCCTTTGGCGTGGCGGTGGGGGAGCCCGACGTCCCGGCCGACCCCTGGCTGAGAGCCTGCGACAGGGCGGCCTCGTCCTTGGCAACGGCCACCTGGTCGCCAGACACCTTTTGCTGGTCCGTCGAGACCTGAGCCAGTGCGGCCTCGCAGTTGGCGGGGTTGGTCGTGGTCGTCGTCGACGACGTCGTCGTGGTCGTCGTCGTCGCTGTGCCGCATGCCTGCTGAGCTCGCGCCAGGTCGGCCGCCTCCTGCTGTTGGTCCGCGGCGGTCTTGGCCTCATCCTGGGTCAAGGCGCTCTGGTCCTGGGTGATGGTGCTCTGAGTCCCGCTGGACGGGCCTCCGTGCGTGGAGGGCGTCGTCGTCGTGGTGGTCGGCGTCGACGATGCTGCGGGCGCGCTGGACGTGGGCGAGGACTGGCTGGTCTCGTCCTGCACGAGCTTCGCTTCGGCGGCATTGAGGGTCGACTGCGCCGAAGAGACCGACTCGCCCAGAGACGTCGTGTCAAGGGTCCCAAGTGGCTGTCCCGCGGTCACCTGCTCGCCCACGGTCGTCGTAACCGTGGCGACTTTTCCCCCAACCTGGAAGGAGGCTGAGGCGTCGTTGACCGGCTCGACCGAGCCGACGACGGTCATGCTCTGCCCGATGTCGGCACGGACGACGGACGCCATCCGGTATCCCGAGTTCCCGCTGCTGGCAGCCGCCCAGGCGGCAGCTCCGCCGCCCAGCACGACGATCAGCACGATCGCGCCGACGATGACGGCGTGCCGGTGCCCCGAACGGCCCCAACCCGAGTGGGCAGAACTAGGCACTGCCGCCGCCGGGTGCGCCTCCACCGACGCCGCCGCGGAAGAAGCCGCCGCCGCCGAAGCCGCCGGTGCACGATGCGCCACCAGTCGAGGTGATACGGACCGTGGTCGCGGTCACCGCGCCGTTCGTTGCGGCCGGCCCGAAAGCGGTCACGCAATCACCGACGGCCAGGTCAGTGGCTGCTGCGGACTGCGTCGAGGACAGCGTCGTGGATCCCGATGTTGTGATCTTGAGGTTCTCGGTCTTCGGGGCGACGGGCTTGGCAGTCTTCGAGCTCTTGGAGCTGCTGGCCTTGTTGCGCGAGAAGCTCCCCGGGCTTATGTCCACGCCCGACACCGAGACCGTCGAGCCGCTGACACCGGTGACCTTGCCCGACGCAATGGCGAGGGAGCTCAGGCCGCCGGCGAACCGACGAGCCGAACCAGCGGGGAAGCTGGGGCGAGTGCCGCCTGTGCCGCTCCTACGGAAGTTGAAGCCGCCTGGACCGGCGAATGCACCGCCGTTCGACGTACCACCGCTCGTGGTCCGGGAAGTGCAGGACCCCGTCGACGAGGGGCTGCGGACCGTGATGCTGCGTGCCGCGATTGTGGTCTTGGACGACTTTGACGGCGTACCGGTGACGGTGACGCAGTCTCCGGCCGTCAGAACGCTCACCGACTCGGACACCGTCTTCGAGAATTGCGTCGAGGTGGTCCAGTTGACGGTTGTCTGGCCTGTGCTGGGGTTCTGCACCTCCATGCTCGACGCCTGGAGTGCGGCGACGCTGCCGTTGGCAACTCCGGAGGCGCTCGTCGTGGTTGTCGCGGCCCCGGCGACTGAACCGATCGTCGTGGCGGCCACGAGCGCGGTCGCGCCGGTGACGAGGAATCGCGCCCAGCGCCGGCGACTCGTGCTTCGGCTGGTCAGTGTCTGCATGTGGGATATCCCTCTCTTCTTTCTGTTGCTATTCATTGCGTAGTGCGTCGATTGGAGCGAGGTGGGCCGCCCGGCTGGCCGGGTAGACGCCGAAAGAGATGCCGATGGCGAGTGCGACGACCAGGGCACCAACCATGGCCGTCGGACTGACGGTGATGGGATTGCCCACCACGCCGGGCAAGAAGGTCGCCCCGATGATCCCGAGCAGTGCGCCGAGTGCGCCGCCGATGAGCCCCAGCACCGACGCCTCGACGAGGAACTGGCGGCGGATCACCCTGGGAGTGGCGCCCAGCGCCTTGCGGAGACCGATCTCACGGATCCGCTCGGTCACCGAGACGAGCATGATGTTCATGACGCCGATTCCGCCCACCAGGAGCGAGATGCCGGCGACACCGGCGAGGAGGATGGTGAGCGTCCGGTCGACCGAGGTGGCGGTCGAGATCAGGGACTGCTCCGAGGTGATCGTGAAGTCCGCATTGGCCGGCGTCGTGATCCCGTGGAGCTGCAGGAGCAGATGGTCGGCCTCCTGGTAGGCGGCGGTGAGATCGCCCGCGGAGCGGGCCTGTACGGCGATGGTGCTCACGGAGTTGCGCGTCGTCCCGCCGAAGATGCGCTCGGCGCCCGTCGAGATCGGGATGACCACGAGGTCGTCGGGGTTGGTCGTGCTCGAGGACGATGAGGAACCGGTGGAGGTGAGGACGCCGACCACAGTCAACGGGACACCGTTCACATCGACGGCCTCGCCGACGGGGTCGACCCCCCTGAAGAGCTCGGATGCGGTGGTGGCGCCGAGAACGGCGACGGCGCCGTGGTCCGTCACGTCCTGGTTGTCGATGAATCGACCCTGCGCCACGGTGCGGCCCCGGACCGTGAGCCATGTGGGCGTAGAGCCCTGCACCGAGCTGGTCCACGTGCTGGAGCCCGCGGTGAGGGTCTCCGACGAGGAAGTGATGGGGGCGACGGCCTTGACGTCCGGGGCGACCGTTGGGTTGGAGAGCGCGGCGACGTCGGACACCGTGAGCGTCGACGCGGTTCCGAGCGCCTGGCGAATGCCAGTGCTCGACGTGGAGCTGCCAGGAGTGATCGTGAGCACGTTGGAGCCGAGCGCCGTGATCTCGGAGGTAACTTGGCCCTGGGCGCCCTCACCGAGACCCACCGTCAGAATGACCGCAGCGATGCCGATGAGGATGCCCAGCACGGTCAGCGCCGAGCGCAGCCGATGGCTGAGGACGCCGTTGAGGCCCGTCCGGAACGTCTCGAGCCAGCTCACCGAATGCTCTCCATGTAGCGCTCGTCGTTCTCGGTCAAGAGGCCGTCCCTGATGCCCAACACGCGTCCCGAAGCAGATGCCACCTCGGCGTCATGGGTGATGAGCACGAGCGTGCGCCCGGACTCGTGGAGCTCGTCCATCAGGCGGAGCACGTCGGCCGCCGAGACCGAGTCGAGGTTTCCTGTCGGCTCATCGGCGAGGATCAGGTCGGGTTCGGTCACGAGCGCGCGGGCGACTGCGACGCGCTGCTGCTGTCCGCCCGACAGCTCTCCGGGCCGGTGGTGCACGCGACCGGCCAGGCCAACTCGCTCCAGCGCGTCCATGGCCCGCTCCCTGCGCTCAGCACGCGGCACCCCCGCGTACACAAGCGGCAGTTCCACGTTCTGCCAGGCCGACATGGAGGCGAGCAGGTTGAATTGCTGGAACACGAAGCCGATGCGCCGGTTGCGGACCTCCGCCAAGTCAGCCTCGCTCATCCTGCTGACGTTGTCGCCCGCGAGGTGGTAGGCGCCTGAGGTGGGCGTGTCCAGGCAGCCCAGGATGTGCATGAGGGTCGACTTCCCCGAACCGGAGGGGCCGATGACGGCCACGTACTCACCCTCGGAGATGCTCAGGCTGACGCCGCGCAGGGCAGCGACGGCAATGGAGCCGGTCCGGTAGACCTTCGTCACCCGCTCCAGCTCAATCACCACACCGGCCGACACCCTCGGCGAGGGAGCGCTGCGCGTCGGTGCGGTCATCCGCCGCCTCCGCCGTTGAACGTGGCCGCACCGCCGCCCCCGCCGGCCGGGAAGCCCCCGCCGCCGAAGCGACCACCGGTGCCGCCGAAGCGACCACCGGTGCCGCCGAGGAGGCCGCCGCCCGTGCCACCGGGTGTTCCACGGAATGTGATCACCTGCTCGACGACTTTGTCGCCGGCCGCCACGCCGTTGGTGATCTGGGTCTCACCGCTCTGGGCCGCACCCACCGTCACCGGCTTCACGACGTGGGCACCATTCACGACCTGGGTGACCGTCGCCTGGCCGCTCGAGCTGTACGAGATGGCCGCTGTCGGGACCTCGGTCACGTTGTTGAGCTGCTTGACGATGATGTTCACGGCGGCGGTCGAACCCGCGTACAGACCTGCCGGGCTACCGGTGACGTCGATGACCACCGGGAAGGTGGTGACATTGGAGCTCTGGCTGCCGATCAGGCTGATGGAGGCAACCGTGCCGTAAACGGTCGTCGACGATCCTGTCGGCACGATGTCGGCCTGGTCGCCGTCGGCGATCTGACCGATCTCGGTGTCGTCCACCGTCGTGTTGACGACGTACGAGTTGGTGCCGATCACGACGATCTGGGCGGTTGAAGATCCCGTGCCGGCGCTGCCACTGGCGCCCGTACCGCTGCCGGTGCCAGTACCTGTGCCGGTGCCAGTGCCGCCTCCACCCGACCCGGTACCGGTCACCTGCTCGCCTACGGCAAGGCTTACCGAGGCAACGGTGCCCGACATGGTCGACGTCAGGGAGGCATCGCTCAGAGCAGTCTGCGCGTTGGACAGGGAGGACTCGGCAGACGTGACCGCCGCCTGGTCTGAGTCGATCTGGGTCGTGCTGGCGGCCGAGGCCTGGTCGGCGGCCAGACGGGCGTTGGCGGAAGCGAGCTGAGCCTCGGCAGCGCTGACCTGCTCGGACAGCGACGTCGTGTTCACGGTGGCCAGCACCTGTCCGCTCGTGACCGTCTGGCCTGCCTTCACGTTGACCGCAGTCACGGTGCCCGCCACGGCGAAGTTGAGATTGGCCTGACTGGCTGGTTCGATCGTGCCCGAGCTCGCGACCGTCTGTTGGATGGTACCTGTGGTCACCGGGACAACCGTCGTCGTCACCACGAGGCCGGTCGGTGTCGACGAGCCCGAGGTCAACCAGTAGGTGAGACCGCCCGCCCCGGCGAGCACCACGACAACGACGGCGACGATCGCCACCCGGTGGCGCCGCCACAGCGAGCTCCGCTCGGGCGCGAGCACCCCCTCGTCGTCAAAGCGCAGCTCCTGCGTGACGTCGACTGGACTGTCCGCGGCAACCATCGACTCCGCTTTCACCATCGGACCAGTTCACTAGAGCCATGTCACGGTAAGCCGAATCCCAGCTGTGAGCCCGCTTGATGTTTTGCGTAAGGAGAGCCTAATAAACCTGGTCAGAGCGTTGTCGGCCGCATCGTTTTTCTCTCCTCAGGGGGGGCCCAGCTGGCACCGGTCGCGCGCCCATGGGAGGGGCGCAGACTGTCCGTACAGCCTCACCTGGCGCCGGGAGGCATCCGTGCCACCCCTCACGGACCCCCCGTGTCTCCCGGCGCCGGTGCGGCTTCGAGCCGGCTGCACGCTGTTGGCCCACGCGTGCGGACCTACTGTCACCTTCGTGCGACACGCCTCACCCGCCGGTCTCGAGCGGATCAGCGACCTGCCGGCTGAGCTCCGGGGTGTGGACGGCCTGGTGGAGCGCACCCCCGGCGTCTTCTACCGGCGCTCCCGGGCCTTCCTCCATTTCCACGAAGATCCGAAGGGTATGTTCGCGGATGTCCGTCTCGCCGGTGACGACTTCACGCGGTTGCGGGTGACATCGCGGTCTGAACGAGCATCCCTCCTCCGACAGGTACGTCGAGTGGTGGGGGAGCAGGCACACGCTTGACGGTGTCCGGCACTCCCACCCCGGCCCCGTCGGGCACACCCTCGGCGGAAGCTCCCGGTGGCCCGGGCCGGCGGCCTCGGCGACACGGACCTCACGGACCTCCTCGCCGACTGCGCCCTCGTCGCCCCCGGGGAGAACCACTTCCAGAGCATTCCGGAGGCATCCGAAGCGACCTGGTGGACCGCCGCGAGCTGGGAGCAAGAGACGCCCGTCCGGCCGGCGTGCCCGTCCGTCGCCACCAAGGGCGCCGCCAGACTGTGGATCGACCCAGTTCTACGCGATCTGTACCAGGCCGCCGCCGATGCCGGCCTCCGTGACGACGACGTCGCCTTCGTCGCCCACATCGACGGCTGAGGTCTCCAGACGACTTCGCGCCCGCAGGCGCCACCAGGGCGTTCGCTCCCCCTTGGCCGCCGATAATGTTCATTATGTTAAGTTGAACAGATCCCGACGGGGCGCCCTGTCAGGCGGCTCCTCTCCCATCAGGCCGGTGCGAGCTGCTTGGCCGCCGCCTGGGCGAGTCCGACCACCAGACCGGCCGGCGGCGGCGCGTCGATGTTCGAGATCACCAGGTTCGCTTCGGACGGCCCGCGCTGCACCGTGACGTAGTCGTCGTAGAAGACATCCTTCGAGTTCACCGGGTAGTGGTATCGCACCTCGACATCCGAGTCGTGAGCGCCAAGAGGCGGGATGTGCCGCACGCGGGAGGTGATCTCGCCCGCGGTGTATCCCGGGAACCGATTGCCACCGTCTGGCCAGACCTGGAAGAGGCAGGCAACTGCATTGGGCTTGCCCGAGGCGACGGCGTCGGCGGCAGCGGCCGCGGTGCTGGAGAAGACGTCGAGGGTGTCGGAGGCCGACAGCGGGGCGCTCCGGGCGTCGTAGGGCTGGTCGGCGGCCTCCGTCGGGTTCCCGTCGACCGGGGCGGTCCGCATGTGGAGGCATGTTTCCAGCTGGACGACCTCCTGGGGCGTTGCCTGGGCGAAGTAGCTGGCGTCGTCGTTCGCCAGCTCCGTCCCCTGCCCCTGCCATCCCGCGGGGTAGGCGGACCTCGGCAGGAGCTCGCTCGTGGCCAGGGCCATGGGGGCCCCGTCCGCCTCACGGATCATCACGACGACGACCAGGCTGACCCACAGGAGGGCGACCAGCCCCAGGACGATGCCGCCCAGAGCGAGACCACGGCCCTTGGCGGACCCTCCGGACCGCGCGAGGCGCGTGCGGGCGACGAAGCCGAAGGCGATCCCGAGGATCGCCGTGACGCCCGTGACGAAGCCGGCGGCGGAGCAGCAGATCGAGGCGACGGCGAAGCGGTCCGTGCGCGGGGTGGCATCGACCGCGTCGGGCCGGCCACCGGACGCGGTGGGCCAGGCGTCGGTGGGCGGCGCGGACGCTGGACTTCGCGGTCCATCGGTTTGGGACACTCGCCTCGCTACATTTCCGCCCGGGACGTCGCCGGGGCTCCTCCCCCGGCCTGGGAGCCCGAACCCTACGCACCTCGGGTAACGCAGCGGTAAGGGCTTGAATCCTCCGATTGAATTGGTTAAAGTGACAGGCGATAAGTCCCCTTGGTTAAAGGTTCAAAGTACGGAAGGATGAGAAGGGGAAAATCGCAGGTAGAGGGCTTGTAGAGCCTCGAAAATGTAGGTACAATCCCCGGAATGTCCGGGGATTTTTGCGCGCTCCCGTTTGCGCGCGATTTGCCGGAGGTGGCGGCCCGGTGAGCGCCGCGACCCCTCTCCCCGACCCCGAGCTCCAGGCGGAGCAGGACTACCTCGATCACGCGCTGGCATCGCTCTCGGCCATGCGCTCGCGCGCCGAGCGCCTCCTCCAGGACCTGATCGCCGCCGGGAACCCGGATCTGGACTACGTGGCCGCCCTCTCGCGGCGGGTGGCCCTCCTGGCCGACAGCCCGCGGCCCCTCCTCTTCGGTCGCATCGACGAAGAGGGTGGCCCGACGTGGCACATCGGCCGCCGGCACGTCGAGGACGCCCGCTCCGACCCCGTGGTCGTGGACTGGCGCGCCCCGGTGGCCGTCCCCTTCTACCGGGCGAGCGCCAAGGAGGCGCTGGGCCTGGCGCGGCGGCGCCAGATCATGGTCGACCGGGGCTCGGTCGTCGCAGTGGCCGACGACCTCTTCGGCGTGGGCGAGGACGACGCCGGCACCACACGGCTGCGCGGTGGCGACGCGTTGTTGGCCGAGCTCGAGCGGTCCCGCACGGGCGAGATGCTCGACATCGTGGCCACCATCCAGGCCGAGCAGGACGAGATCATCCGCGCGCCGCTGGACCAGCTCCTCACCGTCCAGGGCGGACCCGGCACCGGCAAGACGGCCGTCGGGCTCCACCGGGCCGCGTTCCTCCTCTACAACCATCCCGCTCTGAGCCGGGACGGCGTCCTGGTGCTGGGCCCGAGCCGCGCCTTCCTGCGCTACATCGCCCAGGTCCTCCCCTCCCTCGGCGAGGAGGCCGTCGTGCAGACCACGGTGACCGACCTCGCGCCCAAGGCCAAGGCGCGTGTCGTGGAACCGATGGACGTGCGCCGGGTCAAGGGGGATGCGCGCATGGCCGAGGTCCTGCGGCGGGCGCTCGAGGGGAGGCGGCGCCCGCTCGGCGACGACGTCAGCCTCCGCGTGCGCTTCGCCCGGGCGACCATGCACGCGGACCGGGTCAACGAGCTGGTGGCGTCGATCGTGGCCCGCCCCGCCCCCTACAAGGCCGGCCGCGTCGCGTTGCGCTCTCGGCTGGTGAGCGAGGCACGCCGCGCCTTCCGTTCCTCTGCCCGTCTCGGAGCCGACGAGTCCTGGTTCGAGAAGGAGCTCGCCGCGACCGACGAGTTCGCTGCGCTCCTCGACACGCTGTGGCCGACCGTCTCCCCCACCGCGCTCGTCCGCGACCTGCTCGCCTCCCGGGCACTGCTCGAGCGCTCCTCCGACGGCCTACTCTCCGCAGACGAACGGCGGCTGCTGCTCCGGTCCCGCGGGGTCACCGTCGCGGCCACAGCCTGGAGCACCGACGACCTCGCGCTGCTCGACGAGGTCGCCTTCCTCATCGGCGGGCGGACCCGCGCCTACGGACACATCGTGGTCGACGAGGCGCAGGACCTCACCCCCATGCAGTTCCGCATGGTCGCGCGACGTGCCCCCTCGGGCTCCATCACGGTGCTGGGCGACCTCGCACAGGCCACCGGCCCGTGGACCTACCGGGACTGGTCCGAAGTCCGCGCCCACCTGCCGGCATCGGCCCGTCCCCACCACGACGAGCTGACGCTCGGCTACCGGGCGCCGGGCCGTGTGCTCGACTTCGCCTCCCGGCTCCTTCCCGTGGCCGCGCCGGGGGTCGGTCCCACCTCGTCCATCCGCGCCGGGCGCACCGATCCGACGGTCCGCGCCGTGGCGCCCGACGAGCTGGTCGGGGCGGCGCTGGAGGAAGCCAGGCGCCTGGCCCGGGACCACGCGCTGGTGGCCCTGATCGCGCCCGACGACCTCGCCGCGGCCCTGACCCGGGCGGCCCGTCACGACGAGGCGGTCGGGCAGCTCGAGCGCGACGCGATGACCCGCCCCGTCACCATCGTCCCCGCCCCGGCCGCCAAGGGCCTCGAGTTCGATGCGGTCGTCGTGGTCGAGCCCGCCTTGATCGCGGGGGACGACCGCCGGGGCCTGCGGCTGCTCTACGTGGCCATGACGCGTCCGATCCAGCACCTGAGCGTGGTGCACGCCCTGCCCCTGCCGGACGCCCTCGAGCGCTGAGCCGCCCGCCGTCCCCTACCATCCACACCATGGCAATGGAGGTCGAGGGCAAGGTCGCGCTCATCACCGGCGGCAGCAACGGCATCGGTGAAGGCATCGCCCGGCACCTGGCGGGCAAGGGTGCCCACGTCGTCCTCGCCGACATCGACGTCGCACGCGGCGGCGCGCTCGCCGAGGAGCTCGGCGGGCGCTTCGTCCGCACCGACGTGGCGGACCCGGCGGCCAGTGTGGCGGCGGTCGCCGACGCGGTCGGAGCGTTCGGAGGCCTGCACCTCGCGCATCTCAATGCCGGGGTCACCTCGTGGTGCGGGATGGGCGACGACTTCGACCCCGAGGCCTACCGGCGCGCCATGGCGATCAACCTCGACGGCGTCGTCTACGGCATCGCGGCCGCTCGGCCCGCCATCAAGGCGAGCGGCGGCGGGACCATCGTGGCGACCGCGTCCATGGCCGGGCTCGTGGCCACACCGTTCGATCCGATCTACGCCGCCAACAAGCACGCCGTGGTCGGCCTGGCCCGCTCGCTGGGCCAGGTGTACGAGCCGGACGGCATCCGGGTCCACGCCCTGTGCCCGTCGTTCGCGTACACCAACATCATCAAGGGCTCCGAGCAGACGCTGCTCGACATGGGGTTCCCCATCATCGAGGTGGCGGACGTCGTCGCGGCCTTCCAGCGCATCTTGGACTCCGAGAGCACCGGCGAGTGCTGGTACGTCGTGGCCGGCCGCGAGAGCGAGCCCTTCCGGTTCCGCCACGCACCGGGACCCCGGCTCGACTGAACGCCGGCGGTGCGGGAACCCGCAGGGGCGCCGCGGTACCATGGTGGGCCGAAGCGACATCGACCGGCGATGGGTCCCGCCGGGGGGCGCACCCCGAACCGCCGCGACGACATGGCTAATGGCTCCTGAGAGGCGGCACGGGAGGGCCGGGCCATGGACGAGCAGGTGCAGCCGCAGGCGGACGCACACGACCTCTTTTCGCACGAGCACCGACGGCTCGATCGGGGCGGGACGCCCGACCTCCTCGACGAGCCGGTCCTCCCGCTGCTCGGGCTGTCGACGGCCACCTTGGCGGCGGTGTTCGTGGGCGGCGCTCTCGGCACAGTGGCGCGGTACCTGCTGGCGGCCCACCATCCCGTCGCCGGCGGTGGCTTCCCCTGGGTCACGCTGGTCGTCAATCTGACGGGCTCGTTCGCGATCGGTCTGTTGATCCCCGTCACGGAGCACCTCTCACCGCGGCTTCGCCTGGTGCGACCCCTGCTCCTCGTCGGCTTCCTGGGCGGATGGACCACCTATTCCACCCTCGCGGTCGACGCCACCCTCTTGGCCAAGCACGGGGACCCGGGAACCAGCCTCGCCTACCTGGCCGCGACCGTCGCCGGCGGCCTGGCCCTCGTCGTAGCGGGACATGCCGTCGGCCGGAGGATGGCCCCGTCGTGAGCTCCTCCCCCACTCTCGGCGTCGCGCTGCTCGTCGCGTTCGCGGGCGGTGCCGGTGCCGTGCTCCGGGCGCTCCTCATCCATCATCTCGGCCTCCGGCGCTCCGACCCGCTTCCCGTGGGCACGATGGTCGTGAACGCATCGGGCTCGCTGGTCCTCGGGGTGCTCACGGGGCTCGCCCTCTACCACGGCCTCGGGCCACACGTCCTCGCCGTCGTCGGGGTGGGCTTGTGCGGCGGCTACACGACCTGGTCGACGGCGTGCTGGGAGACCTTGCACCTCCTGCATACCGGGCATCGCGGCGAGGCCGTGGTCTACACGTTGGGCGGTCTCGCCGCCTGCCTGGCCGCCGCCGGGTGCGGCATCGGCCTCATGGCCCTGGTCTGAACCGCTCCCTCAGGAGGCGAAGGCCTCGGGAGGCGGGCAGGTGCACACCAGGTGGCGGTCGCCGTAGGCCTGGTTGATCCTCGCCACCGGGGGCCAGTACTTGGAGGCCGGGCACCCCAGGGGGAACACGGCGGTACGCCGGTCGTAGGGCCGGTCCCACGCGGCGACGAGGGCGGCCGCCGTGTGGGGCGCGCCACGCAGGGGGCTGTCCTCGATCGTCCAGCGGCCGGCGGCCACCTCGTCGATCTCGGACCGGATGGCGGCCATGGCGTCGCAGAAGCGATCCAGCTCGCCCAGGTCCTCGCTCTCGGTCGGCTCGACCATCAGGGTGCCGGCCACGGGGAAGCTCACCGTGGGCGCATGGAAGCCGTAGTCGATGAGCCGCTTCGCAACGTCGTCGACGGTGACGCCCGTCGTCTTGGTGAGGGCGCGCAGGTCGACGATGCACTCGTGGGCCACCAAGCCGTTGTTCCCCGTGTAGAGGATCGGGTACGAGCCGGAGAGCCGCGTGGCCACGTAGTTGGCCGCCAGCACCGCCGACTTGGTGGCGTGGGTGAGCCCCGCCGCGGACAGGAGGCGGATGTAGGCCCAGCTGATGGCGAGGATCCCGGCGCTCCCGTACGGGGCGGCGCTCACCGGGCCGATGCCGTCGCGCTGCTCGGGCCGCGGGTGCATCGGATGGGACGGAAGGAAGGGGACCAGGTGCTCCGCCACCGCCACCGGTCCGACGCCGGGCCCCCCGCCGCCGTGGGGGATGCAGAAGGTCTTGTGGAGGTTGAGATGCGAGACGTCGCCGCCGAAGTGACCCGGCTGCGCCAGGCCCAGCAGGGCGTTGAGGTTGGCCCCGTCGATGTAGACCTGGCCGCCGTGCTGGTGCACGAGGGCGCACATGTCGCCGATGTGCGCCTCGTAGACCCCGTGCGTCGAGGGGTAGGTGACCATGATCGCCGCCAGCCGCTCGCCCTGCTCCTCGCACTTGGACCGGAGGTCGTCCAGGTCGACCGTGCCGTCGTCGAGGGAGGAGACGACGACGACCCGCATGCCGGCCATCACGGCGGACGCCGCGTTCGTGCCGTGCGCGCTCGAGGGGATGAGGCACACGTCGCGGCCGAGCTCGCCGCGGGCGCGGTGGTAGGCCCGGATGGCCAGCAGACCCGCGAGCTCGCCCTGGCTGCCGGCGTTGGGTTGGACGGAGACCTTGGCGTACCCGGTGAGATCGGCCAGCCACCGCTCGAGGTCGTCGATCAACGTCAGGTACCCCGGCGTGCACGCGAGCGGGGCGAACGGGTGGACGTCCGCGAACCCCCGCAGGCCCACCGGCTCCATCTCGGTGGTCGCGTTCAGCTTCATGGTGCACGAGCCGAGCGGGATCATGCCGCGGTCGAGAGCGAAGTCACGGTCGGACAGCTGGCGCAGGTAACGCAGCATGGCCGTCTCTGAGTGATGTTGCGAGAACACGGGGTGGGTCAGGATCGGTCCGCGCCGGACGAGCTCGTCGGGGAGGGCCGACGTCGGCCCCTCTCCCCCGTCGGCCCCGGCGCCGAAGGCGCGCCGGACGACGGCGAGGTGCGCCGCGGTCGTCGTCTCGCTGCACGAGATGCCGACGCGGTCGTCGTCGGCGAGGCGGAGCAGCACGCCCTCGGCGAGGGCCGCTTCGACGATCCCCGCGGCGCGCCCGGGCGCCCGCACCGTCAGGGTGTCGAAGAACGCCTCGTGCTCCAGGGCGAAGCCCGCCCGCCGCAGGCCCGCGGCCAGCTCCACCGTCTGGCCGTGGACGCGGCGCGCGATGGCGCGCAGGCCCTCGGCGCCGTGGTACACCGCGTACATCGAGGCGACGACCGCGAGCAGCACCTGCGCCGTGCAGATGTTCGACGTCGCCTTCTCGCGGCGGATGTGCTGCTCGCGCGTCTGCAGCGCCAGACGGTAGGCGGGCCGGTCCTCCGCGTCGACCGACAGCCCGACCAGGCGGCCCGGCAGGTCCCGCTCCAACCCGGCCTTGACCGCCATGAAGGCCGCGTGCGGCCCGCCGTACCAGAGGGGCACGCCGAAGCGCTGCGAGGACCCGACGGCGACGTCGGCGCCCCAGTGGCCCGGGGGCTTCAGCAGCGTCAGGGCGAGCAGGTCGGCGGATGCCGTCACCATGGCGCCCCGGCGGTGCGCCTCGTCGGTGAGTTCGGCGAAGTCACGAACCGCCCCCGAGCACCCCGGGTACTGCTGGACCACCCCGAAGAACTCGCCGTCGGGAAGCCCGGCCCCGAGGTCGACCAGGTCGACCTGAATCCCGAGCGGCTCCAGTCGCGTGTGGAGGATGGCGATGGTCTGCGGGAGGCAGTCGGCGTCCACGACGACCCGATGCGACTCGACGGCGCTGCGGCGGCGCATGAGGGTCACGGCTTCGGCGACCGCAGTGCCCTCGTCGAGCAGGGAGGCGTTGGCCGTGTCGAGCCCCGTGAGGTCCGAGACCATGGTTTGGAAATTCAGCAGGGCCTCGAGCCGTCCCTGGCTGATCTCGGGCTGGTACGGGGTGTAGGCGGTGTACCAGGCGGGGCTCTCGAGCACGTTGCGCCGGATGACGCCCGGCGTGACGGTGCCGGCGTACCCCAGTCCGATCATCGGCTCGGCGACCACGTTGCGCGACGCCAGCTGGCGCAGCTCCTCGAGCACCTCGCGCTCGGACACCGCCGCCGGCAGCGGGAGCTCACCGTGGCTCCGCAGGCGGTCGGGGACGGCCGCGTCGATCAGCGCGTCGAGGGTCTCATAGCCGAGGACCTTGAGCATCGCCGACTGCTCGTCGTCGGATGTGCCGACGTGGCGGCGGACGAACGCACCCAGGTCGTCGGGTTCGCCGGTGGGGCGCTGTTCGCTCACGGAGGCCTCCTCGCCTGCGCCATCGTCACGCGGCGCTCGTTGGACGTCCTCCCCGCTCTGTCATCGGACCTGAGAGCCTCGCCGCACGTGTGCGACTTCCACCTTCGGTGCGGATGCCGGAGCACCCGCTTTCCAGAGTTGCCTCGCCGGAGCGGTATGTCGGCCTGAGAGTTTCTCGGGGAGAGTTGCTCCTCCGGCGTCCCCTCGCCTGCTCCTGCGGGGACTCTGGCGCTCCGGTTCAAACGGCGTATTCAGTTGTGCCACCCACTATACGGCACCCATCTCGCGTCCCGGGCTCCGGTCGAGGGGTGTCCCGGGCGCTACTCGGTCTCTTCGCGGACGGGCCACAGCGGAGGCCGGACCAGGCGTGCGGGCAGTTCGCGGCCCCGCTGGACCACGACCACGTCGTCGCCGTCGAGCAGCCGGGCGTCGGCGTCGACGAAACCCAACCCGATTCCGCGCTCGCGCATGGGCGAGAAGTTCCCGCTGGTGAGGGTCCCGACCGCGTCCCGGTCGTGGCGCACCTCCGACCCGTCGCGCAACGGTTGGCGCCCGTCGGCCACGAACCCCCGCAGCCGTCGTGCCGGCCCCATCGGCGCGCTCTTCCTCCAGCGCCGCGCGCCCCGTGAAATCCCCCTTGTCCCAGCCGACCACCCAACCGAGGCCGGCCTGGAGCGGGGTGATGCCGGGGCCCAGTTCATGGCCGTGCAGCGGCAGACCCGCCTCGAGGCGCAGCGTGTCCCGTGCGCCCAGGCCGGCGGGGGCGATGCCCTGCCCGAGCACGGCGGCCCAGAAGCCCGGGGCCACCGCCGCCGGCACGGCGCACTCCACGCCGTCCTCCCCCGTGTAGCCCGTGCCCGCGACGAGGCAGGTGGCCCCGCCCCACTCGAACCGCTCGACGTTGAAGCGATGGACGGCCGCGGCATCGGGCGCGACCGCGGCCAGACGTTCCCGCGCCTCGGGGCCCTGGATCGCGACGACGGCCCGCTCCGCGGTGACGTCCGTCCCGCCGATGGCCTCGAGCACGTCGCTCGTGTTGGAGGCGTTGGGCATGACGTCGAAGCGCTCTTCGTCGACCCACCACACGATGATGTCGTCGACGACGAAACCGTCCTCGTCGAGCAGGTGGGTGTACTGGGCCCGTCCCGGATGCACCCGACGCAGGTCGTTGCTCAGGGATCGCTGGAGGTGCTCGAAGGCGTCGGAGCCGAGCACCCGTACGGTGCCGAGGTGGCTCACGTCGAAGGCAACGGCCGACGCGCGGCACGCCTTGTGCTCGGCCACGGTGCCCGACGGGTAGGCCAGCGGCATCTCCCAACCGCCGAAGGGCACCATCTTCGCCCCGAGCGCGACATGGGCCTGGTAGAGGGGCGAGACGCGGGCGGCGCGCCGTCCCCGCTGGCGCCGGCGTTCACCCGGCCAGACTAGGCCGCGCTGGCGGCGGCGGGCAGCAGGCCGTGCGAAGCAAGCAGCGAGGCGAAGTCACGCTGGTACACGACGCGGATCGGCACCTCGGGGTACAGCTCGCGCATCCGCCGCACCTTGCGGTTCTTGCGGGTGACGAGGCGCTGGTCCGCCGTCGTCAGCTCGATGAAGACCCCGAGGCGCGGCAGGTAGAAGTCCGGCCGGAAGCCCGACACCGGCGAGCCGTGGCTGTTCCACTCGAGGGGGAACTCCACCGGCTCGTACTCCCACCGTTCCCCGGACAGATCGAGAAGGGCGGCGAAGAGGCGCTCCGAGGGATGGGCGAACCGGACCCGTGCCGCGGGCGCACAGGCCGGATGGCGTGTGCGCCCCTGACGCTCCGGGTCCGTCGCGCTCACTCCCCCGCGGCCCGGGCGCGCTGGACTCGGGTGGGCCGCCCGGAGGCCGCGTCGGCCGCCGGAGCCTCGAGCCGCACGATGTCCGCGTCGAGCTCCTCGACGACGCCGGCCAGTGGCACGATGTTGAACACCCCCTGACCGCCGGCCAGCAGGTCGACGACCTCTCCGTTCGAGCGGGCCAGGACCGAGCTGGTCCCGGTGAGCACGAGGTTGGCGGACGCCAGGTCAGAGCCGAGGTCCTCGCGCAGGCACTCGACCGCCCGGCGGGCCGACTGGAGCGACACACCCGCGTCGAGCAGCTGCTTGATCACCTTGAGCTCCAGCACGTCGGAATACGAGTAGACCCGCCGGGAGCCACTCCCCTTCGCCGCCGCCACCGACGGCTGCAGGAGACCCGTGCGGGCCCAGTAGTCGAGCTGCCGATAGGTGATCCCCACGAGGCCGCAGACCTGCGGCCCGTGAAACCCACCGACCTGGGTAGGGGAAACGTCGGCCATCACACCTCCCTGAAAGTCCACTCCGGGCGCCACTCTAGTCGACCCCGGACGACATGGCAGTAGTTACGAAGGCGTTATTCGGCGGACTCCTCCGTCGCGTCGGGCTCCTCCGGCCACGCCACCACCGGGCCCAGCACCGTCAGCCCCATCAGGTCTCCCGGTTCCAACGGGGCACCGCCGGTGACCCGCACCACGAGCTCGGGAAGGTCCGCGGGAGTCGGCTGGACCCGGGCCACGGCATCGTGCCCGAAGTACTCGTAGCTCGACACCGTGCACGCCAGCGCCCCCGGCGCCGTCTCACCCAGGACGATCTGCTCCGGGCGGACCATGACCCGGGCCGCACCGCCCGACGCCGGACCGCTCCACGACCCGACGGGAAGCCGTCCGAGCCCCGTCGTGGCCAGGCCGTCGCGCACCTCGCCCCGCAGGACGTTGGACTCGCCCAGGAACCGGGCCAGCTCCGCGTCCCTCGGATGTCCGTACAGCCGTGCCGGCGTGTCGACCTGCGCGATGACTCCCCGCCGCAGGACCGCCACCTGGTCCGCCATGGACAGAGCCTCGTCCTGGTCGTGGGTCACGAGGATGGAGGTCGTGCCGGACCGGCGCAGCACGCCGAGCACGTCGGCCCGGACCGAGGCCCGCATGGCGGCGTCGAGGGAGGAGAACGGCTCGTCGAGCAGCACGATGTCGGGCCGGATCGCCAGGGCGCGTGCCAGCGCCACCCGTTGCTGCTGGCCGCCCGAGAGCTGGTGCGGGTAGCGCCGGCGGAGACCCGACAACCCCACGAGCTCGAGGAGCTCGTCGATGCGGGCGCCACGACCGCCGCGGGACAGACCGAAGCCGATGTTGCGGCCGACGCTCAGGTGCGGGAACAGCGCACCCTCCTGGGGCACGTAGCCGATGCGCCGGCGCTCCGACGGCACGAAGCGACCGGCGGCGTCGTCCACGACGTCCTCGCCGAGGCGCACCTCCCCCTCGTCGGGGCGCTCGAACCCGGCCGCGATCCGCAGCAACGTCGTCTTGCCGCTGCCCGACGCTCCGAGGACGGCCGTGAACGATCCGTGCGGGACGGCGAGGTCGACACCGCGCAGGACGGGCTGAGCGCCGAACGACTTCGTGACGCCGCTGACCTGCAGGTCCTTCATGCCGCCCTGCCCTCGAGCGGCTCCGAGGCCCGGCCGGCGGCGACCGGGAGCGTGGCGGCTGCGGTCGCCCGTTCGGGCTGGCGGTCGAACCAGCGCCCGAGGACGTAGCCGGGCACCGCGGCGATGAGGACCATGACGCCGGCGTACGGCGCGGCCTGGCCGTAGGACAGGTTCGACTGGTAGGCCCAGAACTGGGTGGCCAGCGTCTCCACGTTGGTGGGATGGAGCACGAGCGTGGCGGTCAGCTCGGTTGCCGTCTCCAGGAAGACCAACGCGAACGCCGCACCCAGGCCGGGACCGATCAGGGGCAGCGTGACCCGCCACAGAACCGACCGGCGCGACACGCCGAGCGACCGCCCCACCTCCTCGAGCCCGACCGGCGAGCGCGGCGACGGCGGCGCGGACCGACACGACGGCGAGCGGGAAGAACATGATCGCGTAGGCCAGGACCAACAGCGGGCTGGTCTGGTAGAAGCGGCCCTGCAAGAAGTGCTCCGTCACGTACGTGAAGCTCAGGGCGATCACGAGGCCCGGCACGGCCAGCACCAGCATGTTGCTCCGCTGGAGCGCGACGACCCCTCGCCGCGGGAAGCGGACCGACAGCAGCGCGATCGGCAACGCCGCCACCGTGGCCACCAGGCCGGCCGCCGCCCCGTAGGCGAACGTGTTCCCCGTGGCGATGAGGAGCGAGGCCGGTGGCAGGGTGCTCTGCCCGCCCTGGACCATCAGCCAGACGATGGCGCCCACGGGCAGGCCCAGGGCCAGCACGACCAGGAGCGCGGCGCCCGCCAGGGCGGGCAGGCGCGCCCGGCCGAGCGCGACCGGGCGAACGGGCCGAGCAGTGCCCGCCCCCACGCGCGACGTCCGCCCGCGGCCCCGGACCAGGTCCTCGCTGCCCAACAGCACGGCCCCGAGCAGCACCAGGATCACGGAGAGCGCGCAGGCCGCGGGCTCGTTGAAGCCGACCTGGAACTCGCTGTAGATCTCGGTGGTCAACGTCTGGTAGCCGAGGATCTCGAACGCGCCGAACTCGGCCAGGACCACCAGCCCCACGAGGATCGCCCCGCCGAAGATGGCCATCCGGGCCTGACCGACGGTGACGGTCCAGAACGTCCGCACACGACCGAGACCCAGGCTACGGGCCACCTCCTCCTGGGCCGGATCCGCGGCGCGCAGGCTGGCCGCCACGGGCAGGAAGACAAGCGGGTAGACGGCGAGCGTCATCACGAGCACGGCGGCCCAGAAGCCACCGATGGAGGGGAACACGGCGCGCCAGCCGAAGCTGACGACGAAGTCGGGGATGCCGAGCGGGATCACGACCAGGATCGCGAACAGCCGGCGGCACGGAAGGTCGGTGCGCTCGACGAACCAGGCGGCCAGGGTCCCGACCGCGACGCACAATGCAGTGACCACCACCACGAGGGTCACGGTGTTCCACACCAACATCGCCGTGAGATGCCGGAAGAGCAGCTGGTGCAGCTGGGCCCAGCCGACCTGGACCGCCTGCACCAGGAGGAAGGCGAGTGGGAGGAGGACCACGACCGACACGAGGGCGGCGACGGCCGTCACCAGCGGCGGGAGACGGTGGCGACCCGGTCTCCGGACGGATGTCCCCGCGCCCTCGGTCACAGGAGTTGGGCCTCTTGGAGGAGCTTGATCGCCTCAGCACCGGTCCCCAGCTCCGCCACCGTGATGTCGTTCGGCATGAGCAGGTCGAACGGGGTCTCGTGCTGCGCCGTCGTGACGCCCGACGCGACGGGGTACTCGAAGCTGTCGCTGTGGGCGATGATCTCCTGCCCCTGCACCGAGGTCAAGAAGGCGAGGAAGCGCTGGGCCGCCCTCCGGTGGGTCGAGGACTCGAGGATGCCCGCGCCGGACACGTCCACGACGTAGCCGACGTCGTGTGGCGCGAAGTAGGCGATGGCCGAGTGCAGCCCACTCCGGCCGACCTGGGCCCGCTCGCGGTACCAGTAGTACTGGTTGATCAGGCCGAGGGCGACCTGCCCGCTGTTGACGGCGCCGGTGACGGCCTCGTTGCTCGGATAGTCGTGGCTGCCGGCGTTCGCTTTGACCGCCTCCAGCCAGTGCAACGCCGCCGTCTCCCCGTGGGTCCGCGCGATGCTCGTCACGATCGGTTGGAAGTCGGTCTCACCGCCGGCGATGCCGATGCGGCCCGCCCACTTGGGATCGGCCAGCTCCATCGCCGACTTCGGCAGCTCGGCGGCCGTGAGCTCCGACGTGTTGTAGACCATGACGCTCACCCGGGCCGAGACGCCCACCCATGACCCGCCGGGCGAGTTGAACCGCGCGGGCGTGTTCGCCAGCGTGGAGGGGTCCACGGGTGCGAGCAGTCCCTTGGAGTCCAGGTACTGCAGTGGCGGCGAGTTCTCGGTGTAGAAGACGTCGGCCGGCGAGTGGGAACCCTCGGTCACGATCTGGTCGGCCAGGACGTCCTCGTCGTCGGACCGCAGGTTGACCGCGATCCCGCTCTCACGCTCGAACGCCGCCACCAGGGCCTGCGTGGTCTGCACGTGCTGCCCGCTGTAGACGGTGAGGGTGCCGGCTCCCCCTGCGCCCGGGTCCGTCCCCTGGGCGCAGGCGGTCAAGATGGCCGCTCCGAGCGCCGCCGTCAACGTCATCGTCAGCGCACGCCGCGGGTCCAGCCCTTTCGACCGCCAACGTGCTGCGAGCATCGAACTCCGGCACCCCTTCGACCTGGACCGTTCCGAACATTAGGGTAGCCTAACTTTAGGGTGGCCTCAGTAGGGCGTCAAGGTCGCGCGGGGATCAGTCGGGGCCGGGCGCCCCTCCGGGCGCGAGGTCCGCTCGGCCCTCGAGCGGGCTGGAAGGCTCGGCATGGAAGCGGACCGGGATCCGGCCGGCCCGGCGGGCCTCGCGCCCGGCCTCCACACCCAGGCGCATCGCCCGCGCCATCGCCACAGGGTCGTGGGCCCGGTTGACCGCGGTGGCCACGAGGACCCCGTCGCAACCCAGCTCCATCGCCAGCGCGGCGTCCGAGGCGGTCCCGATGCCGGCGTCGAGGATCACCGGCACCTCGACGGCCTCCCGGAGCAGGGCGATGTTGTGCGGATTGCGGATGCCGAGGCCGCTCCCGATGGGCGACCCGAGCGGCATCACGGCGGCGCAGCCCACCTGCTGGAGGCGGAGGGCCAGGACCGGATCGTCGGTCGTGTAGGGAAGGACGACGAAGCCGTCCTCCGCCAACTGCTCCGCCGCCGTCAAGAGCTCGACCGCGTCGGGCAGGAGCGTGCGGTCGTCGCCGACCACCTCGAGCTTGACCCAGTCGGTGCCGAACGCCTCGCGGGCGAGCTTGGCGGTGAGCACGGCCTCCGAAGCCGTCGCGCACCCTGCCGTGTTGGGCAGCACGCGCACGCCGAGCTCGTCGAGGAGCGAGAGCAGCGAGCCGCGACCGGACACGTCGACGCGCCGGACGGCGACGGTCGCCATGGAGGTCCCCGACTCGGTGAGCGCGGCCCGCAGCGTGTCGAGGCTGGTCATGCCCCCGGTGCCGAGCAAGAGGCGCGACGCCAGGGCCTCGCCGGCGATGGTCAGCCGGTCCGGTGCATCCTCGCTCGCGCCGTTCCGTGCCACGGGACGAAGATACATCGGGGCCCGCCTATGGTGGCTCGGTGCCGGACGCGACCCCACCGACGGCGCTGACCATCGCCGGCTCCGACTCGGGAGGCGGCGCGGGCGTGCAGGCCGACCTGAAGACCTTCGCGGCGCACCGCGTGCACGGGACGTGCGCGCTCACCGCCGTGACGGCCCAGAACACCACCGAGGTGCGGGGCGTCGTGGCCCTCGAGCCCGTGTTCGTGCGCCGGCAGGTCGAGGCCGTCCTCGCCGACTTCCGTGTGGGCGCGGTCAAGACCGGCATGCTGGCCACGGCGGCGGTCGTCCGCGAGGTGGCGGCCCTGGCGGCCGAGGGTGCGCTGCCCCAGTTGGTCGTGGACCCCGTCCTGGTGTCCTCGAGCGGGCACCAGCTCCTCGAGCCCGATGGCGTCGAGGCCTACCTGCGACTGCTCCTCCCCCACGCGGTCGTCGCCACGCCGAACCTGCGCGAGGCGGCCGTCCTCGGCGACACGTCCGTGGACTCGCTCCGGACCGTCGAGGCCCGCCTGGCGGTGGCGCGGAAGATCCGCGAGACGGGCGCCCGCTACGTGGTGGTCAAGGGCGGCCACCTCACCGAGTCCGCCGACGACGTCGTCGTGGGGCCCGACACCGAATCGGTGCTGCCCGGCCGGAGAGTGCCCACCGGCAACGACCACGGCACCGGCTGCTCCCTGTCCGCAGCCGTGGCGGCCAACCTGGCGCTCGGCGCGTCGGTGCCCGCCGCGATCGCACAGGCCAAGGCGTACGTTGCCCGTGCCCTGGCCGGGAGCGCCGCCTGGCGGCTCGGGGCCGGGCACGGGCCCCTCGACCATTTCGGGTGGTCCGCCCCGTCGTAGGCTGGAACAGGAATGACGCTGCACGACGCCGACACCGCGCTCCGCCCCGAGGGGGCCGGCGCGCCCGAGCCGCAGCGACCGCCGTCGCCCGGTGGCATCTCCATGCGGCCGGCCATGGTCGTCGTGGGCCTGGCCGCGCTGATCCTGGTGGTGTTCGTGACGATCGGGATCGTCACCTCCCAGTCCCCCTCGCCCATCCGCCACGGCGGCATCCCGAGCGCCGTGCCCGGCGTGACCCTCCGGGCCGAGTCCGCCGCCCAAGCGCTGTCGCCGATCGTCAGCTCGGCCGAGCCTCCCGTCAACGTCCGCAACGCCGTCTTCGTCCCGGTGGGCTCGGTCAGGATCTCGCACCAGAACAACACCGTCGAGGCCGGGCAGTACGACGCCCAGGTCGTCTTCCGTTCCGAGGACTCCCAGGCCGCACTGCTCGCCTTCTTCGCGGCGGACATGCGCGTCCAGGGTTGGCAGGTGTTCGATCGTGGCCCCGCGGCGAACCATCCCGGCGCATTCGAGGTGCTCGGCAAGCTGGCCGGCACCGACGGCTACTACTGGGAGATGGGAGCGGTCATCTCACCGACGGCGTTCCGCCCCGGGGGTCCGCCTCGCGGGCAGACCGACTTCACCATCCGGCTCTTCCAGGTGGGCGATTCGCAATAGCAATGGCCGCCACCCCGACGGTGCATCGCCGCTGGCCGTCGGCGCAGTGCCTCAGCGAGCGGCGGCGGCCACCGTGCCGCCGGGCGCGGCGGCATCGTCGGAGAGCAGCTCCGAGCCCTGCGCCGGCTCCGCCAACAAGTAGGCCCAGACGAAGAAATTGATCGGGTACAGCAGGTAGCCGACCCGTGGGTTCGGAGCGAGGAGGATGAGGACCGCCATGACGACGCCGGCGAGGTTGCAGACCTCCGACACCGTACGCGGCGTATGGCGATACAGGTGGCGGGCCAGCAGCACCGAGAGCACGATCCCGACGGAGAGCGGCAGCGCGCGGCTCAGCGAGGGGAAGGCGGTCACGAGGACGTGGCCGGGCAAGGCGCTCGCCGCGGTGGAGGGGATGCCGCTCAGCCCCAGCGGGAACAGCAGGACGTCGTCGATGAGGGCGAACGGTCCCCGCAGCGCGAACGGGAAGATCGTGGGCACCGCCACGACGACCATGCCGGCCAGCATGGAGAGCGGCCGGCGCTCGCCGCGCCGGCCGCGTGCGGCGAAGAGCGCCAGCGCGGCCAGGGGCCAGGCCGTGAACTTCATGGCCGAGGCGATCCCGAAGGCGACCCCGGCGGCGAACGGACGCCTCCGCTGCGCCAGCACCATCGCCAGCAGCAGGACGGCGACGACGGGAATGTCGTCGCCCCCGGTCGCCAGCGGGAGGGAGGCCAGCGGCAGGATCACGAGCACCTGAAGGGCTCGGATCTTGCGCCGACCGTCCGCCCGGCAGAGGTAGAGCGCCACCGCGGCCACGGCCAGCGTGGTCACACAGAAGAAGATGCGGGCGTCGCTCAGGCCGTTGTTGGGCCAGATGTCGCTGGGGATCCCCAACACCGCCATGAGGGGGAGGTAGGGAAGGAAGCCCGCGTACTCGGGCTGGCCCGGGGCGTGGTACTTCACCGCATGATGGAGCTTGACGAGGGGGTGGTACGGATCCTGTCCCCGGACGAGATCCTGCCCGCCGACCTCCACCGTGACCACTTCGGGCTGCAGGTGGGAACCCGTGACTCCGTCGAAGCGCCAGAGGATCTCGAGCCCGAGCGGGATGGCGAGCGCGCCTGCGAACACACAGACGGCGACGCCGATCCGGGCGATCCAGGCCCGCCGGTGCTGGAGCCGGGTGAGGCCACCCCCGGGACGGTTCCGGCGGGCGCGCCGCACCACCCAGGCCAGGACGGCCGATGCCAGTGCGCCGAATGCGAACGGCGACAGTGCCATCCGCCCCCACACCTCGTAGAGGGCGTTGGACGAGGTGTAGATGACGACCAGGGCGAACAACGCGCTCACGCCGTAGAGCAGCGCGTCCCCCGCCTCGGGCGAGATGCGCTTCACCTGCTCGAGCGCCCTCCGCCACACGTCGGCGACGGCGCCGGTCCAACTCGGGATCGTGGTCGCGGAATTGGTCGACATGGTGTCTCTCGAAAGCCTGGCACACGGGGGGCGCACCGATCGGCACCCGCGGGCGGCCGGGGTCACCGATCCTAGAGGCGGAGCTCCTGGAGATAGAACGCCAGCTCGGCCTCGAGGCAGGCGGCCAGCGTGTCGGCCCGGCGGAACCCGTGCCCCTCCCCCTCGAAGAACCGCAGCTCACAGCGGGTGCCCGTGGCGCCGAGCGCGGCGCGCATCCGCTCGGCCTGCGACGGCGGGACGACGGCGTCCTCCGTTCCCTGCAAGAGCAGGACCGACCCGGTCATGGCGCCGGCCCGGGTCACCGGCGAGCGCTCCTCGTAGAGGCGGCGCGACCCGGGCAGCGGGCCGATCAGGCGGTCCGTGTAGTGGGCCTCGAAATCGTGGGTCGTGGCGACCAGTCCCAGCAGGTCGGTCACCCCGTACCACGAGACGCATGCGCCGAAGCCCTCGCCGGCAGCCAGCGCGTTGAGCGCCGTCATGCCGCCCGCGCTGCTACCGCGGACCGCCATCCGCTCCGGGTCGACGTCGCCCCGCTCCGCCAGGTGCAACGCCGCATCGAGGCAGTCCTCGGCGTCGGCGACGCCCCACCGTCCCCACAACGAGCAACGGTACGCGCGCCCGTACCCGGCACTCCCCGCGTAGTCGACGCAGGCCACCGCGAAGCCGCGGCTGGTGAAGAACTGCAGCGTGAGGTCGAGCCCCCCCGGGCACGACGACGTGGGCCCTCCGTGGCACCACGTCACGAGCGGCGGTCGCGGGCCTGCCGGCCCGTCGCTCCCTGCCCGCCGCGGTCGGTACAGCGTGCCGTGCACGGGGCGCCCCGATCGCCCGGTCAACGCGAACGGCTCCCCGGGCGCGACGTCGCCGGGCCCGAGGCGGGCGCCGGTCGCCGGGCGCAGCGGTCGCGCCGGGACATCCGGGGTCCAGAGCCAGACGTTCGCCGGCGCGTCCGCCGTGTTGCCGATCAACGCCAGGCCGTCCCCGTGCGCACAGAGCGCCGAGACCGACACGCACGGCTGGGCCAGGGCACGGCCCGCCGCCACGGGGCCTCGCCCGTCCCCCGTCGCGAGCGCGACCAGGGAGTCCCGCCCGGCGGCGGTCATCCGCGCCACCAGCGTCCCCGCGCCCAGGTCGGCCATCGTCCTCTGCCCGAGGACCCAGTCGGGCCCGTGGAACTCGGCTTCCGTGTCGGTGAGCGCCCGCACGGGCACGTCGGAGCCCGCCCGGCCGGCGTGCACGTAGGGCTGCCACCACCCCCGCCGGTCCGACACGAAGCGCAGCGTCCCGTCCCGCCGCCAGGCCGGCTGGCCCACCGACTCCTCGGGGCCTCCGGCGACCCGCCAGGCCTCGCCGGCCGCGAGCGCGCCCACGCCGTCGGGGACCGCGCCCGACGCGTGCGCGAGGGGCGACACCACGAGGACCGACGCGTCCCACTGCATGTCGGGGTGGTCCCACACCACCACGGCCAGGCGCGTCCCGTCGTGGTCCACGGCCGGCGCACCGTAGAAGTCGTGGCCCTCGAGCAGCACCGACTCCGATGGCTGGGCGCTGCGGGTGGACAGGGCGACGACGGACCGGGTCGGGCGCGGCGCGTCGGCGCGGTGCACCTCGCGCACGGCCAGGACCCAGTCCCCGTCGGGGGTGGCGCACAGCCCCCCGTGGTGGTGGGCCTCGCCCTCGGGGGCACGGGCGGTGAGGGGCTGCGGGCGGGCCGGCTCACCCGGGCCCGGGCCCCCGGGGCCGTCGCAGAACCACACGCGCTGGTCGGCGTGGTCGACGAAGGCGAACGCGCCCCGCGCCCGCCCCAGCACCAGGCACATGGCGCCCCCGCCGTACTCGTGCACCCGGCTGCGGATGCTCACCTCCGCGGGCGAGTGGTCGACCAGTCCGTCCGCGTCCGCCCGCACCAGCGCGACGCGACCGGACTCGGCCGGGCGTGACTCGAGCCAATACAGGGCATGGCCGTCGGAACACAGCTCGGACAGCGACACCTTCGCCCGGGCAACGTCCGTCGGAGCGAGCGGCGAGTCCCAGTGCCCGTAACCTGGCGTCGTGGCCACGGTCCGAACGTACCCGGCGCGGCGGCCTGCGCACGAGGGAGGCGACGACGCCCTCTACAGTGAGCCGGTGCGGTTCCCCGCCTACGTGCTCACGAAGGCGGGCGCGGTCATACGGCCGGCCGTGGTCCAGCTCGCGGACTCCGACCTCCCGGCCGGCGACGTGCTCGTCCGGGTCGAATGGTCCGCCATCAACTTCAAGGACGCCATGGTGACCAGGCCGGGGAACCGCGTCGCCCGGGGTTTCCCCCTCGTTCCGGGGGTGGAGCTCGCCGGCACGGTCGAAGAGAGCTCGAGCCCCGAGTTCCTCCCGGGGCAACGGGTGCTGGCCCAGGGCTACGACCTGGGCGTCGCCCACCACGGCGGGTTCGCCGCCTACGCACGGCTCCCGGCGGAGTGGGTGGTGCCGCTTCCCGACGACGTGAGCTGTCGCCACGCCGCCATCATCGGGCTGGCGGGCTTCACCGCGTTGTTGTCGCTCCGCCGGCTCGTGCAGCACGGCACCACCCCCGAGGACGGTCCCATCCTGGTGACGGGGGCTTCGGGAGGCGTGGGCAGCGCCGCGGTGGCGCTCCTGTCCAAGGCCGGTTTCGAGGTCGTGGCGTCATCGGGCAAGACAGCCGAGCACGACTACCTCGAGGGCCTGGGCGCGACGCGCGTCGTCGGGCGGCAATTCACCGAGGACGACGGCCGCACCTTGGGGCCGCAGCTCTGGGGCGGCGTGGTCGACTGCGTCGGCGGCACGGCGCTCGCCGAGGCGCTGCGCACGGTCCGCTACGGCGGGGCCGTGGCGGCGAGCGGGCTCACGGGAGGCAACGACCTGGCGACCACGGTGTACCCCTTCATCGTGCGCGGCGTGGCGCTCCTGGGGATCGACACGGTGGCGACGCCGATCGCGGAGCGTCGTGCCCTGTGGGCGGACATGGCCGACGCGTTCCCGCTCGAGCACTGCGAGGAGATGGTCAACGAGGAGATCGGCCTCGACGGGCTCACGGTGGCGCTCGACCGGGTGCTCGACGCGGCCGTGCGGGGGCGGATCCTGGTCGCACCGGGCCGGTAGCGAGCCCGCCCGGGAGGCCCGGGCTCGGCGCCGGTCGGGCGTCAGGAGGGGGCGTACACGGGCGAGACCCGGATGGTCCCCGTGTTGCAGGGGTCGATGGCCAGCCGGAACAGCGCCGAGCTGGTCGTGGCGCCCGGCAATGTCACGGCGGCCGTTTCGGAGGTGGCGCAGCTCGTCTCGGCCCCCACCGGCACGTCGGAGAACTGGTAGGCGAACTGCGCGGTGGACGACGGCGCGACGGCGACCGCGGAGGGGGCGGCGTTGGCCGGGGGCGAAAGATTCACGGACAACCCGTTGACCATGGTGACGGTCAGGGGCGCCGAGCTCCCCGAGTAGAGGGCCACCTTCGGGTAGCCGTTGGTGGCGCACGAGGTCGCCCCGGTGTTGGTGACGGTGATGACCCCCGTGATGGTGCCGGCCGCCCCTTGTGACCCGCTCGCCGCCGCCGTGATGTGGTTGCAGGCGGTCGACGCGGCGGCGGACGTCGTGGTCGTCGTCGATGCCGTCGTGGTCGAGGTCGTCGTCGACGACGTGGTCGGTGCGCTCGCATGCGTGGTCGTCGTGGTGACCTTGGGCGTGCTCGGCGTGCTGCTGCACGCGGCGAGACCGACGCCGGCGCACGCCAACAGGGCGAGCGCCCATCGAGGGGGCGTCACCCCTCGAAGTCCTCCGGGCGCACGGAGTCGAGGAACTGTCGGAACTGACCGACGAGCTCGTCCGGCGTGTCCTCTTCGTCGTCCTCGGCGTCGAGGGCGAGGATGATCCCCTCGGACTCCATCAGCTCGTCGGAGACGAAGAGCGGCGTCTCGGTGCGCACGGCGACGGCCACCGCGTCCGAGGGCCGGCTCGAGACGATCGTCCGCTCGTCTCCCCGCACGAGGTGCATCTCGGCGTAGTAGGTCGAGGCCCGCAGCTCGGTGATGATCACGCGCTCCACGCTGATGTCAAGCGCACCGAGCATGTCCTTCATCAGGTCGTGCGTGAGCGGCCGGGGCATGGTGACGCCCTGCAGGGCGTAGGCGATCGCCGTTGCCTCCGGGCTCCCGATGAAGATCGGCAGCGTGCGCCCCTCGCCCTCCGTCTCCTGCAGGAGGAGGACCGGGGTGTTGGACTGCAGGTCCACCCTGACGGCTCGGAGTAGCACACGGACCATGACTGAAATGTAGCGCCGGAGCCCGGCCTTGCGTCACCCCCCCAGGTGCCGACGGAGCGCCAGGCGGAGCAGGGTGGCCCGCATCGACTGCCCCAGCGCCGCCAGTTGCTCGGCTCCCTCCAGGGCCCGTTGGCGGGACTCGGGGTTCCGCTGGCGCAGGAGCGGGATCACCACCTGCTCGATCAGCCCGATCTCGCGGTCGACGGCGTTCCGGTAGAGGCGCAGGTGGCGCGGCTCGATCCCGAAGGCCCCGAACGCCGCAGCCAGGTTGGCGACGGTGAGGGCATCCTCGTCGTAGGTCGGGATCCCAGCCACGACGACCGACTCGATGAGGCCGAAGCCCTCCAGCCCCGCCACTTCCACGGGAGCCAGGCCGCTCGCCGCACACAATTCGTCCGCCGTCATGCTCGCACCGGTCACCATGTCGGTGGTCGCCCCGGCAGACGGTGCGCGCCCCGTCGCCGCGGTCGCGGGCGAGGCCTTGCTCTGCGCGGGCTCCCCGGCGCCCGTGGCGCGGGCTCCCGTCGGCCCGCCGTCGCTCCGGCGGGAACCCGAGCTGCCGTTGACCGGGTCGCTCGCCGCCGCCTTGCCGGCCGACCGCGGCGCGTGCGCCGGCCCGTCTCCCGACGACCCGCCGCGCGCACCACGCGCGGGGACGTTCGAAGCGGGTGCGCGTCCGTGCGCGGGTTCGCCCCCGACGCGCGCGGCCTCCGCCGCGTCTCCCTCCGCCACCACCTGCAACCCAGGGCGAGGCGGCGTCGACTCGGGCATCCGCGCGGCGCGGCGGGAGGCATCCGCCAAGATGCGCGCCATCGCCTCTTCGTCCGCCTTCGTCGGTTGCTCCGTCGCGCCGGCCGCCCCCACACGCGCCGCGTGGGCCGCTTTGCCGTTGGGGCCTTTGGCGCCGGCGTCGTCGAGCTCGCCGTCCGCCAGGCGGTCCCGGATCACCTTGAGGGGCAGGAAGTGCTCGCGCTGCTGGCGCAGCACCCAGCGGAGGCGCTCCACGTCGTGATCGAAGAACTTCCGGTACCCCGAGGGCGAGCGCTCCGGGTTCACCAGGCCCTGGCTCTCCAGGAAGCGGATCTTCGAGATGGTGACGTCGGGGAACTCCTCTCGCAGCAGCGTCAGGACGTCACCGATGGAGAGGTAGGTGCGGCTGCTCACTCGTTGCCCGCCACCAGGTAGACGAGCTTGAACTTGCCGATCTGCACCTCGTCGCCCGGGGAGAGCTGCACCTCGTCGATCCGTTCCCTGTTCACGTAGGTGCCGTTCAACGAGCCCACGTCCCGAAGGGTGTAGGCGCCGCCGTCCCCCGGCGCAATCTCCACGTGGCGGCGGGACACGGTGATGTCGTCGAGGAAGATGTCGCTCTCGGGATGGCGACCCGCCCGCACGACCTTCTCCCCGAGCAGGTAGCGCGCCCCGACGTTGGGGCCCCGGGTGACCACGAGGACGCCGGCGCCGTGCGGGACCTCGACGAGGGTGACGTCGGGGTGCTCCTCCGACGTCTCGGCCTCGTCGGTCGGGTGCAGGGTGATGGTGGCGTCATCGCCGTCGGCGAGCAGCGCGTGTCCGCACGAGGAGCAGAAATTGACTCCCTCGGGGTTCCGATGCCCACAGTTGTGACAGAACACGGCGCCCACGGTACCCCACCCCACGGCCCGCTTCTCTTGCCGTCACCGGGGGCCCCAACGCCTGCTCAATCGGCGGTCAGGTCACCGTAGGCGGCCGCATCGAGGAGGCTGCCCGGATCGGCACTCGGCGCGAGCTCCAGCTCGCAGATCCAGCCGTCGCCGTAGGGATCCTGGTTGATGCGCTCGGGCCCTTCGGTCAGCGCGTCGTTCACGGCGGTGACCGTACCCGCGACCGGCGCGTAGATCTCGGAGACCGACTTGGTCGACTCGAGCTCGCCGAGCTGACCGCCGGCCTCGACCTCGCTCCCCACCGCGGGCAGGTCCACGAACACGATGTCACCCAAGGCGTCCTGTGCGTAGTCGGTGATCCCGACGCGCACGCGCGTGCCCTCCACGCGCACCCACTCGTGCTCCGGGGAGTAGCGGAGATCCTCGGGGATGTTCATGAGGGGCGACCATACCGGACCACCACCCCGAGACGCAGCTGCGGCGACGCGAGCTAGGCCAGCATTCCGACGATGCGGTCGACGTACTCCCTCGCCAGCGCCTCGGACGCCGCCAGGTCGGCCCCCTCGGCCCAGACGTGGGTCACCGGGTCCGCGGGATCGGGGACGACCAGCGCCCAGCCCCGGTCCGACACCACCTTGATGCCGTCGACCAGCACCAGGTCGGCGCCCTGCTCCGCCAGCTGCTCCATCAGGGTGCGCATGAGCAGGCCTTTCTGCTCGAGCGGCGTCGCCACCTCGTCGTGCAGGACCGGCATCGGGGGCGTGGCGTCGACGATCTCCGCGACGGACGTCGAGCTCTGGCCGAGCAGGGACACGAGCCTGGCCAGGGCCGCCGCGGCGTCGAAGGCGGGCAGGAAGGCCGGGAACACGTACCCCCCGCGGCGGTCCGAGGCGAACGAGACACCGTCGGACGCCGCCGCCTCGAGGAGACCGGACGCCGTCAGGGGCGTCAGCGTCAACGCGACGCCGCGCTCCTCGCACAGGCGCACCGTGCGGTCGCTCGCCGTCACGGGCAGCGCCACACGATCGGCGTCCCCCGCGGTCGTCGCCAGCTCGATGAACACCATCACGGCCTCGTCGGCGCTGAGCACGCGACCGCTGCCGTCGATGAGCGTGAGGCGCTCGCCGCCCGCATCGATCACCGCGCCGAGGTCGGCTCCCGAGGTCCGCACGGCGTCGGCCACCCGCGTCTGGCTCAAGATGCGGTCGACGGCGATCATGGCCGGTGTCTGCGCGTAGGGGTTGATGCTGAGGACGTCCGCCCGCACCTTCGAGAGAAGGTTGGGCATGACGAAGCTCGCGGCGCCGTAGGAGAGGTCGAGCACGAGCTTGATCTCCCGGTCGGCGTCGGCGCGGATCCCGAGTGCCTCGACGAGGTCGGCCGTGTACAGCTCGACCGTGCGGGGCGAGAAGTCGATGTCGCCGATCTCCCCCGCCGTCACGCGCCGGAACTCCTCGCGGTGGTACATACGCTCCACCCGCCGCCGGTCGGACTCGGACAGGTCGATGCCGCGGTCGTCGAAGAAGCCGATCACGACCTCTTGCGGGTCGTCGGGGCTGAGGCGGACCGTGATGCCGGCCCGGGTGCCGCGCCGGCGCACGTGGTGCCGAGTCACGGGCACCGTCGCCAGCTCGAGGTCCGTGACGTTGACCCCCACGGAATTGCACCCGACCATCAGGGCGCGCTTGAGCACCCGGGCGACCCGGCTCGTGTCACGGGACGCGGTGATGTAGGAGCCCTTCTCGAAGCCCGAGGCCCACGCCTTGGCCAGCCGCACGGCCAACTCCGGGCTGATGTCCACGTTGGCGATGCCCTGCACACCTCCGGGCCCGAAGAGGGTGCGCGAGCCACCGGACTCCCACACGATGGACGCGTTGACCTGGGCCGCGGCCTCAACGACCTTGTAGGGGTAGACCTTGACGTCACCGCGCACCTCGGCATGGGCGCCGATGAGGCAGCCCTCGCCGACCACGGCACCCGGCTCGACCCGCGCCCCTGCCCGCAGGTCGCAGGAGCGCCCCAGCACGGCCCCCTCGACCCGCGCCGCGGGGCCCACGTAGGAGTTCTCGCCGATCACCGACCGCTGGAGCTCGGCCCGCTCCGCCACCTGGGTGTTGGCGCCGATCGTGGTGTAGGCGCCCAGGACGGCGTCGGGGTCGACGGTGCAGTTCTCCCCGATGAACGACGGCGCATCGATCCGCACGCTGGGGTCGATCGACGAGTCCCGGCCGACCCAGACGCCCGGCCGGAGCTCGAAGCCGGACACGTCGACGTCGACCTTGCCGTCGAGGATGTCCTCGTGTGCCTTCAGGTAGGCCGCCGTCGTGCCGACGTCCTCCCAGTAACCCTCGGCCACGTAGCCGTAGAGCGGGTCGCCGGCCTCGAGGGCGGCGGGGAACACCTCGCTCGAGAAGTCCACCGCCCGTCCCTCCGGGATCAGGTCGAAGACCTCGGGCTCGAGCACGTAGATGCCGGTGTTGATGGTGTCGCTGAACACCTGGCCCCAGCCGGGCTTCTCCAGGAAGCGCTCGATCGTCCCGTCCTCACGCGTGATCACGATCCCGAACTCGAGCGGGTTCTCGACGGCGCACAGGGCGATGGTCCCCAGCGCCTGGTTCTTCTCGTGGAACGAGATCACCGACGTGAGGTCGATGTCGGTGAGGACGTCGCCGGAGATCACGAGGAACCGCTCGGTCAGCTGCTCGCGTGCGTTGCGCACCGACCCCGCCGTGCCGAGCGGCGACTCCTCGGTGGCGTAGGCCATGCGCACACCCAGCTCGCTCCCGTCCCCGAAGTAGCTGCGGATGGCGTTGGGAAGGAACGCCACCGTGACGACGATCTCGGTGATGCCGTGGCGTCGCAGGAGCGAGACGATGTGCTCCATCATCGGCCGCCCCACCAGGGGCAGCATCGGCTTGGGTAAATTCGAGGTCTGCGGGCGCAGCCGGGTGCCCTCTCCACCGGCCATGATGACCGCCTTCACACCGCGCTCCTGCGTGCGGCCCGGCCCTCGCGGAGGGCCTGCCGCGCCGGCCCGACGTAGCTCCCCGCAGCCCACCACGCCAGGGCGAGACCGACGAGGCCGGTCACCCAGGCGATCGCCCTGATCGGCTCCTGCCAGGACGCGGTGCCGTCGCCGAGGAGGAAGGCGGGATAGGCGAACATCAAGCCGAACGTGCCCGCCTTGCCCACCCACAACACGTCGATGCGCGCCGCGCCCATGACGGCCAAGAGCACCACCATGGCCGACACGAGCACCTCGCGGGCGATGGTGGCGATGCCGAACCAGAGCGGCACCGCGCCGTAGACCATGATGGAGATCACGGCCGTACCGACGAGCACACGGTCCGCCGTCGGGTCGAGCACCTTGCCGAACGTGGACACCTGGCCGAACCGCCGCGCCACGTACCCGTCCACCCAGTCCGTCGCGCCGAGCACTGCCAGCAGCACGGCGGCGGCCGTCTGGCGGTGCAACCCGAAGAGCAGCCACAAGAAGATCGGGATGCAGAGCAGGCGCACGAGGGTGATGACGTTGGGGGCGGTGAGGATCCGGTCCAGCCCGTCGTCGTCCACGCACCGAGTCTAGGGAGTGCCCCCGCGACGGGCCCGTCCGGCGTGTGCCAGAGTGGGCACGATGCCTCGCTTCGAGCCGTTCCGGGGACTGCGCTACCGGCCCGAGGTCGCGCCCATCGCCCAGGTCATCGCCCCTCCCTACGACGTGATCTCGTCGACCGAGCGGGTGCACCTCGCCTCCCGGCACCAGGCCAACGCCGTGCTCGTCGAACTGCCCGAGGCGGACCTCTCCGCCGGGCGCGACCGCTACGCCGTGGCGACCGACCTCTTCACCCGCTGGCAGGCCGACCGGATCATCGGGGCCGAGGCCGAGCCCAGCCTGTACCCCTATCGCATGACCGACACGGCGGGGCGCAGCACCACCGGCGTCATCGGGGCGCTCGGCCTGGCCGAGCCGGGCGAGGAGAGCGACATCCTCCCCCACGAGCAGACCCTGCCGAAGCCCAAGAGCGACCGGTTGGACCTGTTGCGGGCCACCCGGGCCAACCTGTCGCCCATCTGGGGCCTCTCCATGGCGGCGGGCGTCACCGCGACGTTCGACCCCACCGACGACGATCCGGTGGCCGACGCCTACGACGACGACGGGGTCCGCCACCAGCTCTGGGTGCTCAGTGACCGCGACGCCGTGGCCGCCGTCGGCGCCGCCGTGGCCGGTGCTCCCGTCGTGCTGGCCGACGGGCACCACCGCTACGAGACGGCTCGCACCTACCAGGCGGAGTGCCGCCAGGCCAACGGCGGCCGGCCCGGGCCGCACGACCTGGTCCTGGCGCTGGTGGTCGAGCTCTCCGAGGACCAGCTCACGGTCGGTGCGATCCACCGGACCATCAGCGGGCTGCCCGAGGGCTTCGACCTCGTGGGGGCGCTCTCGGCCTGGTTCGACGTGGTCCGCGCCGGTGCCGCCGACGCCCGCACGCTCGGTGCCCTGGCCGACTCGAGCGCGCTGGCGCTCGTGACCGGGGGCCGGGCGTACCTCCTGCTCCCCCACGCCGAGGTGCTCGAGCAGGCGGGCAACGACCTCGACTCCAGTCTCATCGCCGGCGTGCTCGAGGGGCTGCCGCCGCACGAGGTGATGCACCGCCACAGCGTCAGCGAGGCGATGGAGGCCCTCGAGAGCGGCGACGGCCAGGCGGCCTTCCTGCTCCGCCCCGTGACGGTGAAGCAGATTGAGGAGTGGGCCAACGAGCGCCGGCGCATGCCGCCCAAGACCACCTACTTCAGCCCCAAGCCGCGGACCGGCATGGTCTTCCGATCCCTGGACATCGGCTGACGTGCCCGTCATGCACGACGCCGTGACCGTTCACATGGAGGCCCCGCCCGAGCGCATCTGGGACCTGGTGAGCGACGTCACCCGCATCGGGAGCTACAGCCCCGAGACCTTCGAGGCCGAGTGGGTCGACGGCGCCACCGGCCCCGCCGTGGGGGCCAAGTTCCGCGGGCACGTGAAGCGCAACGGGATCGGGCCGGTGTACTGGACGACCTGCACCGTCTCGGAGTGCGAGCCCGGCCGCACCTTCGCCTTCGGCGTTGGCGCCAGCGACAAGCCGCTCAACGTGTGGCGCTACGACATCGCGCCTGCGTCCGGTGGCGCCGACGTCACCGAGTCCTTCACCCTCTCGGCCACGCTGGGCCTCCGTCTCTACTGGGCGCTGTGGGGGTGGTCCCGCGGCAAGGTCAACCGCAAGGGCATGCGGACGACGCTCGAGCGGATCAAGGCCGAGGCGGAGCGGGCCGGGACGAACTGATACTGGGTGACCGTTCGCCGAACTTCGGTCACGGGGCGGCGCCGGCGGGCAACATAGGGGTGCCGTGGAACGACTCGCAGAGGGCTGGGAACCGGACCCGTTCGGACGCCACGGTGAGCGCTGGATGTCCGCCGGGACGGCCACCGACCTGGTGCGCGACGGCACCCTGGAGGGACGCGACCCGCCCGCGGCAGAACCCGCACCACCACCCTCCGATCCCGCAGCGCGCCCGCACTGGATCGACGTCGACCGACTCGAGCGAACGTTCGGGCGGTCAGCGCGTACGGGGCGCCGCGACCGCGTGCCACCACCCACCTCTCCCGCGCCCGCACGTTGGCGCGTGGCGGCGACCGTGGCGCTCACCTGCGGCTCCGTTTTCGTCACCCTCGCGATCTGGTTCGGGAACCCGGTGACCCTTGCGCCGTCCTTGCCGCGCGACGAGGTCATCGGGCAGGTCGTCGTGGCCCAGCGGCCGACCTACGTCGTGTCCTTCAGCCTCCCGAACGACCCCGGCTTCCCGGGGGTTGCCTTCGGGTCCTCGTCGAATGCCACCGTCGGACAGGACGTCGTGGTGCGGTACGACCCGGCCGAGCCGGTCAACGCCGCGGTGGTGTCGTGGACGACCCCGCACAGCCGGCGGAACGGCGTCTTCGGCGTCGTCGTGGTGGGAACCATCTGGGCGGTCACGGTGGGGTACGCGGCCTTGGCCCTCCAGCGCCGTTGGCGGCGTCTCGAGGAGCTGGAGCAGAACACCGACGGCCGCCACGACGAGTGGGCCGGGACCTCCTACAGCGCGTAGGGCTGACGCGCTGGGGCGACATCGAGCGGCGCGGTCACGGGGGCAGGCGGTTCAGTCGACCGTCCAGCTCGATCCCGAGCGAAGCAGCGCCGCCACGTCGCCCAGACCGCGCTTGGCCTGGGCCTCGATGATCTGCTCGGACATCTGGCTCCCGTACTCGGGCCGCTCGACGGCGCGGAACACGCCGATGGGCGTCGGCTCGTAGGGGCCGTTGGCCAGCCGCGACAAGCGGAAGGCGAAGCCGGGGTCCGGGCGTGCCTCGTCGTGCACCAACACTGCGTCCAGGCCGACGTCGGCGACGGCCACGACCTCGAGCTTCCCGTCGGGCCGCTGCACGACACCGCGCTCTGACCCATCGGGCCCGAAGACGATCGGCTGACCGTGCCGAAGCGGGATCAACATGCTGGTCCGGGCGTCCTTTGCCGTGATCTTCTCGAAGGCGCCGTCGTTGAACACGTTGCAGTTCTGCAGCACCTCGACGAACGCCGCGCCCTGGTGCTCGTGGGCGCGGCGGAAGGTCTCTTGCATGTGGGCCCGGTCCATGTCGTGGGTGCGGGCCACGAACGTCGCCTCCGCCCCGAGGGCCAGCGAGACCGGGTTGAAGGGCGTGTCCACCGACCCGAAGGGCGTCGACTTGGTCACCTTGGCCACTTCGGAGGTCGGCGAGTACTGCCCCTTGGTCAGGCCGTAGATCTGGTTGTTGAACATGATGATGTTCAAGCGCACATTGCGGCGCAGCGCGTGGATCAGGTGGTTGCCGCCGATCGACAGCGCGTCGCCGTCCCCCGAGATCACCCACACGTCGAGGTCCGGACGAGTAGTCGCCAGGCCCGTCGCGATGGCGGGGGCGCGGCCGTGGATCGAGTGCATGCCGTAGGTGTTCATGTAGTACGGGAAGCGCGCCGCGCACCCGATACCGGAGAGGAACACCGTGTTCTCGCGGCGCACGCCGAGGTCGGGCATGAGCATCTGGACGGCGGCCAGGATGGAGTAGTCCCCGCACCCCGGGCACCAGCGCACCTCCTGGTCGCTGCTCCAGTCCTTTCTGGTCGTGACCGGCACTGCGGTGGCGGTGACGCCGGCGCCGTTGGACTCGCTCATGACTTTCCTCCGAGCAGCGCGGTGATGGCGGCTTCGATCTCCCCGACGCGGAACGGCACGCCTTGCATCTTCGACATGGTCTGCGCGTCGACCAGGTACTCCGCCCGGAGCACCCGGCTCAACTGGCCCAGGTTGATCTCGGGCACGAGGATCTGGGTATATTGCTGCAGGACCTCACCCAGGTTGGCCGGCAGCGGGTTCAGGTGGCGCAGGTGGACGTGGGCGGCCTTCATGCCGCGGGCCCGGACGCGCTTCACGCCGGCCAACACCGCGGCATAGGTCGAGCCCCAGCTCACGAGGAGCAGCTGCGCGTCCCCGCTCTCGTCGTTCACCTCGACCGGAGCGATGTCGGCCGCGATGCCGGCGATCTTGTCGCGCCGCAGGTGGACCATGCGCTCGTGGTTGACACCCTCGTAGGAGACGTTGCCGCTGCCGTCGGCCTTCTCGAGCCCGCCGATGCGGTGCTCGAGGCCCGGGACGCCCGGCGGCGCCCACGGCCGCGCCAGCGTCTCGGGGTCGCGGATGTAGGGCCAGAAGTCCGGGGTTCCCTGGTCGTCGGTGTGGTTCGGCTCGGACGCGAAGGCCGGGTCGATGGGCTCGAGCGCGTCCAGGTCGGGCAGGCGCCAGGGCTCGGCGCCGTTGGCCAGGTACCCGTCCGAGAGGACGATGACCGGCGTGCGGTACTTGACCGCCAGGCGGGTCGCCTCGATCGCGATCGCGAAGCAGTCGCTCGGGGTCTGCGGGGCGAGGATCGGCAGCGGCGCCTCGCCGTGTCGCCCGTAGAGGGCGTGGAGGAGGTCCGCCTGCTCCGTCTTGGTGGGCAGCCCGGTCGAAGGACCGCCCCGCTGGACGTCGACGACGATCAGTGGCAGCTCGAGGTTGATGGCCAGCCCCAGCGTCTCGGACTTGAGGTCGAGACCGGGCCCGCTCGTCGTGGTCACGCCCAGCGCACCACCGAAGGACGCGCCCAGAGCGGCGCCGATCCCGGCGATCTCGTCTTCGGCCTGGAAGGTGCGGACGCCGAACTCCTTGCGCCGGCTGAGCTCGTGCAGGATGTCCGAGGCGGGCGTGATCGGGTAGCTCCCCAGGAACAGCGGCAGCCCGGCCAGGCGGGTGGCCGTGATGAGGCCCCAGGCCAGCGCCTGGTTCCCCGTGACCTGGACGTACTCGCCCTTTTCGAAGGTGGCCGGCTTGACCTCGTAGTTGGACTCGAACAGCTCGGCCGTCTCGCCGAAGTCGAACCCGGCCCGGAAGGCCCGGGTGTTGGCGTCCACGACCTGGGGCTTGCCGCCGAAGCGCTCGGAGATCCACGCGATCGTGGGCTCGACCGGACGCGTGTAGAGCCAGCTGATCAGGCCCAGCGCGAAGAAGTTCTTCGAGCGCTCGGCGTCACGAGGCTTGACCCCGGCCTCCTTGCACACCTCCTGGGTGATGGAGGTCATCGGCACCTCGTAGACCGTGTAGGCGGCGAGGGAGCCGTCGGTCAGGGGGTTCGCCCCGTAGCCGGCCTTGGTCAGGTCGCGCTCCTCGAACGAGTCGCTGTTGACGATCAGGACCGTTCCCTTGGCCATGAGGTCGATGTTCGCCTTGAGGGCGGCCGGGTTCATGGCCACCAGCACGTTGGGCGCGTCGCCCGGGGTGAGGATGTCGTGGTCCGAGATGTGCACCTGGAAGGCCGAGACGCCGTTGACGGTGCCGGCCGGCGCCCGGATCTCCGCCGGGAAGTCCGGGAAGGTCGACAGGTCGTTGCCCAGCAGGGCGCTGCTCGTGGTGAAGCGGTCGCCGGTGAGCTGCATGCCGTCGCCCGAGTCGCCGGCGAAGCGCACGATGACCTGGTCCAACTGCTCCGTTGCGTGATGCGTTCCCGATGCCACGGGCTGCCTCGTCTCATGTCATGGACGTCCGAGAGTCCTGGCTCACTGCAGCGGGCCTTCTCGCACCCCCGCCAGCACGGCGCGCGGCACTCTCCGTCCGAATTGCTCGTTCGGCCCAATGCTACTCCCGGGTCGCGGGGCACCTCCTCCACCCTGGTGGGGACGCCGCTGTCCGCCGGGCCCGCCCTCCGGACCCGTCCCGGCGGGACCTGCGAGGTGGCCCGGCAGGGCCTAGGCGATCGTGACCTCGTCGCTGAGGTAGACGTCCTGGATGGAACGGATGAGGGCCGCGCCCTCGTCCATCGGCCGCGAGAAGGACTTGCGCCCCACGATGAGGCCCATGCCGCCGGCCCGCTTGTTGATGACGGCGGTGCGGACGGCCTGGGCCAGGTCGCCGTCGCCCTTGGACTCGCCGCCGGAGTTGATGAGGCCGATCCGGCCCGCGTAACAGTTGACGACCTGCCAGCGGGTGAGGTCGATGGGGTTGTCCGTGGTCAGCTCGTCGTAGACGAGGGGGTCGGTGCGGCCGAACCCGACGGCCGTGTAGCCGCCGTTGTTCTCGGGCTGCTTCTGCTTGATGATGTCGGCCTCGATGGTCACGCCCAAGTGGTTGGCCTGCCCGGTCAGGTCGGCCGAGACCTCGTAGTTGACGCCGTCCTTCGTGAAGGCGGGGTTGCGCAGGTAGCACCACAGCACCGTGAACATGCCGAGCCGGTGCGCCTCGGCGAACATCGCCGAGACCTGCTGCAGCTCGCGGTCCATGTCGTCGGAGCCGAAGTAGATGGTGGCGCCCACCCCCATGGCCCCGAGGTCGGCGGCCTGTTGGACCGAGCCGAACATGATCTGGTCGTAGGTGTTCGGGACGTGCAGGAACGCGTTGTGGTTGAGCTTCACGATGAAGGGGATGCGGTGGACGTACTTGCGTGAGGCCAGCCCGAGGGTGCCCAGCGTCGTGGCCACCGCGCTGCACTCCCCCGCCAGCGCCAGCTCGAGGATGTTCAGCGGGTCGAAGTACGCCGGGTTCTTCGAGAAGCTCGCCGCGGCCGAGTGCTCGATGCCCTGGTCGACCGGGAGGATGGAGAGGTAGCCCGTGCCGCCGAGGCGCCCGTGCTCGAACATCGTGCCGAGGTTCCGCAGCACGGTCGGGCTGCGGTCGCTGTCGGTGAAGACCCGGCTCAGGTAGTCGGGGCCCGGCAGGGTGAGGTTCTCCGCCGGGAAGGCCTTGGCCGTGTAGCCGAGGAGTGCGTCGGCGGCGTCGCCGAGGATCGAGTGGAGATCGAGGCTCGTGCTCATGGTCCCAGCCTACCGGAGGGCCTGCGGCTGCTCCCGTGGGAGCAGGTGCTGCCGGTACCTCGTCTGCGGCAGGTGTGGGGGTCGATCACGCAGTCGTCACACGAGCGACACGCGGCCTCCCCGCCGGGTGGGAGGCCCGGTGCACACGGGGTTGCGCCCCCCTTCCGCGCGCCGGAACAAATCCGTCGCGCGTGACGTTTTTCGCGAGGAGAGGACCCGTACGCTGGGAAAGGTCGGATTGCGAGTGGCGACGTCTTGAGCGAGCGGAGGCCATGAACGTACTCGAGTCCAGGGCGGGCCGGCCGTTGCGGCTGCGCCCGTGGGTCCTCCTGGTGGGGGCCGCCGTGGTCGTGGCGGCCGTGCTGTACCTCACGACCGGCTCGTCGCCGCCCAAACACCCGGGGTCGGCCGGTGTGGCGAGCGGCGGCACGCACTCCGGCTCGGGCGCGACGTCGGCAAGCAAGCTCCGCCTGGTGTCGACCAACCCCGCGCCGGGCGCGCAGGACGTGCCGAGCAACACCACCATCTCGGTGACGTTCTCGCGACCGGTCTCGCTGCGCCAGGCGGCGCCGCAGCTGGCGCCGGACATCGGGGGCAAGTGGGTGCAGACCAGCGCCACCACGCTCTCCTACGCCCTCGACTCCCCCCTCATCCCGTCCTCGCAGGAGGTCCTGACCATTCCCGGCGGGTCGTCCGGTGTGCACGGCACCGACGGCACGGTCCTGGCGGCGTCGCACACGGTGACGTTCGACGTGGCCGCCGGCGACACCCTGCGCCTGCAGCAGTTGCTGACGGGGCTCGACTTCCTGCCGGTCAGCTTCGCGCCGACCGGTCCCGCGCCCACGCGGGCGGACCTGGCCGTGGATCAGGCGGGAACCTTCTCGTGGCGCTGGCCCGGGCTGCCCAGCGAGCTCACCTCGCAGTGGACGCAGGGGTCGTCGAACATGATCACGAAGGCGGCGATCGAGGCCTTCGAGACCCAGAACGGGATCGGCGTCGACGGGATCGCCGGGCCGGCCGTGTGGACCGCGTTGATCAACGACACGATCAACGCCAAGACCGACGCCACCCCGTGGGTCTACGTCCTCGTCAACAAGACGGTGCCGCAGAACCTGACGCTGTGGAACAACGGCACGGCGCAGTACGTGGGCATCCCCGTCAACACGGGCGCTCCCGGGGCCGACACGGTGGACGGCACCTACGCCGTGTTCGAGCACGTGCGCTACTCGGAGATGAAGGGCACCAACCCCGACGGGAGCCACTACGACGACCCCAACGTGCCCTACGCCAGCTACTTCAACGGCGGCGACGCCCTCCACGGCTTCATCCGGGCCACTTACGGGTCGCCCCAGAGCAACGGCTGCGTCGAGATGCCCTACGCCGATGCCGCCCTCGTCTGGCCCCTCACGCCGATCGGCACGCTCGTCACCGTCATCGGCCCCGACTTCGGCACGGCGCCGCCCTCGACGACGACCACCGCGCCCCCGGCGACGACGACGACCGCGGCGCCGGCCACGACCACCACGACGGCTCCCCCGGCCCCGGCACCGACGACCACGTCGACGACCGCCGCCGGCTGAGCCCGCGGGCCACGCGGGTCGCGGCTACGCGGGTCACGCGGGTCAGGCGGGTCAGCCGGTGGGCGGGCCCCGGCGGGCCTCGGGTCCGGCCTTCGTCGACTTGGGCCTGGGCTTCGACCTGGGTCGCGGGCGGCGCTCGGGGCCGAGGCCACGCAGCCGCTCGGCCACGTCGTAGGCCTCGGGATCCGCCCGCAGCACCCGCTCGAAGTACTCCCGCGCCCGGGGCACGTCGCCGGCGCGCTCGTACAGGTCGGCCAGGAGGTACCACTGCCGGAGGTGGCGGTCCGAGGGGTTGCGCAGCGCCTTGGAGGCGCCGGCGGTCGCCAGCATCGCGATGGCACCGTTGAGGTCGCCCGTGTCGGCCAGCGACGCCGCGGCCACGATGCGCCCCTCGGCCAGCACGTCGGGATCGGGCGAGCTGTGCCGGAGCTCGGCCCAGAGCTCGGCCACCTTCTTCGGCTTGTGCAGCGCGCGCTGGCAGTCCATGAGCAGCGGCAGGTGCTCGGTGGAGTCGCTCAACGTGCCGAACGCGTTCAGGTGGCGCATGGCCTCGCGCCAGCGGCCGCTGCGATAGGCGGCCAGGCCGGCGAGCTCACGCACGGCGGCCACGCCCGGCGCCTCGTCGGCGACGGGCTTGATGGCCCGCAGCGCATCTTGGAAGCGCCCGCGCTCGTAGGCCCCGTACGCCGCCTCGGCCCGCTCGACCAGGCGCTCGCGGTGCTGCGCGGTCGCCACAGCCGCGGCGTTGCGGATGTCGGCTGCGATCTCGGGCGGGAGGGGACGGCGCGTCGAGAGGGCGGCGATGGCCTCGGCAGCCGTCGCCGTCCGCCGCGTGCCCCGGGTCGCCGACCCTGGTGGGGTGGTCCCCTTGCGACCCCGCGCTCGGGGCGGGCCGGAGTCCTCCCACTCGTCACGGGCGCCGTCGTCGCGGACCCAGGCGGCCTGACGGCGCGGTGGCGGCGTGCCCCGGCGGCGTTCGCGGTCGTCTCCGGGGCGCGGCTCGGCGTCGCTGTCCCGCCGGGTCACCTCCCGGGCGCCCCGGCGGGCGACGTTGCCCCACGTCTTGGCCTGCCTGGGCAGGGGCTCCTCGTCGTCCCGCGCCCGCTCGTACCAGCCGGTGGTGCGCCGGGCGCCGGCGCCTCTCGGTGCCGGGCGAGCCGATGACGCCGTCCCTCTGGGGGCGCCGCGAGCGGGCTGGCCCGCGGACGTGCCGCCGGCTCGCGGAGGCCCCGTTCGTGGGGCACCGCTGCGTGGGGCACCGCTGCGTGGGGCGGCACTGCGCGACCCCGCAGGACGCCCGGAGCCGGTCGCGCGGGCGGCCGAGGACCGCTTCGGCTCGCCTGCGCCCTGTGTCCGCCGCTTGGCACCGCCGGGCCCGCCGGTCCCGCCCGTCGCGCTGCGCCGGGCGTCTGCACCGCCCGATCGTCCCGAAGGGCGTCCCTGACCCCCGCCCGACGGAGTTCGACGACCTGCGGCGCCACTCCCCCGGTCGGCGCTTCCGGATCCGCTCGAGCCCGCTCCCCGCCTCGTCGAAGTCCCGGGACGTGCCGGCCGGGCCGGGCGCGCCGACGGGGCGCGACGACTCGGCCGAGGGGAATTCGGAGGCATCGGTTGAGTGTACGTGGCAGCTGCGTGGTTCCCCGGAGTGACGGCGCGCACGGGCCGGACATGCGCCTCGATCGGACCCGAAGACGACGAAAGTCCCCTCGAGCCGGAGCTCTGAGGGGACCTCGTCATGAGAAATCCCGGCGACGACCTACTCTCCCAGGGGGCCTCCCCCCAAGTACCATCGGCGCGGGCGGGCTTAACTGCCGTGTTCGGAATGGGAACGGGTGTTTCCCCGCCGCCATGGCCACCGGAAACCTTGCGCTCGGCGGCTCACCGAACCCATCGAAGGGTGGGAGCGACGCCTGGCTGCGATACCGCAGCCCCTGAGCGTTCCAAAGCGAGCACGAGCACGAAGATGCCTCCAAGCCCTCGGCCGATTAGTACCGGTCGGCTGAATGCATTGCTGCACTTACACCTCCGGCCTATCAACGTGGTCGTCTAGCCACGGGCCTTACCAGGTTAACCCTGTGGGAGATTTCATCTCGAAACGGGCTTCGCACTTAGATGCTTTCAGCGCTTATCCCACCCGTAGGTCGCAAACCAGCCGTGCCCTTGGCAGGACAACTGGCACACGAGAGCTACGTCCGTCCCGGTCCTCTCGTACTAGGGACAGCCTTTCTCAAATCTCCTACGGCTGCATCGGATAGGGACCGACATTGTTGTTACCACCGACCGGACCGGTCGGGGGCCAGGGCATTTCTGCCTGGCTCTGCATGTCGCCATGCAGATCGGACCATATCTTCACGCTCGCAGGTCTGCGAGGGTGCTTGGCATATGGTCTCTGAGGATTCTGGACTCTGAGCTCAGGTGAATTCGGCGGTACCGACCACCACCATTCATTCGGAGCGCCTTGGCGGCAAGCCGCTCAAAGCCCTCCGGAGCGAGATGCTCACCTCTGGCCATCGCCCGCACGATGCAGGCGAAGGTGGCGAACTCTTCTTGCTTACAGCTCAGCAACGGGTTTCGTTCGAAGAAGGGGATCACTTTCTCGAGCAGATCCTTGCGCCGTCTTACGACCACCACATATGTGTGGTCATTCGACTGACGATGGTTCTCCCGCAGCGATCCACAGCCCATGAGCTCTCGTGCGAGGTCCAAGACCTTTGCTCGAGAGACATCCTGGCTGATCCGGAATTCCGGCACGAGTTGCCATCCGTTTCTCGTGCACGGGTTCCTCTGGATTGCTACGTGAAAACATCCTTCTCCATCTACAAAACCAGCTATATACGACTCCAGCCTTTCCTGCTGATTGACCGCACCTGTCGCATTGTCACTGCCCTTCGCGTCCATGCCCGCAATCGTATGTAGCGGGTGTATCACGACCTTTGAAGAGCGAGTAGCGCAGGATACAAACGGTGTTTCCAGCAAATAGCCAAGTTTATAGACAGCGCGGTTAGTTCACTGTCTCACGACGTTCTAAACCCAGCTCGCGTACCGCTTTAATGGGCGAACAGCCCAACCCTTGGGACCGGCTTCAGCCCCAGGATGCGACGAGCCGACATCGAGGTGCCAAACCTTCCCGTCGATATGGACTCTTGGGGAAGATGAGCCTGTTATCCCCGGGGTACCTTTTATCCGTTGAGCAACGGCGCTTCCACAAGCAACCGCTGGATCACTATGCCCTGCTTTCGCACCTGCTCGACTTGTAGGTCTCGCAGTCAAGCTCCCTTTTGCCATTGCACTCGACAGCTGATTGCCAACCAGCCTGAGGGAACCTTTGGGCGCCTCCGTTACATTTTAGGAGGCGACCGCCCCAGTCAAACTACCCACCTGACGCTGTTCCTGATCCGGATCACGGACCGAGGTTAGAGTCCCGGCACTAAAAGGGTGGTATTTCAAGGTTGACTCCACACTGGCTGGCGCCAATGCTTCAAAGTCTCCCACCTATCCTACACAAATAGTACCAAAACTCAACATCAAGCTGTAGTAAAGGTCCACGGGGTCTTTCCGTCCTGATGCAGCTAACGAGCATCTTTACTCGTACTTCAATTTCGCCGGGTCTGTGGTTGAGACAGTAGGAAAGTCGTTACGCCATTCGTGCAGGTCGGAACTTACCCGACAAGGAATTTCGCTTGTTCTGTTACAACCAATCACACAAGATGAATAAACAGTGATTGGCGGATCGGTCGTTTCCGCCGATCTCCCTACGTCGCCGTAGGGACCGGACCATAACTTCATCTCACAGGGGTTACCTATAGGACCTGTGAGGTGGTCGGCGTTTGGTCTCTGAGGATTCTCAGGACTTTGGATGGCTTTCGATGATTCATCGTCTCCGCGATCTCGGCTATTTCCATCAAGCCGGAGACCGTGAGGTGCTTGCGCTCCTCCATGAGACGAAGCACCGTCCTGAACTTGTCGAAGTTGTCTTTCTTCGACGTTCGAAGCTGGTGCTCTTGGAAGAACGGGACGATCACGTCCCGCAGATCTGCAAACCTTCCCACGTAATACCGGTACATGTCGTCCCGGTGATTGTCGTGTCTGCGATTCACATACACCTTGCCGCATCCGAAGAAGCGTGCAAGGTCTTCCAACACATCACGACTCGACGATGACTGGACCACCACGAAGGTGGGCTGCACCTGCCAGCGAAGAGCCGTCTTCCGATTTCGGAAAATGGGGCAGCTGAAACAGCCTTCCCCATCGACGAAACCGGCAATCCATCCGCAGTACCAGAGTCTTTCCTGCTGATTGTCCGCACCGAACGGATTGTCACTATCCACACACAAACCATAAAAGGCGCTTGTGACATGGATGAGTACCGTCGGATACTCGGAGTTTCCAGCATATGGCCGACTACTCACCGTATCGTCACCGATACGGGGGGCAGCACCCATTTGCACTCTATGGGGTCATTCAACCTTAGGACCGTTATAGTTACGGCCGCCGTTTACCGGGGCTTAGGTTCAGAGCTTCGTCCGAAGACTAACCCTTCCCCGTAACCTTCCGGCACCGGGCAGGCGTCAGAGCGTATACATCGTCTTACGACTTCGCACGCTCCTGTGTTTTTAGTAAACAGTCGCTTTCCCCAATTCTCTGCGGCCCCCTCAGGCATCAGGACGCGAAGTCCATCACCCTATCGAGGCCCTCCTTCTCCCGAAGTTACGGAGGAATTTTGCCGAGTTCCTTAACCACAGTTCTCCCGATCGCCTTGGTATTCTCTACCCGCCCACCTGTGTTGGTTTGGGGTACGGGTACCGTGCCAGCTCGCTAGAAGTTTTTCTAGGCAGCATAGAATCAGTGACTTCGCCTGGAATGGCTCGGCATCGCGTCTCAGGATTACGGGATCCGGATTTGCCTAGATCCCTCCCTACACGCTTACCCCAGGACAACCAACGCCTGGGCTCACCTATCTTCCTGCGTCGCTCCTTTGCTGTCCTCCCCAGGGTTTGTCGGCTCGACCCGAAGGTCATCCCCTTAGTACCCCTGGCTTGGAATGGGCGCGGACACGGTAGTACTGGAATATCAACCAGTTGTGCATCGACTACGCCTCTCGGCCTCGCCTTAGCTCCCGACTTACCCTGGGAGGATTAGCCTTCCCCAGGAACCCTTGGGCTTACGGCGGAGGAGTTTCTCACTCCTCTCTCGCTACTCATACCAGCATTCGCACTCGACCACGCTCCACGACGGTTCACACCACCGCTTCTCTGCGAGATCGACGCTCCCCTACCACTCCCGTCTAATGACGGAAATCCGCGGCTTCGGCTCTTGACTTGAGCCCCGTTACATTATCCGCGCAGGACCACTCGACCAGTGAGCTATTACGCACTCTTTTAAGGATGGCTGCTTCTGAGCCAACCTCCTGGCTGTCTTTGCGTTCCCACATCGTTTTCCACTTAGTCAAGAATTTGGGGCCTTAGCCGGCGGTCTGGGCTGTTTCCCTTTCGACCAACGAAGCTCATCCCTCGTGGTCTCACTGCCGGGTTCTAGAGCATCGGCATTCGGAGTTTAGTTGGGGTCAGTAAGCTTGTAGGCCCCCTAGCCCATCCAGTGCTCTACCTCCGATGCTGAACACCCGACGCTGCACCTAAATGCATTTCGGGGAGAACCAGCTATCACCGAGTTTGATTGGCCTTTCACCCCTTGCCACAGGTCATCCCCCCAGTTTTCAACCTAGGTGGGTTCGGCCCTCCACGAAGTCTTACCTTCGCTTCAGCCTGCCCATGGCAAGCTCACTCGGCTTCGGGTCTACAGCATGCGACTCAACGCCCTATTCAGACTCGCTTTCGCTTCGGCTACCCATCGCTGGTTAACCTCGCCACACACCGTAACTCGCTGGCTCATTCTTCAAAAGGCACGCCATCACGGCTGACATCCACCATGTGTCACCAATCTCACCCGAAGGGATCATGGCAACGGTGGAGCAACGACGCTTTGACTGTTTGTAAGCCAACGGTTTCAGGTACTATTTCACTCCCCTCCCGGGGTACTTTTCACCTTTCCCTCACGGTACTAGTTCGCTATCGGTCGCCTAAGAGTACTTAGCCTTACGAGATGGTCCTCGCAGATTCACGCCGGCTTTCCCGGATCCGGCGCTACTCGGGTGCTCAAGCGGAGTCCAATGCTTTTCGTGTACGGGACCATTACCCTCTACGGTTCAGCTTTCCTGACTGATTCCACTAGACATTGGATTTGTAACTCCGTGACGGGTCTGGTGTCCCGTCTCTCGAGTCCCACAACCCCATACCGGCAACGCCACCAGGCTTTAACACCGGCACGGTTTGGGCTCTTCCCGTTTCGCTCGCCGCTACTCAGGGAGTCACTGTTGTTTTCCTCTCCTCGGGTTACTTAGATGTTTCAATTCACCCGGTTCCCTCGCCCCGCCCTATACATTCAGGCGGGTGTAACACCTCATGACAGGTGCTGGGTTGCCCCATTCGGATATCCACGGATCGACGCTCGGTAGACAGCTTCCCGTGGCTTTTCGCAGTCGCCCACGTCCTTCTTCGGCTTTAGGCGCCAAGGCATCCGCCGTTGGCTCTTTGTAGCTTGGAGAACAAAGATGCTCGTGCTCGCTTTGGAATTCTCAAGGGGCTGCACAGCGCACGCCGGGGTCGGGTCTCCACGCAGGACGGACAAGCCGTCGCAACGGGAACAAGCCGCCCGACCGGGGCACGCACGGGGTGAGCGGTCCGCCGGCGGCCGGGCACTGGGACCCGAGGAGCTCGAGAGCTCGACTCGGAAGTCCAGGCCGGACCGCATACCGGGGACGTCACCGGGATCGACCCACAAGGGCCGCTCCCTCAAAACGGAACAGTGAGAGTCCGGTCGACCCCGTAGGGACCGGTCCGTGAGTGGCGGGCTCCGATCGCAATGCAAGCAAAGCGTCCGAAGGCGGCCAATCATCTGCCGGTATACGAGAGCGCCCGAGTAACCAGTGTTCAACTGGGTAGTGGTCAGCATCTATAGCTGACAGCACTCCTTAGAAAGGAGGTGATCCAGCCGCACCTTCCGGTACGGCTACCTTGTTACGACTTCACCCCAATCACCGATCCCACCTTCGACGGCTCCCTCCTAAAAGGTTGGGCCACCGGCTTCGGGTGTTACCGACTTTCGTGGTGTGACGGGCGGTGTGTACAAGGCCCGGGAACGTATTCACCCCGGCGTTGCTGATCCGGGATTACTAGCGACTCCGACTTCATGGAGTCGAGTTGCAGACTCCAATCCGAACTGAGACTGGCTTTTGGGATTGGCTCCTCCTCGCGGATTAGCAGCCCGTTGTACCAGCCATTGTAGCATGTGTGCAGCCCTGGACGTAAGGGGCATGATGACTTGACGTCGTCCCCACCTTCCTCCGAGTTGACCCCGGCAGTCTCCTACGAGTCCCCGGCATTACCCGCTGGCAACATAGGACAAGGGTTGCGCTCGTTGCGGGACTTAACCCAACATCTCACGACACGAGCTGACGACAGCCATGCACCACCTGTGTAAGGCCCCGAAGGACACCGTATCTCTACGGCTTTTCCCTACATGTCAAACCCAGGTAAGGTTCTTCGCGTTGCCTCGAATTAAGCCACATGCTCCGCCGCTTGTGCGGGCCCCCGTCAATTCCTTTGAGTTTTAGCCTTGCGGCCGTACTCCCCAGGCGGGGCACTTAATGCGTTAGCTGCGGCACGGAAACCGTTGAATAGTCCCCACACCTAGTGCCCAACGTTTACGGCGTGGACTACCAGGGTATCTAATCCTGTTCGCTCCCCACGCTTTCGCTCCTCAGCGTCAATGTCGGCCCAGACCACCGCCTTCGCTGCTGGTGTTCCTCCTGATATCTGCGCATTTCACCGCTACACCAGGAATTCCGTGGTCCCCTACCGAATTCTAGTCATGACAGTATCGAATGGCGGCTCCAGGTTGAGCCTGGAGGTTTCACACCCGACTTATCAAACCGCCTACGAGCTCTTTACGCCCAATAAATCCGGACAACGCTTGCACCCTACGTATCACCGCGGCTGCTGGCACGTAGTTGGCCGGTGCTTCTTCTGCAGGTACCGTCACTATCGTCCCTGCTGAAAGGAGTTTACAACTCAGAAAGCCTTCGTCCTCCACGCGGCGTTGCTGCGTCAGGCTTTCGCCCATTGCGCAAGATTCCCCACTGCTGCCTCCCGTAGGAGTCTGGGCCGTGTCTCAGTCCCAGTGTGGCTGATCGTCCTCTCAGACCAGCTACCCGTCGAAGCCTTGGTGAGCTATTACCTCACCAACTAGCTGATAGGCCACGAGCCCCTCCCGAAGCGGAATCCATTTCCTTATCAGATCATGCGGTCCGATAGGGATATCCGGTATTAGCACCGGTTTCCCGGTGTTGTCCCAGTCTTCGGGGCAGGTTGCTCATGTGTTACTCACCCGTTCGCCACTCGCTCTTCATCAGTATTGCTACCGAATGGAGCGCGTTCGACTTGCATGTGTTAGGCACGCCGCCAGCGTTCGTCCTGAGCCAGGATCAAACTCTCCATCGAGACTCACGTTCGGCCCGGCCCTCAAGGGGCACGGACCTCCCGAAAATCAGAGAGTCACCATAGATTTGACTCGAACTATTAGTAACCACAGGTCCTTCCACCCGAGGGTCTCCGAGGCCTGCGTAATGCTTAATTGACGTACAACCCATCCGTTTGAGTCCGGATGAATTGCCCGCACTGGCTTTTGGCTCTCACTATTCCGTTTTCAAGGAGCGACCGGGCACACACCTATCCTGCCGGTGTTGGTGCCGGGTGTCCCAAAGGACTGTTCCGGACGAATTGCTTCGCCGGAAAGTCTCCTTCGGCTGCCGGAGGGCCAGGGGAGGCCGTTCCGACGGGTGTGTCACCGTAGCAGACGCGCGACCCACCGTCAACGCGCTCGCGGACCCGAAATCCGGCGACGACGGCCCCGGATCGGCCTGGGAACCGATCGTAGCGGGACATCCAGTCAGTGCCGCGGATGCCCGCCCGAACGGCCCGGTTCCCGGGACCGAAGAGTGCCTAGCTGCACCGGCGGTGGCATGCGGTGAACCACCCGGCCCTCCGCATGCCACCGGGTGCTCGAAGCCCAACTGGCTTTCCGCCCCTACCTCGCCGCCAAGCAGGGCCGCCGGGGGCGTGCGCCGCCTGTTGATCTCCTCGATCTACCGCTGGTCACGCATCACGCATGACAGGCCATGCGTGACCGCATGATGGACCCCGGTTGTTGCACGGTTGTGACAGGCGGGTGACACGGGTTGGAGCCCGTCGTCCCTGGTCGCCACGCCGGGGAGGCCGCTCGCCGGGGGCGCCCGTCGGGGGCCCCGGTTTCAGCCCCGCGACACGTGGGGGTCGCCGGGCACCCAGAAGCGCCACGGCTTCTCCGTCGCCTCCTTGATGCCGATCCGCGTCCCTCGGCCGGGGCGCCGGGGAGGCGGTGTCCCGTCGTCCAGCAGCCGGACCGCTGCGCCGCTCCGCCAGGAGGTCGGCCCCGTTCAGCGACCCGGTGATCCCGAGGGCCTCGGCACAACTTGGCGGGGCCGTTGCACAGGTCCCGGTCCGAGCGCGCCGCAGGACGGGCCCGCCGCATCGCCGCCCGGCCGGCCAGCGGGGACAGCGCCCGGATCAGCACCGCCGCTGCCTCCCCCTCGGGGCCGCAGACCACGTTGGCGCACCAGTGCATCCCGTAGGTGAAGTACACGTAGAGGAACCCCGCGGGCCCGAACATCACCGCCGTGCGCGGGGTCGGTCCCCGGAAGGCGTGCGAGGCCGCGTCGTTGGCCCCGTGGTAGGCCTCGACCTCGACGATGCGCCCCGACCGGCTGCCGTGGACCAGGACCTTGTTGAGCAATCGGGGCGCGACCGCGAGCGGGCCACCCTCGAGGTCCGACCGCTGCACCCGGCCACCCTGGCGCAGCCGGGGCGGCGGGCGCCACCCGGCTCAGCCCGTCATCGCCTCCGGCGTCTGCGCCGGCACGGTCCGGCGCCGGCGTGCCGCGGCCGGGGTGCGCCGCTCCCCCGCCCCGACCGCCATCCGACCCAGCAGGCCCAGCTCGTCCCGCATGGCCCGGGCCAGGCCCGGCAGGTCCGGCACCGCGGTCGCGCAGGCGTTGATGCCGACGAAGAGGGAGTCGCGGTAGCTCTGCACGGTCACGTTGAGGGCCACACCGTCGATCACCGGCCCGAGCGGATGCACGAGCGCGCAGCTCCATGCCGGCGAAGTAGAGGGGGAAGTCCGGGCCGGGCACGTTGGAGATCATCAGGTTGCCGGCGCGCAGCTTGCGCAGGACGCCGGAGCGCACGCCCAGCTGGATCACCGGCTTGGCCAGGGCGGGCGGGATCGCGTCGGCCACCAGGGTGGCCAAGGGCCCGAACCCGACGGCGCGTTCCTGCCCCTTGCACGACGCACTCGACGCGGTCACCGTGCGGAGCCGCTCCAGCGGCGTCAACCGATCGTTGGCGAGCGGGACGAACATGGCGGAGAGCTGGTTCCCCGCCGCCTCGCCCCCTTCGGCGCGCACCGACACCGGGACCACCGCGACGAGCGGGCTGTCGGTGTCCTGGTCGTGCAGCGCGAGGTGGGTGCGCAGCGCGCCCGAGCACACGGCGAGCACGACGTCGTTGATCGTGGACCCGTAGCGGTTCTTGAGCTTGCGCACCTGCGCCATGTCGAGCTCGACGAAGGAGACGGCCCGGCGGGCGCCGACGGGTGACTCGAAGGTGGGCGGTGCGCCGAGCGGGATGGACACCGGACCGGTGGCGTCGTCGAACGCGCAGCGGGCCAGCCGCACGGCGGTGCGACCGACCTCCCGGACGGCCCGCAGCGCCCGCAGCGGGCTGTTGACGATGCTGGGCAGGGCATCGGTGACCAGCTGGGCGTGCGAGGGCAGGCGCGGCGGGACCCAGGGCTGGCACGGCTCGGTCACGGCGCTGCCCTCGGGCGTGAGATCGAGCAGCTGGGCCAGGAGCTGGGCGCCGGCCACCCCGTCGATGACGGCGTGGTGCACCTTGGCGATCAGCCCGACCATGCCCCCGGCCAGCCCCTCGATCACGTGCATCTCCCAGGGCGGCTGCGCCGGCTGGAGCGGACGGCCCATGACCTCGGCCACCATCTCGGTGAACTCCGCCTGCCCGCCGGGTGCGGGCAGGGCGGCCCGGTGCAGGTGGTTGCACAGGTCGAACTCGGGATCGTCGACCCAGCGGGGATGGTCCAGCCCGAGCGGTACGGGGACGAGTCGGCGCCGGAACGGGCCCAGGGTGGGCATCCGGGAGGCGAGCACCTCCGCGACACGCTCGAAGGAGTAGCCGCCGGCGGCGCTGGCGGGGTCGAACACACAGGCGTACGCGATCTCCATCGGCGTCTCCGGGGTGTCGGAGTAGATGAACATCGGGTCGATGCCGGTCATTCGCTCCATGTGCGCCTCCGTGGGGGCTCGGGGGTGTGCAGCTCGGTCGAATGAAGCTCGTCGCAGTGCGGCCTCACCTACAGGCTGACCCGTTCACGCGCCCGAATACAACCACTCGAGCGAATCTTTATGTTGCGTTCACCCGTCCGTTACCGGACACGGGGGTGCGCCTCGGGCCGGCCGCGTGCCGGTCGCGTCGGCCACCTCCCGGTCTGGGCCCACGTCCCCCCAGGTCGGGGGTCAGGCCGGGGCCGTCCCGGCAGGCCGCCACTGCGCCAAGCGGGTGCGGTCGACCTCGCGGCGCCGCACGAAGCGCTCGGCCTGCTCGCGGACCGGCCCCGGTCCCGCCCCTCCCGGGGTGCGCCGGCGGGTCACCGCCACACCCGGCTCGAGCAGTTCGGTGGCGGCCTCGCCCAGCTCGGGGTGGGCGGCGACCAGCTCGACCAGCGGCACGTGGCGCTCCAGGGACTCGCGCACGAGCCCGCCGATCAGCGCATGGGCCTGACGGAACGGCATGCCCTGCTCGACGAGCATCTCGGCCAGGTCGATGGCCGAGGCGGCGGGACCGTCGGCGGCGGTCTGCATCCGCTCCTCGTTCCAGGTCGCCGTCTCGTAGACGCCGCGCATGGCGATGAGCGCCCGCGTGACCTGCGCCACGGCGTCGAAGAGCGGCTCCTTGTCCTCCTGCAGGTCGCGGTTGTAGGCCAGCGGCAGGCCCTTCAGAGTGACCAACACCGCGTTGAGGTGCCCGATGAGACGCCCGGACTTGCCCCGAGCCAGCTCCGCCACGTCGGGGTTCTTCTTCTGCGGGAGCATCGAGCTTCCCGTGGCGTAGGCGTCGTCCAGCGTGCAGAAGCCGAATTCCTCCGTCGACCACAGCACGATCTCCTCGCCCATGCGCGAGAGGTGCACCCCGAGGAGGGCGAGGTCGAAGAGCGCCTCGGCGACGAAGTCGCGGTCGGCCACCGCGTCGAGGGAGTTCTCGAAGCGGCCGTGGAACCCGAGCTCGGCCGCCACGTAGTCGGGGTCCAGCGGCAGCGACGAGCCGGCCAACGCCCCCGCACCGAGCGGCGACGTGTTGAGCCGGTCGACCGTGGTGAGGAGCCGGTCGACGTCGCGCGCCAGGGCCCAGCCGTGGGCGAGCAGGTGGTGGGCCAGCAGCACCGGCTGCGCCCGCTGCATGTGGGTGTACCCGGGGAGGTAGACGTCGGCCGCCTCGTGCGCGCGTTGGGCCAGCACGTCCTGCAGCGCCATGATCTCCGTCGCCACCGCGACGAGGGAGCGGCGGCACCACAGCCGCAGGGCAGTGGCGACCTGGTCGTTGCGGCTGCGCCCCGTGTGCAGCTTGGCGCCGGCGTCGCCGGCGAGCTCGGTCACGCGCCGCTCGATGGCGGTATGGATGTCCTCGTCCCCGGCGGCGAAGACGAAGACACCCGTCGTGAACTCCTCTTCGACCATGTCGAGCGCGTCGATCAGGGCGCTCACTTCGTGGTCGGTCAGGATGCCGGCCTTGCCGAGTCCCTTGACGTGGGCGCGCGACCCGGCCAGGTCGTCGCCCGCCAGCGCGCGGTCGAAGGGCAGGCTGACCGTGAACTCCGCCACGGCGTCCGCCATGCCGGTCGAGATGCGGCCCTCCCACAGCGTCATGCGTCGTCCCTCCCGGGCGGCACCTGCGCCGGCCGCCCCGACTGCGCACCGGGTCCCTGGCGGGCCGACCAGGTCGCGACGCCGAGGCCCCACAGCCGTACGAAGCCCTCGGCATCCGCGTGGCGGAAGGTGTCCGATGCGTCATAGGTCGCCAGCCCGTGGTCGTAGAGGGCGACCGGGCTGCGCCGGCCCACCACGGTGCAGGTGCCGGGCGCGGCGAAGCGCAGGCGCACCTCGCCCGTCACGTGACGCTGGCTCTCGGTGATGAACGCCTGCAGCGCCGCCTTCAGCGGCGAGTACCACAGGCCGTCGTAGACGAGCTCGGACCAGCGTGGCTCGAGCCGCGCCTTCTCGTGGTGGAGGTCGCGCTCCAGCGTCAGGTCCTCCAGGTCGGCATGGGCGAGGATCAGCGACAGCGCCGCCGGGCACTCGTAGACCTCCCGGCTCTTGATGCCGACCCTCCGGTTCTCGACCATGTCGAGCCGGCCGAAGCCGCGGCTGCCCGCCAGCCCGCCCAGGCGGCTGATGAGGTCGTAGGGCGCCAGCGGGGTCCCGTCGAGGCTGACCGGCACCCCCGCCTCGAAGCCGACGATGACCTCGACGGGCTCGGTCTCGCGGACGCGGGTGAGCGTGTAGACGTCGTCGGGCGCCGGCGCCCACGGGTCCTCGATGGCGCCGCACTCGATCGCCTTCCCCCAGAGGTTGTCGTCGATGGAATAGAGCCTCTCCTTGGTGACCGTGATGGGGATCTCCCACTTGGCCGCCAGCTCCACGCAGTCCTCCCGGGTGAGGCCCCACACGCGGGCCGGCGCGTAGATGCCGAGGTCCGGGGCGAGGGCGCGCACGCCCACCTCGAAGCGCACCTGGTCGTTCCCCTTGCCGGTGCAGCCGTGCGCCACCGCCGTCGCCCCGCACCGGCGCGCCTCGGCCACGAGATGGCGCACGATCACCGGGCGCGACAGTGCGGAGACCAGGGGGTACTTGCCCTCGTAGCGGGCGTTGGCCTGGAGGGCCGGCACGCAGAACTGCTCCGCCATCTCGCGGCGGGCGTCGATCACCACGGCCTCGACCGCGCCGGCCGCCAGCGCCCGCGCCCGGATGGCGTCCCAGTCCTCACCGCCGCGGTCCGCCGCCTGGCCGACGTCGACCGCCACCGCGACGACCTCGACACCCTCGTTCTCGATGAGCCAGCGGACGGCCACCGACGTGTCGAGTCCACCGCTGTACGCCAGCACCACCCGCTCGGGCATGATCAGTCCTCTTCCTTCCCATTCAACGCGATCCTGTGGTCGGCGGCAATGCCGGCGACGTCGCGCAGCCGGTCCGCCATGGTGCCGCCGCCGACCTTCTCGTCGGCCACGAGGAGCACCGTGTCGTCCCCGGCCACGGTACCCACGACACCCTCGAGGCCGCTGCGGTCCAGCGCCGAGCCGACGACGTGGGCCGAGCCGGGGGGCGTGCGCAGCACCACGAGGTTCCCCGAGTGCGCCACCTCGACCACCCACTCCCCCAGGACCCGGCGCAGGTGGTCCTCGGGCGCGATCTGGTGCACCGGGAGCTCGGGCAGGGCGTACGCCGTCTCGCCGCCGGGCAGGCGCACCTTGAGGGCGCCGAGGTCCTCCAGATCGCGCGAGACGGTCGTCTGGGTGGCCTCGATCCCCTGCTCCCCGAGCAGGGCGGCCAGCTGGGCCTGGCTCGTGACCGGCTGGGACTCCAACAGCCTGGCGATGCGGTGCTGGCGCTGGTTCTTGGTCAGGCGGCCGGCTCCGTGCCCGCTCACGGCGCACCCCCCGCCGCCCAGGCCAGGACTCCCCGCATGGCCGTCCGGCGGTGGGCGGCCTGGCGCCACACCGCCGAGCGCGGCCCTTCGAGCACCGCGTCGGTGATCTCCTCCCCCCGGTGCGCGGGGAGGCAGTGCAGCACGACGGCGTCGGGGGCCGCCAGGTCCACCAGCTCGTCGTCGATGGTGAAGCCGGCGAAGGCCGCCAACCGGGTCGCCCGCTCCTCCTCTTGTCCCATGCTCGTCCACACGTCCGTGTAGAGCGCGGCGGCGCCCTTGGCGGCCTGGCCCGGGTCGTCGGACAGGTGCACCGTCCCCCCGCGCCCGGTGCCGTCGGCGAAGGCCTGCAGCGCGGCCAGCTCGTCGCCCGTGAAGTCGTAACCCGCCGGGGATGCGATGCGGACGTCCATGCCTTCGAGGAGGCAGGCCTTGGCCAGCGACCGGGCCATGTTGTTGGCGTCCCCGACATAGGCCAGGACGCGCCCGCGCAGCGGGCCGAGCACCTCGCGCAGGGTGAGCACGTCGGCCACCGCCTGGCAGGGGTGGGCGCCGTCGGAGAGGAGGTTCACCACCGGCGTGTCGAAGCCGCTGCGCGCCAGCGCGGCGGCCATGCGCAGCAGGACGCCGTGCTCGAAGACCCGCGCGCAGAGGACGCGGTGGAAGCAGGCCAACGTGCGGGCGACGTCCTCGGCGGTCTCCCGCACGTCGAGGCCCACCTCGGCGCCCTGGATGTAGACGGGGTGCCCGCCCAGGTCGACCACGGCCATCTCGGTGGAGTTGCGGGTCCGGGCCGACGGCTTCTCGAAGAGGAGCGCCACGCCCTCGCCGGCCAGGCGCGGGCGTGCCGGCGCCTCGAGCGCGAGCGCGATGAGCCGCTCCCAGGCGTCGGGGTCGAGATCGTCGATGTCGAAGAGGTTGGGCATGGCTCCGTTCCTCGCCCGCCTCAGTGGGGCCCCGCGCCGGGGACCGTCTCGGCCAGGACCTCGCCGAGGATCCGCACGGCGGCGTCGAGCTCCTCGTCGCGCACCAGCAGGGGCGGCGCCACGCGGACGGCGTCGGGCCGCACCGCGTTGACCAGCAGGCCCCGTTCGAGCGCCCGGGCCGCGGCCTCCTTCGCGACCGGGGCATGGAGCTGCGCCGCCAGCAGCAGGCCGGCGCCGCGCACCGAGACCACGCCCGGCAGACCGCCCAGCGCCTGCGCCAGGCGCGCGCCCGCCGTGCGGGCCCGGCCGCACACGTCCTCGGCCTCCATCACGGCGAGCGTCGCCCGCACGGCGGCCAGCGCCAGCGGCTGCCCCCCGAAGGTCGAGCCGTGGTCGCCCGGGCCGAAGGCCGCCGCCACTTCCGCCCGGGCCCAGCAGGCCCCCACCGGCATGCCGTTGCCGAGCGCCTTGGCCATCGTCACCACGTCGGGCTCGAGCCCCTGGGCCTGGAAGGCGAACCAGTGGCCGGTGCGGCCCAGCCCGGTCTGGACCTCGTCGAGCATGAGGAGGGCGTTGCGCTCGGTGCACAGCGACCGCACGGCGCCGAGGTAGTCCGAGCTCGGGACCACGACGCCACCCTCCCCCTGGAGCGGCTCGAGCAGGACGGCGGCCACGGTGTCTTGGTCGAGGGCCTTGTCGAGGGCGTTGACGTCGTCGTAGGGGACGTGCACGAAACCCTCGGGCAGGGGTCGGAAGGGTGCCTGCTTCTCGGGCTGGCCCGTGGCGGTCAGCGTGGCCAGCGTCCGGCCGTGGAACGAGTTGTCGGCGCTGATGACCACGTGGCGTCCCCCGCCCGCCCAGCGGCGGGCCAGCTTCAGCGCGCACTCGTTGGCCTCCGCGCCCGAGTTGGCGAAGAAGACCTGCCCGCCCGCCTGGCCGGTCCCGCCGTTGACGAGCCGGTCGATGGTGCGGGCCACCTCGGGCGCGAGCGTGTTGCCGTACAGGTTCGAGACGTGGCACAGCGTGCGGGCCTGCTCGGCCACCGCATCGGCCACCGCCGGGTGGGCGTGGCCGAGCGACACCACTGCGAGGCCGGTGATGAAGTCGAGGTACGCCGTGCCGTCGGCGTCGTAGAGGACGGTGCCCTCGCCGCGCACGAAGGTGGCCGGCGGGTCGGCATAGGTGCGCATCAGCGCCTCGCGCCCCGGCGGCGGTGCGGGAACGGTCATGGCAGCACCATCGTGCCCACCCCCGAGTCGGTGAACAGCTCGAGCAGCAGCGCGTGGGGCACGCGCCCGTCGAGGATGTGCGCCCGGTTGACCCCGGCGCGCACGGCGCGCGCACAGGCCTCCACCTTGGGCATCATGCCGCCCTGCGCCCCCCCGCTGCGCAGGATCTCGTCGATCACCTCGAGCGACGCCTGGTGGATCACCGTGGCGGGATCGTCGGCCACCACGCGCAACCCCTCGATGTCGGTGAGGAAGATCAGCTTCTCCGCACCCAATGCCACCGCCAGCGCACCGGCCACGGTGTCCGCGTTGATGTTGTAGGCCTGGCCCTTCTCGTCCGACGCGATCGTGGCCACGACGGGGATCAGCCCCTCGGCCACGAGCCGCTCGAGCATGGTGGGGTCGACCACCGACACGTTGCCCACGAACCCGAGGTCGAGGTCGACGTGGCTCGGCTCGGCCGTGATGAGATTGGCGTCCTCCCCCGACATGCCGACGGCGAGCGGCCCGTGCACGTTGATGGCGGAGACGATGTCACGGTTGACCTTGCCCACGAGGACCATGCGAGCGATGTCGAGCGTGTCGGCGTCGGTGACGCGCAAGCCGTTGCGGAACTCCGCCTCCTTGCCGAGGCGCGTCATCAGCTCGCCGATCTGCGGCCCGCCCCCGTGCACGACGACGGGCAAGATGCCGACCGCCCGCATCAGGACGACGTCCTGGGCGAAGGAGGCGAGCGCCGCGGCGGCGTGCTCGTCCGCTGTCGCTCCGTCGGCGCCACCGGGACCGCCGTCCCCGTCGCCGGCGCTCGACACGTGGAGCGCATTGCCGCCGTACTTGACCAGGACGATCTTGCCCCAGAACCGCCGGATGTAGGGCAGCGCCTCCACCAGGACCGACGCCGTCTTGGCCGCGGCCGCCTTTTGCGCCCGGGTCACCTTGGGAGGCACGGGCACCGGCACGGCTCCCGGGGCCGGCGCGCTCACGAAGTGGTCCTGTTCTCGTCGATGTAGCCGTACCCCAGGTCCGTCCCGAGGACCGCCGCCTCGCCCGGACCCAGCCCGAGGTCGCAGTCGATCTCGACGTGGCGCCCCGCCAGGTGGGCGGCCACCCTTGCCGCATCGTGCGGCACGGCCACCCCGCCGGCGCACACCACGGTGCCGCCGTAGGCCACCGACACGAGGTCCATGTCGAAAGGCGTCCCGGCCGACCCCAGCTCGGACACGATGCGGCCCCAGTAGGGGTCGGCGCCATTGAGGGAGCACTGGACGAGCAGCGACTCGGCCACCTTGCGCGCGGCGCGGTGCGCCGCCTCGTCGCTCTGTGCCCCCTGGACCCGCACGTGGGACACCTTGGTCGCGCCTTCGGCGTCGCCCACCATCTGCTCGGCCAGCGACCCGCAGGCATCAGTGAGGGCGTCGGTCAGCGCACCCGGCGAGGGCGTGGACCCGTGGCCGCTCGCGAGCACCAGCACGGTGTCGTTGGTGGAGGTGCACCCGTCGACCGTGATCGTGTTGAAGGTCGCCGCCACCGCCTCGGCCAGCGCCCGGTGCAAGGTCGGGGCGTCCACCGCGGCGTCCGTGGTGCACAGCGCCAGCATCGTCGCCATGTTGGGGGCCAGCATGGCTGCCCCCTTGGCCATCCCGCCCACGCTGAAGCCGTCACCGCCCACGACGACCTCCTTGGGCACGGTGTCCGTCGTCATGATGGCGAGGGCGGCGAGGGCGGCGTCACGCGCCGATCCGCCCCGGGCCATCACGATCGGCTCGAGCTGCGGGAGCACGGGGTCGATGGGGAACGGGATCCCGATCAGGCCCGTCTGGCAGATCAGGACCTCGTCGGCCGTGGACCCGATCTCGCCGGCGACGGCGACGCACAATCGCTCGGCCGCGGCACGCCCCGCGGCGCCCGTGGCCGCGTTCGCGTTGCCCGAGGTGAGGATCACCCCGGCGGCGGCCCCGCCGGTGGCCGCCAGGTGGGCCCGGCTCACCTGGACCGGTGCTGCCGCGGCGAGGTTCGCCGTGAACACCCCCGCGGCCGGCACGGCCCGGCCGTCCGCCGTGGCCACGACCGCGACGTCGGGCGCGCCGCCCGCCTTGATGCCGGCGGGTCCCCCCGCGGCGACGAAGCCCCGGGGGGCGGTCACGCTCACGGGTACATCCCGGCGACCGGGAGGCCGGTGGCCTCCGGGAGCCCGAGGGCCGCGTTGGCACACTGGATGGCCTGCCCCGATGCACCCTTCACGAGGTTGTCGAGGGCGCACAGCGTGACGACCCAGCCCGTGCGCGGGTCGACCCTGGCCGTGACGTGCGCGGCGTTGGCACCCGCCGTCGCCTTCGTCGAAGGCGGGTGCTCGGTGACGACCACGAACGGCTCGTCGTCGTAGGCATCGTGCAGGGCGTCCATCACGGCCTCGACCGCCGGCACCCCGCCGTCCACGGGCCGGCTGTAGCAGGTGGCCAGGATGCCGCGGACCATGGGAGCGAGGTGCGGGGTGAAGAGGAGCTCGGCGCCGAGCGCCTGCTCCATCTCCGGCGTGTGGCGATGGGTGAGCAGCCCGTAGGCCGTGAAGTCCTCGTCGACCGTCCCGAAGTGCAGCGACTCCTTCGCCCCCCGGCCCGCGCCCGAGACCCCCGACGCCGCGTCGACGATGATCCCGCTCGGCTCCACGAGGCCGCGCCGCAGCAGCGGGGCCAGCGCCAGGGCCGCTGCGGTGGGATAGCACCCGGCCGCCGCGACGAGGGTGGCGCCGGCCAGGTCTTGGCGGGACAGCTCGGGCAACCCGTAGACGGCCTCGGCCAGGAGCTCGGGCGCGGCGTGCTCCTCGCCGTACCAGAGGGGGTAGAGCGCGGCGTCGCGGAGCCGGAAGTCCGCCGCCAGGTCGACCACCAGGCCGACCCGCCCTCGCAGCTCGGGGACGATCCGCTGGGACTCGCCGTGCGGCAGGGCGCAGAACACCACGTCCAGGCCCTCGAGCCGGACGGGGTCGCTCTCCTCGTAGACCAGTCCGGGATAGGCCGCCGCCAGCGAGGGGGTGTGCTCCCCCACGGCCCGCCCGGCCTGCGAGTGCGCCGTGACGACGGCCGCCTCGATCTCGGGATGGGCGGCCAGGAGCCGCAGCAGCTCGGCGCCGGTGTAGCCCGACGCCCCCACGATCCCGGCCTTCATCGCATCAGTATACACAGATCTGCATAATCATGCGGATCGGTCGGGAGGCCTTCGGTGGACCATTTCTCCGCACTTGGTCGCCTCCTCGAAACGGTGCGCGGGCGTGTCATCGCTCTGTCACGCCGCAGTCACGCACAGTTCATCCGTCGTTTGCCCCTGCCCCTGTACGCCGTTAGGAAGGTGGGACATTCGGCACATAGGTGCTACCCATCGGCCCGAAGTCGGCGCGCGTTATGGGCGACCTTGACGGGAACGGAAGAAGGTCGAGCGGGTATGCCACGCTTCGCACGGATTTCCTACTTGAATCCGTGTAGCAGAGGTTCGTAGTGGGTCACCTCGATCGGGTGCGACCACAACAGCACCTCGTATCCCGAAGTGCTGTATGTACGAGTCGGGATGCCCCACGTCTTTGAAGCGGTGAGGTAAGAGACTCCATTCGTTGCGTTCGCTCCTGTAGATGTCGGGTACACGACAAACTGGAACCTCTGCCCGACATACCACCCTGGCGTCTCTCCTCTGTTGAAGGCCTCGAGTACACCGTCGGCATTCGGAACAAGCGGCCGGATGTTCACCTTGCCGTTGCTCCAGACGCTGGTGAGCGAAGCTGCCCAGAAGTCGCCCACTCCAGACGACAGATTACGGGCTTCGAGGAAGGCGACGAGTCCGGCGATCGGTGGGTTGTCAACGGGAAATCTCACCTGGAGCCCAAATGAAGCGAGAAAGCAGCCGATCGACACCACGGCGAGAGCTTTGGCTCGTCGCCGGGCCTCTGCACGACGTGGCTTGGCCCACCAACGCGTCACTTCTCGCCCGGCGAGGATCGACATGAAGATCACCGAGGCCGTGAGGTACCTCAGTGACCCCGAGGAGCTATGTGAGAGGTAGACGAAGTTGAAGAAACATCCGATCGTGCCCAGAACGAGGAGGTCATCGAGGCGCCAGGGCTCAAGTTCGCCTGTTGCAGGCGTACCCGGGTGTCCTCCGGGGAGATGTCCCCGGAGGACACCCCTCATCAGTCCCACCACGGCCGCGACGAAACAGAAGATGAGCAACAGCGCCGCGAGCACATGGACGGCCTCCAGGACGAGTGGGACCCCGCCGGTGCCTTGTGAGGTGTCGGCGATCCCGAACAGCTGGGCCAGCTGGATTGGCACGTGGGTGAGGTTCGCCCACATCTGGTGCATCGACGGAGCACGGTTGGTCGCGCCGATCGTAAAGCCGCCGAGCGCGACGACGACGCGCCGTACGCCGAGCGCCAGAAGCACAGAGCACACCGCCGCGGCGACCGCTGGCCAGCCGGCGCGCCAAGAGCGCCGGCGACGCATCGCGACGAACCCCGCCAGGAGGGCAGGGACGACCCCGTAGGAAGCCATCTGCAGGTCTCCGAGCAAACCGGCCGCCAGGAAGACAACCGACACCGACCATCCCCATCCGAAGCGGGCCTGACGCAGCCCCATGAAGGCGACCAGAGCGTAGAGGGCTGTGCTCACATGAATCGGCTGGGCGATGAAGTAATTCGCAAAGGCGTGGGTGGGAAGGGCCAGGACCGCGAGGACAGTGGCCGAGCCGGCAAGTGCGGCCGCGCCCCTGTGTCCGCGCCGGGCAATCGACATCCCCACCATCACGACCAGCGCGGCGATGACCGCGGGCACCGCGAAGAGTAGTTCGAGCTTCACGCCCGCCAGGGCCGTGGCCAGGGCGTACAAGACCACGTCGAGCGTCCACCAAGAGTCGAGCGAGAGGTTCCAGCCGTGGAGCACGAAGTTGCCCGATGCAACGGCCTTTCCCTGCAGCACTACGGTCGCCCCGTCGGATGAGACGACAGCACTGTTCGCGTGAACAGAGAGCACGTACAGCCACTCCGACAGCACTGCGGCTACTGCGACACCGAGCAGCCATGCATGTCCTCTCCAGGCACTCGAACCATCCCGGAGAATCGATGCTCGCGGCCTGCGGGCTGAAGGGCCCTTTGAGACGGGGACGGCTGGAACCTCGAGCACCTCAGGAGCAAGCTCTTCCTGCACTCCCCTCTCGGTCATAACCAGACAACGCTATGGGCGGGCCTTGGGAAAGAGCTGAGTTAGGTCTGAAGAGAAGATGGGATTTGTCCCATACCTGAAAAGAACCTTGGATTTGCTCCTATAAGCGTCGGCATGTGACGTTGGTCTTCAATTCCGTCAGATCGGACGCCGCGAGCAGCCTGCGGATCAGCCAGCTCGACGGATCCGGCGACCGAAGAGTGCCCCCTACTCCCCTAAGCCACGGCATCGCAAGAGGTCACCGACCACGCAGCCGCTGAGAGGCGCTGGCAAAGGCAGCTTTTGTAGAAGAGCCTGAGCGCGGCCGTGTGCGATCCAGCGCGTCAGGTGTCCCCGTACGTCGGGTGGGAGTTGGCCTCGGACCACAATGGCGCGACGGACGCGCCTCGTATTGCCCTCTTGGTATGGCCGTCGAAGTCAGCCGAAGAACACCTCGGCCTCTGCAAACAGCTCCGGTGATACCAGCTTGAGAACGGCCGTCGCTTGGGCCAACGGCACCAGCTCAATGGCGGTGCCATGCAGGGCCACCATCTGGCCCGAGTGCCCGTCGTGCAAGGCGTCAACGGCGTGAAGCCCGAAACGGGTGGCAAGGACCCGATCGAAGGCCGTGGGGGTACCGCCTCGCTGCACATGACCCAAGACGGTGGCGCGCGCCTCTTTGGCGGTCCGCCGGGCGATCTCCTCCTCCAGGAACGTCCCGATGCCGATGAGCCGCTCATGTCCGAACGCGTCGACCTCATGCGGGCGCGCGGGCATCGTGCCCTCTATCGGCAACGCACCCTCCGCCACCACGACAATAGGGGCATATTGGCTGGCGAATCGCCGCTCGATGAACCCGCACACTTCCTCGATCGAAAACGGCCTTTCGGGAATCAAGATCACATTCGCCCCACCGGCCATGCCGGAGTGCAAGGCGATCCAGCCGGAGTAACGGCCCATAACTTCGACTATGAGCACTCTGTGGTGGCTCTCGGCCGTTGTGTGGAGGCGATCGATGGCCTCGGTGGCGATCGTGACCGCCGTGTCGAATCCGAACGTGTAGTCGGTTCCATTCAGGTCGTTGTCGATGGTCTTGGGCACCCCGATGATCGGTAGACCGGCGGCCGCGAGCCTTGTCGCCACGCCGAGGGTGTCTTCACCGCCAATGGCGATGAGAGCGTCGAGACCCAACCGTTCTACGGTCTGGAGGACACGGTGCTCACCGTCCGCGGAGTTGTATGGGTTCGTACGACTAGAGCCAAGGATGGTCCCGCCACGAGGCAGGATACCTCGGACATCGGAAACATCCAGCGGTGCGGAATCTCCATCGAGCGGTCCGCGCCAACCATCGCGAAATCCCACGAATTGGTCTCGGTGAACCTGAACGCCCTTCCGGACCACAGCCCGAATAACGGCGTTCAGCCCCGGGCAGTCCCCGCCACCAGTCAGCACACCGATCCGCACTCACGATGAGTGTAGCGACGCGGGGACGACCGAGCCCTCCGGGAGACCGACGGGGTGGTTTGAGCACCTGTCACGCTTGAGAATCATGCGACAAAGGCGTTCACGGATGTCTGCGCGTTGCGGTAGGACTTGAAATGTGCCCCCGAACAGTCGCCGGCTCTGGGTGCCACCCTGCGGCACTTCAGGCATAGGCGGGCTTCGCGGGGCGGAATGGTCCTCCCAGAGCGGCGGTGGGCGCGCGATCGTCCGAGTGGACGATCTCGTGCGAACCTGCGAGTCGAGAATCGCTTATCAGGAGGCAGCCATGTCCCAGGTCCGTGTTCACAACTTTTCGATCTCCCTAGACGGATTCGGGACCGGCGCCGGCATCAGGTTCGAGGCCCCGTTCGGTCACGCCGGGGACCGCCTGCACGAGTGGATGTTCGCCACCCGATTCTGGCGCTCGATGGTCGGCGAGCCCGGTGGCACCTCGGGTGTCGACCACTCGTTCGCCGAACGCCATGGCCTCGGCATCGGTGCCGAGATCATGGGCCGGGGCAAGTTCGGTGTGCAGACCGGCCCGTGGACCGATGTCGGCTCTGACGACGAGTGGCGCGGCTGGTGGGGGCCGAACCCGCCGTTTCACACGCCGGTGTTCGTGCTCACTCATCACCAGCGCCCGTCGATCGAGATGGAGGGCGGCACCGTGTTCCACTTCGTCGACGCCAGCCCGCAGGAAGCGCTCGACCTCGCCCGGGAGGCAGCCGGGGACCTTGACGTGCGCATCGGCGGTGGCCCGACGGTCGTCCGCGACTTCCTCGTCGCCGACCTCATCGACACGCTCCATGTAGTGCAGGTGCCGATCGTGCTCGGCCGTGGCGTTCGCCTGTGGGACGGCGTCGGGAGCGTCGAGGAGCGCTACGACATCGAGGCAGTCTCGTCACCGAGCGGCGTCACCCACTTGACCTTCACGCGTCGATAACCGATCCTGCGAACCTTCTGCGCCCCTTCTGCGCCTCACGACATCAACGACATGAGAAACCTTGCTCCAGCGGACGCGGGTGCCCCCACGCGCCGGGAGAAGGCGTGCGTGCAACGCACAATCAATCACGCATTTCGGCCAGCACGGACGTCCTCATCGGGCCCAATTGGTTGGCTGGAACCCGCGTGGCGCCATTTGTTGCGTGAAAAGTCGGTCGAGATGGGCGTTCGGAATCATTTTCCTCGGGTCGGCTCTGGCCGCGTGCAGCTCTCCGTCCGTTATCACGGCTCCGCCGCCCACATCGACATCGACCCCAAACGCCAACCGAGCACCAGCACTGTCGCTAGCGGAGCTAAGGGCTCAGTTCTTGGCGGACGAAACCACGGCGAGCAACCTGAGTACCCAAGCGGGAACGGCGATCGATCGTCTGCCATCGGATGCCTCGGCGAGTGCTCTTGCCGCCGCTGCCGCGCCAATCGTCAGTGGCGGTCGAGCGTATCTGACTCAACTCCATCATCTGCCCTGGCCGACCAACATGACCTCTGATGCGAAGGCCTTAGAGCAGGAATTGTCCCGGTACATCGAACTCGTCCAGACGGCCCGAAATGTGACGGTGTCTTCGGACGCAACCTGGCGTCATGCAGAATCAGTACTCGCAACTCTGGGACAGGCAACCAACAAGCTTCGCCATGACCTGGGCCTTCCTCCCATTACGTCGCCGTGAACAGTCGCCCCCTTTCGCCGACCCCGGGCGGGGATATCTGCAACAAGCGGGACGGGCGCCGTTGGGCGGTGCAGCGAGGGTGCCGCAAACGCCGGGATGGCGCACCACCATTGTGCGTCTTGGGAACGACGGACATACTGCCCGAGTGGAGATCACAACGAAGCGACTTCTCATCGCCCTTCTCGCCGTGGACGCAGCGGGCGGCGCCGTGGCCATGAAGCATCGAGTGGCGGGAGAGCCTTTCGGCATCGGCGGCTCACTCGACGTGCGAAACCCAGCCGTCGTCGTGCTGTGGGGTACAGCTCTGTCGGCACCCGTCACCTCTCTCGGACTCGCCACCGCCTTGTATCGACATCGACCCGGGGCGCTTCGGGTACTGGGCGCGATGTTTGCCTTAGGGGCCCTGTCAGAGCCAGCGTTTTGGGGACGACGCCCGTGCCCGTGGTTTGGCCGGATGCTCATCATGGCTCACGTGTTTATCGCCAGCGCACTGGCCATTGGTCCTGTCGGAATTGATGGAGCCGAAGATCACATCAGCTGACGACTGTCCCAGAACGCCGGGAGGGTGAGCCACCAGTAGCTCGTCCCCTGTCCCCTTGCCTGCCCACACTCCCGTGGAGGAGAAGGGGTCGTTCGTCGGGACGATTGTCTGCGCTTGATGCAGGGGGTGCCCCCGACGGCGGGTGTGGGACGTTCCGTTGCTCGACTCCTGGCGGACCTCATTTGCCTTCCTCTGTCAGCGAAAGGAACGGGATCAGTGTCTCGAGGAACCATTCAGTGATGATCATGACTGGGGTCTGCTCGGAGTCAATGCGATAGGTCCGGGCAAGGAGGTAGTCGCCGATCTTCACATCGCTGTTCGACCGAAGGACGCCAACTTGCCCGCCGACACCTTGACGGGTGACAGCGATCCCCTCTTCGTCGAGTATCCGACCGATCGGGTCGGTACTGGTCTCAAGCCGGTTACAGAACCCTGTCGGTAGGCGACCAACCGCAATGATGCTCTCCGCGTAGACGTATGAACTGCCGGATGTTCGACCCCGTAGAGTGGCCGCTCGGAGAAGCAGTGGCGCACCCTCTTCAACTCGTAAATCGTTCGCGTTGTGGGCTTCGACCATGTGGTGGTGATGGACATGGGCCTCGATTCTCTCGCCGACAAGCTGCTCCAAGAAGTCCGTTACGGTGCCGCTCGTCCTGTCCAGCGCAGCCAGGAGACCCAATCGATTCGCCACCACCACTATTGAATCGCAACTCCGCCGCCGGTTCACCGACGTGACCTGAACCGAGGCCAGGCCGCCCTGAGGGGGTGGCCCCCGAGCGCCGGGTCGGGATCGACGGGTGACGAAGGGTCCCCGGCGATCAGGGCACCGGATTGAGGTTCATCACCGCTGAAACGGCTTCGTTGGTTCGCACAAGAGACACACCGACGTTCGTCGTCTTGTGGCGGCCGATGTCATAGATCCCCGAGACCGCGTCTTCGACGAGAACCACTCGGTCATCGCGCTCGCTTGCCTCCTAGATCGATGTGCGCGGGCCTCTGCCAGGTGGCGAGACAGCCATGTCGCAAAAGCGCCGAGCGCACACCCGGCTGGGGCAAGCGATCGGCGGCCTCAGCCTGCGGTGTCAAGCAGGGTTTGGGCGATGGCTCGGTCTGACTCGGTGTGCCACATGGTGTCGTCGTGCTCGACGTCCCAGAGTGCGTTTTGCAGGATGCGGGCCAGTGTCCAGGCGGTTGCGCGTTTCCGGTCGAGGCCGACAATGTCGGTCATCAGGTCGAAGCGACGGCGGATCGCCCGCGGTACGTCGCCGGTGGCGACGGCTTCCTCCCACCGGTTGTGTAGTGCCGCGAGGAGCGCGAAGCCGGGATCGCCGGCCACTGGGTTGGGGTCGATGGCCAGCCAGGGCTCTCGCTGGTCGGCCGGGTGTGGTGCCAGGACGTTGTCGAAGTGCAGATCCTCGTGCACGAGGCGGTCGCCGGCTTCTGGGAGCACCTCCTCGAGCGCGGACGCGCATGCTCGGATGAGGCCGGGTTGCGAGGGGTCGCGCACGAGTGTCAGTGCGCGTGGTACACGGTCCAGGAGGTCGGCCCCGAAATCGGAGAGCTGGCGTATGCCGGCCGGTGCGGGAACGGCGCTGAGCCGGGCGAGGAGCTCGGACAGGATCTGCAGGGCGGCCAGGTCGTCGCGGACGGTGGCCAGCGAACGGTCGGCGTCGAGACGCTCGAGCAGCATCGAACCCGATTCGGGGTCGTGGTCCAACAGGCGTACGGCGCCGTTTCCGTTCCACGCGCGCAGTGCGTCGGGCTCGCCGACGGTGTGGTCGGTGACGGGTTGGAGCTTGAGTACCGCGGGCGTGGCGTCTGCGCGCACGACGGGCAACACGAGCGCGGTGGCGCCGCAGGTCGGAGCTCCGTCGGGCCGCAGCTGCCAGCGGTCCAGGAGCCCTGCGGCGAGGTCTGGTGCTGCGTCGATCCAGGCGCGGCCGATCTCGCCGAAGTACTTGAGGTGCCAGGAGGCCAGCTCTTCTGGAACTTCGATACGCGGGCCGGCGGGGTTGGTCACGGTGCTTAGGCTCGCACAGTCCCGTGCCCCAGAACGTCGGCTCGTGTCACCTCCATATGGGGAGGACTTCTCGATCTCATGGTTGCGCAACGCCAGGCGACCCACTTGAATCTCTACGGCTAGTGAACGGGGAGACCGATGGAAGCCGCCGAGCGCGAATTGCAAGTACGGAGGTTCGTCGACCAGGTCTGGAATGGCCGAAACTACACAGCGGCCGCCGATCTCTACAGCGAGAAATACAGCAATCCGTTCGGGGTGGGACCCGAGGCGAGGATCGAGCCGATCCGCCGCTACCGCGAGGCGTTTCCCGATCTCCACCTGGACATCGAGGATCTGATCGTGGCCGGCGACACGGTCGTCTTGAGGGTCGCATTCCGCGGCACCGACACCGGAGGATACGTCGGCCGGGCCCCGACGGGACGGGCCGTGGAGGAATGGGCGGTCACCGTCATGCACTTCGAGGGCGACAAAGTCGTCAGGGAATGGATCGGAGCCGACAAGCTCGGCTTGTTCGTTCAGCTCGGGGTCCTCGACGACCCGTGGCCGAACTAGTCCTTGGTGAGTACGCGAGCCAGGGCCAAGGCTGTCCGGTCGCCGCAATCCGCCGGTTACGTTGCGAGCTGCGGCGTCAGTCCGTCCACGTGCATCTCGTAGTACTCGTTGTTGGCCCACGGTCCGACCGCGCCTTCAACAACCTCACGCACAGCGTCGACCGATTCGCCTTCCCAGATGCAGATGCCGAGCCCATGATCGTTGGTAGCCGCATGGATTGGCAACGCAACGTGGGAGGGAAGCCCGGCTTCGAGTGCCTTGGCCTCGGCGGCCTGAAAGCCTTCGGGCGTTGTAGTGCCTGGACTCGGCGAGCATATCGGGGTCGTACGGAACGACGTGCGCGTCCGCACCCCGCGCCATGGCGATAAGCCGCTCGGCCCAAATTCGGGTGTTGTCGGTCATGTGCGCGACGTACCCGGAGACATTCCACCCGAGGTCCGGCAGTCGCTCCGTTCCAGTTGCACCCTCGACCAACTCGTCGATCGAGTCGGGAAGACTGCACAGCAGCGAGATGGAGGCAGCTTGTCCTGCGGCCCAGGTGAAGCCACATCCGCAACACGGGTCGCCATAGAGCGGTGCGCCCCAGTGATCCAGCCCAGGAGTATTCCATCCGGTGAATTGCATCGGTAGCCGCAGCACTCTCAGGTAGCCCCTGTCGCCGGCCTTGAGCGCAGCCATCGGCACCCCGCACCTCGGCCGAGCAACCGATCCCTGGGGCCGGCAGATGCGATCCGGCTATTCTCCGGGGGCACCTCATGAAAAAGGAGGCCGTGATGCCCGAGTTTCCTGCGATCACACATGTGGCGCTGACAGTGAGCGACCTCGGCCGCAGCCGCCCCTGGTATCGGAGTCTGTTCGGCTCCGATCCGGTGATTGATGAAGACACCGGTCCGTTCCACCACGTCGTCTGGCTCATGGGCGGGACGCTCGTCGGAATTCACCAGTTCCCGGACTTGAAGAGCAGGGAGCCGTTCGACGAGCGCCGCCCCGGCTTGGACCATCTGGCCTTCACCTGTGCCAATCGGTCGGAGCTCGAGGAGTGGGAGCGTCGCCTCGACGAACTCGGTGTCGCAAACGGTGGAATCGTTGATGCGCCTTATGGCTCGGGCTTGTCGTTTCGCGACCCGGACAACATCGCGCTCGAGTTCTTCGCTCCGCCCGGATAGCCGAAAGGCGAGACCGCCATCCGGTGGCACCAGGCAGGGTGCGAACGGGAGTCCCCGTACGCCGGGGGGTGGGTCAGATCGGAGGTCGTGCGGAGACCACCCTGCCAACCGTGCCGTCCGGCTTCATCATCCTTGTTCGCTTCCGCCTTGAGGGTCATACCCTTTCCGAACGAGTCCGGCGGCGTGCTGCACGACGACACGGATCGAAGGATCCACCTCACCGTGGTTCGGTTCCAGCCAACCGGCGAACCGAGTCAGGACGAGATGGCCTGTGGGGCTTGAGGGTGCGAGGGCGCACCGGGCGATCACGCGGCGGGGCACCAACCCGAGAGTCGTGACTCCTGTTCAAAAGAACAGGATCAGCTTTGACGCCGCTACGGTCCTCAGATCGACTCGCGGAACTCGGCACCCGCGGCAGTCACGGCCACGTTGTCCATGATGTCAATGACTGGGGCGACTTCGAACTCGAGCCAGGTGGAGAACTTCGCCGGCGCGTCGGCCAGGCTCGCCGGGTTATCGGTCTCGACGACGGCGTAGCCACCTTGACCGTCCACTCGGGCTACGAACTGTAGAAATGTCTGGTCGGCCGGAATCTGCCACTTGGCGAAGGTGTCGAGCAGCTTCTTCCCGTCATCGTGGTTCTGCTGGGCCGTTCCGCCCGATCGCACCTTCCAACTCACAACGTATTTGGCCATTGATCTCTCCTGTCAGTTCGCCTATCCCTCTGGCAACGTGTTCACGCACCGTAACCCTTGCTGGAGGCTCTTGCTCGACCGACTGCGAAACCGCATCAAGGGCTGGCCATGGTGCGGCAGGTCGGGAGCGGGACCTGCACCCGTGGGCCGGGTCCGGGTCGCTACGCCTCGGATGGCGCGCGACCTTGCCACGGTGTGACATCGAGACCGGGATAGCGAGTTGCGACACCCTCGAGAGTCTCTGAGGTCCAGTACGGGTGACCAGGGGGAGGAAACCCGAAGAGGAGCAGCTGGCGCAGGGTCGCCTGTTCAACGAAGGGCCGCCAATCGGGGTGAAATGACCGGTCGCCCCAGGAGTGGCGAGAGGTCCAGGTGTTGTCCGCATGGCGGTAGCTGACGTGGATGCTGTACCGGTCGGCGCCGAGGACAGCCAGTTCGGTTGCCCGATGAAAGGTGTCGGTGCTGTAGACGACAATGGTGCCAGCCGGACCGGCCCCTGAGACCTCTTGCTCGTAGAGCGCCGGGCGTTCGTTACGCCGTTGGACATGGGGCAACGCGGGCAGGCCTTCGGTCACCGAGAGGGGCACGAGGTGCGTCGGGCCGTGCTCCTCGGTGACCTCGCTCAGCCAGATGAACATCTCGAGACCACGCCATCTGATGTCGCTCGACGGTGCGAGGGGTGTGTGATTGAGGTAATCGCGGTGATGCTCTTGCTCGTACGTCGTGGCGCCGGAGTACTTTGCCCACAGCTCCGAGGCGTAGATTCGGACGTCCTCGGTTCCGAATGCTGCTTCGACGAGCGCGACGACTTTGTCGTGCACGGCAAGGTTGCACAGGGCAACCCTCGGAAACGGGAAGGGCATCACGCCGCCATACTCGTCTCCGCTGTAGACCCGGTTGCGCTCGCTTGAAGGGTCGGCGTGATAGTCCTCAGCCGACGGGTAGATCGAAGTCAGGCCAGCCCTGGCCAACTCCAGATCCGACCCGGCGAGGTAGCCGGGCAGGACGACGAAACCGTCACGCCGCCAGGCGGCGACGGCAGCCACGAGATCCACGGTCGGAGAATGCCACACTGCCCCCGTTCACCGCCGGGTTTCGGGACGCTCGACGCACGCACGTGACGAACTGACCGCCCGTCTTGGGGGACATTCCAACCCCGGGAGGTGGCCGGCGGACCGTCGTCGGGCACGTTGCACGGTCAGCCGCCCGGCCCGACCTCCTTCTGCCAGTACCACCCCGCACCCACGACCTCGAAGCCCATCATGTCGTTGACCGCGATCATCGGCGCGTTGACGGCGGCGTTCCCCGTCACGATGCGCCGCACGGAGGGCGCCGCGGTCGCCAACGCCTCGACGTTGGCCAGCTTGACGGCCAGGCCGAGCCGGTGCCCGCGGTGGGCGGGGTGCACCAGGGTCGCCATCTGCCACGACTCTTCTGGCGCGTCGGGTGACAGCAGCAGCTCGCTGAACGCCACCAGACGGCCCGTGCCGAGGTGCTGGGCGACGGCGGCCAGCTTCCACGCGCCCCGTGCCGCCAGCAGCGCATCGCCCTCGCGGATGCGCGCCTCGTCCCACATCTCCTCCTCGTGCTCCGCGTCGCCGGGCGGCTCGTCGGTCGACATGCGGCGGGCCAGCTCGCACTGGTCCTCGGCGAACTCCGCCGGCCAGGGCGTCGTGAAGGTGAAGGTGCGGTAGTCGGAGGCGTCCCGCGCCGCGGCGACCTCCCGCCGCAGCTCGTCCATCCGTCCGTCCTCCACGGGGAGCGCCAGGTAGCGGCTGTTGCCCGGCAGGGTGGCGACGAACCCGACGTGCCGGGCGAACGGCGCGCCCGGGTGCGTCGCCGTCCGTGCCACCGGCACGTCGACGATGGAGTTGAGCACGCGCCTCCCGTCGGCGGCGGCCAGCTCCGTCATCCGCGTCACGATGGCGCTGCCCGCCCCCTTGCGCCGGTGTCCGGGGTGCACCCCGACCGTCACCTCCGCGCTGTGCAGGTTGTCGCGCAGCGGGACCTCCATGACGCCGAATCCGATGACCGGACCCCCGGGTTCGCGCACGCCGAGTTGGACGAAGCGGCGGTACGTGCCGCGGTGTGCGGCAAAGGCCCGGACGTCACGCATGCTGAAGCCGGTGCGGTCCGGCCAGGCTTCGCGTTCGACGGCCTCGAGCACCGCGTGCCACGCGACGAGGGTGTCCTCGTCGGCGGGATCGAGCTGCCACACCTCCACCCGTCCACCATGCCACGCGGCACGCCGCCGGAGGGCGGTACGACCGCGACGCCGGATCGGCCCGTGCGCCCGCCGCCACCCGCGGCGCTCAGCGCAGGGCGGCCCCGAACTCCCGCTGGACCGCGTCGATGCAGCGGGCGCGCAGCACCCCGACCTCCTCGTCGGTGAGCGTGCGCTCGGGCGAGCAGAAGCGCAGGCGGTACGCCAGGCTGCGAGATCCCTCGGGGATCCCCGCGCCGCGATAGACGTCGAAGAGACGCACGGACTCGAGCAGGTCGCCGCCGGCCGCATGGATGGCGTCGGCCACGGCGTCTGCCGCGTGGCGGTCCGCCACCACGAACGCCAGGTCGATGTCCGACGACGGGAAGCGGCTCACCGCGCCACCGGTCGCGACCCGGCGGGGCACGCAGGCCTCGTCGAGCAGGGCACCGAGGTCGACCTCGAGCCAGCCCACCCGGCGCGCCGTCGCGGCGCCGCCCGAGAGACGTGTGAGGTCGAAGACGGTCGCCACGTCGGGGTCCACTTCGCCCACGGCTCCGAAGACCGTCGCCCCGGCCTCCCCATGGGCCACGAGATGCGCGGAGCGGGTGGGGTGCAGGCCCGGGAGCGGCGGCAGCTCTCCACCCGGCGGCACCAGCCGGACGCCGTCGAGGTGCAACGCGTCGGCGACGACCTGCCACGACGCCACGGCGGCGCGGACGTCGTCGCCGTCCCGCGCGAAGACGGCAGCCAGCATCTCGCGCTCGCCCGGGAGCTCCGCCGTCTCGGCGCCGCCGGCACCCGCTCGCTCCACCACCCGGGGCGCGCCGTCGCCCGGATGCGAGAACACGACCCCGACCTCGAACAGGCGCACCTCGGGCTGCCGGCGGCCGGCGTTGTAGGCCAGCGCCCCGAGCAGGCCCGGCATGAGCGACCGCCGCAGGAACGGCTTCTCCGCATCGAGGGGGTTGCTGACCCGCACCGCCGGGCCCGTCAGGCCGACGTCGGCGTGGGCCTGCGCCGAGACGAACGTGTCCGTCCAGCCCTCCGACGCGCCGAGGCCGCAGAAGACGTCCCGGACGAAGCGCCGGGACGTCTGTCGCGGCGTGAGGTGACCGGGCTGGGGCCACGTGGGGACCCGGCGCGGGATCTTGCTGTACCCGTACAGCCGTGCGATCTCCTCGATCACGTCGTCCACCCCGTAGGGCTCGGGCCGCACGTCGGGCCGGTTCGTGGGCACCATGACGGTCACCGCGCCGCCCTCGTCGTGGGGGCGGGTGCCCTCGGCGTGCTCGAGCACCGTGAAGCCGATCGGCCCGATGAGCCGGGCGATCTCCTCGTGCCCAAGCCCGACGCCGATCTGGCTCTGCACGCGGGGGACGGGAACGGTGACCACGAACGGCTCGGGCACCTCCCCGCGCACGTCGAGCATCCCGTCGGCCACGCGGAGGCCGGGGACGCTCTCCGCCAGGAGCTGGCAGAAACGGCGCACCGCCGGCTCGATCCCCCACGGGTCGCAGCCGCGTTCGAAGCGCGCCGACGCCTCGGTGCGCAGCCCCAGGCGCTTGGAGGTGCGAGCGATCGCCATCGGCGCGAAGTAGGCCGCCTCGAGGAGGACCTCGCTGGTGGAGTCGGAGATCTCCGACGAGGCGCCGCCCATGATCCCGCCGATGCCGACGGGCGTGCCCGCCGCGTCGCAGATGAGGCAGTCCTCGCCGGTGTCGCCCAGGCCCCGTCCCCGCACCCCCAGGGTGCGCTCCGCGCCGTCGAGGGTCTCCAACCTCTCGCCCGGGCGCGCCCGCCGCACGCTGAGCCCGCGGCCGGGCAGCAGCGCCAGGTCGTAGGGGTGCGTGGGCTGGCCCAGCTCGAGCATGACGTAGTTCGACGCGTCCACGACGTTGTTGATCGGGCGCATGCCCGCCACGAGCAACCGACGGGCGATCCGTCGCGGCGACGGGCCCACCACGACGTCGCCGAGGACGCTCACCGTCAGCCGGGGGCACAGGTCGGGCGACTCGACGCTCGCCGTCGCGGCTGCCTCGACGGGCCATCCGGTCGCAGGGGGATCGGGCGGCTCGGGAGCGATGAACGGCAGTCCGAGCCGGGCCGCCAGGTCACGGGCGATGCCCGCCATGGACCACGCGTCGGGCCGGTTGCCCTCGACGGTGATGTCGAAGACGGTGTCGGGCTCGAGCCCCAGCGCCTCGACGAGCGGCGTGCCCGGCTCGCCGGGCGCCTCGGCACCCAGGAGCAGCAGACCGGCGGCGTCGTCGGAGAGGCCCAGCTCCTTACCCGAGCACAGCATCCCGTTGGACCAGACGCCGCGCAGCTTGCGGCGGACGATCTCGTCGCCCCCGGGCAGGATCGCGCCGACCGGGGCGAGGGGCACGCGGTCGCCGACGCCGAAGTTGTCCGCCCCGCACACGATCTCGAGGGGCTCGCCACCTGCGTCGACCATGACCCGGCGGATCTTGTCGGCACCCTTGATGGCGACGATCTCGAGCACGCGGCTCACCACGACCTCGCCCAGCCCCTCTCCCACGTGCTCGACCGCCTCGACGACCAGACCCAGGTCGTCGAGCGCGGCCCGCAGTGCCCCGACGTCGTCGGGGAACGGTGCGAAGTCTCGGAGCCAGCTGAGCGGGGCGCGCACGGGGGTCGATGGGATCTTTCTCTTTGGCGGGTTATGTCGGGGGCAGGGTCAGAACTGCGAGAGGAAGCGGATGTCGTTCTCCAGGAATGAGCGCATGTCGGGGATGGCGTGGCGCATCTGTGCCAACCGGTCGATGCCGAAGCCGAAGGCGAAGCCCGACCAGACGTCGGCATCGATCCCGACCGCAGCGAAGACCGCGGGATCGACCATGCCGCACCCGCCCAGCTCGATCCAGCCCGTGTGCGAGCACGTCCGGCAGCCCTCGCCGAGGCAGAGGGTGCACGTGATCTCGAGCTCCGCCGAGGGCTCGGTGAACGGGAAGTACGCCGGCCGCAGGCGCGACTGCATGCCTTCGCCGAAGTACGCCTCGGTGAAGACCTGGATCGTGCCCGCGAGGTCGCCGAAGGTGATGTCGCGGTCGACCACCAGCCCCTCGATCTGGTTGAACACCGGGAGGTGCCTGGCGTCGGGCGTGTCGAGGCGGAAGCACTTGCCCGGCATGACGGCATGGATGGGCAGCGTGCCGGCGCGGACGGCCTCCTCCATGAGGTGGATCTGCACCGGTGACGTGTGGGTCCGCAGCAGCACCGTCTCCGGCTCACCGATGTCGAGGTACATCGTGTCGTACATGCCGCGCGCCGGGTGGGCCGGGGGGATGTTCAACGCCTCGAAGTTGTACCAGTCGGACTCGGCCTCGGGTCCCTCGGCCACGGTGAACCCCATGCCGATGAACACGTCCTCGAGCTGGGCCTGGGCCTGGGTCACCGGGTGCAGGCGGCCGCGGGACGGCGCGGCGAGCACCTGGTCGGGGATCACCTCCGTCAGGTCGAGGCGGTCCGCCTGCAGCGCCTCGGCCCGCTCGCCCTGGGCCAGCGCAGCCCTGCGCTCCGCCAGCCGGGCCTCGAGGCGGGCCCGGGCCTCGTGCAGCCGGCGCCCCGCTTCCTTGCGCGCCTCGGGGTCGAGGCCGCCGAGGGTGCGGTGCGCCCGGGTCAGCGGGGAGCGCTTGCCCAGGTACTCCGTCTCGACCTGCGCGAGCACCTCGGTCGAGTGCGCGCCCGCGATGGCCCGCTCGCCGTCCCCTTCGATGCCCTCGATGTCGAGTTCCACGTTGTCAGTCACCATGCCGAGCCTCGTCGCCGGAGATGCTACGTGCCGCGGGGCCCCCGCCCCGGCGCTGGCGGAACGCCTCGAAGCAGACGACCGCGCAGGCCACGCCGACGTTGAGGGACTCGGCCCGCCCGGCCATCGGGATGGCGAGCGCCCCGTCGAGCCGGGCGCACAGCGCCGGGTCGAGCCCCGCCGACTCGTTGCCCAGGAAGAGCGCGGTCGGCACCGACCAGTCCCACCCGGCGTAGTCGTCGCCGTCCCGGACGACCGTGGCGCAGGTCCGGAAGCCCGCCGCCGACAGCTCGGCGGCGAGGGCAGCGGGGTCGCCGCGCACCGCGAGGGGGACGTGGAAGAGGGAGCCCGCCGACGCCCGCACCGTCTTGGGGTTGTAGGGGTCGACGGAGTCGCCGGCGAAGACGACCGCGGTCGAGCCCGAGGCGTCGGCCGCCCGCAGCACCGTGCCGGCGTTGCCGGGGTCGCGCACGTCGACCAGCACCACCAGCAGCGAGCCCGGGTGCGCCGTCCACACCTCTGATCCGGGCACCGGCTCCTCGAGCATCGGGAGCACGGCGAGGACGGGCTGCGGCGTGACCGTGTCGGCGACCCGTTCGAGCACCCCCGGCCCCAGCGGGAACACCCGCGCCCCGGCGGCGGCGGCCCGGCGGCACACGTCCTGCGCGGCCCGGTCCTGATCGCCGTCGGGCGAGACGTAGAGCGACTCGACGGGCGCGCCCGCGTCCAGCGCGCAGCGGATGAGCTCGGCGCCCTCGGCCACGAAGGAACGTTCGGCCCCGCGGGACGAGCGCTTCTGCAGCAGGCCGCGCAGCCGGCGCACGCGCCGGTGCGTGAACGCCAGCCGCTGGGTCAGGAAGCGACCTCCGCCACGGGCGCGTTCGACAGCGCGTGCTGGGCCGTCGCCACCAGCGCGCCGAACGCATCGGGGTCGCTCACGGCGAGGTCCGCCAGCACCTTGCGGTCGACCTCCACGCCGGCGAGGTGCAGGCCGTTGATCAGCCTGCTGTAGCTCAGGCCGTGCTGGCGGGCGCCCGCGTTGATGCGCTGGATCCACAGCTTGCGGAAGTCGCCCTTGCGGGCCCGGCGGTCGCGGAACGCGTACTGCATCGAGTGCATGAGCTGCTCGTTGGCCGCCCGGTAGGAACGGCTCTTGTTGCCGTAGTACCCCTTCGCCTGCTCCAGGACCGCGCGGTGGTGCTTGCGGCCGTGGACGGACCGCTTGACTCTGGCCATGGGGGTGCTCCTCTCTTCGAGATCTCGTCGTGGTTCGGGTGGGTGGCGCCGGGGCGCCGGCGGTGTCGGCCCGCGCTCAGAGGCCGAGCATGCGCCGCGTCGCGCGCTCGTCCGCCTTGGCGATGTCGGTCTCGCGCCCCAGCCGGCGCTTGCGCTCGCTCGACTTCTTCTCGAGCAGGTGGGACCGGAATGCCTTGCGGCGGCGCAGCCGGCCGCTGCCGGTCACCTTGATCCGCTTGGCGGCTCCCCGGTCCGTCTTCATCTTCGGCATTGCGTCATCCCTCTTCGGTTGATGCGGCGACTTCGCTGACTTCGGTGTCGTCCCCGACCGGCGGCGCGGTGCCGTTCGCCTCGGCCGGCGCGGGGCCCGTCGGGCTCTCGCTCCCGCCGCCCGCCTTGGCGGTGGCGGTGGCCTTCCTCTCGGCACGCTCCTGGTTCGAGGCCCTCGACTGGGCCGCCTGGCGGGCCCGCTTGTCGGGGGCGAGCACCATGATCATGTTGCGGTTGTCGAGCTTGGGCTCGGCCTCCACCTTGGCGATGCCCTCCATCTGCTCGGCGATGCGGTCCAGGATCCGCTTCCCGTGCTCGGGGTGGTACACCTCGCGGCCTCGGAACATGATCGTGATCTTGACCTTGTGCCCCTCGTTCAGGAACTTGGCCACCTGCCGGGTCTTGGTGTCGAAGTCGCCCGGTCCGATCTTGGGCCGGTACTTCATCTCCTTGATCCCGACGTGGACCGCCTTGCGCCTGCTCTCCTTGGCCCGCTGGGCCTCGTCGAACTTGAACTTCCCGAAGTCCATGATCCGGCACACGGGCGGGTTGGCCATGGGGGCCACTTCCACGAGGTCGAGGTCGAGCTCCTTGGCGATCGCCAGGGCCTCGGGCAACGGCTTGATGCCTAGTTGCACACCGTCGGGGTCCACGAGCCGGACTTCACGGGCACGGATTCGGTCATTGATCCGGTGCTCAGTTGTGGTTTCAGCGACGATGCGTCATCACACCTCTCACTCGGGCCGCGGTCCTTCCGCAAGCCAATCGGTGGAGGCGGGGCCGACCCGCGGGCAGGCCCGCGCCCGAGCGACGATCGACCTGGCGCACGATGCTCCGAGCGGTTGCTGGGCGGTGGCCAGGTGGAGGCCCCTCAGTGGGAGCCCCGCTTCCAAGTAGTCAAGGTGCATACAGTACCAGCATGAGCAGCCTGTGGACACCGTCGGGCGAGCATTTCCCGAACAAAGAGGGTAACGACGCCGCCCGACCGCCTCTCACCCCCTCCGGCGGGACCGACGTCACGGGAGCGTCACAGAACCCGACGCAGGCCGAGGCGGAGGCCGCCGTCGAAGCGATGCGGGCCCAGCTGGCCAGCACGCCGGCCGAGGTCGTGGTGGCCAACCACTGCTACGGGCTCTTCGAGCTGGCGGCCATCTACCTCTCGCAGTCGCCGCCGATGCTCTTCCAGGCCCGCCTGGCCATCGACGGCCTGGGCGCGCTGCTGGACGGGCTGCGCGGGCGCCTCGGCGAGGCCGAACCCGCCCTGCACGACTCCCTCTCGCAGCTCCGCCTCGCCTTCGTGCGGCTCGAGGGCGCCGAGCGGCCCGACTCCGAGAACGCCGCCAACACGGGCGAGGGCTAGGACGTCCCCGTCCGGGCGGCGGCGCGGGCCAGGCCGTCCACGGTCCGGCCGATGAACTTGCCCAGCTCGCGCCGGTAGAGCCACCCGGTGCCGGGCACCTTGGCCCGGAACGTCGAACGCCAGCGGATCAGCGTGCCCGGGTCGGCCGGCGTCAACGTGACGTCGGCCCGGTAGTCGCGCAGCGGCAGCCCCTCCTCGAGGACGTAGGCGAAGGCCTCTCCGGGCCTGCGATGCACCACGCGCTCCCGGCTCTTGTGGCGCCCGGTCACGAAGAGGCGGACCGCGCCGACCCCCTCCGGGGACCCGTCGCCCGGCTCGATCAGTGCGAAGGTGCCGAGGGGCGACCAGTCGGGCCAGGTCGAGCCGTCGGCCAGCAGCGCGTAGACCGCCGGCGGGTCCGCCGTGCTCGCCGCCGTCCGCTCGATCACCCGTTGGGCCATGGTCGCCTCCTCGCCGCTCTGCTCCTCGGCTGCAATGTACCATTTGGTACATGCCTGGACAATTCCCGCCTCCCTCGGCCCGGGAGAAGTTGCTCGACTCGGTGATCGACCACTTCACCGAGGACGGACTGGCCGACCAGAGCCTGCGCCGCATCGCCGAGGCCGTGGGGTCGAGCCATCGCATGTTGCTCTACCACTTCGGCTCCAAGGACGGCCTGCTGCTGGAGGTGGCGCGCGCGGTGGAGGCGAGGACCCAGGCCACGTTCGCCGCCCTCGGCGCCCACGCCGACGGCGAGACCGACGCGCTGGTGCGCCGGATGTGGGCCCATGTCGCCGACCCCGGTCTGGCCGACTTCGAGCGGCTGTTCTTCGCGCTCTACGGCCGCGCCCTGCAGGGCGACGAGTCCGCGCTGCCCCTCCTGCAGGGCGACCCGGAGGACTGGCTCGAGGCGAACGTCGCCGTGGCGGCCCGGCGCGGCGTCCCGGCCGGGATCGCCCGCGTCCACGCCCGTCTCGGCCTGGCGGTGACCCGCGGCCTGCTGCTGGACCTGCTCGCCACGGGCGACCGGGCCGGCGTCGATGCCGCCCTCGAGGTGTTCGCCGGCCGCTACGCCGGGCGCTGGTGGGAGGCCGCTGCGCCGGAGGCCGCGGGCGCCGGCACGAGCGACCGCGCCTCGTAGCGGCCGCGGTGGCCCGGTGCCACCACGAACACGACGTCGGTGCCCACCTCGATCCGGCGGCTGCCGTCCGCGATCGCCGTGGCGTGGAACGCGTAGACGGTGCCCGCCTCGTCGGCCACGGTGCCCAGGCCGCGGGTGGCGTCGAAGGAGGCGACGCGCCCGGGACGGGGCCCGGCGGGGGCCGGGGGGCCGCCCACGTCAGTGCACGATCTTGGACAACGGGATCTCCAAGATGTCGCTCGCGCCCTGGTCGCGCAGCGCGGGGATCAGGATGTTGATGTCCCGCTTGGCCACGACGGCCTCCAGCGCGAACGCCCCGCCGCCCGAGAGCTCCGAGATCGTCGGCGCGCGCATGGAGGGGAGGACGGCCAGCACCGCATCGAGGTTCTCCGAGGCGACGTTCAGCTTCACGAGGACCTTGCCGCGCGCCTCGAGCGTGCCCTGCAGGAGCGTCAGGATCTGCTCCATGGCGTGACGCTTCTCCGAGTCGGCTGCGCTGAGCGGGTTGGCGATCAGCTCGGTGTGGGACACGAGGAGGGTCTCGATCACCCGGAGCCCGGCGGCGCGCAACGCGCTGCCCGTCTCGGTCATGTCGACCACGGCGTCGGCGATGTCGGGCACCTTCGCCTCGGTCGCGCCGTAGGAGAGCGCGATGTCGGCCTCGATGCCGTGCGCGGCCAGGGCCCGGCGGGTGAGCTCGGGGTACTCGGTGCTCACGCGGAGGGGCCCGGGGCGGTCGGCCACCGCGGCCGCCAGCTCGGCGAGCGAGCGCACGGGCGAGTCCGCCCCGACCGCCAGGACGATGCGGGCCGGGTTGGCGGTGGCCTTCGAATAGGCGAGCTCGCCGAGGGACACCACGTCGCTCCCCCGCTCCTCGATGCAGTCCCGCCCCGTGATGCCGAGATCGAAGAGCCCGTCCGCGACGTAGACGGGGATCTCCTGCGGTCGCAGGATGCGCACCTCGCTGATCCGGGGGTCCTCGATGCCGGCCCGGTAGGCGACGTCCGAGGCGCGGTTGACGGCCAGGTCGGCGTCCTCGAACAGCTGCATGGTGGCGCGCTCCAAGGAACCCTTGGGCAGGACGAGGCGGAGCATGGGGGTAGATCTTCGCAGACGGGGCGGGCAAGCTGTGGCGGTGCCCCCGCCCTACGACGTCTTCAACTTCTTGAACCTGCTCGGCATCGAGATACCGCACGCCGGTGACGACGAGGACCCCGTCGCCCGGCTCACCGTCACCCACGACCTGATCGCCGGCACCGGTTACCTGTGGGCGCCGGTGGTCATCACGCTGGCGGACGCCCTGTGCGCCTTCGGGGTCAACCACCACTGGCCCGAGGGCGCCAAGAGCTTCACGACGGTCGACTGCTCCGCCAACTTCGTCTCGAGCGCCACGGAGGGCGACCTCGTCGTGGCGACGGCGTCGCCCCTCCACACCGGGCGCACGACGCAGGTGTGGGACGCCACGGTGACCAACGAGACCACCGAGCGGTTGATGGCCTCGTATCGCTGCACCCAGCTCATCCTGTACTAGGGGAGCTCGGCTCCGTCACTGCGTCGGCATTGGCGTCGATCCCTGCGTCGGTGCCGTCGGGGGCCCCGGTCGCGGCGGGCACCTCGGCGGTGCCGGCCCGCCGGCTCGCCGCCCGTGTGCCGCGCAGCAGGCGGATCCGCCAGTCCTCACGGTCGAAGTGCGCCGGAGTGGTGCTCTCCACGAACTCGTGCAGGACCCGGACGAAGCGGGCCGGGTCGGTGTGATGGGGGAAGTGGCCCGCCTGGTCGAAGACCTCGAGCCGGCTCCCCGGGATGGCGGCGTGGGCGAGCCGGCCGTGGCCGAGCGGGATGATCGCGTCGCGGCGGCCCCACACGATGAGGGTCGGGACGCCCTCGGCCAGGTAGGCGCGGTCCAACATGGTGATGACCTGGCCGCGCCAGTCGACACCCGAGCGGAGGGTGCGCAGGATCGCCTGGCGCGCCTCGGTGTCGGGCAGCGCCTCGAACACCGCGAGGATCTCCTCCGCGTCACGGCCGAGGGCGGTGTCGAACACACGCAGTGCGCTCGCACCGAGGCGGGCGGCCCCCCGGACCGGTGGCAGACCGAGGAGCGGCATGATCGCCTCGACGCCGGGCACCGCGGCGATGCGCAGGAGCGGGCTGACCGTGCGTCCCACGCCACCGCTGCCGACCAGCACCAGGCGCTCGCAGCGCTCGGGGAACTGGTACGCGAACTGGGCCGCCACGCCGCCGCCGAGCGAATGGCCCACGACGGTGACCCGCTCCACCTCGAGCACGCTGAGGAGGTCGCGCATCCCGTTGGCGAAGCCGGCGATGGAGTAGTCGGCTCGCGGCTTCCCGGATCGACCGTGCCCGAGCAGGTCGGGCGCAATGACGGTGTGGTGCTCGGCCAGCTGCCCGACGACCGGGCGCCAGGTGTCCGAGCTGTCCCCGATGCCGTGGACGAGGAGCAACGCCGGGCCCCGCCCCACCTTCACGTAGGCGCGGCGGTAGCCGTGGATGGTGGTGTAGCGCACGCCGAAGCTGCCCTCGCGGCGGACACCCGCTCGGAAGCGGAGCGCAGTGGGGTCGACGGCCGTGGCGGCGCGCCCGGCCGGTCCGACGGCTCGAACCGTCTCGTCCATGCGGGCCTCCCGTTCTGGTCTGCCGGTCCGCTGGTCCGACGTCACCGTAGGGACCGGAGGTGTCCGCGCCGTGTCAGCCGCGTGAACGCCGCATGAATGCCGACCACGCCTCAGGTGAAGGGGCCGCTGCGCAGCAGCCGCACCATCTCGATCCCCGTGACCGCCGCCTCGCGGCCCTTGTTGGACTGGTCCGGCTCCGAGCGCTCGAGCGCCTGCTCGAGCGTCTCGGTGGTCAGGACGCCGAAGACGACGGGCACCCCGGTCGCCAGCTGCACCTGCTGGAGCCCCGCTGCGCACTCCCCCGCCACGAACTCGTAGTGGCTCGTGTCCCCGCGGATGACGGCGCCGAAGCAGAGCACGGCGTCGACCTTGCCCGCCTGGGCGAAGGCCTTGGCCACGAGGGGCACCTCGAACGCGCCCGGGGCCCAGGCCACGGTGATGTCGCGGCGGTCGGTCCCCGCCTCGGCCAACGCGTCGAGGGCCCCGTTGAGCAACCGGAGGGTCACGCCGCCGTTGAAGAGGGCGCAGGCGATCCCGAACCGCAGCCCCGTGCCGGAGTGCTCGCCGCGCAGGCTGGCACCCACCCGGGCGGCCACCTCGTCGAGCGCGCCCTCGGGCAGCGCGATCAGGTCGGACTCGGCCATCAGGCGGCGGGCACCGTCACAGGACGTCGTCGAGCCCGTGCAGCAGGTGCCCCATCCGCTCCCGCTTGGTGCGCAGGTAGGCGATGTTCTCGGGGTTGGCCGAGGTCTGCAGCGGGACCCGCTCGGTGATGTCGAGCCCGAAGCCCTCCAGGCCGCCGTACTTGATCGGGTTGTTCGTCATGAGGCGCATGGTGGTCACACCGAGGTCGACGAGCATCTGGGCGCCGATGCCGTACTCCCGGCTGTCGACCGGCAAGCCCTGCTGCAGGTTGGCGTCGACCGTGTCGTGCCCCTCCTCCTGGAGTTGATAGGCGCGGATCTTGTGGCCGAGCCCGATGCCGCGCCCCTCGTGCCCGCGGAGGTAGATGAGCACGCCCCGCCCCTCGTGCTCGATGAGGTCGAGCGCCGCCTGCAGCTGCGGGCCGCAGTCGCAACGCAGTGAGCCGAACACGTCACCGGTCAGGCACTCGGAGTGCACCCGCACGAGGACGTCCTCGGTCCCGGCGACGTCGCCCATGACGAGTGCGAGGTGCTGCTCGTTGTCGAGCACCGACTCGTAGACGAAGGCCCGGAACTCGCGGCTCTGCGCCGGGATGCGCGCCTCCGACACGAGCCGCACGAGCTTCTCGTTCTGCCGCCGGTAGCGGATGAGATCCGCGATGGAGATCAGGGGGAGGTCGTGGTTCTTGGCGAAGCGCTCCAGGTCCGGGAGGCGGGCCATCTCGGACTTGTCCTCGGTGACGATCTCGCAGAGCACGCCCGCCGGCGACAGCCCGGCGGCTCGGCTCAGGTCGACGGTCGCCTCGGTGTGGCCCGCCCGCTTGAGCACCCCGCCGGCGCGGTAGCGCAGCGGGAAGATGTGACCGGGGCGGTTCAGGTCGCTCGGGCGTGTCTCGGGATCGATGAGGGCCGCGATCGTCGACGAGCGGTCCGACGCTGAGATCCCCGTGGTCGTCCCGTGCCGGTAGTCGACGCTGACCGTGAAGGCCGTCCGCTGCGCCTCCGTGTTCGCCGTGACCATGAGCGGCAGGTCGAGCAGGTCGGCCCGTTCGGGCAACAGGGGGACGCAGATGACACCCGAGGTGTGGGCCAGGAAGAAGGCGATGTTCTCCGGCGTCGCCGCTTCGGCCGCCATCACCAGGTCGCCCTCGTTCTCCCGGTCCTCGTCGTCCACGACGACGGCCATGCCGAGCCGGCCGATGGCGTCGATGGCCTCCTGCACGGTCGAGAAGCCCATCAGGCCGCTACCTCCACGCGCAGATCCTCTCCGAGCCTCTCCACCGACACCAGCCTTCCCTTCCACACATCCCCAATTGTGCCAGCCCCGGGGCCGGCGAAGAGCGGGCGGCCGTCGTCGCCGCCGAAGAGCACCGGCGCCAGGTACAGCACGTAGCGGTCGACGAGGCCGGCGGCGTGGAACTCGTGGGCCACCGTGGCCCCGCCCTCGACCAGCAGCTGGAGCACCCCACGCCGGCCGAGCTCCGCCAGGACCTCGTCGAGCTCCCCCGACAGCTCCAGGGCGGGCTGCACGCGCGCGCCGGCCGGCGCCCGGCCCAGGACGACGCGCAGGGGCTGGGGGTGGTCGAGGCCGTCTTCGAGGCGGACGCTCAGCTCGGGGTCGTCGGCGCGGACGGTGCCGGCCCCGACGAGCACGGCGTCGGAGCGGGCGCGCAGCAGGTGCGCGTCGCGGCGGGCCGCCTCGCCGGTGATCCATTTGCTCGTGCCGTCGGGCGCCGCGGTGCGGGCGTCCAGGCTCGCCGCCATCTTCAGGACGACCCAGGGCTGCCCCGTCGTGCGGTGCTTGAGGTAGGGCGCCAGCTGCTCGGCGACCTCGTCCGCCGCCACGCCCAGCGTCACGTCGATCCCCGCCCGGCGCAGCGCGGCCACCCCTTGGCCGGCGACCACGGGGTCGGGGTCCTCGATGCCGACCACCACCCGGGCCACCCCCGCCGCGATGATGGCGTCGGTGCACGGCGGCGTCCTCCCGTGATGGGCGCAGGGCTCCAGGGTGACGTAGAGGACGGCGCCCCGGGCCGCCTCCCCGGCGGCGGTCAGCGCCACCACCTCGGCATGGGGCCCGCCCGGCGGCGCAGTGGCCCCCGTGAAGACCCCCCCGGCGCCGGCGGCAGCCGCGTCGTCGCCAGGATCGGCCGGCACGACGACGCAGCCCACCCACGGGTTCGGTGCGGTGCCCGAACGGACCGTTGCAGCCTGCGCCATGGCCCCGCGCATGAGCTCCACATCGTGCATGGTCACGTCCTCGTCCGGGTCGGTCCCCCGGCCCTCTCCCGACAATTATAGAACACGTTTCATTTTTTGTCGAGATGCCCTGTTCAGCGGGGTGCCAGGCCGCGACTCGTTGCGGTCAGCCGCGTTCGAGCACCCCGATCAGGCTCGTCACGTCGGCGATGACCGCCGTATGGGGGGCCGAGACGAGCGTGGCCTCGTCGTGGGCGCCGCTCAGGACGGCCACGACCGCGCCGGCGCCGGCGCGGGTGCCGGCCTCGAGGTCGCTGACGGTGTCGCCCACCACCGCCACCGCCCGCGGGTCGCCGACGCCGAGGCGCTCCATCGCACCGAGGATCATGTCGGGCGCCGGCCGACCCCGGCCGACGTCGGCCGGCGAGAGCGCCAGGTCGATCTCGTCCCGCCAGCCGAGCGCGTCGAGCAACGCCTCCCGGGTCGAGGGCGCGAACCCGGTCGTGAGGCAGACACGGACGTCCCGGGCGCGCAGGTCACGCAGCACGCCCAGCGCGCCGGGCACCTCGGCGACCTCCCCGGCGGCGACGATCGCCTCGTAGGCGGCCGCGAACGCCGCTGTCGCCCGTTCTGCGTCCCCGGGCTCGAGCAGCTCGGCGAACACGTCGGCCTTCGACCATCCCATGGTGGCGCGCACGAGGCCCTGTGCGTGTTCGTCGCGGGGGCTCCCCGCGGTGATCCCGACGGCGGCCAGCGCGCGGGCGAAGGCGGCTTCCACGGCACCGTCGTCCCGCACCGTGGTGCCCGCCATGTCCAGGCAGGCCAGTGCGTACCGCCCGATCACGCCGGGACCCCGGCGGCCGCCAGCGTGTCGGCGGCGATGGCCGGCGCACAGGTCATCCCCCGCCCGCCGGGGCCGGTCACCAGCCAGACCCCGGGTCGGATCTCCTCGCGCAGGCACACCGCTCCGTCGAGGCACTGCGCGTACACCCCCTCCCACCGCCGCCGCACCGGCGGGATCTCGGTCCCGAGGATCCTCCGGGCCCGGCCCAGCAGCTCCTCCGTCGGGTCCTCGCACAGCGCGAAGTCGAACGGCTCCTCGTAGGCGTGGGTGTCGCCGATGGTCAGCCCACCGTCGGGACGCTGGACCACCAACAGCTGCAGATGGTGGGCGGCGGCGACCGCGCCCTGCTCGCCCAGCAGCGAGAGGGGCGCCACCTCGTAGGCCGGGTAGTAGCGCAGCGTGTCCGCGTCGGCCAGCGCCGTCGTCAGCCGGTCGGCCAACGGGGCGGTCTCGAGCATCTGCAGGCGGACCCTGCGCAGGCGCGCCGCCGCGGCCTCGGTGCCGGCCAGCTGATCGTAGGAAGCGCCCGTGGCCACCACGACGAGGTCGCCCTCCCAGCGGTCCCCCGCCGTGTCGGTGACGGCGTAGGCGTCCGCGGCGACGACGCGTCGGCCGGGGTGGAAGCGGTACCGATTGGGCGCCCCCCGCGCCAGCAGGTGCGCGCGCAGTGCCCCCAGGGCCTGGCGCGGCTCGACCACGGCGTCGCGTGCGCAGTGGAGGGCCCCGTCCGTCACGCCGCGCACGGCCGGGTTGCAGGCACGCACTTCGTCCGGCTCGAGGAAGCGGACCTCACGCGCGCCGGCAGCGGCGTGCCGCGCGAAGGCCTGCATGACCTCGCGCTCGGCCCCGTTCAGGGCGACGGTCAGCGAACCCACCGGCCGGAAGCCGATGCCCGTCACCTCGGCGCCCACTTCCTCCCAGTGGCGGCGGGCGCGCCGGGCGACGTCGAGTTCCTCGCCGGACCTTCGGCCGCTCACCCAGACCAGCCCGAAATTGCGCACCGAGGCGCCCCGGGGATCGGCGTCCGCCTCGAGATGGTCCACCGAGAAGCCCGCTCGCACGAGCTCGAGGGCGTGCCAGGTTCCGAGGATCCCGCCGCCCACCACGACGGCCCGCGGGGGTGTGACCGTCATGGCCGCGGCGCCGTGCGTCGCCGAGGGCTCACACGGCGTCGGCGGCGAGCACCGACTCCCGGATGGCGTCGGCCGCCTCCCAGGGGCGCTCGTGCCCGAAGATGGCGCTCCCGGCCACGAAGACGTTGGCGCCCGCCGCCGCGGCCACCGGTGCGGTGCGGGTGTCGATCCCGCCGTCCACCTCGATGTCGAGCGCCAGCGAGCCCGCGTCGACCTCCGCCCGTACCCGGGTGACCTTCTCCATCACCTCGGCGATGAAGCTCTGCCCGCCGAACCCGGGGAACACAGTCATGCACAGCACAAGATCGACGTCGGACAGGTACGGCTGCACCGCCTCGAACGGCGTGTCGGGGTTGAGGGCCACCCCGGCCCGCAGGCCGAGGCGGCGCATCTGGGCGATCAGCTCGTCGGTGTCCCCCACCTCGACGTGCACGGTGCAGCCGTCGGCGCCGGCGTCGGCGAAGTCCTGCAGGTAGCGGCCCGGCTCCGTCATCATCAAGTGGCAGTCGAAGAAGAGCGGGGTGTGGCGGCGCAGGGACGCCACGACGGGCGGCCCGATCGTCACGTTGGGGACGAAGTGCCCGTCCATGACGTCGACGTGGAGCCAGTCGGCCGCCGACGCGACCTCCCCGACCTGCTCGGCCAGCACCCCGAAGTCGGCCGACAGGAGGGAGGGGGCGATCCGGACAGCCCCGAAGCGCCCGGGGTCGCGGCTCTCGGTGGATGCTCGTCCGGGCACGGGTCGGGCGGTGCGGCTCAGCTGAAGCGCGCCCAGCAGAGGATGCGCCGGAACCCGTAGAAGTACGGCTCCCGCTCCCCGAGCTCCTCGATCAGCCGCTCCCGGTACCGCTCCACGAACGCATCGAAGAGCTCGGGGCTGAGACGCTTGCGGTACGGGGTCAGCAACGTGCCCATGACCCACTCGACCACCTCGCTGGTCGACTCCAGCTCGTGGCCGTACACCTCCATGCGCACGACCTGGTCCTTCGCTCCGAGCTCGTAGAGGAGGTCGGCGTAGAGCTCCGGTGAGAGGACGAAGCGCCCCCGCTCCTCGGGGACGTCACCGTAGAGCGCGTCGATGAACGGGGACTCGTTGGCCACCTCGTGCGCGAGCAGATGGGACGGGTGGCGGTAGTTGGCGGGCACCTGGAACGCGAGCTGCCCGTCCTTGCGCAGCGCGGTCCGCATGCGCGCCAGCAGGTTGAGGTGGTCGTCGATCCACTGGAGCGACGCGTTGGCGAACACGAGGTCGAGCCCCTCGTCGAGCCACGACGCGATGTCGCCCTGGGCGAAGGAGAGGCCGGGCACGTCCCCGTAGTCCGACTGGGCGCGGGCCAGCATGGCCGGCGAGGAGTCGACGCCCACGGTCGCCTTGGCGTCCATCTCCTCGTGCAGGATCTTGGTCAGGTCACCGAGGCCGCAGCCGAGGTCCACGATCCGCCCGCCGGGAACGGGGTGACAGAGCATCAACAGGTCGTCGAAGGGCTGTTGGCGTTCCGACCGGAAGCGCTCGTACTGGTCCGGGCTCCACCCGTCGATCGGCGTCACAGTCACCGGACTCATGTCTAGTCCGTTCCGAGGTGCTCGCCGTCCCGCGGCCGCACCCCTCGCAGCCACTCGTCGGCTGACATGGGCGAACGGCTCTCGGGCTGCACCCGTCGCAGGACGAGGGTGCCGTCGCCCGTCGCGACCGCGGTCCCGTCCAGCGAGCCGGGCGCCCGTCCGCCGGCGGCAGCGGGCGTCTCGCCGGTCGTGGCGTCCAGCACGGTCAGCTGCCGGCCGCGGAACGTGGTCCAAGCGCGGCCCAGGCGGACCACCCGCGTGAGCTGCAGGGCCGGCTCCGACCAGTCGAGACGGAGGTCCTCCTTGGTGATCTTGTCCGCCACCGTCGCCGGCCCGCGCTGCGGGCGCGGCTCGGGCAACCCGTCCACCCCGCCCGCGAGCGTGTCGACGAGCAGCTGGCTCCCGACGGCAACGAGGCGCTCCCGGAGTGTCGCCAGCGTGACCTCGTCGTCGACCGGCACGGCGCGGGCCGCGTAGACGGGGCCGGTGTCGAGACCCTCCTCCACCCGCATCACGCACACCCCGGTCTCGCGGTCGCCGGCGAGGATGGCGTGCTCCACGGGTGCGGCTCCCCGCCACCGAGGGAGCAGCGAGAAGTGCAGGTTGACCATCGGCACCAGCTCGAGCAGCCTGACGGGGATGATCCGGCCGTACGCCACCACGACGGCCAGCTCCGCCCTGGCCGTGGCCAGGTCGTCCATGTCGTGGGTGACCGCGATGCCGAGCTCCGTGGCGGCCTCCTTGACCGGGCTCGGCGTCGTCCCGCCCCCGCGGCCGCGTCGCCGGTCCGGCCGGGTCACGCACAGAACGACGTCGTGCCCTGCCCCGACGAGCGCGCGGAGGGGCGGCACCGCGAGGCCGGGGGTCCCGAGGTACGCCAGTCGAGCCACCCGATCACCGTAGGGCAGGCCGCTCGGCCCCCGTCGGAGAGCTCAGCGAGAAAAGAGGCCGGACAGCCCGTCGGGGTCGGACGGGGCGATGTCCAACGTGCGTGCGCGCAGGATCTTGAGCGCCTCCTTGCGCTGGTCCTCGTTCAGTCGTTCGACGAGCAGGATGCCGTCGAGGTGGTCCAGCTCGTGCTGGAACACACGCCCTTCGAGCTCGCTCGCCTCGATGGAGACCTCGTTGCCGTCGAGGTCGAGGCCGACGAGGTGGACCGCGTTCGGACGAACGATCTCCCAGCTCAGTCCCGGCACCGACAGGCAACCCTCTTCGAAGGCCCATTCCCCGTCGCTCTCGACGATGCGGGGATTGATGATCGTGCGGGCGCCCTCACCCACGTCGTAGACGAAGATGCGGCGCTGCACGCCCACCTGGTTCGCCGCCAGGCCCGTGCCGGGCGCGGCGTACATCGTCTCGAGCATGGCGTCGACCAGGCTCGCCACCGCACCGTCGATGTCGTCGACCTCACGGGCGCGCTCCTTGAGCACGGGGTCGCCGTACTGGCGGATGGTCAGACCGGGCATCCGCCCATTCTACCGGCGTCGCTTCCCGCCCGGGCCCGGTGGGTCAGAGGGCCGCCGGGTCGACTTCCACGCGCAGGCCCCGCCCAGGGGGCCGGGGCACCCGGGCCAGCAGGTCGCACAGCGGGGCATGGGTATCGCTGCGCACCAGGAAGCGTCCCTCGCCCAGTGCCGACACCGTCGGGGCGTCGGGCGCCGAGGCGGACGCGGTGGCGCGCACGTCCTCTCCGAGGGCGTCGGCGTAGGCCGGGGCGCGTGCTCCCGAGACGAGGGCCAACGCCGCGAAGGGTGGCAGCGCCGAGACCCGGCGCGCCGTGACCTCCTCCGCCAGCACCGGTGCCGGCTCGCCCTTGGACACCGCCACGAGCACGGGATGGTCCGGCACCCGGGTCTGGACCTGCACCCGCGCCCACGCCGGGGCACTCCCGCGGGCGCCGACGAGGCGCGCGGCGCGGACGAACAGGGCCAGGGTGTCCTCGGTGGCCGAGAGGCGCGGGGCGAGCAGGTGGAGGTCCACGTCGAGGAAGGCCACGGCGGCCGCACGGCGCACGCGGTGCAGCACCGCCTCGGTGCCCACCAGCACCGGCGTCGCCGGCAGCACGGGGTCGGGACCACCACCGCGGGAGCCCGCCACCTCGCCGACCGCCACCCCGAGCAGTGCCTCGAGCTCCTCGCGCAGCCGGCTCACGCCGGCGCGCAGGGTCTTCATGCGGAGGCGCCCGCAGGCGGTGCACACGACCGGCCTCGTCTCGCCACAGCGCGGGCACCGCAGCACCTCCTCCTCGCGCGGACGGCTCGACGCCGCGCCACAGCGAGCGCAGCAGGCCAGCTCTCCGCAGTGCCGGCACGCCAGCAGCCGGGCGCCGCCCGTGCGGTTGTACACGCACACGAGCGGGCCCCGGGTGCCGGCGGTGTCGGGGTCGGGGTCGCCCAGCACCGCCCGGGCGAGACGCACGAATTGCTCCGAGAAGATCCCGGTACGCGGGTCGGCCCCCCGGCGGTCCACCCGCTCGACACTCGCCCAGCCGTGCCGCTCACGCGGCGGAAGGAGGGCGAACGTCCGCGTCCCGTCGAGCCCGGCCAGGGCGACCGGCGGGACCGGCGAGGCCAGGACGCACGGCGCGCCCTGGCGCCGCGCGCGCTCCAGCAGCACGTCGACCGCGCTGTAGGTCGGGGCGCTCTCCTCGCGGTACGACGCGTCGTGGGCGTCGAGCACGACGGCGGCGGCCAGGCGCGGCGCCGGTGCCCACGCGCCGGAGCGGCTTCCCACAACGACGGGCCAGCCGGCCCGCGCCTCGTCCCAGGCCATCGTGGCGGCGCACCCCCGCCGCACGAGGCGAGACGTGAGGCGTTGCGCCCAACCGGTCGAGGGGACGAGCACGAGGACGGTGCCCCCCCGGGCCAGTACGCCCGGGTCGCCCACCACGGACAGCACGAGGTCGATCAGGTCCGTCGCGGGGGGCAGGCGCACGACGCTCACCGCCTCGCGTACGAGCGCACCGCCCCACTCCCCACCCGCCACCGCGTCCCCCGACGGTTTCGTCGGCGGGGCCGCCGCCGGTGCCCGCGGCAGCGAGCGCACGACGACGGACGGCGACGCCGTGTGCAAGAAGAACGACGTCGGCCCCGCCCAGCGCCACGCGGCCCACTCGGCGAGCTCCACCACGTCGGGCGGTGGGCCCCACCCCAGCCACGACTTGAGTGGCAGGACGTCGATTCCCTCCGGGGCCCCGACGTCCGCCTCGACCACCCAACCCCGCACGGAGCGCCCGTGGAGCGGCACCCGCACCCGGGCGCCCACCCCCACCTCCTCGGCCCAGCGCGACGGCACGGCGTAGTCGAACGCCTTGTTCAGCGCGGGCACTTCCGTCCGCACGCGCACCGTGCGCGTCGGAGCGATCACCGCGTCGTCGGTCGTCATGGGTTCATGACGTCATCGCTGCGCCGCCGGCCGCCCCTTCAGGGGAGCGGCCGGACGATCAGAGCCCGAGGGCGGCCCGCAGGTCGTCCACCCGGGGGGTGGCCTCCCACGTGAACTCCTTGTCCGACCGGCCGAAGTGGCCGTAGGCCGCCGTCTTCTTGTAGATCGGGCGGCGGAGATCGAGGTCGCGCGCGATGGCCGCCGGCCGGAGGTCGAACAACTCGCGCACGGCGTGGGAGATCGTCTCGGGATCGACCTTCTCGGTGCCGAAGGTCTCGACCAGCAACGAGACGGGGTGCGCGACGCCAATGGCGTAGGCCACCTGCACCTCGCACCGCCTCGCTGCCCCCGCGGCCACGACGTGCTTGGCCACCCACCGCGCCGCGTAGGCGGCCGAGCGGTCGACCTTGGACGGGTCCTTGCCGGAGAACGCACCCCCACCGTGGCGCGCCATGCCGCCGTACGTGTCCACGATGATCTTGCGCCCGGTGAGCCCCGTGTCCGCATGGGGGCCGCCGAGCTCGAAGATGCCCGTCGGGTTGACGAAGATCCGCAGCCCCTCGGTGTCGAGATCGGTCGGCAGGAGGGGGTTGATGACGTGCTCGACCAGATCGGGCCGCAGCTGCTCCTCGAGGTCGATGCCGCCGGCGTGCTGGGTCGAGATGAGCACGGTGTCGATGCGCACCGGGCGCCCGTCCTCGTAGACGACCGAGACCTGGGTCTTGCCGTCGGGCCGCAGGTACGGGACGGCGCCGGCACGGCGGACCTGCGCCAGTCGCTCGGAGAGCCGGTGCGACAGCCAGATGGGCAGTGGCATGAGGTCGGGCGTCTCGTCGCAGGCGTACCCGAACATCATGCCCTGGTCTCCGGCGCCCTGGGCATTGAGCACGTCCTCGCCGCCCTTGCCGGTGCGCAGCTCGAAGGCCGCGTCGACCCCCTGCGCGATGTCGGGTGACTGCGCGTCGAGCGACACGAGCACGCCGCACGTCTTGCCGTTGAAGCCGTAGACGTCGTTGTCGTAGCCGATGTCACACACCGTCTCGCGCACGAGCGAGGGGATGTCGACGTACGTCGACGTCGTCACCTCACCAGCCACCACGACGAGGCCGGTGGTCAGGAGGGTCTCGCACGCGACGCGGCTGGAGGGATCGCCCTCGAGGATCGCGTCGAGGACGGCGTCAGAGATCTGATCCGCCATCTTGTCGGGGTGCCCCTCGGTGACCGATTCCGAGGTGAAGGTGGTTTTCACGTGTTGCTCCGCTTCTCGTTGTGGTGGGCGATCACCCTATCCAATACGGCGTTTGCCACTGCATCCTTGGAGGTCAGTGGGATTTCGGCGGTGCTCCCGTCCGACCCGAGGATCACGACGGCGTTGGTGTCGTGGTCGAACCCCGCACCGGGTGCGCTCACATCGTTGACGACGAGCAGGTCGACCCCCTTGCGCGCCAGCTTGCGCCGGCCCCGCTCGATGGCGTCGTGGGTCTCCGCGGCGAACCCCACCAGCAACTGGCCGGCACCGCGCCGAGCGGCGAGGCCGGCGAGGATGTCGGGCGTCGGCTCGAGCACGAGCTCCGGGATCCCTTCCTCCTTCGAGAGCTTCGCCCCCGCGGCGCGCTTGGGCCTGTAGTCCGCCACCGCGGCCGCCATCACGACCACGTCGGCCCCTTCCGCGGCCGCACCGACCGCATGCTCCATGTCGGCCGCCGTCTCCACGTCGACCCGGTGCACGGCACCGGCGACGTCCGGCGGGAGCGCGAGCGCCGACGCTGTGACGAGCGTCACGGTGGCGCCGCGCCGGGCGGCGGCGACTGCGATCGCGTGGCCCTGCTTGCCCGACGAGCGGTTCGTGATGAACCGGACGGGGTCGAGCGGCTCCCGCGTGCCCCCCGCGCTCACCACGACCCGCGCGCCGAGGAGGTCGCGCCGCGTCGCGGTGCCCAGCCGATTGAGCACGCGATCGACGATGACCCCGGGGTCCGCCAGCCTCCCCTCGCCCGAGTCGCCGCCGGCGAGCCTCCCGCTCTCCGGCGGGACGATCTCGACGCCGCGGCGCTCGAGCGTGGCGAGGTTCTCGCGCACCGATGCGTGCTCCCACATCTCGGTGTGCATGGCCGGGCACACGATCACCGGCGCGCGGGTCGCCAGCAAGGTGGCGCACAGCAGGTCGTCGGAGAGCCCGGCGGCGTAGCGGGCGATGGTGTGGGCGGTGGCGGGCACCACGACGACGAGGTCGGCGCCCTGCCCGAGCGTCGTGTGGGGGATGGGGGACGACTCGTCCCACAGCGAGCGCTGCACCGGCTCGGAGGCGAGCGCGGAGAACGTGACCGCGCCGACGAACTTCGTGGCGTCGTCGGTCAGCACGGGCGTCACGTGCACGCCCGCATCGACGAGGCGCCGGCACACCTCGACCGCCTTGTAGGCCGCGATGCCCCCGCACACCCCGAGGACGACGCGCGGTCGTTGCGGCAACTGGTCGGCGTGCACGGACGTATCCTCGGTTCCCGGCGGTCCGGCCATCGGCGGTGACGCCGCGCCTCTCGTCCGGCGCCTAGCTCGCGGTCGGGTCCTCGTCCCCGACGGCGAGCGCTTCGATCACCTCGGCGACCTCGGCGACCGCGGCCGCTTCGGCGTCGCCCTCGCCCTCGGCGAGCAGACCGGCCTCTGCGGCATCCGCCATGGCCGCGGCGAGCGCGGCCTCCTCCTCGGGGTCGGGGCGGGAGAAGGTGGCCTTGCCGGCCGCGATCTCCTCGAAGGCGATGGAGACGGGCTTGCCCGACACGGACGCCACCTGGGGCGGCACGACCTTGCCGAGCCCCTCGCCGAGGCTGTTGTAGTACGAGTTCACCTGCCTGGCCCGGGCGGAGCCGAGCGCGACCAGGGTGAACTTCGAGTCCACCTTGTCGAGCAGCTCCTCGATGGGCGGGTCCATGAGCGTGTGGCGGCCTTGAGCCATCAGGATTCCTCCGGGTTCGCGGCGCAGGGGGCAGCCGTTCGAATCCGTTCAACTATAGCCCTCAGCTCGCCCAGGGCCTGCGCCAGGTCGTCGTTGACCACCGTGTGAGCTGCGATTTTGGATCCACGCGCCACTTCGGAGTGGCCCAGCTCGACCCGCCGGCGGATGTGCTCCCGGTCGTCCCCGCGGGCGGCCAGCCGCTCGGCCTGCACCTCCGGCGTCGGGGGGAGCAGCATGATCACCGTGGCGTCGGGCCGTTGCGCCAACACCTGCTCGGCCCCCTGGACGTCGATCTCGAGCAACACGTCGGCCCCCGGCGGCGGGGCGGGGATGGGCGTGCCCATCAGGTAGTCCAGGAACTCGGCCCACTCGAAGAAGCCGCCCGCGGCCACCGCTTCCTCGAAGGTGGCGCGGTCGACGAAGACGTACGCACCCCGTTCGCGCTCACCGGCGCGGGGCGCTCGGGTCGTCCAGCTCCGGCTCAGCCAGAGGGTGGGGTCGTGTCGAACGAGCTCGGCCGCCAGGGTGCCCTTGCCGGCCCCTCCGGGGCCGATGAGCACGAAGATCCGTGGCTCGCCGATCTGCGGTTCAGCGCGCAGTCTCTTTGAGCAGCGCCTCGCGCTGCTTGGCACCGAGCCCCTGCAGTCGCCGGCTGTCGCTGATGCCGACGGTCTCCATCAGGCGCCGTGCCTTGACCTTGCCCAGTCCGGGCAGGGACTCGAGCACGGAGACCACTTTCATCTTCCCGATGGTCTCGTTGGAGTCGGCCTCGGTGAGGAGCTGGGCCAGGGACAAGTTGCCCATCTTCAGCTTGTCCTTGACCTCGGCCCGCTCGCGGCGAACCCTGGCAGCCTTTTCGAGGGCAGCGGCGCGCTGCTCGGGAGTAAGTGCGGGAGGTTGCGGCATGGCGAGACCATAGCGCCTCGGCCCGCGACGGTCATGCCCATTTTCCCTACTCAGCCCATCAGCGCCGCCAGATCGCGGGCGAGTGACTTCGCGCTGCGCCGCAGATCTCCGGGATCGGGACCGCTGCCGAGCAACCCTCGGGAGCTGCTGGGCAGCACCGTCCCGGGGCGGCACCCGGCGAAGCGCTCGGCCACGTCGGCCGGCCCGGCGCCCTGCGCGCCGAGCCCCGGAGCCAGAATTATGCCTCCCAGCTGGGACAATGGGAATTGGGACGGTGGCAACGTCGCCCCGATCACCGCGCCCACCGTTCCGGTCGGGATTCCCGGAGCCCCGTTGAGCGCTGCGATCTCGGCGAGCAACGTGTCCTCGACGCTCCTCCCGTCCGAGGTCACCGCCTGCTGCAGACCACGGCCCTCCGGGTTGGAACTGCGGGCCACCACCAGGACGCCCCGCCCGTTGGCGGCCGCCAGGCGGACGAGCGGCGCCAGCGCCCCCAGGCCCAGGTAGGGGTGGGCGGTCACCGCATCCGCGGCGAGCGGGCTCGTGTCGCCGAGCCATGCATCGGCGTACGCCTCCGCCGTCGAGTCGATGTCCCCGCGCTTGGCGTCCGCGATGACGACGAGCCCGGCGGCGGTCGCCTCGGCGATGAGGCGCTCCAGCTCGGCCAAGCCGGCCGAGCCGTGCCGCTCGAAGAACGCCACCTGCGGCTTGATCACGGCCACCGCACCCGCGAACGCGTCCACGCACGTGCGACAGAAGGCCCGCAGCCCCTCCGCATCGTCGCTGAGGCCCCATTCCCGGAGCAGTGCACCCGACGGGTCGATCCCCGCGCACAGTGGACCGGTGGCGCGCACCGCCGCCGCGACGCGGTCCCCGAAGCTGTCAGCCATTCCTGCCTCCCTCCTTGAGCAACGGCACGGGCGACGCGCCGGTCGGCTGCGAAGTCTCCGGCGCGCCGCGTCCCGCGGGCGCACGCGTCGACGGCACCACCGTGCCGTCGGGCGCCCGGTCGTCGCCGCGTCGGCGGGCCCGTGCCCGGATGTCGGCGACCGTGGTGCCATGGGCCTCGCACCAACGTGCCAGCTGCCCGAGCACCTTCCACGGCGCCCGGGGGTCCCGGAACGTCGCCGTGCCGACCTGGACCGCGTCCGCCCCGGCCAGCAGGAGCTCGACCGCGTCGCGGCCGGTCATGACGCCGCCGACGCCCACGATCGGCACCTCGGGGAAGGCGTCCCGGCACTCCCAGACGGCGCGCACGGCGACCGGGTGGACCGCGCCGCCCGAGAGCCCACCACCTCCGGCGCCGAGGACCGGGCGGCCGGTCTCGGTGTCGAGGGCGAGGCCGAGCAGCGTGTTCACCAGGGTCAACCCGTCGGCGCCGCCTTCGAGCGCGCCGGAGGCGATCTCGACGAGATCGGGCACGTTGGGGCTGAGCTTGGCCCAGCGCGGCAGGCCGCAGGCCGTGGCGGCCATGACCCGCGACGTCGCCTCGGCCGAGTGGGCGAACATGCGCGACCGGTCCTCGACGTTGGGACAGCTCACGTTGACCTCGAGCGCGGCGATGCAGGCGCCGACACCCGAGGCGGCGGCGGCCACGAGCCCGGCCGCCTCGGCGTAGTCGGCCACCGTGCGGCCCCAGATGCTGACGACGACCCGCGCCCCGGACGCGTGGAGGGAGGGCAGGTCGTGCTCGAGCCACGCCGTGAGTCCCGGGCCCTGCAACCCCACGCTGTTGAGCATCCCCGCGCCGACCTCGTGCACCCGCGGCGCCGGGTTGCCCTGCCACGGCGCGACGCACAACGACTTCACGACCACCGCACCGAGGTCCGCCAGGGCGCCGTACTCGGCCAGCTCCGTGCCGTGACCCGACGTGCCCGAGGCCGTCATGATCGGGTTGCCCAACCCGACGGCGCCGACCTCGGTGGCCAGTGCCGCCGCATCTCGTGGGCGCAGCCGCGCGCTCATCGCGCCGCCCCGCCCGGCACGGGGTGGAGGTCCTGGAGCGGGCGCACCTCCAGCGGATGCGCACGCACGTCCGCCATGCCCGCCGCCGCGGCGCGTGCCGCCGCCAGCGTGGTCAGGCAGGGCACCTTGTAGGCGACCGACGCCATGCGGATGTGCTGGCCGTCCGCGCGCGGCCCGAGGCCGCGTGGGGTGTTCACCACGAGCTGCACCTTGCCCTGGGCGATCAGTTCGACGGCGTCCGACGCGACGCCCTCCTCCCCCACCTTGGCCACCAGCGTGTCGACTGGGACGCCGGCGGAGCGCAGGTAGCCGGCCGTCCCCAGCGTCGCGGCGACGGAGAAGCCCAAGGCGCTGAACGACCGCGCCACCTCAAGGCCCGCCGGCTTGTCCCGGTCCGCGAGGGAGAGGAACACGGTGCCCGAGTCGGGCAGCCGGGTGCCCGCCGCCATCTGGCTCTTGGCGAACGCCAGGCCGAACGTGCGGTCGACGCCCATCACCTCGCCGGTCGAGCGCATCTCGGGGCCCAGCAGCGTGTCGACGCCGGGGAAGCGGTCGAACGGCAGCACCGCCTCCTTCACGCTCACGTGGTCGAGCACGGGCACCCGGTCGATCACGTCCGCCGGCAGCAGGCCCTCCGCGCGCAGCGCCGCCAGCGTGTGCCCGACCATCACGCGGGACGCCACCGTCGCCAGCGGCACGCCCGTCGCCTTGGCCACGAAGGGGACCGTCCGGCTCGCCCGCGGGTTCGCCTCGAGCACGTACACCTGCCCGTCCTTCACGGCGTACTGCACGTTGATGAGTCCGCAGACCTCCAGGGCCTCGGCCAGCGAGCGGGTGTGCTCCTCGAGCCTGTGCACGACCTCCTCGGACAGCGTCTGTGGCGGGAGCGCGCAGGCGGAGTCGCCCGAGTGCACGCCCGCCTCCTCGACGTGCTCCATCACGCCCGCGATGAGGATCTCCCCGGCGGCGTCGCGCACCGCGTCGACGTCGACCTCGATGGCGTCCTCCAAGAAGCGGTCCACCAGGACGGGGCGCTCGGCGGTCACCCCGCCCTCGCGGGCCAGGGCGCCGGTGGTCATCGCCTGCATGACGCGCCGCACCCCGTCGTCGTCGTAGACGATCTCCATGGCCCGGCCGCCCAGCACGTAGCTCGGGCGCAGCAGCACCGGGTAGCCGATGCCGCCCGCGACGGCCAGCGCCTCGGCGGTGTTCGTGGCGGTCCCGCCCGGCGGCTGGGGGATGGACAGCTCGTGGCACAGCGCGTTCCAGCGCTCCCGGTCCTCGGCCAGGTCGATGGAGGCCGGGCTCGTCCCGAGGACGAGCTCCGGCGGCAGCGCGTGGGCCAGCTTGAGGGGCGTCTGCCCGCCGAGCGAGACGATGACGCCCGCCACCGTGCCGCCCGCCGCCTGTTCGGCGTCGAGCACGTTGGCCACGTCCTCGGCGGTCAGCGGCTCGAAGTAGAGGCGGTCCGACGTGTCGTAGTCGGTCGACACCGTCTCGGGGTTGCAGTTCACCATGACCGTCTCGAAACCGGCGGCGCGCAGCGACATGGACGCGTGCACGCAGCAGTAGTCGAACTCGATCCCCTGCCCGATCCGGTTCGGGCCCGACCCGAGGATGATCACCCGGGGAAGATCGGAGGGGCGGACCTCGTCCTCCTCCTCGTAGGTGGCGTAGTGGTAGGGGGTGAACGCCTCGAACTCCGCCGCGCAGGTGTCGACGGTCTTGAACGTCGCCCGCACCCCGAGGGCCAGCCGCGCCGCGCGGACGTCGGCCTCGCGTGTCCCACGGAGGTAGGCCAGCTGGGCGTCGGAGAACCCGAGCCGCTTGGCGCGCCGGAGCTCGGCGCGCCCCAGCTCGGGTGCCGCCGTGACGCGACGCCGGCCGTCGGCGATGCGCTCGAGCTGGCGGACGAACCACGGATCGATGCCCGTGCGGCTCACCACTTCGTCGGCGCCCGCGCCCCGGCGGAGCGCCGACTCCATCTCGTAGACGCGGTCCGGGGTCGCGACGGCGATCCGCTCCAGCAGGTCGTCGACGGGCAGCGCGTCGAACGCGGCCTCGGCCGGATCGGCGTTGAGACCGGCCCTGCCCTGCTCCAGCGAGCGCAGCGCCTTCTGCAGGGACTCGCAGAAGGTCCGCCCGATCGCCATGACCTCGCCCACCGACTGCATGCGGGTGCCGAGGCGCGCGTCCGCACCGGGCAGCTTCTCGAAGGCCCAGCGGGGCACCTTGGTCACGACGTAGTCGATGGTGGGTTCGAAGGAGGCCGGCGTGGCCCTCGTGATGTCATTGGGGATCTCGTTGAGCAGGTACCCCACGGCCAGGCGGGCGGCGATCTTCGCGATGGGGAACCCGGTCGCCTTCGACGCGAGGGCCGAGGAGCGCGAGACGCGCGGGTTCATCTCGATGATGACCCGGCGCCCGGTTGCCGGGTCCACGGCGAACTGCACGTTGGAGCCGCCCGTCTCCACGCCGACCCGGCGCAGGCAGGCGAAGGCGTCGTCGCGCATGGCCTGGTACTCCACGTCCGTCAGCGTCTGGGCCGGCGCCACCGTGATGGAGTCCCCCGTGTGCACCCCCATGGGGTCGAAGTTCTCGATGGAGCACACCACGACGCAGTTGTCCGCGCCGTCGCGCATCACCTCGAGCTCGAACTCCTTCCAGCCCGCGATCGACCGCTCCACCAGGATCTGGCCGATCGGGCTGGCCGCCAGGCCCTCCGCGGCCAGGCGCGGCGAATTGCGCCGCGTCCTCGGCGATGCCGGTCCCCTTGCCGCCCAGGATGAAGCTCGGCCGCACCATGATCGGGAAGCCGATGTCCGCTGCGATGTCCTCGGCCTCTTCGAGTGAGTGGGCGAAGCCCGAGCGAGGCACCTCGAGCCCGATGTCCTGCATCGCCGCCTTGAAGCGGTCCCGGTCCTCGGCGGTGGCGATCGCCTCGGGGCGGGCGCCGATGACCTCGACCCCGTAGCGCTCGAGCACGCCGAGCTCGACGAGCTCCATCGTCAGGTTGAGGGCCGTCTGCCCACCCAGCGTGGGCAGCAGCGCGTCGGGCCGTTCCTTCTCGATGATGGCCGTCAGCACCTCGGGATCGAGCGGCTCCACGTAGGTGCGGTCCGCGGTGCCCGGGTCCGTCATGATCGTGGCCGGGTTGGAGTTGGCCAGGATCACCCGGTAGCCCTCCTCGGCCAGGACCCGGCAGGCCTGGGTGCCCGAGTAGTCGAACTCACACGCCTGGCCGATCACGATCGGGCCGGACCCGATGACGAGGATCGACCGCAGGTCGTCGCGGCGTGGCACGTCGGCTCCGCCCTTCCCGCTCAGCGCGCCCCGGCGCGGGCGGGGTGGGCGAGCATGAGGTCGCGGAAGGCGCCGAAGAGGTAGCGGGCGTCGTGCGGCCCCGGGGCCGCCTCGGGGTGGTACTGCACCGAGAACGCGGGCGCGACGAGCGAGCGGAAGCCCTCGATCACGCCGTCGTTGAGGTTCACGTGCGTCGTCTCGGCGTCGGGGATGGAGCCGGCGGCCACGGCGTAGTTGTGGTTCTGGCTCGTGATCTCCACCACCCCCGACGCCAGGCGCTGCACGGGGTGGTTGGCGCCGTGGTGCCCGAACGGCAGCTTGTAGGTCGTGCCGCCCAGCGCGGCGGCCAGGATCTGGTGGCCGAGGCAGATGCCGAAGACGGGCACCCGCCCCACCAGGTCGGCCGCCGCCGCGGTCGGGCCCGGGAGGGCGGCGGGGTCGCCCGGCCCGTTGGAGAGGAAGACGCCGTCGGGCTCGAGCGCCAGCACCTCGGTCGCCGTGGTGCCGGCGGGCACCACCGTGACGGCGCCCAGGGTGGTCAGGAGCCGGACCATGGTCGTCTTCACGCCGAAGTCGTAGGCCACGATGCGCAGGCCGCTCGACGCGCCCTGTCCGGTGCCCGGGTGCTCCCTGGCCACGGCCGCCGTGACGCCCGACACGAGGTCCATGCCGTCGGTGCCGACCGCGGTCGCCGCGGCGGCGCGCAACGCCGCCTCGGGCGCCGTGCCGAAGGCGCAGGGCACGGCGCCGGCCTCCCGGACGTGGCGGGCGAGGCGCCGGGTGTCGACCCCGGTCAGGGCGGGCACGCCGTGGCGCACGAGGAACGGCTCGAGTCCCTCGGTGGCCCGCCAATTTGGAGGGCTGGTCGGCGAGGTCGCACACCACGACCCCGCGGCAGTGCGGCCGCAGCGCCTCGTCGTCGGCCGCGTTGGTGCCGTAGTTGCCGATGTGCGTGCTCGTGAAGGCGATGACCTGCCCCGCGTACGAGGGGTCGGTGATGACCTCCTGGTAGCCGCTCATGGCCGTGTTGAAGACGAGCTCCCCGGTGGCGACCGGCACGGCGGCGCCGGCCGCCTCCCCCGAGAACACCGCGCCGTCCGCGGTGACCAGCAGCGCCGCCGGGCGGTCCTCGCCGGCGCTCACCGTTGCGCCGCCCCGTCGACCACGACGGCCTCGCCCCGCAGCACGGTGTGGCGCACCGCGCCGTCGAACGTGCGGCCCGCGTAGGGCGTGTTGCGGCTCCGGCTGGCCAGCCGGGCCGGGTCCACCGTCGTCGTCGCGGTCGGGTCGAACACGCAGAGGTTCGCGGCGGCGCCCTCCTGCACCGGGCCGCCCTGCGCGCTCGTGGCCCCCCACCCGGGGGTGCGTCGCCGTCAGCCGGGCGATGGCTGCCGGCTGGCTGCTCAGCAGCGCGAACACCCGCGCCGGGCCGAGGTGCGGCGCCAGCACCGACCACGCGACGGGCAGCGCCGTCTGCAGGCCGAGCATGCCGGGCGGCGCCTGGTCGAAGGGGACGTCCTTCGCCTCGGGTGCGTGCGGGGCGTGGTCGGTGGCGACGGCGTCGATGGTGCCGTCGCACAGGCCGGCCACCACGGCCTCCACGTCCTCGTCGGTGCGCAGCGGCGGGTTCACCTTGAACACGGGGTCGTACCCCGCCACCGCGGCGTGGGTGAGCAGCATGTGGTGCGGCGCCGCCTCGGCGGTCACCGGGAGGCCGTCCGCCTTCGCCCGGCGCACCAGCTCCACCGAGCCCGCCGTGGAGAGGTGCAGGAAGTGGACCGGCGCGCCGGTCAGGCGGACCAGCATGATGTCGCGGGCGACCATGGCCTCCTCGGCCGCCGCCGGCATGCCCGGGATGCCCAGCCGGCTCGACCAGCACCCTTCGTGCATCGCCCCGCCCGCAGCGAGGCAGGCGTCCTCGCAGTGCTGGGCCAGCGTGACGCCGAGGCCCTTGGCGTAGTCCAGGGCCCGGCGCATGAGCGCGCCGTCCTGCACGCCGGCGCCGTCGTCGGTGAAGAGGGTCACCCCGAGCGAGGCCAGCTCGCCGAGCGGGGCGAGCGCGCCGCCGGCCCGGCCCACGGTGATGGCGCCGGCGACGGCGACCTCGGCGGCGCAGCCGGTGCCGAGCGCCAGCACCTCGCTCGCCACGGCCGCCGAGTCGATGGCCGGCTCGGTGTTGGGCATGGCGACGACCGCCGTGTAGCCGCCGAGCGCGGCGGCGCGGGCGCCCGACTCGATCGTCTCGGCCTCTTCCCGCCCCGGCTGGCGCAGGTGCGTGTGCAGGTCGACCAGGCCCGGGCCCACGAGGCAACCACCCGCATCGAGGACGCGCGCGCCACGCGGCGGCTCGATGGTCTCGGCCAGCCCGGTGACGGTGGCGCCCCGGACGGCGACGTCGAGGCGCTCGAGGCCGTCGGGTCCGACGACGCTGCCGCCGCGGATGACGAGCGTGGCGTCAGGCAACGGCGGGCACCTCCGCCACCCCGGGCAGCTCGCCGCCGAGCAGCAGGAACAGGATGGCCATGCGCACCGCCACGCCGTTGGCCACCTGCTGGGTGACGACCGTGCGGGGCAGGTCGGCCACGTCCGACGCGATCTCGACGCCGCGGACCATGGGCCCGGGGTGGGTGACGATCGCATGCTCGGCCAGGCGCTCGGCCCGCCGGGCCGTCAGGCCCCAGCGGGCGGTGTACTCGCGCAGGCTGGGCACGAACGACCCGCTGCCGCGCTCGGCCTGCAGGCGCAGCAACGACACGACGTCGGCATCGCCCAGCGCGTCGTCGAGGTCGGTGACCACCTCCACCGGCCATCCCTCGAGCGAGGGGGGCAGCAGGCTGCCGGGCGCGGTCAGCGTCACGTGGGCCCCGAGGGCGGTGTAGGCCAGCACCTCGGAGCGGGCCACGCGGCTGTGGCGGACGTCTCCGACGATGAGCACGCGCAGGCCCTCGAAGCACCCGACGCCGAGCTCGTCGGGCGCCACTCCCTTGCGCTCGGCCAGGACCTGGCGCACCGTGAAGCAGTCGAGCAGGGCCTGCGTGGGGTGCTCGTGCCAGCCGTCGCCGGCGTTCACCACGTGGGCGCGCTCGACCCAGCGGGCCACCTGGTGGGGGGCGCCGGCCGAGGAGTGGCGGATGATCACGGCGTCGATGCCCATGGCCTCGACGGTCTCGACGGTGTCGCGCAGGCTCTCGCCCTTCTTCACCGAGGAGGTGGCGACGGCGAGGGAGAGCACGTCGGCCGAGAGCCGCTTCGCCGCCGTCTCGAAGGACAGGCGGGTGCGGGTCGACTCCTCGAAGAAGAGCGTCGCCACCACCTTTCCCCGCAGGGTGGGGACCTTCGGCACCGACCGGCGCTCCACCTCGGCGAAGGCCTCGGCGACGTGCAGCACCTCGGCGATGCCGTCGGGCCCGAGGTCCGCCACCGACAGCAGGTGCTGCGGCCCGGTCACCGGTCCTCCAGGGTGCCGATCCACACGCCGTCCTCGCCGACGTCGACCATCTCCTCGCGCCGCGTGGGCAGGTTCTTGCCGACGTAGTCGGGGCGGATCGGGAGCTCGCGGTGGCCGCGGTCGATCATGACGGCGAGCTGGACCGAGCGGGCCCGCCCGAAGTCGTTGAGGGCGTTCAGGGCGGCCCGGATCGTGCGCCCCGTGAAGAGGACGTCGTCGACCAGCACCACCACCCGTCCGGCCAGGTCGACGGGGATGTCGGTGACCGCCTCGGGCAGGACGGGGCGCAGGCCGATGTCGTCGCGGTAGAAGGCCACGTCGAGGCTGCCGAGGTCGACCTTGGCGGTCCCCTCGATCTGGCGCAGGGTCTCGGCCATCCGGCTGGCCAGGGGCACGCCGCCGGTCTGGAGCCCCACCAGGACGACGTCCTCGACCCCGCCGTTGCGCTCGACGATCTCGTGCGACATCCGGGTGAGGGCGCGCTGGACGTCGGCGGCGGAGAGGACCTGGGAGTGGGCCACGAACACGCCCCCGAGGGGTCGCGTACGACTGCGCTCGCGTTCGGCCACTGCTCCTCCTGCCGTGTGAGCCTCACGGGACTCACTTCACGGTCAGGGCGATAGCTTATCGCGCCCGCACCCGGGCGGCCCCGTGACCGCCCGTGCCGCGGCGGGCGGACGGCCCGGCCGGCCCGCCGCTCAGCAGCAGTGTCCCTGCTGCGCCGGAGACATGGGGATCTGCCCGGCGACCGTCGAGATCACCCCGGTGCGCCCGTCGATCATCCGAACGGCGTCGTTGAAGAAGTCGGCCACGTAGACGTTGCCCCGCCCGTCGATCGCGGTGCCGAGCGCCAGCCCGAAGGTGGCGGCGGAAGCCGGTCCCCCGTCGCCTGCGGTCTGGCCCGGTGACGGGTAGGTCTCGACGCCGGTACCGGCGACCAACGCGACCCGCCCGCTGGCGAGGTCGAGCTCGAGCAGCCGCCGGCCGTAGGCCTCCGTGACGAAGAGCGTCTTGTCGGTGCCGACCGCCAGTCCCGTCGGATCGTGCTCAGCCCCCGTGCCCGCCAGAGCCGGATCCCGGCGTGTGGAGAAGATCGTCGGCGTCGCACCGGTGGCAGCGACTCTCTCCCGGATCGAACCACACCCGGTGGCGAAGAAGATGTTCGAGGAACGGTCCACGGCGACACCCACCGGCGCACACGGATTGGGGGCCGTCAGGCAGATGCCGTCGAGCGGGCCACAATGGATCCCCGGACCGGCCACCCTGGTGATGACCCCGGTGGCCGGCGACACCTTCTGGACCTCGTTGTTGCGGGTGTCGGCCACGTACAGGGCACCGTCGGGACCGACGGCGATGGAGTCGCTGAGTCCCCCGACGCCGCTTGGGGCGCTCCCGAGTTCCAGCGAGGCCCTGACGGCCGGGCCCCCGTCCCCGCCGGAGCCGGCGCGGCCGTCCCCGGCCACGGTCGAGATGACCCCATCGACGGCCGAGACCTTGCGGACGCGATTACCGTCCTCGATGTAGACGTCGCCGTTCGGCGCGACGGCGACGCCGCTCGGCCCGTCGAGCGTGGCCTGCGGGCCGGGGCCGCCGTCGCCGGAGAACCCCGCGGCGCCGGTCCCGGCCACCACCTCGAGCTGCTGCGTCGCCCGGTGGACTTCGAGCACCCGGTTCCCATCGGTCAGGTAGATGTCCCCGCCCCGGTCGACCGCGACGCCGATCGGGCCGGTCAACTGGTACGACGTGGCGAGACCGAGCGACGGGCCGTTCACCCTTCGTTGTGCCGGCGGGGGGCCGGGGCGAGGAGGGACGGCACGCGGCCGTGCGGGACCACCTCCCTGCAACGACGTCACGACCACGGCCACGACGACGAGAGCCAGCGTGGCCAACACCGCCCCTCGCCGCCATCGGCGACGCTGCAGCCGCCGCGCTTCCCGGATGAGGGCCTCCGTCCGCTCCGGCTCGGTGTCCCGGCGTGGCCCGAGGGTGAGCGTCACCGGAGCCCCTGAATGATCTGCACCAGTTCGTCGGGCTGGTAGCCCTGCACCCGGGCGTACTGCACCAGGTCCCGCACCCGCTCGATGAGTGCGCTGCGCGCCGGGGCTTCGCCGCTCACGGTGATCCCGTGCCCCCGCCGAAACTCGACGAGCCCTTCGTCTCGCAACTGCCGCATCGCACGAAGGACCGTGTTGGCGTTCACTCCGAGAACCTTGGCCAGGTCCCGAGCCGGAGGGAGTCGTTCCCCCGGGGCGGCTTCGCCATCGGCGATGGCCCGACGGATCTCGGCCGCAACCTGTTCGTGGAGGAAGACCGGGTCGCTGGGGTCAACCCGGAGGGTCGGCATGGTGCTAATGAGAGTAGCACTACTGGCGTCGATGCGCAACGGGCGGCAACCCGGGATCAGCCCGGCTTCACCTCGGCGGCGATCGTCGACAGGATGCCGTTGACGAAGCCGCCCGACTCCTCGGTCGAGTACTCCTTGGCCAGCTCGACCGCCTCGTCGATCACGACCGCCACGGGAGGGCCGACGGGATCGAGCAGCTCGGCGACGGCCAGCCGGAGCACGATCCGGTCGATGACCGCCATGCGCTCGAGGGGCCAGCCCACCGAGGCGGCGGCGATGCGGCGATCGGCCTCGTCGCGGGTCGCGACGGCCCGGGTGACGAGCGTACGCACGTAGGGGTCCGGCGGGACCGGCAGGGCGTCGACGACCGCCAACGGGCCCTCGCCCTTGAGCTCCGCCTCGTAGAGCAGGGCCAGGGCCCGCTCGCGCTGCTGGTGCCGGGGTGCGGCGTCGGTCACGGCGGGACGGTCCTGGCCTCGGCCGGGGCGCGGCGCGGAAGGTCGAGGCCGCCGGGCCGTCAGGCCCGGGTCAGGTACTCGCCGGAGCGGGTGTCGACCTTGATCACGTCCCCGGTGTTGACGAACAGCGGCACCTGGACCACCAGGCCCGTCTGGAGGGTGGCGGACTTGCGGGCCCCCGAGACGCGGTCACCCTGGATCCCCGGCTCCGTCTCGGTCACCGTCAGCTCCACGGCGGCCGGGAGGTCGACGCCGACGATCTCGCCGTTGTACATCTGCAGGTTCGCCTCGTCCCCTTCCTTGAGGTAGCTCGGGGCGTCGCCGAGCAACGCCGGGGAGGCCGTCATCTGCTCGTAGCTGGTGGTGTCCATGAACACGAAGTCGGTGCCGTCGCGATAGAGGAACTGCATGTCGCGCTTGTCGATGATGGCCTGCTCGAGCTTCTCGTCGGCCCGGTAGGTGCGCTCGATCACGGCGCCGCTGCGCACGTTCTTCAGCTTGGTGCGCACGAAGGCGCCGCCCTTGCCCGGCTTCACGTGTTGGAACTCGACGACGTTGAACAGGCCCTCGGGGAGGTCCAGGCTCATGCCGTTCTTCAGGTCATTGGTCGAGACTGCCATGGATGTCCTTTGTGAAGCGGGTCAGGGGGCGGGCGCCGTCCTCCGTCACGACCAGGGTGTCCTCGACACGGACCCCACCGTGCCCGGGGAGGTAGACACCGGGCTCGACGGTGACGACGAAGCCGGGGGCGAGGATAGCAGTGCCCAGCTGGCTGACCGTCGGCGCTTCGTGGATGTCGAGGCCGACCCCGTGCCCGGTCCCGTGCTCGAAGCGCTCGGCCCATCCCGCCGCCGCGATGATCCCGCGGCAGACGTCGTCGACCTCCTTGGCGGCGATGCCGGGCCGTACGGCGGCGGCGCCGGCGGCCTGCGACTCGCCGACCACGGCGAAGATGCGGGCCAGCTCGCCCTCGGGGTCCGACCCGACGCAGAACGTGCGCGTCATGTCCGAGCGGTAGCCCTCGAAGGTGGCCCCGAAGTCGACCACGACGGGGTCGCCCGTCTGAATGCGCCGGGCGCCGGGGTGGTGGTGCGGCTTGGCCGAGTTCTCGCCCGCGGCGACGATCGTGTCGAAGGCGGTGCTCTCGGCGCCGCCCCGGCGCATGGCCGTATCGAGCTCCAGGGCGAAGTGCTCCTCGGTCACGCCCTGGCCCATGAGCGGCAGCACCTCGAAGAGCGCGGCGTCGGCGATGGCGGCCGCCCGCTCCATGCGGGCGATCTCGGCCGCGTCCTTCACCTCCCGCAGCGCCTCCACCGCGTGGGACGTGGGGACCAGGTTCTCGCCGTCCACCAGCTCGGCCCAGGCCCGCTGGGCGGTCCAGGTGATGTTGTCGGCCTCCAACCCGATGCGGGTGTGGATGGTGAGGGCGGCCTGCGCCGCCTTGCGTTGCTCGGCCACGGGCCCGATGACGATGTCCACCTGCGCGGCCGCGCCGGCCCGCTCGAGCTGCTCGGCCGACTGGGTGCGGTAGCGCCCGTCGGTGGCGAGGAGCGCGACGTCCCGCGTGACGGTCAGGACCCCCGCCGAGCCCGAGAAGCCGGTCAGGTAGCGCACGTTGGGCAACGTCGTGACGACCAGGGCGTCGATCTCGTGCGCGTCGAAGGTGGCGCGCAGGCGGTCGAGCCGCCCCCCCACCGTGATGGCGGGCAGCGGCGTGGTGGCGGGGGCGTACGGGTTGGCGATGCTCGTGCGCATGGGCGGCTCAGGCTCCCTTCAAGAGTGCGGCGACGGCATCGACGGCGAGCTCGTAGCCGAGCCCGCCGAAGCCGGCGATGAGGCCCGACGACACCGGCGCGAGCACCGACGTGTGGCGGAAGGGCTCGCGGGCGGCCGGGTTGGAGATGTGCAGCTCGACGACGGGACCGTCGAAGGCCGCCACGGCGTCGTGGAGCGACCACGACGTGTGGCTCAACGCGCCGGCGTTGACGACCAGTGCGTCCGCCCGGCCGCGCGCTGCCGTGCACCGCGTCGATCAGGTCGCCCTCGTGGTTCGACTGCACGTGCTCGAGGTCGAGCCCGTGGCGCCCGGCCGCAGACTCGGCGCGCCGCACGTGGTCGGCCAGCGTGTCGGTCCCGTAGACGGCCGGCTCCCGCTCGCCGAGGAGGCTGAGATTCGGCCCCGAGAGGAGCAGGACGAGGCTCACGGTCGGGCACCCATGTCCGCCAGGGTAGCGATCACGTCGGCGGCGTCCACGCCGTGCACCGGCTCGACCCCGTCGGGCCCGTCGAGCACGAAGGTCAGGTCCCCCTGCGCCTTCTTGTCCCGGGCCATGAACGACACCAGCTCCTCGGCCCCGGCGTCCCGCGGGAGGTCGGTCGGGAGGTCGAAGCTCCCGATCACCGTGCGGTGCTCGTCGACGCGGGCGTCGTCGATGCGCCCGAGGCGCCGCGCCAGGAGGGCCGAGAACAGCAGCCCGATGGCCACCGCCTCCCCGTGGCGCAGGTCCCAGTCGTGGTGGTCGGCCAGGGCGGCGCCCTCCAGCGTGTGGCCGAGGGTGTGGCCGTAGTTGAGGATCATGCGCCGCCCGCCCTCGCGCTCGTCCTCGGCCACGACGGCCGCCTTGATCCCGACGCAGCGCGCCACCTGCTCCTCGATCGGCTGGTCGGCCCGGGGTGCCTCGCCGAGGAAGGCGTACTTGGCGATCTCGCCGCGCCCGCAGGCCCACTCACGGGGCGGCAGCGACGAGAGGGTCTCGGTGTCGCACAGCACCGCGTTGGGCTGCCAGAACGCGCCGACGAGGTTCTTGCCCTCGGGCAGGTTCACCCCGGTCTTGCCGCCGATGGCGGCGTCGACCTGTGCCAGCAGCGTGGTCGCCACGTTCACGTAGGCCGTGCCCCGGTGGTACGTCGCCGCGGCGAAGCCGGCGACGTCGGTCACGATGCCGCCGCCGACGGCGATGACGGCGTCGGACCTCGAGAGGCCGGCCCGGGCGAACCGGCGGGCCAGGTCCCCCACGGTGTCGAGCGTCTTGGCGTCCTCCCCGTCGGGGATGATGCACAGCTCGGCCGGGACGCCCGGACGGAGGTCGTGCACCCAGCCGGCGGCCCTGATCGCCTCCTGGGTGACGATCACCGCCGACTTGGCGCTCGGGGGCAGGAAGCGCGCGACCTCGTGGCGCGCGCCCGGCCCGACCAGCACGGGATAGGAGCGCTCGGCGAGGTCCACGGAGAGGGCGCGCACGATCCCGCCGCCTACTCGGCCGCGCGGCCGGCGGGCTCGGCGCCGACGGCGGAAAGGATGCGCCCGGCCACCTCCTCCGCCGGGAGGTCGTCGACATCGATGACGAGGTCGGCGACCTCGGCGTAGAACGGCGCGCGGTCGGCGTTGAGGCGCACCATCGCCGCGGCCGGGTCGTCGCCGAGCAGGGGCCGGCCCGCACCGTCCCCGACACGGGCGGCCAGGGTCTCGGGCCGCGCCCGGAGCCAGACCACGGTGCCGCTCGCCTCGATGAGGCGGCGGTTGTCGGGGCTGAGCACCGCACCGCCCGCCACCGAGACGACCGACGGCGCGCCCTCGGCGCAGGCGGCGGCGAGGACCTCGGTCTCGGCGCGGCGGAAGGCCGCCTCGCCGTCGCGGGCGAAGAGCTCGGGCACGGTGAGGCCGGTCTCCGACTCGACGTCGGCGTCGGAGTCCCGGTAGCCCCAGCCGAGGCGCCGGGCGACGAGCATCCCAGTGGTGGTCTTGCCCGCGCCCATCATCCCGACGAGCAGGATGCGGCGCGTCATCCGGCGGCGCTGCCCGGGTCCGAGGTGGTGCGGCCCACGGCGGCCGAGGGCGACGAGCCGAGCGAGGCGACGAACCCGTCGCGGTTGCGCACGACCTCGGCCAGCGAGTCCCCGCCGAACTTGCGCAAGGCCTCGGAGGCCAGGACGAGCGCGGTCATCGACTCTGCGACCACGCCCATGGCGGGCACGGCGGTCACGTCGGTGCGCTCGCGGAAGCTGACCGTCGACTCCTTCGTGACGACGTCGACCGTCTGCAGGACGGGCCGGTTGAGCGTGGCCAGCGGCTTCATGGCCACCCGGGCCACCAGGAGCGCACCGTTGGAGATGCCGCCCTCGATCCCCCCGGCGCGGTCGGTCGGCCGCACGAAGCCGCCCTCGGCGTCGTAGGCGATGGCGTCGTGCGCCTCCGAGCCCCGGCGCGCCGCGTTGTCCCATCCCTCGCCGATCTCGACGGCCTTCACGGCCTGGATCGACATCAGGGCCTGGGCGAGGTTGGCATCGAGCTTGCGGTCCCAGTGCACGTGGCTGCCCAGGCCGACCGGCACGCCGTAGGCCAGGACCTCGGCCACACCGCCCAGCGAGTCCCCCTCCTTGGCCGCGGCCTTCACCGCGGCGACCATCGCCGCCTCGGCCGCCGCGTCGAAGCAGCGCACGGCGCTCTCGTCGATCCTGTCGAGGTCCGACGGGCCCGGCCGCGGGCTCTCCGGCGTGGTGGTGGCGTCCCCCAGCGCCACGATGTGGCTCACGATCGACACGCCGAGCTGGGTCAACAGGAGCTTGGCCAGCGTGCCCGCGGCGACCCTCGCCGCCGTCTCCCGGGCCGAGGCGCGCTCGAGCACGTCGCGGGCGTCGTCGAAGCCGTACTTGAGCATCCCGGGCAGGTCGGCGTGCCCCGGACGGGGCTGGGTCAGCACCTTGGACGGCGCCCCCGGCTCGGGCGACATCTCCTCGACCCACTTCGGCCATTCCGTGTTGGCGATCTCTATGGCGACGGGCGACCCCAGCGTGCGGCCGTGACGGATCCCACCGAGCAGCGTGATCTCGTCCGCCTCGAACCGCATGCGCGGGCCGCGGCCGTAGCCGAGCCGGCGCCGGGCGAGCTCACCGGCGATGTCCGACGCCTCGACGGGCAGGCCGGCGGGCAGGCCCTCGACGACGACGACGAGGGCTCGGCCGTGGGACTCGCCGGCGGTGAGGAAGCGCAGCACGAGGCAACGCTACCGGACGGCCGACGGCGCCCCTGAGCTGGGGACGCCCGTCACCCCGGCATCGGGCTCAGGTGTAGAAGGGGTTCTCCCCACTGCCGTGATCGGTGACGTCGAGGACCCGGGTGAGCTCGGGGACCTCCTCGAGCAGCGCGGTCTCGATGCCCTGGCGCAACGTCATCTGCGACATGGCGCAACCCTGGCAGCCCCCCGAGAGCCTCAGGTAGGCCGTGCCCTTCTCCTCGTCGAGGGCGACCAGGTCGGCCCGCCCGCCGTGGCTGGCGATCGACGGGTTCACCGCCTGCTCGAGCACGGCGACGACGCGCAGGGCGAGCGGCCCGGCGATGCCGGCGGCGAGCACCTCGGGCGGGACACCCGGTGCCGCCTCCTCGGGGGTCGGTGCGTTCGGGTTGACGAGGACGAGGCCGCCCTGCCCCTCCTCGGACCATTCGAGGCGCGCTCCCCGCAGGCGGTCGACGCTGGCGGCCGGGATGACGATCTCGAGCTCGTCCTGGGTGTGGCGGGCGTCGCCCTCGTCGGCGTCGGAGGTGGCCTGGAAGTAGAGGTCGTAGACGAACGACCCGGCCTGCACGCCCCGCACCTCGAGCCACAGGGCCAGGCTCGCCGGGTCGGGCTCCTGCCCGATCGCCTCTCGCACCACCTTGTGCGCGTCGGGTGTGAGCGTCACCACGGGATGCACTGCCTGGAGATCCTCGGTCGTCGTCGCCATAGGCACCCAGTCTACGGGTTCCGACCTGCCGCCGAGGCTCGGTGCCCGGCCCACGGCGCTGTAACCATCCGGGCTCTCGCCCGTCATACCGGGACCAAGGGTGTCATACCCGTTGCCGCGCCTGGGCCCCCCACGGGCGGACCAGGCGGTGCGGCGGTGCCGACGCCCGGCCCCAGCAGATGCTGGTCCGACGATCCCGTTGCCCCCGACGGGACCCGAGCGAGAGGTTGATCGATGACGAGAATCGGGCGTTTCATGGCGGGACTCGTGCTCGTCGGGTCCACGGTCGGGACCGGGATCGGGATCGCGGTGCTCGACGGCGCCGCGGCCGGTGCCGCGACATTGATCACGGTGAACGACGCGTCGGACGGCTCGCCCGTGCCCGCCAACTGCCTGGGGGTCGAGGGCGACTGCACGTTGCGCGCCGCGATCGAGGCGGCCAACGCGTCGGCCGGGGACGCGACCATCACCGTGCCCGACGCGAACTCGGTCCCGAACAGCCCGAGTGCGAGCCATATCTACGCGCTGTTCAACTCGAACGGGCCGCTCGACTTCAGCGACAGCGGGCACACGATCACGCTCAACGGCGCCGGCGAGACGCTCGCCATCCTCCAGATGCAGAACGAAGGTCCCGTGACCAATCGGGTCATCACGGTCGAGGCGGGGACGACGGCAGACATCCTCGGCGTGGGCGTCGAGGGCGGCGACGTGACGGGCAACGGTGGCGGGATCCTCAACGACGGGACCCTCGATCTGTCCAATTCGTCGGTCACCGGTGACACGGCGACCACGGGTGGCGGCATCTACGCCTTTTCCGGTGCGGCGACCCTGACGAACGACACGGTCGACCACAACACCACCAGCGGCTCCGGGGGCGCGATCTACCTCCGCAGCGGGACAAATGCCATCTCGGGCGGCTCGGCCGACTTCAACACGTCCGGTGGCGCCGGTGGCGGCATCTACGTCGAGGACGTCACCTCGCCCGCCGACTCGGCGACCTTCACCAACCTCGACATCAGCGACAACACGGCCACCGGCACCGCCGGTGGTCTCTACGTGCAGAACGACAACGACGGCAGCAGCAACCCGGTCACCCTGACGAACACCACGATCGACGACAACACGGCCGGTGCTGAAGGCGGCGGTCTGTACCTGCAGAACGACGGGAGCGTCGGCGGCACCTTCACCATGACGGGTGGTTCGGTCAGCAGCAACACCTCGGGCGACTCCGGGGGCGGCATCTACGACCAGAACGACGGCACCTCCAACACCGCCACCTTCAACGGCGTGGCCGTCAACTCGAACTCCTCCCCCACCGACGCAGGCGGCGTCTACGTGCAGAACGACGGGACGCAGACGACCACGACGTTCACCGGAGGCTCCATCGACGACAACTCGGCCAGCTACACGACCACGAGCGGTCTCGGCGGAGGGGTCTACGTCCAGAACGACGGTGACCCCAGCACCGCCACCTTCACGGGCGGCAGCATCTCGGGCAACAGCGCCTACGAAGGGGGCGGCGTCTACCTCCAGGCGGGAGACGTGGCCAATTTCACCCAGGAGACCGTGGCCGGCAACGACGTGAGCGAGGCGGGTGGTGGATTCGCCCTGGACACGAGCCAAGCCTCGACGACGAGCATCACCTCGTCGACCGTCAGCGGCAACCGGGTCGGCGGTGAGCTCGGCGTCTCGGCGATACTGGGCGACGGCGGCGGGATCCTCTCCTTCTCCTGCAACGCCATTGCGCTCACCAACGACACCATCACGGGCAACACGGCCGTCAACGGGGGCGGGTACTTCGGCACCAGCTGCGCCGAGTCGCCCACCGTGTCGACCGCCTTCGAGTTCGACACCATCTCGGGCAACACCGCGACCGACGGGGAGACCGGGGCGGGCAACATCGAGAGGATCGACGACTCGACGTTGACGATGGCGGACACCATCGTGGCCAACGGCTCGGCATCGGGCGGCCCGGCCACCAACTGCGCCTTCACCGGTCCGGGCTCGTTCACGTCGCAGGGCTACAACCTCTTCGGCGACTCGACCTGTGGGGCCGGCGTCGCCACCGACATCGTCGGCAAGGACCCCCAGCTCGGCGCCCTGGTCAACAACGGGGGGCCGACCCAGACGCTGCTGCCGGCCGACGGCAGCCCCGAGGTGGGGGCCATCCCCGACGCGGTGTGGGTGGCCAGCGGGGTGGCCGCCGACCAGCGCGGGGTGGCCCGCGGGGCCGGGGCCAACTCGAGCGCCACCATCGGGGCGGTCGAGGTGGGCCAGAACTTCAACGGCTACCGCATGGTGGGCAACGAGGGAGGCATCTTCGACTTCGGGCTGCTCTTCAGCGGCTCGCTGGCCAACAACCACCTCAACGCCCCCATCGTGGGCATCGCCAACGCCCCCGGGCCGGCGGGTTACCTGATGGCGGGCGGTGACGGCGGGGTCTTCGCCCTGGGCGGGGCCGCCTTCTTCGGCTCCCTGGGGGGCCAGGTCCTGCCCTCGCCGATCGCGGCCATCGCGGCCACGCCGACGGAGAACGGCTACTGGCTGATCGCCCAGAACGGCAAGATCTACCCCTTCGGCTCGGTGCCCTCCCTCCCCGCGCTCTCGCCGCCCCCCGGCGCCCACATCGTGGGCATGGCCTCGACCAACACCGGCAAGGGCATCTGGGCCGTCGACCAGTACGGCGACGTCTACGCCGAGGGTGACGCCCTCTACGAGGGCGGGCTCGGCGGGGTGCACATCAACGCGCCGATCGTGGGCATCGCGGCGGCCGCGGTGGGCCAGGGCTACGTGCTCGTCGCCTCCGACGGCGGGGTCTTCAACTACCACATGGGCTTCTACGGCTCGGTGCCGGGGTCGCTCAAGGTGGGCCAGCACCTCGTCGCCCCCGTCGTGGGCATCGCGGTCACCCACTCGGGCAAGGGCTACTGGGAGGTGGGTGCCGACGGCGGCCTCTTCGACTACGGGGACGCCCCCTTCTTGGGCTCCGTCTACACCGCCATCCCGGGCAAGAAGCTCAACGGCCCCATCGTCGGTATCCAGCACCTCGGCGCGGCGAACCCCGCCTGATCGGGGCGCCGTCGGCCGCGGGTCGGGCTCGGTGCTCCGCTCGGCGGAGTCCCGGGTCCGGCCCCCGCCGCCGGGTCCAGCGGGGCGACGGGGCGGACCGCCTCTGGTGAGCGCGCGTCGGCGGGAAATGGTGCATCGGTGCTCGGCGCGCGCGTTGTAACGTGCCAAGCCGTGGCGCGCACCCCGACCGACACCCACGAGTGGATCAGCTTCGAGGACGAGGACGAGGAGCGGACGTGGCTCTTCGACGTCACGTTCCTGACGAGCAACTGGACCTGCATCTTCGGCAACGGGTGCCAGGGCGTCCTCACCGGTCCGGCACCCGAGCTCGTCCAGGGCTGCTGCAGCTACGGGGCGCACCTGGTCGACAAGAAGGACGCCCGGCAGGTCGAGAAGGCCGCCGCCACGCTGACCCCCGAGGAGTGGCAGAACCACGGGGTCAAGAAGACGGTCATCCACACCAACAAGAACGGCGAGACCGTCACGCGGCTGGTCGGCGACGCCTGCATCTTCCTCAACCGCCCCGGGTTCGCCGCCGGCGCCGGCTGCGCGTTCCACATCGCGGCGGTCAGGCGCGGTCTCAACCCCATGACGCTCAAGCCCGAGGTGTGCTGGCAGCTCCCGCTCCGCCGTGAGGACGAGGTCGACGACGAGGAGGGCCACGTGACCTCGGTGATCCGCCAGTGGGACCGGCGCCACTGGGGCAAGGGCGGCCGTGAGTTCCACTGGTGGTGCACCGAGGCGCCGGACGCCTTCGTGGGCACGAAGCCCGTCTACGAGGAGATGGAGGCCGAGCTCACGAGGATGGTGGGGCCCAAGGTCTACAAGCGCTTCGTGTCGCTCGTGCGCGAGCGGGCCCTGCTGCGGACGGAGGGGGTGGCGCTGCCCCACCCGGCCGTGCGGGGCCGGCGGAACGGTTCGGCAGGCGCGGGCGCGGCGCGCGGGCCGGTGCCGAGGCGGGGACCGGTGTGGGAGCCGTCGAGGGCGGCGGCGCCGGCTAGTCGGGCCCGGGCGGGACGCGGTCGTGGCGCCCGCGGGGAGTGCGACCGCTGCCGAGTACAGCTAGTGCCCTGACCACCAACCTCGGGGGCGCGTCCACCACCTGAGCAGGCGGGTCGCGGAAACTGGCCCCATGGCTACTCCAGTGAAAGTACGCCGGCTCTCCGACGAGGAGGGCAGGCAGCTCCAGCGCATTGTCCGTCGGGGCGGAGGCAAGAGCGACAAGTCCATCGTCAAGTGGCGCCGAGCCCTTGTCGTGCTCGCTTCTGCGGGCGGCAACGACGTCGCGGCGATCGCCCGATTGGTCCACACCAGTCCCGACCGGGTGCGCGAGATGATCCATTCCTTCAACGACAAGGGGATGGGCGCCCTGGACCCTCAGTGGGCGGGTGGCCGTCCCCGCCGGATCACGACTGAGGAGCGCCAGCTGATCATCAAGACGGCCACCAAGCGTCCGCGCAGCCTCGGCCAGCCCTTCACCCGCTGGAGTGTGCGCAAGCTGGCGCACTACCTGGCGACCAAGAAGGGCAAGAAGGTGCTCGTCTCGCGCGAGCGCCTGCGTCAGATCCTCGCCGAGGCCAAGATCACCTTCCAGCGCACCAAGACCTGGAAGGAGTCGCCCGACCCGCTCCGCGACGAGAAGCTGGCCCGTATCGAGTACCTGCTCGAACACGAGCGCGCACGCACCTTTGCCTTCGACGAGTTCGGACCGCTCGCCGTCAAGCCCGAGGGCGGGTCGTGCTGGGCTGAAATGTCCAGGCCACAGCGCCTGCGGGCCAACTACCACAAGCCGCACGGGACCAGGCAGCTCTTCGCCTGGTACTCGGTGGGTGCCGACCGCCTCTATGGCCGCATCGAGCCCAAGAAAGGTGCCCGCCCGACGCTGCGGGCGCTCAAGGCCATCCGGGCCAGCGTGCCCGACGGCCAGATGATCTACGTGATCTTGGACAACTTGAACCACCACAAGGGCCCGATGATCCGAGCATGGTGCGCGGACAACGCGGTCGAGTTGTCCTTCACGCCCACCTATGGCTCGTGGGCCAACCCCATCGAAGCCCACTTCGGGCCGCTACGCGAGTTCTCCATCGCCAACTCGGACCACCAGAGCCACACCGAACTGGCCAAGGCCATTCGTGACTACATCCGTTGGCGCAACGCCCACACCACCGACCCCGAGATCCTCGCTCTCGAGCGCAAGCACCGGGCCAAGATGCGCGGCGAGGCGCGGCGACGCTGGGGTCAGCCCAAAGCCCGCGCCGCGTAGCGGCACACCACACCTGTCGTTTGACCGAACGGCGGGTCGACTCGCCCTGTTTCGATCCAAGGTGCCGCCATCAGCGCGACTGACGCCAGCAGTGCCTCGAAGGCCTCCCGACGCATGCGAGTACCTGAGGCCCGCCGGCCTGCTCAATCCCCAGGCGCGCGAACCTTTGTGGTCAGGGCACTAGTCGTTGAGCGGGTCGTCGTCCGAGTACGAGGGGGCGGGCATGGAGCCCAGGATGCGGTCGTACTTGTCCTCTTCGGCGAGGCACCATGACGCGTGGACGTCCTCGGGCTCAGCCCCGCACTCGGGGCATCTCCCCGTGGACTCGGTCGACGACCGCTTCAGGCTGCGCGCTTCCTCGAAGCGCCGATGGCGTCCCTTTTTCACGAGAACTCCTTGTCACACCCGGTCCGCACCGTCGCGTTGCGCCCTACGGCCAGACCGTACGGGCCATCTCGGCCGCCGGTCCAGTGTAGTGGCTTCGGGCGGCCGGGCAGCCCTGGCCCAGGTCAGCGCGGCATTCTTTCGAGGGCACGGGGTCGATCCTCGTAGCCTCGGATGTCGTTGACGCCGTCTGGCCCCACCCGGAGCACCTGCCAACGTTCCGCTCCGTCATCGAGCCGCAGGCCCACGAGGAGGCAGTCGCCGTGCACTTCGACCTCCGTCACCGCCGCCCGCCGCCCCTTGGCCCGACCGGCGGCGTACCACCGCAGGACCTGCCTGCGGTTGCGGCACGGGGGCGTGGGGTCGTCCGGCGCACCCCAGTGCACGTCGGGGCTGAGGAGCGCCGCCAACTGGTCGAGGTCGGCCTCGTCGATGGCCCGGCGGACCCTCTCCGCGATCGCCGCCGCCGTGAGCGGTGCCCCGAGCGGCGGGGTGCCGTCGGGGCGTCCGTCGGCGCGCCGGGCCTCGTCGATGTCGTCGCTCATTTCGTGACCATTAAACCTCTACGCTGACCGCCGTGTCCGACTTCGATCCCCACGCCATGGTCGTCCGCTTCCGGGAGCGGGCCGAAGCGGTGCGGTCGCGCGGCATGCCGCCCATCGAGGGGCCCGAGCGACAACGCTTCCGCGAGCAGGCGCAGCGTGACTACGCCGACTACGCCATGATCGGCGACGCCGAGGCCGAGCTGATCGACGGGATCCTCACCCTGCGCATCGACCTGCGGCCGCCGGACCAACGCGGGGGCGACTAGCCGCCGTAGTGCATGCGCGTGTCCTCCATGCGCAACACGTCGGAGGGCTCGCCGCCGACCGCGGTGACCTCGCCCACGCACAGCACGTGGCTGCCGAGCTCCTCGGCGCGGCGGAGCGCGCAGACGAGGTGGCCCGCCGCGGTCGCCAGCACGGGGAGGCGGTCCGGTCCGACCTCGGTGACGGGGTGGCCCGACAGGGCGAGGACGGCCCCGTCAGGGCCCCGGTCGACCTCGGTCACCGGCTTGACGAAGCGCCGCACCACGTCGCGGTCGGACCGCTCGAGCAGGGAGAGAGCGAAGGAGCCGCCGGCGGTCACGAGTCGCCGGGTCACCGAGTCGCGCTCGAGTGCGACCGCCACCAGCTTCGGATCGACGCACACCTGGACCACGAGATTGGCCGTCATGAGGTTGACCTCGTCGCCGGCGCGGCTCCCGACCAGGTACAGGCCGGTCGGCAGCGCCCACAGCACCCGGCGCCGGTGGCGGTCGAGCTCCTCGTCGGGGGTGCCGGCGGCGGTCATCCGAAGATGCCGCCCGATGCCCCGTTGTCGGTGGTCGTCGTGGTGGGGACGGACCTGCCGTCGATCTCCCGGATTCGTTGCAGGGCCTCGTCGAAGAGCGCCTGGGCCCTGATCCCCTCGCGTTCGGACCGCGCCAGGAGCTTGGCGTCGCCGGTGCCCGCGTTGTAGCAGTCGTTGGCCGCGTTCTGCTCCAGGGCGTAGGCGTTGTTCAGCAGCGTGGTCACGTCGGGATCGGGCGTCGGCAGCTCGGCGTAGGCCATCTGGGCGTCGTTGAGCAGGGTGCTGCAGGCGGCGTGGACCGCGCCGGTGCCGTTGGCGACGTCCTTGGGCACGCGCGCGTTGTCGGCGGTCAGCGTGCCGATGGTCGCCCCGAACGAGGTGCCGCCGACCCAGGTCGACATCCGGTGAGCGGGTGAGCCCTGCTGGTCGGCGCCCGCACACGAGGTGAGGAGGAGGGCGGAGCCGAGCATGAGGGCGAGGACGAGGACGGTGGGGGCGGTCCGGGACCGACGCCTCATGTCGCCCGGACGATGTGGACGTCCCGCTTGCCCTTGCGGAGCACGAGGTAACGGTCGTGCAGGAGGTCCGCCGGGACGAGCGTGCGGGCGGCGTCGTCCTGCCGCACGTTGTTGACGTAGGCGCCGCCCTGGTCGACGGTGCGCCTCGCCTCTGCCTTCGAGTTGGCGAGGCCGGTGCGCTCCAGGACCTCGCCGAGCGTGAGCCCGCCGAGCAGCTCGTCCCGCGGGACGGCCGTGGTCGGGGCGTCCTCGGTCACGGCCAGGAGCATGTCCTCGCCGAGGGCGGCGATCTCCTCGCCGAAGAGCGCCCCGGAGGCCTCCTCGCACTTCGTTACCTCGGCGTCCCCGTGCACCAGCGCCACGACGGAGCGGGCCAGCGCCTTCTGCGCGGCCCGTCGCTCGGGATGCTCGGTGGTGTCGGCATCGAGGGCCTCGATCTCGCCGTGGCCGAGGAAGGTGAGGAAGCGCAGGAGCTGGCCGACCTGTTCGTCGGGCGTGTTGACGAAGAACTGGTACATGGCGAAGGGGCTCGTCCGGGCGGGATCGAGCCAGACGGTGCCGGTCTCGGTCTTGCCGTACTTGGTGCCGTCCGCCTTCACGATGAGGGGCGTGGTGAGACCCCAGGACTCGGCGCCGCAGACCTTGCGGATCAACTCCACGCCCATCGTGATGTTGCCCCACTGGTCGCTCCCGCCGATCTGGAGGTCGCAGCCGTGGTCGACGTGGAGGCGCAGGAAGTCGTAGGCCTGGAGCAGCATGTAGCTGAACTCGGTGTACGAGATCCCCTGGTCCGGCCGCTCGAAGCGCGTCTTGACCGATTCCTTGCCGACCATCTGGTTCACCGTGAACTGCTTGCCGACGTCGCGCAGGAACTCGAGGACCGTCATGCGGCCCAGCCAGTCGGCGTTGTTCAGGAGGAGGGCGTGGCCCTCCCGCAGGTCCAGGAACTGGCCCAGCTGGGGACGGATGTGCACGAGGTGGCTCTCGATGGTGCCGAGGTCGAGCAACTGTCGCTCGTCCTCCTTGCCTCCGGGGTCGCCGATCATGCCGGTGCCGCCGCCCGCAAGGGAGATGGGCCGGTGGCCCGCCTCCTGGAACCTGCGCAGCGTGCACAGCTGGAGGAGGTTGCCCACGTGGAGGCTGTCGGCCGACGGGTCGAACCCCGCGTAGACGGTCAGGCCGGGCTGGTCGAGGCGCTTCGGGAGCTCCGTGTCGGTCATCTGGTGGATCAGGCCGCGGAAGGCGAGGTCCTCGGACAGCGTGGGCATGACTCGACTTTGCCATACGCAGGTAGGTTGATCGGCCGCATGGTGATCGGGGTCTCACAGGGGCTGGCGCTGCCGATGGAAGGTGCGCTGCCCCCGGACCTCCAGGGGACCTTCTTCCGGGTGGGCCCGAGCAGGGCGGCCGGCGCCGAGGACGAGGTCGGTGTCGGCGTCGGTGTCGGCGTCGGCGTCGGGGAGGACGGCACCGTGCGCGCACACACGCACCGGGGCGCCCTCCATGCGGTGGAGCTGCGTGACGGCCGGGCCGTGTCCTACCTGCGCCGGGACTCCGACGCGGATGCCGGCGTGTTCTGGCACGCCGGCTCGGTGTTGGCACTCCCCGAAACCGGGCTCCCGTCGCGGTACACGCGGTTGCTCGAGCCCCTGGAGTTCGCGGGCGCGCTCTCGGTGCCCATCGCCTCGCACGTGCACCGTGTGGCGGCCGACGGCAGCCGCGTGCTGTTCTCGGTCGACGACGGGGCGCAGCGCGGCGGCGACGGGGCGGGTGCCGAGGGCGCGCCCGACGGGATCTGGCTGCGTCTCGGGGAATGGGATGCCGGCGGTGAGCTGCGCAGCGCGACGTCGGTGGAGCTCGAACGGGCGACGTGGCAGCACGACATCGGGGTGACCGCGGAGCACGTCGTCTTCATCGAGTCGCCGACGGCCCGTCTCGGTGCTCCGCACGGGGAGCCCGTGCCGTTCGGATGGGTGCCGGGCGCCGAGGGTTGGATGGGCGTCGTCCGGCGCGGTGGCGGTGGCGGTGGCGCGGCGTGCGGTGGTCCCGGCTCGACCCCTGCCTGGTGACCCACGTCCTCGGGGCGTGGGAGGTCGGCACGCAGGGCGGTGCGGGTGGAGATGGCGCGGGGGAGATCGTGCTGTACGTCTGTCGCTATGACGCTCCCGAGGCGGGACGGCCGGTCGACCTCACGGCATCCGTTGTCGCCCCGCCGGGGATCGGCCTGACCTCCATCGGTGGGAGCCTCGCGGTCCTGGAGCGCTGGCGGATCACCGGGGACACCGTGGAGCGGGTGCAGGTCGACGAGCGGCACGTCGAGTATCCACGGCTGGATGCGGCGTGTGAAGGAGCGCCCTTCCGGCACGGTTACTGCGTCGAGATGAGCTGGGGAGATTCGAACTCGAACTCGACCTCGCGTGTCTCGCCCGTCGGGCTCCTGAAGTTCGATCTCGACCGCGACGAGGTGACCGTCTGGAGCCCGGGCCCCTGGCGGAGGCCCAGCGAACCCCTCTTCGTGCGCGCCGCGGACGGGCACGGAGACGACGAGGGCTGGCTCCTCACCGTCGTCGACGATGCAAACACAGGTGCCAGCGACGTCTACGTGCTCGACGCGTCGTCGCTCGGACGTCGCGGCCCCGAGGCCGTCATCCACCTGCCCGCGCGGCTGCCGCTCCGCAGCCACGGGGAGTGGGTGCCGGCCGACCGGTACCGCTGACGCTCTGACGTCGCAAGATCGGGACCCTGTCCGGATCGCCCGGTCCGGCGACCGTTCATGTTCCGCATGGCGCTCTCCACCCTCCGAGACGGCCCTCGCCCCGACCGCGTGTCACGGCGGACCGAGAGCCTGGTCGCGAGCGTGGCGCAGCACCACCAGGCCATCTCCGCGCATCAGAGCCAGCTGCTCGCCGCCGTCGTCGAACTCGACCGCCGCAAGGCCTGGCGGGTCGACGGGGCCACCTCCATGGTGGCGTGGCTCGTCCAGCGCTGCGGCGTCACGGCGACGACGGCCCGCGAATGGGTGACCGCGGCGGCGAAGCTGCACCAACTACCGAAGATCTCCCATGCCCTTTCACAGGGGAAGCTGTCCTTCGACCAGGTCAAGCCGTTGGTCGAGGTCGCCAAGCCCGAGACCGACGCCACGCTCGCGGAGCAGGCGACCCACTGGTCGGCCAAGCAGGTGCGCGAGCTCGCGATCGCGGCCCGTAACCAGTCCGACGAACAGGCGACCGGCTGGTACGCCCGGCGCTTCCTCCGGTTCGACGACCGGCGCCGCAGCTTTGCGGGCGTGCTCCCAGAGGACCAGTACACCGTTGTGAAGAGCTCGCTCATCGCCCGGGCCCGCCGGCGCCTGGGCGACCGCACGCCGTTCGACCAACGCATGGCCGACGCCCTGGTCGCCGTCTGCCGGACCGATGCCGACAAGAGCGCGGGCGGCGCAGGGGTTGGGGCGGTGGCGGGAGAGCCGGCCCGGGCCGGTGGCGTGCGCCGGAACAGGCCGACGATCGTCGTCCACGCCGACATGAGCTACCTGGCCGGAGGCGAGGGTGGCGCCGAGCTCGACGTACTCGGCCCGCTCTCGCGGGAGGTCGCCCGCCGGCTCGCCTGCGACGCCAAGGTTCTCGTCTCGGGCGACGGGACGGCTGGACAGAGCCTCAACCTCGGAAGGGCGAGGCGCGATCCCACGGACGCCCAGCGCCTGGAGATCCGGCGCCGTGACAAGGGGTGCCGCTTCCCCGGCTGCACCCACACCGAATTCACCGACGTGCACCACGTCCGGCACTGGATCGACGGCGGGCCGACCGACCTGTGCAATCTCGTCGAGCTCTGCGACCAACATCACCGCTGCGTCCACGAGATGGGGTGGAAGATCTCGGGCGACGCCAACGTGGAGTTGACCTTCCGCAGCCCGACGGGGCGACACTCCACCTCGACCCCCTCCCCCACCTTCACGTCAGCGCGAGACGGACCGCCTGGTTGATCGCGTCGTGCAGGGCGACGTTCTGCGTCCGACCCGGCACCATCACCCGGATCAGCGACGGCGAGGGCGAGGCCGAGGCCGCCGCTTGGAGGGCCGGCGCGAGCTCGGACAGCGCCGCGATGTCGCGCACACGAAGCCCGAACCCGCGCGCGACCGCGCCCAGGTCGCTGGTCGGCGGGGTGCCGAAGAGCCGTTCGAACAGGTCGTCCTCGACCGAGGTGGCCTGGGGAAGGAAAGAGAAGATCCCTCCCCCGCCGTTGTCGAGCACGACGAAGGTGCACGGCACCTCAGGGAGGTTGACCAGGCCCGAGACGTCGTGAAGGAACGCCAGGTCGCCGAGCAACGCCACTGTTCGCTGATTCGATCCGGACGAGGCCACGCCGAGCGCAGTCGACACGACGCCGTCGATCCCGTTGGCGCCCCGGTTGGCGAGGACACGGGGCGGGTCCGAGACGGCGGGAGCGAACCATTCGAGATCGCGGACGGGCATGGAGGCAGAGACAACGAGCGTGGCACCGGACTCCGCCGCGTGGAGGTGGACGGCGCGGGCGACCTGCGGCTCATTGAGGTCACCCCCGAGCGCGGCGGCGATGGCCGCTTGGGCCCGCTCCTCCCACAGCCGCCACGACCCGAGCCATTCCGGATCGCATGGTGCCGCGTGCTCGATCGCTGCGGTCAGCCAGCCGTCGGTCCCGCACCGGTGGAACTCGGTCGCTGCCCGGAACGGGTCCGGCCAGCCCCCCCACGGGTCGACCACGACGACCCTGGCCCCCGCCCGTGCGGCACCCGAGACGTATTCGCCCAGGGCCTTGGACAACCACGGTGTGCCGAGCAGCACCACGGTCTCGGCGAGCGGGGGTGCGTGCGGACGATGGCGTCGGCGGCGGCGATCGTCCCGGGAACCCGACTTCTCGAGCCCGGATCGGCCAAGACGGGCCAGCCGAGCCTCTCGGACAGCGTCTGGACGAGCGCGGGACGCGGCGGCTCCGGTGTCTGCCCTCCGACCACGACGATCCCCCGTCCCGCCAGTGGCTCGCCCGTGCTCGGCGCTCCCGAATGCTCCGGGATGACGACCCGAGGACCGCGGCGCGGCGGGAGCTCCCCGGCCGTTCCCGTCAGGGGCTCCCGGAAGGCCAGGTTGAGATGCACGGGGCCGGGGCCCCTCGCACCGTGGACCGATTCGCTGAAAGCGCGGACCGCGAGGGGTCTCCAGGTCTCCTCAAGGCCGGCCGTGGGCACGCCGGGGGCGGCCGCCCACCGCACGGCCGAGGCGAACAGGTCTTTCTGCTCGATCGTCTGGGGCGCACCCGTGTCATGCAGCTCGGGCGGCCGATCGGCGGTGCACACGATGAGCGGGACGCGGGCATGGTGCGCCTCGACCACCGCAGGGTGCAACTCCACCGCGGCCGTGCCACTCGTCACGCAGATGATGGCGGGCCTGCCCGTGGCGAGCGCCAGACCGAGGGCGAAGAAGGCGGCGCTGCGCTCGTCGAGACGGACGTGGGTCCGGAGGCGCTCGGCCAGGGCGACGGCCAGCGGGGTCGATCGTGACCCCGGGCAGATCACCGCGTCGGTGACGCCGAGACGAGCCCATTCGTCGACCAGGGTCGCGCTGAACGTCGCCTGTACGCTCACCCGGCGTGCCGCTCCATGTCGAAGTGCGCGGGTCGGGCCCGCCCTTGGTGGTGCTGCACGGCTTCACCCAGACCGGTCGCCTGTTCGGCCGTTTCGGGGAGCGGATCAGTGCTTCCCGCACCGTCGTGGCGGTGGACCTGCCCGGCCACGGAGGCTCCGACGCCGTACGGGCCGACCTGCCGACGACGGCCGGCCTGGTGGCCGACTGCGTGCAGGCCACCCTGGGCGCCGGACCCTGCGATCTCCTCGGTTACTCGCTCGGGGCGCGGGTGGCGCTGCATGTCGCCACGGGCACCGATCTGGCGGTGAGCCGGATCGTCTTCATCGGCGTCACCGGTGGGATCGAGGATGCAGCCGAGCGCGAGCGCCGACGACGCGCCGACGACGCTGTCGCAGACGAGCTGGAGGCCTCGGGGGACGTCGACCGCTTCCTCGATGGGTGGCTGCGCGGCCCGATGTTCGACCGGCTGGCCTCCACCGACGCGGCCGACCGGGAAGAACGACGGCGCAACAGCGCGTCCGGCCTGGCCTCGAGCCTCCGGCTGTGCGGGACGGGCACCCAGGAACCGCTCTGGGATCGCCTCCCGGCCCTCGCGTGTCCCCTCCTCGCGATGGCCGGTGCCGACGACACCTGCTTCGCGGCGCACGCCCTGAGAGTCGCCCGGCTGGCGCCCGGCGCAGTGGCCTCCCTCGTCCCGGGAGGTGGCCATGCCGTGCATCTCTCCCAGCCCGAGCAGGCCCTGCGCATCGTCGATCACTGGCTCGCCACGGTGGAGCCAGCTGCGCCGTGAGCGGCGGCGCCCGCTCTCACAGGAGCAGCCCGACGGTCAGGAGCGCCCCGGTGACGATCTGCAGGCGAGCGGTCGTCCCGAGCATGGGCAACAAGGCCCGGCCGGTCCGTTCGCCCAACGCCAGCCTGACCGGGTAGACGGCGAGCGGCGCGGCTGCCAGCGCCAACAGTGACCAGGCCCGGTAGTTGTACAAGACGCCGATGGAAAGGGCCACGCCCATCAGGGTGACGGCATAGAGCAAGCCAGCCCGGTGACGTCCCAGGCGGACGGCCAGCGTCTTCTTGCCCGACTCCGTGTCCGTCGCGATGTCGCGCAGGTTGTTGGCCTGGAGGAGGGCCGCCGCCAAGAGACCGACGGGCACACCCGCCCACAGCGCGAATCCCCAGTCGTACGTGTACGAGAACAGGTGTCCACCGAACGAGGTCACGAACGGAGCGTGCTGCACGTAGGCCGACCCGGCCGTGGCCACGAGGCCGAAGAACACGAACACGAAGACCTCGCCGAACCCCAGGTACCCGTACGGCTTCGGCCCGCCCGTGTAGGCCCATCCGGCGAGGCCGCACAGCAGCCCGAGGGGGACGAGCCACCAGGTGACCCTCGCGGCCAGGGCCAGGCCGGCCAGGCCGGCCACGCCGAAGGAGATCAGTGCCGCCAGCTTGACCTCGCGGACTGTGGCGAGCCGGCCCGCCACGAGCCGCACCGGTCCGACGCGCCGCTCGTCGGTCCCCCGCACGCCATCGGCGTAGTCGTTGACGTAGTTCGTGCCGATCTGGATCCCGAGCGCCACCACGAGCGCCAGGAGGGCGTTCACCCACGACAGCTGCCGATCGAAGTTGGTGCACAGGGTGGCGTGGCAGGCAGGAGAGATCTGCGGCGTCGTGATCACGAAACGGCCGCTCGAGAGGTATCCCGCCGCGGTCCCGACGGCGACGGGCACGACCGCGGCGGGAAGCGTCCGGGGGCGCGCGCCGGCCACCCACAGCTTGAGCGGTGGGCTCACGGGCGGCGCGGGAAGCGGGAGAAGTCCGGCGCGCGGTGCTCCACGAAGGCGTTGCGCCCTTCCTGCCCCTCCTCCGTCATGTAGAAGAGCATCGTGGCGTCGCCGGCGAGCTGCTGCACTCCGGCGAGGCCGTCGTCCGCCGCGTTCATACCCGCCTTGATCATGCGCAGGGCGATCGGAGAGAGCGTGAGCATCTGGCGGCACCAGGCCACGGTCTCGCGCTCGAGGTCGTCCAGCGGGACCACGGCGTTCACCAGCCCCCAGTCCAGGGCCTGCTGCGCGCCGTACTGGCGGCACAGGAACCAGACCTCCTTTGCCCGCTTGAGCCCGATCGTCCGGGCCAGGATCGAGGACCCGTAGCCGCCGTCGAAGCTCCCGACCTTGGGGCCCGTCTGGCCGAACCGCGCATTGTCGGCCGCGATGGAGATGTCGCACACCAGGTGGAGGATGTGGCCGCCGCCGATGGCGTAGCCGGCGACCATGGCGACGATCGGCTTGGGGGTCCGCCGCATCAGGATCTGCAGGTCGAGGACGTTGAGCCGCCCGATCCCCCGCTCACCCACGGCGTCGTCGCCGAGATAGCCGTCGTCCCCTCTGATCTTCTGGTCCCCACCCGAGCAAAAGGCGTCCGGACCTTCCCCGCACAGGATGATCACGCCGACGTCGGGGTCGTCCCGGGCCAGGGTGAACGCCTCCGTCAGCTCGAAGAGCGTCTGGGGTCGGAAGGCGTTCCGGCACTCGGGACGGCAGATCGTGAGTTTGGCGATCCCCTCCGCCACCTCGTAGCGGATGTCCTTGAACGCGCCCCGTTGCTCCCAGGCCGGCGGTGGGAGGGGGCGGAGGTCGTCGAGGGGATCATGAGGAATTCCGGTGACCACGGTCTGCACGGCGCCCTACGCTACTGCCCTGGTGCCTGAGCTCGTCGCACTCGACCTCCCTGGTGGGATGGGTTTTGTCGACGCACTCCGCGCCATCTGGGACACCGGGGATGCCGCCGCGCCCCTCGACTCACGCCTCCCCTTCGCGGCCCGCAGGGCCATGCTCGACGCACTGCGCCCGACCCGCATCGTGGGCTCCGACGGCGAGCAACACGCGCTGGCAGACGGCATCGGGGTCGACGACGGTGACGCCCTGGTCGTCGCCACGTCCGGCACCTCGGGTCAGCCCAAGGGGGTCGTGCTCTCGCACGACGCCGTGGTGGCGTCGGCGTGGGCGACCTCGGGCCGGCTCGGCATCGACCCCGCCCGGCACGCCTGGCTGGCTTGCCTGCCGCTTGCGCACATAGGCGGGCTGGCCGTCGTCACACGGTCGATCCTCACTGAGACACCGCTCGTCGCCATGCCCGGCTTCGAGGCAGAGACCGTCGAGGCAACCGGGCGGGCGGGGCGAGCCACCCACGTGGCGCTCGTCGCGACTGCGCTGCACCGGATCGATCCCGCAGTCTTCACGTGTGTGCTCCTCGGCGGGAGCAAGGCACCCGACGTGCTGCCGCCGAACGTCGTGTCGACCTACGGCATGACCGAGACGGGCTCGGGCGTCGTCTACGACGGTCGTCCCCTCGAGGGAGTCGAGATCGCGCTGCGTCCACTGCGGGCGCCGGGAGATGGCACGACCGGACGCAACGGAGAGGGCGACGGCGAGGCCGAGGGCGAGGGCGAGGGCGAGATCCTCATCCGGGCCCCGATGCTGTTCCGTCACTACCGCGACGGGAGCGACGGCCGGGTGAAGGGGCCCGACGGGACGACGACCTGGTTCGCCACCGGTGACGCCGGGCACATCGACCCTGCGGGAAAGCTCCGCGTCTCCGGTCGGATCGACGACGTCATCACCACCGGCGCCGAGAAGGTCTGGCCGGACCTCGTCGAGCGGGTGCTCATCGCCCATCCGGGCGTGGCCGAGGTCGCGGTGTGGAAGCGCACCGACCCCGAGTGGGGCGAGCGCGTGGTGGCCTGGGTCGTGCCCAGCGACGACGCCCCCTCCCTCGACGAGTTGCGCCAGATCGTGGCCGACGCGATCGCACCCTGGGCCGCCCCCAAGGAGCTGGTGATCGTCGACGACCTGCCCCGCACGGCGGCCGGCAAGGTCCGCCGCAGGGAGCTCGAGACGTTCCGCTCCTAGCCCGGACCCTCGCCACGGGCAGGGCCGGCGTGCGAGTCCGTCACCCCCAGGTGCGCGCTCAGGCGGGCCAGCTTGTCCGGGTTCGACACCACGCGTACCCCGACGATCGTGCCGTCCAGGATGTCGAGCACGAGTGCCGCCACCACGGCGCCGTCCGCCACGAAGACGCTCGCCGGCTGGCCGTTGAGGACGGCCGCCTGCGGCACGCCCCGGACCTTCTTCGCCACGTTCAACAAGAAGCGCGAGCTGCGCTGGGGCCCCACCACCGGCCGCATGGCGGCGCGCACCTTGCCCCCGCCGTCCGTCCACACCACGACGTCGTCCGCCAACATGGAGAGCAGGTCGGAGAGGTCGCCGGTGGCGCACGCCGCCAGGAAGCGGTCGGTGAGCTCACGGCCGTGCTGGAGGTCGGCGTCGAAGCGCTGCCGCCGCTCCTCGATGTGGCGGCGGGCCCGTGCCCCGAGCTGCCGGCAGGCCGCGGAGGACCGGCCGAGCGAGTCGGCCACCTCGTCGAAGGAGTAGCCGAAGACGTCGTGCAGGAGGTAGGCGGCCCGCTCGAGCGGCGTGAGCTCCTCGAGCAGCACGAGGAATGCCAGTGAAAGGGAGTCCGCCCGCTCGGCCGCCCACGGCTCGTCGTCCGACACGGGCTCGGGAAGCCACGGCCCGGCATAGGTCACGCGCTTGGCCCGGGCCGAGTCGAGTTGGTCGAGGCACAGGCGGGTCACGATCGTGACGAGGTAGGCCCGCACGGACTCGATCGGCCCGGTGTCGCCCCGCCGCAGCCAGCGCACGCACGCGTCCTGGACGACGTCCTCGGCGTCCGCCGCACTGCCCAGCATGCGGTACCCGATGCCGAACAGGAGTGGGCGCCACTCCTCGAAGGCGGCCGCATCCGCCTCGCGGTCAGGCAAGGACGCCCGCACCGTGGCTCTGGTCACCGCCGGCGACGCCGTCGTGCATCGGGATCTCGCAGGCGTCGGAGAACCCCTGGCTGCGCAGGCCGAGGCCGGCGTTGAAGCGGGAGCGGAAGTTCTCGAGCGCCACCCAGGCGGCGAGCTCGACGAACTCCGCATCACCGAGGTGGTCCCGGACCCGGGCGGCGAGCTCCTCGGAGACCTCGCCCGGGCAGCCGGTCACGACCTCGGCGTACTCGAGGACCACCCGCTCGCGGTCATCGAAGAGGTCGCTCGTGCGCCAGTGGCTCGCAGCCCGCACCTTGGCGGGGTCGATCCCGTCGTGCATGCCCTCGAAGTAGCCGTAGTCGATGCACCACGAGCAACCGATCTTCGCGCTCACCGCCTGGATCGCCAGCCAGCGCAGCGTCGGATCGAGCTTCTTCCAGCCGAATTGGGCCGCCGTCTCGAGGCTGCCCATGGCGACCAGCACGCCGGAGTGGTGCGATGCGGCCGCCGTGGGCTCGACCATCCTGCCGAAGCGGCGCTTCGTGTAGCGGCGAGCCAACCGGGGGACCACGCCGCGGGATCCATCGTCCAACGGGACATGTGCCATCGTGCGTCACCTTTCGTTCCGTCCGTCTCCTTGTCCGCACCCCACCAGACGGGGCAGCCGCCCGGTCTGTGACACGGCGCCGACCCGGGGGCCCTCCCTGCGGCCCCTCGGGGGACGGCGGGCGGTGGTGCGGCCGCTCAGCCGACGCCGCCGGAGGGCTGGGTGGTCGTCCCCCCGTCGACGACGAAGGTCTGCCCCGTGACCCACGACGAGGCGTTGGAGGCCAGGAACAGCGCCGCGGTCGCGATGTCGTCGGGAACGCCCAGCCGGCGTAGGGGGATGTGTTCGGCGATGCGCTCCTCACCCGGTCCTTCCCACAAGGCCGCGGCCAGCTTCGTCTTCACCAGGCCCGGGGCCAGGGCATTGACCCGCACGTCGGGCGCCAGCTCGAAGGCGAGTTGGCGGGTGATGTGGAGCACGGCGGCCTTGGTCACGTTGTACCACCCGATGTTCGGCTCGACGCCCAGGCCGCCGACCGACGAGACGTTGACGACCGAGCCGCGCAGGCCCGCCCGCACCGCCTCGCCTGTCCACACGAGGACGGACAACTGGTTCACCTCGAACGTCTTCTGGGCCCGGGCGATGTCGATGTCGATCATGGGCCCGAAGTAGGGGTTCGTGCCTGCGTTGTTGACCAGGACGTCGAGGCGGCCGAAGCGGGCCAGCGTCTCCGCCACGCACGCACGGGCGTCCTCGGGCCGCCCGACGTGGGCGGCGGTCCAGGCGACCCGGTCCTCGGGCGCACCCGCGGCGACCAGTCCGGCCGCCGCCGCGGCCAGATCCTCGGCTGTCCGCGACGTGATCATCACGCGCGCCCCTGCCTCGACGAACCGGGAGGCCACGGCCAGTCCGATGCCGCGGCTCCCACCTGTGACGAGCGCGGTCTTCCCCTCGAGTTCGAGCTCCATCGCCCCGAGCCTTGCACGGGTGCCCTTGCGCGCGTGGCGGCCGAGCGGAGGAGCCCTAGACATCCCACGGTTTGAAATGTCAAGCGGCCCGGGCGTGTTCGTTCTCTGGGCGGTATCCCCAGGCGACTGATTCGTCGTAGGCGACCTGGTGGGTGAGGCAACCGTGAAGGATGCCGACGAGACGATTGCCAAGGGCCCGGAGCGCCTGGTGGTGTCCGTCACCGGCCGCCCGTCGGGCGTCGTAGTAGGCCCGGGCGCCCGCAGAGGTGCTGAGGGAGGCGAACGCCCAGAGGTAGATGGCGTCGGCCAGGCGACGGTTGCGGACGTGGCGGGCGAGGACTGTCTTTTTGGTGCCCGAGGCCCGGGTGATGGGTGACGTGCCGGCAGTAATTTTTGCGAGACTTGGCGCTGGCGTAGCGGTTCGGCTCGTCGCCGAACTCGCCGAGCACCCGGGCGCCGAGGATGGTCCCGAGTCCTGGCAGGGAACGGACCACTTCGGCGTCTGGGTGTGCCTCAAAATTTGCGGAGAGCCCCTCGGCCAGGTGGTCGATCTGGGCGACCATCTCGGCGAGCACGGCCACGCTGGCCGCGACAGAACTGCCCATGGCCGCTGCCACCGCGGGAGGTGCGGCGAGCTGCTCGGAGCGCAGGGCAGCCTGGATCTCGGCGGCGCGTTCATCGACCCTTCGTTGGCGACCACCGCGGCGCAGGGCGGCCGCTATCTTCGAACGTGACAGGGATGCACCGAGCGGCGGTGTCGGGGCGATGCGCAGCACCTCGAGGGCATCGCCGCTGGTCAGGTCGTCGAAGGCCACGAGCGCAGCCGGGTAGAACTCGCGCAGCGTCGAGCGCAACATGTTGGCCTGGCGGCCCTTGGACCACACCATGGACTGGTGCGCCCGGGCCAGCACCTTGAGAGCTTCGACCTCGTCGGTGTCGGCGGCCACGAGCCGGTGGTGGTGGCGGTCAGTGCGCACCATGTCGGAGAGCACCTGGGCATCCCCGGCGTCGGACTTGGCGCCGCTCGTCGAGTGGCGGTCCCGATAGCGCGACGTCGACATCGGGTTGACCGCGTAGACCTGATAGCCGGCGGCGACCAGAGCGCTGACAAAGAGCCCCCGGTCGGTCTCGATGCCGATCACCACCTCTTCAGGGTCCTCGACGTGAGAGCCGACGAGCTCGTGAAAGCAGGCGATCCCCTCCACCCCTTCGGGCAGGCGGGCTTTGGACAGCCGACGGCCGTCCTCATCCGCAACGTGCACGTCGTGATGGGCCTCAGCCCAGTCCACGCCGACAAAGATCATCTCTTGCCACCTTTCGCTCGTCGGACCAGCTTCTCTGAGCCTCGAGGTGGCCAGCAGCCTGCTAATGGATCAGTGCTCGCAGCACGACATCCCACCAGCCGTCACGGCAACCTCACCGACCAACAGGGGCAGTTCTAGGACTAAGGCTCGAAGGCCCGGCATGCGTCAGTGCTCACCTGTTGGCGGCTCGGAACCAGCCTTACCCGACCAAGGGGCACGCTGGTCGACCCCCATTAGCATCGCCACCGTGAACCGCCTGGCCGAGGAGACGAGCCCGTATCTACGCCAGCACGCCGACAACCCCGTGGCGTGGTACCCGTGGGGCGAGGAGGCACTGCGCCGGGCCCGCGACGAGGACAAGCCGATCTTCCTCTCCATCGGCTACGCCTCGTGCCACTGGTGCCACGTGATGGCGCACGAGAGCTTCGAGGACGCGGCCACGGCCGCCGACCTGGCCCGCTGGTTCATCTCGGTGAAGGTGGACCGGGAGGAACGGCCCGACCTCGACGCCGTCTACATGACCGCCACCCAGGCGCTCACGGGCTCGGGCGGGTGGCCCATGTCCGTCTTCTGCACGCCCGACGGGCGCCCCTTCTACGCGGGGACGTACTTCCCCCCGGTGGAGCGTCACGGCATGCCCTCGTTCCGCCGCGTGGTCCAGGCGCTCGGGGAGGCGTGGGCCAGCGAGCGGCCGCAGGTCCTCGCACAGGCCGATGCGCTGGTCGGCGCCGTGCGCAAGGAGCTCCGGCTGGCCGAGACGCTGTACGAGGAGCACGCGCCGGGCGGCGGCGGAGGGGACGCGTGGCCCCTCGCCGGACCCGCCGCACCAGCCACTCTCGACGCCGACGCCCTGGTGGGTCGGGTCGTCACCGGGTTGGGCGCCGGCTTCGACCCCGAGTGGGGCGGCTTCGGACCGGCACCGAAGTTCCCCCGGCCGACCCTGGTGGAGCTGTGCCTGCGTCAGGCCGGCCGTGCCGGCGGCGGCGGCGACGCCGACGCGGGCCTCGGCTCCGAGCACGCCCGGCACATGGCGGTGCGCACGCTCGACGCCATGGCCGCCGGGGGGATCTACGACCACCTCGTCGGCGGGTTCTGCCGGTACTCGACGGATGCCCGGTGGCTGGTGCCCCACTTCGAGAAGATGTTGACCGACCAGGCGCTCTTGAGCCGGGCCTACCTGCACGGGTGGCAGGCCGGGGGGCGCAACGAGTATCTCGGCGTCGTGACCGAGACCTTGGACTTCGTCCTGCGGGACCTGTCGACGCCGGAAGGCGCCCTCTACTCGTCCTTCGACGCCGACGCGGATGGGGTCGAGGGCGGCCACGCGACCTTCACGCTCGACGAACTGCGGCAGATCCTGCCCGCCGCGCTCGTCGGGCCGGCGGCCGAGTGGTACGGGATCACCGAGCACGGCAACTGGGAGGGCCGCTCCATCCCGGTGCGCCCGGTCGGCGCGCCCCTCTCACGGCCGCCCGAGGTGGAGGAGGCACGGTCGCTGCTGGCCGCGGCGCGGGCCCGGAGGGTCCAGCCGGCCCGGGACGAGAAGGTCCTGACGGAGTGGAACGCCATGACGGCGGCCACCCTGGCCGAGGTCGCGTCGGCGACCGGCTCGGCCGGCTACGGACGGCGCGCCGAGCAGATCTGCGAGTTCCTCTGGGGATCCATGTACGTGGCGGGCCGCCTCATGCGCAGCTGGCAGGGCGGGCGGGCCCGGCACCTCGCCGTGGCGACCGACCACGCCTGGCTCGTCGAGGCATTCCTCCGGCTGTCGGAGTGGACGGGGACGTCGGTGTGGCGCGAGCGGGCCCTCGCCGTGGCGGGCCAGCTGCTCGACCTGTTCTGGGACGACGCGACGGGCGGGTTCTTCACCACCGGCGACGACGCCGAGGCCCTGGTGGTCCGGCCCAAGGAGTTCTTCGACGGGGCCGTCCCGGCCGCCAACTCCATCGCCGTCACCGCACTGCTGCGCGCCAACGCGTTGGCCGGCGACCCGAGGATCGATGACGCCGTCGACCGCACCATCACGCTGGCCGGGCCGCTCCTCGAGCGGCACCCGGCGGCGCTCGCCGATCTGGTGGCCGCGTTGCCCATGTGGACCGGACGCCACGAGATCGTGGTCACCGGCGACCGGCCGGACCTGGTCGCCGAGGTGCGCCGCCACTGGCTCCCGGCCGCGGTCCTGGCCTGGGGCCAGCCCGACGACGGGCCGCTCTTCGAGGGGCGCCCCTCCGAACCGGGGCTCGCCTACGTGTGCCGGGCCCGCGCCTGCCGGACCCCGGCCGCCGACGTGGCGACGCTGGCGGGGCAGCTCGAAGAGCTCGTCGCATGAGTGACGACGACGCTCTTCCAGAGGCAGGGGACGGCAACGGGCTCGGGACCGGGACCGGGACCGGGACCGGGGACGAACCCTCGGACGTGGGCGGGAACGGAACCGGGACCCGCAACGGCGACGCGCAGGGCAACGAGCCGGCCCGGGGGTCGCTCGGTGGCCGGGTCGGCACCAGCGCCCGGACGCCCGGGGCGACGGCGTCGGCCAAGACCCCGACCGACCCGGCGCGTCTCCTCAGGCGCTCGGCCCGGCGCAAGGAGCGGGTGCCGACCGCGGGCGGCTCGACGCTGCACCTCCTGGTCCTGTCCTCCACCCTCGAGGACACCACCGTCGTCGACCTGGCCACACGGACCGTCATGCGGGTACGGGTGCCCTGGCCCGAGGGCCACGAGCCCGACATCAGCACCTTCGACGTCGTGGAGGTGACCCTGGCGGACGATCCCGAGCGCGACGACCTGGCCCAGCCCGAGGCGACCACCGTGGCCGACCTGCCCCGCCACGTCGGCACGCTCCGGGGTCGCCACCTGCGCAAGCTCCTCCGGCGCCTGGTCGCCGCGCCGGACGGCCCGCTGCTCGGCTTCCCGGGCCCCTCGGCGCCCTACTGGGAGTTCCGCGGGTTCCGCCCGTCGGTGGCGCTGATCGAGCCCACCCGGCGTCCCCAGCTGATCCGGCGTCATTCCGACGGCTCGACGTGGGTCCGCTTCGGCTGGGACCGCGACGACGTCTGGCTCCCGGTCGAGGACCGCAACGCCGCCCGGGCCCTCGACGCCGCCCGGCGTGAGCGCCTCAGTGGGAAGAGCCTGGCCACCGCGCTGGGGTTCGAGCCGCAGTACCTCCTGGTGACCGTCAGCCCGCCGCGGGACGGCCACTGCTACAAGGTCTGCGCGGCGGTGCTGCCGAGCGGCTGACGGCGGCGCCCAGGGCCCGGCGACGGGCCCTGGCGGGAGCGATGGGCGACGGCCGGCTCAGCGGCCGAGCTTGCCCCCGGCCAAGTCTTCGGCCATGGCCCAGCCGAAAGCGACCAGCCGGTCGCCCTTGTCGGCGTCGAAGCCCGAGAAGTGCGTCTCGACCCCCGACGGGATCTTCACCTTGGGCGCGAAGAAGTCCAGCCCACCGGCCACGGAGCCGTCGCCCTTCAGGACGAAGGTGCGGTCGTCGAGCCGGCCCTCGCAACCGAAGCGCTTGGCGAGGCGGCGGGCCCAGGCACGCTCTTCGCCCGAGGACTTGTGATCGGGAAAGGGCACGACGTCCTGGAGGCCCGAGAACGCCCGGAACCCCTCGGGCGACAGCAGCCGGGTGCCGAGGAGGACGTCCTCGTCGGGGAACGCGAGCAGAGCGCGGCGGTACTGGTCCGTCATGATCCCCTTCAGCGCCGCCTCGGCCCGAGAGGTGCGGTCGACCAGGGCCAGCCCGACCAGCAGCGAGGGGGTCCCGCCGATGCGCTCCAAGGTGCAGAACGAATAGCCCCGGAGCTTGTTCCCCTCACGGGCCTGGGTGATGAGCACCCAGGCCTCGCGTTCCTTGGAGAGATAGCCGATGTCGAAGCCGGGTGGCCGCTCCGCACAGAGATCCGCCATTTCGACGAGCTCAGCGTCGCTGAGCGCAGTGCAATCCTTGGTGCTCACTACGATCGGCATGCGGTGAGTCTACTGGCTGCGCTCGAGGCTTTCCCAACCGGCAACGGCCCGCAGGTCCGGCGCGGAGCGGTCCGGTGGCCCTATCAGGCCAGGTCAGAGCCTGATTATGACGCCGACGTCACTTTCTTCACGACAGGACGGCACTCTGTCCGAGCAATCGCTTGAGCTCGCCCACGAGGCCATTGCGGCAGTCGACGTTGAACTCCGGCGGCAGCCGGAGGACCTTGGCCCCCACATGGAGCAGCACGGGTGAGGGGCCTGGGTGGCCGCTCAACACGTCCTTCAGCCCGTCGACCTTGGCGTCGGTCAGCACGCCGAGGGGAAGCGTGATGTGGAGGTCCTCGCTCCCCCTCTCGAGGAGCGGCCGTGACACCTCCATGCACACGATCTTCGGCTCTTCCTCCCGGGTGTCGAGCCGACCCTTGACGACGACGATGGCGTCGTTCTCAATGAGGGCTCCGTACTCGGCCATCGTCTTCGGGAAGACGAAGACCTCCATGGCGGCCTGGAGATCCTCGAGCACGAACCGGGCCATCAGGTCGCCCTTCTTCGTGTAGGACCGGCGCAGGTCCGTCACCACCCCGCCCACGGTCCGCACCGGCGACCGGTCCCCGGTGGCCGGCCCCTCGTCTTCCCGCATGTCCGACAGGGTGCTGTCGGTGTGCCGGGCCAGCGCCGCTTCGTAGCCCATGAGGGGGTGGTCGCTCACGTAGAGGCCGAGCATCTCCTTCTCGAAGGCCAGGCGCTGCGCCTTGTCGAACTCGGCGTCGGGGATGGCGACCTTGGCCCCGCCCCACCCGGGGTCCGCCTGCTCCTCTTCGAAGGCGGCGAACAGGGTGGCGATACCCAGGTCCTGTTCGCGGCGGCGCTCGAGCGTGCGGTCGACGACGTTCTCGAGCACCAGGCAGAGCCCCTGGCGCGGATGGCCGAGCGAGTCGAAGGCGCCCGCCTTGACCAGAGACTCCATCGTCCGCTTGTTGAGCACCACCGGGTCCACACGCTGGCAGAAGTCGAAGATGTCGGCGAACGGGCCCCTGGCGTCGCGCTCGCCGACGATCCGCTCCACGAGGCTCTCGCCCACGTTGCGCACCGCCGCCAGCCCGAAGACGATGGCCGGCTTCGCCGGGTCGCGGTCGTCGCTGCGGTCGGGCGCGAACTCGGCGACGGAGCGGTTCACGTCGGGCACGAGGACGTCGATCCCCATGGAGCGGCATTCGGCGAGGTACACCGCCGTCTTGTCCTTGTTGTCCTTGACCGAGGTGAGCAGCGCCGCCATGTACTCGACGGGGTGGTGCGCCTTGAGCCATGCGGTCTGGTAGGCGACGAGGCCGTAGCCGTAGGAGTGCGACTTGTTGAACGCGTAGTCCGCGAAGGGCTCGATGATGTCGAAGAGCTGCGTCCCGAGCTCCTCGCCGTAGCCCTGCTCGACGCATCCGGCGACGAACTTCTCGCGCTCGGCGGCGATCATCGCCCGGATCTTCTTCCCGCATGCCTTGCGGAGGTTGTCGGCCTCCTCGAGCGAGTACCCGGCGAACTTCTGGGCCACCCGCATCACGGACTCCTGGTACAGCATGAGCCCGTAGGTGTCCTTGAGGATGGGCTCGATGTCGGGGTGCAGGTAGGTGAGCTTCTTCCGTCCGTTCTTCAGCTCGGGGTAGTCCCGGTGCATGTTCGCCGCCATCGGCCCGGGACGGTAGAGAGCGACCAGGGCCGCCACGTCGTCGAAGCTGGTCGGCGCGAGCGCGCGCAGCGTCTGGCGCATGGCGCCACCCTCGAGCTGGAACACGCCGACCGACTCGGCTCGCCGCAACATCGCCAGCGTCGGCTCGTCGGCGAGGTCCACGTCGTCGATGTCGATCCGCTCGCCCGTGGCCGCCTCGATCAGGTCGAGCGTCCGCTCGATCACCGAGAGGTTCCGCAGGCCCAAGAAGTCCATCTTGAGCAGCCCGAGCTCCTCCACCCCGTGCATTTCGTACTGGGTGACGATCGGCGCGTCCTCGGGGTCCCCCCCGGCGTCGGGCTTGCGCTGGATCGGCAGGTACTCGGTGAGCGGATCGCGTGAGATCACGACGGCGGCGGCGTGGATCCCGTCCTGGCGGCGCAGGCCTTCGAGGCCCAGCGCCACGTCGATGACCTCTTTGGCGTCGGGGTCCGTCTCGTGCATCGTCCGCAGCTCGCCGGCCGAGGAATACCCGTCCTCGAACCCCTCGGTCTTGACCAGGCAGGCCCGCAGCGGGGTGTCGCGGCCCATGATCAGCGGCGGCATGGCCTTCGCGATGCGGTCACCGACGATGTAGGGCTTGCCGAGCACCCGGGCGGCGTCGCGCACGGCGGCCCGCGCCTTGATCGTCGAGAACGTGATGACCTGCGCCACCCGGTCGTTGCCGTACTTCTCCGCGGCGTAGCGCATCACGTCGGCGCGGTAGCGCTCGTCGAAGTCCATGTCGATGTCGGGCATCTGCTTGCGCCCGGGGTTGAGGAAGCGCTCGAAGAGGAGGTCGTAGCGGATCGGGTCGAGGTCCACGATGCGCAGGCAGTAGGCGACGCAACAACCGGCGGCCGAGCCCCGGCCCGGGCCCACCCGGATGCCGGACTCCCGGGCGAAGCGGATCAGGTCCCACACGACGAGGAAGTAGGCCGCGAAGCCCATGTTGCCGATGACCCCGAGCTCGTAGTCGAGCCGCTCCGTCACCTCGGCGGGGACGGGCGAGCCGTACCGCTGCCGCGCCCCCTCCAGCGTGAGATCGCGCAGGTAGGCGAGCGCCCGCTCCTCGTAGGTGTCGCCGGTGAACCCGTCGGGCACCGGGAACTCGGGCAGGCTCGGCTTCCCGAGCTCGATCTGGACGTCGGCCCGCTCGGCGATGAGCAAGGTGTTGTCGCATGCCTCCGGGACGTCGCGGAAGAGGTGGCGCATCTCCCCCGCCGTCTTGAGATAGTGCTCGGTGCCCTCGAATTTGAACCGGTTGGTGTCCGAGAGCAGGGCGCCGGTCTGCACGCACAGGAGAGCGTCGTGGGCCACGGCGTCCTCGCGGTGGGTGTAATGGCTGTCGTTGGTCGCCAGCAGCGGGGCCTCCAGCCGGCGGGCGATCTCGATGAGCTGTGGGTTGGTCCGGTGCTGGTCCGCGATCCCGTGGTCCTGCAGCTCGACGAACAGGTTGTCGCGTCCGAAGATGTCCTGGAGCCGAGCGGCCCGCCGCTCGGCCTCCGCCACGTCGCCGGACAGCAGTGCCTGGAGGACCACCCCGCCCAGGCAGCCGGTGGTGGCGATCAGTCCGGTGTGGTGGCGCTCCAGGAGCTCCCAGTCCACCCGGGGCTTGTAGTAGTACCCCTCGAGGTAGGCGGCCGACGAGAGCTGCATCAGGTTGCGGTAGCCCTCGACCGTCTCGGCGAGGAGGGTCAGGTGGTAGTAGAGCTTCTGCCCTCCGTCGACGTCGCCGCCGGTGTCGTCGACCCTGCCCCGGCGCACCGGGCGCTCGTGGCGGGACTCGGCCGCCATGTACGACTCGGTGCCGATGATCGGGACGATGCCCTGGTCGCGGCACGCCTTGTAGAAGTCGAGGACGCCGTACATGTTCCCGTGGTCCGTGATGCCGAGCGCGGGCTGCCCGTCCGCGGCCGCCGCGGCGACGAGATCCCCCACCCGGGCGGCGCCGTCGAGCATCGAGAACTCGGTGTGGGTGTGCAGATGCGTAAACGACCGCTCCGACACCGGCCCTCCTTTCGCCACGTCAAACTTACACCGGTGTGATTCCTCCCGGACTCAGCAATCTAGCCCGCCGGACGGGTCCGGAGGACCACCGATCCGGCCACCTTGTCATGCAGCGTCTGGCGCTTCTCGTCCCACAGCGGGAACAGCATGTCGAGGACCCAGACCAGGCCGAGCAGGAAGAAGATGAGGTTGATCAGTCGGAGCACGCCTTCGAACAGGGCCCGGCCGAATGCCCTCCCGTACCCCAGCACCTCGAGGGACTCGTCGCGGACCGCCCGCACGCCGACCGCCATCATGCCCAGCGTCTGGCCCCCGGCCGACCCGCAGAGCAACGTCCCGTAGGCGATGTAACAGGCGCCCGTGAGGAGGAACGGCACGGACGAGAACGTGCGCCGCCGTGCGCCCCGCCGCGCCATCAGGTGCACATCGAGAGCACGCGTGTGCCGGAACAGCGCCACGAACACCACGAGCACGACCAAGAAGATCACCGCATCGATGAGGTAGCCCCCGACCCTGACGCCCCAGGAGGCGTAGGGCGCTCCCGAGAGGTCGAACGTCTCGGACGCCGCGTCGCCGACCCGCGTCTGGGCCGGGAAGGCGGGTGGGCCCGACGGAGCGGTCGGAGCCGGTCCGGACGACGGTGATGGCGGTGGCGGTGGCGGTGGCGGCGCGTTGCCGGGGAACGACGGGGGCCGGGCCGCCCCGGGCCGGCTCTCTTCCGTTGCCTCGGGATCGGGCGTCACCCCTCTTCGGCCCGGTTCACCGGCTCCGGCCCGGCGCGCTCACAGGTAGGCCCCGGTCCGTCCGGTCTCGCCCGCCGAGGGCAGGCCCCGTTGGCGCATCTCCTCGAGCTGGGCGCGCGCCGCCATCTGCTGGGACATGAGCGTGGCCTGGATCCCGTGGAAGAGGCCCTCGAGCCACCCGACCAGCTGGGCCTGGGCGATGCGCAGCTCGGCCTCGCTCGGCGCTTCGACGTCGAAGGGCGGCGCCATCCGCTCGAGCTCGGCCACCAGGTCCGGGGACAGCCCTTCGGTCAGGTCGCGGATCGACTGCTCGTAGATCTCCCGCAGTCGCACCCGGCTCTTCTCGTCGAGCGGCGCCGCCCGCACCTCGTCGAGGAGCGTCTTCACCATCGACCCGATGCGGAGCACCTTGGCGGGTTCGTTGACCGACTCGGTCCGGCTCTCGGCGTCGTCCTGCCCCCCCGGGGCGCCGGCGAGGACCTCGTCGGGCGCGATGGCACCCGACCCGTCGAGGGAGGCGTCGGCGGCTCTCGCGTCGGTTTCGGCGTTGGCGGTTGCGTCGGCGGTGGCGTCGGCGGTGTCGTCGCTGGTCGCGTCAGTCATGGTCTCTTCTCCACCCGTCGGATCCTTGCTCACGCGCGGCATTCGGTGTCGCGTCCGCGGCCCAATGTTGCCATCGGCGGGCCGGCAGCGGCGCCCGTCACGAGATACGCCAGCCGAGCAGGGGGATCAGCATCTCGTCGGCGGTCAGCGACCCGTGCCGTGCCTTCAGGCGGAGCTCACCCGTGTCGGCCGGGTCGAGGAACGCGGTGGGGGCGAAGGGCACGAGGGCGACGTCCCCCAGGCGCGCCGCCACCGCTGGGGAGGGCACGCCCCCGAGCCACCCATCCTCGATGATCTGCTCCCTGGTCCGCACCCATGCCACGTCGCCGTGCAGCGCCGTCGCCGTCTCGGTGACGTCCGCGCCGGCACCCGGGCGGACGTGCAGCCAGCGAAAGCGCCCCTCGCCGCTGATCAGGTTCACGCCCCGCATGATCTCGGGACCGAACACCTCGACGGAGCCGCCGACCTCGACCTGGCCGTGGTCGGCCGTGACCACCAGCACCGCACCCGGCGGCAGCACCTCGAGCACGTCGCCGACGAGGCGGTCGGCGGCGCGCAGCTCGTCGTCGTAGTAGGGACCCAGACCCTCGGCGTGGGCCACCTTGTCGATGCCCTCGTAGTAGGCGTACACGAACGGGGCGCCGGCGGCCGCCAGCTCGCGCACCGCCGTGACGAGCCCGGCCGGGGTGTGCCAACGGTGCAGGTCGACGTCACCGAGGTGCGCGGCGGTGAAGCCCGTGGGCCCGTAGTCGTGGCGGGTGACCACGGGCACGCGCCCGATCGCGCCCGGGAACGTAGCGCAGGGTTGAAACTCGCGGGCCGGGACACGTGTGCGGGCGTCGACGCCGCGCACCGACCACTGCAGGATGTTCATGACCTCGCCGTCGAGGGCGACGCGGTAGCCCACGACTCCGTGCTCGGCGGGCACCCTGCCCGTGACCAGCGTCGTGAGGGCACAGGCGGTCGTGCTCGGGGCGACCGAGGTGATGGACGTGCCCTCGCCCTCCGACAGGACGGGGGCCAGCACGCGGCGCTCCCGCAACTGCTCCGCTCCCAGGCCGTCGATGACGAGGAGCACGATCTGGGTCGCCCCGCCAACCGCGGCGGGGAACCACGGTGGCAGCTCGGCCCGGCCGGGTTCGGCCAACTGCCCGAGGAGGGTCGGCACGACGCGATGGATGCTCGGCCCCTGCCAATCGGGCACGAGGGGCTCCGGCTGTCGCGCCGCGACCGTCCTGCTCCTGGGCTCGGTGGCCAGTGCGGGGCCCGCCGCTCGGTTGTTCACGGAGGGACACCCTACGACCCGGGCACCCCCTCCACCCATGTGGGGGCCGGTAGCATCCGTTCCTGTGAGGGTTTCCACACGGGGTGATTACGCCAGCCGGGCACTCCTCTCGCTGGCCCTCCACGGCGCCGAGACGCCGACCTCGGTCCGGGACATCGCCGAGCGCACCGGCCTGCCTCAGCCCTATCTCGAGCAGATCCTGCTCGCCCTCAAGGGAGCCGGCCTGGTCCGCTCGAAGAGGGGCGTGGGCGGCGGCTACGTGCTGGCCCGTCCCCCGGAGGAGATCTCCCTGGCCCAGATCGTCTCGGCGGTCGACGGCCCGATCGCCGCCGGCGACTTCGGCGAGCCCCATGCCAACGGTGCCTGCGATCACGAGGGGCAGTGTGTCCTGTTGGCCGTCTGGGCCGACGTGGGCGAGACCATCCGGACCCACCTGCAGTCCTACAGCCTCGCCGACATGGTCGACCGGGCCCGGGGAAACGTGACGGCACCCGTGTAGAGCCCGGCCGCCGGCGGGCCTCGGCCTCGCCTGCCTCGGGCGCCGGGGCCGCTCGAGGCGACGGGACTCAGGAGGTCGGGCCTCGGTTCCACACCTCGATGGCGGGGAACTCCAGCTCCCAGCCGAGCACACACATCCCGCCGGCCCGAAGGATCAGGAGTCGCCCGGCCACCGGAGGCAACCCGACCCACCGGGCGGCCAGGATCCGGAGCAGGTGGCCGTGCGCGACGCAGAGGGTGTCGCCGTCGCTTCTGCGGGCCCGCCCTATCACCCGGTCGGCGCGGCGCCCCACGTCGGAAATCCGCTCGCCTCCGGGGACCCCGTCGTCCCACAGCGTCCACCCGGGGCGCTGCTGCCGGATCTCCTTCCCCGTCATCCCTTCGTACTCGCCGTAGTCCCACTCCATCAGGTCGGGGTCGATCTCCGCCTCGAAGCCGGCCAGCGCGCACGTCTCGGCGGCACGGCGGAGCGGGCTCGCGAGGACGAGCCCGAACGAGGAGAAACCGTGCTCACGCAGGATCTGACCTGCCCTTTTGGCTTGCTCACGCCCCTCCTCCAGGAGGGGAATATCGGTACGCCCCGTGTGTTGACCATTGCGGGACCACTCGGTGGCGCCGTGCCTGACGAGCACCATCCGGCCGGGCATGGGCCGTAGAACACCACGGGCCGTCCGCGGGCGCAACTCGGCCAGAACACCCCTATGGAATGATCCGCCACGGAGGTCTGTTGTACCGATCAGGTTCATCCCGGAAACGTCCGGGTACGTACGACTGAGAGTGAGCGAAGAGCGTCTGGAGCGAAGATGAAGAGCGCGGTGAGCACGTCGGACACGTTGGGGTTGATGCTGCGTGACCTCGACCAGTTCCCTATGCCCGACCATGAGCAGCAGGTCGAATTGGCCAAACGCGTCGTGGCCGGCGACGACGCCGCGCGCAAGCAGATGGTCGCCGCCAACCTGCGGCTCGTGGTGCACTGGGCGCGCCGGTACCAGGACAGGGGTGTGGACATGGCGGACCTCGTGCAGGAGGGCACCTTCGGCCTGATGCGCGCCGTGGACAAGTTCGACTGGGAGCGGGGCTTCCGCTTCTCGACCTACGCCACGTGGTGGATCCGCCAGGCCCTCCAGCGGGCCGTGCAGCAGCACGGCCGAACGATTCGCATCCCTCTCGAGGTCGGAGAGCAGATCCAGCGCCTCGAGCTGACCAAGTCGGAGCTGGCCAGCACCCTGGGCCGCGCTCCGACCGAGAGCGAGCTCGACGAGGCGACCGGCATGACCGCCGCAGAGCGGGAGACGCTCGAGGACGTCGCAAGGGTGACGGCGTCACTCGACCAGCCGGCGGCGCTCGAGTCCTCCACCACGCTGGGCGAGCTCGTGGCACCGGACGAGAGCGATTTTGCGGCAGACGTCGAGGAGACCATGGTCTACGACCGGGTCCGCGAGGCGGTCGAGCGGTTGCCCGGCCTCCAGCGCGACGTGCTCCGGCTGCGCTTCGGCTTCGACGGCGACTCCCCCGCGTCGTTGCAGTCGACGGCGGAGCGGCTCGGTGTGGGCGTCCGCAGGGTGCGCCGGGCCGAGGAGGAGGCGCTGGCCGCACTCTCCTTCGACGCCGACGTGCTCGGGGTGCACGAAGCCGCCTGACGCTCACGCGCAGGGCTGCGTGCCCGACCGACGGCCCACGTCGCGCAGGGCGCTACGACTCGTCCAGGTAGGCCCTGAGATCGTCGGGGAGCGGCGACTCGAACTCCAGGCGCGCCGCCGTGACGGGGTGCACGAAGGCGAGCTTGCCGGCGTGCAGGAAGAAGCGCCCCGGACCGAGGCGCCTGTCGGCGACCCCGTAGCGGGCATCACCCACGACCGGGTGCCCGATGGCCGCCATGTGGACACGGATCTGGTGGGTCCGGCCGCTGTGGAGGGCGAGCTCGAGCAGCGTCGTCGACGCCTCTCCGCCGCGACGCTCGAGCACGGTGTAGCCCGTCCGGGCGGGTCTCCCCGCTGCCGTCACCGCCATCTTGGTGGGCGTCCGCGCCGAGCGGCCGATCGGCGCCTCGACCACGCCCCGGTCCTCTTCGACCAATCCGGCGACGAGTGCCACGTAGCGGCGCTCCATCGTCCTCGTGGCCAGTTGGTCGACCAGCGCACGGTAGGCATCCGCCGTCCGGGCCACGGCAAGCAGTCCCGAGGTCCCCTTGTCGAGCCGGTGCACGATCCCGGGCCGATCCGGAGCGCACACGCCGGCCACCACCAGTTCGGCGAGGTCGGGAAAGCGGGCCAACAGTCCCCCCACCAGGGTCCCTTCGTCGTTGCCCGCCCCGGGATGCACCACCAGCCCGGCCGGCTTGTCGACCACGGCCACCGCCGGGTCCGCGTGGACGACCTCGAAGCGGACGCCGGGCTCGGCCGCCACACCCTCCTCCGTGGCCTCGGGCAGCAGCACCGTCATGGTGGCGCCCTCCCGGAGCACGGTGCGCCCGACCGACACGGGCACACCGTCGACGAGCACCCGGCCGGCCCGGATCAGCTCCGCTGCCGCCCCCCTGGAGACGTTGGCCACCATGGACACGCCGCGATCCACCCGCACCCCCGCCAGGAGGGCGGGCACCTCGGTCGAGATCGTCTCCCCCGCCACGAGGCGAGGAGCCTCTCGGTCACCGGTACCGGCGTCGGCACCGCCGCCGGCGGTCATGCGCTGCTCCCCTCGTGCACCCGGGTCCGGCTCCCGAACAACAGCGTCGCCACCACGATCACGACGCCGACGGTCACGCACGCATCGGCCAGGTTGAAGGTGGGCCAGTAGTCGAGCGTGATGAAGTCGGGCACCTGGCCGCCGTGCCCGCCGACGATGCGCTCGCTCAGGTTGCCGATGGCGCCACCGAGCACCAACCCCGCGCCGATGGCGAGGGGCACCGTCTTGACCTGGGCCACGACGAAGGCCAACACCACGACGCCGATGCAGAGCAGGACGGTGACCGCCACCGCCCGGCCGCTGAAGAGGCTGAAGGCGAACCCGGAGTTGAAGGTCAGGGCGAGCCCCAGAGGCCCCCAGAGGTGGCGCACCTCGTGGAGGTGGTCGAGGGCGACCGTCGTGGTCACCCGATCCGCCACCGCCACGACAACGGCGATGGCGAACGCCAGCACCCCCGGTCGGGTCAGCGCCGCGACAGTCCCCCGCTCTTGCAGGCGACGCAGAGACGCGCGTACGGAAGCGCCCGCAGACGCGGCTTGGGGATCGGCTGGAAGCACCGCTCGCAGTAGCCGTACGTCTTGTCGTCGATCCGGCGCAGCGCGTCGTCGATCTCCTCCACGGCGAGCGTCGCCTGTCCCGAGAGCGCGAGGTTCCGCTCGCGGTCGACCGTCACCGTGCCCCCCTCACCGGACTCCTCGTCGAACTGCACGTCACCCGGCTCGCGTTCCAACGCGAGCGAGTCCGCCTCAGCCCGCAACGACGTCGCCTGCTCCTGGTAGACGGCACGGTCGGCCACGAGGAGCTCGCGCACCTCATCCAGGAATTTTGCGTCCTTGGCGTAGGGACCCGTCTTCGGCCTCACCGGGGCCGGCGGCTTCGGCTTCGGCGTGAAGCTCGTCCGGAGCTCTGCGGCGGCGGGGGCCGGCGCGGCACCCGCACCGGACGCGCCGCCCTTCTTGGGCGCCGTCTTCGTCGCCGCCTTGGCCGCGGTCTTCTTGGTCGCGGCCGCCGGCCCGGCCGACGTTCCCTTCTTCGCCGCCGCCGCCTTCTTCGCGGTCGGCGCCGGCGCGGACTTACGCGGTGCGGACGCGGCCTTCTTGGCGGGCGCCGCCTTCTTCGCCGCAGGCTTCTTCGCGGCCGAAGCCGGCTTCTTGGCTGGAGTGGCGACCTTCTTGGTCGCCGTGGCTGCCTTCTTCACAACGGTCACTGCCTTCTTCTTGGGGAGAGCGGGACGTCTTGCGGTTGTTGCAGCAACCTTTGCGGCCGATTTTTTGTTCCCGGACCGTGACGGGGCCGTGGAGGCCGAACGAGACGTGCGTGACGCGGGCACCCTCTTGACCTGGGCACCCTTGCTCGCTGGGGTCATCGTTCCTCCTTCGGACCGCGCGCAGCGGCCGGTTACCCTGACGACGACCTCGTCCGGGGAGCGGGTGACGATACCCGGACCGCACAGGCACGGGCAACACCACCGTCGCCCGCGGAACCGCGGCGGTCAGACCGTGCGGGGTGCCCCCGTCACGGCGGCGCCGGAGGCGCTCTGGAGGTTCAGTGTCGGCGGCCCTGCGTCGACGTCGGTGTCGGTGTCGGTGTCGGTGTCGGCGTCGGTGTCGGCGTCGGCGTCGAAGGGCACCTCGCCGCCGGGCCGGGCCGCCGGGCCCGACCTCGGCTTGACGCCCATGAGCGAGTTCGCCGGCTGCACGTTCTCGTCCACCCACTTGAGGATCTCGGAGAGCGCGCCGCGGAGCCGGTTGCGCTCCGATTCGAGGTGGCGCGCCATGCTCTCGACGTCGGTCGCCAGCTCCGTGCGGGTGGCCTCCAGCCGCGTCACCTCTTCGCGCAGCTTCTGGTGCGTCTCCGCCTGCAGCTGCGCCGCAGTGGCCTCGGCGGCCGTGATCGCGGCACGCGCCGTCTCCTCCGCCTGGGCGATCACCGCGGCCGCCTCGGCCTCGCTCTCGCGCTTTGTCTGGTCGACGAACTTCTGGGCGAGGAGCAGGGTGCGCTGCAGCGTCTCGTCGGAGAGCGCCGCCGCCTCCGCCGACGCGACCGCCGCCGCGGTGTCCTCGGCGTCGGCCACCGCCGGGGCGGCCCGCTTCTCGCGCTCGAGCTGCGCGATCCGCTCGCTGGCCTGGCGCAGCCGCTCGTTCAGCTGCCGGACGTGCTCCTGGAGGGCCTCCGCCTCCTGGGCCGCCTTGTCGAGGTACTCATCGACCTCGTCGACGTTGTAGCCCTTCAGACCGAGGCGGAACTCGACCGTGCGCAGCGTGTCGAGAATCGATGCGGGAGCTTGGGAATTGTCCATGGGGGACGAGTCTAACCATCCCCTCCTGGGATTCCACTTTTGACGCTGCGGGGCGAGCCGCTCAGGACAGCAACACCGGGATCAGCACGAATTGGGCCACCAGGATCACCACCAGGAACGAGAAGTCGAGGCCCCCCATGGGGCGGATGATCCGGCGGACCGGGCGGAGGACGGGCTCGGTCGCCTGGTAGAGGAAGTACTGGATCCGGGCCAGCGTCGTGCCCGGCTGGATCCGGAACCAGCTCAGGATGGCGTAGGGGAACATGATGAACCAGATGTAGGCCTCGATCAGCCACGCGAGGATGCGGAAGACGCTCACCAGCTAGGGAGGGTAGTGGGTCTAGTCGCGGCCGAAGCCGCGCTCCACCAGGCGCTGCCGCTCCTCGTCAGAGACCTTCACGTTCGTCGGGGCCAGCAGGAACACCTGGTCGGCCACTTTCTCCATCTCGCCGCTGAGGGCGTAGGTGACCCCGCTGCAGAAGTCGATCATGCGCCGCTGCAGGTCGCGCTCGGCCATCTGCAGGTTCACGATCACCGGTCGGTTGTCCTTGAGGCGGTCGGCGATCTCCTTGGCGTCTCCGAACCTCGAGGGCGCCACCACGTGCACCCGGGCCGAGGAAGGCGCCGCCGCGGAGGGGCTGATGGAGGGGTCGACCGGCACGGCCCGCACGGCGGTCGGGCGGGGGGCGACGTTGTTCGGCGCCGGCCGGGTCTGGTTGCTCGGCACGGCCGACTCGCGGGGGATCGTGCGGACCCTGCTCATGCCGCCGCTGTACTCCTCGGGCTGGTCGTAGTCCTGGGCCCGGGGCTCCACCCGCGTGGCGGCCGAGAACCCGCGCGGCGCCCGGTCCTCCAGGTCGTCGTACTCGTCGTACTCGTCGTCGAGCAGGCCGAGATACACCATGGTCTTCTTCATGAACGAGGGTGACATGCCTTCTCCTGTCGACCCACAGCGTAGTGCCTGCTCGGCAACCCCGGCAGGTCCGTACGCAGGGCCGGGGGCCGCCGCCGCGCCGTCAGGATCCCGGTGAGGCTCATCGGTCTCGACCCGAGGTTACCCCTCAGCCGGCCCCGGGCGACGGGCGCTCCCCGAAGAGGGCCCGGCCCACCCGGACCATCGTCGTGCCGGCGGCGACCGCGGCCTCGAGGTCGTCGGTCATGCCCATCGACCGCTCCTCCAGGCCCAACCGGTCGGCCAGCCGCCCCACCGCCCCGAAGGCCGCCCTCGCGGCGGCCGGACCCGGCGCCGCCACCGTCATGAGACCCCTGACGTCCAGCCCCAGATCGGCCAGCCGCGCCACGACGTCGCCCACCTCTCCGGGCGGGCAGCCGTTGCGCCCCGGGAGCCCGGTCGCGTCGACCTGCACCAGCACCCTGGCCCCGGGCGCGAAGCGGGCGATCCGGGCGCCCTCGGCCACGCGGGCCACGCTCTGCCACAGTCCGACGAGGGGCGCGAGCAGGGCCACCTTGTTGCGTTGCACCGCGCCGAGGAAGTGCCACACCACGTCGTCGTCGGACGCCGCGGCCTTCGCCACGAGCTCCGCCGCGTAATTCTCGCCCAGGTCGCGCAGCCCGGCGTCGTACGCCGCGCGCGCCGCGTCGGGACCGAAGCCCTTGGTGACGCCCACGACCCGGACCCGGACGGGGTCGCCCCCGGCGCGCTCGATGCGCGACCGGACGGCCGACAGTCTCCCTGCGACCTCGCTGCTAGCGGAGGAAGGAGGGGACGTCGAAATCGTCGTCGCCCAGGTCGAGGTCCTCCTCCGACCCGGTGGCGTCGGCGAAGATGTCCACCGGCTCGGGCGTGGCGAAGATCGACGAGGCCAGATCGGCGGACTTGGACCCGCCGGCGCCCTCCTCCCAGCGCTCGAACCCGGCGGCGATCACCGTCACGCGGACCTCGTCACCCATGTTGTCGTCGATGACGGCGCCGAAGATGATGTTGGCGTCGGGGTGCGCGACGGCGTGGATGATCTCGGCCGCCTCGTTGACCTCGAAGAGCCCGAGGTCCGAGCCCCCGGCGATGTTGAGGACCATGCCGCGGGCGCCTTCGATCGACGCCTCGAGCAGCGGCGAGGTGATGGCCGCCCGTGCCGCGTTGGCCGCCCGGCCCTCGCCGATGGACGAGCCGATCCCCATGATGGCCGTGCCGGCGTTCGTCATGACCATCTTCACGTCGGCGAAGTCGGTGTTGATGAGGCCCGGCACGGTGATGAGATCGGTGATGCCGCGCACGCCCTGGAGCAGGACCTCGTCGGCCATCTTGAACGCGTTCACCATGCTCGTCTTGTCGTTGGACACGGTGAGCAGCCGGTCGTTGGGGATGACGATGAGCGTGTCGACCTTCTCCTTGAGGAGCTGGATCCCCTTCTCGGCCTGCATGGCGCGGCGCCGGCCCTCGAACGTGAAGGGGCGGGTCACCACGCCGATGGTCAGCGCGCCGAGGCCCTTGGAGATCTCGGCCACCACGGGCGAGGCTCCGGTGCCGGTGCCGCCGCCCTTGCCGGCGGTGATGAACACCATGTCGGCACCCTGCAGCGCCTCCTCGATCTCGGGGCGGTGCTCCTCGGCGGCGAGCCGCCCCACCTCGGGATCGCTGCCGGCGCCGAGGCCCCGGGTGAGCTGGCGCCCGAGGTCCAGCTTCAGGTCGGCGTCGCTCATCAGCAGGGCCTGGGCATCGGTGTTGGCGGCGATGAACTCGACGTTGCGCAGGCCCGAGTCGATCATCCGGTTGATGGCGTTGACGCCCCCGCCCCCGACGCCGACCACCTTGATGACTGCCAGGTAGTTGCCCTGGGAAGGCACGGTCGTCATGAACTCCCTCGTCCTCGGGTCGATCGCCGACCGGTTGCACACTGCCACATTCCGCCCGCCGTCACCGGGGACGTACGCCCAGCAAGCAATCCCTGAACCTTTGGGGAAGGTTGATGTTCACAGTGCGGCAACGTGGTCCCACCATACGGGGGGGTGTTCAGGCAGGTCAAGCATCCTACGTCACCCTGCGTCACCCCACCGACACGGTCGGTGCGTCGGGGACGCTGACGTCGATCACGTCCCCGTTGTGCAGGGTCGCTCCCGCCAGGATCGACGACACGTCCTCGTACTTGGCCGTGAGCTGAGTCGCCGTCCCGATGTCCACCGCGATGGGCGTCGTCATCGCCAGCTGCACCCAGCCCGCAGGCTCCACCGTGACGCCCGTGACCTGCGCGGCGAAGGAGGCGGGCAGCGTCGACGCCACCCGGAGCCCCGGTTCGTCCCGGGCGGAGACCTCGCTGCCGAGCGCCCCGGGGGGCTGGGGCACCGAGAGCAGCAGGAGCCCAGGTGGCCGGGCGGCCGCGATGCTCAGGACCCTGCCGTCCGCGCTCAGGGACGCCCACCGTCCGCCCGGCTCGCTCACGACGAACCGCGGGATCTCCTCGGTCACGGCGATGTGCACGCCGTCGGGCCACGAGACCTGCACCGTGGCGGTCCGTACCCAGGGCAGGCGCTCGATCGACGTGGCCGCCGCGCCGGTGTCGACGTCGAGCAGCGGCGGGCGGTCGGCCAACCCGGCCTGGGCGACGACCTGCGCCGCCGACTCGTGCACGGCGCCCGTCACGGTCACCGAGCGGGCCGCGAGGAGCGGCGAGTGCAGCAGGAACCAGCCCCCGACGAGGACGGCCGTTCCTGCGAGCCCGATGGCGACCACGCGGAGGCGGCGGCGCCCCTGCTCCCGGACGACCGCCGTCCGCCGGGCGGAGATGCGGGGATCGATGCCGGCGGCACGGCGCTTCCGGCTCGGCCGGCTCGAACGGTTCGGCCGACTCCAACGACTGGAACGACTCCCACCACGGCCGGCGCCGGCGCCGGCGCCTTTGGCGCCGTGGGCGCCCCGGCCACGCGCCCAGGGCCAGTCCCAGCCACGCCCCCCGCCGCCGCGAGGACCCCCACCACGCCGCCGGCGGGCCCTCGGCTCCTTCACGCCGGCCTCCGTCATGGCTGCGCCCCGGGCGCGGCGCCCTCGCGCCCGCTGCCGCCCTGCCGGTCGTCGCTCGCCCGCACGGTACCAGTCTCCCCTTCCGCGAATCCGAGCAGGCGGACCTCCGTGCGCAGCGTCACGCCGCAGCGCTCGGCCACGACGGCGCGCACGTGCTCCATCAGCACGCGCACGTCGTCGGCACTCCCTCCCCGGTCCGCCTGGATGAAGTTGGCGTGCTTCTCCGACACGTGGGCCGAGCCGAGCCGGAACCCCTTCAGGCCGGCCGACTCGACCAGGCGCCCCGCCGAGTCGCCCTCCGGATTGGTGAAGACCGAGCCGGCGTTCGAACCGCCCGGCTGGTGCTCCCGTCGCCAGCGCACGATGGCCGAGACCTCCTCCTGCTCGGCCTCGACCGACCCCGCCGCCACCCGGAACGTCGCCTCCAGCACGAGCCGCGTCGGCGTCACCGACGACGTCCGGTAGCCGTAGGCCAGGTGGCCCACGTCGTCGGTGCCGCCGGACCCGTCGAGGAGGTCGACCCAGCGGTAGCGCACGAGGCAGGCCGCCATGTCCGAGCCGTGGCCCCCCGCGTTCATGCGCACCGCCCCGCCGACCGACCCCGGCACGCCGACGGCCCACGACAGGCCCGACCATCCCGCGTCGGCCACCCGGCGGGCCAGCACCGGGAGCGCCAGCGCGGCGCCGGCCCGCACCTCGGGCGCGCCGTCGGCCGCCGGCAGCTCCAGGCCGGCGAAGCCCGCACCGAGATGCAGCACGACCCCCGCGAAGCCGGCGTCGGACACCAAGAGGTTGGAGCCGCGCCCGATGACGAAGAGGGGGATCGCCGTGCCGCCCGAGGTGACCTCGTGCAGCGCCGCCCGCACGGCCGCGAGGTCCGCCTCGGTCTCCACCTCGACGTAGAGGGCGGCGGGACCGCCCACGCCGTAGGTGGTCAAGGGCCCGAGCGGCTTCGCCGGCGCCGCCCGCCCCCCCAGCACGCGGGCCAGGGCGAGCAGCTCGGAAGGCGGCGTCACCATGTGGGCGAGTCGAGCAACTCGTCGGGCAGCGAGGTCAGGTCGCCCGCGCCCAGGGTGAGGCAGAGGTCCCCGGGGCGGAGCGCCGACCCGACGGCGCGGCGCAGCTCCTCCCAGCCCGGTGCGTAGGTCACCGGCAGCCGTGCGTCCTGTGCCCGCACCGCGTCGGCCACCAGCCGGCCCGAGACGCCCGGGACCGGCCGCTCGCCCGCGCTGTAGACGTCCGTGACCACCAGCACGTCGGCGTCGCGGAACGCCGTGCCGAAATCCGTGGCGAGCGCGGCGGTGCGCGAGAACCGGTGCGGTTGGAACACCGCCACGACGCGGGACCAGCCGCCGGTCCTCGCGGTGGCCAGCGCGGCGCGCACCTCGGTCGGCAGGTGGGCGTAGTCGTCGACGAAGGTGACGCCGTGCACCTCGCCCCGGAACTCGAACCGACGCGTCACGCCGGCGAACCGGGCCAGCGCCGCCTGCGCCGCCTCGAAGGGCGCGCCGGCCTGGAGCGCCGCCACCGTGGCCACCGCCGCGTTGCGGGCGTTGTGCAGCCCGGGGATCCCCATGTGCAGCGGGCCCAGCTCGGCGTCGGGCCCGCGCAGGCGGAACGACACCGAGCTGCGCTGCAGGTCGAGGTCGGCGATGGCGTACGTCGACCCCGGGTCGGACCCCACGGTCGTGGCGCCGTGCTCCCGGCCGATGGCCGCCGCCTCGCGGTCGTCCGAGCACACCACCGCACCCCGGCGGGCGCTCGCCACGAAGGAGTCGAAGGCGCCGCGCAGCTCCTCGAAGGTCCCGTAGAAGTCGAGGTGGTCGGGCTCGACGTTGGTCAGGACGGCCAGGTCGGGGCGGATCGCCCGGAACGTCCCGTAGCTCTCGTCCGCCTCCACGACGAGCCACTCACCCGCATCCCACACCGCGTTGGTGCCGATCTCGTTGACGTCCGCCCCGATGACGAAGGAGGGCCGCAGCCCCGCCTCCACCAGGATCAGCGACAGCATGGAGGCCGTCGTGGTCTTGCCGTGCGTCCCGGCCACGGCGAGGCAGCTCCGGGTGGCACAGACGGCGGCCAGCATCTCGGAACGCGGCACGACGAGGATGCCGTCCGCCCCCGCCCGGACCAGCTCGACGTTCTCCGGCGGCACCGCCGGGGAGTACGTCACGGCGTCGGCGCCGGCCACGTTCTCGGCCCGGTGGCCCACCGCCACCGCGATGCCGTGGGAGCGCAGGCGCTCGGCCACCGGCGAGTCCTTCAGGTCCGAGCCCGAGACCGTGTGGCCCATCGCCTGCAGCACCAGCGCGATGGCGCTCATCCCGGCGCCCCCGATGCCCACGACGTGGACGCGCCGCGGCGCGGCGAGGCCGAGCGGCTGCGGGCTCCCGGCGTCAGCGGGCATGGGCGTCGACCAGCTCGGCGATCCGTTCGGCCGCGTCGGGGTGGGCGTTCCCGCGGGCCGCCTCGCTCATGGCGCGCCGGCGCTCCGGGTCGGCGAGCAGGGCATCGAGCTCCTCGGCGAGCCGCCGTCCAGTGCACTCGGGGTCCGGGAGGTGCACGGCCGCGCCCATGCCGACCAGCGCCTCGGCGTTGCGCGTCTGGTGGTCACGGGGAGCGCCCGGCAGCGGCACGAGGATGGCCGGGACCCCCGCCACCAGCAGCTCGGCGACCGTCATGGCGCCGGCCCGGGTCACGCACACGTCCGCCGCCGCGTACAGATCGGGCATGCGGTCCTCGAAGGCGACGACGTGGTAGCTCAGCCCGTCGGTGCCCCCCGTCGTGCGGGCTCCCGGCACCGGCGCCGGTGCCGGCGCCGGTGCGAACGCCTCGTAGTCGCGCCGTCCGGTGACGTGGTAGAGGGAACGCCGATCGTCGTCGGCCCAGGTCGCGGCGAGCTCCGCCGCCGCCCGGTTGATCCGCAGCGCGCCCAGGGACCCGCCGACCGCCGCCACGGTCTGGCGGTCGGGCGGGAGACCCAGCGCGGCCCGGCCGTGCGCCCGCTCCGCGGGCGACCGGTCGAGCGTGGCGAGCTCGGGCCGCACGGGCGTGCCGGTGAGGTGGGCCCGCGGGAGGACGGTCCCGGCGAACGCCACCGCGTTGGCCGCCGCGAAGCGGCCCAGCAGGCCGTTGACGGCGCCCGGCACCGCGTCGGTGTTCACCGAGACGAGCGGGACCCTCGTGAGCACGGCCGCCACGCCGGCCGGGAAGCTGGCGTACCCGCCCACGATGACGACCACCCGTGGGCGGCGCGCCACGAACGAGCCCAGGGCGCGGGCGCAGGCCCAGGCGAGCCCCACGACGGCGCCGGCGTTCGCCCACCAGGCCGCCGGCCGCACGCTGCGCCGGAGCCCGCGGCCCGGCAGGAGCGTGTAGGGGAACTCGAGCGTCGGCCAGGTGGCGGCCTCGTGGCCCCGTCGCGAGCCGTAGAGCTCGATGGAGTCGGCCGCGTGCCCCCGCCGCACCAGCGCCCGGGCGACCTGCAGCGAGGGAACGACGTGACCGCCCGTCCCACCGCCCGCGATCACCGTGCCGCGCCGGGCGGTCACCGACCTCGGGCGGCGCCGGAGGCCGGACGGGGCGGCCCGACGAGGCGGCGCTCCCGCGGTGCCCGCCCCGGGGCCGACCCGCCGGGCGCGCCTTCGACCCCGACGCCGAACGCGGGCCCGCACCCGCCACGCGTAGCGTGCTCGCCGCCTCGCCCCTGCGGGCGATGCTGATGAGCACGCCCGCGGCGGCCATCGTGATCACCAGCGACGAGCCGCCGAACGAGATGAACGGGAGCGGGATCCCTGTGACCGGCAGCACACCGACCACCGCGCCGACGTTGATGACGGTCTCCGCCCCCACCCACGCCACCAACCCGAGCGCGAGCAGCGCGCCGAAGCGGTCCACCGACTGCGTCGCGGCCCGGACGCCGAGCCAGAGGAAGGCCCCGAGGAGCGCCAGCACCACGACGGCGCCCGCGATGCCGAGCTCCTCGCCGATGACCGAGAAGATGAAGTCGGTGTGCGCGTTGGGCAGGAAGCCCCACTGCGCCTGCCCGCCGCCGAGACCGGCGCCGTAGAGGTGGCCCGATCCCAGCCCGATGAGCGACTGCATGACCTGGTACCCCGAGCCCGAGCTGTGGGCCGAGGGGTCCATGAAGGAGAGCAGCCGGGCCCGGCGGTAGGGCGAGGCGACCGCCACGACCAGGGCGATGGCGACCAGGGCGGCCATGACCTTCATGACGGGGCCGAGCCGGACGCCGGAGACGAAGAGGAGCGCCAGCGCGATGACGCCGAGGACCATCGCCGTCCCCATGTCGGGCTGGGCCAGGATGAGCACGCAGGCGAAGCCCGTCACGAGGAGGAGCGGGCCGATGATGCGGCGGTCGGTGGCGTCCTCATCGAGGCGGCGGGAGATGAAGTCGGCGGCGAAGAGGGTGAGCGCCAGCTTCATCAGCTCGGAGGGCTGCAGGCGGAACTGCCCGAAGCCCACCCAGCGGCTCGAGCCCATCGCGTGCACGCCGAGGCCCGGCACCAGCACCACGAAGAGGAGGCCGAACGTCACCAGCAGGAGCAGCGGGCTGAAGCGACGCAGGCTCCGGTAGTCGAGGCGCCGCGCGACGCCCAGCGCGACGGCCCCGATCGCCATCCACATGCCCTCGCGGATGAGGATCGCCCAGGGGGTGCCGTAGGTGGCGATGGAGACCACCGACGACGCGGTCCCGACCATCACGAGACCGATCACACAGAGCAACGCCACGTCGGCCAGCAAGAGGGTCGAGATCGGCACGTGCCGCCCGCCCACGGTCAGCCCGGCCGGCGCCGCCCGCTCGGGCCGGCGAGCCCCTTTCGTCGTCACGGCCGGCGTCACCGCCGCCACTCCCCCCGGGCGCGCCCCTCTGCACGGTCCGACACCCGATGCACGCCGCCAGTCTCCCGCACCGGGCCGCCGAAGTGGCGGAGGGTCTGCGGCGCGTGGCGGCGCGGCGGGGTCGGGAGGTGACGGGTCACGTGAACTTCGCCACCGTGAGGAAGTCGCCGTAGAAGATGCCGAGGCCGAGCGCGCAGAAGAGCCCCCCGAGTATCCAGAAGCGGACGATCACCGTGGTCTCGGGCCAGCCGCCGAGCTCGAAGTGATGGTGGATGGGCGCCATGCGGAAGATGCGCCGGTGGAAGACACGGAAGCTGATGACCTGGAGGATCACCGACAGGGTCTCCATGACGAAGAGGCCCCCGATGACGAGGAGCAGCAGGTCGAGGTTGAGGAGCAGGCAGATCGCCGCCAGCCCGGCGCCGATGGCCAGCGAGCCGGTGTCGCCCATGATGATCTTGGCCGGTGCCGCGTTCCACCACAGGAACCCGATGCACGCCCCCGCCAGGGCCACCGAGACCAGGGAGAGGTCGATCGCCGACGCCGGCAGGACGTGGTAGATGGACACGTGGCGGAAGATCCAGTACCCCATGATGGAGAGCACGGCGAAACAGAACGTCCCTGCTCCCGCCGCCAGCCCGTCGACGCCGTCGGTGATGTTCACCGCGTTGGACGCGCCGACCATCACCAGGACGGCGAAGAGCACCCAGACGGCCTCGCCGAGGTTGACCCCGAGGGCGGCCGAGCGGGTGAAGGAGAGCGTCGTCGGCAGCGTGGGCCCAGTGCACCGCCAACTCGGCGAACGCGAGCGCGCACGCGAGCTGCGCGGCCGCCTTCCCCCGCTTGTTGAGACCGAGGCTGCGGCGGTGGCGCACCTTGATGGAGTCGTCGACGTAGCCGATGAGCCCGAAGGCCACGATGGCGCCGATGACGAGGTAGCCCGTGCGGGAGAAGCGGATCTCGGTGCCGACGTGCCCGATGGCGTACCCGAGGACGACCGAGCCCACGATGGCGATGCCGCCCATGGTCGGCGTGCCGGCCTTGGCGCTGTGCGTGGCGGGGCCGTCCTCCCTGATGTGCTGGCCGATCTGACGGCTGCGGAAGTAACGGATCAGAAAGGGGGTGGCCAGGATGGCGATCCACAGCGCGACACTCCCCGAGACCAGCAGTCCGAGCACGTCGGCGTCAGACCCCCGGGTACGGGCCGCCGCACGTGACGATGGAGGTCGCCGTCACGCTGCTGGCACGGGCACCCGGGCCGGGCGACGTGTATCGAGCGGCCAGCGCCCGGCGCGCCTCGACCGCGTCGTCGAAGGGACGCCGCTCCCCGCCGATCTCCTGGTACGTCTCGTGGCCCTTCCCGGCCAGGACGACCACGTCCCCCGGTGCCGCCTCGCCGAGCGCGCGGCGGATGGCCGCACCGCGGTCGGGTTCGACGACGACGCCGTCGTTGGCCCTCCCACCGGGAATCCCTCCCAGCACCTCTTCGACGATGGCGAGCGGGTCCTCGTCGGCGCGGGTTGTCCGACGTGACGAACGCGAGGTCGCTGAGGCGCTCGGCGACGGCGCCCATGAGGGGACGCTTGGCCCGGTCCCGGTTCCCGCCGCAGCCGAAGACCACCAGCACGCGGCCGCTGCCCGCCAAGGAGCGCGCCTCCCCCAGCACGACCTCGAGCCCGGCCGGGGTGTGGGCGTAGTCGACGAGCACCGTGAAGGGGGCATCCTGGCCGGCCGGAGTCGCCTCGCCGCCCGCTGCCCGCGGCCCGGGGCCGGCGTCGGGGGCGGTGGGCAGGGACAGGGGCAGGGACGGGGACGGGGACGGCAGCGCGATGACCTGCAGCCTCCCGGGCACGGGGGCCACGTGTGCGAGCGCCCGGGCGATCTCCTCGGGCCCGAGGTTGCGCTCGCCGAGCGCCAGCGCCGCCTCGGCGGCCAGCAGCGTGTTGTCGACGTTGACGGCGCCGGTGAGCGACGTCGTGATCCGCTGGCCGCGCCAGGTGAACTCGGTGTGCCCCGGCGCCAGCACGACGTCGGTGGCATCGGAGTGGTGCACCGCCACGGTCGGGATGCGTGAGCGCTCGAGGAGGAGCCGGCCCCAGGCGTCGTCGGCGTGGACCACCCCGCGCAGCGCGCGGCGTGCGGTGAAGAGGCCGGCCTTGGCCTCGAAGTAGTCCTCCATCGTGCCGTGGTAGTCGAGGTGGTCGTGGCTGAGGTTCGTGAAGACGGCCACGTCGAAGTGGATGCCCTCGACCCGCGCCTGCACCAGCGCGTGGCTCGACACCTCCATGGCCACGGCGTGCCGGGCGCCGTCGGACTTCTGCCGGTCGCGCACGCCGGCCAGGACCCGCTGCACCTCGGTCGCCTCGGGCGTCGTCCGCGCCCCCGAGAGCGTCCCCATCACGTTGGTGGGCCGCCCGGTGGCGCCGAGGAGGTCGCCCAACAGCTGCGTCACGGTCGTCTTGCCGTTGGTGCCGGTCACGCCGATCATCAGGAGGTCGCGGGCCGGGAACCCGTAGAAGGAGGCGGCGAGCCTGGCCATGACGGGGCGCATCGTCCCGGGGGCGATCCGGGTCTGCACCACCTCGCGGCCGAGGAGCTCGGGGATGAAGTGCTCGCAGAGGAGGCCCACGGCACCGCGCTCCACCGCCTCGGCGGCGTGCACGTGCCCGTCGCTGACCTGACCGGGGACACAGCAGAAGAGGTCCCCCGGGACGACCCTGCGGCTGTCGTGGGTGATGCCCCCCACGTCGACGACGGAGGGATCCCCGACCGACTCGATCACCTCGATGTCGTCGAAGAGGAGGTTCATGGGCACGGTTCGCATGGTCGACCCGACAGCGTTGCATGCCCCGGACACCCCTGCGTCCCACCTCCAACGGGGGTGTGGAGCAGGCTCACGTGATGTCCTGGGCCTGGTCGGTCGCCGAGACGGGGGTCGAGCCCGGCGTGGTGCCGGGCGTCTGTGCGCCGGGGGTGGTCGGGATGTCGTAGCGGTGCAGGGCATAGCTCATGATCTGGGAGAACACGGGCGCGGCCACGGTGCCGCCGAAGATCGGGGTGGGCCGGTCCAGGACGACGATCATGGAGAGGGTCGGGTTGGCGGCCGGCGCGAAGCCGACGAACGAGGCCATGTAGGCGCCGGGGACGTAGGAGTCGTGGCCCTGCGTCGGGATCTGCGACGTCCCGGTCTTGCCGGCCACCGTGTACCCGGGCACGGCGGCGCTGGTGCCGGTGCCGGTGTTCACCACCTGCTCGAGCATGTTCGTGAGCTCGCCGTCGACCGAGGGCGAGATCGCGGTGTGCGTGGCGGAGGGTGCGGTCGGGGTCAGGGCGCCCGACGGGCTGACGGTCGCCTGCACGAGCTTGGGGGCGACGAAGACGCCCCCGTTGGCCACCGTGTTGTAGGCATCGAGGACCTGCAGGGCGCTGACGGCGTCCACCTGGCCGATGGGCAGGGACACGTAGTCGGTCGGCTCCCACTGCGCGGCCGTGGCGAGCAGGCCGGGCGACTCCCCCGGGAAGCTCATGCCGCTCGGCTGCCCGAAGCCCAACGCCTTGACCTGCGCGAGCAGCCGCTGCTCGCCGACGCCCTGTGCGATCTCCGAGGTGCCGATGTTGGAGGACTGCGCCAGGATCTGCGTCGCGGTGAGCGCCTCGGTGGGGTGCGGCTCGGCGTCGTGGAAGGTCGAGCCGTCCAGCTTGATCTGGTCGGGCACGGTGAACACGGTGTTGGGGTTGATCAGGCCGCCCTGCAGGGCGGCGGAGAAGGTGACGAGCTTGAACACGGAACCGGGCTCGTAGAGCTGCGTGACCGACAGGTTGTTGGGTGCCTCGTCGACGGCGTCGTGCGGACCGATCGGGACGACCCCACCGGGCGCCGCCGTGGCCGCGGCGCTCGTCGGGGCGCCGAGTGGAGCCGGGTGGGTGGCCGCGAGGTTGGCCATGGACAGGATCTGGCCGGTCTTGACGTCCATGACCACGGCCGTGCCGCTGACCGCGTTGGAGGACTCGATCGCCTTGGCGAGCGCCTGCTCGGACTCGTACTGCAGCTGGGTGTCGAGCGTGAGCTCCAGGCCGGTGCCCGGGACGGTCTGCGACTCGTTCGTCACCGGCGACTGCGGGAGGGTCACGCCGGAGGGCGACTCCATGATCGTCTCCTGGCCGGCCGTGCCCGACAGGAGACGGTTGGAGCCGTACTCGATGCCCGCGGCGCCCTGGCCTGCGCCGTTGGTGAACCCGACCACGGGTGCCGCCAGGTTCCCGTTCGGCACCAGCCGCTTGGAGTCGGCCACCAGCGTGATCCCGGGGATGGCGTCGGCGCCGATCTTCTGCCCCAACGACTGGGGCAGCTGGCGGGCCAGGACCACGTACCCCGAGGGCCGGTGCAGCTCGGTCGCGAGCGTGGTGGCCGGCACGGCGAGCAGCGGCGACAGCGCGAGCGCGGTCTGCACCGGGTGGGCCACCTGGAAGTCGTCGGCCACCACGTCGTCGGTCGGCACCGACATCGCCAGCGGTGACCCGTCGCGGGCGAAGATGCCGCCGCGCACGGACGGCAGCGAGACGGTGATGGCGGACTCCCCGCGTGCCGCCGCCTGATAGGCGCCGGCGTGCAGGACCTGGACGTCGACCAGTCGCGCCACCAGGAGCAGGAGCGCCAAGACGAGCGCGAGACGGACGAGCCGGACCCGGCGCTGGAAGGTCCCCCTCGCCCAGGAGCCCCGCGAACGGAGTCGCGCGACCTTGGCGGTCGGCCGGTGCGGGCGCGGTTTCGGTTGTGGTCGTGGCCGCGGGCTGGTGCGAGCGCTCGGACGGGCGCCCGCGCCGGACGACGGTTCCGCCGAGCGCCGGGACGGAGCGACCGTGCGGGGATGGCGTGCGGGCTTCGCCGTCGCCGTGCGCGTGGTGGCCGGCCGCGGGACGGCCGCGACGGCCGCGACGGCCGTGCCGGCCGTGCGGTTGCGACCTTCTTACTGCTCGAACGGGCGCACGCCGCGCGAATCTCAGGTCGCGTCGTGCTGCTCATGGGATCGAAGTCGCGGTGGTGGTCGCGGTCCCCGGCGTCGAGGAGGCGGTCGACGCCCCGGTCGACGCGGTCCCGGCCGTGCCGCTACCCGACGAGCCGGTGCTCGAGCCGGAACCCGAACCTGAACCCGAGGCCGGGTTGGTCGACTTGGTGGGAGGAGGCGGAGGAGGAGGCGCCGCCGTCACCTTCGGCGTCGCCAGCGGTGTGGACAACGAGACGTAGGGGAGCTCGACGATGTTGGTCCGCACCATGTGGAGCTGGCCCGCCGCGGCGGCGACGATCCGCGAGGGCGTCTCGAGCCCGGACACGGCCAGCTCGGCCTGGCGGTGTGCGCCCTGCTCGAGCGAGAGCTGATGCTCCAGCCCGGACAGCCGGACCTGGCCGTTGGCCAGCATCGCCTGGGCGACCACGACCGCCAGGAGCGCCGACACCACGAGGGAGACCGACACGACGTGCAGGGTCCGTCCACGCCCACGACCGGCGGCCGAGCGGGTGCGCCCAGCCCCTGCCCCGGCGCCCGTCCGCTGCTTGGTGCGACCCGGGACGACCCGGAGCGGCGGCCGGCGGGTCCCCGGGGAGGCCGTGCCGGCGCCACGACCCCAGCGACGGGCCGGGCTGTGTCCGCCGGACTGCCGGCGGGCCGGCGCCGCGGTCGCCGCGGACGGTGGGGCCATCAGGCCGCGTCCGTCCGCACGATGGCGCGCAGTCGGGCACTTTCCGAACGTGGGTTGGCGGCGACCTCCGACGGCGACGGCTTGCGTGCGCCGCGGAAGAGGAGACGGTGACGGGAGACCGCACCGCAGACACAGGGCAGGCCCGGCGGGCACACGCAGCCTCCGGACTCCGCGTCGGCGAAGACCTGCTTGGTCAGGCGGTCCTCACCGGAGTGATAGCTGATGACGGCGCACACGCCGCCGACGGCCAGATGGGAAAGGGCGGCGGGCAGCGCGGCGCGGAGCTGACCCACCTCGTCGTTCACCTGAATCCGCAGGGCCTGGAACACGCGACGGGCCGGATGCCCCTTGCGGCGGACGGCCGCCGGCACTGCGGCCGCCACGACGTCGGCCAGTTCCCCCGTCGAGGTCATCGGCCGGGCCTGCACGACCGCCCGGGCGATGCGACCCGACAGCCGCCCCTCTCCGTTCTCGCGGAAGAGGGCGGCGAGCGCCTCCTCCGAGAGGCCGTTCACGAGGTCGGCCGCCGTGACGCCGGCGGACGGGTCCATCCGCATGTCGAGCGGCCCGTCGACTCGATACGAGAACCCCCGCTCGGCCCGATCGACCTGCGGCGAGCTGACGCCGAGGTCGAGCAGGACACCCGAGAGGGACTCGGGCCCGAGCCCGAGCTCGGAGGAGACGACGTCCTCCAACGCCGAGAACGGGGACCGGATCAGGGTGACCCGGTCCCCGAACGGAGCCAAACGAACCCGGGCTGCCTCGAGCGCCACGGGGTCGCGATCCATCCCGACGACGCGCAGCTCTGGATACGCCTCCAGGAGCGCCGCAGAGTGACCGCCCCCGCCGACCGTCGCGTCGACGAGCACGCCCGGCGGCACGGACGCGAAGAGCGCCACCACTTCGTCGCGCAGCACGGGGATGTGTTCGAACGAGTGGGCCATCTGCAGCCCCCCGGCCGGTGGGTCGAGAGGGAGGTGGAGATCCGGACGCCCAGCGAGGAAGTGGGTGGAGTGGACTTCCCGCGTACCGGTCGAGGAGCTGCACATGGTCCAGTGCGTTCGAAATGTGGTCGTGGTTCCTTCGGTCGTTCCTCCTGTCGTCCTTTCTGTTGTGCGTGTTGCCTGCGCTGCCTGTCTTGTCCTTGTTGTCCGTACTGCCGGTTCCCGTCGATCTTCTGCTAGTCCGCGTCGTCCTCGAGGAGCCAGCTCTCCTCGGGCAGCACCCGTTCGGCCCAGGCCGCCGGGTTCCACAGCTCGACCCGGTCGATGGCCCCGTGCACGAGCACGTCGGCGTCCAGCCCCGCGAAGGCACGGAGATGCGCCGGGATCGGCATGCGCCCCTGCCGATCGATCTCGACCTCGGCCGAGTTCGAGGCCCAGATCCGCGCCCGGTTCCTGTCCGAGCGCCCCCCCTCGGCCCGCTCCTGCATCGACTCCATCTGCCGCTCGAACTCGCCCGGTGTCCAGAGTGCGAGGCAACCCTCGGAGTTCTGGGTGAGGTAGCCGCCCCGCTCGAACTGGCCACGGAACTTCGCGGGCAGGATCACCCTGCCCTTCGTGTCGAGCGAATGCTCGTACCTCCCGACGAAGCCTGCCACCAGCCCGATCTCCCACGACGCTCCCTGGTTTGCGTCCTCCGACGCCCGGTTACACCATTTCGAACCACTTTACGCCATTTCCCTCCACTACACAACTACCGACCACCCCCGGCAACCCAAAAGCAACCCCGCGCGCTCCCCGGCGCTCGTCGGCTCCCCGGAGGGCCCTGGCGGTGCCCGCCGGACCCGCTCCTCGCCGACCGGTTCCCGGCGGGGCGCCGCGTCTCCCCCGGAGAGGAGACGAACCCCCGCACACGCGGCCGCCCACGGACCGTTCTCTCCGCGACACGACGGCGCGGGAGGAGAGGAGACGACGCGACGAGCCGTGGCCGACAGGCCACGGCGGGAAGACCCAATGGGGATTCAGCGCGCGGCGTGCGCGGCGGGTGTGCCGCGACGGTCCGCCGCGCCCTCAGTCGCCCGGCATCGCCGCGGGACCCAGGGACGGGAACGAGTCGAGCAGGGTGTCGCGCACCCGACCGAGATCCGTGACGGTCGGCTGGAGCTCCTGCAACCCGACGGCAGCCCGCGTCACCCCGCGGTCCAACTCCGTCGGCGTGGACTCCTCCACGGAGAGCAGCTCGAGGAGCGATGCCGGGTCCCAACGCAGGTAGGCGCACGCGGAGAAGAGCGCGCCGTCGCGGGACCGCCACTGCGAGAGGCCGACCACCTTCCGGCTGCCGTGGAACACCTCGCCCGGGCCGCGGCCGGCGAAGCACACCAGCTCCCCGAACGCACCGGGCACGGAGCGCCCACGGTGGACCTCGAAGCCGTGCTGCCCCTGGCGCGCGAGAGCGTCGACCCACCACGCGCCGACCCACGCGGCCGCCGCGGAGACGTCGGCCGACCAGAGGGGGTCGTCCCGCGGAATCCACGCATCGAGCCACAGCTGGCGCCCCGGCTCGAGGTAGACCGCTCCTCCCCCGCCGCGCCGCCGGGCCAGCTCGACCCCCCGCCGGCGCATCGCCGGTGGGTCCACCAGCTCAGTGGGCTGCGTGCTCCCCAGCACCAGGGTCGGACCCGAGACCTCGCGGGCGACCGCCACCCGTGTGCGCTCGGGGCGGAACCGCTCGACGTCGAAGAGTTGTTGCGACGAGGACAACCTCAGGAGGCCGCGGCGAGATACGGCTCCCACAGCGGGTCCACGTCCGACAGGTGTCGCAACCGCCACAGGTGCCCGTCGGGGGGAGCAGGCTTGACCCGGAGCGTCCAACCCAGCTCGGAGAGCAATTGGTCGGCCTTCACGAGGTTGTCGCGCTTGCACGCGGCGACGACGTTGAACCAGTCGTGCGTGCCGCCGCGGCTGCGCGGGATCACATGGTCGATCGTGTCGGCCGGCTGGGAGCAGTACACGCACAGCCCTCCGTCACGCCGGAGGACCGATCGCCGCGTGACGGGCGGCGTGCGCGCCCATCGCGGGATGCGCACCATGTGCGCGAGGCGCACGATCGACGGCACCTCTATCTCGAGCCTCGCCGAGTGGAAGACCTTGCAATCCTCGCGGATCGCGACGGCCTCCGCACGGCCCGCCAGCACGAGAACGACGGCACGACGATCGGAAACCAGGGCGAGCGGCTCGTAGGTCGCGTTGAGGAGGAGCACCCGCTCCATACGCCAAAGAGGCTATCCGCGGCGAGGACGTGACCTCTGACACCAGCGGAGGTAGGCCACGACGTCGGACGGCGTGAGCGCCCCCGCCTCGCCGTCCTCCCCGTACGCGGTGACGAGCCGGAACCGCCAGTACGCCTCCCCCGGCACCGGCAGGAACGGTGCGCGGCGCCACCACCCCCGGCGCGCCATCCGCCGGAGGGCGCCGGCGGAGGCCCACCACAACGAGGGGCGAGGGACGACGGCCCGCGCCACGACGGCCGCCGCGTGGCCCCACCGGGCGTGGCCCTCGGTCGGCGCTCCCGATACCCCGCTCACGCCGGTCAGGCCCCTCCCTCGCCGGCGGATCCGCACAGCCCGACCTTGGCCGCACCGATCAGCGGGCCCCGGTCTCCCAGGCCTCCGGGGACCACCCGGGCGCCGCGGGCGAACTCCAGCCGGCACAGCCGGTCCATCTCGGCCTGGGCCGCGGCGAAGAAGGGGGCGCCGAAGCCGAGCGCCACGGACCCGCTCACCACGGCGAGCGGCAGGTCCAACAGGTTGACCACCGAGGCGAGCGCCCGGCCCACGAGCGTCCCGGCCCGCTCCACCACCGCCGCCGGCGCGAGCCGGGCCGGCCGGCCCGTGATGTCGGCCAGTGCGGTGCCGGACGCCTCCGCCTCCAGACAACCGCGGGCGCCGCAGTGGCACTCCCGCCCCTCGGGTTCGACGATCACGTGACCCACGTGGCCTGCGTTGCCCGACCGGCCGCCGAGCATGCGCCCGTCGAGCACGATGCCCCCGCCCACCCCGGTCGAGACGACCACCGCGATGAAGTCCGTGCACCCTGCGGCGGCCCCGACCCAACCCTCGCCGAGTGCGAGCGCCTGCGCGTCGTTGGCCACGAACGTCGGGAGCCCCGTCACCTCGGCCAGCCGGGCGCGCAGCGGAAACGAGCGCCAGGCCTCGATGTTGAGCGGCGAGACCTCCTCCCCTCCCGGGCTCATCGGTCCGCCGCAGCCCACCCCGCAGACCACGATCCGGTCGCCCGCGCCCGCGGCACCGGTGACGCGCGCCACCAGGCCGGCGAGGTCACCCCACAGCATCTCGGCGGCGGTGGCTCGGTCCGTGTCGCCGGCGCCGGACGGCGACCACGACCGGGTCGGCTGCAGCGCCCGTTCGACCAGGGATCCGTCCAACCCGACCAGCCCGGCCGCCAACTTGGTGCCGCCGATGTCGACGGCCAGCGCAACGTCTGCCACGGGACCGGGACTACCTCGCCATCGTCACGTCGGAAGACGGCGGCTCAGCCGGCCGCGTCCGACTCGGTGGGATGCTCAGTCCTCGCGTCGGTGGAAGCGGGAGCGGAACCAGTCCCGTGCGTCGCTCATCGCGCCCTCGATCCCGTTCGAGGCGCCCGCCGACTTCGACTGTTCGCCGTCTTTCGCACGCGTGAGATCGTGCCAGCCGGCCCGGCCCATGCGCCGCAGGTTCCGCTCGAACCAGACGGCGGAGGCGAACATGATGATGACGCCGACGAGGCCGGCGATGACCGACTCGCTGTAGAACGCGACCAGGATGACCACGCCGAGGACGAACGTCACGGCGGCCCACTTGCAGTAGCGGCCCGCGTGCCGGTACACCGTCTCCGACCTCACCCGCTCTGCGAACTCCGGGTCCTGGCGGACCAGTGACTCCTCGAGCTCGGCCAGGATTCGCTGTTCGTGGTCGGAAAGCGGCACTACAACCTGCCCCCTGGGATCTCCACAGCCATCTCCGCCCCATGTTTGCACGCCCGGACGACGCGGACAATGAGAATGTCGCCGTTCGTTCCTGCCCCAGAGGCGGTCTCCACCAGCACCCAGCTTAGAACCGGATCGGGTGGGACCGGACGCGGTCACCGACTTGTCACGCCCCGCCTCGGCCCAGCTCAGGCACGCGGGCCGCAGCGACCGAGGACCGAGAGGCGGCCACCCGACCGGAGCCCGGGCGTCCGGGCGGCTACTCCTTGGGCTTGCGCCGCATGATCAGGGCGGTGATCAGCGCCCCGAGCAGGCCCGAGATCACGATCACGAGGATCAGCGGCGCCTGGCGGTTGAAGACCCAGAAGTCGATGCGGACCTGCCGCAGGTTGGCGATCGCGAACCAGCCCAGGAGGATCACCGCCACGGCGATCCCCACCAGGGTGGCCTGGTGGCGCCGGTCGACCACCTTGCCGCCCCCGTCGTGATCGTGCTCCACAGGGTCGCTGTGCACGGGACGCTTGGCCACGGGGCCATTCTGCCCGCTGGCGCCCGCCCGTGCGGCCACCCGCGGCCGCCCACCGGGCGCCGCGCCCGCCGCCAGCTGCTATGAGAGTGGTCCCGAAAGGAGACCGATGAGCCCGAGCGAGATACTCACCGGCGCCCGCACCATGTGGGAGCTCGTCGACCGGCGCGCCCAGGTGTCGCCCGACCACCCGATGCTCATCGCCGCCGACGGCGAGACCCTCACGTTCGGGCAGTTCCGGGACAGGGCCGAGCGGGTCGCCGCCGGCCTCCATCACCGGGGCGTCGGGACGGGATCGGTGGTGTCGTGGCAGCTCCCCACCCGCATCGACGCCGTCGTCCTCTCCATCGCGCTGGCACGCCTGGGGGCCGTCCAGAACCCGATCATCCACCTCTACCGCGAGCGCGAGGTCGGGTTCGCGCTGCGCCAGACCGGGGCCTCGCTCTTCGTCATCCCCGGCACCTGGCGGGACACCGACTTCGCCGCCATCGCCGACCGGGCGCTGGCGGACGCCCCGAGCCGCCCGGAGATCCTCACCACCGAGGGCGGGCTTCCGGAAGCCGACCCCGCGGTCCTGCCCCCGCCGCCACCGGGGACGGAACCGGACGCCGCCCCGATCCGCTGGATCTACTACACGTCCGGCTCCACCGCCGACCCCAAGGGCGTCCAGCACACCGACCAGACGTTGATCGCCGGTGGCTGGGGCCTCGCGCGCGCCCTCGACATGGGTCCCGACGACATCGGTTCCATCGCGTTCCCGTTCGCCCACATCGCCGGTCCCGACTACCTGGTGACGATGCTCTCCTTCGGGTTCCCCGCCATCCTCGTCGAGGCGTTCTCGGCTCCCGACGTCCTCCCGATCTTCCGCAGGCACGGTGCCACCATGGTGGGCGGCAGCACCGCGTTCTACGTCGCCTACCTCGCCGAGCAGCGCAAGAACCCGGGCGAGCCCATCCTCCCCGCCCTGAGACTCATGTCCGGCGGCGGCGCGGCCAAGCCGCCCGAGGTGCACTACGAGGTGCGCGACGAGATCGGCGGTCGGGGCGTGGTGCACGGCTACGGAATGACAGAGGTGCCGATGATCTCCAACGGCTCGCCGCACGACACCGACGAGCAGCTGGCCAACACCGACGGCAAGCCCGTCGACGGAGCCGAGGTCCGCATCGTGACCCTCGACGGCCGGGTGGCCGCCGCCGGTGAGGAGGGTGAGGTGCGCGTCAAGGGCCCGATGGTCTTCCACGGCTACACCGACGCCGCCCTGACGAAGGAGGCCTTCGACGAGGACGGCTTCTTCCGGACCGGCGACCTGGGGCGACTGCGGGCCGACGGGCACCTCACGCTGACGGGTCGCCTGAAGGACGTGATCGTCCGCAAGGGGGAGAACATCAGCGCCAAGGAGATCGAGGACCTCCTCTACACCCATCCCGACGTGATCGAGGTGGCGGTGATCGGGCTGCCCGACAAGGAGCGGGGCGAGCGCGTCTGTGCCGTGGTCCAACTCGCCGAGGGCGTCGCCGGGCTCGAGCTCTCCGACGTCGTCGCCTTCTGCCGCGAGGCCGGCCTCATGACCCAGAAGATCCCCGAGCAACTGGAGATCCGCGCCGAGTGGCCGCGCGCGGGCACCGGCAAGATCGTGAAGAAGTCCCTGCGCGACGAGTACGCACCCGCGTGAGCGGCTCCGTGCGGGGACTCGTGATCCCACCGGACCCCATCGGCGACCGTCCGTACCGCATCGTCTTCGTGTGCACCGGGAACATCTGTCGCTCCCCCATGGCCGAGGTCATCACGCGCTCGCTGGCGGCGTCGACCGCGCTGGGTGACGGGACACACCTCACCGACCATCTCGACCTCCGCAGCGCGGGCACCGGCCCGTGGCACGAGGGCGAGCCGATGCACGAGCTGGCCTCGGCCGCGCTGGTCCGGGCCGGCTACCCGGACCACCCGCACGTCGCGCACCAGTTCACGACCTCGTCGCTGGGACAGATCGACCTCATGGTGGCGCTCGACCGTCGCCACCACCAGACCCTGCGCGGGCTCGGGGCCGACCCCGGTCGCCTCGTCCTCCTGCGAGCGTTCGACCCCGCATCGGGCGCCGCCGCGGACGTGCCGGACCCCTACTACGGGGACGACGTGGTCTTCGACGAGTGCCGCGACATGATCGCCGCCGCGTGCACGGGCCTGGTGGCCTCGCTCGCCGCGCACTGGGACTCCCTCTGGGTGGCCTGAGCCGGTCACGCAAAAGGGCTGGTCAGCGACCCACCCGCCCGGGTCCGGGTGTCAAACGTGTGACATAGTGCCGTCGTGGTCTCGCGAAAGGTCATGCGCCGGCGCCGCCAATTCGCCGTCGGAGGCGTGCTCCTCCTCCTGCTCCTGATCTATTTCGCCTTCTTCTCGGGCGGGTCGGGCAAGCCCACCGCCTCGACGACGTCGACGACGTCGACGACCGCCCAACACGCCGACACCACCGCGGCCGACTTCCCCAAGCACTCACCGCTCAACCCCGACTGGAAGGGCGACGGGCAGACCGTGACGCTCGGCTTCGGCGGTGACGTGCACTTCGAGGGCACCGTGGGCGCCAACCTGGCCAAGGACCCGGCGACCGCGCTCGGCACGACCATCCCGCAGCTCTTCGCGGGCACGAAGCTCTCCATGGTGAACCTGGAGTCGGTGATCACCGACGGCACCTGTCCCGAGCCCCAGTCGAAGCCCTACATCTTCGACGCCCCGGCCTCGGCGGTCACCGCCCTCAAGAGCTCGAGCATCTCGCTCGTGACGGAGGCGAACGACCACGGGTTCGATTGCGGCCCGCAGGGTCTGTCCCAGAACATGACGATCGCCTCCCAGGCCGGCTATCCGATCATCGGTATCGGCAACAGCGCCGCCCAGGCCTTCGCCCCATTTCGGACCACCATCGACGGGCAGCGCATCGTGGTGGTGTCGGCGACCCAGATCATCGCGGACAACCTCGTGAGCACCTGGACCGCCGGTGCCACCCAACCGGGGGTCGCGTCCGCCATCGACCCGACAGCCCTCGTGCGCGAGGTGCAGCAGCTGCGCCGCACCGCCGACACCGTCGTCGTCTATCTGCACTGGGGCACCGAGACGCAGGCCTGCCCGAATCCACAACAGGAACCTCTGGCGGAGCAACTCGTCAAGGCGGGTGCCGACATCGTGATCGGCGCGGATGCGCACGTCCTCCTCGGCGGCGGCTACCTCGGGAGCGCCTACGTGGACTACGGGCTCGGCAATTTCGCCTTCTACGACTACAACCCTCCCGAGACCGACAGTGGGTCGCTGATCATCTCGGCCGAGGGCCGCCACATAAAGGACGTCACGTTCCGACCGGCGACCATCGTGGCGGGAGTGCCCCAGCCGTTGTCCGGCACGCCCGCCACGACCGCGCTCCAGAGCTGGAACGCGGCACGCGGCTGCACCAACCTGTCGGCCACCCCGTCGGCGAGCCTGGCGACCAAGGGCGGCGAGAGCGTGCCGTTCGTCGCGCCCCCGGCCACGACCACGACCACGACCCCGGGGACCACGACGACGGTCGCCGGCAATTCCGGGGCCGCGACCACCACCACGACCGCCGCTGCCGGGTCGTCGTCGACCGGAGGCAGTGGGTCGGGCACCGGGGGCGGGACAGGCGCCGCCACCACGACCACGACGACGGCCCCCGCCTCGACGACGACGTCACCTACCGACAACGCCGGCTGATCGAGGCGGGCGCGCACCGCCTCAGGGTGCGGCCGCTCGGCCCACGGAGGCGAAGGTCGGCGCGCCGTCCTCGAGCGGCACCCGGGCGGCCCGGGCGGTGAAGCTGATCGCGTGGTACCAGCCGCAGAGGAGGAGCAGGTCCAGCAGCTGGGCCTCCTCGTAGTGTTCGCGCAGATCGCGCCACAGCGGGTCGCTCACGTCCGCCGTGTCGTGCAGCTCGTCCACCATTTGGATGAGCAGGCGATCCCGCTGCTCCACCCAGCACCCGTCACCGGGTGTGCCGTGGGTCAGAGAAGCCACCTGCGTGTCGTCGAGGCCCGCCCGCGCCGCGAAGAACGCCACGTGCACGCCCCACTCGTACTCGCAGCCGCAGCGGGCGCAGGTGCGGTCGATGACGATCTCCCGCTCCCGCAGCCCGACCGCGAGCGAGCGCCCGAGCTGGTGTCGACCCCACGGCTGCATGGCCGCCGTCATCGGGGCGTTCTTCACGAACGTGCGGAACAAGGCGATCGGCGGCACTCCCGGTGGCATCATCGAGCGCAGCTGCTCCCCCGTCGTCGGCTCAAAAGGCGGCTCGAGCGGTGCGATACGCGGCGCGTGCGTGCGGTCCTCGGTCATCTCCTGGCCTCCGTTCGTTTCTGATTCCGAAACAGGTCCTGCGGGCGGTACCCTAGCCCAACGTTTCGGATTCAGAAACGCCCCACGGCTGGCGAGACAGCCCGAACAGACGGAGGCCACCGCCATGACGCCCAGCACGCCGGTCCCCGGCCGGCCCGTCCGGGGCTCGACCTCGGGCCGGCCGCTCATGGCCGCCCTCGACCTCCTCGGCCGGCGCTGGACGCTGCGCATCCTCTGGGAGTTGCGAGACGGCGGCCTCGGCGCCCGGACCCTGCGCGTTCGCTGCGACGACATGTCCTCGAGCGTCCTCTACGAGCGGCTGGCCGACCTCCGTGGCGCCGGCCTCGTCACCAAGGCGGCGGACGGGAGTTACACGTTGACCAGGCTCGGCCGTCAGCTCGGCGACGCCATCACCCCGCTGCAGCGGTGGGCCGAGCGCTGGTCGGCGGCCCACCCGTTCCGCGCGTCCTGATTCCGCGCCACGTGCCGGCCCGCGTCGCTCAGGGTGGGTCGATCTTCGACCAGGTGTGCGGCTTCTCCGCAAATACCTCCTCGTCGGGGAGGCGGCGGTAGCGGAAGCGGATCTCCTCCAGGTCGTTGGGCTCCGTGACCGTCTCCTCCGAGACCCTCAGGACCATGTCCGCTTGACGTCGGAGCACGACACGCTGCCCGGGCGACGTGGTGTCGAGCATGATCGACCCCAGGGAGTCGACGAGCCGGATGAGGACGGCCGGATTGCGGGCGGCCGACTGGCGGATCTTGTCGAAGGCGCGGTTGACCATGCGGGCATAGGACGGATCCGACTCGATGAGGCGCACGTTGCCTTCCCCGTCCCTGTACACGCCCTCGTCGAGCACCCGGCCCGACACGCGGCCGAGGCCGGCCGAGAGCCAGTCGATGCACGTGAGCGCCGTGAACGTGTCGTTGACCGCGGCCGAGAGCGCACGGATGGCGATCTCGACCAGCTGGTCGATGGCGAAGACGGGATCTTGCACCAGCGTGCGGTGCGGCCCGGTCACGTGGGCCTTGGAGAGCGCCCGGGCGACCTCGGGTGCCGCTCCCCGCGGCCAGACCATGGCCAGGGCGCGTCCGGTGGCGAGGTAGTGGCCGGGGCGGTGCTCCAACCTGATCACCGAGTCGGTCCGGGTCGCGATGCCGATGAGCTGGGAGTAGCCCACGTACTGGATGTACCCGCTCACCTGCGAGGGGACCTCCGCCCCGCGCTCGTCGATGAGGGTCAGGAGCTCGGGCACCGACTTCCCCGCGTGCTTCTGCACGATCTCCTCGGCCTCAGGACTCGCACCGACCTGGTCGGGAAACTCTGCGTCGATCGATTTCATCAGGTCGTCGGCGATCCCCGCGATGACCTCGGGGAGCTGGATCGACTTCGCGATGTGATGGATGAAGTAGATCAACACCGCGATGTCGACCATCAACAGGACCTCCGCCACCGAGGTGGAGAGGTCCGGAACGAACTTATCGCTCACACTGCCTATGGAGACCAGCACGAGCACCGCGTACACGAACGTCCCGACGAAGACACCCAGTGTGACCTGGTTGCCGATGTCGCGGACGAAGTTCCGCATCATGCGCGGCCCGAACTGCTGTGACGCCAGCGTCAGCGCCAGGATCGTGATGGAGAACACCACGCCCACGACGGTGATGACGGCGGCCGCGATGGCGATGAGGATCTGTTCCGCTTCGGTGCTCCCCGTGTGGATCCAGCGCGGCAGCGTCAGCCGATGGTGGAACGCCGCTACGTCGATCTCGAAGGTCACGAGGAACAGAAGGACCGACACGACGATGAGGATCGCCGGGACGACCCACAATGTCGTCCGGAGCTCCTCCCAGCGCCAGCTCGGCAGCTGACGGCGGTCCTTGCCGGCCCGCGCCGGCTGCGGCGTGACCAGCTCGTCGATGTCGGTCACGACGGCGCGACCGGCCCGAGCAGACGAGGGATCGGCTGCCGGCGCCCGGCGGAATGGGTCGGGAGGGTCGTGTCGGTCATGAGGAAGAGGAAGCAGTCACTCGTCGCCGACCAGTCTTCCCGGCACACCGATGAACCGGGAGAACACTAGCCCGACGGCCCGCTGCGCCCCCCGGCTCACGACGCGAAGAAGCGAGGGAGGTGCTGCCGGTTGGCGGCCAGGAGCTCGTCCGTCAGCTCGGCGGCCAGCGGGTACTGCCCCACCAGCGGGTTGGCCAGGAGCGCACGCACCACGTCCTCCCGGCTGCCCGAACAGGCGGCCCGGACGGCCAGCCGCTCGTACGCCTTGGCGTGCTGGACCAGGCCGAGCATCTCGGGCGACAACGGCCGCTGGGGCAGCGGGTGGGCACCGCTTGCGTCGACCACTGCCGTGGTCTCGACGACCGCGTCGTCGGGAAGCCCGGGCACCGCCCCGTCGTTCCGCATGTCGACCACCTGGACATCGCCGGTGCCCGCGTGCAGCGACGCCATCAGGCGCACGGCGGCCAGCGAGTAGTACGCGCCGCCCCGGTACGACAGCGCGGCCGGCTTCGACGCCAGGGCGGGGTCCCGGTACTCCGCGAGGAGCTTGGTCTCGAGCTCGGCCACCACGTCGGCCCGTGAGCGGTGGCCCGGCGCCGACTGCTGGGCCACCTCGGCATCGTGTTGGTAGTAGTAGTGGACGTAGTACGAGGGCAGCGCGTGCTGCAGGCGCAGCACCTCGATGGGCACGCCGCTCTCCAGCTCGAGCTCGGCGCCGAAACGCTCGAAGAGCTCGTCCAACCGGTCCCCCCCACCGGTGTCGGCAGATCGGATCCACGTCAGATGGTTGAGCCCGACGTGCTCGACCGCCACCTCGTCGGGGTCGACCCCGAGATAGTGGCCGATCCGTCGTTGGGCCCAGATGGCGACGTTGCACAGGCCGACGGCGCGGTGCCCCTCGTCGAGCAGCGCCTGGGTCACGATGCCGACCGGGTTGGTGAAGTCCACCAGCCATGCGCCCGGATTGGCGCGGGCCGCCATCTCCTCCGCCAATTCGAGCACGACGGGCACGGTGCGCAGCGCCTTGGCCAGACCGCCGGCGCCGACCGTTTCCTGGCCCAGGCAGCCGTACCCCACCGGGAGCGTCTCGTCGACGTGGCGCGCCGCCTGGCCGCCGATGCGGAGCTGGACGACGACGAAGTCGGCGCCCTCCAGCGCTGCGTGAGGGTCGTCGGTGGTCCAGAACGTCCCGCCCCACCCGCGCGCCCGCAGGATGCGCTCGGACAGCCCGCCGACCACCTCGCGCCGCAGATCGCTCGGGTCGAGCAGGACGAGGTCGTCGACGACGATGCGGTCCTCCAGATCACACAGCCCATCGACCAGTTCGGGGGTGTAGGTGCTCCCACCACCGACGACGGCCACCTTTGTCCCCACGCAGCGCAACGTAACATCCGTGCGTGTCCGACCACTCGGCTGGCGAGCCCGCCGTGCTCGCGTTCGACGGCGGCAGCACGAAGACCGACGCGGTGCTCGTCTCGGCGGACGGCACACTCCTGGGCCGGGCCCAGGTGGGTCCGAGCAACCATCAGCTCGTGGGGCTCGACGGCACGCTCGACGCGCTCGCCGCGGCCGTCGACGCAGTGACCGCGGACGCCCGCCGGCCCGCCGGCCCCACGCCGCCGGTCTGCCCCACCGGGGTCTACTGCCTGGCCGGCATCGACCTCGAGGTCGACGAGGACAAGCTGGCGCCGGCGATCGAGGCCAAGGGGTGGACGGAGCACGTCATCCTGCGCAACGACACGTTCGCCGTGTCGCGGGCCGGGACGACCGGGCGTTGGGGCATCGGCGTGGTCTGCGGCACCGGGATGAACTGCGCCGCGGTGGGCCCGGACGGGAGGACGGTCCGCTTCCCGGCCCTGGCCGAGCTGTCGGGCGACTTCGCGCCCGGCGGCGCCTGGCTCGGCCTGCGCGCCCTCGGGCTCGCGCTGCGGGCGGGCGACGGCCGTGGCGAGGCGACCTCGTTGCGTGAGCGGGTACCGGCGCACCTCGGCCAACCCGATGCCGAGGCGGTCCTGACCGGCATCTACACCGGCACCATCCCCTACGCCCGCCTCTTCGAACTGGCGCGCGTGCTCCTCGATGCCGCCGCCGACGGCGACCCACCCGCACGCGGAGCGGCGGACACACTGGCGGACGAGGTGGCGGCGTTCGTCCGGGCAGCCGTCGTCCGTCTCGACCTCCGGGACGAGCCCGTCGAGGTGGTGCTCGGCGGCGGCGTGTTCGACACCGCCGATGCCGGCTTCCACGAGCGCGTCGCCACCGGCATCCGGGCGGCGGCGCCCCGGGCCGTGCTCGTGCGGCTCGACGCGCCGCCCGTGCTGGGCGCCGCACTGATCGGGCTCGACGCGATCGGTGCCTCCGAGAGCGCGCTGGCCGCCGTCCGCGGGGCGCTCACGGAGGCTGCCCCCCGCTGACCGGCGTCGACCCACTTCGGACCTGAGACGCGGTCGGTCCTCCCGTCCGAGCCGTCAGTCGCCCCCGGCCGCAGCCGCCACCGGCTGCGGCATGGCGTCGGCCACCAGACGCTCGTCGTCGGCGAGCAGCGCGTGCGCCAGGTCCTTCACCATCTCGATCACCTCGGGGTGCTCCTGGGGGTTCCAGCCTTCCAACAGCTCGGTCAGCCCGCTCCGGCGCGCCTCGGTGAGCTTGCCGAGCGCCGTCGATCCCGTCGTGGTCAGGTGCAGTTCGCAGTCGGCGCCCCTGCCGCGCTCCTCGATCATGCCGGCGGACACCAGGCCGTCCACCCCCTGCTGGATCACCGACGGGTCGACCTTCAACCGGTCGGACACGTCGGTCACGTTGCAGGCCGGCTGCTCGGACAGTCGGTACAGCAGCCAGACCGACCGCGGCGGGAGGTCGATCCCGGCCCGTTCCGCCAGCGTGTGGTACAGCTCGGCCCGGTTCTCCCGGGCCGACATCCGCGTCAGCGCGAGCTCGATCTCCTGCAGCGACGACCGGTGCTGCGGCGCCCCCTGCACCTCGCCGAGATCCACCGTCTCGACCGTCCGGCGCAGTTCCACCTCGGGCAGCAGGAAGCTCAGCAAGAAGGCGAAGAACGTGATCGGCACCGCTACGAGGAACACGACCTGCACCGCATGGGTGACCGCGTCGATGTACTTGCCGTAGAACAGCAGGCCCTCCGCGGTCGACTTGAGCTTGTCCAGCAACTCGGGGTTGATCGTCTGGGGGTTGAAGTTCCGGAGCACCGACGCCGGGACCTTGGCCAACGTGGGTGCGATGGCGTGCGTGAAGACGATCGTGTAGATGGCCCCGAAGACCGCGGTCCCGAACGAGCCCCCGATCATCCGGAAGAACGTGGCGCTGCTGGTGGCCACGCCCAGGTTCTCGTACGACACCGCGTTCTGCACGGCGACGACGAGCACCTGCATGACGAGGCCCATGCCGATGCCGAAGACGAACATGTACAGAGCCAGGAGCCAGTTGTTCGTCGAGGCATCGATGAGCGAGAGCAGGTACGCCCCCACCGTCATCAGCGCAGTGCCGACGATCGGGAAGATGCGATAGCGGCCCCACCGCGTGACCAGGCGGCCCGAGGTGACCGACGCCCCCAGCATGCCCAGCATGAGCGGGAGGATCCGCAGGCCCGACGCCGTGGGACTGACGCCCTTCACGTTCTGCATGAAGAGGGGCAGGAAGGTCAGCGCCCCGAACATGGCGAACCCCACCACGAAGCCGATGGCGCTCGATGCGGTGAACACCCGTACCCGGAAGAGCGAGAGAGGGATCACCGGCTCCGCCGCCACTCGCTCCGCGAAGACGAAGGCCAGCGCGAGGACGACACCGATGACGGCGCAGGCGATGCTCGGTGTCGACGCCCAGGCCCACGAGATCCCGCCCAGGCTGCAGAACATGATGAGCGCCGTCGCCGATCCGGCCAGCAACAGGGTCCCCGCGTAGTCGATGGAATGGCCGACCCGGCGGAGATGACCCGGCAGCACGGCGCCCGTTACGAAGAGGGCGAGGATCCCGAGGGGCAGGTTGATGTAGAAGACCCAGCGCCAGGACAGGTAGGTGACGCACAACCCGCCGATGAGCGGCCCGATCACTGTGGCAACCGCGAACATGGCGCCGAACAGACCCATGTAGCGCCCACGGTCGCGGGGCGAGACGATGTCGCCGATGATCGTCTGCGCGCCGACCATGAGCCCGCCGCCGCCCAGGCCCTGCAGGGCGCGGAACGCGATCAGCTCGGTCATGGTGTGGCTGAACCCCGACAGCGCGGAACCGACGACGAAGATCACGATCGCGGCCTGGAAGAAGGTCTTGCGCCCGTACTGGTCGCCGAGCTTGCCCCACAGCGGCGTCGAGACCGTCGAGGCGAGCAGGTACGCGGTCACCACCCAGGCCAGGTGCGACCCCCCGTGCAGGTCGCCGACGATGGTCGGCAGCGCGGTCGACACGATGGTCTGGTCGAGGGCGGCCAGCAGCATGCCGAGCAACAGCGCACCGAGGATCAGCCAGAGCCGGCGCTTGGTGATCTTCTCGACCACCGGGGGCGCTGCGACGACGCTCACACCCACCTCCCGACGCCTGCCACGATCGGCTCAGAGTAGGAACGTTCCTGCTCCGAATGCAACCATCGTGGATCCACCGCCCCTCTCCGCCGGACCCGGCGCGGCGGGCGGCGCCGCACCACGCCGGCACCTCCGCCACCCGCGCTACGGTCCCCGCCGCGGGATGCCGCACCTCGCACCCCGACGAGACAGGATCGGACGAAGGAAGAGAGCAGACCCATGCGCACTCGCCTCACTGAGCTGCTCGGCATCGAGCACCCCGTCATGCTGGCCGGGATGGGCGGCGTGTCGTACTCCGAGCTCGTCGCGGCCGTGTCCGCCGCCGGTGGCTTCGGATGCCTCGGCGCCTCCACCATGGGCGACGAGCGGATGGCGCAGGAGATCACCGCCGTGCGCGCCGCCACCGACAAGCCGTTCGGCGTCGACCTCCTCACCGCCATGCCGGGCGGCCTGACCGAACAGGTGAAGATCGTCATCGAGGGCGGAGCGTCGGCGTTCGTGGCGGGGTTGGGCGTCCCCACCGAGGTGGTCGACCTGTGCCACCGCCACGACGTGGTCGTCGTCAGCATGTGCGGGAAAGTCGACCACGCGGTGCGCGCGGTGGAGGCCGGGTGCGACCTCGTCGTGGCCCAGGGCACGGAGGCGGGTGGCCACACCGGCCAGGTGGCGGCACTGCCCCTCGTCCCCCAGGTCGTCGACGCGGTCGGCGACCGCGTGCCGGTGGTGGCCGCCGGTGGCATCTTCGACGGCCGCGGCCTGGCGGCCGCGTTGGCGCTCGGTGCCGACGGGGTCTGGGTCGGCACCCGCTTCATCGCCACCCCAGAGGCGCGCGGCGTGCTCGGCTACAAGGAGAGGCTGCTGGCCAGCCGAGAGGACCAGACGACGGTGAGTCGTGCCTACTCGGGCAAGACGATGCGCGTGGTGCGCAACACGTACACGGACTACTACGACGCGCATCCCGACGAGCTCAAGAGGTTCCCCGAGCAGCTGGGCGTCTCCTACGGCAACGGGACCATGCACCTCGGGGGCGACTCGTTCACCGACGGTGTCGACGTCGACAAGGAGTGCTACCCCGCCGGGCAGGGCGTCGGCGCGATCTCGGAGCTGGTGCCGGCGGCCGACCTCGTCCGCCGCTTCGTCGCCGAGGCCGAGGACGTGCTCGACCGCCTCTCGTCCCTGCGCGCGCCCGGCGGACGCCAGGGCGGCTGAGCGCAGCCGGCCGACCCCGGCGCACCCCGGCGGACCCCGGCACCATCCGGAGCCCTCTCCCGACCATTCGGCGGCGGCCCGCATCGGCCGAGCCAGCCCCGGAGGGGGCACGTCGGCTGCGTGACCGAAGCCGGCGCAGCCCGCCGAAGTCCCTGGTCACACCGCTTTTCGACGGTCGACTCCGGGAATTTCGTGACTTATGTGGAATATTCTGATATATCATTAGTGTTCGAATAGTTCAGCAAACGACAGCGCCCCGACGGCGGGGCGGAACCTAGAGGAGTCCGAAATGGCATACGAACACGAGAACGAGCAGGTCCACGGGCACGGCGACCACGACCACGAACACACGCACGATCACGACCACTTCTTCGCCGGCCGCGGGATGCGCGGCCCCCGGGGCCCCCGGGGCCGCTGGGGAGGACGAGGGGGCTGGGGCGGCGAGCGCGGCGCCTTCGGCGGAGGCTGGGGCGGCGGTCGGCGGATGCCCCGCGGCGCGATCCGGACGGCCATCCTGGTGGCCCTGCGCGACCAGCCCGCACACGGATACGAGGTGATGCGGCGGCTCGAGGAGATGAGCGGCGGCCTGTGGCGCCCGAGTCCGGGGTCGGTCTATCCGCACCTCCAGATGCTCGAGGACGAGGGCCTGGTGCATTCGTCCGAGGTCGAGGGGAGCCGCACCTACGCGCTGACCGACTCGGGCAGGACGGAGGCCCAGAGCGTCACGCTCCCGTGGCAGGGTGCGGGCGAGGGTGACGACGAGGTCCGCACGCTCCGAGAGGGAGTGGGACAGCTGATGAGCGCCGCCAAGCAATTGGCCCACGCCGGGGACAAGTCCCAGATCGAGCGCGGCATCGCGGTGATCCAGAAGGCCCGCAAGGAGCTGTACCAGATCCTGGCCGGGGACTGAGCACGACGGCGACGGTCGCGGCGGCCGGTACTGTGCTGGTGGACCTATGACCACGACGACCGCGGCGTCCCGGCGCGACGGGGCCACCGGTGACCTCGGGGCGCCCATCATCGAGACGGTGGGCCTCACCAAGACCTACCAGGGCACGGACTTCCGCGCCGTCGACGAATTGAGCCTGCGCGTCGGGGCCGGGGAGGTCTTCGGGCTCCTCGGCCCCAACGGTGCGGGCAAGACGACCACGGTGGGCGTGCTCACGACCCGGGTGATCCCCTCCGAGGGGCAGGCCTTCGTGGGCGGCATCGACGTCGTGGGCCACCCGACACTGGTCAAGCAGCTCATCGGGGTGGTGTCCCAACAGAACACCCTGGACCGCCAACTGACGCCGTGGGAGAACCTGTACTTCCACGGCCGCCTCTTCGGCATGGGCCCGAAGGAGTGCCGGCAGACGGCGGACGAGCTGCTCGAGCGGTTCCAGCTCAGCCGGTTCGCCAAGGCGTCCGTGTACGCCCTCTCCGGAGGCATGGCGCAGCGGCTCATGGTCGCCCGGGCGATCTTCCACCGGCCGGCCGTGCTCTTCCTCGACGAGCCCACCGCCGGCCTCGACCCCCAGGGCCGCCTCGCCCTGTGGGACCTGCTCGGCGGGCTCAACGCGGAGGGCCAGACGATCCTGCTCACCACCCACTACATGGAAGAGGCGGACAAGCTCTGCGACCGCGTCGCCATCATGGACCACGGCAGGATCCTCGCCCTCGATACGCCGGCCGAGCTCAAGCGCAGCGTCGGTGCCGACACCATCGTGACCGTGAAGGCCGCCGGCGACACCGAGCGGCTGGCCGAGGCATTCCGTGAGCGTCTCGAGGGGCTGACGCGGACCCGTCTCACCGCCGACGGCGTGGAGTTGCAGATCCGCGGCTCGGAGCGCCTGGTGCCGCGCATCGTCGAGGCCGCGGAGTCGGCCGGCTTCTCGTTGGCCGACCTCTCGGTCGCCGAGCCCACGCTCGAGACGGTCTTCATCGGGTTGACCGGAAAGGATCTGCGCGACTGATGTCCACCACCACGTCCCCGGTCGTCCCGGCATCGACCTTCGGCCCGACGGGTTCGCATCATGTCGACCGGACGCCGACGCGCTCGGCGACCGCGGCCAGCTGGACCTCCCTGCGGGCGCTGATCCTGCGCGACCTGGTCGTCCTGTGGAAGCACAAGATCGAGTTCACGGTGCGCACCCTGGTGCAGCCGTTCTTGCTGTGCTTCGTGTTCCTCTACGTCTTCCCCAAGATCGGGCAGGGCATCGGCGCGGCCAGCGGCATCCCGGGGGCGGAGTCGGCGTTCGCCACGGTGCTGGTGCCGGGGGTCGTGGGGCTCTCGATCATGTTCCAGGGCATCCAGGCGGTGGCGATGCCACTGGCCCAGGAGTTCGGGTTCACCAGGGAGATCGAGGACCGGGTGCAGGCACCGTGCCCCATCTGGCTCGTCGCCATCTCCAAGGTGATCTCGGGAGGCGCCCAGGGGCTGATCTCGGCCGCCATCGTGCTCCCCATCGCGTCGGTGGTGCACGCGGCGGGTGTCGAGGCCCACATCTCCCTGCACTGGCTCCTCATCCTCACGCTGGTCCCGCTGTCGTGCGTCTGCATGGCGTCGCTGGGGCTGCTGCTCGGGACCTCCTTCGAGCCGCGCAACCTGGGTCTCATGTTCGGGTTCATCGTGCTGCCCATCACGTTCCTGGGCGGCACGTACTACCAGTGGACGCGGCTTGCGCCGGTCAAGGCGGGTCCCGTCCACTGGCTGCAGATCATCGTGTTGGTCAACCCGCTCATCTACATCAACGACGGGATGCGTGCCGCGTTCACGAACGCGGCGCACATGCACCTCTACATCATCTACCCCGCCATCACCGCGTTCAGCGTCGTCTTCCTCGTCCTCGGGCTGCGCAACTTCCGCCACAAGGTCCTGTCCTGAACCTCGGTGTGCCCCTTCCCGGCGGCCATGGCGGCACACCACCCCCGGAACACCCCGAAGCACCAGGTCTCCCGGTCTTTCGCGAAAACTGAGCCAAACGCGCCTGTCCGCGGGCGCATCTGGGTAGGGTGATCCGCAACCGGGCAGCCAGCGTGAGGAACCGCTCCGGTCGGTGGCGAAGGGACGGATCACATGGAGACGAGCGGTCGAGCCCCTTCCGACCTCCGCGAGGCCTACGGCGCGGTGCGGGCCACCACCGAGCGTCTGGCGTCGGTCCTCAGCGCCGAGGACCAGACGGTCCAGACCATGCCCGACGTGAGCCCCACGAAGTGGCACCGCGCCCACGTGACATGGTTCTTCGAGACCTTCATCCTCGCGGAGTACGAGAGCGGCTACCGCGCCTTCGACGACGCGTATGCCTACATCTTCAATTCGTACTACGAAGCCGTGGGTGCGCGGCACCCGAGGCCAGAGCGCGGCTTCCTGTCCCGACCGGGCATCGAGGACATCGCGCGCTACCGCGCCTCTGTCGACGCTGCGATGGAGGCACTGCTGCGCGATCCGAATCAGCCCGGTCTGGCTGAGCTGATCACTCTCGGCCTCCATCATGAGCAGCAGCATCAGGAGCTCCTGCTCATGGACATCAAGCACGTCCTGTCGCGCAACCCGCTCAACTCGGTATACCTGCCGGGCTCACCGGCGCCGTCGGCCGTGCACCCGCCCAAGGCCGGTTGGCTCGAGCACGACGGCGGCCCGGTCGAGATCGGGCACAGGGGCGAGGGCTTCGGCTTCGACAACGAGTTCCCGGTGCACACCGTGCACCTCACGCCGTTCGGGCTGGCGGACCGGCCGGTCACCTGCGGCGAGTGGCTCTCCTTCATGGAGGACGACGGCTACCGCCGGCCCGAGTTCTGGCTCTCCGACGGCTGGGCGGTGGTCAATGCACAGCACTGGGAGGCGCCGCTCTACTGGTCGCGGGACCCCGACGACCCCCAGCGCTGGCTCCAGTTCACCCTGTCGGGACTGCGCCCGGTCGACCCGGACGAACCCATCTGCCACGTCAGCTACTACGAGGCCGATGCGTTCGCCCACTGGACGGGCATGCGGCTGCCAACCGAGTCCGAGTGGGAGACGATCGCCGCGTCCCACGGCGAAGGCGAGAACTTCTTGCGCGACGACTTCTTGGTGCACGGTGCGCCGCACCCGCGTCCCGCCGTCACGACCAACGGCATGTTCGGTGACACCTGGGAGTGGACGTCGAGCGCGTACTCCCCCTATCCCGGCTTCCGTGCTGCGCCGGGCGCGGTGGGCGAGTACAACGGCAAGTTCATGGTCAGCCAGTACGTGCTGCGGGGCGGGTGCTGCGCGACGCCGCAGGGGCATACCCGCACGACGTACCGCAACTTCTTCCCGCCGGGCGCCCGCTGGCCCTTCGCAGGGGTGCGCCTGGCCCGGGACCCCTGAGCCATGACCTACACCATCGACGTGCACCTCTCCCCCGAGGAGGTGCAGAGGCAGATGCGGGCCGACGCCCTCGAGGGGCTCCGGGGCCGCGAGAAGTCGATCCCGCCCGTGTGGTTCTACGACGAGCGGGGCAGCCGACTGTTCGAGGACATCACCCAGCTCCCCGAGTACTACCCGACCCGGGCGGAGCGGGCCCTCCTCGAGCGGCACGCGCCCTCCATCGCCGAGCTCTCCAAGGCCGACACGCTCGTGGAGCTCGGCGCGGGAGCGTGTGACAAGACCCGCGTGCTCCTCAGCGCGCTCCAGGGGACGGGCGCGCTGACGCGGTACGTGCCGTTCGACGTGAGCGACGAGTTCCTGCGCAGCGCCGCCACCACCCTCTCGGAGGAGTACGACGATCTCGACATCCACCTGGTCATCGGCGACTTCCACCACCATCTGGCCGAGATCCCGACCGACGGCCGGCGCATGGTCGCCTTCCTCGGCGGGACCATCGGCAACCTGAACCCGGCGCAGCGAGCGCGCTTCCTCTTCGACCTGAACTGCACCATGTCGAGCGACGACTCACTGCTCCTCGGCACGGACCTGGTGAAGGACCCGACGCGGCTCGTGGCGGCCTACGACGACGCGGCGGGCGTGACGGCGGACTTCAACCGCAACGTGCTGCACGTGCTCAACGAGCAGCTGGGGGGTGACTTCGACCCCGGGAACTTCTCCCACGTGGCGCTGTGGAACGAGGACGAGCAGTGGATCGAGATGCGGCTCCGGGCCCAGGAGGCGGCGGAAGTATCGCTCGCCGGGGCGGGTCTCACCGTGCGCTTCGACGAGGGTGAGGACCTGCTCACCGAGATCAGCGCCAAGTTCACGCCCGAGCGCGTGGAGCGCGAGCTCTCCGAGGCCGGGTTCGTGCTCGAGGAGATGTGGGGTGCCGACGACGGCGAGTTCCTGCTCTCCCTCTCCCACCCCTACTGCTGAGGGCGACGCCCCGTCCTCACGCCGGACACGCCGGAGGAGGCCGAGTCAGAGTGGTCGTTCCGAGGGCGATTCCTGGGGGTGGGGCCTCGCGGTACGGGTGATGCTGCTCGAGGTGGAGCGCCACTGCACGTTCGGCGCGAGAGCCGACCGCTCGAGGCGGCCGATGTGGGAGCGGGCGATCGACAGGAGATCGGTCAGCAGCTCGTCACCGAGCAGGAAGGGCAGCAGCCCGAGATCGAGCAGCTTGGTGTGCGCCGCCCGGTAGTAATGCTCCTCCAGCTCGACGCGCGGGTCCTCCAGGTGGACGATCTCGGCGCCCCCGACGGCGTCCGAGACCTTGCCCGCCAGCTGGCGCACCGAGAAGGATTCGGTGAATTGGTTGAACACGCGGAACTCGCCCGCCTTGGCCGGGTTGCGGATGGCGAGCTCGACACAAGCGAGCGTGTCGCGGATGTCGAGGAAGCCCCTCGTCTGGCCCCCCTTCCCGTAGATGGTGAGCGGCTCTCCTGCCGCCGCCTGGATCACGAACCGGTTGAGCACGGTCCCGAAGACGGCGTCGTAGTCGAAGCGGGTCGCCAGGTCGGGGTGCAGGGTCGTCTCGGGGGTCGACTGCCCGTAGACGACGCCTTGGTTGAGATCCGTGGACCGAAGGCCCCACGCCCGGCAGCAGAACGCGATGTTGTGGCTGTCGTGGACCTTGGACAAGTGGTAGAAGCTGCCCGGTTGCTTCGGGAAGGGAAGGACGTCGGTGCGCCCCCGGTGGGTGATCTCGATGTAGCCCTCTTCGATGTCGATGTTCGGCGTGCCGTACTCCCCCATCGTCCCGAGCTTGACCAGGTGGATCGACGGGTCGGCGTCGGCGATGGCGTAGAGCAGGTTCAGCGTGCCCACCACGTTGTTGACCTGCGTGTAGACCGCATGCTTGCGGTCCACCATGGAGTACGGCGCACTGCGCTGCTCGGCGAAGTGGACGACGGCGTCGGGCCGGAAGCGGCCCACCATGTCGTAGACGAACTCCTCCTCGGTCAGGTCCCCGATGAAGACATCGAGGCGCTTCCCCGACACCTCCTCCCAGCAGTCGACCCGGCGATGAAGCGAGGCGATCGGGACGAGGGAGTCGACCCCCATTTCGAGGTCGTAGCCCCGGCGGGCGAAGTTGTCCGCCACCCCGACCTCGTAGCCGGCCCTCGAGAGGTGCAGCGCCGTCGGCCAACCCAGATACCCATCGCCCCCGAGGACCAGTACTCGCACCCCACACCTTCCGTTCCGTGACGGCAAGATTTCACAATCGTGACATCTAGAGTTTCCCCTGCCAGCCTGGGTAGTTCCTGAGAATCCTGTTAAGGAAGCTTTCGGGTTCCCAAAACCGCCGCGATCTGTGACAGAATCACTGCGGTTTGATGAAGATTCTTCCACCCGCGGCCCCCCGCCACGGGAGGGCAGGTAAGGAATCCCCGATGGAGCTCGTAACCCCGAGCGCTGCCCCCGACATCGAGACACCAAACGAGGCCGCCGCGTCGACCGCGCCGGCGCAACGGGCGGTTCACGTCAGCCTGGTGCGCACGGCGCTGCTCGGCTTCGCGGGCACGGCCGCCATCGTCGTGGGCTCGGTCCTCGGCGGTCAGTCCTTCGAGACCCACCTTCCCGGCGCGTGGTTCTTCGGCATGCCGGGCGGGCTGTTCGGTTCGGCCGGCACGACCGACGCCCTGCCGCCCGTCGCTTCCCTCGCCCTCGTGTTCGGAGGCCTCATCCTCCTCACCCGGGTGTGGATCGGCTTCCTCGGTCACCTGAATCGCCACCAGGGCTTCCCGATCAAGCGCGTCGTCCTCGTCGTCACGATCTGGGCGGTGCCGTTGCTCTTGGCCCCTCCGCTGTTCAGCCGGGACGTCTACACGTACGCGGCACAGGGGGAGATGGTCAGCCACCACATCAACCCGTACTCCTACGGGCCCAACGTGCTCGGGGCGACTCCGTTCAACGAACTGGCCGACTCGGTGTGGTCGGGCACGGAGTCGCCGTACGGCCCGACCTTCCTGGCCGTCGACGGGGCGGCCGACCAGGCCTCCGGTCACCAGATCCTGGCGGACCTCGTCCTGCTCCGCCTGCTGGAGGTCGCGGGCATCGCCCTGATGGTGGCCGCCACCCCGACGCTGGCCCGCTCCCTCAAACGGGACCCGGCGCACGCCGTCCTGCTCGGGGCGGGGTCACCCCTCGTCCTGTTGTCGTTGCTGGCCGGCGACCACAACGACGCGCTGATGGTGGGCCTCCTCGTCGCGGGGTTGGCCGTCGCCAAACGCGTCGGCACCGTGCCCGGTGTGATCCTGTGCGCGCTCGCCGCCGGCGTGAAGTCCCCCGCCGCGCTGGGGGTCCTGTTCCTCGGGTGGACCTGGGCGGGCCCCGACGCGCCGACGCGGCGCCGCATCGGCCACACGGCCGCAGCGGGAGCGATCGCGTTGGCGACCATGGAGGTGATGGCTCTCATCTCGGGCACGGGCTGGGGCTGGGTACGCACCACCACCACGGCGGACGCGTCGTTCACCGGGGTCACGCCGGTGAACATCGTGGCCCGGATGGTGTCCATCGCCAGTCACCTGCTGCAGGTCCCCGTGTCGACGATGGACGTGCGACCCGTCTTCAGCGTGCTCGGGCTGCTCATCGCCGTCTACGTCGGCTATCGCCTCCTCATGCGCTCGCCCCGGGACGGGGTCGTCCGCTGCCTCGGCCTCACACTGTTGGTCCTGGCTCTGCTCGGGCCGATTGTGTGGGCCTGGTACGTGACGTGGGGCGTGGTGGTGCTCGCCCCCGCCGCCGTCGGTCGCCTGCGCACCGCGCTGATCGTGATCAGCTCCTTCTGGGCCTTCGCCGGCGTGACTTCCGTGCACAACATCTACATGCGGATGATCCACACCTTCTTCGTGCAGGACCTGCTGCTCGTCGCGATGCTGCTGGCCGTGGCCATCATGCCGTTGGCCCAGTTCACGTCCGCCGTCCGCGGCCGGGCGCACCTGCCCCGCCTCACGCCGGGGGCGGGTGACGGGGACGGCGGCCAGCTCGGCCCCAGACTCGGGGGCGGAGTCCTCGCCGGCGCCGCCACGGGCACGGGCGCGGGCGCCGCCTGAGCGAGGCCTGTCGAACCCGCCCGGTCGAGACGTCGAGACGGCCGCGCCGGCGCCGCCGGCCGCGACGCCTCAGTCGGCCAGGTCCAGGGCGGAGACCACGCGGGTCGGCCGCAGGCGCACCACGAGCTCGCCGGGCACGCCGTTGCGCGCCCCGTACTCCTCGGCCCGGTCCTCACCCATGTAGCGGCCGCCGATGCGGGTGGCCTGGCGGAGCAGCTCGTCGGGGTCGTCGCCGACCTCGGCCACACCCTCCACGACGACGAAGCTGAACGGGGGGCGGTCGTCGTCGACGCACAGCGCCGCCCTCGGGTCCCGCAGGAGGTTCCGCCCCTTGACCGTCGTCTCGCCCGTGTTGAAGACCACGGACCCGTCGTCGTCGACGTCGTACCAGACCGGCGCGACGTGGGGCCGGCCGTCGGCGCGCACGGTCGCCAACTTGGCGGTCCGCGGGGGCATGGACGTCAGGAACGCCCGCACCTGCTCGCCGGACATGGGGTGGTACGGCATCAACCCGCCGTGCCGCCGTGGGCGGCGTAGGCCTCCGACCAGGCCTGGATCATGGGGCCGAAGCTGGCCGGGTTGTAGGCATCCTCCTCGTAGGAGAACTTCATGTCGCCGGCGTAGTGCAGCACCGTGATGTTGTGCGCCTGGTGCACCGACCCGTCGCCGGGGTCCTGCATCCGGTTCTCAATCCGGCAGATCCACCAGCCCCGCTCCTCGTCGCACACGCACCACGAGTGCGGGAAGGACGTCATCGCCCGATTGGGCCACTCCGCCATGAGGGGCGCGATCCACGCATAAATCTCGTCGGGGCCGTGGAAGGTGCCGAAGGTGTGCTCGAGGTAGACCGCGTCGTCAGTGAAGAGATCGGCCCAATCGCGCCACTCCCCGCTCGCCGCACACCGGGCCGCCGTCTCCATGTAGTGCCGGTGGGCCCGCTCCAACTCGTCCCGGCTCCATCGGTGCGTCACGACTTCAGTATCCATTCACTCATGGTGACACTCCGCAGGGTGCTCAGGTCGGTGAACGCGTTGATCTCCTCGATCATCTGGGAGACATGGGCGTTCATTCGCTCGGGGTCGCCGTCGGCGCAGTAGAACAGCATGGGGTCCGTCACGTGCTCGAGGGTCGGCCACGCCTCCTCCACGATGCCGCGCACCGGTGGGGCGTCGTCGGTGACCGGCCGGAACACGGCGTTGCGGACGTAGCGGCAGCGCGGCTGGATCGCCTCGGTGATCGGCGAGATGCGGGTGTGCCAGCGCGTCATCCACTCGTCGAAGCTCTGCGCGGGGTGCTGCTGCAGGAGCGCCACCGTCAGGACGCCCGGCGACCGCTGCCCGTCGGGCCACGACCGTGGCGCCGACCACCGGTTCCCTCCGTAGTCGCGGTACAACGACTCGACGACCTCGAAGCCCGCCAGGCGCCGGGCGGCAGCGCCGAGCACCTCCTCGAACGGTCCCCGGTAGTCCACGGCGTCGATCCACAAGGAGACGAGCGCGTGCAGCGGCGTCTCCCCCTCCGGCGTCGGCACGGGAGCCGGGATGTCGCTCTCGGGATCCCACACGTCGACCGCCAGGCGCAGTGGGTCGAGCGCCAGAAGGTCGGGGGCCACCGTGCCGAGCACCGTGTCGGCCACCTCGGCCCGGGTGCTGCCGGCGTCGAGCCAGACCAGGTACATCAGCTTTTCCACGGTCGCTCCCCTCTCTTGCTCTGCGTCCTCACCACGTCAACCCGAGTGCCTCGCGCATGGTGGCCTCGAACGCAGCGTCGTCGAGGGTCCGGCGGAGCTGGAGCACCAACGCGGCGTCCTTGCCCACCTCGACCCGCAACGGCGTCGCGGGATCCTCGAGGGCGTCGGCGACGGCGACGCCCACCACCTCGGGCCCCGGCCTGCCCTCGGGCCCCGTCAGCGTGTTCACCGTCCCGCTCCACTGGGCATGGAGGTCCTCGTAGGCGGCCGGTCCCGCATAGTCGGACTCGTGCTTCATCCCGGGTGCGATGTACCCGGGCTCAACCACCACGACCCGGATCCCGAAGTGCCCGAGCTCGAAGTAGAGCGATTCGGAGAGCGCCTCGAGGGCGTGCTTCGAGGCGGCGTAGGCGCCCTCGAGCGGGGTGCCGATCTTGCCCTGGACCGAGCTGATGTTCACCAGGACCCCGCTGCCGCGCTCGCGCCAGGACGGGACCACCGCCTGGGCCATGCGCAACGGGCCGAGGGTGTTGACGTCGAGGACGCGGGCGAAGGCGTCGAGCGGATAGGCCTCGAGCGGGCCGTGACCCGTCAGGCCGGCGTTGTTGACGACGGCGTCGAGCTCGCCCGCCCGGGAGACGGCCAGGCGGACCGACTCGGGATCACTGACGTCGAGCGGGAGGGCCCGGGCGGCCGGCAGCCCCGCGAGCGCGTCGACGTCGCGGGCGGTCGCCACCACCTCGTGTCCCCGTTCGGCCAGGACCTCCACGGTGGCCCGCCCGATGGCCCGGGCCGCACCCGTGACCAGCACCCGCACGGCTCAGCCCGTCGTGGCGGGCGTGAGGCCCACCAGCACTTCGCTGACCTGCCAGAGCCTTCGTGCCGCCTCGTCGTCGCGCGCCCACCGCTTGGGCTGTCTCGGCTTGCACTTGACGAAGTACTCCCCGCTGATGCCCGCCACCTCGGGTGCGGAGGCCAGGTAGATGGACGTCCGGGCGCCCTTGGCCGGCGACAGGAAGAACGGTGAGCTGATCTTGATGCCGAAGGCGAGCAGGCCCCGGGCGTCGCCGTCCGCCCCGTAGCCCGTGCGCACCGTCCCCGGGTGCAGCGAGTTGGCCGTCACCCCGGTCCCCGCGAGCCGGCGTGCCAGCTCCCGCGTGAAGAGGATGTTGGCCAGCTTGGACTGCCCGTAGACGCGCATGGTGGCGTACTTCTGCTCGGACTGCAGGTCGTCGAAGGGCATCCCCTTGCGCGCGGCACCGTGTGCCGTCGAGGCCACGTTCACGATCCGTGCGGGCGACGACGACCGGATCCGGCCCAGCAGGAGGTTGGTCAAGAGGAACGGGCCGAGATGGTTGGTCGCCAGCGTCGCCTCCAGCCCGTCGACCGTCTCGGACCGCTCCGACAACACCAGGCCGGCGTTGTTGACCAGCACGTCGAGCTGCGGCGCCTGTTCGAGGATCTCCGCGGCACCCCGTCGCACCGAGGACAGGTCGGCCAGATCGAACACGACCAACTGGACCTGGACGTCACCGCCGAGACGCTGCGTGATCGACGCCACGGCGCGGCGCCCCTTGTCGGCGTTGCGGGCCGTCAGGACGACCCGGGCTCCCATGGCGGCCAGCGCCGCCGCCGTCTCGTAGCCGATGCCCGAGTTGCCGCCCGTGACGACGACCGTCTTCCCCTGCATGTCGGGCACCGCGCGCAGCCTCCTCAGGCGTCAGCATTCCACACCCGGGTGCCGCCCGGTCCGCCCTCACCGCCAGGTGTCGCGGGCCTCCACCAGTCCGCGCGTGCCGTGCAGGAAGCTCCCGCTCAACGTCCGCTCCGCCGTCCGCATCTGCCACTGCAGCAGCTCCTGGGTCGCCGCCCAGGCGACGGCACTCGCCTCGGGGGCGCCCTCCCCCAGCAGGTCGTGTGTCTGCCCGGGATCGGCGGACAGGTCGAAGAGCAGTGGGGGCAGGACGCTCGCGGCAGCGCCGAACTGCACGTACTTGTGGCGCGGCCCGCGCCCCACCGCCAGCGAGCAGTGGCTCATCGGGATCCCGAAGATGGTCTCGGCCTGCTTGTTGACCGGGTCGGCGAAGCTCCACTCGAAGTGCGCCGTGTCGCGCCAGTGGGGTGGCGCCGACTGACCCCGCACGAACGGGTCGAGCGACCAGCCGTCGGCCTGGAGGGGGACCTCGACGCCCATGAAGTCGCAGATCGTGGGCAGCACGTCGACCGACTCGGTCACCGCACGGACCACCGTGCCGCGGCCGCCGTCGGCCTGCGCCCTCGGGTCGACGACGATGAGCGGCACGTGGTAGCTCTCGTCCCAGAACCCGAGCTTCTCAAGCAACCAGTGGTCGCCGCCCATCTCGCCGTGGTCGCTGGTGACGACGACGAGGGTCGAGCCCGCCAGCCCGCTCTCGTGCAGGTAGGCGAACAGAGGGGCGAGCCCGTCGTCCACCTCGCGCTGGGCGCCGTAGTAGGTGGCGCGGACCTGCCGGCGGTCCCGCTCGTCGCGGGGGGCGCCGACCCCGCGCACCGCCATGGCCAAGGCGCCGAGCGGGTGGACGTCCGCCTCCTCGTCGGGAGTCGGGCACCCCACGAAGGCCCCGACCGCGTCCGCCGGGTACAGGTCGTGGTAGCCCACGGGATTGCGCCGCGGCGGGTGGGGACGGATGAACGAGGCGTGGACGAAGAACGGCGTGTCGCCGTGGCGCTCCAACCAGCTCAGGAGCTCGTCTCGCAGGAAGGTCGTCTGCGAGAGCTCGGCACCGAAACGCGCCGGGGCCCAGGTCGCGCCGTGCTCGTCGGCACCGGGGAAGCCCTCGATCGGCCGGTAGAGCTCGTGGGGATCGGCGGGGACGTCGACGCCGTGAGCAGCGAGCCAGCGGCCCCAGGCCGGGCTGCCCTTCTCCCAGGGGTCTTCGACGAGGACGCGGAAGCCGGGCAGGATCCCCTCGTAGTTGAACAGACTCGGGTCGCCGGGGGGCACCGTGCGCGGGTCGACCGAGGTGTCCGTGTAGCCGAAGAGGACGGGGTCGTAACCGCACTCCCTCGCCAGCAGGGCCACGTTGGTGAAGCGGGCGTCCAACGGCGTGCCGTTGAGGATCGAGCGGTTCCGATGCTGGTACGTGCCCGTGTAGAGGCAGGCCCGCGACGGCCCGCACGGGGCGGCGTTGGCCCAATGGTTGGCGAAGAGCACGCCCCTGGCGGCCAGCGCGTCGAGCGTCGGTGTCTCCAGGACCGGATGCCCCAGGGCGGAGAGACAATCGCCCCGCCACTGGTCCAGCGTGATGAACAGCACGTTGCGCGACGGCGGCATGCTCCACTCTTGTCCATGGCGGGGCCCCGTGACCCGGACCCCCGACCCCGGTGCGCCGAGTCGCGATCGCACGGGACCCCACGGCCCGTGCGCCGCGGGTTCAGGAGGAGGTGCGGACCGATGCCCCTCCGAGCTTGGTCCCGAAATCGATCAGCCAGGCGCCGACACGGGGCGCCAACGCCTTGCGCGGGGATCGACGCCCGTGGCCCGCGGGGCCTCCGGCCGGGCGCTGCATCCTGGCCTGCTCGCCGATCGACTCGACCGGCCGGCGCCCGGTCGACGACGTCATGAGCTCCTTGCGGTGGGCGTCCGCCTGGGAGTGCACTGCTCTCGCCTGGATCATCATCCCTCCACCTCACGAACCCTTTCGCTCTGACCTGCACCCCCTCCAAGCGTGCCTACAGCCTAACGAATAGTTGACAACAAATCAAGAATATCCTAATATAGCCGGATGCCTATGTTCACTGAGGAGGCCGAGCCGCGGCGCCCCGCCGTGGTGACGGCCTCTCCCTCGCTGGCGTCCGACCTTTCCTGGCTCCTCTCGGTGGCGGCCCGACCCTCGATGCAAGCCCGGTACCCGCAGCTGGCCGAGATGTTCAACGGCCGGGAGGACCTTGCAGATTGCGTGCGCGGCTTCTGGGGCGAGGGCTCGGAGGAGACCTGCTTCACCGAGATGCAGGTCCTCGCCGGCCACGCCGGGGCGCTCACCGAGACCGACCCCGAAGTCCTCTGGCAGGCCCTCGAGGCGGCCGTGGTCACGGTGCCGCTCGACCTCGAGATGCCCTCCGAGTCGGCCGAGGAGCGCGCGACGTACCTGGACCGCTTCCGCCGGCTGAAGCAGTCGCCCGAGCTGGTGCGTGCGTACATCGACCTCATGAAGGAGGTGTGGGGGCCGGTCGACGCCATGTGGCAGCAGGCCCTGCCCGTCATCGAGGAAGCGGGGCGCCATGTCGTGGCACAGCACGAACGCGGTCGGTCATTGGAGCTACTCATACCCGTCGGGTGTGACATCCTCAGGGACCGGATGCCCGCGATCGTCTCGGGCGTGGAGTCGGGGCAACTGTCGCTGCTCTTCGTCCCCTGCCTGTTCTTCGGGACGAGCATGTACCTCGAGTTCCCCGGGCTCGTCGTGATCGGGACCGGTGTGGGCCAGGGCGACGTCGTGGCGAGGGCCCGCACGGAGTCCGTGGCCCGGCGCCTCAAGGCCGTGGCCGAACCCACCCGGTTGGCGATCCTCCACTCCCTCGTCACGGCACCGAGCTCGGTCGGCGAGCTCGCCCTGCTCTTCCGGCTGGCGCAGCCCACGGTCAGCATGCACGTCAAGGTGCTGCGCCAGAGCGGGCTGGTGCGCTCGGAGCGCGTCGGCGGGCGCCTGCGGCTGACCGCCGACCCCGCCGCCGTCGACCTCCTACTCGGCGAGCTCCGCCTCGCCGTGCTGCAGGGCGCCGGGCCGGATCAGGACGCCGGCCCGGGCGCCAGCACCACCGGCAGCGAACGGATGCCCGCCACCGTCGTGGAGAGCACACGCTCGGGCGCGGCCGTCACCGCGTAGTCCGGGAACCGCGCCAGGAGCTCCTCCACGAAGATGCGGCCCTCCAGCCGGGCCAGGCTTGCTCCCAGGCACACGTGCTCCCCGAAGCCGAAGGCCAGGTGCATCGGATTGGTCCTCCGTGCCACGTCGAAGCGGTCGGCGTCGTCCCCGAAGATCCGCTCGTCGCGGTTCCCCGACGCGTACAGCATGCACAGGTAGTCGCCCTCGCCGATCTCGGTCCCCGCGACCACGACGTCCTCGGTGGCGGTGCGGCAGAACGCGTGCACCGGCGTGACCCAGCGCAGGCACTCCTCCACCCCGCCAGGCACCAGGTCCGCATCGGCCGCCAACGCGGCACGCTGGTCGGGGTGCTGGTGCAGTACGAGGGCCGACCCCGACAGGAGCGTGCGCGTCGTCTCGTTGCCGGCCACGAGCAGGGTCAGGAGGAACATGAAGAGCTCGTCGCGGCTGAGCGGGCACCCGCCGACCTCGCTCTGCACGAGCACCGACACCAGGTCGTCCGCCGGGCGGGCGCGCTTGGCGCGGATGTGCTCGACGATGAAGCCCGAGAGCTCACCGAGCGCTGCCGCCGTCTCCTCGGGCGGCAGGTCCGGCGACTCGATCGCGGCGTCGGACCAGCGACGGAAGTCCCCCCGGTCGGCCTCCTCGATCCCGAGCAGCTCGGCGATCACCAGCAGCGGGAACGGTGCGGCCAGCTCGGACACGAAGTCGATCTCGGCGTCGGGCTCGACGGCGTCGAGCAGGCGGGCGGCGTTCTTGCGGATCGACTCGCCCAGGCCCGTCAGCGCCCTGGGCGTGAAGCGGCGGTTCAGCAGCCCACGGAAGGCGCCGTGCTCGGGTGGGTCCATGTGGAGGATGGAGGGCGCCGCCATCCCCGTCGCGCCGGCGGAGCGGAGGGGATCGTTCACCAGCGCGCCGCGGCCCGAGCAGAAGTGCTGCGGGTCGCGGCTGAGATCACGGATGTCGCCGTAGCGGGTGAGGGCCCAGAAGCCCGGGCCGCATTCGTGGACCGGGTCCTCGGCCCGCAGGCGGGCCAGCACGTCGTAGTAGTCCGTCCGGGCGAAGAACGCGGCGTCCCTCGGATCGATGCGCTGGTCCCCGACCACGGTCCGAGCGTACTGTGCACCGCGATGCGGACCCACTTCGAGCACGAGCCGATCGACGGCGCGTCGGCCGCCGACCGGACTGCCCCGTGACGCCGGACGACGACGAAGCGGGCTCGTCGCCCTACCGCGCCGCCGACGAGCACGCCCCGCTGAGCGGGCTCGACGAGTTCCTGGTCCACAACGCGCCCTACCCCGTGCGCGTGATGTGGACGCCCGACGCCCAGGCCTACGAGCGGGTGTGGTTCACCTGCCAGGACCGGGTGGGCGAGCTGCTCGTCGTCATCGGCCTGGCCTTCTACCCGAACCTCGGCACGGCGGAGGCGTTCGCCATCGTCAATGTGCGGGGTCGCCACACCACGGTGCGGGCTCACCGGCGGCTGGGCACCGACCGCATGGACATGACGCTCGGCCCCTTCCGCTTCGAAATGGTCGACCCCTTCCGCCGCTGGCGGCTCCGGCTCGACCCCGACGCCACCGAGCACGGGGTCGGCTACGACATCGTCTGGCTCGATACGAAGCGACCCGTCTTCCGCCAGCTGGGCGCCGGCTTGATCGTGGGGAGCCGTGCCGTCAGCCCGGTGGCGGGCTACGACGGCTTCGGCCGCCAGAAAGGGTGGGTCGGCTCGGCCGGCGAGCGCTTCACCCTCTCCCCCGCCACGCACCTGGGCACGCGGGACCACCACTGGGGCACCCGCGACGGCGTCGGCGGGCCGGGCCGCTCCATGGGGATGCAGCACCCGCACAGCGGCGAGTGGGTCGAGTTCGAGGACTTCGGGATCTGGGGCGATCACGTCCTCTACAACATCGGCGACGCGCGCAAGCGGAGCGCCACCCTCGCCAAGCGGGTGCACCGCATGCGCTTCGAGCCCGACACCCACCTGCTGCAGAGCGGCGAGGTCGACCTGACCTTCGCCGACGGCGCGGTCAAGACGATGACCTTCGAGCGGCTCGGCAACCAGATCGCGTTCCTGCGCTGCGGCATGTACGGCGGGCCCAACGGCGGCACGCCCGACGGCGATCTCTGGCACGGCATGGCGGTGGCGCAAGGCGACGAGGTGGCGGTGCACGGCGAGACCTTCGACGTGAACGACCCCGCGGTGCGAAGCCGCCTGGCCGGCCTGGACCAGCACCACTGCCGCGTCACCTGCGACGGCGAGGTCACCTACGGACTCGTCGAGCCGTACGACACGCTGTGCTACGAGGTCGCCAAGGCGGGCGTCATGGGGTTCTCGCTGCTCGACCCGGCGAACTGACCGACATCCGGGACCGTGCCGTACCCCGGATCTGGCCGCCGCGCCGCTCTGCCCACATCGGCGCGGCGGCACCCGTTGGCGGAATGGCGCTACTCGGTCCTGAGGAGCGCCGCCGGGCGTGAACGTGCCGACACGAGGGCCGGACCGACGGCGAGGGCGAGGGCGAGGACCAAGACCGCGACCGCGAGGAGGGCCAGGGTCCACACCTCGATCACCGTGATCGGCACGACACCGAGATTGGTCGCAAACGTCTGCCAGACGGCTCGACCGGCGACCACTCCCAGCGGGACACCGATGACGATGCCCACGAGCGCGATCGTCGTCGCCTGCCAGCACACCGCGGCGGCGACCTGGCGGCGCTGCAGGCCGATCGCCTTGAGGAGCCCGACTTCGCGTCGCCGCCGGGCGACGCTGACAACCAGCACGTGGAGCAGGGTGGCGACGCCGAAGAGCGACAGCACGAAGCCGAGGATGAGGGGGAAGTTCACGGCCTCGCCGAAGTTGACCAGATTGGCCGGGGTCACCGGGAGGAAGGCCGTGCCAGGGTATTGCTGAGAGAACCGCGCCACCGTCGCGTTCCCGGCGGGTCCCGGTATGACCCCCACCAACAGCACGGGGCTCTGGAGCGCGTTCTGGCGACACGGGCCAAACCCCGAACCCGGTTGACACTGGGCCGCCACGAACCCGCCCACCGTGAGATACGCGCCCGAGCTGAGCCCGACGACGCCGAAGTCGGGGGGGAACGACGCGGTCCCCACCACCCGGAGCGACGTTGTCCGGCTCCCTCCGGAAGACAGGGGAAATGACATGCGCACCGTTGAGCCGACATGGGCACCGACCTGGCCCATCGTCTTGGTCCCCAGTGCCACCTCGTGGACATTCGCGGGAAGTCGGCCGTTGACCAGGGAGATCAGGAGATGACCTTCCAACGCCGAGCCCGCGATGGTGTGGGCAGGTATCCCGTCGATGGTGACGGGGCCCTGCAGACCGAGAGTGACGGCGGTGACGGCGGGGTCGTGGCGCAGCTCCGACTCGATGGGTGCTGCCTGCGTCAGGTCCTGGAAGCCGTTGAACCAGATCTGGAACGCCTGCCCGTAGAGCGCCGGGGTCGACGTGAGGTGGGTGAGGCTGGTCCCGAAGACCGCGGTGCCGGACAGTGCCGCCACCGCCAGCACCGCACCGGCGAGCGCGGATCTCACCGGTATCGCGTTACGACCATGTCCCGCTTCGAGCGCCCGGCGCACACCGATCACCATGCTGGGCGGCGCACCGGCCGCCGCCAGCTTGGTCACGACCGGTGACGACCGCGTGACCACAGCGCGCTGGTCAGTCCGCAACGGCCGGCTCGACCGCACGGCCGGCCACAGTCCCAGCAGGAGCACCACGAGGACGATCGCCAGGGCGCCGAACCCCAGCACCATGCTGTCGAACGCCAGCCCGGTGCTGAGCTCGGCGACGCGCGCCTCACCGACGGGCGCCAACGGGGAAAGCGCGAAGGCGACGAGCACCGCGCCGATGGCGCCCGCACACCCGATGGCGAGCGCGCGCACGATGCCCACCGCCGTGAGATCGTCCGCACCGAAGCCCAGCGACGTCAGCGTCCGGTACGTGTCCGTCTCCACGCCGGCCTGTCTGCTCAGCGCCTGCGCGACCACCGCCAGGCCGGCGATGGCGGCGAGGAGCGCCAGCACCCACCATCCGACGGCCTGGGGGTGGATGGCGTCGATGACCGACGTCTTCAGCTGCCCCAGATCGGAGGTGCCGGCACCCCCGATGAGCCGGAAGTCGGCGTCGAAGCGCGGCAGGTCCGCCACCCCGTGGCGCAGGCGCACGATGTAGGCGTCGAAGACGGCGGTCGTGGGATTCACCGCGCGTGCGAAGGCAGGGGTGGTGAGCACGTAGTAGCTCTGGGTGCCGACCGACGGGAAGTCGGGCTCGGATGCCTCGATTCCCACCACCCGGAGGGAGACGGTCCTGCCCTCCGGCGCGGCGGCCGTGTTGGCGATGACGCTGTCGGTCTGGGACGCCGAGTACAGCCGCACCCGGATCTCGCTGCCGGCCTTCAGCCCCTCGTCGCGTGCGAAGTTGAACGAGGCCAGCACCTGATCGGGCGACGAGGGGTCGGGCAGCCGGCCGCTCACCAGCTTGTAGAACCGGCCGCCGCCCGTGCGGGGGTATTCCAGGATCCCGAAATTCAGCTCAGACAATTTGTGCGGACAGGCACAGTGCGGGCTGCCGTTCACCGGCGACATGGTCTGAACGGCCGAAGCGACCTCGGGGAGGGAGCCCAGTCGAGGCAGCGGCCGGTAACTGTACGCGAGGGAGTCGTAGCCGTAGCGTTCGACGAAGCGAGGGAAGGCCGATGCCGTGCGCCTGCCCGCCGCGATCCCCCCGAGCACGATGCCGCCGACGACGGCGACGAGCAGCACGAGGGCCAGCCATGACCGCCACCGAGTCCGGAGCTCGGCCCGCACCACCATCCAGACCGCGGTCACGTCATGCCGCGTCCCCGGCGCCATGCCCAAGTATCACCCTTCGGTGGCCAAGACCCCAGGGAGACAGCACCTCAGAGCCCCGGGGTGCTAGCACGACCCGGAAGCCCGTGTCGCACTGCCTGCCTTTGCCTATCTTCGTGCGCCGCCCTGGTCGGCGGACGCCACCCGCTCGAGCAGCACCGCCCCCATCGGGTTGTCCCGCCGGCGCCGGTCGCCGGTGATGCGCTGGTGCCGGTCGTTGATGGCGAGCGCGCGCACCAGTGCGAAGACCTCGTGCCAGTCCAGTTCGTCCTCCGCCACCGCGTGCCCGCTCGCGTGCTCGTAGCGCGCCAGCGCCTCGGCCCGCGCGGGGAACCCGGGCACGGCACGCCCGAAGAGGGACGCCATCATGAACTCGAGGCCGAAGTGCCAGCCCAGGTCCATGGCCGGCGCCCCGATGGACGCCAGGTCCCAGTCGAGCACGGCGGTCACCCGTCGCTGCGCGTCGAAGACGAGGTTGCCGAGCCGGACGTCGCCCCACAGCAGCACCGCCGCTCGCTCGGGCGGCGGACGGCGGCCGCACCACTCCAGCGCGCTGGCCAGGGCCGGAAGGGGTTCGCCCTCCGACGACCACTCGACGTAGGCCGACCAGCGCGCCAGCGCGTCGAGCGCCGAACCGCCCGGCAGGACGCCGCCGAGACCGCGTGGCTCCCACGGCACGGCGTGGATCGCCGCCAGCGTGTCGAGCAGGCCGTCGTGCATGCGACGCTGCAACTCCGGCCCGGCCTCGCTGACGTAGGGATCGAACACCGGCGCCGGGCCCGGGATGTCCCCGGCGACGCGCGGCATGGCCAGGAAGGGCCCGCCCACCCAGGCGGGATCGCGTTCGACGACCGCCGGCGCCGGCGCCGGCACCCCGAAGGCCGCCACCACGTTCTGGACCATCGCCTGGGGACCCAGGTCGTAGTCGGGGAAGGTGGGCTCCAGCGGTGGCAGGCGCACGACCATCCCCGGTTCCCGCGGGCCCAGATCGACCAACACCGTCTCGTTGGCCAGGCCGCCGCCCGCGTGCGCCACCGAGACGACGCGCGGTGACGGGCCGCCGCCCGGCACGAGCTCGGGGTGGGCGGACACCCACCGGCCCAGGCCGTCGCGCAGTGCCGCCTCGTCGCGCTCGACCCCCGTGGCCACCTACGGAAGGTAGACGACGGCGCGCCAGCGGCCCGTCATCTCGGCCCGGCACAGCGCGGTGCCGGCCCGGACGCACCACAGGATCACCTCCGCCTCGTCGGCGTCCACCGGCGTGCGCGCCACCAGGCCGCGGCGGACGTGGTCCTGGCGCACGACCCACCCGTCGGGCACCGCGATCCCGACCTCGGCCAGGCGCGCCCTGGCCTTGGCGCCCGTCGGGTGCATGAGGCCGACGCTCATCCCCTCCCGGTCCCGGCGGTCCGCCTTGGCGGGCAGCACGGTCGCCATGGACACCGGCGGGGCGCGGTTCCCGAAGAACGCGAAGAGACCCGCCGGGGGGTCGACGTCGACCGCGTCCTCGTCGATGCCCGGCAAGAGGTTCATCCAGCCGTCGCCGGCGCGGCGCAACCTCACGAGTGCGTCGACCACGCTCGCGACGTCCGGTGGCGTGAACTCGATCGTCATCGTCTCGCGGCGGCTGCTCACCGGCGCCATCCTGACAGGAGCCGCTCGACGACCTCTCCCGCGGGCCGCGCCTCGGCGCGGCGGAACGCCGTCCCGGCGTAGAGGCTCATGCGCTCGGCGTCGCCGGCCTTGGCCGCGGCGGCGCGCAGCGGCCTGGTGGCGTTGTTGATCTCGGGGTAGGCCGGCGGGGCGTCGGGGTGGGCGCGCACGGTGGCGTTGACGAGGGCGCGCGCCCGCCGCCCGCTGAAGGCCCGGGTGACGGTGGTCCCGCCGAACGCGGTGGCGCCCAGCGCGTCCTTGTGAGCCTGCGGGGCGCCGCTCTCCGGGCAGCGCAGGAACGCGGTGCCCGCCTGCACCAGGGTCGCCCCCCGGGCGAGCAGCCCCGCGACATCCTGCGGTCCACCCACCCCGCCCGCCGCGATCAGCGGCACGGTGGTCCGGCGAAGGACGGCGGCCAGGAGCGCGTCGATCGGCCGGTCCTGGTCCGCCCGGTCGTCGTTGGCCAGGCTGCCCCGATGGGCGCCCGCCTCCGCGCCCTGCAGGCAGAGCGCGTCCGGGCCCACGCGCAGGGCCTGCACCGCCTCCTCGGGCGTCGTCACCGTGACCATCACCAGCGACCCCACGGCCTGGAGCGAGCGCACCGTCTCGGCGCCGGGGACGCCGAAGGTGAAGCTGACGGCGGCGGGTGGGCGCGCACGCAGCGCCTCGAGCTTCCGTCCGTAGTCGTCGTCGTCCCAGGAAGGCTCTCCGGGCGCCACACCGAGGATCGCCGCCTCGGGGGCGAGCGACGCCACGTAGGCGGCGACGCGCCCGGGCTCGGCCGTGGGCCGGCCCGGCACGAACACGTTCACGCCGAAGGCCACGACCCCCGCGGCGCGGACCGCCTCCATTTCGGCCGTCATCTGCGCCGCGGTCTTGTAGCCGCCCGCCAGGAAACCGAGGGCGCCCGCCCCGGCCGCCGCCGTCACCAGCGCGACGGTCGTGGGCCCCCCCGCCATGGGCGCCACGACGAGGGGCGCGTCGGAGAGACCCCGCAGCCGCTGCTCCTGCCGGCGGAGGTCGGGTCGCTCGGCTCGCGGCACACTCCAGGCTTACCCACCGGCCGCTACGCTGCGCCACTCGTGGACCTCGACCTCGTGGCGACGTTGCGCAGCACCGGCGCGGTGCGCCAGTTCCACCCCGAACCGGTCGGCGACGACGTGGTGGCGCGCCTGCTCGATACGGCCCGCTTCGCACCCAGCGGCGGCAACCGGCAGGGTTGGCGGGTCATCGTCGTCAAGGACCCCGGGGCCCGCGCCGCCCTGCGAGAGATCTACCTCGCCGGCTGGTACGAGTACCTGGCCCTGGCGTCGGCCGGCCTGGTGCCCTGGGCCCCGGTCACCGACCGCGACGCCGAGGCGACGGCCCTCGCCGACGCCCCACGCTTCGCCGAGGCGGGGGCGGCCGCCCCGGGCTTCGCCGAGACGATCGACACCGCGCCCGCCCTCCTGCTCGTCCTGGCCGACCTGCGGGCACTGGCGGCCGTCGACCGCGACCTGCCCCGCTACACGCTGGTCGGCGGCGCGTCGATCTACCCGTTCGTGTGGAGCCTGCTGCTCGCCGCCCGGGCCGAGGGCCTGGGCGGCGTCATGACGAGCGTGGCCGTGCGCCGCGAGGACGAGGTGCGCGCCCTCTTCGGCATCCCCGAGACGGTGGCGGTGGCCGCCCTGGTCGTCCTCGGCCGGCCGGTCTCGGCGCCGCGGAAGCTGCGGCGCGCCCCGGTGGAGTCCTTCGCCTGGGTCGACCGCTACGACGGCAGCCCGCTCGGCGGCCCCTAGAGCAGGGACGCCACGGCGCCGTGGCGCCGGGCCGCCGTGGTGAAATGGGCCATGGCACAGAACGTCCTGGGCGAGGAGCTCCAGCCCTGCAGTCTCGACCCGCTCACCGGCTTCTACCGCGACGGCTGCTGCAACACCGGGGCCGAGGACGTCGGCGTGCACACGGTGTGCACCCGGGTCACCGCCGAGTTCCTGGCGTTCTCGGCCTCGGTCGGCAACGACCTGTCCACCCCCCACCCCGAGCTCGGCTTCGGCGGGCTGCAGCCGGGTGACCAGTGGTGCCTGTGCGCCCCGCGCTGGCAGGAGGCCTTCGAGGCGGGAGCGGCGCCCCCGGTCGTCCTGGCGTCGACGCACGCCGCGACGCTCGAGTGGGTGCAGCTGGGCGACCTGGTCGCCCACGCCATCTAGTCTCGGCCCCGACCGGGACCGGATGGAACGGAGTTCTCAGCATGGGTGCAACCAGCGTCAGTGTGGACAGGGTCATCGAGGCACCGGCGGCCGCCATCTTCGACGTCGTGGCCGACGCCTCCCGCCATCCCGAGATCGACGGGTCGGGCAGCGTGGTGAGGCCCAAGGGCGCCGTGCCGGAGCGCCTGTCCCTGGGCGCCACCTTCGGCATGCACATGAAGCTCGGCGTGCCCTACTCCATGACCAACACGGTGATCGAGTTCGAGCCGGACCGGCGCATCGCCTGGCAGACGGTGCTCGCCGGCCCCCTGGGCCGCTTCATCGGGGGGCGCATCTGGCGCTACGAGCTCGAGGAGGCCGACGGGGGCACCAAGGTGACCGAGACCTGGGACATCTCCCAGGACAAGCAGGCCTTCTTGTTGAAGCACGGCAAGGTCGGCCAGCAGACCGCGGGGTCGATGTCCAAGTCGCTCGACCGCCTGGCCCGGATCACCGAGAGCCCGAGCGCGCCGTCGTGACCCGCCCGTGACGGGCTCCGTCGACGCCGCCGCGATCGACGACGCCTGGGAGGCGCGCGTGCTCCCCACCCTGAGCGAGTACACGCGCATCCCCTGCCTCTCCCCCGCCTACGACCCCGACTGGGCCGAGCGGGGCGCGATCGCCGAGGCCGCCGCGCTCCTGCGCTCGTGGGTGCGCGACCAGGAGCCGGCGCTGCAGACCGAGATCGTGCAGTTGCCCGGGCGGACCCCGGTCCTCCTGATCGACAACGGCGGCTCCGGCGAGCCGATCGTCGTGTACGGGCACATGGACAAGCAGCCGCCGCTCGGCGAGTGGCGCAGCGGGCTCGGGCCCTACGAGCCCGTGCGCGAAGGCGACCTCCTCTACGGCCGGGGCACCGCCGACGACGGCTACTCGATGTTCGCCGCCGTGACGGGTCTGCTGGCGGCGGGCGGCGGGCACGGCCGCGTCCTCATCCTCATCGAGGCGAGCGAGGAGAGCGGCAGCCCCGACCTCGCCGCGCACCTGGAGAACCTCGAGGAGCGCATCGGGACGCCGCGGCTCGTGATCTGCCTCGACTCGGGCGGGCTCAGCTACGACCGGCTGTGGCTGACGACCTCGCTGCGGGGGAACCTCGTCGCCACGGTCCGGGTCGACGTGCTCACGGAGGGCATCCACAGCGGTCAGGGCGGCGGCGTCGTCCCGTCGTCGTTCCGTATCCAGCGCCGCATCCTCTCGGGGATCGAGGACGAGGCGACCGGCCGCATCCTCCTGCCGGAGCTGGTCGGGGCGGGCATCCCCGCCGCGCACCGGGCCAACATCGAGGCGCTGGCGGTGGAGTTCCCCGAGAGCGCCGCGCCGATCGTCGACGGCCTGCACCTGCTCACCCCCGACCCGGTCGACCGGCTGACCGCCCGCACCTGGGGGGCCGCGTTGGAGGTCACGGGCGCCGACGGGCTCCCGAAGCCGAGCGACGGGGGCAACGTGCTGCGACCGTCGACCACGCTGAAGCTGTCGCTGCGGCTGCCACCCGACGTCGACGCCGAGGCGGCCTGCGACGCGCTGATCTCGGCCCTCCGCACGGACGAGGGGGCGCACGTCACGATCGACATGGAGGCGGCGGCGCAGGGATGGATCGCCCCGCCGCTCGAGCCGGGCGTGGCGGCCACGTTGTCGGGCGTCTCGAAGGAGCGCTTCGGGCGGGACTTCGGCTCGGTGGGCGAGGGTGGCTCCATCCCCTTCCTGCCCGATCTGCAGAAGGGGTTCCCGCGGACCCCCTTCGTGGCGACGGGGGTCCTCGGGCCGCACTCGAACGCACACGGCCCCAACGAGGCCCTGCACATCCCGATGGCCAAGGCGGTCACCCATGCCGTCGCAGAGCTCCTGCGCTCCGGATAGGTTCCCGTCCATGACAACCGAAGGCGCCCTGACGGGCAAGGTGGCGCTCGTCACCGGCGGCAGCCGCGGTCTCGGTCGCGAGATGGTCCTCGCCTTCGCCGACGCGGGCGCCGACGTGGTGATCGCCAGCCGCAAGATCGAGAACTGCAAGGCGGTCGCGGCCGAGGTGGAGGAGCGGGGCCGGCGCGCGCTGCCGGTGGCCTGCCACGTCGGGCACTGGGACGAGATGGAGGGCCTGGTCGCCCACGCCTACGACACCTTCGGGAAGGTCGACGTCCTCGTGAACAACGCCGGCATGTCGCCCCTGTACCCCGACCTGACCTCGGTGACCGAGGAGCTGTGGGACAAGGTGCTCGGCGTCAACCTGAAGGGCCCGTTCCGTCTGACCGCGCTGGTCGGCACCCGCATGGTGGCCGACGGCGGTGGGTCGATCATCAACGTCTCGAGCACCGGCTCCATCCGGCCGCTGCCGCACATGCTGCCCTACGACGCCGCCAAGGCGGGGCTGAACACCCTGACCGAGGGTTTCGCCAAGGCCTTCGGTCCCACCGTGCGCGTCAACTGCATCATGGCCGGTCCGTTCCTCACCGACATCTCGAAGGCATGGGACCCCAAGACGCTCGAAGGCGGCATGCCGCACCACGCGCTGGGCCGGGCCGGCGAGCCGCCCGAGATCGTCGGGGCCGCCCTCTTCCTGGCCACCGACGCGTCGTCGTTCACCACGGGGGCCCTCCTGCGCGTGGACGGCGGCATCCCGTGAGCGACACCGCCGACTTCTGGTTCGATCCCCTGTGCCCCTGGGCCTGGGTCACCTCGCGCTGGCTGCTCGAGGTCGAGCAGGTGCGCGACGTGCGGACCACCTGGCACGTCATGTCGCTGGCCATCCTCAACGAAGGTCGGCCGGGGATCTCCGAGGAGTACCGCGAGCGCATGGCCCGCGCCCGCGGACCCGTGCGGATCTGCATCGCCGCCGAGCAGGCCGAGGGTCCCGACATCCTGCTCCCGCTGTACACGGCGCTCGGCACGCGGATGCACGTCCAGCGCCGGGGGCGCGAGGAGAGTGGGTTCGAGGCCGTCGTGACCGAGGCCCTGGCCGAGGTCGGTCTCCCGGCGTCCCTGGCCGCCGCCGCCGCCTCCACCGAGTACGACGACGCACTGGCCGCGTCGCACCGCGCCGGGATGGATCCCGTGGGCGGCGACGTGGGCACGCCGGTCGTCCACGTCAACGGGCGGGCCATCTTCGGCCCGGTCGTCACCCCGGCCCCCAAGGGCGAGGCGGCCGGGCGCCTGTGGGACGGGGTGCTCCTGTGCACCGGGACCGAGGGCTTCTTCGAGCTCAAGCGCACCCGGGACCAGCGGCCCAGCTTCGACTGAGCGCTCCGTCGGAGCGGCGTCGGCTCAGGTCTGGTTGCCCAGCGGGGCATAGGCGCGGCACGGCTCGCCGCGCAGCGCGCCGCAGGCCGGCAGGCCCGGCGTGGCCGCGACACCGGGCACCTCGTCGACGACGAGCGTCGAGCCGGCGGCGCCACCGAGCGCCACGGTGTCGACGACCGCGCCGTGCGTCGCCGGCGTGGCGAAGGTCCACGACGGGCGGTCGCCACCGGGCGCCGAGATCACGATGCGCAGGCGCGTGCCGGGCCGGAACGTGTGCGCGATGGGGTCCACCGGGATGCGGACCAGCGTGAAGCGCCCCGCCGGCAGGTCGCGCGCCCGACGCCTCGTAGGTCGGCACGGGATCGAGGTCGGTCGAGGCGGTCGAGAGGGCGCGGTCGCTGCTGCGCAGGAACCCGGACGTGACGTACTCCTCCACGGCCGCTCCCGGGCGGACCTCGGTCACCGTCACCTGCAGATCGGTGGCGGGCGCCGTCGACTGCAGCGCCAGGTTCAAGCTGGCCGGTCCCACGATGGTCGTCGCCGTGGTGAAGGCGGGTGTCTCGAAGGCCACCCCGTTGGCCGCGGGAACGGGCGTCCAGTCGTAGGGCGGCTGCGCCGCCCATGCGTTGGCGGAGGACGCCAGGTCGTCGGCCGGGCGCACCGCCGGGTCGGGGCGGAAGGCGGCCGTCGAGGACCCGCCCGGTGCACTCGTCGCGAGCGTGCCGCCGGGGCCGAGGTGGTAGCGGACCACGGCGCCCGGGGGCGGCCAGCTGGAGAACGCGCCCTGGTAGGTCGGCTGGAGGGCCCCGGGCCCGAGGCTGCCGCCACCGTTGTCGAAGAGCACGCGGACACGCGGGTCCTGCTGCGCGAAGGCCGCCCTCGCCGCGGGGACCGAGGGTGCCGCGGTGAAACGGACGGCGGGCGGTGGGGCGGACTTCGCACCGCCGGTCAGGCCGCTGTAGAGGGTCGGGGCGAGGGCGGACAGCGTCGGCGACGGGCTCGGCACCCGGTCCGCGACGTAGAGGTCGAGGAACTCGAGCCAGCGCGTGATCGTGTCGGGCCCGAGCGAATCGGTGTGGGTCCCGTTGAGCATCGTGACGTAGACGTCCCTGTCGCGGGCCAGCGCGGTGACGAGAGCCGGCCACTGGGGCCCCACCTGTTCGTCCTCGAGCGCGCCGACGAGGAAGACGGGCACGGAGATGTGGGTCGCCCACACGGTGGGCGAGCGTCGGTCGAACAGCGAGGGCTCCCGGCTGAGGCCCGGTCGCACGAGGGACTCGAGGCTCTGCGCCTGCAGGTGGAGGCGCTGGTTGTCGAGGCAGGTCGCGTCGCCCGTGGCGATCTCGGCGGCGGCCCAGGGCTGGCCGCCCTGCGGCGCCGGCTGGGCGTCCGAGACCCGCTCGGCCACCCAGCTCGCCGCGAAGCCGTCGTTGTAGATGCCGCCCGGGTAGCCGGTCGAGTACAGGTCGTCGGTGGGGCTGAGCGGGGTGATGGCGGCCAGGTCCGGCGGCCGCGTGCCCGCCACCACGAGCTGGGAGAAGCCCGAGTAGGAGATCCCGACCATGCCGACCTTGTGGTGCAGCACCCAGGGCTGGGCCCCCACGGCCTGCACGACGTCGTAGCCGTCGTAGTCCGAAGGGAGCCCGAACAGGTCGAAGGCGCCGCCCGAGCAGCCCGTCCCGCGCATCTGGACGCTCACCGTGGCGAACCCGAGCAGCGGCGCGACGACCGAGCCGACGATGGTGGACGTGCTGGGGAGCAGGGGGTCGCTCGAGGAGCCGCCCCCCTCGAGCGCCGTGATGAGGCTGTGCGGGCCGGCCACGGCGTAGCCGGAGTACTCGATCACGGTCGGGAACGGGCCGTCGGACAGCGTCTTGCCCGGCGGCAGACGCACCGTGGCGGCCAACAGGACCCCGTCGCGCATCCGCAAGTAATTCAGGCCGGCATGGAGGTGCTGGGAGGCGTAGAACGGCGCCGGGGGCGTCGACGACGTCGAGAGGACCGAGAACGCGGGCGTGGTGCGCGCGCCCGCACCCGTGCCGTCGGCGAAGCGGTAGCCGTTGCCGGGGGTGAGGTTGCGCACGACGAGGCTCCCCAGCCGGTCGACGTCCCCGGCTCCGACGGTGGCGCCGGCCGCGTTCACGACGCGCAGATGGGAACCCGGCGGGGCGCCGAGGACGTAGGCCTCGTCGATCGATCCGTGACCCTGGAACGCCGACGCGCCGGCTGAGGATCCCGACGCGCCGGCGGAGGATCCCGACGCGCCGACGGACGCCGGGAGCCATGCCGCGGTGAGCACGACGGCCGCGCCCAGCCCGAGCGCGGCCCTCTTGAACCTGGCGATCAGTCCCGCCCCCTTGCCTCGTGGAGCCCCCGGTCGGCCGGAGTCGCCCGAGGATATCGAGTGGCGGGCCCGGCCGGGTGCCGGCCGCTACCCCTCGCTGCGGGTCGGCGGGCCGCCCGGAGCCACCACGATCCTCACCACGAGGAGGGGCCACCCAGGAGGGGCCCGGGTGCCAGCGGGGCCGTGGCGGCGCGCTCGCGGCTCCACAGGAGGGTGCACACCAGCGCCCCGACGAGGAACACGCCGTCGAAGGCGACGGCCGCGGCGTGCGACCAGTCGCCGATGGCGATGCCGGCGTCCCAGACGAAGTGGCACACGATGAAGGGCAGCAGGCGGCGGAGCCATCGGTACACGAGGACGGTGGCGAGGGCCCACAGCACGATCGGCAGGACCCCGGGCCCGTAGTAGAGGTGGTAGGACACGCGCACCAGGACGGCGATCACGACGACGGTCGTCGCGCTCCAGCCGCGTTGCTCCAGGCGCCGCACGAGGTACCCCAGCACGACGATCTCCTCGACCACGGCGGCCTGGAGGCTCTTGAGGATCGCCACCACCACGAAGGCGGCGGGCAGCGCCGGCCCCACGACCTCGTACCTCGGGAGGCCCAGGCCGGACACCAGCGCGGACCCCACCGCCTGGGGGATCCACTGGACGAGGACCCAGACCGGAAGCACGAGTGCGAGGTCCTTCCGGAGGCGGTGGCCCGCCAGGCCGATCGACTCGACGCCCTCGCCGTTGCGGATCAACAAGAAGACGACCAGTCCGGCGGCGGCGAACTCGGAGAGGACGATCCCGATGGAGAGAGTCAGGGAGAGGCCGGGCTCCCCCACGATGACCATGCTCCCGTTGGAGTACTCGACCCCGGTGGTGACGTGCATGAGCAGGTAGGTCACGGCGGCGATGGTCGACCCGAGCGGGAAGATGGAGAGCACCACCACGGTCTCCCAGCCGTAGAGCCGCCGCAGCCTGCGGTCCTTGATCGGCCGCGCGCCGGCACGCTCCGACCGCCGGGTGGAGGGCGCCGGGGGTGGCAGTGGCGCCGGGGCGTCCCCGCTGTCCTCCCTCAACCGACCCCTCCTCCCGCACTCCGTCCGCCCCGTCGTGACGAGGGCGGGACCTCAGGCGTCGGTGACCTGCTCGACGCCCCCGTCCTCCACCCTGTTGGTCCACTGCGCCCCGTCCCAGAAACGGAGCTCGTGCTGTGCCACCGGATCCGGGTACCACCCCGCCGGCGGCTCGGTGGAAGCTTCCGGCATCGTCGAGCCGGCCACGACGGGCTTGGTCGTCGACCGGGCGATGAGGAACAAGATGACGCAGACCAGCAGGGAGAGGAACCCGATGAGACCCCACACCCATGACGGCATGTGCCACGGCGTCACGTTGTTCTTCTTCTTGAACGACTCCGACGACCGGTACGCCAGGAGGCCGACGACGAGGCCGATCACCAGGTAGAAGATCAACTGGGCCGACGAAGCGGTCGCCAGCAGTGTCATGTGCGCCCCCGTTCCCTCCGACGTGTCCGGCGTGTGCCCGCCACCCGCTGCCGCAAAGGCTGACACAAGAGGCCGGGGAAATGGTGGCAAAGGTGTTGCAGGGTTGGTGCACGAGGCGTGCCCACAGATGGGAGCGGCCCGGCCTGACCGGTCGATGGCGCACCGGGACCGTCGTCCCTCGGTCCCTCGAAAAAGGAGTCGCTCGCTCAGTAATACCCGTGCATCAGCTCGGTCGCCCAGGCCGGCTGCCGGACGTCGGCGCCGTCGGGCTCGAACTCCCGCATGTAGGGCTTGACGTCGAGGACGGGTGAGCCGTCGACCGCGTCGAGCCCGCGCACGTGCAGGTCGAGTCCGTGCACCGCCACGAGCCTGCACGCAGAGACGCCGAGCCGGTTGGGCCGCATCTTGGCCCGCTGGGCGAACATCCCGACCTCCGGCCAGTCGGCGTTCCCCCGGGGCCGGCGCGCGCCGGTCTGCACGTCGGACTCCGCGACGAGGTGGAAGAGGAACACGACGACCACGTGCGAGAACTCGCCGAGCCCCGCGACGGCATCGGCCCCGAAGCGCGTGCCGTCGAGGCGGATGACGGCCTCCACGCCGCCCCAGTCGTCGTCGACCGCGTCGACGCGGCCTCCCACGACGACCCCCACGGGCTCGAGCGCGATCACCGCGGCCAACGCTAGTTCTGCCCCGTGCGGTCAGGGCGCCTACGCGCGGACGCTGTACTCGCCCGGGTGGAAGCGCCGGGTCAGCCGGCGGAACTTCCAGGTGTGGTCCGGCCACAGCGTCGTGTTGCGGCCCCGGTGGTCCAGGTACCAGCTGCCGCAGCCGCCCTCCACCCACACCGAGTGCGCGAGCCGGGACTGGAGGCGCTCGTTGTAGCGACGCTGCACCCCGGGCTTCACCTCGACCACGTGCACGCCCGGCCGCTCCATGAACGACAGTGCGCTGGCGACGTAATTGATGTGCGACTCGATCATGTAGATCATGGAGTTGTGGGCCAGCGTCGAGTTGGGCCCGATCATCAGGAACAGATTGGGGAAGCCGGCCACGGTCGAGCCCGCGTAGGCCTGGGTGCCCTGGGTCTTCCACACCTCGGAGAGCCGCGCGCCGTCCCGGCCGACGATGTGCTGGGCGTAGGGCGGCTCGGCCGCCTCGAAGCCGGTGCCCATGATCACCACGTCGACGGGACGGGCGATGCCGTCCCGCCCCACCACCTCGTGGGCGGTGAACGAGGCCACCGGTGACTCCACCAGCTCGACGTTGGGCCGCAGGAGCGAGGGGTAGTAGTCGTCGGAGAGCAGCAGGCGCTTGCACCCGGGCTCGTAGTCGGGTGTGAGCTTGGCCCGCAGGGCCTCGTCGGGCACCTGTTTGGCGAGGTAGTCGAGGGCCGCCTTGCGCACGGCCGCCTTGCGCCGCGCGCCGTTGCCGACGAAGACGGAGAGCAGCGACTCGAAGATGGCGTAGATGCGCAGCCGCGACAGGCGCTGGGCGGCGGGCACCTTGCGGTAGAGCGCCTTGCGCAGACCCGAGACGGCGTGGTCGCGCCGGGGCACGACCCATGGGGGCGTGCGCTGGTACAGGTAGAGGTGCTCGACGAGGGGGGCGATCCGGGGCACGAACTGGATGGCCGAGGCACCCGTGCCCACCACGCACACCCGCTTGCCGCGCAGGTCGAAGCCGTGCTCCCAGCGGGCCGAGTGGAAGACCTTGCCCCGGAAGCCGTCCAGGCCGGGGAAGTCGGGGATGGAGGGCTCGCTCAGGGGGCCGGTCGCCCACACCAGCACCGGGGCCCGGTACTCGTCACCCCGGACCGTCCGCACCGTCCAGCGCCGCGCGGCGTCGTCCCAGCGCGCCTCGTCGACCGCCTGGCCGAAGCGGAGCCGCTCCCCCACCTCGAAGCGGTCGACGCAGGTGCGCATGTAGTCCCAGATCTCGGCCTGGGAGGAGAACGCACGGGTCCAGTCCGGGTTGAGGGCGAAGGAGTACGAGTACAGGTTCGAGGGCACGTCGCAGGCGGCCCCGGGGTAGGAATTGTCGCGCCAGGTGCCGCCGAGGTCGTTGCCACGGTCGAGCACGACGAAGTCGTCGATCCCCATGGAGCGCAGCCGCGCCGCCATCCCGATGCCGGAGAACCCGGCACCGACGACGACGACCCGGTGCTCGTAGGTCACGGGGTCGAGGCGACGAAGGAGGCGACCACCGTGGCCAGCTCCTCCCCGCAGTCCTCCTGGAGGAAGTGCCCGCCGCCGACGATCGTCGTGTGGGGCTGCCCCTGCGCGCCGGCGATCCGCTCCTTGAGGGTGCGGTCCGCGCCCTTGGTGATGGGGTCGCCGTCGCTGAAGGCGCACAGGAACGGGCGCGGGAACGCCGCCAGGCCCACCCAGGCGGCGACGTTGGCGTCGTGGGCGGGGTCGTCTGGCCGCGAGGGCACCAGCATCGGGAAGGCACGCGCCCCGGCCTTGTAGGACTCGTCGGGGAAGGGCGCGTCGTAGGCGGCCTCGACCTCGGGGGGCACGGGTTTGACGCACCCGCCCCGCACGATGCCGCCGGTCGGGAACTCGGCGACCTCCTGCGAGAAGCGCTGCCAGGCGAAGAAGGCCTCGCCGGGGTCGGTGTCCCCGGTGGGCAGGAACGTGTTGGCGGCCACGACGCGGGCGAAGCGGTCGGGGTGCTCGCCCACCAGGCGCAACCCGATGAGCCCGCCCCAGTCCTGGCCCACCAATGTGACGTCGTGCACGTCGAGCCGGTCGAAGAGGAGCTCACGCATCCACTCGACGTGGCGGGCGAAGGTGTAGTCGCCACGCTCGGTCGGTTTGTCGGATCGGCCGAAGCCGACCAGGTCGGGCGCCACGATCTGCAGCCCGGACGCGGTGAGGACGGGGATCATCTTGCGGTAGAGGTAGGACCAGGAGGGCTCGCCGTGCATGAGCAGGACGACGGGCGCCGCCGGGTCCCCCTCCCGCAGGAAGTGGACCCGCAGCGTGCCGCCCTCGGAGTCGGCGATCTCGCTGTAGTGCGGCTCGAAGTCGTAGCCGGGAAGGTCGGCGAAGCGGTCGTCGGGGGTACGGATCGTCTTCATGCAGGCGGGAGCCTACGCCGTCGCCTCCGGGGTCGCCTCGAGGTGCACCGCGCCGCTGCGGCCCGTAGCCTGACACCCACGTCACAGAACGCACCCAGTGGGGAGGGAGCCGCTATGGCCATGTCAGACGCCCAGGAGTACGACCCGTTTGCCGCCTTCGACGACGTCGTCGCGGGCACGACGAGGGACCCCTACCCGGAGCTGGCGGTCAAGCGCCGCGACACGCCCGTCGCCATGGGCCTGACGATGTCGCCGGACGCCCTCCCCGAGGGCATCGACGTCGAGCCGGGGTGGATCGCCTACCGCTACGAGGACTGCTCGCGCATCCTGCGGGACGCCAAGACGTTCACCTCCACCGGGTACGACTCCAGCATCGGCATGGTGATGGGCCACATGATCCTGGGGATGGACGACCCCGAGCACCGCACGCACCGGAACCTGGTGGCGCACGCGTTCCGGGAGAAGGCACTGGCCCGCTGGGAGCCCGAGTTCATCGGACCGATCATCGACGACCTGATCGACCGCTTCGCCGCCGACGGACAGGCCGACCTGGTGCGCCAGCTGACCTTCGAGTTCCCGGTGCGGGTGATCGCCCGGCTGCTCGGCCTCCCGGAAGAGGACTTCCCGCAGTTCCAGCGCTGGTCGGTGGAGCTCATCGGGCTGGTGGCCGACATTGAGCGCGGGCTCGCCGCCTCCGAGTCGCTGCGCGAGTACTTCGCCGCCGTGGTGGCGGAGCGGCGGGCACGGCCGGCCGACGACGTGATCAGCGACCTCGTCTCGGCCGAGGTCGACGGCGAGAAGCTCACCGACGAAGCCATCTACTCCTTCCTGCGTCTCCTGCTCCCGGCGGGGGCCGAGACCACCTACCGCTCGTCGGGCAACCTCCTGTTCCTGCTGCTCACGCACCCCGAGCAGCTCGAGGCGGTGCAGGCCGACCGCTCGCTGCTGCCCCAGGCCATTGAGGAGGGCCTGCGCTGCGAGCCGCCCCTGCTCTCCATCAACCGGACCACCACGTGCGAGGTGGAGCTGAGCGGCGTGACCATCGGCCCCGGCGAGAGCATCACGCCACACATCGGCTCGGCCAACCACGACGAGACCCGCTGGGCGGACCCCGAGGCGTTCGACATCTTCCGGCCCGCCGTCCCGCACATCGCGTTCGCGCACGGACCGCACGTGTGCCTCGGCATGCACCTGGCGCGGCTGGAGACGCGGGCGCTCCTCAACCGCGTCCTGGACCGCCTCCCCGCCCTCGCCCTCGACGCCGGCGACACCGATCCCCACATCCGGGGCGACGTGTTCCGCTCCCCCACCGCGCTGCCCGTGACGTTCCGCGTCGGGGCGTGACGTCTCCCGAGGACGTCGTCAACGGACCGACGGCTCAGGCCAGCTGACGCACCTCGACCTCGTCGCCCCGCGCGACGAGGACGGTGCTGACCATCGACGGCGGGAACAGGCCGTGGGACACCACGCCGGGGACGGCGTCGAGCCACTCGGCCAGCTGCGCGGGGTCCCCGATGGCACCGTGGTAGTCGGCCAGGACGCCCCCGTCGGGGGTGCGCGGAGCGTCACGTCGCGTCGCGCCCGGCAGCGCGTGCAGCGTCGCCGCCAGCCCGAAGGAGATCAGCTCGAGAGGGACGGGGGGATGCAGGCGCTCGACCGGCTTGTTGGACGACACGATGACCACGAAGCGATCGGCCGCAGCAGCCACGATCCGTTCCCGGGTGTGCGCGCCTCCCCCGCCCTTGACCAGCCAGCCGGCCGGATCCACCTGGTCCGCCCCGTCGATGGCGAGGTCGAGCCGCTCGATCTCGGAGAAGGGGCGTACCTCGAGGCCCTCGGCGACGGCGAGCTCGGCCGTCGCCGGGGAGGTGGCGACGCAGGTGATGGAGAGGTCACGCCGCCCCAGCGCGGGGACCAGCTCGGCCACGGTGGAGCCGGTCCCGAGACCCACCCGCATCCCGTCCTCGACCAGAGCGGCCGCGGCCAGCGCGGCGGCGCGCTTCTCGGCCGGGATGTCGGGTGGCGTCACGACCGGGACGCGCTCAGCTGCGCGGGACGTCCTTCCACGGCAGCTCCTTGTCGGCACGCACGTCACCGGGGAGACCGAGGACCCGCTCGCCGAGGATGTTGCGCATGACCTCCGACGTGCCGCCCTCGATGGAGTTGGCGCGCACCCGCAGGAACATCTTGCGCACGTCCGGCGAGCTCATGCCGACGAGGTCGGGCCGCAGCATGGGGTAGCCGGCCGGGAACAGCATGGCGTCGCTGCCGAGCAGGTCCATGCACAGGTCGTACACCCGCTTGTTCTCCTCGGCGAAGGCCAGCTTGGCGACCGACCCCTCGGGACCGGGCGTCCCGGCCTTGCGCGTCTGGGCCGCCCGCATGTTGGTCATGGAGTACGCCTCGCTGCGGATGTAGCTCGACACCACCCGGTCACGCAGTGCGAGGGCGTGGGGCGAGGTGTCCCCCTTCCAGCGCTCCTTCCAGATCCGGATGGCCTCGGTGACGGGGCCACCGCCCCGGCGGGTCACCGCGCCGCCGATGGACACGCGCTCGTTCATCAGCGTCGTCACGGCCACGTGCCATCCCTCTCCCTCACCGCCGAGGCGCGCGCCGTCCGGCATCCGCACATCCGTGAAGAACACCTCGTTGAACTCCGCCTCGCCGGTGATCTGGAACAGCGGGCGCACCTCCACGCCGGGCGCCTTCATGTCGACCAGGAACGCCGTCATGCCCTTGTGCTTGGGCACGTCGGGGTTCGTGCGCGCCACGATGAGCCCGAAGGACGAGACGTGGGCGAGGGTCGTCCACACCTTTTGCCCGTTGAGCATCCACTCGTCGCCGTCACGTTCGGCCCGGGTCGACAGCCCGGCAACGTCGGAGCCGGCGCCCGGCTCGCTGAACAGCTGGCACCAGACCTCCTCGCTGGTGAAGAGTGGGCGCAGGTAGCGCTCCTTCTGCTCGGGCGTCCCGTGGGTGACGATGGTGGGAGCGCACATGCCGTAGCCGATGGGGTTCCGCGTCCCCGCTGCGGGTGCGCCACCGGCGTGCAGGCGCGCCTGGGCGCGCTGCTGGTCCTTCGGTGTCAGTCCGAGTCCACCGCTGCCGGGCGGGAAGTGGACCCACGCCAGGCCGCGGTCGAACTGCTCCCCCAGGAACTGCGGTGCCGGCGTGGTGGCGGGCGGGAGGTCGGCCAGCAGGCGGTCAACCAGTTCGTCGACGTTCGCGCTCATGCCCGCACCCTATAGCGTGCTCTCGTGCGGGCACCTGCTGACTCAGGACCGATCCGGCGGTCCGACGCGGCCGGGCCGGGAGCCGAACCAGCGTGACGTCCTCGGTGACACTCCCCGACAGAAGGGAGCTGGCCTACGAGGAGTACGGCGACCCGGCCGGGTTCCCCGTCCTCAGCTTCCACGGGGGCCTGAGCTCCCGGCTCGACGCGGCACCGGCCCACGAGGCGGCCGTGGCCAAGCACGTGCGCCTCGTCTCGCCCGACCGCCCCGGCATCGGGCTCTCCACCTACGAGGTTGGCCGTCGACTGCTCGACTGGCCCGATGACGTCACCCGGCTCGCCGACGCGCTGGGTCTCGACCGCTTCGCGGTCATGGGCTGGTCGGCCGGCGGTCCGTACGCCGCGGTCTGCGCCGCCAAGATGCCGAGCCGCGTCACGGCCGCGGCGCTGCTCTCCAGCTCGGTGCCCCTCGACCTCTACGGCACGACCAGAGGGCTCACCATGGAGGACCGGACGCTGCTGCTCCTGGCGCGGCATGCGCCGTGGCTGGCCTCTGCCGTCATCAAGAGCAGTCTGGTGAGCGCCAGCAATGCCCGCCTGTTGCGCGCCGCGATGCGCGCGTTCCCGCCGGCCGACCGCTCCGTCCTCACCGAGTGGGGCCCGCCCGACCACGCGCTCGCCTTCGTGCGCGAGGCCGTGCGCCAGGGGACCGAGGGCTGCGTCCAGGACTACCGGATCTTCGGCGACCCCTGGGGCTTCGACCTCGAGGAGATCGCGATCCCCGTCCAGATCTGGGAGGGCGCCGACGACAACACGGGCCCGCCCGGCTACCGCGCTTTCCTCCAGGCGCACATCCCTGGCGCAACGGTGACCGTGGTCCCGGGCGAGGGCCACCTGTCGCTGCTCCCCCATCAGGCGCCGGCCATCTTCACCGCGCTGCTCGGCGGCGACCACGACACCGAGTCGCCGGCGCGGCACGTGGGGTAGGCGGAGCAACCGGAGCTACAACTGGGCCCAGTTGGTCACCTTGAAGGGGGCCACGATCGGCGCGCCCACGTCGAGTTGAATCTGGTAGTGGTCGCCCAACGGGAGGTTGCGCGGGTCGCCCGTGTAGATGCCCGCCTTCTTGCCCGGGGACGTGAAGAAGACGGTCACCTTGCCCGTGGCCGGTCCGACCTGGGTGGTGCTGAGCGGGATGCCCCACTCGTCGAAGAAGTCGCCGAGCGTGAAGCTCTGCGTCTTGCTCGGCGACTCGATGTGCACGATCCCGTCGTTCGCGTGCACGTGGAGCCAGTAGAAGCAGGTGCCCGTGGAGACGAAGGGGCCCTGCGGGGTCTCGGTCGCACTGAAACCGGGGATGCCGATGCCATAGGGGATCACCCGGGCCTGGCCGTTCACAAAGATGGTGAGGTGCGTGTGCACGTGGACGACCGTCTGCTCACCCGCCTGGCACTGCACGTTGTTGATCGTCTGCCCGGTGCCCGAGTTCAGCAGCGTGGCGAGCTTCGGGCCCTTCGGCACCGGGATGCCCTCGGGCCCGGTAGAACCGGCCGGCGGCTGCACCCAGGTGGACGACATGGAGGCGGGGATGGCCTCGAGAGAGACGTGCGGGTCCGTGAACTGTGCCTGCGTGTTGCCCGAACCGCTGCCGCTCACCTGGGTGATGATCACGACGACGACGGCGACGACGGCGAGGACACCCCCCACACGGACACCGATGCGCATGCGCTTGCGGCGTAGCTCGGCGCGGCGCTTCTCCTCGGCCCGGCGCTGGTTCTCGGATCTGCGCTGGGCTTTCGACTGCTTCCCACTGGTCATTGGGGCGTCAGCGTAGCGAACCAGTCCCAGCGAAAGGCATCGACGCGCTCCAGGGGACCGGCCCACTCGGCCGGCCCGCCGGCGCCGGCGCCGAAGGGAGCGAGGGCGGCCGCAACCTGCCACAGGTCGCCGTCGACGAAGGCCACGGTGACCGTGCGCCCCTGCGCGTCGTCGGCGAATTGCCAGGCACCGGCCACCCCCGCCCGCCCGACCAGCGCCTCGCCGTCGACGGGGGGCCCCACGACGACATAGACGCCCTGCGACGGGCGGAAGGGGACGGCCCCGGCGGACACGGCGACCCGGGGCGCCGCCCAGCGGCCCACGATCTCGAACGGCCCCGAGAGGAGGGCGCGCCGGGGAGCGAAGAAGCGGTCTTCGGCGCGCAGGCGCTCGGCCAGGGCGAAGAAGGGAGGCACGCAGCCTTCGTCGCGCATGAGGTACAGCGTCATGTAGTGGAAGGGCTCGAGCAACGTCCCGGTGGCCGCCTCGACGGACCGGCAGCGCGGCGAGCGGACCCAGCGCTGCCCGAAGGTGATGCCGTCGACGGTGAATTGCTCCGGCATGTGGTCGAGCTGGTGCCAGGCGTTGTACGCCTCGTGGGCGGAGGGATCGGTGATCTCGGTGAAGGAGAAGAAACCCAGCACCCGATGAGGGTACCCGGTGCGCGGAATGCAAGACTCTGCGACCGATGGCAGCGGCGACCGCCCTCCTCTCCGGCCTGCGGGTGCTCGACCTGAGCATCTGGCGGCCCGGCCCGTACGCGACGTCCCTGCTGGTCGCGCTCGGAGCCGACGTCCTGAAGGTGGAGCCGCCCGGCGGTGACCCCATGCGTCACTACACAGGGCTCTTCGCCTCCATCAACGCCGGCAAGCGCAGCGTCGTGCTCGACCTCAAGAACGGTGCCGGACGAGAGCGTGCGTTGGCGCTGGCCGACCGGGCCGACGTGCTCGTCGAGGGGTTCCGGCCGGGCGTGATGGCACGGCTCGGCGTCGACGAGGCGACCGTGCGGCTCCGCAACCCCGCCCTCGTCTACTGCTCCATCTCGGGCTACGGGCAGGCCGACGAGCGCGCCCTGCTGCCGGGGCACGACGTCAACTACCAGGCCTGGGCCGGCGCGCTCGGCGCCCGAGGGCGGCGGCGCCTCCCTGCCCCCCCTGCCCGTCGCCGACCTGGCCGCCGGCTTGACCGCAGCATTCGGGATCTGCGCCGCCGTCCTCGGCCGGGCCGCCAGCGGGCAGGGCACCTACCTCGACGTCTCCATGACCGACGTGCTGGCGACATGGACCGGGCGCACGGGGGCCGGCGGCGGCGGCGCTGCCGGCCCGACACCGGGCTACGGCCTCTTCGCCACCGCCGACGGCGGCAACGTGGCGCTCGGCGTCCTCAACGAGCAGCACTTCTGGTCGGCCCTCTGCGGCGAGCTCGGGCTGGGCGAGGTGGCCGGCCTCTCCTTCGAGGAGCGGAGCGGGCGGGGGGCCGAGTTGCAGGCGTCGGTGCGCGACGCCGTCGCCCGGCGCCGGCGCGACGAGCTCGTCACCCGCCTCGCCGCGGCCGGCGTCCCGGTCGCGCCCGTGCTCGACCGCGCCGGGATGCTGGACTCCGCCCCCTTCCCCGCCTTCCCGATCCGTCTGCCCCTGCCCGAGGCGGGGGCGGTCCCCGCCCTGGACGAGCACCACGGGGAGGGCTTCTGCGACCGCGGCTGACGGGCTCGGGCCGGTGCCGGTGCTGTTACGTTGCGGGCGACCCATCGACCCCATGACTCAGATCTCGGACCTCCTCAGCGCCAACAAGGGCTACGCGGCGGCGCGGGCCAACGTCGCCGACCCGCGCCCGTGGCGGCGACTGGCCGTCGTCACCTGCATGGACGCGCGTATCGACGTGTTCGCCGTGCTCGGGCTCCACCTCGGGGAGGCCCACGTCATCCGCAACGCGGGCGGACGGGTCACCGACGACGTCCTGCGCAGCCTCGCCCTCTCGAGCGGCGTGCTCGGGGTCGACACGGCGGTGGTCATGCAGCACACCAAGTGCGGCCTGGCCGGAGTGACCGACGCCGAACTGCGCGAGCTCACGGGTGCCGACCTCGGCTTCTTCCCGATCGACGACCATGCCGCAGCGCTCCGAGAGGACGTGGAGCTGCTGGCGCACACGCCCTACCTGTCACGGCTCCGGATGATCGGAGGCTTCGTCTACGACGTCGAGAGCGGCGAGCTCGACGACGTCGTGCGCTGGGAGCGACCGGGCTGAGCAACCCCGAGGGGAGAGCCCCGGAGGGGGGAACGGAAGGAGGGTCGATGAAGGTTGCCGTCCTCGACGACTGGTTCGACACGCTCCGCACGCTTCCCTGCTTCGAGAAGCTGACCGAGCACGAGGTGACGGTGTTCACCGATCACGTCCAGGACACCGACGCCCTGGCCGGCCGACTGGCGGAAGCCGAGGTGCTGGTGCTGATCCGCGAGCGCACGGAGATCCGGGCCCCGCTCCTCGAACGGCTGCCGCAGCTCCGGCTGATCAGCCAGCGCAGCGTCTACCCGCACATCGACGTCGACGCCTGCACGGACCTCGGGATCGTCGTCAGCTCCGACCAGCACGCCGGCACCCCGTCGTACGCCGCCGCCGAGCTGACGTGGGCCCTCGTGCTGGCGGCGGCGCGCCAGGTGCCGCTCCAGGAGGCGTCCCTGCGCGCGGGACGCTGGCAGGCCGGGGTGGGGCGGACGCTCCGGGGCAAGACGCTGGGCATCTACGGCTACGGCCGCATCGGTGCCGTCGTCGCCGGGTACGGCCGGGCCTTCGGCATGGACGTCGTGGCCTGGTCCCGACCCGACTCGCTCGAGCGCGCCCGGGCGGACGGCGTGCGGGCCGCGGGCAGCCGGGCCGAGCTGTTCGCCACCAGCGACGTGCTCTCGCTCCACCTGCGGCTGGTGCCCGCCACCAGGGGCATCGTCACGGCGGCCGACCTGGCGACCATGCAATCCGACGCCCTGCTGGTGAACACCAGCCGGGCCGGGCTCGTGGAGCCGGGAGCCCTGGTCGCCGCCCTGCGGGCCGGCCGACCGGGCCTGGCGGCCCTCGACGTGTACGAGACCGAGCCGCTCCTGGACCGGGCCGACCCGCTGCTCGGCATGGACAACGTCGTCTGCACGCCGCACATCGGCTATGTGACCCGCGAGGAGTGGGATGTACAGTTCAGCGACATCTTCGACCAGATCAATGCCTATGCGGACGGCACCCCGGCCAACGTGGTGAACCCCGACGTGTTGGCACACGCCCGGAGCCGACCCTAAGGAGCACAGATGCCGGCCGACCACACCGCGTCCCGACGAGCAGCCGCGAGGGGTGGCGAGCACGACCGCCACGACGGCCCCGGGCCTCTACGCCGCCGCCGCCGGCACCTGGTGTCCGCGCTCGTCGGCTTCCTGGTCCTCCTGCCCGGCCTGATCGCCGTGGCACCGGGCACGGCATCGGCCGCCTACCCCGACAACCCCGCCCAGCCGGTCAACTTCGGGAGCGCCGGGTTCTTCGGCCCCACGGGCGGCCTGACGCTCAACGCCCCCGTCGTGGGGATGGCGGGCACGCCCAGTGGCAACGGCTACTGGATGGTCGCGACCGACGGCGGCGTCTTCAACTACGGCGACGCCGGCTTCTTCGGCTCGGCCGGCGCGTTGCCGCTCAACAAGCCCATCGTGGGCATGGCGCCCACCCCCGACGGGGGCGGCTACTGGCTGGTCGCCTCCGACGGCGGCATCTTCTCCTACGGCGACGCCGTCTTCCACGGCTCGGCGGGGAGCCTCCCGCTCAACAAGCCCATCGTGGGCATGGCGGCCACCCCCGACGGGGGCGGCTACTGGCTGGTCGCCTCGGACGGCGGCATCTTCTCCTACGGCGACGCGACGTTCTACGGCTCGACCGGTTCAATCAGCCTCAACCAGCCCGTGGTCGGCATGGCCGCCGCGCCCGGCGGGACCGGCTACTGGCTCGTCGCCGCCGACGGCGGCATCTTCAACTACGGCACCGCGCCGTTCCAGGGCTCCATGGGCGGCACCCCGCTGAATGCCAAGATCGTCGGCATGGCGGCCGGCACGGGCGGCTACTGGCTGGCCGCCGCCGACGGCGGCATCTTCAACTTCGGCACCGCCTTCCTGGGCTCCATGGGCGGGCAGCCGAACGCCAACCCGATCCACGCCATCGCCGCCACACACGACGGCAACGGCTACTGGCTGCTGCCGACGTCACCCCCGCCGTTGCCCCCGACCCTGAATCCGGGGTCGAGCGGGGCCGCGGTGGCCATGCTGCAGCAGCAGCTCTATGCCTTGGGGTACTGGGTCGACACGACCGGTGGCTCCTTCGACGACAGCACCGAGCAGGCGGTGTGGGCCCTCCAGAAGGCCGCCAACCTCCAGCGCGACGGCGTGGTCGGTCCGTCGACGTGGGCCGCCCTCCAGGCGGGGGTGGTCCCCCATCCCCAGAGCACGTCGGGCTACGTCATTGAGGTCAACCTGGCCAACGACCTCGTCATGGTCGTGAACAACGGCCACCTCGAGTGGACGTTCAACACGTCCACCGGTGGCGGCTACACGTACACCTCGGGCGGGGTCACGTCGGTCGCCATCACCCCGACCGGGGTCTTCCACACCTACCGCGTGATCGACGGCGTCGACGTCGACTCGCTCGGGACCCTGTGGCGGCCCCGGTTCTTCACCGGTGGCTACGCCATCCACGGGGACTCGTCGGTGCCGCCCTACCCGGTGTCCCACGGGTGCGTGCGCGTCAGCAACGAGGCCATCGACTGGATCTGGGCGAACAACATCGATCCGATCGGGACCACCGTCTGGGTGTACTGAGCCGGGCGCGGGCCGGTGGTGTTGTCGTCGGACGCCCTCTCCCGAAGGCAGTCACAGCAGACCCTGGGGCTCAGCCTCTCGCCACCGCGGCGCCGACGACCGGGGCGCTCAGCGGCATGCCGCCCAAGGAGCCGGAGAACTCGGCGTCGCCGAAGGTGAACACCCCGCCGTCAGAAGCGACGAGCCAATACCCGAGCACGCACCACCGTGCTCATTCTTCGTGGCATCGTGTGGCTCCCGCTCGCCTTGGTGGAAGCGGTCGTGTCTTCCCGCTCAAGTATGAGAGGTGTGCGTGCTCGGCGCCAGGGAGGAGCGAATCGCAAGCTTTCGGAAGAGACGCCGATCGGTGACATCAGACGTCACGGCACTCGCCCGCCCGCATCTCTCGTCGGAACCCTCTAGATGTCGTAGTACAGCATGAACTCCCACGGATGCGGCCGCAGCCGCACCGCGTCGACCTCTCTGGAACGCTTGTAGTCGACCCAGGTCTCGATCAGGTCGTCCGTGAAGACGCCACCCGCCTTGAGGAAGTCCTGGTCGGCCTCGAGCGCGTCCAGCGCCTCCTCCAACGACGCCGGGACCTGGCCGATCTTGGCCAGCTCCTCCGCCGGCATGTCGAAGAGGTCCTCGTCGACCGGCGGCGGCGGCTCGATGCGGTTGGCCACGCCGTCCAGCCCCGCCATGAGGATCGCCGAGAAGGCGAGGTACGGGTTGCAGGCCGGGTCCGGACAGCGGAACTCGACCCGCTTCGCCTTGGGGCTCGGCGAGTACACGGGGATGCGGCAGGCGGCCGAGCGGTTCCGCTGGGAGTACACGAGGTTGACCGGCGCCTCGAACCCGGGGACGAGCCGCTTGTAGGAGTTGGTCGTCGGCGCCGCGAAGGCGAGCACGGCGCGGGCGTGCTTGATGATGCCGCCGATGTACCAGCGCCCGAGGTCCGAAAGACCGGCGTACGTGCCCTCCTGGTGGAAGAGCGGCTCGCTGCCGTTCCACAGCGACGAGTGCACGTGCATGCCCGACCCGTTGTCGTCGAAGAGGGGCTTCGGCATGAAAGTGGCCGTGTAGCCGGCCGCGTTGGCGACGCTCTTGACGACGTACTTGTAGAGCATCAACTTGTCCGCCATCCTCAAGAGGGTGTCGAAACGCATGTCGATCTCGGCCTGGCCCGCGGTGCCGACCTCGTGGTGCTGCACCTCGATCTCGATCCCGAGCTTCTCCATCGTCAGGATCATCTCGGAGCGCAGGTCCTGGAAGTGGTCCATGGGCGGGACGGGGAAGTAGCCCTCCTTGTAGCGCGGCTTGTAGCCGAGGTTCGGCCCCTCCTCACGCGCGGAGTTCCAGATGCCCTCGATCGAGTCGACCTGGTAGAAGGCCGAGTGCTGGTCCTGGGAGAAGCGCACGTCGTCGAAGATGAAGAACTCCGCCTCGGGCCCGAAGTAGGACGTGTCGGCCACCCCCGTGGTCTTCACGTACGCCTCCGCCTTCTTGGCGACGTAGCGCGGGTCCCTGCTGTAGGGCTCGAGCGTCAACGGGTCGTGCACGAAGCAGTTCAGGTTGAGCGTCTTGTGCTGGCGGAAGGGATCGATCACCGCGGTCGAGGGATCGGGCAGCAGGATCATGTCGGACTCGTGGATCTGCTGGAAGCCCCGGATGGACGAGCCGTCGAAGCCGTTTCCCTCGGTGAACATCTCCTCGGTCAGCGTGTGCGCCGGCAAGGAGAAGTGCTGCATCAGTCCGGGAAGGTCACAGAACCGGAGGTCCACCACCTCGATCCCCTCGTCCTTGACGAGCCGGACGACCTCAGCTGGGCTGCGCTCTTTCATGGTGACGTCTCCCTCTTGGATCTCGCCGAGCAGCCACCGCGTGCGTGCCCGGGGTAACGAGATGCGAGAGGTGCATATCACAGGGCCTGTTCCATTTGCGCAGCTGAGAGGCCGAGTTCATCAATTCTTCACAATGAAAGCCGATCACGAGTGCTTAGGCTGCACGGCGATGTCCTACGTGAAGGGCCTGCACGAGGTGGCGGACGGCGTCTGGGCCTACCTGCAGCCCGACGGCGGCTGGGGCTGGTCGAACGCGGGCCTCGTGACGAGCGACGGGGTGTCGCTCCTCGTCGACACGCTCTTCGACCTCCGCCTCACCGCCGAGATGCTCGAGGCGATGCGCCGGACGACAGCGGCGGCCGAACGGATCGGAACGGTGGTCAACACGCATGCCAACGGCGACCACTGCTACGGCAACGCGCTCGTGGCCGGGTCCGAGATCGTCTCGACGGTCCGCTGCGCCGAGGAGATGGGCCAGCTGCCCGCCTCCACCATGGCGGCCATGGTGCGGGCGGCTCCGTCGCTGGGCCCCGCCGGCGAGTTCATGGCACGCATCTTCGCCCCGTTCTCCTTTGACGATGTGCCGCTGACGCTGCCCTCGAGGACGTTCGAGGGCCGGCTCGACCTCCTGGTGGGCGAGCGGAGCGTGTCGCTCCTCGAGATGGGCCCGGCGCACACGGCGGGCGACGCCGTCGTACACCTGCCCGCCGAGGACGTCGTCTTCACGGGCGACATCCTCTTTCACGGCGGCCACCCCATCGTGTGGGCCGGCCCGGTGGCGAACTGGATCGCCGCCTGCGACCGCATCCTTGCCCTCGAGCCGACAGTGGTCGTCCCCGGGCACGGTCCGCTCGCGACTGCGACCGCGGTGGCCGAGCTGAAGGGGTACTTCGAGTACCTCACCACCGAGGCGCGCGTCCGCTTCGACGGTGGCCTGACGCCCGATGGAGGCCGCACGCGACATCGACCTCGGGCCCTACGCGGGGTGGGGCGAGCCCGAGCGGCTGGTGGCCAATGTGCACGCTCTCTACCGCGACTTCGGAGCCGACGCCCCGGGCGACGCCCTGACGCTCATGGGTGAGATGGCCGCGCTGGCGGGCTGACCGGCAACAGGACTACCCCCCTCTGGTCGGGGGTACACAACACGGGTGGAGTCGCGCATCGTCACCGGGGTGATCGGTGGTCGCTATCGCATTGCCGGTCTGCTGGGCGAAGGCGGCATGGCCCGGGTCTTCGACGCCTTCGACGAACGGCTCGAGCGCCCCGTCGCGGTCAAGGTACTCCGACCGGAGACCGAAGCCCTCCCCGGCATGCGTCGACGCTTCCAGCAGGAAGCCCGCATGGCCGCCCGACTCGTCCATCCCAACATCGTCGCCGTGCTCGACTACGGCGGCGACGCCTCCTTCTCCTACCTCGTCATGGAGCGCCTACCGGGAACGACCCTGCGCGACGAGATCGCCCACGGGCCGCTGTCGGCACCGAGGGTCGTGCAGGTCCTGACCGAGACGCTCGCGGGATTGGCGGCCGCGCACACCATGGGCGTCCTGCACCGGGACATCAAGCCCAGCAACGTCCTCCTGCACGACGACGGCCACACGAAGATCGCGGACTTCGGCATTGCCAAGAGCTTCGACCTGGGCCGCCATCAGCAGAACGTCAGCGACGACATGACGATGACCGGCGTCGTCCTTGGCACTCCCGGCTACCTGGCGCCGGAGCGGAGAGCCGGACGGCCCGCCACCGTGCAGTCCGACCTGTACTCGGTCGGGGCCGTCATGTTGGAGGCGCTGACCGGGCGACGCGCCGATCTCGCGGCCGTCCGGGCGGTGGAACTGCCACTCTCGCTGCGCGCCGTCGCGGGACGGGCTTTGGCGACCGACCCGGGCGAGCGCTTTCCCTCGGCGCTGGCCATGCTGGAGGCGATGGGGTCGCGGCCCGGCGTCACGCCGCGCACCACGGCCACGGAACCGATGCCGAGGGCACCGACCACCATGCCCGTCGCTCCCACGTCGGCCCGCGCCCGCACCAGGACGGCCCTGGCGCCGCCCGCGGTCCGACCGCGATCCCGGTCTCCGCGGCGCGCCGGCGCGCCGTCCTGGTGGCCGCGGCCCTGGCCGTGCTCGCTGCGACCCTCTTCCTCCTCCTCCAAGGTGCCGATCGGCCCACCGACCCTGCGGCATCCGCGACCTCGCACCACGCAGCGACCGGGGCGGACCGGGAACGAGCGGCCATCACCGCGCTCGCCGCCTCGCTGGCCAGGGCGGGCATGCCCGGAGACGGCGCCATGGCCGCCACGCTCCGCTCCGTGGCGACCGCGCATCCCGGAGCCAGCCGGCCGGCTGCCGCGCAAGCGGCACTCTCGCTCGCCCAGGTGCTCCTCGACGGGGGCGGCATCACCCCCGGTCAGTACCAGCAGGTCGCGGCGGTGCTGGAAGCCGTCGGTGCGACCCCACCGACAACCACCACGACGACCACCGCGCCGCCGGTGCCCGTGGTCGCGCCGCACCATGGCCCGCACCACGGCCAAGGGGACGGGCACGGGGACGGGCAGGGCTGACCGACCGAAGCACGTCCTGAGGTCAGTCCCCACGCGCCTCGGAACACGGCGTCGCCCTCCCACTGCGCTCGATCGTCCCCGAGCACACAAAGCCTCCGCAACAGACGAGACTCTCGACGCCCCCGAGGCCGTGGAAGGATGTGAAGCCGGGCCACCGGGAGGGAGTCAAGAGGGTGCGCCAGCAAGGGTTCCGACCGAGGTCGAGGGGGGCGCTGCTCGTCCTCGCGGGCGCGGTCACGCTCCTGTCCGGGCTCGTAACGCCGCTCCCGGCGAGCGCGGCGCGGGTGACGACGTACTACGTGTCACTCGGGGACTCCTACTCGGTCGGCTACCAGCCCGGACGCGGCGCGACCCCGGGATACACCGTGTACGTGGCCGAGAAGACCCACCTGACCCTGGTCAACTTCGGCTGCGGTGGCGCGACGACCACCTCCATCGTCGCCACGGTCGGGTGTCCCGATCCCCTGCCGCACACGACCGGCGCCATGCTCTACCCGACGACGACCCAGGCAGCGGCGGCCGAGGCGTTCCTGACCGCCCACCGGGGACACATCGGCCTCATCACGGTCTCCATCAGCGGCAACGACGTCACCGCCTGCGCAGGGCAGGCGAACCCGGTCACGTGTGTGGGCACGGCGGTCACCGGCATCTCCACGAACGTGACCAACCTGGCGACGGCACTGCGGGCGGCGGCCGGACCGGGCGTGCCGATCATCGGCCTGACCTACCCCGACGTCATCCTCGGGAGCTACGTGTACCCGACCCAACCGCCGACGGCCGCACGAGTCTCGCTGGCCAAGCTCTCGGTCGTCGCGTTCAAGGGTCTGATCAATCCGGCGCTCGTCAAGGCGTACGCGTCGGCCGGCGGCAGGCTGGTGGACGTGACGGCCGCCACGGGGGCGTACACCTCCCTGGCCCGCACCGTCAGGTTCCCGCCGTACGGCACGATCCCGGTACCCGTGGCCAGCGTGTGTGCGCTGACCTGGTTCTGCTCGCAAGGCAACATCCACGCCACCACGAAGGGCTACACCTTCATCGGCAAGCTCGTGGTCGCCAGGTTCTCTGCCATGCGCCGGAGCTGAGGCCGCAGCGCTATGACCCTGGCCGCCGGGCTCGTCCTCGCGCTCCTGGCGGCGCTTGCCCTCAACGTCGGATTCTTCGTCCAACATGGAGCGGCCAGCACCATGGTGACGCTGTCGGTGCGGCATCCCTTCGCCTCCGTCCGGCTGCTGGTGACGAACCGCCAATGGATGCTCGGCTACGGGGCCGGCTGGATCGGATGGGGGCTCTACATCGCCGCGTTGGCCCTCGCGCCCTTGTCGCTGGTGCAGTCGGTGTCCGCCGGAGGCGTCGGGATCCTGGCCGTCCTGGCCCACCGGCTCGGCACGCCTCTCTCCCGACAGGAGCGGATCGGCACCGGGATCGCCGTGGGTGGGCTCGTCCTGCTCGGACTGTCGCTCACCTCCGCGGTCACGCCGACCGCCCCCGCCCGTAGCACGACGCTCGTCGTCGTGATCGCGGCCGGTGCGGGTCTCGCCGGATGCCTGGTGCTGCTGGCTCGTCGCTTCCGTCCCGGCGCCCTGCTCGGCTGCGCCGCCGGAATCCTCTTCGGGGTGGGAGACATGGCCACCAAGGGCGCCGTCGATGGCGTCGGACTCCTGTTCATTCCCATCCTCGCCGTCTGCACAGCGCTCGCGTTCGTGACGTTGCAGATGGCGTTCCAACGCGGACGGGTCCTCGAGACGGCCGGCACCTCGACCTTGGTCAACAACTTGATCCCGATCGTCGGGGGGATCGTGGTCTTCCACGAGCCGATCCCTCCCGGACTGGCCGGGGTGGCCAGGGTGGCCAGCTTCGTCGCCGTCGTGGCGGGCGCCGTCCTCCTGGCCCACGGGCCGCTCAACGCGCAGAGCCCGGCCCACGCCCCGCAGCCGACGCACTCCTAAAGGTTCACCCACGCTGCTGCGACGACCCCAGCCGACAGGTGGCCAACTGTTGTGGGACCGTTGTCTCGTTCAGTCCGGTCGGCTCTATGTGGGTGGGGACCGACCTTGTCACCATCCTGGTTGAGGGGCGGTGACGGGAGAACTCGGTATGTGTAGCCGTGGTCACCGCCCCTCATCGATCGGGCGTCACGTGCTCCCCCCACCGGACGCGCGCCGTCGCTCCCGGATGACCGTGATCCGAGCCCCGCTTACGCCACTCGCCGGCGTCGGATCTGCTGGCGCTGCTTCGCCGTGAGCCCGGCCCACACCCCTTCGAGCTCCGGATCGCTCAAGGCGTAGGCGAGGCACTCGGTCCGCACTACGCAGCCCTGGCACAGTTCGCGGGCGTGCGCCAAGTTGTCCTTACCCCTCGAGAAGAAGGGTTCCGTCTCTCCCCTGCACGCGGCGCGCTGGAGCCAGTCCCAGTTTCCCGCGCCCACCGCTACCAGGCATCCAGCGTCTGCGAGGTGAAGTCGACAAGGGCCAGGAGCTCGCCGAGACGGCCGGCTACCGCACCGCAATCGGCCGAGGGATCGGTGAGGGCGACCTGCGCCACGAGCGCGGCCTCCGCACATGTACCCAGCAGCAGGGCCACGCGCGACCCCAGTGCGAGATCCGGGCACGGGTTCGCCTCCGTCCACGCCGTGGCATCGCGGGTGGCCACCGCAAACTCGTCTGCCGCCGCCAACGCGGCGACATCGTTCACGCTCAACGAGGCCGAGAAGCGACCTTCTGCCTCCGCAACGCGTCCGAGGACGGTCGTCGCCTTGATGCGCCAGAGCAGCCGTGCGGTGGGTTCGCTATCCATGATGGTCGATGAACGCGCGGAGCGTCGGTTCTTCGGGTCATCGCGATTGTGCCGAAATCGCGCGACGACCCATAGAGCCGTTCGAACCTGGGCGCCACAAGCCCTGCACAACAAACGCCCAGGTGACAAGGCAGACAACCGCAGGCGGGTTCGGTGGAATGATCGTCGAAGCTCGCCCCTTCCGGGCTTCCCGGGGGTGAGGACGGCGCCCGCCCAGCAGCCGGGCAGCCGGCCGGCCGGCCGTTGGCGTGACCCCGGCCCGACCGCCCTCCGGACCGCCTGCGGGAGCCCTTCGGGGCTGTCAGGGGGGCGCGACCGATTCGCCGTGTCGAGGCGGTATAAGTAGGACTGCACCTACGTCAGTCACGAGACACGGGTGCCGGCGGCCCCTCCTCCACCCAATCGAGGGGCCGCTCTGCGCCGCGACCCAGTGGCAGCTTCGGAGCCGGCGGACCGCCGAAGCGCCCGGTCGCCGCACTGGCTGGGCGCAGGCATCCAGGTCGGGAGGGGTAGGCCGACGCTGATGTCATTCCCGCGCACGAATCGAAGGCATGGGAGTAGCGCGGAAGCACCTTTTCGGCAGCAAACCAGGGCGAGGCTTGTCGCCGGCCGTACGCGTCGGCCGACCCGGAACCACGTATCACGCCGCCCGGCGTCCCGCGGCCGGGTCTCCATGGCGGAGCGGGGGGAACCCATTTCGCATAACCGTCACGCCCCACCAGCAGGGTCGCGAACTGTTCACTGGCGTTGCACCGTCCTAGGGAATCCGCCCCTAGGTTCGACCTCAGCGATTCGACCGGCGCCCATCTGCGAGTCCCTCCAGCCCCCCCGTTGGGAACCGATGGCGCCGGTCGCTTCGCGCCTGCACCCAGAAGCCGTGGCGTCTTTCGTTTGATGATCTGGTCATCATTCGAGCGGATCTCAGTGAGCCATGACCCTCAGATTGCAACTGCGAGTAGCCCTGGATCCCTCGGCGGAGACCAGAACGCACATACGGCTGACCGTCCGGGGAGCTCATACAGCGGGCTTACGTTGGCCACGTAGAGGCGATCTTCGCCACCGGCTGAGGGCGCGCTCCCGTGTGACCTCTGCCCCTGTCCGAATCCACTTTCGGGCTGGCTCCGGGGCCCGGGGTTCCGTCGAGGAGACGAAAACCTGGACCCGAACGGAGCGCTTCGCTCGTTGTTCGGGCCACTCGTCGAGCCGCACCGTGGCAACCACCACATGGAGGTGCAAGGCTCTCTCGGGACGGCAAGAGTGGAAGATGAACCTTCACAAGGGGTGGGCAGATGGCGAAGTACCGAAACGCACTCCCCCAGTTGGCCGGAGGGATGTTCCTTACCGATGGCGGGCTTGAAACCGACCTCATCTTCCATGAGGGTTTCGAGATGCCGCTCTTCGCCTCCTTCCCGCTCCTCGAGAGCGAAGCGGGCAGAACTGCCCTGCGCAACTACTACCTGCGATGCGCGCAAGTGGCGACCGAGGCCCAGGTCGGGTTCATTCTGGAAGCTGCGACCTGGCGGGCCAGTCGCGACTGGGCAGTGCAGCTCGGGTACTCCTCGGCTTTGCTGGCCGATGCCAATCGCCGCGCCGTCGACTTGCTCGTCGAGATCAGAACGGTGTTGGGCGAGAGTGCGGGTCCAGTCGTCATCAGCGCCGCGATTGGACCGCGTGGGGACGCCTACAACCCCGATCACCTCATGACGCCGCAGCAGGCGGAGGATTACCACTCTGAGCAGATTGGCACTCTTGCCGACACAGCGGCCGACCTTGTGACCGCCCTCACCATGACCCATGCGGCCGAGGCGATTGGGATTGTGAGGGCGGCGCAGAGAGCTCAAATGCCCGTCGTGATCTCCTTCACCGTGGAGACCGACGGTGTGCTTCCTGACGGGTCACCGTTGGGCGCTGCCATTCTCGAGGTGGATGGAGCGACGGACTCGGCACCGGCCTACTACGGCATCAACTGCGCCCATCCGACACATTTCAACGACGTGCTGGTCCTAAATGAGGACTGGACCGAGCGCATCCAAATGGTGCGGGCGAACGCATCACGCATGAGCCATGCCGAACTCGATGACGCGACAGATCTCGATGATGGAGACCCTAACGAGTTTGGTCGCGAAAGCGCCGAGCTCCGCGAGGGATTCCCCCGTATCAACGTGCTGGGTGGGTGCTGTGGGACCGATGTTCGCCACATCCAGGCCATCGCCCAGGCGTGTCATTAGCCTCGAAGAGCAGCTTCCACGAGGGTCGACGATACCTCTCCAGGTTTCGGTACCGGGCGGGTTCTGGGTATTCCAGTGCGCCGGAAGGGTGGGGCAGTTCGAATCCTCTTTGTGTCAAGACCCCAATTTCGGCGTCCAAAGGGCGCGACGAAATCGGCCCGTCACGAGACGGTACAGATGCGTAGGCTTTGAGATGGTCCGGGAGTGACTTCGCCAAAGAGCCGGCCTTCAGGGTGCAGAGCCGACCACGCGGCTATGAGTCGTTCCCTAATGTCCTCCCGGGCCGCTCATCCGGCGTCGAGGACGAGCTGTCGGTAGACGGCGTTAGAGATCTGGCGCTTGAGGGAGCGAAGCGCCTCCTTCTTGGTCTTGCCCTCGGCGACCTTGCGCTCGAAGTAAATGCGTCCATTTGTCCCGGGATTGCGGATCTGGGTGATGGCAGCCATGTGGAGAGCGTGGTTGAGCCGTCGGTTCCCGCGCCGCGAGAGCCGGTGCACGACACGGCCACCTGAGGACCATTCGATCGGGGCGGTGCCGTTGTAGGAGGCGAAGACATCCCGGTTGGCAAAGCGTTCGACGTCGCCGGCGTAACCGATGATCTGCGCGGCGAGGATCGGGCCCACGCCATAGACGTCGGTCAGCGTCGTGCCCGATGCCTTGACGGCCACACGGATGCGGCGGTGCGACTCCTTTGTCTGGGCGTCGAGCCGGCGGACGTCGTCGAGAAGCTCGAGGGCCAGGTCGTAGCGGACCTGCTCGGCCGGGGTCTCGGGCGTGATCTTGGTCATGAGCCGCTCGGCGTCTGAAACGTAGAGTTCCTTGGCAATTCCGCCCGGTGCGAGCTCGGCGAGGAGCGCATGAAGACGACAGATCACCCGGGTGCGATGACTGCCGAGGTCCATGTTGCGCTTGGCGAGGAGCCGAAGGACCTGGGAGTGGTCAGCGGGCTGGACGCTGCGCAGATTCGGGGCCCGAAAGGCAGCGATGGCGACCGAGCGGGCGTCGTTGGGGTCGTTCTTGTTCGAGCGCCCGGTGGCGAGCACCCGGATGCGAGAGGCCAAGGTCGCGGGTACGTCGAGGACGTCCTCGCCCCGAGCGACTAGCTGCTGGGCCAACAAGTAGCCCAACCCACCGGCCGACTCGATGGCCCAGGTGCGCTTCTCGAACGGTTCGGCCCAGCTCACCAACTGGTCCACTTGGCGCCGGGTGGCCCGCACCTTGACGCTGGAGAGCTCGTCCTCGCCCTCGTCGATGGCCACCGCTGTGTGCGATGCCTTGTGCGGATCGACGCCGATCACTACATGCATGACTACCTCCTTGGTCGTGATGGAACCACGGAGGGCACTCCTGCTATTCGGACGTTCGTGCTCGATCCTCTTTTGAGCCACTCCATGGCGAAGCCCTGGCGGGAGGCTCTTCGAACGAAAGCCAACCGGCTGCACCGGCGGCAGGCACTTTGTGAGCGACCCCACCAGGACCTCTAAACGCTACGGATCAGCCGCAGTGTCTGCACCAAGTCTCAAGCAGGCACCTTTGGGGACACGCCTAGATGCCTGGTTTCCCGTGGTCGGTCATCATTGACGCGTGCCAACCATGCTGATCTTCGGCCTCCCAGCGAGCGACTCGTCAGCGGAACCTTTCTCGGCTGCTCCAATCACAGATCTGGGCCTACGATCCACTGAGGGCGACACCACAGGAGGTGGGGGCCATGCAAGACATCATGATCAGGATCGAAACGGATGACTTCGAGGCGTGGAAGGCGCAGCACTACCTGCATGCTTCCAACCGGGCGGCCTTCGGCATCACCGACGGGCCCGCGTACCAGGACATCGACAACCCGAAGGCTGCGCTGTTCCACATCAAGACCGATGACATGGAGCGGGCCATGCAGTGGTTCAAGACTGACACCTTCAAGGAGGCGAGCAAGCTGGCCAAGGTCAGCGGCCGCACCTTTTACCTTGCCCAGCCACAGGCCTGATGGGGCACGATCTCGTCACTACAGACCGCCTAGCGGGGCACCAAGTCAGATCAGCCGCGTCCCCTAACGCCGTTCCAGGCTGGTCGCACACAATCATTCCGGCTGCATGATGTCGAAATGAGGAGGAATCCCGACCTCCTCCGCCCAAGAGAAGTAGCCCGCTTCGTCAATCTGCTTTGATCTGGCCTAGATCGCGAGTGGCTTTCCGCACGGATGTGTACTGCTTGATGACATGTTCCCTACCGAAATTGTTGACCAAGACGACCCGGGGTCCCTTCTGATTCTCATCGAAACCGGGTCTCGTTGGCTGAGGCGTCGTCATCCCCAAGGATCGTCGCCCGGCATGAGCTGGATTTACGATGCAGGGTCCACCAGACAAGGATGCCCCCGAACGCACCGGTTCAGTGAGACCTGTCAGCGATGCTGCTGTTCTGATCTTGGGTGCAGATGACCGATGTGATCAGCCCCAGTTTCTAATTCCTCGCACCGTCCACATCGCTTTGGGTCACCCGAATCGAACGCGGCCAGCCCTGGGCAGCCGAGAGCCGGACCCAATAGGCGTCCCCGTCGAAGGAGATCCCTGACACCGTAGGGGGTAATCCCTCGGGTCCGGATAGCGCGAGAAGATTGGACCGGTACTTCGGGTCCATTCGATAGCCGCCAATCGGGTGGTCAACTTCCGCGATGCAAGTACCACCAGCACGACCCCGAGCCCGCCACGACAACTTCGCCAGTCTCTTCACGGAACCTTCTTCCGGTTCGGCACCTCTGGTTACTAGTGTACGCCTTCATCCCTATATGTCGGGTCCGGGAAGGTCTGAAGTGGGTGTCCCCGACCGCCGGGTCAGTGGCGTTATGCCCGGAGAGAGGATTCCGGCGGCGTAGCCCGCGGCTATGAACCCAGGGTGGCAAGGACCTGACTGTGAAGACGACCGTTAGTGACGAGGAGTGAGCCACCGTCAAAACAGGCTTGTCCCTGAATGTCGCTAGCAACGCCTCCGGCTTCCTCCACCAGGATCACAAAGGGTGCGTAGTCCCAGGGGCCGCCGCCGGAGTCGAGAGCGACGTCAGCTTCGCCGCTTGCAATCACGAGCATCGAGTGGCCGCCTTGGTAAGGATGCACCGTAGAGCAGTGGCGAGCCAGCCGAACAAGCGGGTGACCCGGGGTGGCACGCTCGAGGTTGTGACGGTAGTCGTCGCAAACGGTCGCCTCTGCGAGCCGGGCGACGGCGGACGTCTGCATCGGATCACCGTTCGCGAACGCCCCATCACCACGAACTGCCCAGTAACGCCGCTCGGCGGCTGGATAATCCACCACACCGGTCGTGACCACACCATCGACGACAAGGGAGATAAGCGTGCTCCAATAAAGGCTGCCTTCGATGTAGATACTGGTCCCTTCAATCGGGTCCAGATACCAGCAACGGCCTCTACCGGGTTCTCCGCCGAACTCTTCGCCCACGACACGATCAGATGGGTGGTACCTGGCTAGCGCATCGCGTAGAACGCCCTCGACCGTCCGGTCCACCTCGGTGACGGGACTGCCGTCAGCCTTGGTCTCGACTGTCAACTCGGCACATCTGAACGTCCTCATGCTCACGTCGGCAGCGAGGTCCGCCAGCTCAAGTGCGAAAGACAGATCGCCGTTGGCCACAGCACCATCATGCCCCCACGTCGCAACTAAGTGCCTCAGAAGATTGGGCCGGATCTAGGTAGGCACCCCTGCCCCCGAACAGTGACAATGGTCTGGAGGATCCACCGCTGCATTGCGGGTCCTGAATAGCTTCGTGAGTGCCGGCAGGTTGAACCTGTCTCGCACATTGACAGCGGCACGTCCCGTCTCCGAGAAAGGGTGATTGGTCTGGGTTGCTAGAACAACCCAGACCGCCCGTCGCTCCGATCCGGAACGGCCGTGCCATCCCTAACACCGTTTAGAGAAGGGATGACCATGACCATCGTAGAAGCTGCGCGGGGTGTGACCGGTGGCGTCGACACTCACCTCGACGTCCATGTCGCCGCCGCCCTCGACCCCCTCGGAGCGCTGCTCGGCACGGAGCGCTTCGGCACCGATCCGGCGGGCTACAAGGCGTTGCTCACCTGGCTTGAGGGCTTCGGTGCGCTCAGCAAAGTGGGGGTGGAGGGCACGGGCTCGTATGGGGCGGGCCTGGCCCGGTTCTTGCGCCGTGCAGACGTCAAGGTGATTGAGGTCGACCGGCCCAACCGGGCCGAGCGTCGTCGTTCGGGCAAGTCCGATCCCCTCGACGCCGTCGAAGCGGCTCGAGCCGCCCTCAGCGGCCTGTGTCCTCAAGCGGTCGTTGCAACACCAGCCTGATCGGCGGACAGTGATGTCATCGATCAGGAGGTGTGCGAATGGCACGGTTCTCGGAAGAGGACAGGGCGACGATCTGGGACATGCGCGAGGCGGGGGTGCCCGTGAAGCGCATCGCCAAGCACCTGGGCAGACAGAACTCTTCGTTGCGCAGGTTCATTGCTGACCACGGGGGACGACGCCCGACGGCGCGTGAGCGCTCTGAGCTGCGGCTCTCGCTCGTCGAACGAGAGGAGATCTCGAGAGGGCTGGCAGCCGGCATGTCCATCCGTGCCATCGCCGAGGAGCTCGGGCGGTCGCCCTCGACGGTGTGCCGGGAGGTCAACGCGAACGGCGGGAGGGCCAAGTACCGGGCCCTGGTGGCCGACCGGGCGGCGGCTCGGCGGGCGCTGCGACCCAAGCGGGCCAAGCTGGCCCAGTGCCGGCGCCTCCGAGGGGTCGTCGAGCGCAAGCTCGAGGCCAAGTGGTCGCCCGAGCAGATCTCGGCGTGGTTGGCTTCGCAGTACCGCAATCGCCCGGAGATGCAGGTGTCCCACGAGACCATCTACCAGTCGCTGTTCGTCCAGAGCCGTGGAGCGCTGCGCAAAGAGCTGCACTCGTGCCTGCGCAGCGGCCGGGCCATGCGCCGGGCCAAGGCCTACGTGAAGGCCAACCACATCGGGCAAGGAAAGCTCAAGGACATGGTGATGATCTCCGAGCGTCCCGCCGAGGTGAAAGACCGGGCGGTGCCAGGCCACTGGGAAGGCGACCTGATCTTCGGCAAGAAGAATGACCTCGATCGGGACCTTGGTCGAGCGCCACAGCCGCTACGTGATGTTGCTGAAGCTCCCCAACGGCCACAGCGCCGAGGCCGTGCGCAAGGTCATGACCAAGCGCATCCTCACGCTTCCCGCCCAGCTGCGGCGCTCGATCACGTGGGACCAAGGGCAAGGAGATGGCCGAGCATGTTCAGCTTCACCATCGACACCGGAGTCCAGATCTACTTCTGTGATCCCAAGAGCCCCTGGCAGCGCGGGCAGCAACGAGAACACCAACGGACTGCTCCGCCAATACCTGCCGAGGTCGTCGGACCTCTCTCAATGCACGCAGCGAGAGCTCGACGCCATCGCCCGCTCCCTCAATACGAGGCCTCGACAGACGCTCGGCTGGATGACACCATCTCAGGCGTTCGCCGAGGCTGTTGCGTTGACCGCTTGAGGACACACCGGGCTCAGGGCATTTCGAAGTCCAGGGACGGGGCCGTCGAGGCCATTCGGGTCCTCGTCGTCGCCAAGCGCTCGGCTCGAGCCGCCCGGGTTAAGGCGCTGACCCAGATGCGTCATCTGGTGATCACCGCCCCCGACCAGCTGCGATGCCGCCTCAAAGGCTTGACCGTGGCGGCGCTGACCGCCGAGGCGGCGAGGCTGCGACCGTCACGCTCAGGAGATCTCGTGATGGCCGCCCACAAGGCATCGCTGTGTTCGCTGGCCCGCCGGATCCAAGGGCTCGACGACGAGATCGCCGAACTCGAAGAGCGCGTCGAGAAGCTGGTGGAGGCTGCAGCACCCGAGCTGCTGGGGCGCTTCGGCGTCGGCCCTGACACCGCGGCCGCCCTCTTGGTCAGCGCCGGGGACAACCCCGAACGCCTCCGTTCCGAGGCCGCGTGGGCCCATCTGTGCGGGGTCGCCCCCATCCTGGCCTCGTCGGGCAAGAGCTACCGGCACCGTCTCGATCGCGGCGGTGACCGCCAAGCCAACAGCGCGCTGTGGCGCATCGTCATGGTCCGCATCGCGCATGATCCCGAGACCACCGCCTACTTCGAGCGCAAGGTGAAGGAGGGACGATCCAAACGAGACGTCATCCGCCTCCTCAAGCGCTACGTCGCCCGCGAGCTCTACCGCTACCTGCCTCGCGGCTGATTCCTCGGACCGTGGGCCTGGCTCACCCCATAACTGTCGCCCTTCGGGGCTGACTTTCCGGCGACCCGCCGGCCCACGGTCCGGGTCAACGTCCTGTGAACGTGTGGCCTGATAAGAGCATGTCCTCACCCGAGTGACTCATCACTGTTCTGTCCGCTGTTCGCACAAAAAGGGGCTTGACAAGTGATAGGAGCGTCGCCGGCGATCGAGGGCATGGACCCGACCCTGTTGGCTCGACTGGACGAGAATCACGTAGTGGACTCTCCATCTGGCTCCGCGCAAGATGACTACCGCCGCCTTGAATCTCCCGATCAGTGGCTCGGCTGGCTGCCGGGTCCATCCCCCGGACAAGCGATACGCCAAGCCTTGCAGGAGAGCCTGACCAGTCAAGTACCGGGATCGCAGCTGGAGTGGCTCAGTGTCGTAGATGACCCGGTATTCCTCACGGGCGGGCCGGGGTCGCCCGAGAACACCGAGCTGATGAAGATAACTCTTCGTCGGGCAGCCCTGGCGGCACCATTTGCATTGGCCGTCGTGACCCCGGATGGCCACCGCCACATCCTGACGGGTGTCTTCTCGTGGGTGGCAGTAGGCCTCGATACGCCGTGGGATCGGCGCGACCGCACATGGTTGGACCTTGACTGGACCCGTGACCAGGCGGCTGAGGCCCTGGAATACCGAATCTATGAGGTTGACAACGACCCGTAGCGCACGATGTTGAACCAAGAGGTCCCTTCCGTAGGAGAAGTCGAGCGAGATGATCTAGTCGCCACCGACCCGGCGTCGGGGCACACTTCAGATCGATCGATAACGGCACTTATGCACTGAGGAAGTCGCGGGCCGCGCGCTTGGAACGGAGAACGTAGAGCGCCACAGGGTTGCCGTGCCGCGACAGGATTCCGAGTTCTCGTTCGCGCTCAGATCGGTGGACTCGCCAGATGCGCCAGACCAGCGACCATTCTTCGCGCAACCGTCGCAAAGCCGTCTCGTCGCAGCCGTTGGGAAACTGGAAGCCAACCGGACGCTTGCGGATCCCGCGGACGAACGCTCGCCCTGCACTGACCCACCATGGCGTATCGAGGAACACGACCGTGTCTGCGCGCTCAAGCCGAAGGTCGAGTGTGGCGTGGTAGTTGCCGTCGACGATCCACTCGTCGCTGCTGAGCAGGCTTCGCTGCTTCTCACGCCACTCGTCCTCAGACGACTCCACCCAGCCCGGCTCTTCGGAAATGAGCGGGGTGCGGCACGTCGGTCAACAGCGTGCTCGCGAAAGTTGCATGCGCCCGAAACGGCACTTACATGGGTGATCCGCCACCTGGACTGAGCGTCCGGGGAGCCTTCTTCGGACGTAAGTCCGACAAGGAGGTGTGCGGTGGTGTGGTGTCCGTCGTTTCAGAGTCGTCTTCGCGCAGACGGTGTGCGCGAGTACCGGGTCGGCCACGAGCTGGTCGACGAGTTCTTGGAGTTCGCCTCCGGGCGGGCCCGGCCGAGCCACGGTGCGGGCCTATGCCCATGACCTGAGCGTCTTCTTCGGGGTCATCGGCAAGGAGCCAGCGGAGGTGACCCCAAGGACGTGCTGCGCTTCGTGACCGCCAGCGGCGCCGAGGAAGGGTGCCGAGAACGTGGTGCGGATCTCCGACGGCGAGTCGGGGATGTCGGCCTCGACCATCAAGCGGCGCCTGGCCGCGGTGTCGAGCCTCTATGGCTATCTCGTCATCCGAGGTGACGCCGGCGTGGTGACCAATCCGGTGCCACGGGGTCTGCCCACCCGGCGCAACCGTCACCGCGGCGAGACGCGGTGCACCGCTCGTGCGCGGGGTGCGGCGTCTGCCGCGCATCTTGAACCCCGACGAGGTCGAAGCACTCATGGCGGCACTGCGCACCGATCGGGACCGGGCCATGGCCCAGGCCATGCTGCTCGGCGGCCTGCGGCGTGGCGAGGTGCTGGGGCTCCGACTCGAGGACCTTCGTCTCGGCGAGTGGCGGGTCTTCATCGCCGAGGGCAAGGGCGGTCACCAACGGCTCGTCCCGATCTCGCCCACCTTCTTCGCCACGGTGGCGGACTACATGAACAAAGAGCGACCACCTGATGCCCCGACCGATCGGCTCTTCGTCTCGCTCAAGGGCCCGAGACGGGGCCAGCCGCTCTCGACCGAGGGGATCATCGAGATCTTCAGTGCAGCACGCAAGCGGGCTGGACTCGCCCACGGCACCTGCCACGAGCTGCGCCACACCTGCTTCACCAGATTCCGCGAAGGCGGGCATGGCGATCGAGGCCGTCCAGGCCCAGGCCGGTCACCGCTCCATCGCGTCGACGAGGATCTATCTCCACCTCAGCATCGACTGGCTGGCCGAGGAGTACCGCAAGGCCATGGAAGCCCTCCACGCACCGGTGGAGGTGGCCCGATGAGCGCCCTCCCGAAGTCATCAGAGACCCCCTCGCCGTGGTGGAGCACGATGGAGTTCCCCTGGGCCGAGACCGCCCGCCGGGCCCGGTGATGGTGGCCACCATGGCCTCCTACCTGGATCAACTGGGTGTCTCGGCCCGTCCGACCACCGTCGGCGCCGCCGAGCAGGCACTGCGTCACTTCGCCGGCCAGGTCACCGAGGCCGATCCGACGTGCACCTCCATGGCGGCTGTCGAGCGCCGCCACATCGAGGCCCACAAGCTCTGGCTGGCCGCTCGGCCCGGCAAGGCCGGGAAAGCCTCTCGCCACCGTCACCATCCGGCAACCGGCTCGGAACGCTGCGCACCTTCTTCGAGCGGCTGCGCGACTGGGACTACGACGACGCGCCGAGCCAAGACGTTGATCTTCCCCGGTGACTTCCCCCAGGCCGACGAGCCGTTGCCGAAGTTCCTCGACGACCCGACGATGGAGAAGTTCACCGCCGCACTGGCGAGTGACCCCGATCCTCGTCGACGGGTCATGGTCGAGATCCTGGCCCAGACCGGCATCCGGGTGGGCGAGCTCTCCGGACTCGACGACAAGGCCGTGACCTTGCTCGGCGACACCTTCTCGCTGCGCATCCCGGTCGGCAAGCTGCACAACGACCGCTACGTGCCGATCGGACCCGAACTGGTGCAACTCATCGCCGACTACCAGAAGTTCCGGGGACCGAGCCGCTCAGGACGCCTGGTCGAACGAGACGATGGCCAACCCTTCGACCGTCGCACCATCCATCGCTACGTCGATCGGGTGGCCAAGCGGCCGGCGTCGGCCACGTCCATCCCCATCAGCTCCGCCACACGCTCGCCACCCGGATGATCAACCGGGGCATGAGCCTCGAGGCCATCGCCGCCCTGCTCGGTCACCGCTCCATGCGCATGACGCTGACCTATGCCCGCATCTCGAATCGGACCGTGGCCGAGGAGTACTTCCGGGTGACCCAGGCCGTCGAGGCCAGCTACGAGAGCGGAGAGCCGCTACCGGCCAGCGTCGAGGGCGCCAACATGCGCCGGATCGCCGCCGAGCACCGGCGGCTCTTGGGGAATGGTCACTGCACCCGACCGAGCCGGGCTCGACTGCACCTTCGAGTCGGTCTGTGAACGCTGCGGCTTCTTCGAGACCGGACCCCAGTTCCTGACCATCTTGCGCCGCCAGCGAGACGACGCCGTCGGCCACGGCCAAGAGGACCGGGTTCAGCTCCTCGAGGGCTTCATCGAGGAGATCGACGGAGACGGCTGAGTGTGCTTCCATGGCCTCAGCCCAGGTCCAGCGGATCACCCATGTAATCGCACGAGTGGGATAGGCAGAGCCTTGTCACGACGCCGGGCGCAGACAAGGGATCGCCATGGACCGACATCTGGCGTCGGATCATACGAACGTTTACTCGGCGGTGGACAACTGGCTCCGGAGTTGTCCGGGCGAAGCGAACGGGTTTCCATTCGCCGACGCACGTGAGTCCCAAAGGGCGTACCTTCGCGAATACCCGCCAGCGGGCGGGAACAGAAGCGAGGTACAGCAAGCTAGAACCGAGGTAAGCAATGTCGGTGCTTTCCGTAACGACGTTGGCCGTCAAGCCCGACCGCTATGAGGAGGATCTGTCGACCACCAAGGAATCGAAGTCGACTTTGGAGAAGTGGGGAGCCAAGAACGTTCGGTTGATTGTGGGCATGAGCGGCCAGCAACCCGCAAGCATCGTGCTCACTCACGAAGCGGACGATTTCACCGACGCCGCTCGCATAACGGACAAGTTCCTCGCAGCTCCGGAAGGTCTGGCAGGGATGATGGAATCGGGCGCCACTGAGGTCTCAGCACTCATTGACAGGAGCGAGCCGTTCGACCAACTATTCCGGACGATTAGTCGCCTCCTCCAGTCGGGCTCTCTACGGCAGACAGCACGAAGGACATCAGGCTCGTTGGCGTCGATGCGTGCCACCGATCGGCGGCAGGGACCCCGTCTACATCTCTTCGACATTCTGACTGAACGTGAACAGGTCGTCTTGGCCGAACTCATGGAAGGCCATTGCGCGGAGGAGATCGCGAACGCGGCATTCGTCTCGATTTCGACTGTTCGCTCACAGATCAAGGCGATACACTACAAGCTCGGCGTAAACTCTCAGCTGGCCGCCGTTGCAATGGCACGGCGTGCCGGGTGGTCCCTCAACACCCCCCCGGAGAACTCCCCCAACCCACTGGGATGAGAGTCGAGCCCCCCCGGTGGCTAGTTGGCGGGCGTCGACGTGGGTGGAGATTCCGCTCTGACTTAGAGGAAGGTCGAGGGCGAACCCTCCGCCGGTAAGGATTGAGCACCAGAACCGCCCGTGGCGGGGCTCTTCGTCCAGGGTGCCCCAGTTCGATGCTCCTATGGGCTGTCAAGCCCTAATTTCTCGTGAGGTAGGAGGCTGAACACCTCTCGGGCGACGTAGCGCTTGAGGCATCGCACCGCTTCTTTCTTGGTAAGCCCTTCCTTGGTGCGACGATCGATGTATTCGCTGGTACGCGGGTCATAGACCATCCGGGTGATCACGATGTGCCACAGAGCCGAGTTGGCCTGGCGATCACCGCTGCGATTGAGCCGGTGCCGTTCCTGCTTGCCGCTGCTGGCTTCGATCGGTGAGGCACCGCAGAGATGGGCGAAGGCGGCTTCGTCGCGCAGGCGCTCGGGGTTGTCGCCGGCGGCGACCAACAGTGCCGAGGCGGCGTCGGTGCCCATACCGAGAGCGCCGACGAGTTCGCGGTGCGGTCTCTTTGACCAAGGGCTTGAGGATGGCGTCGATCTCGGAGACCTCCTCTTCGAGGGTGATCGCCCGCCGGGCCAACATCCGAAGACTGAGCTTGGTGAGCGAGACGATGTCGCGCTTGGCTCCGGGTCGATAGGTCGAGGCCCGCTCGAGGAGGTGGAACACGTTGAGGCCCCGGAGCTCGGCTCGGATTGGCTCAGGCGCGGTCGAGATCAGGCCGCGCATCTGATTGAGCGCCTGGGTCCGGCCCTTGCGGGCCGAGGCCCTTGCGACACGTAAAACCCGCATGGCTTCGACGTTTCCGTCCCTCGTCTTGGCCTCACCGCAAGCGTCGCCCGAGAGGGCGGCCCGGGCGGCGGTGATGGCGTCTTGGGGGTCGGACTTGCCCTTGCGCCGGCGGCGCTGTCGATTGGGACGGTCGACTTCGACGACGCGGACCTGCTCGGCTTGGAGATGACGGGTGAGCCCTGCACCATAGGACCCGGTCCCTTCGACCCCGACCAACACGACGGAGCCGAAGTCGCTCAGCCAGCCCAGCAGCAACTTGTAGCCGCTCTCGGTGGTGGGGAAGCTCTCGACGCCGAGGAGAGCTCCTCGTTCGTCCAAAGCCGCAGCTACATGGACGTCGAGGTGCGTATCGACGCCGCCGGTGATGCTCCGTGCCAAATTGGTCACTGTCATCCCTTCGTTGGATTGGGTTGGGGTGACACCGCACCAGCGGGACGACGGACAAGACAGCGACGGGCCTGTTTCAGGCAGGCTCCTATTAGGTCACTCCGTCCGACCGGAAGGTGTCGAGTGGGTGACCGGGCCAGGCCGACGGATCGAACTAAGGACAGTCCAAAAGGACGTCAGCCGGTTTGCTGGAGTCAGACCTGGCCTGGGCACCCACCCACACGCTGACCAATCCGTTCACCGAAGTGGTGGATCACTCAGCGGCCACCTCAATCCTCGCTGCCGGGACGGTGGCGATCGTGAACGGTCTCCAGGAGTGCACATCTCGCCCATACTCCATGAGCCTGGGACTTAGAAAGCTTCCGTGCCCACTTGATTCACTTGGTGACTATTCGGCGCTCGCCCCGCTAGTGGAATGACGATTCGTTACGTTAGTGCGACCCGATGTGACGACCGCCGCTAGAGCCCTACGGGTCACCCAAGTGTGTCCCACCACTGCACCCAAGGTGATCACTGCTCCCATCGCGATGAACCAGGTGACAAGAGTGAACACCACTCCGATCGCTCCATACAGGCGACTGTCGGAGACGAGAGTTGACGAGAAGTAGAGCGACGCGAACGCTGCCAAGGCCGACCCAGAAAACCCCCGTGGCAAGCGCGGCAGGGAATAGTCGTCGCCAAAGCTCTTTCCCACGCAGTAGAAAGTGGAGTCCCCACCAGAAGAACGCTGTCACGATCACCAAGTTGCCCAAGCCCAAGAACACTCGGCCAGCCGGGAGATCCCGAAGCGGCCTGCTGACCACCGCATCGACATATACCTCCGCAGCAGCCGCCAGGGCCCAGACAAAGCACCGAAGCACATTCGACCATCCACGATCGTCGAGGTGATCGAAGACCTGTTGGTAGAGCCTCTGGACCAAGCGCGCAACCGCGATCGTTCCCAACAGGGAGACAACCAGGGCGATGGCAACGCCGAAGTTCAAGCCAACATGCGATGACGTGAAAAGGCTGTCGACGATGTGGGACCCTTCCCGGTTCAGTCCCAACCGCGTGGCGATATTGTCGTCCACCCTGCTGTTCGCGAGCGCGCTAAGGAGGATGATGAGCGGGAGGACAGACAGCAGGAACGAGGCCCCAAACATGATGATCCAGTTTCCGAACTCCACGTCGCGGAGACCTTTGATCAGATCCTGTACGACAGATCCTTGGTAGCGGCGACGCCACCACTCAGCAGCCCGGTCGTTAGCTGAAGTCATGCCGCTTCGTGTGAGAATGCCCAAATCTGTTCTTTGTGCGACTCTGTTCGGCGTCCACGACTTGAGGCTATTCCTGGGTCAGCGAATTGTTGGGGATCGCATTATTGAGAGATGGGGTCGCTCTACCCGAGAACTCGGGTCGGCCGGTTGATAAGTGTCCACCGACATCTTCAGATCGCGGAAGAGCCACGACAAATTCGTGGAGCTGTATGGCAGCGATGGATGCGGCAGACCTTCCCGACGACAAGAACTTCCGGGAGGCGACTCCATCACATGGGAGTTCGGCTCGTCGCCATGCAGAACTCACATGCCGAGGCCGACGACGAACTTTACCCGCTGCGCGAGGTTCCTCGCGAGTCGGGACAAGACCTCTCCACCTTTACGACGCTGACGACCTGGGGTGTGGCTGGGTCCTAAGCGTCCTCAAGCCGAGCGGTAGGTGGCGAGTCCAAACGGCCCGGTCCAGGCGTTCCAGAAGCGAGAGGTGAACCGCCCCGGGATTGGTGACTGCTCCAACCCTTGAGAGGATGGAGCAATGTCAGAGAGGAAGCGGAACCCACGGTCCGCCGTACCCGCCCGAGGTGCGTGAACGGGCAGTGCGGATGGTCTTCGAGCACCAGGACGAGTACCCGTCGCAGTGGAAGGCGATCGAGTCGATCGCGGCGAAGCTGTCGATCAACCACGAGACGCTGCGGATCTGGGTCCGCCGGGCCGAGACCGACGCCGGCGCAGCGTCCCGGGCTCACGACCGACGAGCGGAGCCGGCTGAAGTCCCTGAGCGAGAGGTGAAGCGAGCTGCGCCGGGCGAATGAGATCTTGAAGGCGGCCGCGGCTTTCTTCGGGGCGGAGCTCGACCGCCAACCGCCGAGATAGTCGCCTTCATCGACGAGCACCGGCACCGCTTCGGGGTCGAGCCGATCTGCAGGGTGCTCACCGAGCACGGCTGCCAAGATCGCCCCGAACACCTACTGGGTGGCCAAGAAGCGGCCCCCGTCGGCCCGCTCGGTCCGAGACGAGGAGCTCAAGGGCGAGATCCTGCGCGTCTGGGGCGAGAACCTCGAGGTCTATGGGGCCGACAAGGTCTGGACCCAGCTCAACCGTGAGGGCATCCGCGTGGCCCGCTGCACGGTCGAGCGCCTGATGCGTGAGCTGGGCCTCTCGGGAGCCCGCGGGGCCGGGCCTACAAGGTCACCACCCGCTCCGACGAGCGCCAGCACCGTCCGGCCGACCTCGTCGAGCGCAACTTCACGCGCGCCGAGCGCCGAACCGGCTCTGGGTGGCCGACCTCACCTACGTGAAGACGCACTCGGGCTGGGTCTACGCCGCCTTCATCATCGACGTGTACTCGCGCATGGTCGTCGGCTGGCAGATCTCCAACTCGCTTGCGCTCGGACCTCGCCATCGACGCGCTCGAGATGGCGGTCTGGAACCGCACCCGATGCCGGCCAGGTCCTCGACGGCCTGGTCCATCACAGCGACCGGGAGTTGCAATATCTCTCGATTCGCTACTCCGAGCGCCTCGCCGAGAACGACATCGTCGCCTCGGTCGGATCGCGCGGCGACAGCTACGACAACGCCATGGCCGAGGCCTTCAACAGCCTCTACAAGTGGGAACTGATCTATCCCCGGGGCCCGTGGCGGGGTCTCGACGACGTCGAGTTCGCCACGCTCGGCTACATCGACTGGTTCAACCACCGCCGCTCCACGGCGAGATCACCGAGGACAACACCTACGTCACCCCGGCAGAGTTCGAAGCCGACCTACTACCGTCAAACAGCAACCCGCCCTCAGAGGCGGTTACCCAATAACCCGAGCAGTCATGAAACCCGGGGCGATTCAAGGGGGTTAAGTGCCCCACTTCGCCGGGTAGGTGGGACGGCTAGATTCCTCCTCACCGGTGCGTGAACCGCCAGACTGGTGGGATGCTCGGAGTGCTGCTTGACGTTGGCGGGGTGTTCCTGGTGCCAAGTCGAGATCGATTGGTCGAAGCACTCGGTGAACTGATCGAAGGTGTGTCTGACGCCCAGTGCGATCGGGCGCATTTCGAGGGAATTCATGCCCTCGATGTGGCCAATGTGCCAGGCAATGAGGATCGGCGCATCTACCTCAGCGCCTATCTCTCATCGATGGGGATACCCGAGGATCAACTTGAAGGCGCAATGGACACACTTATCCCTGTGTGGAGCGGTCCGTCACTCGACTTGTGGCGGCGTGTCCTGAGCGGGTCGATTACTGGATTGTGGACCCTTCACCGAGCAAATCTCAGATTGGGAATTGTGAGCAACTCTGACGGTCACGTCGAAGAGGAGATGGTTCGAAACGAGATCTGCCAGGTAGGGCCGGGATCAGGCGTGCCCGTCCAAGCGATCATTGATTCTGGCGTCGTTGGTGTTGCAAAACCGGATCCAACCATTTTCGATTTTGCGCTTCCTTCACTTCAACTGGATCCTTCCGAAGTGATCTACGTGGGTGACAGTGTGAAGTACGACGTTCGCTCAGCCGAAGCCGCCGGAATGACACCCTTGCATATTGATCCCTTCGGGCTTTGTGAGGATACGGATCATGGCCATGTGGCACACCTTGGTGAGGTGCTCAACAACGTGTGAGTTGTCTCAGTGACACGACCGAACCGTCGTAGGAAACCGTCCCCTATCGCCGGGAGTGAGGCACCACCCACCTACGAGGATGTCAATGAGCCCAGTTGATTCTGCAGGTGAGCTTCACAATCCGGCCACTCGGCACCAATGATTGAGAACATCGCCGAGTCACGCAGGCTGCCTTCCTCACCGGGAGCCCATGATGGTGACCACTGGCGCAAGACTCCCTCGAAGGTTGCCCCCAGTTTTTCGATTGCCCGGCGAGAGCGGTCATTCCTCGCATCCGTTTTTATGTCGACCCGGACTACGCCCAGGTACTCGAAAGCATGTCTCAGGAGAGGAGCTTGGCCTCGATGTTGATTCCGGTGCCCTGAGCCGAGGCTGCCAGCCATGTCCAGCCGATCTCGACTGCACATGGCTCGTCGGGACGCCCAGGCCAGGCCCTCGGGTCCCAATACGCAGTGCAGCCGACGGCACGATTGTCGGCAAGGCGGATTTGCGTGAGAGGGGTGAGCTTGCCCGACTCAGCTTGTTGGAGCTGACGAGCGATGTACTGGTCGATCTCCTGGCGGTGGGGGACCCACGTGTAGCCAAAGGTGGAGCGATCCTCTTCGGCGGCATCAGCCAGATCCGTGGCGTGGATCCATGCAAGAGGCTCCAACCGAACGAGGCGACCTTGGAGGACAGGGATATCGAGAACCAGGCTCATGGGACGCTCCTCATCGCTCCTGGCATTGGCACCTTGCCGTTTTGCAGGTTGCCGGATCTTCGCTGGGCCAGGTCCCTCAGATCCTCTGGATGAACGAAGACACCATATCGGTAGGAGTGGCTGCGTGCCCGACCGAATCCTCATCACCCCCTGCCCCCGTTCGCTGCCGGGATGGGGCGCAAGGTGGGAGTCTGACCCAAGGAGTGTTACCCCTCGGACCTGGGTGGAGCCAGCCGACCGATCGCCTTTTCGAATGCTTGGGCGATGACCACCGCTCCCGCATCGTTCGGGTCGTCGCCATATCCGATGAGTGCCCCTTGTTGACACACGATGTCGAGCAAGGAGCACGCTCTTGCCACCGAGACCGGTACCCGGCCCCAGCGTGAACTGACGAAATGTGTGAGATCCGTCGAGTGGTAGGCCCCCTGCACGTCGGCTGTCGGACTCGCGTCGGCGTGATACGCCTGACCCATGGACTTGCTAAGCAAGCCAACCCCGGCGACAGCTGCCACAGCGAGCGATCGGCCAGTCCCAGGAGCTAACCAATCGCCGAGCAAAGGGTCATAGACGTTCATGCCGACGATCGGTATGTGGGGGCCGGTGGCATGCCGCAGCCCAGCCACAATCGTCGAGATATTCGATTTCATCCTGGCCAGTCCGTTGACGAAGCACGTTGCGGCACCGGGTCGGCTCATACAGGGTACGACGTCGTTTCCTCCGATGCTGATCGTGACGAGAACGATGTGACCCCGATGGGCGTTAAGGAACGAGACGGCGTTGTCGTACTGGGAACCTCCCGGGGCACAGGTCGAGCCCTCGATCATTGATTCGGTCGTTTCCCCAGAACAGGACATGTCAATGAGGCGAAGACCAGGAACTGAGGAGTGTGAGTACCGACTGGCCAGTAGGTATGGGAAGGATCGAGTTCCATCCCACATTCCGACCGAGTCGCCGAGCGACACGTAGTACGAGACGCCTGGACCGGTGGGCAGCGTCGTCGATGAGGTTGGCGTCGGCTCGTTCTGGGCGTAGTGCAGAGGAATAGTCGTAGAGGCCTCAAAGCCAGATGGTGCAGCGGCAGCCGGATCCATGGTCAATAGTGACGTGCAGACAAGGGAAGTCCCCATGATCGCCAGGATGCCGACTGGCATCTTCGACGACCGAAATGTCATGAGTCTCCTCACCAGCTCGACGTTGCGACGGAGACAATCTACTTCTAGTCATCGCCGCTCGACTGTCCCCGAACTCCGGGAAGGTGGGACATCTTGCGGCACGAGTGGGGCACTCGTAGCCAAGCGGTATCCGGCGTGACCTCATACGGTCAACGCAATGGGCAAGGGAGTCACAAGAGCTGGCGCCCTTTGCCGGTCTAGGTGCGATTGCCTAGAAGGTCTCGCAGCTTTTGAGCTAGCGAATCAAGGTTGTGAAAGGGGAGCGAGAACGTTTCCGTCTCACCAGTTCGGAGCGTCACGCGCAGTTGCCGCCGGGAGCCTCCCCCCTTGAACAGCGACCCAACTTTAGCGACATCAATGGACCCCACCTGGTTCAACGGAGTTGACCAAGCTGGGCGGGGGCTCCTCTGTGGGCGTTGAATGTAGGCGAATAGCAGCCTTCCCTGCGTGACGCAAAGGGTTCCACTTTCAGCACGGCTTCCAACCTTTTTCAGGGCTGTCGCGTGCCAGCGAGGTGTCTCATCCGCTGCCAGCTGGCATGCGAGATCCTTCTTCATCGTTTGTACTAGATCATACGTGCCGAGCCGCATCTGAGAGGGGCTCCATTTATGAGGAGGTGCCCCACTTCGCCGGGACGCGGGACAGTTCGAATCCTCTTTGTGTCAAGACCCCAATTTCGGCGTCCAAAGGGCGCGACGAAATCGGCCCGTCACGAGACGGTACAGATGCGTAGGCTTTGAGATGGTCCGGGAGTGACTTCGCCAAAGAGCCGGCCTTCAGGGTGCAGAGCCGACCACGCGGCTATGAGTCGTTCCCTAATGTCCTCCCGGGCCGCTCATCCGGCGTCGAGGACGAGCTGTCGGTAGACGGCGTTAGAGATCTGGCGCTTGAGGGAGCGAAGCGCCTCCTTCTTGGTCTTGCCCTCGGCGACCTTGCGCTCGAAGTAAATGCGTCCATTTGTCCCGGGATTGCGGATCTGGGTGATGGCAGCCATGTGGAGAGCGTGGTTGAGCCGTCGGTTCCCGCGCCGCGAGAGCCGGTGCACGACACGGCCACCTGAGGACCATTCGATCGGGGCGGTGCCGTTGTAGGAGGCGAAGACATCCCGGTTGGCAAAGCGTTCGACGTCGCCGGCGTAACCGATGATCTGCGCGGCGAGGATCGGGCCCACGCCATAGACGTCGGTCAGCGTCGTGCCCGATGCCTTGACGGCCACACGGATGCGGCGGTGCGACTCCTTTGTCTGGGCGTCGAGCCGGCGGACGTCGTCGAGAAGCTCGAGGGCCAGGTCGTAGCGGACCTGCTCGGCCGGGGTCTCGGGCGTGATCTTGGTCATGAGCCGCTCGGCGTCTGAAACGTAGAGTTCCTTGGCAATTCCGCCCGGTGCGAGCTCGGCGAGGAGCGCATGAAGACGACAGATCACCCGGGTGCGATGACTGCCGAGGTCCATGTTGCGCTTGGCGAGGAGCCGAAGGACCTGGGAGTGGTCAGCGGGCTGGACGCTGCGCAGATTCGGGGCCCGAAAGGCAGCGATGGCGACCGAGCGGGCGTCGTTGGGGTCGTTCTTGTTCGAGCGCCCGGTGGCGAGCACCCGGATGCGAGAGGCCAAGGTCGCGGGTACGTCGAGGACGTCCTCGCCCCGAGCGACTAGCTGCTGGGCCAACAAGTAGCCCAACCCACCGGCCGACTCGATGGCCCAGGTGCGCTTCTCGAACGGTTCGGCCCAGCTCACCAACTGGTCCACTTGGCGCCGGGTGGCCCGCACCTTGACGCTGGAGAGCTCGTCCTCGCCCTCGTCGATGGCCACCGCTGTGTGCGATGCCTTGTGCGGATCGACGCCGATCACTACATGCATGACTACCTCCTTGGTCGTGATGGAACCACGGAGGGCACTCCTGCTATTCGGACGTTCGTGCTCGATCCTCTTTTGAGCCACTCCATGGCGAAGCCCTGGCGGGAGGCTCTTCGAACGAAAGCCAACCGGCTGCACCGGCGGCAGGCACTTTGTGAGCGACCCCACCAGGACCTCTAAACGCTACGGATCAGCCGCAGTGTCTGCACCAAGTCTCAAGCAGGCACCATTGGGGACAGGGATTACAAGGCGCCTGGCCCCGCTGCGGCGTCTCCGTCCGATGGGTGACATCATGACGGCGTGTCGGTCGGTGACGACTTCCCAGCCTTCGCTCCCGCTTTGGAGCTCGGGCCCCTGGAGGTCGGGGTGTACCTCGTCCTGCTCAGCCTCCAACGTGACGAGGTGGAAGCCATACGAATCGTCGCAGCTTGCTACCAAGGTGCCGAGGACAAAGCAGGGGAGGTCGAGAACCTTCTGTTGAGCGAACTCGGTTGGCGGGAACAGCTGGTCGGTTGCGTTGCTCTTCTTGTCGCAGAACCACCCGATCGACCCCTCGAAGCGTTGGTCAAGGTTGCAAGTAGTTACTCCTGGGTCTCACCACAGATCCTTGCCACGGCATCCCTTGTGGGTGCACCAGGCTGGGAGTCCCGAGTCGCCACATCGATTCTGGAGAGAGAAGACGCCAAGGCAGCAGCTGCTCTTGCATCGCTCATCTCGGGACGCTCGGCGGACTTGCACGCACTTGCGAGCAGTCACTGCGAGGGAGGCGACGCGATCGCTCGGAGTTGGCGAGGGCGCATCAGGTCCACGTTCGACGCAGCAGGAATCCATGGGACCTGGTAGCGAACGTACGTGCCATTGGTGAGCGGATATGAAAGGTGCCCCACTTCGCCGGTTTCGAGCCGGGCCCGTAAACCTGGATGTCGCCGGGTCGGCCACCCGTGCTGGCGACACGTGGAGCAGAGCACGAGAGCCACCCGAAGAGTAGTGCAACCCCCGTGAAAAAGCCGTGGATTGAGGGATAACCTTTGGCTCAGCTCTCGGTGGAGGTATCCATGTTGCAAACAGTACGTGGGACGCTCCGAGTCGTTGGTATAGCTGCGGCCGTGCTCGTAATGACCGCAGGTGCGTCCGGGGCAGCGTTGGCGGCTAAGAACCCGCGAACGGTCCCTTACACCGGCACCGCCACCTGCGCGGAGATCAGCCAAACCGGTTCTACAGTCGTGCTCGTCTGTGCGGTTACCAGCTTGACGATAGGTGGTAAGACCAGCTCGACAGGTGAAGATGGCGCGGCCGTGGCCACGATCACGTTCAACGGCCTCCACGCCACCGATACTGCTATCGGATACTTCGCCAATGGTGTGCGTCGGTCCAAGGAGACCTTCACTATTGCAACGGATGCCACCGGCATGGAGACTCTCGCTGGAACCGGCACCTGCACCCGGGGGGACAGGCTTCTGGAAGCACGCGAAATGCAGCTACACCCTCACCGGCACGACGAATCCCAAGACCCTCGTGGGCACGAGCAAGGAAGTCGGCACCATCACCCGATGACCTGAGGAATGGGCTGGGCTTGATCTTGTGGGGGTGCCCCCGAACGCACACCGGGTCGGGGACACACACCAGCGATGGCCACTACCCAGAGTTGCCCGAGTTGCCCGATAACTGGGAGATCGGGATGACGCCGGGTGGTGCTGCGGTGTCAGGCTGCACGCCGTAGCTACTAAATGCGAGAACTCCGCCGTCCTTCTGTGATGTGCCTGTGGCCCGCAGGAGGTATGGAGTCGGGCCGTTTTCGATGTAGAAGGTGCCTGGGCTCTTTACATGACTCTGGTGGACTATGAACACTTTGACGCCGTTGAAGATAGCGTTCCCGGCATAACTCGCTGACCCAAAGTCATTTGCGCTGCAGGCACTCCCAAAGAAGGTCTCTTTGGTGAAGCTCTTCGTGATGCCTGCGGTGTCTTTCTTATCGGACGTCATGTCAATCCAGCGATCCGCAAAGAGCGAGGCCAATGCGCCGTTGTTGTTGGAGTTCGCCAGCCAGAAAGGTCGGTTGGCCTCCATATAAACCGAGGGCCCGTTCTTGATTACGTGGAAGGTCTGGTCTCCCTTTTGAGTGGCGGTCATCAAGTCGCCCGCGAAACCGAAGTAGACATCAAGGCTCATCGCCGTTCCACCGGAAGTGAGGTGACCTTGGACGCGGAACGCAGCGGCAGCAAAGCTGGCCTTACACGCATTTCTCAATAGCGTCGAGGCTGATACGCGGTGTGATCCGGCAGCCAGGACACTCGACGATCCGAGCGGCAACGTTGCGGCCACAGTGGCACCAATTGCCGCGAGCAGGGATCGTGCGAACCAGCCCGGAACACGTCTTTGACGGCGCACCAACATTCGTTCCCCCTCCTGTAAAACACCTCTGAGCCGGTGATACGCAGCAACAGTTGTAGCAGAACCGGGCGATCCCGGTGGTGTCCCCGAACGCCAGGGCAGCCTCTAGGTTTGGTTATGGCGCTTCCAAAATGCCGCCTCGTCATCCTTCTCCGTGAATTGAGGAGCATTCCACCGGTCAGATCCATCCCATATGTCGGATCCACTTACCTTCAGTGACGCGCTCAGGGCATTCAAAACGTCCATCAGGATGAGAGGTCGAACCCCAAGCGCGATTCCCTGGGCATTCGTGTCTCGGATGTCGACGCCTCGCCGAAGTGCCTCTTGTAGGATCTTTGCCGGGTCGTTCCCCGTCCATTCTCGCCAACGAGGATCCTCCCACCTCCAGCCGTTCATGTATTCAGGCGTCCCAGCTCCTTCGTGGTTGCTCACGGCACCAGGTTCCCACAGGGGGCTTTCCCGGGGTGGCCAGTCCTGGGTGCCCCAGTACATTGCCGCCGGGTCAGTGTGACACCTCGGCACGTGGGGACACTCCTCACCTGGTCGTCAAGAGGCCCGACCCCTGGATAGGGCGGGATGCCTCCTCGTCCACCCGGTATCCGGCAATATGCACTGATGCCGGATGAGGGCTTCACGGAGCTTCGATCTGTAAGGGACATCCCACCCGGGATATCAGTCGGACGACGCGTCGTGGTAACTGGCATAGCCGGATCGGGCAAGAGCACGTTCTCGCGAGCGCTCTCGGCCAAGACCGGCCTTCCCGTCATCCACCTTGACGTCCACTTCTGGAAACCGGGCTGGGTGGAGTCGTCTGAGGACGAGTGGCGTGAGAAGCAGCGAAGCCTGCTCAGCAGCGACGAGTGGATCGTCGACGGCAACTACCACGCCACACTCGACCTTCGGCTTGAGCGCGCAGACACGGTCGTGTTCCTCGATACGCCATGGTGGGTCAGTGCACGGCGAGCGTTCGTCCGCGGGATCCGCAAGCGTCCGGTTGGCTTCCAGTTTCCCAACGGCTGCGACGAGACGGCTTTGCGACGGTTGCGCGAAGAATGGTCGCTGGTCTGGCGCATCTGGCGAGTCCACCGATCTGAGCGCGAACGAGAACTCGGAATCCTGTCGCGGCACGGCAACCCTGTGGCGCTCTACGTTCTCCGTTCCAAGCGCGCGGCCCGCGACTTCCTCGGTGCATAAGTGCCGTTATCGATCGATCTGAAGGTGGTGAAGTAGGGAACTGGTTCGGTGTGGCCGGTGCGGCGGTTGGGCTCAATCCCGGCGGTTTCCCTTCGGGTGCACGTGGTCCATCTCGCCTGGGCCTCATCCTCCCCAGTCCCCCCTTCCCGAACCGTGCGTGCGGTTCTCCCGCACACGGCTCTCCCCCAGGCAGTCGATCATCCGCATTCCGCCCTGCCAACGGCGTTGGCGGGTGACCCAAGCGTCGCTCACAGTTCGTAGACGGCACCGCCGAGGGCGGGTGGGTTGGTAGCCCGACGGGCAATCCCACGGTCGTCGCTGGTTGATTCGCGCACCTGGCTAGAGGCCCTTCGCTCGGAGCGGGTTATGTTGTCCCGCTCGTCATCACTACTACGGCCTCCTCCGACTTCCGCTCGACCCTTCACCGTTTCCCAGGTCCGCTGGTTATCGGTGTCGATGCTGCCGGGCACCACGGGCTGGCGGCCCGTGGTGCTGTTATGTCCGGCGTCGAGACGGATCTCTCCAGTTCCAAGGACACCCTTCTGACCATTCCACGCCCCCTGCGCCGGGAAGTTCCTAGGCACCCGCTCCAAGTTCTCTGGTGCCGTCCATGGCCTTCGCCCACTAGGGAAGGGCTCGGCTCCTCCTCGTCCGTGCAGGGCACGGACCGGCGTGACGACGCTGCAGGCTTCACTTGATGTTGCGGACTGGTCAGTTGCTCGGCCCCGCTTCGAACCCGGCCTCTCGACCACGCACGGGGGCTTTGCTACCGGGGACCTTGGCGTCTCCCCGGACCGGACTCGCACCGGCTGGCTGCCCTCAGCTTGTCGATTGGTTACGTCATCACAACGTCAACCTCCTTGTTGTCATGGCGCCCAATCTCCTGGACGCACCCCTCGAACGCCGGGCTCGGCTGCACACCATTCTGACCCGCGCAGCGCCAAGTGCTTGCTCTCGCGAGCGCCAGACCCCGCTCATTCCGAAGAGCCTCATCAGCACGGTCGTGGAGTCGAAGCGGGAACTAACCCCTAGCCATATGTGCCGGTATGGGGCAGGGGTAAGGCGTCTTCCTTTGCGCCCCACGAATGGCCCCCGCGCCGCGTGCCTCCTCCGTTTCCCGGTGGCGCCGTCGGCCCTGCCCGCCTGGCCTCGTGCGCGGCATATCTGGGCCGTTTCGGGGCGTGGGCCCCTCTCTCCCAGCTCAGGATGGTGGGCCGTAGAGGACTCGAACCTCTGACCCCTTGCGCGTCATGCACTTCCATAGCTCACACCGGCACCCATGGACCCACTCTGACCTGCTATCTTGTAAAGCGGTGTGACTCGGTGGGGGAGCAAATGCGTTACGAACTGCTCCCCCAACTGCTCCCCCGGATGACTCATTGCGGTTCGCACAAGGGGTCGAGACAGGAGGACGGCTAAATGGCACGACCCAGGAAGCTCGGCTACGGCGAGGGCTCGGTCTACTTCGACGCGTCCAAGGGTGTCTGGCGTGGCGCGGTGACCATCGACGGCTTCCGACGTCGAGTCTCGGGAGCCACGCGCTTCGACGCCGTGGCCGCGCTCGACGAACTGCGGAGCGACGTCGCGCAATCCATCCCGACCGGTGACAACACCAGGCTTTCCACTTGGACCGAGTGGTGGCTCGAAACGGTCGGTTCCGCCCAAGAGGACGCCACAGAGGCCACGGAATACAACTACCGCTGGGCGCTGGCGCAGACGGCCCCCATCGGCGGGAAACGCCTCCGGGAACTGACGACGGGCGACGTCGAGGGCCTGCTGCGCCAACTGGCGATCCGGAAGCCCGCCAAGGCTACGGAGGGTCGTGCTGGCCGGCGTGGACCGCTCGCACGGTCGTCGCTGGCCCGGGTCCGCTTCGCGCTCGGGGTGGTGCTCGAGGAGGCGGTGCGGCGCGACATGATCGCCCGCAACGTCGCCCGAGCGGCCCGCCTGCCGAAGAAAGCAGCGAAGCCGGTCCCCCGACGATCACTGACCCCATATGACGCGCAGGCCCTCCTCTGGGCCGCTGAGGACCGCCACGCCGGACCGCTCGTTGCGGTCATGCTCTACTGCGGCCTGCGCCCCGGGGAGGTCACCGGACTCACTTGGGACTGCGTCGACTTCCGGCGCGACGAGCTCGTCGTGCGGCAGTCGCGCAAGGTCCATCCCGACGGGACGATGGTCATCGGGGCGACCAAGGCTCACTCCGACCGTGTCCAGCGGATCCCCGACTCCCCCGAGGCGCCCGTGCTGAGTCTCCTGCGAGAGCACCAGGTCGAGCAGAAGAAGCGCCGCCTGGCGGCGAAGGCGTGGGAGGACTTCGACCTGGTTTTCCCGAACGAGATTGGGCGGCCGATTGACCCGTCGAATCTGCGGCGCGAGATCGCCGGCCTATGTGAAGAAGCCGGCATCGACCCGATCAGCCCAAACGAGCTGCGGCACTCAGCCGCGTCCCTACTGGTGAACGCCGGGGTTCCGCTCGAGGAGGTTGCCGACTTCCTGGGACACGCCAACGTGCGGATGCTGGCGCAGACATATCGCCACAGGGTCAAGCGGGTTGTGGACCTTACGGCGGCACAGGAGCGGATGTTGGGCAGTTAAGCCCGCCCGGCGGCGCAGCCTTCTGGCGCTCCACCAGCCCCTCAAGTCGCCGTCTAGATAGGGAGCCGTAGTGCCCCCCGGACAAGGGCCTACGCTTTCTGCCCAATGGCTGCCGCAATCGTTGCATCGCTCATCGGTGCGATAGCCGTTGTTATCGGGGTTTGGCTCTCACAGCATCTGAGTCGGTCCGCTCAGCTCGGCCGAGAACTTGTGCAACGAGTGGCGTCCATCCAGGATCTCCAACTCTCGCTTGTTTCCTTAACCGACGGATTCAAGACCCCGATTGACGATCAATGGGTGGCGCGCTCGACTCGACTAACGGCGGAGTTGGGCGAACTCCAGGCATTTGCAACGGGACTGCGGAAGCGGCAAAGAGATGCCGTTAGTCGGGCTGCCGCCGAGTTCAACATCAAATGGATGGCCGGTCTGATGCGCTTTCAGATCGCACACCATCTCCGCATCGAGGAGATCCTGGTGCTCTTCGAAGTGATGCGGAATCTCAACAAGGTTGCAGGGCGTGGCCTCGAGCAAGACGATCAATTCATTGCCCAACTCTCCTGGTACGCCGAAAACGGTCTTGACGCTCCGTTCCCCGAAGCATGACCCCGATGCCCCAGTCCGGCGACCTCCTGACGGCCTTCAGCCCGCTGCCGGGGCGATGCTTTCGCCTCAGTGCTGGTGTCATGCACCTCGTTACCGAGACACCGCGACCACCTCACCCACTATCAGTGAGTTCGGGACCGGACCCCAATAGCGGCTGTCGCAGGAGTCTGTGCGGTTGTCGCCCATGACGAAGTAGTCGTTGGCCGGGACGCGGTAGGGGTGCGCCAGATTGGCGGCGTTGCCCTCCGGCCCCGGCGTTGTGATGCCCTGCTCCGAGGCCGGGAGCCAGCTCTCGTCGAGACGCTCGCTGTCGATGTAAACGTGACCGCCCGAGAGCGAGAGCACGTCGCCGGGCATGCCGATGACCCGCTTGACGAGGTCCTGGACATTGGGGCCGCCGCAGTTCTCGGCTGGCGGGCGGGAAAAAATGACAATGCTCCCCCGGTTTACTGACCCACTTTGAACGCTCACCGTGTCGCCTATTTGCAGGGCGGGCAACATTCCGCCGGACCGGATGGTGAAGTACCTTGTTGGACCACTACTTCCTCGGGTTGCGGCAAGGATCGATACCGCAGCGACGCCACCGAGGATTATCGAGATGGCGACCACCACTAATCCCACCTTCTTCTTGGTCGGCTTGTGCTCCACAGGCGCTTTTGACGGCGATACGGCTTGTGGATCGGAAGCTGCAGTTGATGAGTGTGGCGGATGTGGCGGTGCCGGTGACGCCGCGACGTACCAGTAACCATCTTCGCCAAGGTATTGGCGTTCGCCTTCCGGTGACACTCGCCATTGGGTCATGTGGTTCCAAGGTTATGCCTCAGGCGTACGGTTAATCCGTGAACGTCACGTCCCCGCCTTCCGCGGTGGCCAGAGCCATTGCTTCCGCCTCGTCAACGGTACCGGTAGCAAACGGATAGTGACGGTGAGGGTCTAAGCAGCCCCAACCAGGCATCTAGCCGAAGGGGTAGAGGGTGCCGTCCTCACCCACCAGGGTGTAGCCGTTCCCGTGTGCGATCATCCCTGCAATCGGGGCTGGGATGTTCTGTCCTCCGAGCGATCCGAGGAACGGCGCGTCGCCGAAAGTAAAGATCCCGCCGTCCGACGCCACCATCCAATATCCACCGCCGTCCGGGGTGGCGACTATTCCCTCGATCGGCTTGTTAAGGACTTGTCCGGGCCTTAGGACTCCCGGCACCGATCCGTGGAACTGCGCGTCGCCGAAGGCAAAAACACCACCATCTGTTGCCACAAGTAAGTAGCCGCCACCATCGGGCGACGTGAACATGCCAACGACGGGCTTGTTCAATACGATGCTCCCTGTCGAACCGTGGAACGAGGCATCTCCGTAATTGAAGATTCCGCCATCGGATGCCACGAGCCAATATCCATTTGCATCCGCCGTTGGCGTCATGCCAACGATCGGTTTGTTGAGAGGAAGCCCAGAGGCATCGCCGAAGTTGTTGGCCGGCGGCCCCGAGAAGTCGCTTTGCCCGAACACATGCCCCACCGAGTCGGCGATCCATGCATTGCGGGAAATGTCGCTGCCGAAGCAATTGGTGCTGTCCTGCCATGCTGCAACGAGATGGTCTGTTGTGACTTCCTCGTTGAAGTTTCCAATGGGCTGGAGGTGCCCCGAACTGTCTATTCCGTACGCCTGATAGGTCGTCGGGCCGAAGAGGTCTGGCGTTGCCACAATCACGCCAGGTTGGACTGACGCCTGTGCTGTGGTGCGCTGGTCACCACCATCCGCTGAGCAATCGAGGGAAACCGTGTGGGCCGTTTGCGCCCCCTGGGCGGCAGAGAACCCGGCCGTGAGGAAGCCAGAAGAGCCCAGCCCAATCATGAGCAGCCACGCCCCTAGTTTCGGACCGAACTTGATTCGCTTCATGGCGGCGCATCCTTCAGCTAGGGCCCTGCGATCGGCAGGTCGGGACGATTGAGTCCAAGCGCTCAGACGATTGGTCCAAGCGCTCGAGGGACCCGGTCGGAGCTTATCCGGCGTTGTTCTTAGGCCTGGAGGTGAAGATCACTGAGCCATAGCTCCTGCGTCGCCTTCCAGGTGGCTGCCGGCAGATCTCCTGACGACTCAACCATTTGCGTGAGCCGCAACTTGATCCGACGGAGGTCTACTCTCGACTTCAGCGGCGGAACCTATGCCCGAGCCCGGAGACCTCATCGCCGCCTTCAGCCCGCATCCGGGGCGTTGCCTCCGGATGGTTGTCGGCCACCAGCTCCAGGCCGACCACTGCCACCAGCCGCCGGCGTGGAAAGGCGTCTGGACCGACCGGAAGGGCAAGAGCTGGTACGTGGAGGCATGTCGCTCCCACGCGCCGAAGCTGAGTAGTCCAGCGTCAGAGGGCTACTGATCCGCTATCCCAGTGCGGCACATTCGGGCTAGGAGACTGTTGATTTAATCGTCGGCACGTCTGCGACCGCTTTCAAACGTGGTCATATTCGTCGTCCCGACCGTTGTTATCGCCTCTCCGGCAATCGTGGAGGACTGTGGAAAACAGGGTCTTCGCTGGAAGCGAATAAATCATCAGTGTCCTAGGGAGTCCTCCCGATCAGACCGACAAAGTGGGACACTTTTGCCGGTCACGATCATTTGCGACGATCCCTCGGTCATCGACTCAGATCGCTTCTGGTCACTAGTGGATCCTCGCGATAATAACACTGATGTGGTTTTATGGAGGGATGCGACTTCCTCCACTCAAACTTCGTCGGGGTGACCGGGCCGAACTCGAAGCGCGTGTGCGGTCCAACACCATTGAAGCTCGGGCGGCCAAGCGGGCGCGCATGATCCTGCTGATGGCCGACGGCGAGTCCAATCGGGCGATCGGTGAGGTGGTCGATCTGCACTACAACCAGGTGGGGATGTGGCGGGCCCGCTATGAGGAATACGGGCTGGCCGGGTTAGAAGACGAGGAGCGTCCGGGCCGCCCGGTGATCTATGACCACGACGACGTGTTGCTCTTGGTCAAGTTGGTCACCGAGGACCCTCCGCCAGGATCGACCCGCTGGACGATGGAGAGTCTCGCCACGGCCATGGCCGAGCACGGCGTGCACATCTCGGCTTCGCAGGCCTGGCGGATCTGTAAGGCCCTCGACCTCAAGCCCTGGCAGGTCGAGTCGTGGATGACCAGCCATGACCCGGACTTTTGGGCCAAGGCCGCAGATGTCTGCGGCCTGTACCTCAATCCGCCGCAAAATGCCGTGGTCTGGTCGGTCGACGAGAAGTCGGGCATGCAGGCCAAGTCACGGATCAACCCGACCAGACCGGCGATTCCGGGCCAGCGGACCAGGCGGGAGTTCGAGTACAAGCGCCATGGCACCGCCGTGCTCTTCGCCGCGTTGAGCGTCCATGAGGGCACAATGGCGGGATGGGTCACCAACTCGACTCGAAGCGACAACTTCGTCACCTTCTTGGGCGACCTGGTCACCCAGACCCCGCCCCACCTCGATCTCCATTGCATCGCCGACAACTTCGCCGCCCACAAGACGGCCAAGGTCACCGAATTCTTAGAGGCCAATCCCCGGGTCCACATCCATCACACACCCACCCATGCCAGCTGGCTCAACCAGGTCGAGCTCTTCTTCTCGATACTCGAACGTCGACTGCTGCGCCGTGGTGAATTCGACTCACTCGACGACCTGGCCGACAAGGTCATCGCCTTCATCAACGACTACAACCGCCGGGCAACACCGTTCCGCTGGACCTATGACGGCAAGCCCCTCCGAGTCGCGTAAGTCACAATGATTTACGCGCGAGACCACTAGTACACCGCTACTACGACCCGGCGACGGGGCAGTTCTTGAGCGTGGATCCGTTGGTCAATGAAACCGGCCAGGCATATGCGTATTCGGCAGCCGATCCGGTGAACGGGAGCGATCCTCTGGGTCTTTCCGCTGTCGGGTATTGCGTGCCGACCGACTGCCCGACTGAACATGGCGGCGATGTCGTTATCAACTTTGCGGGTCCGAACAACCCGGTGAACAGCCAGACACCTTGTTCGGGGACGCTCGGTTACTCGGCCGCCGTGATCAGCGAAGTGCAGTCAGTCGGATCGAGTGGGCATGGGCGGCTATCGATACCGTCGCCATTGCTCCCAGTGATCGCGATCGGAGCAATTTCCCAACGACTCGGTCAGGCCGTGTTGAATGCTCTAGGTGCCTTTTCGCAGGCTACGAAAGCATCGTTGGACAAGCCAGTGGCATTTGAGGGCCCAGAACCTGTGACCCCAGAGATCCCGGTGGCCTCAGCGCCGCCACCATCCGACTCGTTTGCCGCAGATGCCATTCAGCCTGCCACAGGAGAGGCCATGCTTGAGCAAGCGATCAGCGACGGAACGCTGTACGATTTCATGGAAGGACCATATGTCAACGATCTTCCCTCGATAAACTCAGCGAATTTCGAGGAGATCATCTTCGACATAAGTGAATTGGGTTGACGACTGGCCAAATGGGAGCCGACGCAAAGTGACCCTTCAGCAGAGCAGTTGGTCTCGCAGACCTTTCCACCGGTTCGGGTTATGGATCGAGAGGCTTGAGCATCGCCTTTCCCACGACGAAGAGCCCAATCGGCGGGTCGAACGACTCGGGCGTCTCTTGAAGCGACAGCTGCGTGTTCATGGCGAGGATTCACAGACCACCCTGAATGCAAAACTCGATATCGCAGATGCACTAGAGCGCGCAGAGCGATTTGAGGAAGCAATCACGGTTCGCCGAGAGGTTTTGGATTCCTATAGCAGAATGGTGGGTTCTGATCACGACTTGAGTCTGGATCAAAAGTATGCAATCGCAAGAGACCTGCAAAAAGTTGCCAGATTTGACGAAGCGCGTGAGGTCGCTAACAGCGTCCATGCGCGACTATGCGTTACCTATGGACGCTCGCATCCGTACCCCCAAGGAGTTGAATCCTTCATTCGTAGTCTGAACTCATCTGAGAAACAGCGGGACGGATCTACGAAGTATCCCGCTGCAAGCAAGATCCCGAGACTGAACAACCTACCCAACCAAGGCGTGCGAGCTAATAGCGATGGCTCTAGAGCCACCGGAACGGCACGAATATCGGCGGAGCGGCGGGACACGCGTCCCGAATAGGTAAGTGGACACCTACGCCGGAGATGACCCGGTGAACGAGGGTGATCCGACTGGGCTCTGTGCTCCGAGCAATCCCGCTTGTAGTGGAAGCGGACCAATCGGGGCCAGCCCGGCGCAGCTCAGGCAGTTGTGCAACGCCGAGCAGCAGAACTCACAGAATGTCGCCGCGGAGGAACTGGCGAATCAGGGGACGCCTTGTGGCTTCAGCTCCGGCCTGCTAGGTGCGATCGGTTCCACGTTCGGCGCAGCAGGATCCTTCATCTGGCAACATCGAACAGGTGAACTCCAGATCGTCGGCGTGGTGGCGGCGGTTGCCTCTGTAGCGACTGGGGTCGGCGCAATCGCAGGCATATCCGAGTTGGGATTGGTTTCTGGTGGTTTTGGTTTCGTGTCCGGATTGACGGACGTACCCGCTTGCATCGGTGGAAACGGCTTGTCGTGTGTCGGAGCGACGACAGGGATTCTCGGCGGTCTTGGCGGATTGGCGGGAGCCGGAATATCCACACTCATTAGTCGCGGCTTGATCATCTCAAGTACCGGTTCCGAGTTTACGGCTGGTATCGCCGGCTCAGTGGGGTTCGCGGTTGGAGCGGGCGGAGCTGCTTTCGATCTCTTGGTCGATACGGCAGCGCGATGACTGAGCCGGGCGATTCTACCGAGCCAGATGATCTCCGCGGCGGCTGGAGAGGAGTCTCCAAAAGGCTGGAAACACAATTGACGCCACGTGTCGGAGCGAGGTCCGCACGCCTCTTCGCAACTGGCTATCGCAAGATCTGGTGGTGTTTCGCTCTCGCGGTGGTCGGCGCCATTCTGGTGGTTATTGGTGGTCTCTTATCAATCACTGGGATTTGGGTTTCGGGCATGGCGGTCTGGGTGGTCGGGCTCGCCGTTGCGATCATCGGATTTGTTGAGATGAGGCGCTCTCGATCTGAGGCTGAAGAGACTCTTGGGTTTCGATTGCGAATGGGAGAGCCGCCAGGGCCCCCTGAGAAGTACATCCAATGGTGTAAGGAGAAGGAAATCGTTCCATTCTCAGCCGACAAGTCGAGATGAGTTCGACTTCAGACGAGAGTGTATGGCTCGACGTTCAAGCCAGCTAGGGAGAACTCAAGTAGCTACGCATCCAGCTCAGCTCAAGAGGCTGAAAGGAGGGTCTGCGGCGCCGGCCTCGTCAGACCGACCCGTGTTCATGAATATCGGAGGACGGGTCGTAATAGCCGCCTACTTAGACGTCGGCGGTGAAGGTCCACCCGGGGTTTCCGGGGTCGGTCTGAGAGTGCCCCCGTATGTTCACGGTTAACGCCCGTCCAGACTCGCCCAGTCCGCCGGGACCGTGACACACTTAGGTCGAATAGGCGGCGTCGTCAGGAGAGGTGGGTGAAGCCGAATCAAGTCAGGGTTGCCTCTCTAGTTATCGTCTGGTGCGGCCTTATTTGCTACGCCCTGACCGGGTTACTGGTGGCGATACTGCTGTTCGATCCGCCAGCGCACTCGACGATCTGGTTCGGCGTGATCGGACTCTGGTTGGTCGCAACCGCCCTAGTCATCACTGGCAATATCTTCCGAGTTCGTGCCTTGAAGCAGATGAGGTCACTCTCGTAGCAAGGGTGCTCACGTACGCTGCCGGGACTGGGACACCGTCAGGCTGCCGTGAGGGCCGTTGTCCGTCCGTTGATAACGATCCTGTCCATACGGCCCTATCTGGACGCCAGCCCCGATGTCAGCATCCAAGGCGAGGGGCCGGTGGTGGGGCTTTGACTTGGCGGGTTCACCACCGGCCGCTCGCGACGGGAGATTCGCGGGTGAGCGACACTGCACAGGGTCCGGGTTGGTGGCAAGGCTCAGACGGGAAGTGGTATCCGCCTGAGCAGCACCCGAGCTACGCGCCGCCCCCTCCACCGGCATTCGCGGCGTCGCCGTCGGGTACGCAGACCTTGCCGCCTGCCGTCCAGGTACAAGTCACTTCACCTCATACGAACGGCCTGGCAATTGCTTCGTTCGTAGTTTCGCTGCTCTGGTTCTTCGGACTCGGGTCAATCCTCGCCATCATCTTCGCAATCAGTGCCCGCAGAAGCATCAAGAGGTCGCAAGGGAGGGAAACCGGGGACGGGCTGGCAATCGCAGGACTCACGATCGGGATCCTGGGAGTCCTCGGCTTGGCTCTGTTCGTGGGAGCCATCGCCGCGGTCGATCACGGGGCACACCAGCTAAACAACGCAATCCAGCAGGCGACTACACCACGGGTGGTCGCCGCAGGACAGACAGTCGACGTGACCGCGGCGGAGGTTGGCACGACCTCGGGGATTCGCACGGTCACCGTCTACTCGGTGACAGATCCAGTCGATGACTCGAAGGGTCAGCCGGACTCGACTGCCGGGAAGCAGTACGCGGCCGCTGACATCCAAATCTGCGCGGGCGCGAGCGGTTCACAGAACGGTGCCGACGTGGGGTTGTTTGATCTCCTATTCGGGAACGGGCAGTCCGTGGGAATCTCCTTCACGCCCTATCCCAAGCAGCCCGATTTGGGGAGCTTCGACAGCATTCCATCGAACGGGTGCATTCGTGGGTTCCTCATGTTCGAGATCGCTAACGGGACCACGCCAACCAGGGCGCAATATTGGCCGGACCCATTCCACAACTACCAATGGACTCTGCCTGGATAGTGCGTTGGTTGTACGAACCCGCCGGAACAGTGATGGAATTCGCCTGCCCAGCAATCATCCGAAGATGGCCGCCCATACCCGGCGATGGGGGTTACCTATGTGGGAGGTACTGGCGGAACCTCAGGCCTCCGGTGAAGGCGGAGACTGAGACTGACTGGTTGCCGCTGACTGAATCTCTGCCACTCTGGTTTTGAAAGCCGCGAGTGGTGCGTTCTCTGAAACATGACCTGCGTTGCGTACGGCAGCCGCCCGAACAATTGCAATGAAGAACCAGGCGACCTCAAATCTGTCGACCGGGCCAGTGTAGTTGGTGCGCGAACTGACAACATAGGAGAGGCTGAGTCCGAGTAGGGCCACCGCTCCGATGATCGTCACCACGAAATACCCAAGGACGCTTCGGCCGCCGTCGCTCCCGACACCCTCAAGGCAACGCTCTGCCATCGCACCGATTAGAAGCGCGCAAATGAAGAGGAAGGCTTCACCGTTATCAAAGCTGGGCGTCCAGCCGTGGAGTACGAACAGCAGGAATGTCGGAATTCCTGCAGCGAGATACAGCCAAAGGATCCACTTCAGTTCTCGGGTGGTTAGTCGAAATGACGAAAATAACCGACCCAGAAATTGCCCACCCAAGACGGCAAGGGGAACGATCAGTAGCACTGGCATCACAAGCCCCCATCCACACGAAGGTCCGAGATTCTGTGCTCACCGTATTGCCAATATGGGTTGCACCCCAAGCGAACTTCCCGGAGCCCGCCCCGACCCAAACATGAAGCGGATAGGGACGAGCCAAAAGGAGAGCAGCACGTCTCAGTTCCCAGAGTTCCCCGAGTTCCCCGAGTTCCCCGAGTTCCCCGAGTTCCCCGAGTTCCCCGAGTTATAGAACGTCGGGAGCCCCGAGTTCTGATCGCAATGTGCCAACTGTGCAGACGCGTAAGCCCATCCGACCTCTCTGATGTCCGTCTCGCGCTGGGCATGAAATCAGCACGGTGATTGCGTCCTCGATGGCGCGCGCCACGATCGGGCTCGTAATCATTACGAACCGACCCTCGAGGTAGGCCATCAGGAGTCTCCGCCCGCACGCTGCCGGCGTAGCTCTTCGAGCTTGCCCTGCAGCTTGACCTCTGCGATACCCAAGCGGCTTCGGGCGGCATGGTTGAACCCGAGAAGGCCGGCGATGGAGTGGAGTTGCTTCTGGGCTGCCCGGAGCTCCCTCAGCAGAGGGTGTGGCACCTTCTTTTGCCCCACTACGTAGCCGGCTGGCGTCACGATGGGCTCGGTGAGGGTGACGCCGTCCTCCACGACGACCCGGCGCATCTCGCAGACCTCATCCCACGTCTGGCAGAGGTCCTCTAGTGCCATCAGGTCCAGGGCGCTCACCCAAAATGCGGACTCTTGAGCTCTGCGCCAGAGTTGGCGACCGTCAGGGCCCAAATCGAATGGCTCAGGCGCTCCGGCGGCCGACTCCAGCGCGATCGTCTCCGCTCGGGAAGGCAAGGGACGCCGGCCTGGGTTACCGAGCCTCCGCGTGAGCTCGATCGGGCGGCGCGGCGGGCCTGGCGGCGTCACGACAGGCACCCGCGGAGCGAAAACCGTCGATTTGCCCCTCGCCAAAATCGAACCTGCGCCGAAAAAACTGGGGGGCGTTGCTGGTCATTTCTGCTGCCACCATCGGCGTCGCCACCCGCCCCGGCGCCTTCTGTGTGCTGGGAGCGTCTCCGTGGGCCGTACGGCCGCGGCTCGAGCCGCCGGCAGTCCCGGCACGTCCGCTCGCCGGCTGGCAGCGACGTCGTACCGCCCCAAAGGACCTTTCCGCATCCCCCAGCGCACGGCGTATCGCGTCTGCGGGCCATCACCAGATCCTTGAGCGGCGCTCGGGCGCCTTCTTCAGGTGTGGCGCCCCGCGGTTGCACTTGGCGTGCGACGGACCCAGGTACATCGTCCTGGACCGGTCATTGTCGGCGTGGTCGAGATCCCAGGGCGCCCCTGGCTCGATCCAACGGCCGCAGCGGGCACAGAGGACCTCGCCGGCCTGCACCTTGACGTCCCAAATCTTCCGCATGCGCTTGTGCTGGGCGCCGTAGCCGCGCAACCGGGTGCCTGACTTACTTGCCATTGGTTGCAACCTTCAGACCACGGGGAGGGAAGAAACCGTGCGGTCTGGGTCGCCCTGCGGCTGTGCTGCGATGCAGCAACCCGCCCCGGCATGCTGGGCTTTTGTGCATCAGCCGACCGCCTCAGCGGCCAACTGCTTTACCGGGGCGACGTGACAGCAGGCAAGGTCGCCGCAGCTACACCACCAGCCGGTCGGTCCGCGGGTTACGTCATGGATACCGCCGGCAGCGTCCCGAACTCGAGCGACGACGGTGCGCTCGGTGGCGACCACCAGATGAACGCCAGCGACCGTCACGCCGCCACCCTGACCCGCCCAGGACCCTGGTCCCCGCGGGGCCTAAGGTCCCTGGCCAGCACTTCTGCCCGGCCACGTTCGGCAGCCCGCATCAGCGCCGGCTCGTTCGTCTGCGCTTCGACCAGCAAGCGGAACGTCGCCTCGCATCGCGATGCGAGGTTTCGACCCAACTGCACGAAGTCGTCCTCGAGGTCAGGCGACGGTTCGTGGTGACGAGCGACCATGCCGGCGCCAGCAAGCTGTGGCCAATAGCGGTCGATCGTCACGACGCCTCCTGGCCGAAATAGCTATCCATTGCAGCCTTGCCAACGCTGCTCAGACCCTCGCGAGAGTTTTTTGATTTATCTGCGTCCGCTAGGGGTGATGGAGACGGAGATGGTGACGGTGATGGAGACGGAGATTCCTGAGATGGAATTCCATCTGGAAATGCCCTATCCCATTCGTCATCCCATGCCCCATCCGATAGGGCATCCTGCGCCTTGAGGCGGTGTATCTCAGCATCGACCGCAGTGCGGATCTTGGGCGACGAGATGTGTTTGACCTGCTCCAATGCGCCAGCGCGCGTCTTGCTGTTTCTCCAGACGCCGTCGTGACGGAGGAACGATCGGACGAGGAGCTCGTCCTGGTCGTAGTCGGCGACGACGAATCCGGCCTTCTCGAGCCGACTGATCGACGCCCAAAGGGTCTGAATGGTCGTGTCTGCGGCCATACCGGCCCATCGCCCCAACGTCATCGGTAGAACGCCACACAGCGAGATTCCCGGTTGGCTGAACGCCAAGAAGTAGGTCCGCTGGTCTTCTTGTGAGAGCGCGGCGAACTCGCGGTTCGACCAGATGGTGACTTGGACGCGCGCTTCGCGACGGGGCATCAGGCATCACCCCCACCCACGCCTATCGGTTGACCTATTGGGCCGGGCGTCGATAAGTCACCCGATAGAGCGGCCCTGATGCTGGCGCCGGCGGCCTTGACCATGGCTTCGTGGATGACCGCCTGCTCGGCCGGGGGGTGGACGGTGATGCCAGCCCCGCCACGATATCCCCGAGTGTCGATCATGTAGCAGAGTCCTCGGTCACAGAGGCGATGTGCCGACCGACTCACCGTCGCCTTGACGCTCCGGTAGCTATCTCCGATCTGCCACGGTCGAAGTTCTTACCTTCAGCGTGTGGCCGCTGCTGGGGCCCCCATGTCCACCAGGCGAACCGGTGGCACCCCCAGCCATAGAACCCGATGTAGACCTCGACGTAGGTCAGCGTCCCGTCTTCGTGCGCCCGCATCTCGTCAAGCATCCACTTCTGTAGGGCAGACAGTCCTCGGCCCATCTACGACGCCTCCGCTGTACCACCCTTGGCGATAAGCGTCTCGAGTGCCGACCGCGAAACGAGACGCCGCCGGCCGAGAGCGAAGCTCTCGAGTTGCCCGGACCTGATGAGGTTTCCAACCGTGTTCGGGTGGACATTCAGCTCCCAGGCCGCCTCACGAATCGTGAGAGCCATTCGGCCGGGTTGTGGCTGCTCGGCCTGGACGGGTGGGCGTCGACGATGCCGAACGCGGTTCGGGGACGGTGACATGACTAACTCCTGAGTGTCGGCGGTGGTCCCGAATGGGGACTGGAGTGGTGCTCCTAACGCCAGTGTGAGCACATGGGTGTCTTCAGCCGGTCGACCGAAAAGAGAGGGTTACAACGTCAGGCCACGCGCCACAACGCCAGCCCACGGGGCAAAAGTTGAAAAAGGTGCCCGCGGTTCGTTGTCAGAAGGATTTGCTCCCCCAACTGCTCCCCCACCGGGTCTGGCATCCGCTCAGCACCTCAAAAAGTGCCTCTGAACTGGTGGGCCGTAGAGGACTCGAACCTCTGACCCCTTGCGCGTCATGCAAGTGCGCTACCAACTGCGCCAACGGCCCGTTCCGGGAGACCTTACCACCCGACCAATTCCGCCCTTCGCAGGTCACGGGCACCGAGGGCCACACACCCCGGAGCCTGTCCGTACAATTGCGGCCGTGACGCAGACCACTGCCGTGAGCCCGCTTCCGGAGATGGAGGAGCACCTCCGCCGGATCGCCGAGGACGGGTACACCGTCCTGCCCGATGCCATCGAGCCCGAACTGGTGGACGAGATCGGCGACGCCCTCCTCAAGCTGGAGCGCGACCTGGGCACCGTCCCGGCGGACAACCTCTTCGAGGGGTTGCACACCATGCGGGTCTACAACCTCCTGGTCCACGGCGAGACGTTCCAGAAGATCCCCGTGCACCCCAATGTGCTGCCGGTCGTCGAGGGTGTGCTCGACCCGGGGCTCTTGATCTCGTCCCTGTCCTCCATCGCCATCGGCCCCGACGAGCAGGCGCAGCCGGTGCACGCCGACGACCAGCTGATCCCGCTGCCTCGTCCGCACGTCCCGATCATCTGCAACACCATGTGGGCCATCACCGACTTCACCGAGGAGAACGGTGCGACGCGCCTGGTCCCGGGCAGCCACCTGCGTGAAGAGCCGCCGAACCCGCTCGAGCTCTACGACACCATCCCGGCCGAGATGTCCAAGGGCAGCGTGCTGGTGTGGGTGGGCAGCCTCTGGCACGGCGGGGGCGCCAACCGGACCGACCAGCGGCGGGTGGGCATCGCCATGAATTACTGCGCCGGCTACATCCGGCAACAGGAGAACCAGCAGCTCGGTGTGCCGCCCGCCCTCGTCAAGACCTTCCCGCGGCGCCTCCAGGAGCTGGTGGGCTACTCGGTCTACAACGGCCTCGTCGGGCACATCGACAAGGCACACCCCGCCAAGATCGTCCTCGCGGGGGACGAGGGCGTCGACATGGTCTGGGATCTGCTGAAGATCTGATCGGTCAGGCCGCCGGGGGCAGCGCCGCCGGCGCCACCGGCCACTCGTAGTCGCGCCGGTCGATCGGGATCATGCCCTGGGCGATGCGCCACTCGTCGTAGACGTGCGACCACTCCCGGTGCCAACGAGTCTGGTCGAGATGGAGCTGGGCCAAATCGCACTTCGACAAAGCGTCGTAGCGCGCCGCCAGTGCGAAGAGCACCTCGACCGATGCGATCGCATCGACCGACGCGTCGTGCGGTCGCCCGATGCTGACCCCGTAGAGGCCGCAGAGGTCGACCAGGGTTCGCCTGCCCTCGCGGTCGGGGTCGAAGTGGCGGTCGATCACGCCCGCGTCGAGCACGGGCCCGCGCCAGCCTCGCTCGACGATGCCGCCACCGAGCAGCAGCTTGGCCTGTGTGTCGAGAATGGTGAGGTCGTAGTCGAGCTTCATGCCGGCCAGTGGCATCCCTCGCCTGCTGGCCGACACCACGGCGTCGGTCACGAGCCCGATCGCCTCGGGCAGAGGCATGCCCTCGCCACGCGCCTGCTCGGTCGTGATCCCATGGACCTCGGTCGCCTCCGCAGGGATCTCACGGCCCGGGTCGATGAGGCCGGACCAGCTCGTGCGCACCACACCGCCGACCACCCGCACCAGCGCGTAGGAGACCGGGACGTCGTTGAAGCGATCGATCCCGGTCGTCTCGAAGTCGAGGCCGAGCACCTCGCTGTCGACCCAGCTGGCCATGTGGGCGAGCATGCCAGCGGGCTGTGACAGAGGCGCGGATACCCGCCGAGCCTCAGATCACGCCCTCGTCCATCATTGCGTCGGCCACCTTGGAGAAGCCCGCCACGTTCGCTCCGACCACGTAGTCGTCCGGATGGCCGTACTCCGCGGCGGCGGTCCGGGTGGTCGCGTGGACGGACGCCACGATCCGGCGAAGCCGGGCGTCCACCTGCGCCGACGACCACGGGAGGTGTTCGGCATCCTGCGTCATCTCGAGGCCCGAGACGGCCACTCCGCCCGCGTTGACCGCCTTGCTGGGCCCGTAGAGGATGCCCGACTTCCGGAAGATCTCGACACTCTCGGGCCTGGTCGGCATGTTGGCACCCTCGGCGACGAGGATGACGCCCCCCTCGACCAGGGCGCGTGCGTCCTTTGCGGCGATCTCGTTCTGCGTGGCCGAGGGGAAGGCACAGTCGGCCGGGACGGCCCACAACGGATTGTGATCGCCTCTGACGGCCGGGGTGTAGAGCACGGCCGGGTACCGCTCGGCGTACTCGCTGATGCGCCCGCGCCGCACGTTCTTCAGTTGGAGGATCCACTCGAGCTTCTCTTCGTCGATCCCGTCGGGGTCGACGACGAAGCCGTCGGAGTCCGACAGGCTGATGGGGACCGCCCCCACCTCAATCAGCTTGGCCGCCGTGTACTGCGCGACGTTCCCGCTGCCCGAGATCAGACACCGCTTGCCAGCCAGACTCTGGCCACGGGTACCGAGCATCTCCTCGGCGAAGTAGACGGCACCGAAACCGGTCGCCTCGGAGCGGACCAGTGACCCGCCCCATTCGGGACCCTTGCCCGTGAGCGCGCCGGTGAACTGGTTGGTGATGCGCTTGTACTGGCCGAAGAGGTAGCCGATCTCGCGGGCCCCCACGCCGATGTCGCCCGCCGGGATGTCCGTGAACTGACCGATGTGGCGATACAACTCCGTCATGAACGACTGGCAGAAGCGGCGCACCTCGTTCTCGCTCCTGCCCTTCGGGTCGAAGTCCGCGCCACCCTTGGCCCCACCGATCGGGAGCCCGGTGAGCGAATTCTTGAGCGTCTGCTCGAAGGCCAAGAACTTGAGCAGGCCAAGATTCACGGTGGGATCGAAGCGCAAGCCACCCTTGAAAGGACCGAGTGCGCTGTTCATCTGCACGCGGTAGCCGAGGTTGATCCGGACCTCCCCCGCGTCGTCCACCCAGGTGACACGGAACACGATGATGCGCTCGGGCTCCACCATCCGCTCGAGCACCTTGGCCTGCCGGATTTCGGGGCGTCGCTCGACCAGGGCTCCGAGGGACGCCAGCACCTCGCCCACCGCCTGATGGAACTCGGGCTCGTCGGGATGCTTGGCGATGACGTCGCGGAGCAGCGTGTCGAGATAGGCGGCAGCCGTCATGGCTCCAAGTCTGGCCAGACCCATCCCCGGCGATTAGGACCGAAGGTCACATCCTCGGAACGGGCCGGCCCGGACGCACCCCCCGGCTGCGTCCTCCGCCGCTACGGTCTTCTCATGAATCGCCGGTCCCGGCCACGGCCGCGGCGCACACTGACCGCGGCGGCGGTACTGGCGCTGCTCGGTGCCCTGACCGCGACCGCACCGCTGGTCCGATCCGGGACCACGGCAGGCGCACAGTCGATTGCCCCGGGGACGAACCCCGCTGCGCTCGTCCGTCCCCTCGACGGCACCGGAACAGGGCCCGTCAATCCCGGAACCGTCGGCGAGTTCCCCGGTGCTGACGTGCCGTTCGGGATGATGCAGTGGAGCCCGGACACGAGCCCGGATGCCGTGCAGGCCGGCGGCGGGTACGCGTACTCGGACAGCCGCATCGCCGGCTTCAGCCTCACGCACCTCAGCGGCACCGGCTGCCCGTCCTACCAGGACGTCCCCATCCTCCCCACTCTCGGTGCCGTCGGCAACACGCCCGAGGCCTCCACCGCATCGTTCACGCACGGCCAGGAGCAGGCCCTTCCCGGTCGTTACCGGCTCGTGCTGGGTCCGGCGCCGATCGCCGTCTCGCTCGCCGTCACCACGCGCAGTGGAATCTCGAGCTTCGACTTCCCTCCGAGCACCGCGTCCAACATCCTGTTCAAGGTCGCGGGCAGCGCCAATCCCGTCACGGCGGCAGACGTGCGGACCGTCGGGCACGACGAAGTGGAGGGCCAGGTCACCAGCGGCCAGTTCTGCGGGACGGGAACGAGCTACACCCTGCACTTCGTGGCGCTGTTCGACCGTCCCTTCTCCTCGGCCGGCACCTGGAACGCGTCGGGCACCAGCGCCGGGAGCTCGTCGTGCACGGGTGCCTCCTGCGGCGCCTACGTGACCTTCGGCACCACGATGCGGCGCACGGTGCTGATGAAGGTCGGGATCTCGTTCGTGAGCGTGCAGGACGCGGCACAGAACCTTCGGGCGGAGGACCCGGGGTGGTCGGTGTCGCAGGTGGCCGCGCAGGCAGAGGCACGCTGGAACGCGCTCCTCGGACGTATCGCCGTGCAAGGAGGCACGCAGAGCCAGCAGCACACGTTCTACACCGCGCTCTACCACTCGCTCCTCTTCCCCAGCGTCGTGTCGGACGTCAACGGCGACTACCCCGGCAGCGACGGGAAGACGCACTCCGCCCATGGAAGGCAGGAGTACGCCAACTTCTCCGAGTGGGACATCTATCGAAGCGAGATACAGCTCGAGTCGCTTCTCGTGCCCCACGACGTCGGCGACATGGTGCAGTCGCTCGTGGACAGCGCCGAGCAGGACGGCTGGCTGCCCAAGTGGCAGATCGTCGGCGGCGACGAGTCGCAGATCAACGGGGACTCCGCCGATCCCATCATCGCCGACGCCTACGCCATGGGCGTGCGCAATTTCGACGTGCCGGCCGCGCTCCGCTACATGGTGAAGGGGGCAACGCAGAACGAGACGGGCCATGGCCTCGAGATCGAGCGCCAATACCTGAGCCAGTACCTGAGCCAGCACTACGTCAACGCCGGCTCGCTCGACCTGACGTCCATCGACTATTCCATCGGCGGCTCGGTGACGCTGGAATACGCGCTCGACGACTTCGCCATCGCCCGGATCGCCACGGCAGAGCACGATCCCGGCGTTGCCGCCGCCATGGCGCAGCGCGCCGCCACCTGGGAGTACGAGTTCAATCCCGCCACCGGCTCCATCCAGGCCAGGGGCAGCGACGGCAGCTTTCCTCCCGGCCAGGCCTTCGAGGCGTCGCAGCTCGAGCCGGGTGGACAGACCGGCTTCGAGGAGGGCAACGCGGCGCAGTACACGTGGAACGTCCCGCAGGACCTCGCCGCGCTGGCGGCGCTGATGGGCGGGGACGCGACGGCGGCGCGCAAGCTCGAGACCTTCACGACTTCGCTCAATGCGAGCCGGGATGCGCCCTATCTGTGGTCGGGGAACGAGCCGGGCGAGTGGGCCCCGTGGGAGTTCGACTATTTCGGCGCGCCGCAACAGACCCAACGGGTGGTGCGCGCCATCGTGAATACCGAGTACGCCGACGCGCCGGTCGACGAGCCGGGCAACGACGACCTCGGAGCCATCTCGTCGTGGTACGTGTGGGGCGCGCTCGGCCTGTTCCCCGTGACCCCGGGGTCGGCCGACCTCGCTCTCGCCAGCCCGCTCTTCCCGTCGGTGACCATCACGCTGCCCGACGGGCGCCGCCTCGTCGAGGAGGCCCCGGGGGCGGCGGCCTCCCGGCCCTACGTCCACGCACTCACCGTCTCGGGGGTGACCCGCCCCACCCCGGAGCCTGGCTGCGTACTTCCTCCGGGGACGGATGCCCACGCCGGCACGTGGGGCCTGTCCTGGCTGCCCGCATCGGTGCTCGCGACGGGCGGGACGCTGCATTACACCTTGGCCGATGCGCCGGCGGCGGCGGCGGTCTGGCCCCCGAGCGCCAGCCCGCCGTCCTTCGGCACGGACCAGCTGCCGGCGGTCGGCTTCTCGTCGCCGAGCGGCGCCACCACCGCCTCCGTCGGGCAGCCGGTCACCGTGCACATCGGGATGGCGCTCGCGGGCTACCAGACCACCTCGGTCCACTGGCAGGTCGCCGCGGTGCCCGCCGGTCTCCAGGTCGCGCCGTCCTCGGGCACCTTGACCCTCGGCCTGGCGACCGGTGGTCCCGGCGCGCCACCCATGTGCGCGCTCCCCTCTCCTACGACACAGTCGCTGGCCGTCACGGCCGCTGCGGCGGGCACCTACCCGCTCCGCATCGAGATGACCACGACCGGCGGCACGGAGCTGCCGCCCGTCGTCCTCGACGTCATCGCGCACTGAGACGGGCGCGACCCGTCTGGGCGGCGGGGGTCAGACGGAGATTCCGACCTTCTCGCGATCGGGTTGGGATCCGGCGACCTCGGGCACCCGAACCCGACGCCGCGCCACGAACCCCAGCCAGGCGGGTAGGTACCAGTTCCAGCGGTCGAGCAGGGTCATCAACGATGGCAGCAGCACGATGCGGACCACGGTCGCGTCGATCAGCACAGCCGAGGCGAGGGCCACGCCCAACTGCTTGAAGTCGATCTCGGTCAAGGTGGCGAAGATCGCGAACACGGCGACCATCACGAGGGCGGCGCTCGTGATGACCCCCGCAGTGGTGACAATGCCCTCGGAGACCGCTCGGCGGGTCGGAAGACCGTTCTCGTGGCCTTCGCGGATCCGGCTGAGGATGAGCACGTGGTAGTCCATCGAGAGCCCGAAGAGCACGACCAACAGGAACAGCGGTATCCAGTCGATCACGCCACCAACGTCCTGCGCCCCGATCAGCGACCGTCCGTGCCCGTCCTGGAACACGAGCACCATGACTCCGTAGGCCGCGCCCACCGAGAGCAGGTTCAGCACGATGGTCATGAAGGGGATCACCACGGAGCGGAACGACACGAGAAGCAGGAGAAAGGCCAGGCCCAGCACGAAGCCGAAGACGAGCGGCAGGTGGTCCTTCATCGTCTGGTTGAAGTCGACCGATCCGGCCGTCATGCCGGCGACGTACGTGTGCGTCCCGGGCACGCGGTCGATGGTCTGAGGGATGACCTGGTCGCGCAGGGCTGCCAGGGCGGCCGTCGACGTGGTATCCGTCCCGTTGCCGGCCAGTGAGAGTGTGACGATGGCGACCGTCCGGTCGGGACTCGTCGTCACCACGACCGGGCCACCCATCTGGCCCCCGTGCGCGACCACGGCGCGGCCGAGTGACGTGAGGCCGGCCCGCACGCCCGGTGACGTGACGTCCGGTGAGGTGACCACGACGAGGGCGGACATCGGCGCCCCCGGGAAGGCCGCCTCGATGCGATCGTAGGTCTGCATGATCGGCAGGCTGCGCGGCAGGCCGACGGCGCCGGGGTCCACGGTGCGCATCCCCAGCACCGGCGCGGCCAGAGCGAGGAGGAAGGCCGTCGCCAGCACGGCCGAGACGGCGGGTCGCCGCAGCACCCGGTCGACGATCCACGTCCACATGGGTGACGGCCCTTGGGCCCGGCGCTTGGCGATGACGGGCACCCGCCCCCATTCGATCTTGTCGCCGAGGACGGCCATGATCGCCGGCAGGACGGTCACCGAACCGATGATCGCCACCGCCACCACGAGCATCGTCCCGATGCCCAGGGAAATGAACACGGCGTTGCCGGTGAGGAGCATCCCGGCCATGGCGGTCATCACGGTCAACCCCGATATCAGCACCGCCCTTCCCGACGTGGCGGCGGCACGGGCGAGCGCGGTGCTCCCGTCGCGTCCGGCGTGTCGCTCCTCGAGCTTCCGCCGAAGGTAGAACATGGAATAGTCCACGCCGACGGCCAATCCGACCAGCAGGATGACGGGCTCGATCTGCCCCTGCGCGACGGGGTAGAGGTGGCTGATGGGCTTGATCAGGCCGAGCGCCCCGATCACCGCGGTGAACCCGAGCAGCAGCGGCACCCCCGCAGCAATGAGGGACCCGAAGGCGATGAGAAGGATCAGCAGGGTGATGGGCAGGGACGTGTGCTCGGCGCGGGTGAAGTCGCCGTCATAGGCCTTGATCAGCGCCTTGTTGGCACTCGCTGTGCCGAACTCCTCCACGCGGAACTGCGGGTGGTCCGCCTGCGTGGCAACGGCGGCGGCCAGGGTGGCGGTGACGTTGGTCTGCGCCCGGTTGCTGTCGCCGGCCACGTAGAAGCTCACGAGCATCGATCGTCCGTCCGCCGAGCGCAGGGCTGAACTCGTGAATGCGCCCGGGACGGGGAACGGTGCCTCAATGTCGGCGACCGTCTTCAGGTGCCGCAGACGCCCGACGAGGTCGCCGACGGGCCCGGTGAACTCCCCGCCGCCCGTGGCAGCCCTCCCCCGGACCTGGAGCAGTATCTCCTCGCGGTTGTGGAACGGGAACGCCCGATCGACCGCCGCGATGCCCTGACCCGACTGCCCGTTGCCCACCTGCGCGTCGGTGAGGTTGTGCTGACCGATGAGGCTGCCGAAGACATAGGCAGCGGTGACAAAGGCTAGCCATCCAAGGATCGCCCACCGCCGGTGTCGCGCACTCCAGGCGCCCGCTGTCGCGGCCAGGTTGCCAGGGACTCGCATGGCGGTTCCATTGTCGGCGTCGGCCCTGCAGTTCCGGTAGGGGCCAAGGTCCCGCAGCACCCCCGGCTCCACCTCGACAAGGGACTCGCCGCGAGCCCGACGCGTCAGCCTCGCACGACCAACTTCTCCTTTGGAGGCGGCGGGCGGAATCGAACCGCCGTACGGGGCTTTGCAGGGGCGAACACGTGGTTCGCAACGGTGCGTCGCAGTGCATACGTCCAGTTCAGAGAGCGTACGAGTTCGAACCGATTCGCACCCATCCGGGGTATGCCGCGGTATCTGCGCGGTATGAAGTTGAGTCACTCTTTCCCGGTGACCTGAGGCAGCATGTGTTTTGGCGATTCCAGGACGGCAGCATGGCGCGTAGAAGGGGCCCGGAGGCCCCTTCTCACGACTGCCCTTCAATGACTGACCTTCAGGATACCAGTCAATTCCGCGTTCCAACGGACCGTTCTCCAGTTGCGCCCTGGGTCTGGACGGCTGCCCTTCAATGACTACGTGGGTGCACCGGGTTCGATTCCCGGCCGGGGCGCCCCGGCTTGAGGGTCGGGCTGCTGATGGCCGGTCACCATCGCTACGGCAGCCCGACTCTCCGGGTCAAGCTGATACGCCCGGAGCCGGCGTGCGGGGGCACCTCACATCTGGACCTGACAGCGACACAAGGTCCCCCTAGTGAACGCCGCCACCGCACCTGCAAAGCAGATGTCAACTGACGGGATCAGCGCCTCCCGCTGGTGGCATGAAAGACTGAGCAGCGGGGGTTGTTTTGCGGAGGAGTCTTGTGTCCTCATCGGTGACCGCGACGTTCATCTTCACCGACTTGGTGGACTCGACCGCGACCGCGGCGCGCCTGGGTCCGGACGCAGCGGAGGAGCTGCGCCAAACCCATTTCCGGCTGTTGCGAGGCGCGATCGTCGGCTCGGGCGGCACAGAGGTCAAGAATCTGGGTGACGGACTCATGGTGATGTTCTCGTCGCCGAGTCGGGCGTTGGCGGGCGCGGTGGGGATGCAGCAGGCGATCCACCATCACAACCGTTCGGACGGTGAGCCGCTGGGCGTTCGTATCGGCATGAGCGCGGGCGAAGCTGTCGAGGAGGACGGCGACTTCTTCGGTGATCCGGTGGTCGAGGCAGCCCGGTTGTGCGCAGCAGCCGGCGCCGGGCAGATTCTGGCCGCGGATCTGGTGCGGCTGATGGTGGGCCGGCACGCGACGCAGACGTTCGTCGAGGTCGGGCCACTGGAGCTGAAAGGCATTCCCGAACCGGTCGATGCGGTCGAGGTGTTGTGGGAACCCGCACAGACCGCCGGGTCGGTCCCATTGCCGGGCCGTCTGGTCGGTGCGGCGACCGATGCGCTGTTCGGGTTCTTCGGTCGCAGCGGCGAACTCACCGTGTTGGAGGAAGCGCGCAAACAAGCACACACGACCAAACGGTGTCAGGCGGTGTTCGTGGCCGGTGAGGCCGGGATGGGCAAGACCGCGCTGGTGGCGCAGGTCGCACGGAGCGCACACGCCGAGGGGTCGATCGTGCTGTTCGGCCACGCCGATGAGGACGTCGGGATCTCCTATCAGCCCTGGATCGAAGTGGTGGCAACCCTGGTGCGCGATGGTGACCCCGAGTTGATCGAAGGGCTTCCCGCCGCGCAGCGCACCGCGCTGGGGCGTTTGGTGCCCGCCCTCAGATCCGATACCGACCGGGTGGCGGATCCGGATACGGAACGCTTGTTGTTGTGGGAAGGCACCACCGAGCTCCTCGTGGCGGCGTCACGGCAGGCGCCTGTCATGGTGGTGCTCGACGATCTGCACTGGGCCGACACCGCAAGCCTGCAACTGTTACGCCACGTGATGGCCTCGACGACCCGAAGCAGACATGACCATCGCCTGCACGTACCGCGACACGGATCTGACGCGTGGCGATGCGCTCACCAAGCTGCTGGCCGACCTGCACCGCGAAGCGCACGTCACCCGCATCGCACTCGGCGGCCTCGACGATGTCGAAATCATCGAGTTGTTGTCCGCCTCGGCCGGCTATGACCTCGACGACGCCGGTGTCGGGCTGGCGCACGCCTTGCGGCGAGAGACCGACGGGAACCCCTTCTTCACCGGCGAGGTGATTCGACACCTCGCCGAGTCGGGTGGGATCGTGCTCGGTGACGACGGCCGCTGGACCGTCGCCGACGGTCTCGATGAAATCAGCCTTCCGTCGAGCGTGCGCGACGTGGTGGGGCGGCGCGTGGAACGCCTCGGCGCCGAAGCGCTGCGCGTCCTCTCTTTGGCGGCAGTGATCGGCCGCGAGTTCGACATCAGCCTGCTCGGTCGCTTGACCGACGTCGACGAGGATCCGCTGTTGGACCTCATGGACACCGCCGTGAGCGCGGCCGTGCTCGTCGAGAGTGCCACTTCGGACCGGTACCGGTTTGCGCACGCCTTGATCCAACACAGCCTCTACGACGAGTTGTCCCCGACCCGCCGTGCCCGGGCCCACCAACGCGTGGCCGAAACGCTCGAAACCCAAGAGACCGGTGAGGACGCGGCGGCACTGGCGGAGCTGGCACACCATTGGGTTGCTGCCACACGGCCCGCGGACCTCGATAAAGCCATCGGCTACGTCCGGCGTGCTGGCGACGCGGCCTGCAAAGCCCTCGCCCCCGACGACGCCATCCGCTGGTACCAACAAGCCCTCGACCTGCTCGACCGCCAGACCCCGCCCGACCAACACAGCCGCGCTCAGCTCCTGGTTGCGCTCGGCACCCAACAGAGCCGAGCTGGGCAACCCGAGTACCGAGACACCCTCACACGGGCCGCCAGCCTTGCCGAGGAACTCGGCGACACTGACACCCTGGTGCAGGCGGCGTTGGGCTTCAGTGTTCGCTGGGGAGTCGAGTCGGTGTTGATGCCGCCAAGCGTGTAATGCGTGCCGCGCTCGACGCCACCGGCGCGGACCAGTCAGCAACACGTGCGCGCCTACTTGGGTCCTATTCCGAAGCGCACGATGCAGGGTTGGAGTGGCGTGAGCGACGCGACCTCGCGCTCGAAGCCGTCGATGTGGCCCGGCTCGCGGGCGACGACACCGCGTTCGTCGAGGTCCTCACGACGACGTTCCTCACACTGGCGACCCCGGAGTATCGCGATCAGACGATCGCCGATGTCGAGCGGGCCGTCGCGATCGCCGACCGGCTCGGCGACCCGTATCTGCGCTGCACCACTCGGTACCCGCTGATCTGGGCCCGATACCAACACGCCGACCTCGCCGGGGCACGCACCGCGATCGACGACATGGCAACGCTCGCCGACCAACTCGGACTGCCCAACGAACTCTTTATGGTTGCACATCGCCCGTACCGGTGGGTTGTTGCTCGCCGGTCACGCCGACGACGCCGAACAGGCCAACCAACACACGCTGGAACTCGGAATCAGCGCAGGGAGAACCGAAGCGCTCCCAGCCTTCGGCGGCATTCTGTACCTCATCCGACAGCATCAAGGCCGGGTCGACGAAATGGCCGATCTCTTCATCGACGCCGCCCGCGACAACCCATCCATTGCCTCACTGCGGGCGATGCTCCCGCTCCTTATGTGCGAGGTCGGCCGTACCGGCGAAGGGGTCGGATCGGCTCGCCGACGAAGCCCGCCAGGGCTTCGACTTCCCGCACGACACCACCTACCTTTCCGCGCTCACTTTTCTGGTCGAAGCCGCCGCGCTCACCCGACAAGCGGAGAGCACACGCCAGCTGCTCGAACAGCTCACCCCGTTCGCCACCCACGTACTGTGCTCCGGGCCGACCGTCAGTGGTTCCGTTGCGCGACCGCTCGCACGAGCCGCCACCATGCTCGGCAACTACGACCAAGCCGAACAATGGTTCGCGACCGCGCATGACATCCACACGAAGCTGCAAACCCCGTTCTGGGCCGCCACAGGTCAGCTCGACCACGCCGAACTCTGCCTCGCCCGCCGCGGCGAGGGCGACATCGAAAACGCGCGAAGCCTCATCACCACAGCCGCTGCCACCGCGGCCGAGTACGGGTGCGCCGGACTCACCAAGCGCGCCGAAACACTCCTCGACGCGGTCTGAGGCGTACCCACGAACCGGAGCAGAACGCGTCCCATAACGCGCACTGGACGACGCCAAGGCCCTTTCCCCGTTGTGCCTGCTTCGTATGGGGCGTAGGGCACGACCCGAGACAAGCAGCGGTCAAGGGCGGCCGGAGGCCGGCGCAGCGGACCCTTGAGGGCCGCGGCGGGAGCCCCGCGCCACATTCTCACAATGGAGCTGGCCGGACGCCCAGCGGCCGGCCTGGAAGCCCACTCATGGCCCCCGGAGGGATTTCCCGCCTCCTGAACCGATCCGGTTCGGGATGTGCGGGGTGGATCCAAAGGGAATGAACTCCAGCGCACGGACCCGGCCATGACAATTCGGCTTTCCGAAGAGGGGCCGAAGGCCCCGACCGCCCGCCGAGGCGGCGGCGCAGCCGCCGCTGACGGCAAGGGCGGCTTGAAGCAGTACAGAAGAGTCCTGACCTTTTTCGTCTTGTTGGTTTTCGTCTTGGGATTTCGTCTTGGGATTTCGTCTTGGGATGATGCAGCTCGGGTCGTTTCGGGTTGATGTTCTGGGATTCGTCGTCTTCTTCGACTGTTCGATGGTGCTCGTTTGCTTCGTTTCTTCCTCTCTGTCCATCGCTGTTCCGCATTCCATCTCGTTCTCTTCATGATCGTTCCGGTTAGGCGCATGAAGGGAGGGTTGTGCTTCGTCGTTCTGGAGCTGATTTCCGAACGCACTGACCTGGGCTTGTTCGGTTTGGCCTCGCGAATTGCCCGGCGGATTCAAGCGGTCGATGCAAGAAACTCGGCGAATCGCTCCGATGGTTTCATGAATCCGAGACGCTTGCGAGGGCGGTCGTTGAGGCTCTGGGCGATGGCGTCGAGGTCCGCTCGGGTGAGCGCGGAGAAGTCCATGCCTCTGGGCAAGTACTGACGCAACAGGCCATTCGTGTTCTCGTTGCTGGGCCGCTGCCAGGGGCTATGGGGATCGCAGAAGTAGACCGCGACCCCGGTCGCCACCGAGAAGCGGGCGTGGTGGGCCATCTCGCGACCTTGGTCCCAGGTGATGGAACGGACGAGCTCGGCCGGAAGCCGGCGCACCGTCTTGGCGATGGCCTTGGCGACCTTGGGGGCCTCTCGACCGTCGCGGAGCTGGACCAAGGCGAGGTAGCCGGTGCTGCGTTCCACGAGAGTGCCGACCTGGGAATGACCCCCCTTGCCGATCAACAGGTCTCCCTCCCAGTGTCCCGGGATGGCGCGATCTTGGACCTCGGCCGGGCGCTCGGAGATGAGCACCATGTCGCGCATCGGGCCTCCCCGGGTGGCCGTGCCGCGCCTCTTGCGCTGGGTTCGCCCGCTGCGCAGACAACGTGCCAGCTCGCGGCGCAATTCGCCCCGGCCCTGGACATAGATGCTCTGGTAGATGGTCTCGTGTGACACCCGCATCATCGGATCGTGTGGGAACTCAATGGGCAAGCGTTTCGCGATTTCCTCTGGAGACCACCAGGACTCGAGCCATGTGGTGACCACCTTGGCCAAGGGGCCGTGGTCGAGCTTGGCCACCTTGGGACGTCTGGCCATGCGATAGGCCCGGTTATGGGCTGAAAAGGCTCGGTAGATCCTCCGGCCGCCGTTTGCCTTCACCTCTCGCGAGATGGTGGAGGTCGAACGACCGAGGCGCCGAGCGATCACGCTGAGTGACTCCCGCCGAGCAAGTCCATACGCGATCTGCTCGCGATCTTCATAGGAGAGACGACGACAGCCCGGATACCAGGCCTTGACACCTTTCTCGTCTCTCGACGGACCCACGTGGACACGCGACGCCGACTTGAGCGAACAACCCACGGCGCGCGCCACTTCGACGAGTGTCATCCCCTCACTCCTCAGCCGACGAACCTTCTCTCGTTGCTCCTCCGTCATCTTCACAACCGCAACCTCCCGGTCGAACTCGACTCACTGTCGCCGACTCGCCGAATTGTTGCGGGGACCCCTTGAACCCACCCCCATCTATAGGTAGGGAAGGACGTTCCTTTCCCCCTTGGAGGGAGCAGACATGAGCACCTCGGCCCATACCGATCTGGAGAGCGGCGGTCACTCGTTGACCGCCGCAGTTCTTCTGACTCCGGAGCAAGCGGCGGCCTCTCTGGCCATCGGGAGAACGAAGGTCTTCGAGCTCCTGCGGAACGGCGAGCTCGAGTCTGTTCGGATCGGCTCGTGCCGGAGGATCCCGTCGGAGGCACTCCAGGACTACGTGTTCCGGCTCCGCCGCAGCGCGCCCGAGCCCGAGATTCTTGGACATTCCGTCTGACTCCCCGACCGTTCCTGGCTGATACCGCTCGGTAGCCCTGTACAGACGGAGGAGGCGCAGCAATGGCCAACATTCGAACCCGGAAGACGGCGAGCGGCCCCCGATACGACGTGAAGTTCACGTTCAACGGAAAACACCGGATGAAGACCTTCCGGACCTTCGAGGACGCCAGGGCGTACAAGAAGAAGGTGGAGGGCGAGCAGCTCGCCGGCCTCGTCGTCGACCCGAAAGGGGGCGAGCGCCTCTTCGGCCCCTTTGCCGACTCCTGGCTCGACCATCGCCTCGTCAGGGGCCGGCCGCTCACGCCGGCCACCAAGCAGGGCTACCGGGCAGTGCTGCGGCGCCACCTCCACCCCGAGTTCGGCGGGACGAAGCTCCGCCAGATCACCCCGGAACGCGTCCGCCTCTGGCATGCCGGGTTGAGCCTCGTCTCCCGGGACCAGGCGGCCAAGTCCTACCGGGTGCTCCGGGCCATCATGAACACAGCGGTCAGTGACGGGCTGATCACGCGCAATCCGTGCACCATCCGGGGGGCGGGCAGCGAGCACGCTCCGGAGCGCCCCATGCTCGCCACGACGACGGTCCTCGAGCTCGCCGGATCGATCGAACCGAGGCTCCGGTGCCTCGTGCTGCTCGGAGGATTCGGCGGGCTGCGGACCGGAGAACTGCTCGGCCTGCAGCGACGCGACATCGACCCACTGCACGGCTCGGTGACCGTCGTCCGCCAGTCGCATGAGATCACGGGCCAGGGGCGCATCTTCACCGCCCCCAAGAGCGATGCCGGCTACCGGACGGTGGCCCTCCCTTCCCTCGTCCTCGCGGGCCTCGAGCAGCATCTGTCCAACTACGTGGAGGTCCGACCCGACGCCCTCCTCTTCACGCGCCCCTCGGGCCTCCCCCTCCGCCGAGCCGACCTCTCGCAGGCCTGGAGAGACGCGTGCGACGCCCTGGGAGTCAACGGCGTCCGTCCGCACGACCTCCGTCACCATGCGGCGACGGTCATCGCCCGTAACCCCAACGTGACCCTGCGGGAGCTGATGGCGGCAATCGGCCACTCGTCGCCCGTGGCCGCCCTGCGCTACCAACACGCCACGGCGGAGCGGAGCAAGGCGATCGCCAGCTACCTCGACGACGTGATCGAGTCGGCTCGGAGTGCGCACGAGTCCGCTCGGATCCCTCGTCGTCCGTGAGGAGCCGCGGTATATCCGCGGTATCTGGCGGGGACTCGGCACAGCGAAAAATGGTGTGCAGTACCGCCCGCCTGCACCAACAAGAAGAGGCGGCGGGCGGAATCGAACCGCCGTACGGGGCTTTGCAGGCCCCTGCCTAAACCACTCGGCCACGCCGCCGCGGACGAACACGAACGGGCGGCCAGCCTAACGGCCGGCGTCGCCTCGCCCTGGACCGGGCCGGCGGCCTAGCGCCGCAGGCGGGATACCAGCCAGAACACCCCTGCGATCAGTGCGATGATGACCGCGATCTTCACGAAGAAGAGGATGATGCCGGCCAGGCTGGCGAGGATCCAAAAAGCGACGATCACCCCGACCACGCCCACCGCCGTCATGGCGACCGCGTGCGAGAAGCTGACCGGCTTCTTGCCCTCCCTGCTGCTCACGTCTTTGCTCACGGACCCAATGCTACGTTCCGCTCATGCCCGCTGAAGCGTCACTGCGTGACCGGCGGAGCAAGCTGCTGGGCGAGCCGGACCTCAAGGGGGAGGAATTCTGCCGGCGCTATGCCGACGAGGCCGACGCCTGGCTCTCCGGGCTGGCCGACCGGGCCGCCGGCGACAACCGGCGGCACCTGGCCCTCGTGGCCGTCGGGGGCTACGGGCGGCGATCACTGTGCCCCTACAGCGACCTCGATGTGGTGCTCGTCCACAACGGCCGGCGAGACATCCGTACCGTGGCCGACGGCATCTGGTACCCCGTGTGGGACGAGGGGGTCCACCTCGACCACTCGGTGCGCCGGCCAGCCGAGGTCCTGAGCGCCGCGGCAGAGGACGCCCGCGTCGCGCTCGGCCTCCTCGATGGCCGGCTCGTCTGGGGCGAGCCCAAGGTGGCCGAGCCGCTCCTCGAGAAGGCGCGCGCCGCCTGGCGCGACCGGCTCGGCACCCGGTACCTGCCGTTGCTCGAGGAGCAGATGGCCGAACGGCGCAACACGGCCGGCGACGTCGCCTTCTTGTTGGAGCCCGACCTGAAGGAGAGTCACGGCGGCCTGCGCGACGTCAGCGTCCTGCGCGCCATCTCCGCCTACGCGCCGCTCCTCGCCGACTACGCCGACCTGGCGTCGCTCGACGGGTCGGCGGCCCTGTTGACCTCCATCCGGGTCGAGCTGCACCGCATGGCCCAACGCGAGCACGACAAGCTCCTGTTGCAGGACCAGGATCACGTGGCGGACGCTCTCGGCTTCCCCGACGCCGACGCGCTGATGCTGGCCGTCTCGACCGCCGGCCGGCAGATCGCCTGGGTGAGCGACGACGTCTGGCGCCGGCGCCGGCTCTGGGATCCCTCCCCCCCGCCCAAGCGTCGCTTCCGTCGGAGCACGTCCGACGGTCGGGCCCGCCAGGCGGCGGCCGATCTCGGCCCCGACATGCTCGAGGTCGACGGCGAGATCGCCCTGACCCCGCTGGCGCCGGTCTCGGACGACGCCTCGTTGCCGCTGCGCCTGGCCGCCACGGCCGGCGCGCTCGACCGGCCCATCGCCAAGGGCTCGCTGCACCGGCTGGCCGACCGCATGCCCCCGCCCGGAGACCCCTGGACCCCCGCGACGCTCGTGGCCTTGATCGCGCTGCTCGCCCTGGGCCGCCCTGCCGTCGACCAGATCGAGTCCCTCGACCAGCACGGCCTGCTCGTACGCCTCATCCCGGAATGGTCGGCCGTGCGCAACAAGCCCCAGCGCAACGCGTACCACACCTATACCGTCGACCGTCATCTCCTGGAGGCGACGGCGCTGGCGGCCGACCTGACGGACACGGTCGAGCGTCCGGACCTGCTCCTCGTCGGCGCGCTCCTGCACGACATCGGCAAGGGGTTCCCCGGCGACCACACGACGGTCGGGATGGAGGTGGTCGAGCGCATCACGACGCGCATGGGGTTCGCGCCCACCGACGTCGAGGTGTTGGTGGAGCTGGTGCGCCACCATCTGCTGCTCCCCGACACCGCGACCCGGCGCGACCTCGACGACCCGACCACCATCGCCCATGTCGCCCGCGCCGTCGGCGACCGCCTGACCCTGCACCTGCTCGCCGCCCTGACCGAGGCGGACAGCCGCGCGACCGGACCCTCGGCCTGGGGGCCCTGGAAGGCCGGGCTGGTCACCGAGCTCGTCCTGCGCACCGACCGGATCCTTCAGGGTGAGACCGCGCCGGATCGCCCGGACCCCATCCTGGCGGCCCACCGCGACCTCATGGAAGAGGTCCGCCACACCGGTCTTCCCTCGGTGTCGCTGCAACCGCCCCAGGTCGTCGTGGCGGCGCCGGACCGCCGTGGCCTCTTCTCCTCGGTGGCGGGAGCGCTCGCGCTCAACGGCATGAACGTGCGGGCGGCCAACGTCAGCGGCGAGGACGGGGTGGCTGTCGAGGTGTTCACGGTCGAGGTGGCCCGGGGGACCTGGCCCGACACCGCCAAGCTGCGGGCGGACCTCTCCGCCGTCCTGTCGGACCGCCTGGCCATCGGCGAGCGCCTCTCGGAGCGTGAACGGGTCTACCCCCTCCGCCGGGGCTCCGCGGCCCACCTCCCCGGCAGCGACGTGACCGTCGACAACGAGGCCTCCGAGACCGCGACCGTCCTGGAGGTTCGGGCCCCCGACGAGATCGGCCTTCTGCACCGGATCACCCGGGCCCTCTTCGAGTCGGACCTCGACGTGGTCTCGGCGCGCGTCTCCACCCTGGGCGAGATCGTGGTCGACGCCTTCTACGTCCGCGAGCCCGACGGGTCCAAGGTGACCGACACGAGCCGACTTTCGGACATCACGACGGCAATTGGGTCCGAAATCGGTCTTTAGACGCCCGGAGGTCCCTGTAGAATCCCGGCTGCGATGTCGGGAGACCACGTCCGAAGCCGGAGGGGCCCACGCCTGTGGGTGATCCTCGCCGTCTGCGTCGCCGTGGTCGTCGTGGCCGCCGGCGGCTTCGTCGTCGTCGAGAACGGGCGCGCCAACCAGGCGTCCGCCACGCCGACCGCACCCCCCGTGCCCCTCACCGTGACCGCGGTGACCCCGACCGGGACCAACGTCGCCGCAGGGTCGACCATCTCCGTGCAGTTCTCGACCGATCTCGCCCCCGGCAGCCCCATGCCGACGCTCACCCCGCCCGTGGCCGGGGCGTGGGCCGTCCTGTCACCGTCGCTCCTCCAGTTCCAGGCCACGGGGCCGCTCGTTCCCGGCGCCACCGAGACGATCACCGTCCCGGGCGGTGGGAGCGGCGTGGTGGCCTCGGAGGGCCAGCACCTGGCCCAGACGTTCACCTCCCAGTTCACCGTGGCACCGGGATCGATCCTGCGCCTCCAGCAGCTGCTCGCCGAACTGGGCTACCTCCCGCTGACCTTCACCCCCGCGTCGCCGTTGACGTCGCCGACCCAGGAAGGAAACGACCAGGTCGGTTCCTTCTCGTGGCGCTGGCCCGATCAGCCTTTCGCCCTGTTGACGTTGTGGACGCCGGGGGTCGACAACGTCATCACCCAGGGTGCCGTGATGAACTTCGAGTCCCAGAACGGGCTCAAGACCGACGGCATCGCCGGGCCCCAGGTGTGGACGGACCTCCTCGCCGCCGTGCAGAGCGGCCGCGGTGACGCGCTTCCGTGGGACTACGTGCTCGTCAAGCAGTCGCTGCCCGAGTCGGCGACGGTGTACCGGGACGGGGCGGCCATCTACGGCACTCCGGTGAACACGGGGGTCGCCGGCGCCGCGACCGAGAACGGCACCTGGCCCGTCTTCGCCCGCTACACGGTGACCACCATGAGCGGCACGAACCCCGACGGCTCGCACTACGTGGACCCCGGCATCCCGTGGGTCAGCTACTTCCACGGCGGGGACGCCCTGCACGGATTCGTCCGCGGGTCCTACGGCTTCCCCCAGAGCGACGGGTGCGTCGAGATGCCGATCCCGAACGCCCAGGTGGTGTTCCCGCTCACGCCCCTCGGGACCCTGGTCACGGTCCAGGCCTGAGCGACCGCGCGAACGGGGCAAGGTGCCCCGCCGCCCTAGTCTCTCCCCCCGATGTCCCCTCTACGCCGGGTCGTCGACATCTTCGGGCGGGTCCTGATCGGGGCCGGCGTCGTGCTGCTCCTCTTCACCGCCTACCAGATCTGGGGCACCTCCATTCAGGAGTCCCGGACCCAGGCGGGGTTGCGCACCCAGTTGCAGCAGGAGACCAACAGCGAGCAGATCCGCCACGCCCTGGCCGAGGAGGCCGCCCTGAACAAGCTGCCGACGGGCCCGCCCGAGTCCGCCCCCCGCACGGCCGACCCACCCGAGGGCGACCCCATCGGCTACATCCGGATCCCGAAGATCGGCATCAACCAGGTGGTGGTCGAGGGCACCAACACCCCGGACCTGCGCAAGGGCCCCGGCCACTACATCGGGACACCGCTGCCCGGGCAGGGTGGCAACGCGTCCATCGCCGGGCACCGCACCACCTACGGGCACCCCTTCTACAACCTCGACTCCGTGAAGGTGGGCGATCCGATCGTCCTCACCACCCTGCAGGGCATCTTCGTCTACGGCACCATCAAGAGCTTCGTCGTGTCGCCCAGTGACACCGACGTGATCAAGAACGTGTTCGCCGACCTGGTGACCCTGACCACCTGCAATCCGCGCTTCAGCGCCTCCACGCGCCTCGTCGTCCAGGGCAAGTTGGTCCACTCGCAGCTCTTCCCCAACTCGGGCCTGCCGGCCGCCACCCTGCACGCGGACCCGAAGAGTCAGAACCTGGCCGGGAACTCCGACGTCCAGCTCACGGACGCACTGTTCTGGGGCTTCCTCACCGTCGCGCTGGGTGCGGGCATCCTGTACGGGGCCTACCGCTTCCGGCGGCACCGCTGGGTGATCTACGGGGTGGGGGTCGCCGGTGTGCTGGTCCTGCTCTGGTTCTTCTTCGGCGCCGTCAGCCCGTTGCTCCCCGCCAGCTTCTGACCCATGCTCGTCGAGGAGCCCCTGGCCGACCATTTCCGGGCCTTCGCCGCGGTGGCCGAGCGGGACGGCGGCACCACCTATCCCGAAATCTGCCGGGCGGTGGCCGACGACGACGAGGTGCTCTCCCTCCTCGACGGCGCCCCGCTGACCCAACGCCGGCCCATCCTCCTGCTCGCCGCGGTGCACTACCTCCTCCTGTCGGGCGTGGAGCACGAGCTGGCTGCGCACTACGACACCGTGGCCGCCGTGCTCGGCGCGGGCCGCCGCCCGACGGGGGACGCCGCCACCGCCTTCGCCGACTTCTGCCGGGAGCACCGCGCGGCCCTGGAGGCACTGATCGCCACCCGCATGACCCAGACCAACGAGGTGGGGCGCTGCACCGCCCTGCTGCCCGGCCTGTGCCACGTCGCGTCGCTGTCGCGGTCGGCCGAGCCGCTGTCCCTGCTCGACCTCGGCACCTCGGCCGGGCTCAACCTCCTCTTCGACGACTACGCCTACGCCTACCGGACGCCGGGCGACGGGGACGGCATCAGCGCCGGATCCGCAGGCTCGGCGGTGCTGCTCGAGTGCACCGCCCGTGACGACCTCGCACCTCTGCCGGCGCTCGACGTTCCGGCCGTGGCGACGCGTGTCGGCCTCGACCTCTCGCCGCTCGACCCGTCGTCCCACGACGACGCCCGGTGGCTGTTGGCCTGCCAGTGGCCCGACAACCCACCACGCTTCGGGCGCCTGCGCGCCGCGCTCGACAACGCGCGGGCGACGGCGAAACGGCCCCGCCTCGAGCGGGGCGACATGGTGGCGGACCTGCCGCGGATCGCCGCCACCATCCCCGGGAACGGCCCGCTGGTCGTCTTCCACTCCTGGGTGGCGTCCTACCTCGACGAGGACCAGCAGCGCGCCCTGACGCGGGAGGTCCGTGCGCTCGGGCGGAGCCGACCCGTGCACCACCTCTACTGCGAGTCGCCCTTCGAAACGCCCGGTCTGCCGACACCGCCGCCGCCCGTGACGCGCGAGGGGCCCGACCTGGCGACGGCGCTCGTCCACATCGGCCCCGGCGACGCCGCGCCGATCCGCCTGGCCGACACCCACCCGCACGGGTACTGGATCCGTTGGTGGCCTGACGTTGAGTAGCTCTGACATCGATTTATAGGTTCCGCTTGGCCGATGGGTGAATCAGGAACGATCGACAGAAGAAGGCTCTTGATCCGGCCCCACCCCTCACGTACGGCGTTAGGGGGCAGCGTTTGAGCGATCGCCGAGGTTCTTTACGCCGAAGGGTCTCCACCTGCCCGGAACGCCCCTCAGTTCGCGTTCGCCTCGATCCTCAAACTGGATGCCCGAGCCGACCACTTGGTCGGTCACCGTTCTCGTCACGAGCACCTCACCCGATCCCGCTAGATCGCACACGCGCTTTGCGATGTTCACCGCCAAGCCCGCGATGTCCTCGCCTCGCATTTCGACCTCACCCGTGTGGATACCAGCCCGCAGGTCCAGGCCGATGTCCTTGGCCCAAGCCAGCATCAGATTCGGATTGCCGGCAATGCGACCGCACCTGCGGCGCGAGGTAGCCGATGGGTTTCGTCCGAAAGTTCCGTGTTCGGAAGGAACCAGGCTTACGCAGCGACGATTGTGTTGCCTGGCGGCTTTGCCTTCATCTTGGCCACGATCTTTTGCGCCAGGGAGTGAGTGAGCGCGGCGGACGGGGTCGTGTCTCCCTGGTCGATGATCAGCTCAGCGACCGACCGGCCCTGGCGGATGACGAGCGCGACGAAGAAGTCGTTGCTGGTTCCCTGCTCACCGGGGAGGGTCACCGGCACCTGGACCTCGACCAGTCCGGACTGGTCCCCGTACTTGGGTTGGTGCGAGACGGAGGCGACCGGAGTCCCAAAGGTGGCGCCGGAAGGCCACGAATCCTTCTCCGTATTCACGATAACTGGCCCTTGTACCTGGACGAAGCAGTCCGCGAACTTGGGATCGCTCAGCGCCGGAAAGTCGCTCTTGGCCTCGTTGGCGCTGGTGTAAACGTCTGCGACGTCGAAGACGTCGGTGTTCCCGTCCTTGCTGATGAAGTCCGGGCTATTGGCTTCGGCGGCCACGACACTCAGCGCAGGAGGTTTGCCCAGGCAGGTCGAAAAATCAGGGAGCTGCGTCATCGTGAACATGCTCCCGGAGTCGTTGCCGTCGCTGGTGCCGACCCAGAGGTCGCCCGACTTCGTGTAACCCTGGGGCACATCGGACAGCTTCAGCAGTTGGGCCTTAGCGTAGGGCTTGTTCGACTGGATCGTGCTCGCTCCGGCCGAGATGGAGGGGAGCCCCGCGATCAGGCCGCTGATCGCCAGTCCGAGCGAGACTCTCGCCAGAGTTCGCGCGAAGCCTCGCCGACCACGACATTGGCGGCCTGTTGTCAATGGCCGCCGTGACCTGGCGGCCTGTCGTGGCGTCCCCACTCCCTCGGTCCCCCTCTGTGCGTCAATATGAATATGCAACTCCGCCGCCCAGCGCCGTCCAGCCCGCCGCCGGGGCTGACGCGCATCAGCGCAAAGTCTCAAGACCTCGGGCCGAGCCCAGCAGCTGCTCACCGTCGAGGATGCGGTAGGACTCCAAGTCCTTCCCGTACTGCTCGACCCACAGTTCGGCCTCACGCTGCGAACCGAAGCGTTTCGCTTCCCCGGGTTGCACGGTCATGATCAACGCCGCGTGGTCGTGATCGAATCCGTTCACAAAGCTGACTCCCTCTTTGATCACCCACACATGCGACGGCCTTCCCTCCACGCTCTACGGATGAGAGGCATCTCGATTTTCCGTCATCGGTTGGTTGCTATTCTGGACATTTGGCGACAGACTTTTGCCATCTGGAGACACGGAGGTGACCGTGGCCGCCATGGTCCAGGCCCAATCCCTACGGGGCTATCGAGAGCTCGTTGCCGACCTGGGAGGGAATCCCACCCGGCTGTTGCGACAAGCCGGCATCGACCCTGCCGCCCTCAACCGACTTACCGCCTTCATCACCTTCGAGGCCCTCACCGATCTGTTGGAAGGCTCCGCGGCGGACCTGCGCTGTCCAGACTTCGGACTGCGCCTGGCTGACCGCCAAGACATCGGCATCCTGGGAACGCTCGCGGTGGCCATGCGATATTCCGCCACAGTGGGCGAGGCGATGCAGTGCGCGTCCAAATATCTCGAGGTCTACAACGCTGCCATAGCCTTCAACATCAGGACCGGGGAACCCCGTACCCAAGCCCGGCTGGAGTTCAGGCTCCTTCCGGGGCACTACCTCCGTTGGGCACAAACGGCAGAGCACGGCATCGGTCTGACGTGGCGCATCATGACGCTCCTGTCGGAGGGACGATGCCACCTCCAACGAGTCTGGTTTCCCCACCCGGCGGGGGCAACCGAGGCCACGTACCGCGCCCGCTTCGACGCACCTCTCGTCTTCCGTGCCGGCCAGGCGGCCTTGGCCGTCGCCGAGAAAGACCTCAAACTGCCTATCAGCGAGAACATCCAGGAGCTTCACGACGTCGCCAGCCGCTACCTGCAAAGCCAGCTATCACGGGGAACTACGACCCTGACGGTGCAAGTACGCCAAGCCGTCGAGGCCCTGTTGGGTACTGGCGCCTGCAGCCATGGCGAAGTGGCAAGAGCGCTCTACATGCACCCTCGCACGCTGCAACGACGCGTGCGAGAAGAGGGGACCACCTTCGAAGCCATCAAGGACGAGGCCCGACGAGATCTAGCCCAACGGTACCTGTCCCAGCCCGACCTTCCGCTGGCCCAGATCACCGCGTTGCTCGGTTATAGCGAGCAGTCGGCGTTCGGTCGGAGCTGTCGTCGCTGGTTCGACATGACGCCCCGAGAGGTTCGCGCCCGTCTCTCGGTTGGTTCCCCCGAGACGTTCCTCGCCTGACCGATGGGAAACCGAAGTTGGCCAACTGGGACCGGGTCGCCGACCTGGGACAGATTCGGGTCCCGACGCTCGTGATCGGCATAACGAGGGCAGGTCACGCTAGCGTTGGAGGGCCGTTTAGCTCACCTAATACGCCAGCACTCCTGAGGGGCCGACTACAGCTCAGTCGGCGGCCTAGTCAGAACGGAGGCTCGCCGAGACCCTGAAGGTAGGCGAGGTCCCTGCTGTTGGGCAGCACGGCTCGACCCGTGCGACCGTCGGGCGGTCTCAGCTCGAATTCTCCGACCGCCAGTAGGGTCCGCAGGTCCTCCTGGGCCAGTCCGTGGAACCGACCATCCCACGTCGTCGATAACGGCACGGATTCGGAACCGCCCAACGTCTCGAACTCCTCCACGCTCTCGTGTTTGGTCAGATGGACGTCCGCCTCGAAGCGCTGGGCGCCATCGACCCAAACCTCCACGGGTCCTTTGTAGTGGTGCTCCCTCGTCGTTCTCATCCCGAGTACCGGCCGGGGTCGCCCAACCGACCGTCACGTACCAGCACACAGTCGAGCTGGAGCCGCAGCTCGGTCGGAGTCGGCACGTGGTCCGGGACATCGGGGTGCAGCCGACCGCGGAGTCCGTGAATTCGCTGGACCTGTGCTGCTGAGAGTGCCATGCCCTGTTCAGGCTATCCGTGGGAATAGCCTCCGTACGGGCGAACTGGCAAACCCCGTCAAAGGCGTGGGTGCACCTTGTGCCGGTCAGCTCTAGAACCGTCCTTGTTCTGATCTCAGAGCGGAATCTCAACCCACGTCGATGTCTGCCAGCTCGCCGTCGGGCCGCCTTCGGTGCCGGATTCCATCATCAGCGCCAGCCCTTCGGAATCGGCAAGAAACTTGTCCAAGATGGCCCCGGACGCAGCGTGGTCGGCCGCTTCGTGGCTGAGCACGAAGCTTCCCGCCGACTGGCCGCCCATGCCCACAATCAGCCGAACGTTCTTCGCGCCGCACTTCTCCAAGATCGACTTCGACTTCTTCGTGGTCGCGAGGAAGTCCTCGTACCGATCGGGCTTTATGGTCAATGCCGTTACCGAAACTACCGTCATCTCTCTACCTCGCTTGGGATCTCCGCCGGTGAGCGGATACTCGCGAGGCTATGCCTCCTCGGGTTCAGGTGCCGTGGCGAATGGTCTGGTCTCTCAATAGCTGACTCAACAGATGTTCGAGGGGACATTCGGGGATTCGCCGATCATCCCAACGTCCTGATTCGGCAAACAACAGCCACACATCCGGCGTACTGGGCTACCCGGAAACCTGTTGGTATCCGCGGCACATTGCGAGCGGTCAGTCAAGGGTTCACGGAGAACAGCTTCCACGACCCAGGGACGCCCTTGAGTTCACGGGTCACCGCGCGCGGTGAACGCAATGCCCGACCCGATCACAAGGTCCTTGACGGTGCCCGAGACCAATACTTCGCCGGGTTCCGCTAACGCGCCCACTCGTGCCGCGATATGGACCGCCAGTCCCCCGAGATCGTCGCTCGGACCTCGCACTCGCCGGTATGCAACCCGATCCGAAGCTCGATCCCAAGGTCCTTGGTGGCGTCCACGAGCGACCGCGCACAGCCGATGGCTCGGGCGGGTCCGTCGAAGCTGACGACGAAGCCATCGCCGGTGGTGTTGATCTCTCAGCCCCGAAAGCGCCGGAGCTGGTCACGGACCACCCGATCATGGGAGTCGAGCAGGGTCCGCCAGCGTTGATCGCCGAGCGACGCCGCACGTTCGGTCGAGGCGGCGATATCCGTGAACAGCACGGTGGTGAGGATGCGTTCGATCTCGACGACGGGGCGTTCGCCGGTTAGGAACTCGGCGATCTCCTCGATCACCTCGGGTCCGGCTGGGGTCGCCTCCGCGCCCTCCAACTCGATGAACTTTGCCCCCGGGATGTGCTCAGCCACGTAACGCCCGTGGTCGAGGGGTATGAAGGGGTTCTCCTTGGTGTGGAGCACCAAGGTCGGCGCCGAGATGAGTGGGAGCGCTTTGCGCACGTCGAGTTGGCGGATGAAGTAGTCGTACTGCGCAGCGGCCGTGTGGGGCGTGGCCGCCGCCCGGAGCATGCGAGCGGACAGTCGGACGAGCTCCGCATCGTCAGCCCTGCTGGGGCTGATGGCGCGGGCCAGATCTGGCGTTTCCCAGTTCGCCTCGATCATGGCGACGAGCGAATCGACGGCATCCGATGAAAAACCGATGGGGTAGTCATCGTCCTTCAAGGTCCGCGCGCTGGCGTTGATCAGGATCAAATCGGTCACCCGCTCGGGGTGCATGGCCGCGAACAGCATGGCGATAGGTCCGGCATCCGCCGCCATGGCGAGCAGAGCCGAACGCCGGGAACGCGTGGCGTCCAAGACCGCCCGAACGTCCTCGGTCCATTCCTCCCAGGTCGGAACGGCGTCTCGCGCGATGCCATCAGATGCTCCGGTTCCGCGGCGGTCAAAGAGGATGAGTCTGCTGAACGACGTCAGCTCCTTGCATAGGTTGGCAAAAGGCGGAAGGTCCCAGAACAGTTCCAAGTGGCTTCCGAGCCCGTAGAAGAAAAGGAGGTCGCGCGGTCCCTCGCCGATCACCTGGTAAGCCACCTCGGCACCACTCACGGTGACGTAGTTCATCTCGGGGGGTGTGAACACCACCTTCAAATCATGGCTCGCATCGAGCGGTGATGGTCCGCCGGCCTGAATGCCGGCGGATACCGCATTGGCCAACCATCGTGAAACCCCTGCCTCCGGAGTGCCTGCACGGTGACACTCTCCCGGCGATCTGGGACCGTCCATTTTTGGGTCTTTACAGGAGTGCGACCGCCCTGTATCACTGAAATCGGGAACATTCGCTCGAATGGTGGGAAGTTCCCGCCACAACCGTGCGTAGGCCCGAGGTGCACCATGCTGTTTCTGACTACCTACCGGGTGAAGCCTTATCTTCCGCGATCCGAGGTCAAGAAGCTCCTTGACCTCTTCGGAAAGGCGGGAGCAGCCCCGGGAACCATCGCCCATTATGTTGCGGGCGACAATTCCGTCGGATGGGTTGTCGCCGACAATGAGGATGCCGTCACTGGCTACGCAGCGAGCCTCCCCTATTCGGAGTACATCGAGTTCGACACGAAGCCCGTCCTCACGATCGAGGACGCCTTGCCTTCCTTGTTGGAGGCGTACAAGTAGGTTAAATAAGTGGGCTCCTCCATCCCCGTGAAGAGGATCCCCCTGTCCTCCCGAAATCTCCAGCTCGGCACCTCATGTGTTCTTGTCGATGCCTCCGACATGGATTTCGAATCTGACGCCGACCAAGGCGTATTCCCTCGGTGGGAGCATGTGCATCTCGAACCACACCGAATGGCTCAGCTACCCAAGACTGCGCTGGTACCAGTCCCCGTCCCAGACGAATCCTGCGCCACTTAGGGCGGAGCCGACTCCGTCGATGATCGCCCCTTTGGCCTCCGGGGTCGATGTCGGCATGATGCTGATTCTCTCAGTCCGGACAGCCTCTCTTTAGGTGTCTTGGCTACAAATCCCGGAGTCCGGGGATATGGAACCCGGCTCTTCTGAGCTATCCCCGTTGTGCTGTGTCCGGAGGGTGGCACCCCAGCCCGGCGTAGTGGGGGACCCAACCTTCAGCCGGAAGTACCGTATCGGCAGGTCAAGTCCAAAAATACTGCTGGGGCTCCTAGTGTCCCGATTCAGAGATTCGTAGTGATATGGGAATTTCGACGCGTCGGGCCCGCGTCATGTCCTTCCATCAGCGACGATGGGAGGCAACCATGGCAGGACGAGGCAGGGTCAAAGCCGAGCTGGTGCTCACCGAGGACGAGCGGGCGACCCTTGAGCGATGGGCGCGTCGGCCCAAGAGCGCACAGCGTCTGGCCCAGCGCTCGCGCATCGTGCTGGCGTGCGCGTCGGGAGCATCGAACCTCGAGGTGGCCAAGGAGTTGGGGGTCTCTCCCGCGACCGTCGGTAAGTGGCGCAGCCGCTTCGTGGCCCGGCGCCTCGAGGGCCTCAACGACGAGCACCGCTCCGGGGTGCCTCGCTCCATCAGTGACGAGGTGGTCGAAGACGTGATCGTCAAGACCCTCGAAGAGATGCCCAAAGACGCCACCCATTGGTCGACCCGCTCGTTGGCCGAGGTCATAGGGATCTCGCCGGCCAGCGTGCAGCGCATCTGGGGTGCCTTCGGTCTCCAGCCCTGGCGCGCCGAGAGTTTCAAGCTCTCCACCGACCCGCTCTTCATAGAAAAGGTCAAAGACGTGGTCGGGCTCTACCTCGACCCGCCCGAGCACGCCGTCGTCCTCGCCGTCGACGAGAAGTCCCAGATCCAAGCGCTCAACCGCTTCCAGCCCATCTTGCCCATGGTGCCCGGGACGCCCGAGCGAAGGTCTCACGACTACACCCGTCACGGCACCACCTCGCTCTTCGCCGCTCTCTCCACCCTCGACGGCACCGTCATCACCTCCTTGCACAAGCGACACCGGGCCATCGAGTTCAAGAAGTTCCTCGAGCGCATCGACAACGAGGTCCCCGCAGACCTCGACGTCCACCTCATCGCCGACAACTACGCCACGCATAAGACCCCAGCCATCAAGCGGTGGCTGGCGCGTCACCCGAGGTTCCAATTGCACTTCGTACCCACCGGCTCGAGCTGGCTCAACCTTGTCGAGCGGTGGTTCTCTGAGCTGACCACAAAGAAGATCAAGCGCGGCGCCCACCGCTCAGTCCCTGAGCTCGAACGCGACATCAAGGACTGGGTCAAGACCTGGAACGAGAACCCGCGCCCCTACGTCTGGGTCAAGACCGCGGACCAGATCCTGGCGTCCCTTGCCAGGTATTGCATACGAATCTCTGAATCGGGACACTAGCATGTCCTCATCATTTGCCTGTGGCCTCGGCAACCAACTGACCGTCAACCTGAACGATGAACGAGTTCTCGCGCAGGCCGCCATACATTCGTGGTCGCGTCTTCTCAATCCGCACTTCGTGCTCACCCACCTGTTCCGTCCACACCGTGCGTGTCTTGAAGTTGAGGTGAGTCGACAGCCGCCATGGGCTCTGAAGCATGCGCACGTCGTTGCCAACTCGCAACTCGCTTCTACCCGTCATGTCGTTTCTGGAGAACGTCGCTGATTCATCGCCTATAGAAAAGTTCAGCTCCACCCTGACCAGTACCCCCTATGCAGACCTGACGCCGAGATCGCATTATTACGCTTGTCTAGCACGACCGAACAACAATTCCGGGATATCCGCGAGGATGATCTCATGCCTCACTCCCGGCGTACGGGGACACTTTGCGCGTGCCCTCCACGACCGCTCTCGCGGCCACGTAAACCGACCACGTGACGGGGCACGGCGACATCGGCCCGCAGCTATCTAGTCACATTGAAAGTGGCATAGGCCGTTGATTGCTTGCCGTGTCGGACCAACCGGTCAATTTTGCCGGTCACATGATCGGTGCCGATGGTGCCGCGAAACGTGACTCCAGAGGGTGCGGTTTGACCGATGAGTACCGCTGTGATCGGTTGACCATGAAATGAGCCGCTGACGGAACCAAACGTAACTGGCTTGGTCGGAGGGGCGAAGCTCAGACCAGACAGTTTGAGCGTGATGGTCAGTGAAAATGAGGTTCCAGCGAGAGTTCCTTTGATGTCAGCGATGGGGTAACTGGAAGGGATGGATGGCGTGCTCCCGGGGGGAGCCTGACCGAGACCGGGCACGGGCGGCACCGTGCCAGTTGCCTTGACCGTCAGCCCTCGCGCAGAACCGTGAATCGAATTGATGGTCGGAGTAATGCCGCTATTGCCGATCCAAGTAATCGTCGCTGAGCCCTTTCCGAGCGGAAGGGACCTAAAGCTCGCGACCTCCGCCATCACTGGCAGTGACACCAGCCCAACGAGGCCTAGCGTAACGAGCCCAATTGCTGTCTTTCTGATCCAACCGCGGGCCACGATCCCTCTCCCCCCGGTAGCCGAATCGCAGTCTACGAACGCAGCGGGTTCAGGTCGGGAATGGGCGATCATGTGGCGCAATCCGGCCTACGGGATACCTCGGTCACGGAACAGTGCGTTTCCATGAGTGGTCCGCCTCGATCGAATCAAGCTTGCGAACTCGGTGGCGAAGGATTGGGTGTCGCCACCTGGCCCTGGCCTTGGATGGTGTCGGGATCTGACGCGCCCGAGACGACCGCGATGCCCTGCCCGGGGCGCTCAAGGAAGCAGGGCTGAGCGATCAGGGTGTCGATGATGTCTTGATAGAACCCGGGTGCCACATTGGCGCCCCAGTTCGACTGCTCTGGCGGTTGCCAGGTGTAGCCGCCCAACGCGGACCAGGTGGTCTGGTACCGGACGACTCCACACGTCAGCGTGCCGGCATTTACCGCGAAGCTCCACCTCTCGTCGGCGTCGCCGGCTTGGTAGCGGTACTTGGCAATCAGCCCGTTGGACGCGGTGAGCGACCCTGACGGCGTCTTGGCCAGTTTCGCACCGGCGACCGTTGTCCATTTGCCCGGAGCCAGCGGGGATTGGGCGGGAGCGCGGCCACGCGACGCCCAACTCTGCCAGTACGCGGCCAGGTCTGCAGGCAGGTGGGAGCCCGATCCTGAGGGCACGGCCGGATCGAAGCCGCCGTGCCCAGTTCGGGCGGCATCGAGGCGAAGGGCGCCGTCCTGGCCCGGATCGGCCACGACCATCCATGGCGTCGAAACGGACTGGCGGGTGATGACGAGGTACTGGGTGTAGGGCGCACCCTCGAGTGTCGTGACCGCTTCGGCCAGGAACGTCGCAGGGAACGTACGGTCCTCGGGTACGAACAGGCGCATGGCCTTGATGTTGCCCCTGACATCCCGTGTGGTGCAGCCACAGGTCACCTCGTCGGACTCCAATGCCGGCCCAGTTTCGAATGCCGCCATGACCGAGCGGTCCTCGCTGCCGAAGGCCTCTTGGCGCAAGATCCATACGGCATCAAAGATCGAGGTGGCCTGGGCGAGCGTGACAACGGGACTGTGACCAGTCCCTCCCCACCACAGAGCCGGTGGCAGCAAACCGGTCGCCGGAGTGGGGTGATCGATGAGTGGAGTCACCCAGGGCGGCACAGGTGTCCCCGTTCGACTCGTGGCGGCTGGAGGAGCCCCGGCGACAGCCGGCTGCGCAGCAAGCAGCGCGACGGAAAGCGTGGCCACGATCGCCACGGCTGCCGACGTGAACCGGCCCACAAGACCCCCCTCAAACGCGGCAATCGCCGACCTTCAGGCTAACCCTCCCCGCTCTACGCCTCCTGGGCCTAATTGACCATTACGCGTCTCCCGTCGGAGTTGCCATTCGGTTGCCTGTGGACACAGGGCTGTATTCCGCGTCAGCCAACAAGTAATTTGATGGTGTCGTTGCAAGCAGTGACGCGCGTCGGCGTCGGTCGTAGGGGGAACATGCGGATCACATCGTCACGCATCGTGCTTGTTGCAGCCTGTGCGATTGGGTTCCTGACGGCGTCGGTGACTGAGTTGGGAGTGTTCGTCACTCCGGCACAAGGCGTGAACACGAGCATCAGCGGCTGGGATGTCGTGAGTCCTCCCGTCACTGCGGGCGACACTGCGGTCGTCATCACTCTCGACTCGTCACACTCACTGCAGCTGACCGACTTCGATCCGATCAGTAGCGGGGTGATCTGGCAAAAGCCGTATTCGGCGTCGGGCGTTACGCCTGGAGAATGGCTCTCACCGGCCGTGGCCGACGGCACCGTTCTCGACTTGGCGCCAGCCGGAAAGCCGGCCGACCCGATCGTGAATATTTCGGGCGTCGACGCCGAGACCGGTGCGAAGAAGTGGAGCCTGCAATCGGGCGTCCTCCTTTCTGACAACCCAGTGCCGTGCGTGGGAAACCACGACTTCTGCTTGACGGGCTTCAATCCCGACGGATCCAGCGACATGGTGATCCTCGAAGCCGCCACCGGGCAGCTCGTAAGCATGGTTCACGGCCCGAGCCGGGCCATGGGGGTGAACCTCTACCAGAGTGACGCCACTACTCCCACCTTCGAGCAGTTGACGGCGACGGGAGCCATCAGTTGGACGAAGGCGGCCTCTTCGATCTTCGGACCCGGCTACGACCCTGGACAAGGATGGAACATCTCCCCGGTCGGAACGCTCGACATCGGATCGATCGGTCCGACCGTGTCTGGGAACTCCATGAACCTGGCCGACAACAAGACGGCCGGCTTCTCGATCGCGACCGGTGCAACCGTGTGGAGCATTCCGGGCTCCTACATGTGTATGGGGCCGCTGATGTTCCTGACCACGCAGGTCGCATGCCAATACACCGGAGTCCTCCACAAACCCAAGAAGTCAGGGCTCTTCCCGTCGATGAAGGGCGTCACCTTGAAGCTCGTCGGGTTCAACCCGACCAGCGGTGCGATCGACTGGACCCAGCCCGTCGGTGACGTGAAGCAAATGTCATCGGGGAACGGTTTGAGGTTCCTGGACGCGACACAACTCTCGGTGACCCTTCCCGATGGCAAGCCGGTGCTCTTGAACACGTCGACGGGGACGTTCACCCCGCTGAAGGCGCACACGGTCCTCTGGTGCCAAAAGCTCCCGACCTACAAGATCGCTGCCATTAAGGGCACCGAAGGAGGCGGCATGCGTCAGAGCGCTCCACTCTACTTCCCGTGCACGCCGGACGGACAACCCACATCGAAGCTTCCCGCGAGCTTTCCAAGCACGGTCGGAACCATCGTGGGAGGGACCTTCGTCTGGCCCTCGCCCGACGGCCTGCAGACGCACACGGTGAGCGGTTAGCACGCAAGCGCGTGAGGTCGGGAGACCGACACATCACACCGCTGGCTACGGGAACTCGACCCTGGGCACCTCCTAGTAGCAGCCACCTATCCGTTTGGGGGCACCCTGGGGAATAGTCATCTGAACCCCATAGAATCTCGCCGATTCACTGTGCCGAATTGTGCCTATTCGATCTCGGAGTTCGACCGCCGTCGGCGGGAGCTTGAGAACGACGGTTTCGCGTGCGTCGACTGGCACGTGGGCTATGCAACGGAACTTGTCCGTGGGCTAATACCAGTGAACGACGACCCGCTTGTCATTGCTCGATTTGTGAGACGCTCCGAGTCCGCGAACTAAGCGGCAAGGAGAGTCCCAAGCCCGGCGAACGGGGATACCTCGGTTTCCCCCTGAAGTGGTCGCAACTCTCAACTGACAACGGGGTTTGACGCACGAGATCCTTGGTCGTCCTCGGTTGCTTCGGTGAATCGCTCGGCTAACAGCTCAAGAGAGCTGTGCAGCTGGGCGAAGCGTCGCGGCCCCAAGATCTCGGCGATCTGCATCTCGGCCGCCCCCGCCTCGGCATAGATTGTCTGTTGCAGCCGCCATCCCTTGGAAGTGAGTCGGATCACGCGGGCTCTTCCGTCAGCCGGATCGGGCACGCGCCCGAGGTACCCGAGTCGTTCCAGCTGCCCGAGCAGGTCGTTGACCGACTGTTTCGTGATCCCTGCCATGTCCGCCAGCTGGCTCGGACGGAGTCCGTCGAGGCCCGGGTAGCGCCAGAGCCCGACATGTGCGGCGCTCAGATCGTCGTACCCCGCCGCAACGACCCCGGCGTACATCTGATCGCGGACCCACTGCCAGACGACGCGCAACGTGGCGCCGACGTAGCGGTTGCGCTGTCCGATGGTCATGTCGGCCCGCAAATCGCTTGACACAATCGTAAGGTTACCATACGATTTTATCGTAAGGCGTCCTGACTACCCGAGCCGGGACAGATTATGGCGAGGAGGTGGTCGGTATGACCACAGCTGTCGTTGATTCGCCCAAGAGCGAGCAGGCGCAGGCATGGTGGTTCCTCGACACCTTGGTCGTCGAACATCGCTGCGCGCCGGGGATGGACACCGTCGTGCTTGAGATGACCTTGCCGGTCGGCGCTGCGCCCCCGCTTCACGTCCACGACGACCTCGACGACACCTGGTACATCCTCGATGGCGAGATGGTCGTGCGCTGTGGTGACGACGAGCTCCTCGTCGGAGCCGGTCACTGGGTCTCCATGCCCCGCGGTGTGCCGCACACGTTCCGGGTGGTCGGTGACCGAGAAGCGCGGATCCTGCTGGTGCACGACAACGCCAGCTTTCGGGACCTCATTCGCGATCTGGGCGCTCCGGCCGTGGCGCGCGTCGTTCCCAATCAACCGGCGTTCCCGCCGATGGACGAGCTGGCACGAATCGCCTCCTCACACGACCTCAGGCCGATCGGGCCCCCCATGAGCATCGAAGACAGCGACCGCGTCTTGGCAGTTGCGCGCTGAGTGGTTGCGGCGGAGCGAAGGAGCCATCGTGCACGTACAGGCTCTCGGCCACGTCGTGCTCAAGGTCAGCGACCTGCACCGCTCCGAGGGGTTCTACTCGAGCGTGTTGGGAATGCGGATCATCTCGCGGAACTCGGACCCGCGAATGACGTTCTTCAGCCTCGGGACACCGGGGATCCATCACGACTTTGCCCTCATTGAGCTCGGTCCGACTGCCCCAAGGCCGGAGCATGAAGCCACGGGGCTCGCTCACGTGGCATTCAAGGTCGGCAATTCAGCCGAGGCGTTCAGTCTCGTGCGGAAAGTGCTCCAAGCCTCGAGAACGCCCGTCCTCTACGAGGCGGAGCGGACCTTCACGAAAAGCGTGCACGTCCTCGATCCGGACGGGAACGAGATCGAGCTGTACGTCGACTCTTAAACGGGGCACCGTTCCGGCGTACTGGGGCACCCTCGCATTGGCATTGGTCCGGTGAACGCCATGGGTACGAATCTCCGCTACCGGCCACCTATCGCTGCGGACCGCGTCCAAATCCTTGCCTGAGGAATCCTCGACCGCGCGCTAGTTTGTGCCGTTGGCGTAGACGGATGAGCACAAACGCAAGGACAACTCCAATAGCTGTGGAGCCTGCGGCCGCTCAACGCGCCGGCCCGAGGATGAGGCCCTCGTGCCCCGTTGGCTCTCGACGCCGCACGCATTGAGTCTCCGCGGATGGGGATTTCCGCCGAGACAATCGATTGACAATTAGTTGACGTCAAACGTTGACAGCTTGTTGACAGGTTTACGCTTGCAGTGTGAGTGTCACACCCCAATGTCACTCATAAGAGGTACCCCATGAGTGGTACTGCCCAAGCTCCAGTGGCGCCGTGGGCGCTTTCCTTAGCCCAAAGAGCTTTTCAGGAGTTGCGCCGCCCAGGAGAGGTCTTCCGGCTGCGCTGAAATGGAGGGTCAATGCGACTCCGAGCCTGGATTGCCGGACTGACGCTTTTCGCATCATCTGCCGTCATCACCCCCGCTGTGCTCTTGACCGACGTTGGCGTGGCCTCTGCGGCGCCCACCTGCGCGTTGCCAGCGCCCGTTGGGGGCGTCATCACCCTGACCGGCGACTGCGACACGACGGCCCCGCTCATGATCCCAGACGGGGTCACCCTTAATGGCGCCGGGTTCACGATCACCGCCCACGATGTCGCAGACGGGTCATTCAACGGCGCCGTGGTGACGAACGCCGGTACGTCGATGAACGTCGAGAACCTGACGATCATGGGCACCGGGTTCACGCAGACCCAGCCCATAGGTTCGTGTGGGAGGGCGGCGTTGTATGGCATTTTCTTCAACGGTGCGAGCGGCTCGGTGAGCAACGTCACCGTCACTGGGATAACGGAAGGGAGCAACTGCCAAGTCGGCAGGGCGATCGTGGGCCAAGGGACGGCTGGGCAGACCCTCACGATCACCAACACCACCGTCAGCGACTACAACAAGGACGCCATGCACGCGTACGGGATGAAGATGAACGTCTCGGGTAGCACGATCGATCCCCCAGCGTCCCTCAAGGGCGTCACCGGCCAGAACGGATTGGTGTACCAAGACGGTGCCACGGGCACGGTCTCGGGCAGCACCATCTACGGCAGCGGCTACGGCAGTGACGCGAACGCAAACGTGGCTGTACTCTTGTTCGGGGCGACCAACGTCACCTTGACGGGCGACACGATCACAGGCGCCGGAACCGACATCGGCGTGGACGCGGCCGCCGACAGCACCGGCATCGTCATCGACGGAAATCAGATCGGACGGACCGCCCCCGACGTGCCCGACAATTTCGGCTTCGGAGTGGAGGTGGACCCCGGCTCGACCGCGACGTTGAACTGCAACACCCTTAGCGGCTGGAACATCGACATTACCGGCGCGACGCAGACCGAAACTGATTGCGCACCACCTGTCACCACTCCGAGTGAGGACCCCTTAGGGGTCGGTTACTGGCTGGGCGCCGCCGACGCAGGAGTGTTTACCTTCGGAGCGGCCAACTTCTACGGCTCAGGCGCCAACCTTCACCTCAACGCTCCCGTGGTGGGCATGGCCAGCAGCCCCTCTGGCGGCTACTGGTTGGTCGGCTCTGATGGCGGTGTGTTCTCCTACGACGGAGCAGGCTTCTTCGGCTCCTTGGGCGCCAGCCCGCCCGCGGCGCCCATCGTCGGCATGGCCGCAACTCCCGATGGTGGCGGGTACTACCTCGTGGGGTCAGATGGCAGCGTGTACCCCTTCGGTGACGCCCAGTCACACGGCTCGATGGCTGGAACACATCTGAACGCCCCGGTGGTCGGCATCGCTGTCACCCCGAACAACGGGGGCTACTACCTGGCGGCGAGCGACGGCGGCGTGTTCACCTTCGGGAACGCCAACTTCCAGGGATCAGAGGGAGGCAAGCCGCTCAACAAGCCCGTCGTGGGCTTGGCCGTAGACAACGCCACAGGCGGCTACTGGTTGGTGGCGAGCGACGGCGGTGTCTTTGGGTTCTCCGCTCCCTTCCTCGGTTCGACGGGCGCCATGCACCTCAACGCCCCGGTGGTCGCCATGACCGCCCGCGCCAATGGCCTCGGCTACTGGCTGGTCGCCTCTGACGGCGGCGTGTTCGCCTACGGGAGCGCGCCGTTCTTCGGCTCCATGGGAGGGTCGCACCTGAACAAACCTGTCGTCGCCGCGGCCTCCTTCGCCGCCGAAAACGCGGCACTTTCTCCCTAGCCCCTAAGTGCGATTACATGGGTGATCCGCTGGACCTGGGCTGAGGCCATGGAAGCACACTCAGCCTTCTCCGTCGATCTCCTTGAGGAAGCCATCGAGGAGTTCCACGCGGTCGTCCTGGCCGTGGCCGGCGGCATCGTCTCGCTGCCGGCGCAAGATGGTGAGGAACTGGGGTCCGGTCTCGAAGAAGCCACAGCGCTCACAGACGGACTCGAAGGTGCAATCGAGCCCGACTGGTCGGGTGCAGTGACCATTCCCCAAGAGTCGCCGGTGCTCGGCGGCGATCCGGCGCATGTTGGCGCCCTCGACGCTGGCCGGTAACGGCTCTCCGCTCTCGTAGCTGGCCTCGACGGCCTGGGTCACCCGGAAGTACTCCTCGGCCACGGTCCGGTCCGAGATGCGGGCATAGGTCAGCGTCATGCGCATGGAGCGGTGACCGAGCAAAACGGCGATGGCCTCGAGGCTCATGCCCCGGTTGATCATCCGGGTGGCGAGCGTGTGGCGGAGCTGGTGGGGATGGACATGGCCGACGCCGGCACGCTTGGCCACCCGTTCGACGTAGCGATGAACGGTACGACGGTCAAAGGGTCGGCCATCGTCTCGTTCGACCAAGCGCCCTGAACGACTCGGTCCCCGGAACCTCTGGTAGTCGCCGATGAGCTTCACCAGTTCGGGTCCGATCGGCACATAGCGGTCGTTGTGCAGCTTGCCGACCGGGATGCGTAACGAGAAGGTGTCACCGAGCAAGGTGACGGCCTTGTCGTCGAGTCCGGAGAGCTCGCCCACCCGGATGCCGGTCTGGGCCAGGATCTCGACCATGACCCGTCGACGAGGATCGGGGTCACTTGCCAATGCGGCGGTGAACTTCTCCATCGTCGGGTCGTCGAGGAACTTCGGCAACGGCTCGTCGGCCTGCGGGAAGTCGCCGGGGAAGATCAACGTCTTGGCCGGAGCGTCGTCGTAGTCCCAGTCGCGCAGCCGCTCGAAGAAGGTGCGCAACAAACCGAGCCGATGCCGGATGGTGACGGTGGCGAAAGGCTTCCCCGCCTTGCCGGGCCGAGCGGCCAGCCACAGCTTGTGTGCCTCGATGTGGCGACGCTCGACAGCAGCCATGGAGACGCAGGTCGGATCAGATTCTGTGACCTGGCCGGCGAAGTGACGCAGCACCTGATCGGCGGCGCCGACGGTGGCCGGACGGGCCGAGACACCCAGTTGATCCAGGTAGGAGGCCATGGTGGCCACCATCACCGGGGCCCGGCGGGCGGTCTCGGCCCAGGGGAACTCCATCGTGCTCCACCACGGCGAGGGGGCCTCTGATGATTTCGGGAGGGCGCTCATCGGGCCGCCTCCACCGGTGCGTGGAGGGCTTCCATGGCCTTGCGGTACTCCTCGGCCAGCCAGTCGATGCTGAGGTGGAGATAGATCCTCGTCGACGCGATGGAGCGGTGACCGGCCTGGGCCTGGACGGCTTCGATCGCCATGCCGCCTTCGCGGAGTCTCGTGAAGCAGGTGTGGCGCAGCTCGTGGCAGGTGCCGTGGGTGAGTCCAGCCCGCTTGCGTGCTGCACTGAAGATCTCGATGATCCCCTCGGTCGAGAGGGGCTGTCCACGTCTCGGTCCCTTGAGCGAGACAAAGAGCCGATCAGTCGGGGCATCAGGTGGTCGCTCTTTGTTCATGTACTCCGCCACCGTGGCGAAGAAGGTTGGCGAGATCGGCACGAGCCGTTGGTGACCGCCCTTGCCCTCGGCGATGAAGACCCGCCACTCGCCGAGGCGAAGGTCTTCGAGTCGTAGCCCCAGCACCTCGCCACGCCGCAGGCCGCCGAGCAGCATGGCCTGGGCCATGGCCCGGTCCCGATCGGTGCGCAGCGCCGCCATGAGTGCCTCGACCTCGTCGGGGTTCAAGATGCGCGGCAGGCGCCGCACCCCGCGCACGAGCGGTGCACCGCGCTCACCTCGGTGACGGTTGCGACGAGTGGGCAGACCCCGTGGCACCGGATTGGTGACCACGCCGGCGTCGCCTCGGATGACGAGATAGCCATAGAGGCTCGACACCGCAGCCAGGCGCCGCTTGATGGTCGAGGCCGACATCCCCGACTCGCCGTCAGAGAACCGCACCACGTTCTCAGCACCCTTTCTCGGGCGCCGCTGCGCGGTCACGAAGTGCAGCACGTCCTTTGGGGTCACCTCCGCTGGCTCCTTGCCGATGACCCCGAAGAAGACGCTCAGGTCATGGGCATAGGCCCGCACCGTGGCCGGCCTGGCCCGCCCGGAGGCGAACTCCAAGAACTCGTCGACCAGCTCGTGGCCGACCCGGTACTCGCGCTCACCGTCGGCGCGAAGACGACTCTGAAACGACGGACACCACACCACCGCACACCTCCTTGTCGGACTTACGTCCGAAGAAGGCTCCCCGGACGCTCAGTCCAGGTGGCGGATCACCCATGTAAGTGCCGGTATGGGGCATGCACCACGCCCTCGATCGAAGGTCATCGCGACCTACGACTCGCTGGTCCAGATGTCGTGCTCCTGAAGCACCGTCTCTTGCGTCCTCGGTGACCGCAAATCCGCGAGATGTTGCTGAGCGGTGATGAGCAGTGAAACTGTCTCCGCAGGTCATTGGCAGGTGTAACCGATGGCCAGCGTTGAACGCACGTCGTTGGATACTGGATCCGCTGGCGGCCCGCTATTCGTCCGGACCCCACGGCGCGTCCCGTCGGGCCGGCACCTGCACCCCGTCCTCGGTGACCATGCCCGCCGAGCCCACCGCCCCCCGGCCGAAGCGGCTCCTGATGGCGTCGACCGCGGCGGTGACGTCGTGCCAGGACTGCTCGCGCGCCGTCGCGCTCTGATTCTCCTCGTCGAGCCCGTCGCCCAGGTCGAAGGACAGCTGGTCGGCGTCGCCGAGGCCCAACCCCGACGCGCTGACGCCGAGCAGGCGGACGCCCTCCCCGGGGTCGATGCCGGCCAGTAGCGCGGCGGCCACCTGTCCGATGGCGCCACCGGTCGCGATGGGGCGCCCGAGGGTGTGCGAGCGCGTCTGCAGCGAGAGGTCCTTGAACTTCACCTTCACCGTGATCGTCCGGGCCGCCGTCGAGGCGCCCCGCAGCATGGTCGCCACCGACTCGGCCATGCGGAGCGCGTGGCGCTCCAGCTCGTGCGGGTCCACCAGGTCCTGGCTGAAGGTCTCCTCGTGCCCGATCGACTTGTTGGGCCGGTTCGGGTTGACCGGGTCCGGGTCCTCGCCCCGGGCCAGGGCCGCCAGGTGGGCACCGCTCGCCTTGCCCAGCCGCCGCACCACGGTGTCGAGCGGGAGGGCGGCGAGGTCGCCGACGGTGCGCACGCCGAGGTCGTGCAGGCGCCCCGCCGTGGCCGGCCCGACGCCCCACAGGGCCTCGACGTCGTGACGGTGCAGGAACTCGATCTCGGCCTCGGGCGCCACGAGGTAGACGCCGGGACCGGGACTCAGACCGGCCCGGCTCGCCCGCGGCTTGGCGGCGCGCGACGCGAGCTTGGCGAGCATCTTGGAGCGCCCGATCCCGACGGCGCAGCCGAGGCCGAGCTCGTCGCGCACGCGGTCGCGCAGGCTATGCGCGATGCGGTCGGGCGGGCCGAGCAGACGCAGCGCGCCGGCCACGTCCATGAAGGCCTCGTCGAGGCCGATCGGCTCCACGACCGGGGTGACGTCGCGCAGGATCTTGTGCAGCTGGCCGCTGACCTCTGCGTAGCGGCTGTGGCGTCCGGACAGGAAGATGGCCTCGGGACACAGCTGGCGGGCGCGCAGCGAGGGCATGGCCGAGTGCACGCCGTAGGCACGGGCCTCGTAGGTGCACGAGGCGACCACCCCGCGCGCGCCCGCGCCGCCCACGATGACCGGCTTGCCGGCCAGCGACGGGTCGTCGAGCACCTCCACGGACGCGAAGAAGGCGTCCATGTCGACGTGGAGGATGGTGGGGACGGTCGGCCGCTCACGCACCGAGGGTCAACCGGCGGAAGCCCTCGGCGTAGGGAACACCGGCCCTCCGGCCCTCTTCGGCGGCGCGGCGGCGCACCGCCTCACCGGCCCAACCGCCCTGGCCGGCGAACTGCGTCCGGTGGCACTCCACGGCCGCCGCCTTGGCCTCGATGGTGTCGGTGACGTCGACCCATTCGTCGGGCTCGAGCGTCCCCGAGAGCAGCACCGTGGCCACCTGATGGGCCGGGCCGGCATCGGGGAAGTAGTGCGGGAGCGCAGAGGCCGGGGCCACCGCGTCGAGCAGGGCGGCCCCGGCGATGCGGTGATCCCGATGGTTGTAGTAGCTCTGCCCGAAGAACACCGCGGTGGGGTCATGGCCGCACACGACGTCGGGCCGAAGCGCACGCACCCGGGTCACCAGGGTGCAGCGGAATTCGTCGGAGTCGGCGAGCTCCCCGTCGGGGAACCCCAGATTGTCCACGCTCGAGAGGCCGATCAGCGCCGACGACGCGTCGAGCTCGGCCGCACGCTCGGCGGCCAGGCCAGTGGGGTCCACGTCGGGGTCCGTCGTCCCCTTCCCGCCGTCGGTGCAGACGACCAGGTGCACGGCGCTCCCCGCCTTGGCCCACCGGGCCAGGGTCCCACCGCAGCCGACGTCGGCGTCGTCGGGATGGGCGTAGACGGCCAGGACGACACCGGGCGTCTCGTCCATCACTTCCGCTTGGGCTCCGTCGTCTTGGTCAACAGTCCCGCCTCGCGCTGGAAGTCGCCCGCCTCCTCGAAGCCCTTGTAGACGCTGGCGAAGCGGAGGTAGGCCACGTCGTCGAGACCCTGCAGGCGCTCGAGGACGGCGACACCCACCTGCTGGCTGGTCGGCTCGGTGGTCTCCGCCCGCAGGGCATCCTCCACGCTCTGGGCCAGCTCCTCCATCTGGGTGTCGGTCACGGGCCGGTTCTTGCAGGCGGCCCTGACGCCTTCGACCACCTTGGCCCGGTCGAACGGCTCACGCAGGCCACTCCGCTTCACCACCCACAGCGGGACCTCCTCGACCCGCTCGAAGGTCGTGAAGCGGCGCCCGCAGCCAAGGCACTCGCGGCGCCGGCGGATGGCCCCGCCGTCCTCGGCCTGACGCGAGTCCACGACGCGGTCGTCATCGACACCGCACCATGGACAACGCATTCCGCCGACGATAGTCAGGGAATGAAGACGTGCTCCCCCGGTACGACGACCGTCGAGCCGACCTCTTGGGCCATTTGCTCGGAGAGCGAAGCGGCGTGCGCCGCGTCCGCCCGGGTGGCGATGGAGGCGAGCGTGTCGCCCGCCTTGACGACGTACTCCTGACCCTGCGCGGGAGCGGCCTGGGCCAGGGTGCTCCCCCCGAGGACCCGGAACGGCAGCGCCAGCAGGACCAGCAGGCCCAGCACCACGGTGGCCAGGACCACCCGGCGGCGGCGCACCCGGGGGGAAGGCGCGGTCCGCGCCGGCTGGTCCGGCAAGGCGTACAGCCGCGGGCGGCACGCCTCGAACTCGAGCTCAAATGCGACCGACATGGCGTCTCCCTGTTCGAACACCTGTTCGCTTACCAGTCCATTGGATCACGAACACCTGTTCGCTGTCAACCGCCCGGGCGAACTCCTGTTCGTGCACGTCGGCACGGTACCGACGGGCTGTGACAGGGCTCTGAGCTGGCAATACCTCCAAACCCCCGTGCTGGTCCCGCGTTGCAGGCCGGCCACAGCGATCCTCGGAGGTGGTGCTGGCACGAGGGTGGGGACAGAGGGCTGACTGCCTGGGCTCCCGCCCCGATCCGGGGCACAATCGCCGTAGCCGACCCGGAATGCCCCGAGGCGGCACGTGCGACAGGGAAGAGCCACCGAGAATCGAGCGATGACGGCCGGTCAGAACCTCCGCGTAGCTGCCTACCGCTTCCGCCCCACCCTCCGCCGACGGTTGGGCGCCTACGTGACCCTCGCCGTGCTGGTGGGCCTGGTCGGCGGCGTGGCCATCGCGTCCTTCGCCGCGGCACGACGCACGCAGTCCTCCTACGGCGTGTACCTGGCCAGCACCAATCCATCCGACCTCAGCGTCATCACCGGGGTGCTCAACCCCGCCATCGGCAACGGCGCGGGCTACAACGCCGGACTCGTCCGCACCATCTCCCGCCTTCCCCACGTCGTCGCCTTCGACACGGAAGAGGGAATCGACGTGTTGCCCCTCTCACCCACCGGTTCGCCGCGCAACGACTCCTACCTCCCGGCCTCCGCCGGCAACGGGCTGGGGAGCATCGACCGCGGCTACTTCGACCAGGATCGCCTGTCGGTCCTCCAGGGCCGTATGTTCGACCCGCGGCGCGCCGACGAGGTCGTGATGCTCGCGGGCTCTGCCGATGCGCTCGGGCTGCGCGTCGGCGACAGGGTTCCGCTCGGCTTCTACACCAACGCGCAGACACAGCTCCCCGGATTCGGCACGGCCAGTGTGCCGCCGTACCGTCGGGTCGACGCGCGTCTGGTGGGCATCGTCACGACGAGCGCGACGGTCATCGCCGATGACGTCGACGCCAGCGTCTCGGAGCTCGCCTATTTCACGCCCGCGCTCACGCGCCAATTGCTCTCGTGTTGCGTCAATTACAGCGGCGAGGGTGTCAAGGTGCACCACGGCGCCAACGTCGCTGCAGTGCAGTCGGAGATCGCCCGCGTCCTGCCGCCGGGGTTCCCGCTCACGGAATCGACCGCATCGATGGAGGCCAAGGCGACGCGGGCGCTCCGGCCCGAGGCCATCGCCCTCGCCGTCTTCGGCCTCATTGCGGCGTTCGCCGCCGTGCTGATCGCAGGCCAGCTCATCGCCCGGGCGCTGCGCATCGGCACCGACGACGCCACTACGCTGCGCCAGCTGGGGGTCGGACCCGTCGCCGTCGGCGCCGACCAGCTCGGCGGCTTGCTCGCGGCCGTGGTGATCGGATCGCTCCTGGCCTGTGCCGTCGCGGTCGCGCTCTCCCCGTTGTCGCCCTTCGGCCCTGTGCGCACGGTCTACCCCACCCCGGGGCTGGCTTTCGACTGGCCCGTCCTCGGGTTGGGGGCTGCCGCATTCGTCGTGATCCTCGGCCTCTTCGCCATCGCCATGGCCTATCGCTGGGCGCCGCACCGCCTCGCCCGTCAGGCGCCGCAGTGGGCCGGTCAGCGATCGAGAGTGGCTGCGGCCGCTGCGTCGTCGGGGCTCCCGGTCGGGGCCGCGACGGGCATCCGCCTGGCGCTCGACCCGGGGAGGGGCCGCAACGCCGTGCCGGTCCGATCGGCCATCTTCGGGGCGGTCCTCGCACTCGTCGTGATGACCGGCACCGTCACCTTCGGGGCCAGCCTCGACAGCCTCGTCTCCACGCCGAGGCTCTACGGGTGGAACTGGGACTACGCACTGGCATCGGGGGGTGACATCCCCGCCCAGCAGGCAGCCAGGCTCCTCGACCACCAGCATTTCGTGGCGAGCTGGGCGGGCTACTACTTCGGGACCCTCTTGCTCGACGGACAGTCCGATCCGATCCTGGGTGGGCCACCGGGGGCGCGGATCCAGCCACCCGTCCTCTCGGGTCACGGCCTCGAGAACGCCACGCAGGTGGTGCTCGGCGCGGTCACCCTGGCTCAGCTGCACAAGCGGGTGGGCGACACGGTGTCGTTGAGCGACGGGAGGGACCGGCCCACGGCGTTGACGATCGTGGGGACTGCCACCATGCCGACGATCGGGGCGCAGGGCGAGAGACACCTCGAGATGGGCACGGGGGCATTCCTCGCCTCCGCTCTCATCCCCGCCGCCCAGCGCAACCCGTTCGCCGACCCCATCGCCGGGCCCGAGGCGATCGCCGTCGACCTCCGGCCCGGCACCGATCGCAGCGTCGCCGCGCGGACTTTGCAGCGAGACGCCAACGCCCTGAGCAACACCGCGAACTTCGGCGTCGCGCTGCAGGCCGCCGCGCTCCGTCCGGCCGAGATCGTCAACTACCGCTCCGTGGGGACGACACCGGCGGTCCTCGGTGCCTGCCTGGCGGCCGGCGCCGTGTCCGCGCTGATGCTCACGCTGATCGCCTCGGTGCGGCGACGACGACGGGAGTTGGCCATGCTCAAGACGCTGGGGTTCACCGGTCGACAGCTGGCGAGCGCAGTGGCCTGGCAGTCGGTCATCGCCGTCGCCATCGGAACGTTGATCGGCGTCCCCCTCGGGATCGTGCTCGGGCGCTGGCTGTGGGACCTGTTCGCCGAGCAGATCCACGCCGTGCCGGTGCCGACGGTCCCCCTGGCGGACATCGCCGCCATCAGCTTGGGTGCGCTCCTGCTGGCGCTGCTCGTCTCGGTCGTGCCGGGGAGGATCGCGGCCCGCACGCCGACCGCCCTCCTGCTCCGGGCCGAGTAGCCAGCCGCGGGGCGCACCGTCCGGACGGAAACGAACAGATGTTTGCTTTCCCTCCTCGGCTTGGCTATCTTGGTCCGTCACGAACGGATGTTCGCCCCCGGGAGGGGCCCGGCGGAACGGCCGGGGTGGGCACCACGACATGAAGTAGCACGACATGAGAAGCACGACATGAGAACAAGGAGACGCCGATGGCCGAGGTCTTGAGCGGGAAGCGGCTGCAGATCCTCAACTTCATCGCCGACAGCCAGCGCGAGCGCGGCTACCCGCCCTCGGTGCGCGAGATCGGCGAGGCGGTCGGGCTGGCCTCCTCCGCCACCGTGCACAACCACCTCGCCGTCCTCCAGCGCGAGGGCTACCTGTCGCGGGACCCCAGCAAACCGCGGGCCATCCAGGTCCACTTCGACCCCGACACGACCTCACGGCTCAGCGTGTCGGCGGTGCACAACGTGCCGCTCGTGGGCGACGTCGCCGCCGGCACCGGCGTGATGGCCGAGGAGAACGTGGAGGAGCTCCTCCCCATGCCGGCCCAGTTCACCGGCAACGGGCCCTCGTTCATGCTGCGCGTGCGCGGGGACTCCATGATCGAGGCCGGGATCTACGACGGCGATTACGTGGTGGTGCGCCAGCAGCCCGAGGCGGAGAACGGCGACGTGGTCGTGGCCGGCATCCCCGACGGGGAGGCGACGGTCAAGACGTTCAGCCGCAAGAACGGCCAGGTCGTGCTCCTGCCGGCCAACGCCGCCTACGAGCCGATGGTCTTCGAGGGCCCCGACGACGTGACGATCTTCGGCAAGGTCGTCACCGTGGTGCGGCAGCTCAACTGAGGTCGCGCCCCCGGCGACGGCGGCGCGGGATTCATTCGGAGGCAGGGGGTCGCCAGCCGGGCGTCCCGTCGCGCTCGCTTCTTTCGGCGAGGCCCCGGAGTTGCCGTTCATGCACGCCAGGCAGCCAATCCTTGCCGTACGTGGCCGAGAGGCGCGGGTCGCTGAGAACATCGGCGTCCCGCAGGCCGTGCACGTACGCCCGATCCTGGTCGATCCGCGCACGTACCTGATCAGCGCCGCCGATGGACCCGTGGCCGGGAACGAAGACATCGACCTCGCCCGCCACGCCCTCGAGCAGCCGCAGCGCGGCAAGATAGTCCCCGATCGGGTCGGCGGTGTCGTTCAGATCGAGCAACGGAATCAAGACATCGGAGAGCATGTCGCCCGCGACGAGAACCCCGCGTTCCTCAATCAACAGCGCCGCATGGCCCCTGGCATGCGCCTGATGCTCGATAATTCGGACTCGAGGGCCATCCCAGGGAATCTGCGCCATCTCGGCGGGCAGGCCGGTTATGAGGCCGAGCAGGTCCAGCGGTACCTGCTCGGGGATGCCGCCGCTCTGCGCGACCTGCGCAACCCCGTCCGACAGTTGGTCTCGTGCATTGGCGGCGCAGCGCGCCGTGCCTAAACGGGGCGCCGCGCCCAGCCTGTCGTCCCAGAGCAGGTGATCCCAATGAGGATGCGTCGAAAATCCTGTCACCACGGGCTGACCCAACTCGGACAGGTCGTTCGCGAGGCAGGCCATTTCGTGGCCGTGCACCCCGGGGTCGATGAGCAACACACCAGCCCGGCCCTGCACGACAACGGCGTTGCTCTGCACGAACTCGCTCTGGTGGATCAGCACACCCTCCGCGACCTGCCTCAGCACGGCGCTCCTTCCGCTCGTGGTTTGCAACCACTTTTCGAGAATGTAGTACCGGGGGTCGCCCCGATCGCCTGCTCGCAGCTACGCTCGCCGACCGAAATAGGCGAGGAACGTGGTCTGGTCGTCGGCGTCGGCGGAGACCTCGATCGGCGGGCCGAACATGCCGTCGGCCCGCAGGGCCTCCTCCGGGATTGCCCCTATGCCAGCGATCATCAGTTGGAGCTGACCGGGGTCGAGCGTCTCGTCCTGCCCGGTTGCGCGGGCGAGATCCCACGTATGCGTGAAGACGTCCCCGGTGACGATCATGTCGACGGTCTCAGCCAGTGACTGCGTGCTGAACGGGGTCTCGACGGTCCTTGCGGCGAGCGCCGGATCAGTGAGTGCCTCGGCGACCGTCGCCTGCACCGTCTCCCAGGCGGCAACGGGATCATCCTGGACAGACGGCGCCGGTGGAAACTCCAGGCCGTTGGCGCCGAAGAATCCGGGGATCCAACTGGTGAGATGTCCGACGACATCACGAGCTGTCCAGCCCTCGCAGGGTGACGGATTGTCCCACGCGCCCAAAGGCACTGCGCGGACACGGGCAGTGAACTCGCCTGTAATGCGCTGGTATCGCTCGTCGATCTCGGTCATCGAGCCACGGTAAAGCGACCGACTCCTCATCGCAAGCGCTCTCGTCGCTCGGTGCCGGCTACTTCAAGAGGCGCGAGAGACGCCGGTCGGCCAGCACCTTGCCACCCGTCTGGCACGTCGGGCAGTAGGTCATCTCGTAGGACTCGAACGACACCCGCGCCAGCGTGTCGGAGCATCCCGGGGTGGGGCAGGGCTGGCCGAAGCGCCCGTGCACGGCGAAGCGCCCGCCCAGCTTGGCCTCCGAGAGGCCGCCGGGTCGTCGACGCTCGAGCTCGAGGGCCTCGGCCAGCACGTCGGTCGCCGCGGTGAGCAGGTCCTCGCGCTGCGCCGGGCTGAGGGAGCGCAACGGGGTGAACGGCGAGAGCTTGGCCCGGTGCAGGATGTCGTCACCCCAGCCACGCCCGATGCCCGAGACGACACGCTGGTCGCGCAGGTCGGTGGTCAGGTGGCGGTTGGAGTCGCTCGTGCGGATGAACGCGGCGAACTCGGCGCTGCCCGGCTCGGGGCCGAGGCCCTCCAGGGGCCCGTCGTCGTCGGGCGGGAGCACCCACCACGACGCCTTGCGCTGGGTCCCGTGCTCGCGGACGAGCACGGCCACGGTCGAGCCGTCGTCGCCCGCGTCGGTGAAGGTGAAGCGGGCCACCGAGCCGCGGGGCTTGGTCTTCTTCGGTGGCTCCTCGACGTCGAGGCGGCCGGCCTGGGAGAGGTGGAGCACGATCCGGTTGCCGTCCTCGAAGGCCCAGACGAGGTACTTGGCCCGGCGGCGGACCGACACCAGCCGCCGGCCGTAGAGCGCGTCGACCGGCGGGGCGTACGTCTTGAGCGAGGAGAAGCCCAGGAGGTCGGCGCGCTCGAGCACCGCCCCGGCCAGGAGCGCGTCGAGCCGCTCGGAGAGCGCCTGCATCTCGGGCAATTCGGGCACGCCACAATGTACGCATGACCTACACGCACGGGCACCACGAGTCGGTGCTGCGCAGCCACACCTGGCGCACGGCCGAGAATTCCGCGGCCTACCTGCTCCCCCACCTGCGGTCCGGCCAGTCGCTGCTCGACGTGGGCTGCGGACCCGGGACGATCACGGCCGAACTGGCCCTCCTGGTCGCTCCCGGCGAGACGGTCGGGCTCGACGCCGAAGCCGACGTGGTGGCCCTCGCCCGGGAGCACGCCCGCGGGCTCGGCCTGGAGAACCTGCGCTTCGAGGTGGGCGACCTCTTCGCCGTGGGCTATCCCGACGCCTCCTTCGACGTGATCCACCTGCATCAGGTGCTGCAGCATCTCGCCGACCCGGTCGCCGCGCTGGTGGAGCTGCGCCGGGTGTTGCGGCCCGGCGGCCTGCTCGCCGCGCGCGACTCGGACTACGGGGCCTTCACCTGGGCCCCCGAGGACCGCATGCTGGACCGCTGGCTCGAGCTGTACCTGGCGGTGACCGAGCGCAACGGCCACGATGCCCGCATCGGGCCCCGCCTGCTCGGCCACGCCCACGCGGCCGGCTTCGGCGACGTCACGGTGTCGAGCTCCACGTGGACGTACGCCGACCCGGAGGCACGGGCCTGGTGGGGCGCGCTGTGGGCCGACAGGGTGCGCTATTCGCGCTTCGCCGAGCAGGCCCTCGAATACGAGCTCAGCGACACCGAGGAGCTCGAGGCGATCGCCGTCTCCTTCTTGCGCTGGGCCGAGTCACCCGACGCCGTGTTCGTCATCCCCCACGTCGAGATCCTGGCGGGGGGCTGACGGCTAATCGGCCCAGAGCTTGTCGGTGTAGGTGTCGGTGCCCGGGATGGTCGGGATGAACGGGAGGGCGGCCACGACCGTGCCCTTCCCCGCCTCCTCCAGGCGGCGCCGGTGCTCCACGATGACCGGCTCCCACGCCACCTCGGGCGGTGTGTTGAGGAACCACAACAGAACCGTGCGGTTGTCCCTCGCGGCCTCGCGGGGGACGTCGCCGGGCGCATCGACCTCGAGGGCGATCGGGGTGAACGCGGCCACCAGGTCGGCGTCGGTCCCGGGCAACAATCCGGGCAGGTGCTCGGTGCGCAACCACGACCACAGCTCCTCGTTCGTCACCGACTCGTCCCGGTCGATGAAGTCCACCACCAGGCCCCGGTAGGGATGGTCGAGCGCCAGCTCCACGGGGACGCCGTCGGGGTCCCGCCGGTGCTCCCATTGGAAGTGGTACAGGAGCGTGTGCACGTGGTCGCGCTCGGCGAACATGCGCCCCGCCGCATGGAGCGCGTTGACCTGGCGCAGCGCCCACTTGTTCCACACGTCGAAGTACCCGTCGAGCACCCAGTAGAGGGCGACGTAGGAGCCGCGGCCGGGCTCGCCCGTGACGGCGGACGGGTCCGGGTCGCGCAGGGCCTTGAGGTCGGCCGTGGCGACGAAGCGCCGGCCGGCGAAGTTGTAGGGACCGACCATGCATCCCGAGTAGAAGTGGTCCCGTTCGTACCAGCGGTTGTAGGCGACCTCGTGCCCCCGGTGGGGCTCGACGAGCGTCAACAGGATGGAGCCGAGCTTGACCGGCTCGGCCTCCGCGCCGACCTCAATGGGACGGCGCTGCTTCGGTGCGTCTTCCTCTGGCATGAGGAGCGAAACTAACAGCTGCGCCGAGGCGTCAGACAGTTCCCGTGGCGAGGATCGGGCCGGTGGGGACGACCGAGCCCCCGGAGGGTTCGGCGGTGATGCTGAGGCGCGACGGCCTCCGTGCCCCCGCCATGGTGAAGACGGCCTGGCTCGGCGACCGACCGAGGAGCCCGAGGGAGACCGGCCGGCTTCCCACGATCCCCCACAACTGGTAGGTCTGGCTCGCGTGCAGCGCCGGCAGCTTCGAGGACACGAGGTACCCCCGCCCGTCGGGTACGACGACGAACTGCGCCAGCTCGTCGCGTGAGGTCGTCTCCAGGTCGACCAGCCGATGTCCGGGCGTGTGGAGCGCGGCGGTGACGGTGGACCCCTGGCCGGATGCCGTCGCCTGGAGGCCCGAGACCTTGTTGTCGGCGCGCACCAGCCCGATGCCGAGCACGACGGCGACCGCGGCGGCGGCGACCGCGATTGCGCCGAGGGTGGCCGTCGCGGTGCGCCGGCCACGTTGCCGGCGGTCGGGCGCCGGCCGGAACGGGGACGGGGGCTCGGGGCCGAGCCGCGGCATCGTCGGCGGTGCCTCCTCGCCCGGCCGCTCGGGGAGCCGGCTGGCGATACTCGACCACAGCCCCTCGGGCAGGGGCTCCACCGAGTTCCCGATGGCAGCCGCCACCTCGCGCAGGCTGTCGAGCTCGGCGCGGCAACGCGGGCACGTGGTCAGGTGGGTCTCGAGGTCCACGCGCTCGTCGCCGTCGACGGCGTCGAGCGCGTAGGCCCCCAGGAGCTCGCCCGCTTCCTCGTGTGACATCACGCGTCCGCTCCGCGGATCCCGGCGTCGGCGAGCACGGCACGCATGCGCCGCATGCCGTTGCGGATCCGACTCTTGACCGTCCCCTCGGGCTGGTCGAGGAGCAGGGCCACCTCGCGGTAGGTCCGCCCGTCGAAGTAGGCCAACTCGATCGCCCGGCGTTCCTCCTCGGGCAGCTCCCCCATGGCGTGGGCGACCTGGTCCGCGACGGCGAGGTCCCAGACCTCGTGCTGCATGTCGTAGGCGGCCTGGGCGGTCCGTATGGCGTCGCGGGACTCGCGGGCCCGTCGCGAGTTCGAGGAGCGGATGGCGTCGACGGCCCTGCCGTGCGCCTGGGCGAGAAGGAAGGAACGCAGCGAGCCCCGGGTGGGGTCGAAGCGGTCCGGCTCGTTCCACAGCCGTAGGAAGACCTCCTGGGCGACGTCCTCCGCCTCCGTGGCGTTCTGGAGGACCCGCCGGGCAAGGCCGAACACGGCACCGCCGTGCCGCCGGTAGGCCTCCGCCAAAGCCACCTCGCTGTACCGTGCGATAGAGGTGACGAGCTGGGCATCGCTGAGTTCGTCGATCTGCCGCATCTTCGACCTGTTCGGGCCCGCCTCCCTCGGTGGATGTCCGAGTTCCGCCCATCCGGGCGTCGCCTGTGCTCCGGATAGTAGGCCGTATGCGCACGACCATCGACTCCTACAAGTCCCGAGCAGGGCGGTTGGACCTCGGAGGGATCGACTTCGATGACTTCCGGGACCACCCGCTGGCGCCCGATGCCCTGCGCTCGCTGCGCTACATGCACGACGTCGAGCACCACACCGTGTGCTATCTGCGCGACCTGCTCCTCACGCCGGCCCACCAGGACCCGGTGATCACGTCCTTCCTGTCGTGCTGGGTCTTCGAGGAGATGTGGCACGGGGAGGCCATCGCCCAGGTGCTCGAGGCCCACGGGGAGGAGGCGGGTGCCCCGCGCATCGCGGCGCTGCGCCACGGCCACCGGAGGCGGCAGGCTCTGACGACCCTCAGCACGATCGGCTCCGCTGCGTTCGCCGGCCGGGCCTTCGTCGCCCTCCACATGACGTGGGGCGCCATCAACGAGTGGACGACCCAGGCGGGGTACGCCCGACTGTCCGAGACGGCCGGCCACCCGACGTTGCGCGAGCTGCTGCGGCGCATCATGAAACAGGAGGGGACGCACATCGACTTCTATGCCTCCGAGGCCACCCGCCGACTGCACGACAGCCCGAAGGCGCAAAGGATGACGCGCCTCGCGCTGTCGCACTGGTGGCGCCCGGTGGGCTCCGGCGTCATGCCGAACAGAGAGGTCGGCTTCCTCGTCAAGTACCTGTTCCACGGTGAGAAGGGAGCCGAGGTCCTTGAGCGCATCGACCGACGCGTCGACCGGCTGCCGGGACAGGGAGACCTTCACCTCCTCACGCGCGCGGTGGCACGTCTCTCCGCGTAGCACGCAGAACCGTTCCGAACTCCGTTCGGAACGCCGGGTCCCGCGCCCCTAGAGTTGGGCATGTCTTCTGAGGCGCCCGGCAGTTCGGGCAGTGTCCGCCGTGACGAGGTCGACGGCGTCCTGACGCTGTCGCCGTCCCGCGGCCCGGTCGACGGCCCCCTGCGCGCCTGCCTGATGTTCGGGGTCGGGACCGTCGAAGAGTCGCTCGCCACGTCCGGCATCACGCATCTGGTCGAGCACCTCGCCCTGGTTCCCCTGGCCGACCTGAGCTTCCCGTGGAACGGCCAGGTGGGCTCGGTCTGCACCCGGTTCACCGTCATGGGCGAGATCGGCCAGGTCAGTGCCTTCGTGACCGCGCTGACCAGCAGCCTGAGCCAGCTCGACACCGGCCGCCTCGAGGCGGAGCGGCGGGTCCTGCAGCTGGAGGCCGGGCGCCGCACTCGCACATCGCTGGGGAGTGACCTCTCCTGCCGGTTCGGCCCACTGGGTCCCGGCCTGCTGGATTGGCCGGAGCACGGGCTCAAGCGGCTCACCGCCGACGAGGTCACGGCGTGGGCGCAGCAGAAGTTCAACGCCCGGAACGCCGTCCTGTGGCTGAGCGGACCCGTGCCGCCGGATCTCTCGCTCGGCAGTCTCCCGGCAGGTGGCCCCGAACCTCGGAAGGATCTGCCGCCCCTCCTCTCGAAGCCGCGCGCCTACGTCGGGGAGAACACCTCGACCATTTCCGTGTCCGTGCTCTCGTCACTGCATCCGGCACCCCTGACGGGCATGATGGTCGCTCGCCAGCGAGCGTTCGACCGCCTCCGGATCCGCGATGCCGTCAGCTACTCCGTCGACTACACCCGGCTCCGGATCGGTCGTGACCGCGCGGTCGACCACCTGGCGGCGGACGGAGCCGACGATGCGGCACCTGAGATCCTGCGCGCCCTGGACGCCGTCGTGTCCGAGCTGGCCGAAGACGGGCCTTCGGCTGCAGAGCTCGACGCACTCAAGGCCCAACGCCGGCTCGTCGATGCCGACCCCACCACCATCCTCGGCGACATGGACTCCCTCGCCGAGCGACATCTCCTCGGGCTGGCGGACCGGTCGATCGAGGACATCGACGCCGAGTTCTACGATCTGACCGTCGGGGAGGTGCAGCAAGCCGTCGCCGACGCGCGGCCGACCCTCGTCGCGGTCGGGCCGTCCACCCTCGATGCCGCCACGCTCGGCTGGAACGAGCTCGAGGCCTGGTCGTCGGAACAGATCGCAGGAGGCTGCTACCGACCGCTCCTGGACCGTGAGACCGGTGAGCTCGTCATCGGGGAGGAGGGAGTCACCTGGATCCACGACGACACCCACCGCCGGACCGTTCGTTGGGATCGTGCCGAAGCATGTTTCACCTGGGACAACGGGGAACGGTCACTGCTCGGACGGGACGGCATCTTCGTCGGCGTGATCCCCTGGAATTGGCTGCACGGGGAGTCACTCACCGCGCTCGTCGACGAAAACGTACCCGGCCAGCTCAGAATTCCGATGGGCGGGACCATGCAGCGCGGGGACTCGAAGGACGACCCCCGCTGGCTGGCGGCGCTGACCGCCCTCATGGAGCGCGGCGTCAAGACGGATCTCGTGGTCCGTACCGACGGTCTTCTCCTGCTCCCGTCAGACGTGGCGAGGCGCGGCGCGGCGAGCCAGAAGGCCCGGCTCGACGAACTCCACTCCATCGATCCGCAGCGGGCGCTTTCCGAGGAGCGCGGAGCCCGGTGGGTCCCCGTCGACCGCATCCGTGGCGCGCGACCGAAGAATCGGGTCTTGGAGTTCCTGCGCCCCCGGATGAGGAGCGCGCTCGACTCGACCGTCTTCTCCATCGACGTCTTCACCGACGCACCCAAGCCGCTCCGCCTGGAGGCTCGCTCGAAGAAGTCGGCGAAGATCCTGGAGAACGCCGTCCGCAACATGCTGGGAGAGCGCTACGGAGGCCCGCTCGAAGAGGGCTGACCGCAGGGGCGAGCCCCGATCAGCCGATGACGGCCCGCAGGACCGTGCGGGCCCGCTCGAGCTGGTCCCGGGTGACGCGCTCGTCGGGATGGTGCGCCAGCAGGGGATCACCGGGGCCGAAGTTCGCCGCCGGGACGCCGTGCTCCCAGAACGACGCGACGTCGGTCCAGCCCACCTTCGCCCGCGGCGCCGACCCGCTTCTCTCGACCAGGGACTTGAGCAAGGGGTGCCCGAGGGACGGCGGGGCACCGTCACCGGCGTCGAGCACTTCCCAGGTGTCGCCGGCGCCCAGCTCCAGGGTCGGGTCGAGCAGCTCGTGGAGGAAGGCCTCCGCCTCGGCCCGGCGCCGATCGGGCGCGTAGCGGAGATTCAGCGCCACCCGCGCCTCGTCGGGGACGACGTTGCCGGCGATGCCGCCCTCGACCGCCACCACCTGGAGCTGCTCCGCGTAGGTGCAGCCGTCGAGGACGACCTCGCGTCCCCCCCAGGTGGCGACGCGCTCGAGCAACGGCGCCAGCCGGTGGATCGCGTTGCGGCCGGTGAACGGGCGCGCCGTGTGGGCCCGCACGCCGCGCAGGGTGATGCGCACGCGCATCGTCCCCTGGCAGCCGGCCTCGACCAGTGCGCTCGTCGGCTCGCCGAGCACCGCGGCGTCTCCGGCCAACAATGCGGGCTCGTGCTGCCACAGCTCGAGCAGGCCGCTCTCGTCGCGGCCGATCTCCTCCCGCGCGTAGAAGCACCACGTGACGTCGACCGCCGGCTCGCGCACGGTGGTCGCCAGGTCGAGCATCACGGCGAGGCCACCCTTCATGTCCGACGCCCCCACCCCCCACAGCGTGTCGCCGTCGAGCCTCGGCCCGTCGTTGTCGACTGGTGCGACGGTGTCGAGGTGACCTGCCAGCACCAGGCGCTGGCCCCGGCCGAGCGCGGTGCGGGCGACCACGTTGTCGCCCACCCGCTCGACCCCCAGCCAGGTGCACGCCGCCAGCGAGGCCTCCACCAGGTCGGCCAGCGGGCCCTCCCGGCCGCTCAGCGACGGCACGGCCATGAGATCGCCGGTGGCCGTGAGCAGGTCGCCCACCGGATCAGGTGGAGGCGCCGTGGTCCCGGAGGACCTGAGTCAGCTGCGCCTTGTCGTGGCGCTCCCCCTCGCTGAGCCGCTTGATCACGAGCACGCAGGGCACGAAGAACTCCCCGCCGGGGTACTCACGCCGGCGGCTGGCCCTGATGGCGACGCACCACGGCGGCACCACCCCGCGCGAGATCTCCTCGCCGGTGTCCGCGTCGATGACCGGGATGGAGGGGTCGAGGAAGCTCCCGGCGCCGAGCACCGAGCCCTTGCCGATGCGCGCGCCGCCGGTGACCATGCAGCGGCTGCCGACGAACGCGTCGTCCTCGACCACGACGGGCACGGCGTTGGGCGGCTCGAGCACGCCGCCGATGCCGACCCCGCCGGCCAGGTGGACCCGTTCCCCGATCTGCGCGCAGGAGGCCACCGTGGCCCACGTGTCGACCATGGAGCCGGCACCGACCCAGGCGCCGATGTTCACGTAGGAGGGCATCAGGACGACGCCCCGACCGAGGAACGAACCCCAGCGGGCCGACGCGCCGGGCAGCGCCCGGACCCCGGCTTCGGCGAAACCGTGCTTGAGCGGGAGCTTGTCGGCGTACTCGAAGGGCCCGAGCTCGATCGTCTCCATGCCCCGCAGGGAGAACAGCAGGAGGATCGACTTCTTGAGCCATTCGTGGACGACGACGTCGTCGGTGGCGGGATCGACCTCGGCGACGCGGGCCTGGCCCGTGTCGAGCAGGTCGATGGCCTCCTCGACGAGCCTCGCCGCGTCGGTGTCGGCCGGCGAGAGCTCGCCACGGCGCTCCCACAGCTCCTCGACGCTCGCCTGGAGATCAGCCATGGCTCACCCTAGCGAGGCGCTCCCCCACCAGCGTCAGCCGCTCCATGGGCTGCACGAGCGCCACGCGCACGTGCCCGGCACCCCCCTCACCGTAGAGGTCGCCCGGGCTGACCAGGAGCCCCCCGTCGGTGGCCAGCGCCTCGGCCATGGCCCACGCATCGGGCCAGCGGCCGGCCGGCACCGGAACCCAGAGGTAGAAGCCGCCTTCGGGCGGCGCGACCGGGCAGCCGTAGCCACCGAGGACGCCACCCAGGTAGCCGAGGCGCTCGCGGTAGCGCGCCCGCTGGGCCTCCACGTGCCCGTCGTCGGCGAGGGCGGCGACGCCGGCGGCCTGGGCGGGTCCGGGCACCATGAGCCCGGCGTGCTGGCGCACGGCCCGCAGGAATTCGACGAGCTCGCCGTCCCCGGCGTAGAAGCCCACCCGCACGCCGGCCAGGTTGGAGCGCTTGGAGAGGGAGTGCACGGCCACCACGCCCTCGGGCCCGTGCTGCAGCACGGAGCGCGGTGGGCCGTCCCAGGTGAACTCGGCGTAGCACTCGTCCGAGAAGACGGGGATGCCACGGGCGCGGCCCCAGGCGGCCTCCGCCGCCAGGTCACCCAGCCCGCCGGTCGGGTTCGACGGCGAGTTCGACCACAGCACGAGCGCGCGCTCGGCATCGGAGGACGCGACCGCGTCGAGGTCGAGGCCCCCGGCCCGACCGGGCGGCGGCGGGACGGGGACGGCGCGGCACCCCGCGAGCTCGGCCCCCATGGCATAGGTCGGGTAGGACACCGCCGGGTAGAGCACCGTGTCCCGGCGCGGCTCGCGCAACCGCAGCACGTGCGGCACCGAGGCGACCAGCTCCTTGGTCCCCACGCAGGCGGCGACCGACGAGGGCGGGACGTCGGGGAGGCCGAAGCGGCGCGCCAGCCAGGCCGCCGCCGCTTCTCGCAGCTGGGCGCTGCCGGCGGACGCGGGGTAGCCGCGCTCGGTGCCCGACGACGCGAGCGCATCGACGACGGCGCGCAGCGGCGGGTCGCACGGCGTCCCGATGGAGCAGTCGACCATGCCACCGTCGTGCTCGTCGGCGAGCTTGGCCAGCCCCGCCAGCCGGTCGTAGGGATAGGGCGGCAGGGTGAAGGTCACGGCGCCGCCACGAACGCCGCGAAGCGGGCCCGGCCCACGTCGTCGAGCACCACCTGCAACGTGGCCGACTCCTCACCGTCGCTCTGGCCCACCACCTCTCCCTCCCGGTGGATGGCGGCCAGGATGTCGCCGCGCGACCAGGGCACGACGAGCTGCACGACCCGGTCGGATCCACGCAACCGGTCACCCAGGACACGCAGGAGGTCGTCGACGCCCTCGCCCGTCCGGGCCGAGAGGAGGACGGATCCCTCGGTGGCGTGCGCCAGCGCCTTGGCCGACTCCGGCGCGGCGTCCGCCTTGTTCACGACCACCAGCTCGGGCACGTCGGCGGCGCCGATCTCGCCCAGCACCTCCCGCACCGCCGCCATCTGGGCCTCGGCGTTCGCCGCCGTGCCGTCGACCACGTGGACGACCAGGTCGGCCAGGCGCACCGAGTCCAGGGTGGAGCGGAACGCCTCCACCAGCTCGTGGGGGAGCTTGCGCACGAAGCCGACGGTGTCCGTCACGAGGACGGTCTCGCCCCCCGGCAGCGACAGCTGGCGGGTGCGGGGGTCGAGCGTGACGAAGAGCCGGTCCTCGGCCGGGACCCCGGCATCGGTCAGGCGGTTGAGCAGCGTCGACTTCCCGGCGTTCGTGTAGCCCACCAGTGCGAGCTCGCGCTGGCGGCCGCGGGCCCGGCTCCGCCGCTGCAGCGAGCGCGTGCGCTCGACGTCGCGCAGGTCGGCCTCGAGCCGGTGCATCCGCCGGACGAGCCGGCGGCGGTCCACCTCGAGCTGCGTCTCACCGGGACCCCGGGTGCCGATGCCGCCGGCCTGCTGGCTGAGCGAGGTGCCCCGGCCCCGCAGCCGCGGCAGGCGGTAGCGCAGCAGCGCGAGCTCGACCTGCGCCTTGCCTTCGGGGCTGCGCGCGTTCTGGGCGAAGATGTCGAGGATCACCGCGGTCCGGTCGATGGCGGTGCGGCCGAACAACTTCTCGAGGTTACGGTGCTGGGCGGGCGTCAACTCGTCGTCGAAGACGACGGTGTCGGCATCGAGGCTGCGGCTGAGCTCGGCGATCTCCTCCGCCTTGCCCCGGCCCACGAAGGTGGCGGGGTCGGGTGCGTCCCGCCGCTGGACGACGCGCCCCACGACGTCGGCCCCCGCGCTGTGCACCAGCTGCGCGAGCTCGTCCAGCTCCTGCTCGACGAGCTCCGTCGTCAGACCGGGGAACACCACCCCGACGAGGATGATGCGCTCCCGGAAGGTCCGCTCAATGAGCGTCCCGGGCAGCACGTTGCTCAAGAGAGCATCCCGGGATGGATGTCGACGTCGGCCACCTTGCGCACCGGTCCGGCCAGGTGCGTGGTCGCCTGCTCGCCGTCCCCCAGGGTCACCTCGAGCGTCCCGCCCGGATTGCGCACGCGCACGGCGCCCTCGGCCGGCACGGCGCCCCAGCTGCGGGCCGCGGCCGCCGCGGCGACGCTGCCCGTGCCGCAGGCCAGCGTCTCGCCGACCCCTCGCTCCCAGACCCGGAAATCGAGCAGTGACCCCTCGACGTCGCGCACGACCGTGATCCACTCGACGTTGATGCCACCGTCGAAGGCGGCCTGGAGCTTGGGTCCGAGCTCGGCGATGTCGACGCCGGCGGTGTCCGGGCCCAGCAGGACCAGGTGCGGGTTGCCCACGTCGACGGTCCGGGCGCGGCGGTCGTCGAACTCCTGGGGCTGGTCGGGCCCGAGCGTGGCCGGACCCATGTCGACCCTGGCCTTCGCCCAGCCCGGTGCGTCTCCGGGGAAGTACTCCACGGTGCGGGCGCCGCCCGCCGTGGCCACGCTGAAGCGCGGCGGGGACACGAGGCCCGCATCGACCGCCGCCTGGGCGAGGCAGCGCATGCCGTTGCCGCTCATCTCCGCTTCGCTGCCGTCCGCATTGTGCAGCTGCATGGAGAGGTCGCAGCCGTCGCGTCCCGGGCCGACCCGGATGATCCCGTCGGCACCGACGCCGCGGCGCCGGTCGGCGAGCAGGCGCACCTGGGCCACCGAGAACCTGATGGCGTCGTCGGGGTCGAGGACGACGAGGAAGTCGTTCCCCGCCCCCTCGTGCTTGGTGGCGTGCACACCACCATTCTCGCAGGCGGCGCCGCTCAGGCGTGCACCGAGAGGGCCTGCTCGAGCAGGTCCCCCGCCTCGCCGGGGTCCCGGGCCCAGGCGATCCGCGGGTCGCGGCGGAACCACGAGGCCTGGCGCCGGGCGAACTGCCGGGTGCGGCGCACGGCCTCGTCCAGGCACTCGCCGAGCGGGGCGCCGTCCTCCACGTGGGCCAGGACCTCGCGGTAGCCGAGCGCCTGGCGCGCGGTGCGCGAGATCCCCTCCGGGCGGGCGGCCAGGTCCCGGACCTCGTCCACGAGGCCCGCGGCGACCATCGCCGTGAAGCGCTCGGCGATGCGCCGGTCCACTTCCCCGGCCGGCGGGGACAACCCCACCTGGACGACGCCCGTGGCGGGGTAGGCCTCCAGCCCGGGGCCGAAGGCCGAGAACGGGCGCCCCGCCCCGAGGGTGACCTCGAGCGCGCGGACCACCCGGCGGCGGTTGGTCGGCTCCATCCGCCCCGCGCCGGCCGGGTCGAGCTCGGCGAGGCGGGCGTGCAGGTCCGCGGTCCCGGCCCGACCCTCGTCCAGCTCGGCCTCCAGCGCAGCGGCGACCTCGGGGTAGCGGCCCGGGATGGCGAGGTCGTCGACGACGGCGCGCTGGTAGAGCCCCGTGCCCCCGACGAGGAGCGCGTGACGCCCGCGCCGGCCGATGCCCTCCAGTGCCTCCCGCGCCGCCGCCTGGAACTGGGTGACGGTGAACTCCTCCTCCGGATCGACCAGGTCGAGGAGGTGGTGGGGCACGGCGGCGCGGGCCTCGTGGCCCGGCTTGGAGGTCCCGATGTCCATGCCGCGGTAGACGCACATGGAGTCGACCGAGACGATCTCGCAGTCACCCCGCCGCCGGGCGACCCCGAGCGCCAGCTCCGACTTGCCCGAGGCGGTGACGCCGACGAGGGCGACCGCGGTCAAGCGCCCGCCACCGGGATGCGCACGCGATGCCGGGGCCGCGCCGTCACCTCCTCGAGCCGGCCGGTGAGGTGGTGCGGGTGCCCGGCGGTCACCGCGACCCGGGCCAGCGCGCCCGGCGCCGGGGTGCCGGCGGGAGCGTCGGACGGGAAGTGGACCAGCTTGCCCTGCCGGGTGCGGCCGGTGAGCATCGCCTCGTCACGGCGGCTCACGCCCTCGACGAGCACCTCCTCGGTGCGGCCGACCCGGGCCCGGTGGCGGGCCAGGGCGGAGCGGTCGACCACCGCCTTGAGGCGCTCGAAGCGCTCGGCGATCACGTCGGGGGGGACGAAGGCGGCCTCCATGGCCGCGGCTCGCGTCCCCGGGCGGGGCGAGAAGATGAAGGTGAAGGCGGAGTCGTACCCGGCTTCGGCGCAGACCGCCAGCGTGTCCTCGAAGTCGTCCTCCGTCTCACCCGGGAACCCCACGATGACGTCGGTCGTCACGGCCAGGTCGTCGATGGCGGCCCGGGCCGCCGCCAGCTTGTCGAGGTAGCGCCGGGCCGTGTACCCCCGTCGCATGGCGCGCAGCACCCGGTCGCTGCCCGACTGGAGCGGCAGGTGGAGCTGCTCGCAGACCTCCGGCGTGGTCGCCATGGCCTCGATCGTCTCGGGGCGGAGGTCCTTGGGGTGCGGGCTCGTGAAACGGAGGCGCCCGATCCCTTCGACCGCGCCGAGGGCGCGCAGGAGGTCGGCGAAGAGCGGCCGCCGCCGCGTGAGGTCGCGCCCGTAGGAGTTCACGTTCTGCCCCAGCAGCGTCACCTCCGTCACGCCCCGGCGGGCAAGCAGTTCCACCTCGGCGACGACGTCGCCGGGCGCCCGGCTGACCTCGGGCCCGCGCACCGAGGGCACGATGCAGAAGGCGCACGAGTTGTCGCAGCCGGTCTGGATGTTGACCCACGCCGCATAGGGCAGCTCGCGCACCGCCGCCGGGCCGAGCGCCGCGTCCGGACCGGGCTCGGACGGGGGCGCGTCGAGGATCTCCATGAGCGGGCCCTCGGCCCTCGCCCGCCGGAGCAGCCCGGGCGCGCTCGTCAGGTTGTGGGTGCCGAAGACCACGTCGACCCAACCGACCTTCTCCTGGATGCGCGCACGGTCCTTCTGGGCGAGGCACCCGCCCACCGCGATCTGCAGCCCGGGCTTGGCGTCGACCAGCTCCTTCAACCGCCCGAGGGTGCCGTAGAGGCGCTGGTCCGCGTTCTCCCGGATGCAGCAGGTGTTGAGCACCACCACGTCGGCGTCCTCCATGGCGGCGGCGGGTTCGAAGCCGTCGGCCACCAGCAGCCCGGCGAGCCGCTCCGAGTCGTGCTCGTTCATCTGGCACCCGAAGGTACGGATGAAGTAGGTGCGGGGCACGACGCGAAGTCTAGGAAAGGACCGGCCTAGATACTGACCGTGAACCGCGCGGGCCTCCGCACCGTCCGGCGCTCGTGGTGGGCGCTGGTGCCGTTGGTGCCGCTCGTGGTCGCGTCGTGCAGCTCGGGCACGGCTTCGCGGCGCCGCCGGCAGACCTCACGGCCGCCCGCAACGCAGCGCAGACACTCGCCAACAGCCTGGAGATCCTGGGCGACGCGCAACCCACCCAGGCCAATTACGACCAGGTGCGCAACACGTTCGACGTCAGCACCGCGCTCGCCCAACTGCGGAGCGCCGTCACCACGCTGGACGGCGCGCTCGGCGGCTGACGGCGCGGCGCTACAGCGCCACCTCGGCCTCGTCGCCGTAGACCAGCCCGCGCCGGTCCACCTCGAGGACGAGGACGCGGCCGGGGATCCCGGACGCCGCGAGCGCAGCCTCGGCCCCAATCCGGACGGTCGCCGTCGCATCCCGGCGCACCACGCCGACCAGCGTCGGGCCCGCCCCCGACCAGCTGGCGGCGAGCGCGCCCGCGTCGAGCAGGGCACGCAGCAGCTGGGGTGCCTCGGGGAAGAGGGTGGTGCGGGCCGGCTGGTGGATGCGATCGTCGGCCGCCTCGGGGATCAGGAACTGCGGGTCGGCGAGCCCGGCCAGCAGGAGGCCCATGCGGCCGAGGTTGAAGACCGCGTCGGCGCGGTCGAGCTGTTCCGGCAACACGCGGCGCGCCTCGGGGGTGGCCAGGTTGCGGTCGGGGACGACCGCGACGAAGGCCAGGTCGCCGTGCAGCGGCAGCGGTGCCTGCACCGGCCGCACCCCCACCGTGGTGGCGGCGACGAGTCCGCCGAACACGCTGGCGGCGGCGTTCTCGGGATGGCCGTCGTGGGCGGCGGCGACGGCGAAGGGGTCCTCGGCGCCGGCCGCAGCCGCGGCCGCGGCCGCCAGGGCGGCCGAGGAGCCCAGCCCGCGGGCCACCGGGATCTGCGACCGCACCGTGACCGCGAAGCGATCGTGGCCGAGCACCTCCGCCGCCACGCGGGCGGCGAGGTGCGACGCGTCGTCGAAGAGGCCGGACCCCTCCCCCACGCTCCGCACCCGCAGGGAGGGCGCCGGCTCGACCTCGACGCTCACGTAGAGGTCGAGGGCCACGGCAAGGGTGTCGAATCCCGGGCCGAGATTCGCCGACGAGGCGGGGGCCCGGGCGCGCACCGGATCAGGCTACCGGCCGTCAGAACAGGCGCTGCCAGAGCGAGCGGCGCGGCACGTCCCGCTGGAGCCGCACCGGCACCGCCACACGCTGGAGCCCCAGGGTCACCTCGACGGTGCCGACGCGGGCGCCCCGCCGCGCCTGGTCGCTCAGGTGGCCCGCCGGGTGGAAGACCGGGGTCGCGGTCACCCCGGGCCAGGTCAACAACGATGCCGACGCGCCGGCGCCGGCCCCCACGGTGCGGCCGGCCTCGCTGACGTGCGCGATCAGCTGCCCTTCGTGCATGACCGGCGTGGTGCCGATGAGGGGTGCGACCGCGTTCACCAACGCCAGCCCGTGCAGGCCGGCCTGGGCGAGCACCGCGACCCCCGTCTGCCCGGTGACGGCGGCCAGGAGCAGCACGGGGTGGCCGTGCACCTCGCGCACGACGCCCAACACGTCACAGCCGCCGGCGGCGGCGGTGTAGCCCGACTTCACGCCGATGATGCCCTGCAGGCCGATCAGCGGCGTGTAGGTGGAAATGGTCCCCGCGATCGGGAGCGTGACCGACGTGTGGCGGACGATGGCGGCGACGACCGGGTTGGCCATGTCGGGCCCCGCCACCTTGAGCACGTCCGACGCCGTCGACACCGACGCCGGGCTGATCCCGCTCGCGTCGTCGAAGTGCGAGTGGGCCATGCCCAGCGCGGCCGCGGCCGCGTTCATCTTGGCGACGAAGGCGGTCGTGCTCCCCGCATCCCAGCGGGCCAGCAGGTCGGCATAGTTGTCGGCCGAGTGCACCAGGAGCCCGCCCAGCACCTGCTGCTCCGTGAGCTGCTCGCCCACCACCACCTGCGCGTTGGAATCGTCGTTGACGGTGTCGTGGTCGTAGTCGTCGACGTCGGCCTGGGTGACGGTGATGGTGGGACCGGTCTCGTCCGCGGTCAGCGGATGATCGCGCAGGATCACGTAGGCGGTCATGAGCTTGGTCAGGCTGGCCACCGGCACCGGCTGCTCGGCGCCCGACGGCACGTCGACTCCGATGGAGGGGATGGCGATCGCGGCCTGACCCGTTGCCGGCCACGGGAGGGTGACCGACCGCGCCGGGACGGCGACCGCCCGCGGCACCACGGCGGTCACCTCGGGTGGCGGGTCCGCCGCGCTGAGCCGCACGCCCGCGAAGGCGCCCGCGCCCCCGAGGAGGACGAGCAGGACGACGACGAGCGCAACAAGGAACCGGGACCGTCGCCTGCGCCGCGACCGCGCCGCATGGCGCCGGTGCTCCCGCTGATCGGGCGGCGCGGGCGCCGGCTCGTGCAGCGAGTCGAGACGGAACGGCGCCACCATGAGGGGCGCCGGGTCGTCCGGGCTCACCTCCTGCTCAGCGCGTCGAGCTCTTCGGGGGTCATGAGGACCGCCCGTGCCTTGGAGCCCTCGCTCGGCCCCACGACGCCCGCCCTCTCGAGCAGGTCCATGAGGCGCCCGGCGCGGGCGAACCCGACGCGCAGCTTCCGCTGCAGCATGGAGGTCGACCCGAGCTGCGAGCGCACGACGAGGTCGCGGGCCTGGGCCAGCAGCTCCTCGTCGTCGTCGTCCACGCCGGGCATCCCGGCCGGCCCGTCGTCGATCCCCTCAATCCCGACGATGGCCTCGGACTGCCCACCCTGTGCGCGCCAGTGCCGGACGACCTCGCGCACCTCCTCCTCCGAGACCCAGGGGGCCTGCAGCCGGCGCGGGATGTTCGACGACGCCGTCAGGAGCAGCATGTCGCCCTTGCCGATGAGCCGCTCGGCGCCGGGCTGGTCGAGGATCACCCGGCTGTCGGCCAGGGACGAGACAGAGAACGCCATGCGGCTCGGGATGTTGGCCTTGATGACCCCGGTGATGACGTCGACCGAAGGCCGCTGGGTGGCGATGACCAGGTGGATGCCGACCGCTCGCGCCATCTGGGCGATCCGCACGATGGAGTCCTCGACGTCGCGCGCGGCCACCATCATGAGGTCGTTGAGCTCGTCGACCACGACGAGGATGAAGGGGAGCTGCTGCGGCGGCTCCGGCTCGTCGTCGGCATCGACCTGGTCCACCGCGGGATGGTCCTCGCCGAGCGCCCGGGCGGCCACGGCGCGCACCTCGCTCCTGGCCGAGGGCGGCGGCGGCGTGATGAGCCCCTCCTCCACCAGCTGGTTGTAGCCCGTGATGTCGCGGACGCCGTTCTCGGCCAGGAGGTCGTAGCGGCGCTCCATCTCCTTGACCGCCCAGGAGAGCGCGTTGGCCGCCTTCTTCGGGTCGACGACGACCGGGTTGAGGAGATGCGGCAGCCCGTCGTACTGGCCGAGCTCGACGCGCTTGGGGTCGACCAGAATGAGCTTCACCTGCTCCGGCGTGTCGCGCATGAGCACGGACGTGATGATCGAATTCATGCACGACGACTTCCCCGAGCCGGTGGCGCCCGAGATCAGGATGTGCGGCATCTCGGCCAGGTTCGCCATCACGGCGCGCCCCGCGATGTCGCGGCCCATGGCCACCTCCAGGGGGTGGGAGGCGTCGGAAGGCTTGGCCTCCTTCGACTCGAGGATGTCGCGCAGGGAGACGAGCTGGCGGGTGCGGTTCGGCACCTCGACGCCGATGGCCGACTTGCCGGGGATGGGGGCCAGGATCCGCACGTCCGGTGACGCCATGGCGTAGGCGATGTCCTTGGAGAGGCTGGTGACCCGGGCCACCTTGACGCCGGGCCCGAGCTCGATCTCGTAGCGGGTGACGGTCGGGCCCACCCGGGAACCCACCAGCCGGGTCTCGACGCCGTGCGCGGCGAGCGCCCGCACCAGCTCCTCGCCGGCGGCATCGATCTGCCGCTGGTCCTGGCGCAGCTTCTTGGACGCCTGGAGCAGCGACAGGCTGGGCAGGACCCACTCCCCCGGCGCACGCGCCGCCGTGGCAACGAGCGGCGGCGACGCCACCACCCGCGCCGGCTCCGGATCGAGCGGGATGTCGATGTCGGCGTCGAGCTCGTCGTCGTCCGGAGGCTCGTCGAGGTCGGCGGTGTCCTCCCGGACGGCCGGCGGGGGCACCGAGGAGGCCGCCTCCTCTGCGTCGTCCGCCAGTGAGCCCGGGACGATCACGAACGGCTTGCCGTGCCACAGCGACCGCGCAGTGCGCCCGGCCGCGGCCGCCGCGACGTGCAGCGAGCGGCCCACCGAGGCCAGCGAGGCGCCCGTCGCGATGAGGACGGCCACGAGCACCACCGCGACCAGCAGGACGGACGCACCGGCCGCGCCCAGCCCGGCATGGAGGGGACGGCCGACGAGGGCGCCGAGGTAGCCACCGGCATCGCGCAGCGAATGGCCAGCCGAGAGCTTCGGCGCGCCCTTGGCGACCTCGGCGAGGCCGCACACGCCGAGCAGGCCGAGCACGGTGCCGACGGCCAGCCGCCACGGATCGGCGCCCTCGGCATCCTCCTCCTCGTCGCCGCGCCGTCCCCCGCGGTCGAGCAGCAACGCCAAGCCGGCCCCGGCCGCGACCAGCGGCAGCAGGACGCGGGCCAAGCCTGCGAGCAGCGCCAGCCCGGTGTCGGTGCCGTGGCCGACGGGACCGAGCTGCTGGCCCCAGAGCGCGAGCGCCAGCAGGACGCCGAGCGTGATCAGACCGACCGCCCAGAGGTCGCGGGCCTGCACCCGCCAGAACGGCGTCCGCACCGGCTTGGCCGGCTTCGCCGCGCGTGGCGGGCTTCCTGGTGGCGCGCGAGGGCGCACGCGCCGGGGCACCTCCGCGGGTCTTGGTCACCACAGTGAGGCTGAGATTAGTGCCTGACCTGGTCGTATTTGCGGACACCCCACCCGTTGAATTACGAACATATGTTCGTTATCCTAACTCGGATGGCACTGCGCTGGGCCCTGGCGGAGAGCGAGGAGGGCGGCACGCTCTTCCCCGACGAGCGGGTGGCGGAGCGCCACGTCGGGAAGGGCGCCTACGCAGGGATGGAGTTCCTCCACGTCAACGCGCGCACCATCATCAACACCGTCCCGCCGGAGAGCCTCGTGCCCTTCCGCCACACGATCAACCCGTATCGAGGATGCAGCCACGCCTGCGTGTACTGCTTCGCCCGGCCGACGCACGACTACCTCGGGCTGGGCATCGGCACGGACTTCGAACGCAAGATCGTGGTGAAGGTGAACGCCGTGGAGCGCCTGCGCGCCGAGCTGCGCTCACCGAGGTGGAACGGCGACTCCATCGCGATGGGGACCAACACCGACCCCTACCAGCACGCCGAGGGCAAGTACCACCTGACGAAGGGCATCGTCGAGACGCTGTCGGCCTCCCGCAACCCGTTCAGCATCCTCACCAAGTCGACCCTGGTCCTGCGCGACGCCGCCCTGCTGGCCGCGGCGTCGGAGCGGACGGACGTGTCGGTCAGCTTCTCGGTGGGCACCCTCGACCGCTCGGTGTGGTCGCTGACCGAGCCGGGCACTCCCCCGCCGGACCGCAGGATCGAGGCCCTGCGCCGCCTGACGGCCATGGGCATCTCGTGCGGGGCCCTGATCGCCCCGGTGCTCCCCGGGCTGTCGGACGGCGAGGAGCAGCTGCGCCAAGTGGTCGAGGCGTGCGCGGCGGCGGGCGCCGTCTCCATCCACGGGGTGGCACTGCACCTGCGGGGCCCGCTGCGCGCCCACTACTTCGACTGGCTCGAGGGCGCCCGGCCCGACCTGGTCCGCCTGTATCGGGGACGCTTCCGGCGCGGCGCCTACCAGGGCGACGCGGAGCGCGAGCGGGTGGAGGACATCGTGCGGTCGGCGGCCCTGCGCTGCGGCGTGACCGGTCGGGACCGCTACCGGACCGCGACGCCCACGCCCGAGCGGACGGACGAACCGCCGGCCGGGGACGCCCGGCAACTGCGCCTCCTCTGAGCCGGGGCGCGTAAGCGCGGCGCGCCACGCTCCCTATGATCGTGGCCTCATGCCGGGCACGGAAGGGTGGACGTGGCGGACGGTCCGCCGTGCCGGTGTGGGCCTGGCCGTGCTCCTCGCGGCCGCGGTCCTCGTGGTCACGCCACCGCCAGGGACCGCCGGGAGTGGAAAGGCCGGCGCCGCCGGCGCCCCGCGGGCCACGAACTCCTCCTACGCCATCGTCGACGCGGCCGGAGGGGTCATGACCTTCGGGGGCGCCGGGTACGACGGCGACACCCTCGAGCTCAACCTGGAGAAGCCCATCGTGGGCGGGGCAGCCGACCCGCAGGGCGGCTACTGGCTCGTCGCCTCCGACGGCGGCGTGTTCGACTTCGGCAGCGCACCGTTCTGGGGCTCGGCGGGTGGCCTCCCGCTCAACCGGCCGGTCGTGGGGATGGCCCCGACCGCGGACGGCGGGGGTTATTGGCTGGTCGCGTCCGACGGCGGCATCTTCACCTACGGGGACGCCCGGTTCTGGGGATCGACGGGGAGCATGGCGCTCAACAAGCCGATCGTGGGGATGGCCGCCACGAAGGACGGCGGGGGCTACTGGCTCGTCGCGTCCGACGGCGGCATCTTCTCCTTCGGCGACGCGGCGTTCATGGGCTCGACGGGCTCCATCGCCCTGAACAAGCCCGTCGTCGGCATGGCCGCCACGCCGGACGGCGGCGGCTACTGGCTCGTGGCTTCCGACGGCGGCATCTTCACCTACGGAGACGCGGGGTTCTTGGGCTCGACGGGGGCGATCGCCCTGAACGAGCCGATCGTCGCCATGGCGACGACGCCCGACGGCAACGGGTACTGGCTGGTCGGGCAGGACGCCGGTGTCTTCGACTTCGGCGACGCCGGTTTCTCGGGCAGTGCGCAGTCGCCCCTCTACCCGCCCCTGTTCCCCAAACTGCTGTCGGCCCCGATCCCGCCCGTGGTCACGATCATCAACGACGCCCCGGGGGCCCAGGCCGCCCACCAGGGAGGGCTGCGCGTGGCGTTCTCCGGCGACTCCCTCTCCCTCTACGAGGGCCACTACATCTCGGGGACGTCGCCGCCCTACGCGATCGACGACGGGGCCGCAGCGGGCTGCGGCTACACGAACGGCGCCCCGACGATGCCCTGGCCCGACCCGACCACGACCTACATCAGCCCGGGGGCGTGCGCGCTGTGGGCGTCGCAGCTGCAGTGGGTGGTCTCGCGCTTCCACCCCGACGTCACGGTGATCCAGACGGGCTACTGGGAGACGCAGGCCCGCCAGTTCGACGGGGGCTACGCCACGCTGGCCGACGCCGCCTACTCGGCCTACGTCGCGGCGAACCTGGCCGAGGCGGTCCAGATCGCCCACTCCGACGGCGGGGCGGTGATCCTCTCCACCTCGCCCTACTTCAACGACGGCACGCCGCACAACCTCGTGGACGCGTACAACCAGATCGTCGACGCCGTGGCCGCGCAGTACCCCTACGTGTCGATCGACGACCTCTACACCGTGCTCGACCCCGGCCACAACTACGCAACGGTGGTGGACGGCATCTTGGCCCGGGGCTCCGACGGGGTGCACATCACCGAGGCGGCGGTGGACAATCTCATCGAGCCGGCCCTCAACCAGATCATCGCCAACGTGGCCGGCGCGGTCTACGCCGGCGGGACATAGGGCCTCCGCGGGCAAGGCGCTTCTCGCCCCTCCTTCCGCAGCCTGATCCGGCCGCCGACGCGACCATGGGCCAAAGGGCCCAGGCGAGGTCGACGGCGTACAGCCTCGCCGCGGGTGAACGTCCAGGTGGCACCTGTTGAACCCCCGTTGAACCGCCGATCTCAAGAGCCCGTCAGGTTCTGCCGATACAGGGACTGTGCCCGCGGACGGCGTCGAGGTCGTCCGTGCGCACGCGAAATCGGTGGGCCCAATGTCGGACGAAATCGAGGCAACGGAGGTGGAGGCCGTCGTCAGGCCCTCGTCTGCCGTCCCCGCCGCGGTGCCGGACGTCGTCGAAACGGGCCCCGAGCCGACCGCCCCCGCTCCCGCCCGGCTGAGCTGGGTCAGGATCGCGGCGATCTACGCCTACGGGGCGACGCTCGCGCTGGTCACGGTCGTACTCCTGGTCCGCGGCCCTCTCCACGGAGCAGGACCCGTTCGGGTCTTGATCCCCCAGCCCGCAATGTGCGCGGTGGTTGCCGTCGTGTGGGCGGCCGTGCTGTGGGCACCCGTGTCGATGCACCACCGCGGCAACACCTATCTCGTCGCGCTCGAGGACGTGCCGTTGCTCCTCGGGTTGGTCTTCTTGTCGCCCCCCCTCCTCGTGCTGGCCTCCGTCGTCGCCGCTGCCGTCGTCTTCTTCGTGAAGCAGCCCCCGTACAAGGCCTGCTTCAACGTTGCTGCAGGGGGACTCGGCGTGGCCATTGCGGAGGTGGTCTTCCGCGAGATCCTGCGAACGCACAGTGCCATCAGCCCCTGGGGCTGGGCGGCGGCCGTCGCCGCCCTGTGCGTCTTCGCCGTCGTCATGTACGTGCTGGTCTGGATCATGATGAGGCTGCTCGGCCACGCCACCTCCGAGAGGCGCACCGGGCCCCAGCTCTTGGTCCACTCGATGATCACGGCAGCCAGCGTCTGTCTCGCGATCATCGTCTTCGACGCGGCCTGGATGAACCTGTGGGCCACGGTGCCGGTCCTTCTCGTCGGCGCCCTGGTCATTGCGGCGTACCGGGGCTACACACGACTCTCGCTCCGTTTCGCCTCGCTCCAGCGCTTGTACGACTTCAGTCGGGCACTGGGGACCGCGAACCTGGAACCCTCGTCCATGAGCCTGGAGGTCCTGAATCAGGTCTGCACGGTCATGCGCGCCCGCCGCGCCCAGCTCGTGCTCGCCGAGCCGTCGGGCATTCCGCGCCGGATTTCCTTGGACGACCATGGGCCCTCCGAGGTCGAGCTGATCAACCTCGACAGGTCGTCGATCGTCACCGAGGCCATAGAGAGCAACCACGCGTCGCGCCACACGACGTCGTCGCCACAGCTGAGGAGCAGTTACGACCCGATCGCCGGGCGTTATGTCCACGCACTGGTGGCACCGCTCATGAACGAGAACACGGCGATCGGAGCCATCGTCGCCGTGGACCGCGACGAAGAGCTCGACGGCTTCGACGACGACGATCTCCGCCTCTTCGAGGCCCTCGTTGCACACGCCAGCGCCAACCTCGAACGCGCCCGTCTCGTCGAAGAGCTGCGGTTCGAGGTCGACAGCAAGTCCCACCAGGCGACCCACGACATGCTGACGGGTCTCCCCAACCGCATGCTGTTCCTCACCCGGGCCACCGCTGCACTCAACGAAAGCGCGGGCGTGACCATCGTCCTGTTGGACCTCGACCGCTTCAAGGACGTCAACGACACGCTCGGCCACACGATCGGAGACCGTCTCCTCTGCGAGGTCTCCGAACGCCTGCTGCGTGCGGTGGGCGACCAGGCCACGGTGGCTCGCCTCGGAGGGGACGAGTTCGCGCTCGTCATCTCCAACGTGACCGACCCTGAGCAGGCGATTGCCATGGTCAACGAGCTCAACGCCGAGCTGTCCCGCCCCATCGACATGGACGGACTGACGCTCGCCGTGACGGCCAGCGCCGGCATCGCGCTCGCACCCGAGCACGGTGACGACGTGGCGATCCTCCTCCAGAGGGCGGACATCGCCATGTACCTGGCCAAGGAACGCCGGAGCACGGTCGAGGTGTACTCGGTCGAGCACGACCGGAGCATGCGCCGCTGGCTGATGCTCGTCGGCCTGTTGACACACGCTCTGCAGACCAAGACGGAGCTGAGCGTGATGTACCAGCCGATCGCCGACGTGCGATCTCGCAGCATCGTCCAGGTCGAGGCGCTGGCCCGATGGAACCATCCCGTCCACGGAGCGATTCCTCCGGAGGAGTTCATCGGTATCGCCGAACAGATGGGCCTGATCAGCCAGATCAGCGACTTCGTCCTCTCCGAGGCATGTGGGCAGCTGGCGAAGTGGCGTCAGGCAGGGATCGACATCGGCATGGCGATCAACGTCTCCGGTCGCGAGCTCTCCGACGGCAGCCTGGTCGACCGGGTCTCGAGACACTTGCGGGCTCATGACCTCCCTCCCGATGTCCTGACGCTCGAAGTCACCGAGACGGAGGTCATGAGCGATCTGACACAGGCGACCCTGGTGCTCGACCAACTCGCCGACCTTGGGATCCGTATCGGGATCGACGACTACGGCACCGGCTATTCGTCGCTGGCCTATCTGCACCGCCTCCCCGTCCAGGAATTGAAGATCGACCGCTCCTTCGTCACCAACCTTCCCAACGAGATGAGCAATCGGATCATCGTTCGCTCCTCCATCGCCATGGCGCACTCACTCGGGCTCAGTGTCGTGGCCGAAGGAGCCGAGGACGAGGTCACGTGCGCCATGCTGGCCGACGCGGGATGCGACCAGATCCAGGGGTACTACCTGTCCAAGCCGAAGAAACCCGCGGAGCTCGAGCAGTGGCTCCTGCAAGGCGCCTCCCTCGAGTTCGCACCCCTGCGACCGAACCAGGTCGCGTCCGAGCAGGACTATCTGGTGCTCTCGCGGGGCGCCGGCGTCAGGTGAGCTGGTAGTCACTCCGCTCCGCCCGGGTCGTGGAGCCTGAAGTCACGGCATCGGGTGGGCATCGCCCCACGAGCCGGAGTCGTCCCGACACCTCACACGCCCGGCCGTCCGTCACGCTCCCGGAGCACGAAATTTCCCTGACCGGAGGCTATGAGAGGCCATTGGTCACATCTTGTGCCAGTAGGCACAACGAACGCGCAAATGTTGGTTGCAATCCGGTTGCAACTTAGGCCTAGAATATTGAGCGCGGGGAATGGAAGGCGCCGGTAGCACGGAGTACAGCCCTCACATTCCCCCACCAGTACCGATGGTGATCGAAGGAGGTGGGAGATAATGGTTCGTTGTGGATGAACGAATCCAACGGCTAAGCGCCGTATGGAACAGCCTTTATCGCACCATTTCGCATCAGTACGGAGTGTTGCGATCTGAGTGTCGGCACGGCGGGTCGCCGCCTTGAGCGATTTTTTGTTTTTCGCGAGGGCGGCGCCCGTCGTGTTTCGCGCCAGGGGGGACAGCACGGCAATGACGGGTGTCGGTGACAACGGGCGTGGCGCTCACCGTGGGGGCAGGGCAAAAGACAGATGAGAGTCCGTGGTCGCGGGCGGCACCGGCGACGACTCGGACGCCCCTTCGCTCGGCTCTGGGTCGGATTCACCCTGGCCAGCTCCGGAGACGGAATGGTCTACGGAGCCGTGCCGCTTCTGGCGGTGGTCGTCAACCCACATCCGCTGGCCGTCTCCGCCGTCGTCGCAGCAGACAGTCTTCCCTGGCTTCTCCTTGCTCTGCCGGCCGGTGCGTTCGCGGACCGGTTCGAACGCGGTCCGGTGATGGCTCTCGCGAACATCTCGCGGGCGGCCGCGATCTTGGCGGCCGCGGTCCTGGTGGCGACCGACCACATGACGCTGGCCTTGCTGATCATCATCGTGCTCGTCAACGCCGGTGCGCGGGCGACGTATTACTCGTCCCTCCAAGCAATGGTCCCCGAGCTCGTCAAAGACGATGCTCTCGAGCGCGCCAACGGCGTCCTGACGGGCACCGAGGCGGGTGCGGAGTATCTCGCAGGGCCGGTGGCCGGAACGACGCTCTTCGCAGCGAGCCAGTCGGCGCCGTTCTTCGCAGACGCCATCGTCCTCGTGGCGTCGTGCATCCCCTTCGTGCACTTCCGCTCGAAGGCCGCCGCACCCGCAGAGACCTCGAATTCGGTGTGGGAGGGGGTCCGGCTCCTGTTCGCCGACCGGCGCCTGCGGGTCCTCGTCCTGATGGTCGCCTGTCTCTCCCTCTTCCAAGGCATGGAGGGCGGTGTCCTGGTGCTGCTCGCCACGACCAAGTGGGGGGTGCGAGAAGGCGCCTATGGCCTGTTCCTCGCCGCCGCCGCCGTGGGGAGCCTCCTGGGGAGCGCCCTGGCGGACGGCCGGGTGCGGCGCTTCGGCAGCGCCCGCACCCTCCTCGGTGCGGCGGTGGTCTCCGGCGTCGGCTACCTGATCATGGCCTCGGCGCACAGCTGGGTCGTGGCCGGTCCCGCCTTCGCGCTGGTGGGCCTCGCCGTCACCGTGATCACCGTCGTCGCGGTCTCGCTCCGCCAGCGGTTGACCCCGAGCCACTTGATGGGGCGGGTCGGCAGCGCCTGGCGCGGCATCGTCTGGGGCGCCGCGCCGGTCGGGGCGCTGGCCGCGGGGGGCGTGGCGACGATCGGGGGGCTCCGGTTGCCGTTGGTACTGGCGGGCCTGCTCCAGTGCGCGGTGGCGCTCGTGTTCGCCCGCCCGCTCATGAGGAGCACCCGGACCGATGGCCCCACCGAGGAGGACAACAAGCCCACCAGCCACCTGGTCGAATTGCCCGTGAGGACCGAAAGCGCGCCCGCGGGTTTCGTGGACCCTGAGTGACACCCACCACCATCGCCCACCGGGGTGACCCGGTCGGCCAGCGGGAGAACACGCTGCCCGCCTTCGCCGCCGCGCTCGCCCTCGGCGCCGACATGGTCGAGCTCGACCTGCGCCGCACGCGCGACGGCGAGATCGTCGTGCTGCACGATCAGTCCCTGCGGCGGCTCTGGGGCGTCGACGCCTCGGTGGGCGACCTCGATCTGGCCGAGGTGGCCGCGATCGGGCGGGGCGACGTCCGCATCCCGACACTGCGTGACGTCCTGGCCACCATCGGCGCGCCGCTGATGATCGACTTCACCCGGCGCGAGGTCGTCCCGGGAGCACTCGACGTGGTGCTCGAGGCCGGCGCGCTGGAGCGCTCGCTCTTCGTCACGGGGAACGTGGAGGCCCTCCGGCTGTTGCGGGGCCTCTCGTCCGACGCCCGTCTCGGCGTGACCTGGGTGGACGGACCCGCACCTCCCCTCACGCTGCTCCATGAGCTGGGTGCCGAGTACTGGAACCCGATGTTCGGGCTGGTGACGCCCGAGGGCGTGTCGGCCGTGCACGGTGCCGGGCGGAACGTGTCGACCTGGACGGTGGACGACGCCGGAGACATGGCGCGGGTGACGGAGGCGGGCGCGGATGCCGTGGTGAGCAACCGGATCGCAGATCTGGTGCAATTCCTGCGGGGCTGAGACCGGCGGGTGCTCCCCGTCTCCGTTACCATCCACGGCGCATGAGCACCGCGCGCAACGGGGACGTCGAGATCTACTACGAGTCGTTCGGCGAGACCGACCGTCCGACGCTCCTGTTGGTGAACGGCCTCGGATCGCAGTGCATCAACTACGACGTCGCGTGGTGCCAGATGTTCTGCGACGAGGGCTACCGGGTGGTCCGCTTCGACAACCGTGACGTCGGGCTGTCCACCAAACGGGCGCACGCCGACTACGCGCTGACGGACATGGCCGAGGACGCCGTCGCCGTCCTCGACGCGATCGGCGCCGAGAAGGCACACGTCATGGGGTGCTCCATGGGCGGCATGGTCGTGCAGCGGCTGGCGATCGAGCACCCCGACCGCCTGCTCACCATGACATCGGTGATGTCCCGCACCGGGGAACCCGGTTCGGGCGACAGCTCACCGGAGGCCCTCGCCTTCCTGATGGCGCCGCCACCGGCCGCGAGACCGGCGTACGTCGAGCACCAGGTCGCCGCGCTGCGGGTCTACGGCTCCAAGCCCGAGTGGCTCGACGAGGACCTGATCCGCGCCCGTGCCGGCGCCGCCTACGACCGCTGCTTCTGCCCGGAGGGGATCGTTCGCCAGATGAAGGCCGTGGGGAGGGACGGCTCCCGGGCGGACGAGTTGACCCGGGTCGACCTGCCGGTGCTCGTGCTGCACGGGAGCCGGGACACGCTCATCGACCCCAGCGGGGGCCGTCGCACGGCCGAGCTCATCCCGGGTGCGCGCTACGTCGAGTTCGAGGGCATGGGCCACGACTACCCGCCCGCCGTCTGGGGCCAGTGGGTCGCCACCTGGAGCGGTTTCGCCCGCAGCGCATGACCGACCCGGCGGCGGACTTCCCCACGGGCATCGGTGCCCCCGCCACCCGGGCCCTGCTGGGAGCGGGCTACACCCGGCTCAGCGAACTGGCCGGCGTGCCCGTGGCCGAGCTGAAGAAGCTGCACGGCATGGGGCCCAAGGCGTTGCGCATCCTCCAGGAGGAGCTCGAAGCAGCCGGCCAGTCACTCGGGTAGCCCGCGCCCGGGAGGCGGCGGTTCCCCGCTCGTCGCTCAGCCGCCGGCGTCGTCGAGCAGACCGAGCAGCCATCCGGGGCTCGCCACGCCCGCACCGAGCGCGGCGGCTCGTCGGCGCAGGGCGCGGTCGGCCGACACGAGCGTCACCGGCCCGTCCGCCTCGGCGATCACCGCAACGAGGGTGTCGTCGCCGCTGCGGGGCACGTGCACGACGCTGACCCCGCCGGCGTCGCCCGGCTCGGCGCCGGCGCGCGCCTTCCCCTCGAGCACCACCACGACCGGGTCGCGGAGGCGCCCCGCCCTCACCGCCGCCTGCACGTGCTGAAGGAGTGCCCGGGCCGCTCCCGGGCGGTCGCGCCACCAGCCGTCGGGGCGGGACCCGACCACGTTGGCGGCGTCGACGAGCAGCACTCACCCCAGTCTGCCCGCCGCTCGGGGCGGGCCGGGGCATCGCCTACCAGGCGTCGAGCGTCTGGGAGTGGAAGTCGATGATGGCCAGGAGGTCGCCGAGGCGGCCGACGACCATGTCGGTGTCCGCCGCGGAGTCGGTGATCGCCCACTGCGCGGTGAGCGCCACCTCGGCACAGGTGCTCAACATGAGCGCGACACGCCCGCCGAGCTCCTGATCCGGGCACGGGTTGGCCGCCGTCCACACCGTCGCTTCCCGGGTGGCGACCTCGAGCTGGTCCGCCGCGGCCAGCATCGTGATGTCGTTGAGACTGATGGAGGCCGAGAAGCGGGTCTCCGCGCCCGTCACGCGTCCGAGGACGGCGCTTGCCCTGAGGAGCCAGTGCTGTGCGGTCGAGTCTCTGTCCATGGTCGAAAGGGGCGGGAAGACCCATCGAGACCCGCCCGTGAGCCGGTTCCCGCCTACCGCGATTCTGGCGAGAACGGGCGTCGCCCCATAGAGCCGTTCGGACCCTCGGGCGCACAACGGCGTCACAACTAAGTGGGTGCCGATGGACGCCGCCCGTCCGATCGCCACCCGGCCGGGCGGACGGTCACCGGTAACGTGGCGCCGATGCCCTTCTTCGAGCCGCTCCCCCCGCCGCCTCCGCCCCGGGAGCAGGCCTGGGGTCCACCGGTCTGGGACCGGCCGTCCGAGGGCGTCGTGCCCGGTGTCCTCGCGGTCAATGCCCTGCTGCACGAGGGCGAGGACGCCGCGGTGGCCGTCGACCGCCTCGACGTGTACCCGAACGGCTTCACCGTGAGCCTGCTCATCCTCTTCGATCCGCACAGACCGCGAGAGGCGGCGGCACAGCTGCATCAAGCCGGCCGGCCCATGTTCATGTGGCCGCGCGTCGGCGTGCGCTTCGCCGACGGCAGGACGGCGGGGCGGTCCCCGGGTTTTGGCGCGGCACAGCACTTGCGCAAGGACGAGCACGGCATCCCCCTCGAGCCGGTCGTGAGGATGACGGGCGGCGGGGGTGGCGGCAGCAGCGGCTGGCGGACGTCGGCGTGGGTCTTCCCGCTGCCGCCCGACGGACCGCTCGAGATCTACGTGGGCCTGGGGACCGAGACACCCGTCGAGGCCGGCGTCACGCTCGACGGGTCCGCCGTGCGGGCTGCGTCCGGGCAGGCGAAAGTCGTCTGGATCTAGGCCGGCCAGACCACCGACGACTCAGACCATCAAGACCACGGGCACGATCATCGGGCGCCGCCTCGTGCGCTCGCCCACGAACTTGCCCAGCGCCTTGCGGGTGTGGCGGCTGAGGACCTCGATGTCGTGGGCGCCGTCGCGCAGGGCCTGGGTCACTGCCGCCCCCACCACGTCGCTGGCCTCCTCCAACAGCTCCTCGGCCTCCGGGGCGTGCACCCAACCCCGGGTCTCGATCACCGGCGGGCAGCTCAGGGTGCCCTGTTGGCGGTCGACCGTGACCACCACCATGACGACGCCCTCCTCGGCGAGCTTCTGGCGGTCCCGCAGCACACCGTGCTCGATGTCCCCCACCGTCCCGTCGACGTACACGTAGCCCGCCGGCACCCGGCCGTCGCGCGAGATCCCCTTGGCGTCGAGCTGGATCACGTCGCCGTCCTCGCACAGCAGCACCTTGGCCGGGTCGAGACCCATGGACAGCGCCAGGCGGGCGTGGTGCACCATGTGGCGGTATTCGCCGTGCACCGGCACGAAGCACTCCGGGCGGGTCACGTCGATCAGCGTGCGCAGCTCCCCCTGGCGGGCGTGCCCGCTCACGTGGACGGCCTCGGTCCCCGAGTGCACCACCTCGGCGCCCCGCCGGTGCAGGTCGTCGATGACCTGGCCCACCGACCACTCGTTGCCCGGGATCGGGTGGGCGCTGATCACGACGACGTCGTCCTCGCCGATGCGGAGCCACTTGTTCTCCCCCGTCGCCATCAGCGACAGGGCCGACATGGGCTCGCCCTGGGACCCGGTGGAGATCACGCACATCTCGCCCGGGGGCACGTCGTCGACGTCTTCGATGTCCACCCGCACCCCGTCGGGGATGCTGATGATGCCGAGCCGGGCCCCCAGTTCGACGTTCTTGCCCATGGAGCGTCCCAGCGTGGCCACCTTGCGCCCGTTGGCGACCGCGGCGTCGATGATCTGTTGCACCCGGTGCATGTGGCTGGCGAAGCAGGCGACGACGATGCGCTTGCCCGCTTCGGCCGCGAAGACGCGCCGCAGGGTCACGCCCACCGTGGACTCCGACTCGGTGAAGCCCGGCTCCTCGGCGTTGGTGGAGTCCGAGAGCAGGAGCCGGATGCCCTCGGTCCGGGCCAGCTCCCCCATGCGCGGCATGTCGGTGCGCCGGCCGTCCACCGGCTGCAGGTCGAGCTTGAAGTCGCCCGAGTGCAGGATCACGCCCTGCGGCGTGTGGAAGGCGATGGCCATCGCCTCGGGCACCGAGTGCGTGACCGGGATGAACTCGACGTCGCAGGCGCCGATGCGCACCCGCTCCCCGTCCGCCACGGACACGAAGCGGGTGTTGTCCGCCACACCCGCCTCCTCGATGCGGTGGCGCGCCAGGCCGACGGTGAGCTCGGACCCGTAGATCGGGGCGTGGAGCTCCCGCAGGAGGTAGGCCAGGCCCCCGGTGTGGTCCTCGTGCCCGTGTGTCAGGACGATCCCGTCCACCCGGTCCCTGCGGTCGTGGAGGTAGGTGAACTCCGGGAGGACCAGGTCGATGCCCGGCATGTCGGGCTCGGGGAACATGATCCCGCAGTCGAGGATGACGATCCGCCCCTCGACCTCGATACAGGCGCAGTTGCGGCCGATCTCTCCGAGTCCGCCGAGGAAGACGACCCGTACGGGCTTCGGTTTTCTCCGCTCAGCCAAGCGGGGCGACCGTGACCGCGGGTGGCCCGACGGCGGCCAGGATCTTGGCCGCCTGGGCGTCGAGCTCGGGCGTGGACGCCCCCATGGGCAGGCGGCACTGGCCGACCCGGTGGCCGAGGGCGCGCAGCACGGCCTTGGCCGGCAGGGGGTTGGGGAACTCGGCCGACGACTCGAAGTCGAAGGAGTCGAGCAGCTCCGCGTTGCCGGCGATGGCGCCCGCGAGGTCGCCCGCCACGAAGGCGTCGACCACCCGGCGCAACTGCGGGCCGACCCAGTGCGCCGCCACGCTGATCACGCCGACGGCGCCGACGGCCATCAGGGGCAGCGTCATGACGTCGTCGCCGCTGTAGATCTCGAAGCCCGCCGGCGCCCGCGCGGCCAGGTGCGCCGTCGTAGGGGCGTCCCCCGCCGCGTCCTTGAGGGCCACGATCGCGGGCACCTCGCGTGCGAGGCGCAACATCGTCGTGGTGGCGATGCGCCGCCCGGACCGGACCGGGATGTCGTAGAGGACGACCGGCAGGCCGCTCGCCGCCTCGGCCACCGCCCGGAAGTGCTCGTAGAGCCCGGCCTGCGACGGCCGGTTGTAGTACGGCGTGACCACGAGCACACCGTCCACCCCGCTCCGGGCGGCCAGCGCGGTCATCCTGACCGAGTGCTCCGTGTCGTTGGAGCCCGTCCCGGCGATGACGGGGATCGTGACGGCCTCGGCCACCGCGCGCCACAGCGCCACCTTCTCCTCGTCGCTGAGCACGGAGCTCTCGCCGGTCGATCCGCTCAGGACCAGCCCGTCGCTGCCGTGCGCAGCCAGCCAGCGAGCCAGCTCCACGGCGGCCCCCAGGTCGAGCGCCCCGCCGTCGTCGAAGGGGGTCACCATGGCGGTGATCACCCGCCCGAACCGGGGCGCGTCCTGTGCGGGGCTCATTGCCCCGTCACGCTACCAGCGATACGTCGGGCTCAGGCGACGTCGCGCTCGGCGGGCGACCCGTCGGCGAAGGCGTCCTCGTCCTCGGTGGAGTCGGTCAGGTGCTCGAAGGCGATCGCGCCCATCTCGGTGAACTTGGTGCGCAGCCAGCCGTCGGCGGCGTCGAGCAGCCCCAGCTTCTTGAGGTTGGGGACGATCTTGGAGAACAGGAGGATCTGGAAGTCGTCGCGCTCGGGCGCCGTCCCCATGATCTTGACGACGTCGGAGGTCGGGACCTCCATGCGCTCCCAGACTTCCTGCATCGCCATGCGGTCCTTCATGCGGATGGCCGCCTCGAACGCGAACTCCTGGCGCTCGCGCAGCTCGGCCGCCCCGAGCTCCTTGTAGTACTCCTGCAGGCTGAGGACGCCGAAGGCCACGTGGCGCGCCTCGTCCGCCATCACATAGCGCAGGAGCTTCTTGAGCAGCGGTTCGGTCGTCATCATGTGGATGAACCCGAAGGCGGCCAGGGCCAGGCCCTCGACCATGATCTGCATGCCGAGGTAGGTCATGTCCCACCGCGAGTCGGCCACGATGTCGTCGAGCAGCAGGCCCAGGTGGGCGTTCATCGGGTAGTGGCCGGAGAGCTTCTCGTCGAGGTACTTCGAGAAGACCTCCACGTGGCGCGCCTCGTCCATGACCTGGGTGGCGGCGTAGTACTTGGCGTCGATCCACGGCACGGTCTCGACGATCTTGGCCGTGCAGAGCAGGGCACCCTGCTCCCCGTGCATGAACTGCGAGAGCAGCCAGTTCTGGTTCTCGATCCCGAACTGCACGAACTTCTTGTCGTCCCACGTCTCGAGCGCGGTGCCGACGAGCGCCGCCTCGTCCCACTGCATCTGGGCCGGGTTGGCCTCGGCGTTGGCGATCACCACCTGTTCCTGGTCCACCTCGATCGACCAGTCGAGATCGGTCTGGGCGTTCCACTGCGCCTTCTTGGCCTTCTCGTAGAGCTTGTCGAGCTGCGGCTTGGCGCCCTTCTCGTAGTCCCACGTGAACTCGGCCGGGCAGTCGTCGGGGACGCGGTGGAACCCCTCGGCGTCGTACTTCCCGACGAGGCTCAGGACGGCCTCGAGGTCGTCGATGCTCTCCCGGCCGATCAATTCGAGGTTGGACCCGAACTGTGCCTGGTCGTCGTCGAGCGTGGTCATCGTGAAGCCCCCTTGCTGCGTGGTCTGGTTGGTGGTCTGCTGGATCGGTGTGCGGCGGTGGACACAGGTCCGGCCGACGCGCCGGCCGAGTCGACCCGGAGCGCCAGGATGCCGGGCAGGACGAAGGTGCGGACGAGGGCACGGGCGTCGCCGGGGTCGGTGAGGTCGGTGCCCGCCGGCGGCCCCGAGCAGTAGGCCAGGACGATGCGCACGGCCCATTCGGCCGCCCGCGAGGCCTGCTCGGGCTCGAGCCAGCGCGCGAAGAAGGGCGCCGCCAGGTCACCGGCCACCATGAGGACGTGGTCGAGCTCGGCGAAGGTGAGGTGGGGCAGCACGGCGCCGGGCTCGTGCTCCAGCAGGTAGCTCGAGCGCGGCGTGCGAGCGCAGCCGGCGGGCCGACTCGACCATGCCCGCCACGAGCACGTCCTCGAGGTCCGTCGCCTCGCCCATGGCGACGGCCAGCGACGAGAAGAGCCGAGCCACCTCGGTCTCGACGACGGCGGCGAGGATGCCCTCCTTGCCGCGGGGGAAGGTCCGGTACAGCGTGGCCCGCGACAGGCCGGCCGCGCGGGCGATGTCGTCCACCGTCGTCTTGGCGACGCCCTGACGGGCCAGGCACTCCAGCGCGCCGTCCACGATGCGGACCCGCGTCGAGGAGCGGTCGTCGGCCCCGAGGTGGCGCACGACGCCGTCGCGCCCCCCCGTCAGGGCACCCGGGACCCCGGGTTCAGATCGAGCCGCAGCCGCGCCCACTGATGAAACAGTATGGCGATTTTTGTCTCACTGTCAACCAACCGGGTGTCAACTCAGGTTCACGTGCCCCGGGGCGACGCTCGTGATCAGGAGCGCGAGAAGACCCAGGACGGCCACGCTGCCGCCCACCGTGAGCGCCAGCGACGCCGACCGGTCACGCAGGCCCCCGGCGTAGTCGTAGAGGAAGGCCAGGGCCGAGCCGGTCACCAGGCCACCGAGATGGGCCCGCCAGTCGATGTTCCCCGTGAACCCGATGAAGAAGTTGAGCACGAGCAGGCCGACCACCGGCGCCACGGGAAGGCGGCGCCTGATCCCCACCACCACGTAGGCCCCCATGACACCCATGATCGCCCCCGACGCCCCGAGCCCGTACTGGTTGTGCGGGCCCAGCAGATAGGACGCGACGCTCCCTCCGAGCCCGGCGATGAGGTACAGCGCCAGGAAGCGCAGCTTCCCCAGCAGCACCTCGAGGGCCGACCCGACGATGAGGAGCGCCACCATGTTGAAGAAGATGTGCAGGAAGTTGGCGTGCAGCCACATGGAGGTGAAGGCCCGGTAGTACTGGTGTTGGAGGTGGACGAGGTCGGGCTCGTCGGCGTAGCGGTAGACGAAGCTCGTGTTCGTGCCGAAACGCTCCAGGACGAACACCACCACGTTCACCGCGATGATGGCGAGGACGACGGGGGTCGGGTTGGTCGAGCCCACCGCACCGGTGCGGCCCGGAGTGGCGTGGGTGAAGGCCGGCACGTGGCGCGAGCGCTTCGCCCCCTCGGACGTGCACGGCGGGCACTGCCACCCCACGGAGGCCTGGACCATGCAGTCGGTGCAGATGGGCCGGTCGCAGTGCGCGCACAGGACGGCGGCCGCCCGGTCCGGGTGGCGGTAGCACGGAGGCGGGGGCGCCGGCTCGGGGTGGGGGCTGCTCACCTGATGCCGGCCAGCAGCTCGGACCGGACGAGGAGCGCCACCTGTTCGGGGTCGTTCAGGTCCCAGCGTCCCGGTGAGCTGATGTAGGAGAGCACCATGCGGGCGAGGAAGTCGGCGGTGAGGTCGAGCTCGGCGCCCTCGGCCATGCCGTGGCGCACCAGGTACGGCGTCAGGAAGGCCGCCACCAGCGTGTGGGTCTGGTCGGCCTCAATGGTCAGCCGCGGCAACAGGATGTCCGGCTCGGTCACCAGGATGCGCTGGAGCACCTCGTGCTCGGCGAGCGCTGTGTGGGCGAACATCAGGCCGCGCTCCATCACCTCCTCCAACCCCTCGGCGTCGGAGACCTCCTCGTAGAGGCGGAGGAAGAAGCGGGCGAACTCCCAGCCGACCACGGCCGAGATCAGCTCGTCGCGCCCCCCGGGGAAGTAGCGGTACACGGTCGCCCGCGAGACGCCGGCCTCGCGGGCCGCGTCCTCGACGGTCGTCTTCGCCAGGCCCCAGCGGGCCACGCAGTCGTAGGTGGCCTGCAGGAGCCGTTCCCTGACGTCGGGGGTCACAGACCCAGCAACGCCTCGAGGCCCACCGTGAGGCCGGGACGGTCGGCGACGGAGCGCACGGCCAGCAGGACGCCGGGCATGAAGGAACGCCGGTCGTAGGAGTCGTGGCGCAGGCTCAGGCTCTGGCCCGCCGCGCCGAAGATGACCTCTTCGTGCGCCACCAGGCCGGGCAGCCGCACGGAGTGCACGTGGACGCCGTCGGGGCCCTCGGCGCCACGCGCCCCGGGCAGCACCAGGTCGGTCGTCGGGTCGGGCGGGAGCGGGCCGGCGTTGGCCGCCCGGCGCGCCTCGGCGATCGCCGCTGCCGTGTGCATGGCGGTCCCCGACGGCGCGTCGCGCTTGGCGTCGTGGTGCAGCTCAATCACCTCCACGCCCTCCATGAAGGGCGCCACGATGCGGCAGAGGTGCAGCAGCAGCACGGCCCCCAGCGCGAAGTTCGCCACCACGATCGCGTTGGCGCCGCTCCCCTCGAAGCGCGCCGCCACCTCGGCCAGGTCGGCGTCGGAGAGCCCGCTCGTGCCGATGACGGCGTGCAGGCCCAGCTGGGCGTAGTGGCGCACGTTGTGGCGCAGCGCCTCGGCGATCGTGAAGTCCACGACCACCTGGGCCCCGAGGTCCGCCAGCGCGAGGACCTCGCCGACGATCGTCGTGCCGCTGGCGTCCCCGCCCACGTGCGCGGGGTCGACCGCGGCGACCAGCTCCATGTCGGCGGCGTCGGAGACGGCGCGGCAGACCTCCTGGCCCATGCGGCCGCCGGCGCCAACCACACCGACCCTGTGCATGACCGGCAAGCCGCCGGCGGTGTGCATGACCGGCGAGGCGCCGGCGGTGTGCATGGCCAGCAGGCTACCGGGCGGCCATGGCGGGCAGGTGGGACTCGAAGTCCTCCTCGCCGAAGGGCCCGACGGCGCTCAGCGTGCGTGGTGCCTCCGCCAGCTGGGCGGCGACGTCGCGCACCTGCGCCGCGGTCGACCAGGTCGATCCGGGCCAGGACCTCGTCGACGGAGAGCACCTCGCCGTGCAGCAGCAGCGACGAGCCGATGCGGCTCATCCGGGCGCCCGAGTCCTCGCCCGAGAGCAGGAGCTCGGCCCGCAGGTAGCCCTTGGCCACGGCCAGCTCGCGTTCGGTGACGCCGTCGCCGGCCAGCAGCTCGAGCTCTCCGCTGACGATGCGCAGCACCTCGTCGACGTGCTCGGGCGCGGTCCCCACCACCACGGCCAGGGAGCCCGCGTCCTCGTAGGCCGCCCGTTCCGACCACACCGAGTAGGCGAGGCCGCGCTGCTCGCGCACCTTCTGGAACAGGCGGCTCGAGAGCCCTCCGCCCAGCACGTGGTTCAGGACCGCCAGCGCCCAGCGCCGCTCGTCGAGGCGCGGGACCGAGCGCATCCCGTAGACGAGGTGCGCCTGCTCGGTCGGCCGGCGCGCCACGTCGAGGGGGACGACGTCGGCGGCGGGTGCGGTGCGGTCCGGGGCGCGCCCCCGCCGGACCCGGCGAAGCGCCGCTCCAGGTCGGCCGCCACGGACTCGTGCCGGCAGTCGCCGGCGACCGAGACGACCATGTTGGCCGGCCGATAGTGGCGCTCGAAGAAGGTGCAGATGTCCTCGCGCGTCGTCCGGCGGACCGACGACGCCGTGCCCAGGGTGTCGCGCCCGAGCGGGTGGTCCGGGAACAGGGCCGACTGCCAGCGCTCGGACGCCAGGTCCGCCGGCTCGTCCGCGTGCATCAGGATCTCGTCGAGGATCACGGTCCGCTCCGCCTCGATGTCCTCGGGGCGCAGAGCGGGCTGCCACATGATGTCGCTCAGGATGTCGAGGCCGAGCGCCAGGTCGGCGGAGAGGAGGCGCACGTAGAAGGTCGTGTACTCCTTGGTGGTGAAGGCGTTGCAGTCGCCCCCCACCTCGTCGAGCTCCTCGGCGATGGCGGCGGCGGACCGGGCCGCGGTGCCCTTGAAGAGCAGGTGCTCCAAGAAGTGCGACGCCCCGGCGAGCTCGCCGGGCTCGTCACGCGAGCCGGTGCCGACCCAGTAGGCGACCGCCACCGAGCGGACGTCCGCCATGGTCTCGGTGACCAGGCGGATGCCGCACGGCAGGACGGACGTCTCGATCAACGACGGCGGGAACGCCCGCGCGAGGAGCGACGGTCGTTGCCGCGGTCACCGCGGTCACCGCGCTCACCGCGGTCGCCCCTGTCGCCCTCGGCCGCCCCTGGGCCGAGGTCACCCAGGTCCGCGACCAGCTCGGCCTCGAAGGCGTCCTCGAACGAGGGCGCCGACGACGACGCGGCGCCCGCCGCCGCCCTCGGCGCGGTGTCCCCGTTGCCCGCGTCCCGGCCACCAACGGACTGGGGCGCGCCCTCGGGCGCCGCCGCCAGCGACAGCGACACCTTGCCCTGCGGGTCGATGTCGTCCACCCGCACCTCCACCGACTGCCCGAGGACGAGGACGTCCTCGACGTTGTTGATGCGCTTGCCGCCGGCGAGCGAGGACAGCTTGGAGATGTGGAGCAGGCCGTCGCGGCCCGGCAGCACGTTGACGAAGGCACCGAACTTGGTGATGTTGACCACCTTGCCGGCGTAGACGACGCCGACCTCGGCGGTCGGCGGGTCGAGGATGAGCGAAATGCGCCGACGTGCCTCCTCGACGGCATTGCCGTCCTTGGCGCCGATGGTCACGGTCCCGACGACGCCGTCGTCGTCCACCGCGATGTCGGCCCCGGTCTCCTGCTGCAGCGTGTTGATCACCTTGCCCTTGGGCCCGATCACCTCGCCGATCTTGTCGATCGGGATCTCCATGGACACGATCTTCGGCGCACTGTTCGCCACGTGGTCGCGCGGCTCGGCGATGGCGCCCGCCATCACCCCGAGGATGACGAGGCGCGCCTCCTTGGCCTGCAGGAGGGCCTTGGCCAGCACGTCGGCCGGCAGGCCGTCGATCTTCGTGTCGAGCTGCAGTGCGGTGACGGCGTCGGCCGTGCCGGCCACCTTGAAGTCCATGTCGCCGAAGGCGTCCTCGGAGCCCAGGATGTCGGTCAGCGTCACGTAGGTCCCGCCCTCGTAGACGAGCCCCATGGCGATCCCGGCCACCGGCGCCTTGATCGGGACGCCCGCCGCCATGAGCGACAGCGTCGACCCGCACACCGATGCCATGGACGTGGAGCCGTTGGAGGAGAGCACGTCGGAGACGACGCGCAGCGTGTAGGGGAACTCCTCTTCGCTCGGCACCACCGGCAGCAGGGCCCGCTCGGCCAGCAGCCCGTGCCCGATCTCGCGGCGCTTGGGGCCTCGCATGAAGCCGGTCTCCCCCGTCGAGAACGGTGGGAAGTTGTAGTGGTGCATGTAGCGCTTGGTCTCGACGGGGGTGATGGTGTCGAGCAGTTGGTTCATGCGCGGCATGCCCAGCGTCGTCACGTTGAGCACCTGGGTCTCGCCGCGCTGGAACAGGGCCGAGCCGTGGGCGGTCGGGAGCAGGTCGATCTCCGCCGAGAGAGGCCGGATGTCGGCCACGCCGCGGCCGTCCACCCGGACGCCGTCCTCGACGATGCGCTTGCGCACCAGCTTCTTGGTCAGCGAGCGGATGGCCGCCTTGACCTCGCCGGGCCGGTCGGCGAACTCGTCGCCCAGCGCGGCGCGGATCTCCTCGCCCGCCTGGTCCAGCGCCGCGTTGCGCTCGGCCTTGCTCGTCACCAGGTTGGCCTTGGCGATGAGGTCGGTGCCCACCGCCTCCACCCGGGCCCACACGTCGTCCTGGTAATCGCTGAACGTGGTGAACGGGATGGTCTCAATCGGGCCACGGGCGGCGGTGAAGGCCTCGACGAGCTGGCGCTGCAGGTTGATCGACTGGCGAATCCACTGCTTGGACGCCTCGAGGCCGGAGGCCAGCACCTCCTCGTTGACTTTTGGCGCACCGGCGTCGTAGTAGGACCACGACTTCTCCGTCCCGCCCGCCTCGACCATCATGATGGCGATCTCGGCGTCGGCGTCCTCGCTCAGCGCCCGACCGGCCACGACGAGCTCGAAGACGGACGCCTCACCCTCGGGGAAGGTCGGGTGCGGGACCCAGGTGCCGTCGATCGTGTAGGCGACACGAACCGCGCCGATGGGCCCGTCGAAGGGGATGCCCGAGAGCATCAGCGCGGCGGACGCCGCGTTGATGGCGAGCACGTCGTGCGGGTTCTCCTGGTCGGCCCCGACGATGGTGCCCACGATGTGGACCTCGTTGCGGAAGCCCTCGGGGAACGACGGGCGCAGCGGGCGGTCGATCAGGCGGTCGGTCAGGATGGCCTGGTCCGAGGCCTTGCCCTCCCGCCGGAAGAACGAGCCGGGGATCCTGCCGGCGGCGTAGGTCCGCTCCTCGATGTCGACCGTGAGGGGGAAGAAGTCGGTCCCCTCCCGTACGGACCGGGCCGCCGTGGCGGTGGCCAGCAGGACGGTGTCGCCGATGCGGGCGAGCACGGAACCGTCGGCCTGTTGGGCCAATCTCCCCGCCTCGAGGGACATGGTGCGATCGGTCCCGCTGATCGGGGCCGAAACAGAAATGGCATCAGACATTGATGCTCCTCGTTTGTCGGGGGCATCTCCGTTCTGGTTCCCAGTGGTCGACCACCTCTCTCGTGAAGTGACCGGCGACTGGCAGCCAGTGGCTCGAGACGCCCGTGTGTGTGGTGCCCCGCTACCGTCGGATGCCGAGGCGGCCGATGATGGTGCGGTAGCGCTCGACGTCGTTCTTGCGGACGTAGTCGAGCAGCCGGCGGCGCTGGCCGATGAGCTTCATCAGTCCCCGCCGGGTGTGGTGGTCCCCTTTGTGCTCCTTCAGGTGCTCGGTCAGGTGGTTGATCCGTCCCGACAGCAGGGCGATCTGTACCTCGGGAGAACCGGTGTCACTGTCGTGCAGCCGGTACTCGGCGATGGTGGCCTGCGTGTCGGGCATGAAGGAAGAACCTCGAAGAGCTCGTCGGAGTGCGCCGGGAACCCTCCCCGGCCGCCGAAGATGTTACCAGCTGGCCGCTGATCAGGGCGGATCGGCCGAGGTGAGCACCCGCTCGGTGGCCTCCACGTCGGCCCGCATCTGTGCGACCAGGGCCTCGATCGACTCGAAGCGCTGCTCTGCCCGGAGCCGGTGGACGAACGAGACCCGGGCCGGCTCGCCGTAGAGGTCGCCCTCGAAGTCCAGGAGGTAGGCCTCCACGAGCACCGGCGCCGTCCCGGGCTCGTAGAAGGTGGGCCGCCGCCCGACCGAGATGGCCGCCCGGTGCACCGAGCCGTCGGGCCGCCGGTAGCGGCCGGCGTAGATGCCGTCGGCGGGCAGCGCGATGTCGTCGGGGACGGCGAGGTTGGCCGTCGGGAAGCCCAGCTCGGGGCCGCCCCGGCCGTCGCCGCGCACGACGGGGCCGCGTACCTGGTGCGGGCGGCCGAGCAGCTCGGCGGCCCCCTCCACGTCGCCCTCGGCGATCAGGGCCCGGATCCGCGTCGACGACACCGGCTCGGCGCCGTCGCCGGTCAGGCCGACGCCCACCACCTCGAAGCCGTACCGGGCGCCGAGCCGGCGCAGCAGCGCCACGTTGCCCGCGGCGGCCGTGGCCGAAGTGGAAGTCCTCCCCCACCACCACCAGCCGCGCCGAGCAGCTCGTCGACCAGCACCTCCTTGACGAAGTCCTCGGCCGACTCCTCGGCCCGGGCCGGCGTCGAAGGGCACCACCAGCGTGCGGTCGATGCCGCACTCGGCCAGCAGCTCGAGCTTCTGCTCCAGGTCGGTCAGCAGCATGGGCGCCGAGGACGGGCGGACGACGTACGCGGGATGGCGGTCGAAGGTCACCACCACCGTCGACAGGCCCGCGCCCGCCGCTCGCCCGCACAGGTCGCCCAGCAGCGCACGGTGCCCGAGGTGGACGCCGTCGTAGGCCCCGATCGTGACGGCGGTTCCCGGGCCGTGGCATCGCGACCGAGGGTAGTCGGGCCGTCGTCACGTCTCCCGGCCAGCACGACGGCCGGCCGGATGCGGTCGGTGCCCGTCGCCTCGTAGACCGCCAGCAGCTGCCCCGTCCGTCGAGCAGCGCCCACGGCCCGTCGCCGGCCGCCCCGAGCGGCACCCGGTCGAGCGGGAGTCCCGGTCCGGATGACGCCGCCACCGGCGGCTCGACCGTCGACGCGGTCCAGGTCGCGCAGCGCCTCGGCGGGCGTGAGGACGGCGTCGGGGCCGATGCGCGTCGAGCGGGCGCATCTCGGCCTCCGCCGAAGGAGCCGATGCGCGTGCGCCGCAGGTGGCGCAGGTGCGCCCCGCCGCCGAGCGCCGCCCCAGGTCCGCGGCCAGGACCCGGACGTAGGTCCCCGACGAGCACTCGACCTCGGCCCGGAACACGCCGGGGCGGCCCGGGTCGGGCTCGACGTCGAAGCGGTAGACCGTGACCGGGCGGGCCGGCCGCTCGACCTCGATGCCCTGCCGGGCCAAGCTCGTGGAGTCGCCGTCCGCCGACCTTGACGGCCGAGACCATCGGCGGCACCTGCTCGATGTCGCCGGTGAGCGCGGCCGCGGCGGCGCGACCGCGTCCGGGGTGACGCGCGCCATGTCCCACGTCCCCGTCACCTCGCCCGACGCGTCGAGCGTGGAGGTGGCCGTGCCGAGCACCATGTCGGCCGTGTACGTCTTTGCCAGGGCCGTGAGGAAGCGCAGCAGCCGCGTCGCCCGGCCGAGGCCGACCAGCAGCACGCCGGTGGCGTCGGGGTCGAGCGTCCCGGCGTGGCCGACTCGGCGCTGCCCGAAGATGCGGCGGCAACGGGCCACGACGTCGTGCGAGGTCCAGCCCGGCCTCCTTGTCGACGACCACGAGCCCGTCACGCTCGACGGGCTCCGACCGGCTCCGGCCCGTCGGGCGCTCGACCCGGGGTCGGCCGGTGACTCGGGTCTCGTCGCCGCCGGAGCTCCCCTCGTGCAACCCCCGCAGGAGCTCCTCCACCCGGGAGCCGGCGGCGACGGCCGGGTCGGCGCGGAAGCGAGCCGCGGTGTGCGCTTCATCGTCACCTGGCGTCCGACGGTGCGCTGCAGGTGGCCCCGGCGCTCCTCGAGCGCCAGCGACGGCTCGTCGTCGAGGGAGGCCAGGTAGACGACGGCGGTCCGCAGGTCGGGTGCGTCGTCGACCGAGGTGACGGTGACCAGGCGCAGCCGCTCGTCGGCGTCGGCCAGGCGCTCGAGCTCCTCGGCCACGACCTGGCGCAGCACCTCGTTCACCCGGGCCACGCGGGTAGGTCGCCGGCGCCGTCTCACCGCGTCAGCTCCTCGAGCTCGTGCACGCTCCTGAGCGCCTTCAGCTCCTGGGGATCTCACGCTCCTCGAAGGTCTCGATGATGTCGCCCTCCTTCAGGTCCTGGAAGTCCGAGAGCCCGATGCCGCACTCGAACCCGGCCGCGACCTCGCGCACGTCATCTTTGAAGCGGCGCAGCGAGGTGATGGATGCCCTTCCAGATGACCGTCCCCTCGCGGAGGAAGCGGACCTTCGATCCACGGGTGATGGTGCCGTCGCGCACGTAGCAGCCGGCGACGGCCCCGACGCGGGGCACCCGGAACACCTCGCGGACCTCGGCCTCGCCGGTGACGACCTCCTCGAACTCGGGCGAGAGCATGCCGAGCATGGCCGCCTCGATGTCCTCGAGGAGCTTGTAGATGATCTCGTAGGTCCGGATCTCGACGTCGGACGCCTCGGCCAACTCCCGGGAGCGGCGGTCGGGCCGCACGTTGAACCCGATGATCGTGGCGTTCGACGCCCCGCCAGCTGGACGTCGTTCTCGGTGATGCCACCGACGCCCCGGTGGACGAAGCTCAGCTTCACGTCGTCGCGCTCGAGGTTGCGGAGGCTCTCGGTGATGGCCTCCAGCGAGCCCTGCACGTCGGCCTTCAGGACGAGGTTCAAGCGTGGCCGTCTCGCCGCGCTGGATCTGCTCGAAGAGGTCCTCGAGCTTGGCCCCCGCCGCGGCCGCCACGGGCTTGTGCCCCGACAGGCGGAAGCGCTGGGCACGGGCCTCCCCGAGCGTCCTGGCCCGGGCCAGGTCCTTGGCCGCCCGCATCTCGTCT
>CAVQCO010000008.1:0-164543 GCA_963711065.1 uncultured Acidimicrobiaceae bacterium
CTCCAGGCCGACGAGGGCATCCGGCGCAGCACCACGCTGGAGGCGCTCGCCGCGCTCCCTCCCGCCCAGCACTGGGAACCCGACACCGCACCCGACATCACCGCGGGCAACTCGTCGCAGACGACCGACGGCGCCGCCGCCATGCTGATCGCCGACCGCTCGGTGGCCGAGGCCCTCGGGCTCCCGGTGCGGGCCCGCTTCGCCCACTTCGCCGTGGCGGCGGACGACGCCGCCATCGTGCTCTCGGCCCCCGTGCCGGTGACGACCAAGCTGCTCGACCGCTCCGGGATGAAGGTCGACGAGTTCGACGCCGTCGAGTGCAACGAGGCCTTCGCCGCAATCGCCCTCATGTGGCAGAAGGCCTTCTCCTACGACCTGGACCGGCTCAACCCGCGCGGCGGCGCCGTCGCCATCGGCCACCCGCTGGGCGCGAGCGGCGTACGCCTGATGGGCACGCTCTTGAACCACCTGGAGGCGACGGGCGGTCGCTACGGCTACCAGACGATGTGCGAGGGCGGTGGCCAGGCCAACGGCACCGTCATCGAGCGGCTGGGCTGACCCCCGTCCCGGTCCCGGCCTCGGATGCCGCCTGCGCGGCGAGCAACGGCTGGATCTTGCGCGTCACGACCAGCCACTCGACGAGGAAGGTCAGTCCGGGCACCAGCCCGGCCGCGAACATCAAGAGGATCCACGGGATGTGCAGCCGCGCCTTGAGCGCGAGGTACCCCGCGGCGATCAGGTAGACGATGTAGAGGTAGCCGTGGCCCACGCCGAACACGGCGAGCTCGAGCTTGAAGCTCCCGGCGCCACCGAGGTGGAGGAAGAAGAACAGGAACAGCGGGATGATCAGCACGCCCACGATGTTGGCCATCAGCTGGTAGCGGAAGAGCGCCCCCTTCAGGCCCCGCTCGAAGAGCCGCCTCACTGCGCCCGGCGGACGACGACCGGGTCGCGGTTGCGCCAGGTCTTCGGTCCCTTGGCCGACAACTCGGCCAGGCGTGCGTTGTAGGCGGCCAGCTCCGGATCCTCCTCGGCAGCAGATGCGGCGGCCGGTGCCTCGGTGACGACGGGCGGTGGAGCCGGCGAGGCGGCAACGCCCTCGGGCGCGCCCTGCTGGCGCCGCATGCCCTTGAGCCCGACGGTGTCGTAGTCGGTGTGGACGAGCATCCACCAGAAGTACAGGCCGAGGACCGCGAAGACCGGCCACATGGCGGAGTAGAAGTAGCTCAGCTGGTTCCCGTCCTGGGCCCGGTTCACCTGCCACCAGGCGGCGACGGCGCAGCCGGGAACGAAGACGAGCACGGCCGCGTGCAGCGAGACGGCTCTCCCGGAAAGCCACCGTTCACGCACGAGGGCCATGCTACCGGCCCCCGATCGGCGGATGATTGCGCCGCTAGCCTGGTCCGGTGCTTCTCCCCGTGACCCGGCCCGAGCCCCTGTCGACCGGCGACGAGCAGCCGATGCTGACGTCGTGGCTCGACTACCAGCGGTCGACGTTGCTGTGGAAGTGCGAGGGTCTCGCCGGCCCCGACCTGGCTCGCCGCGGCGTGCCGCCGTCGGCGCTGTGCCTCCAGGGGCTCGTGCGCCACATGGCGATCGTGGAGTGGTGGTGGTTCGACCACATCTTCCGGGGCAGCTCGTCGCCCGAGCCCATCTCGACCGTGGAGGACCGGGACGCGGACTTCAACGACATCGACCCCGGGCGGGCCATGGCCGACATCGACCTCTTCCAACGCCAGTGCGACGTCTCGCGCGCCATCGTCGCCGCCGCGGGGGGTCTCGACGACCTGTCGGCGGGGGCAGAGCGTCCGATCGTCTCCCTGCGGTGGATCATGATCCACATGATCGAGGAGTACGCCCGGCACAACGGCCACGCCGACCTGCTGCGCGAGCAGATCGACGGCGCCGTGGGGGAGTGAGCATCGTCGGTAGCCGAGGGTGAAGTTCTCGTTCCGCCAGATCCTGGCCTCCACCGGGGGCGCGGTCATCGCCGCGCTCATCGCCTCGAGCTTCGGGGTCAAGGGCACGATCGTCGGCGTGGCCATCGGGTCGGCCGCCGCCACCATCGGCACGGCGCTCGTCGCCCAATCCATTGAGCGCGGGCACGAGGCCGTCCGGCAGGTGGTCGTGCGGGCGCCCGACTCGTCGACCCTCCTGCGCAAGCTCGGGGCGACCGGCGCCAGCGGTGACACGGCGGCCGTGCCGTCCGCGCCCGCCCCGACGGCGGGGGGTGCCACCGCCGGGCCGGGCGACGAGACCCTCGAGATGGCGTCGACTGCGGCACCGGCGGCCGAGACGGAGCGCCTCGAGATCACCGCGGCGGCCGGTGCGCCCGCGACCGAGCGCCTCGTCGCCACGACCACGCCGATGCAGCCGGCCCGGCAGGCACCGCGGTTCTCCCGCCGCGCCATCGCAGGGACCGCGGCCATCGTGTTCGTGCTGGCCCTGCTGTTCATCACCGCCGTCGAGCTCATCTCGGGCAAGCCGCTGGCGTCGATCTTCGGCGGCGCGGGCTCGGGGACGACGGTGACGAACATCGTCAACCCGCCGCCGCCGCCGGCGGCGGCGACCACGACCACCACGTCTTCGACGACCACGTCGACCACGACCCCCACGTCGACGACCACCACGGCCCCGCCGGCGAGCACGACCACCAGCACCACGGCGCCGGCGTCCGGTTCGACCACGACGTCGACGTCACCGGCGACGACGACCACGACCGGCGCCGGTGCGTCGACATCGACGTCGACGACGACGAAGCCCGCGGCTACCAGCCCTTGAAGTCGGGGGGCCGGCGCTCCACGAAGCTGGCGATGCCCTCCTCGGAGTCGAGCGTGCGGGTGACGAGCTCCTGCCCCATGGCCTCGTCGTGCAGCGCGGTGGCGCGGTCGACGTCGAGCGCGCTGTTGGTGAGCCACTTGGCGACCCCGATCGCCTTGGTCGGCCCCTTGGCGAGGCGGCCGGCCCAGTCCTCGAGCGCCGCCTGCAGGCCGGCCCGGGGCACCACGCGGTTGACCAGCCCGATCCGGTAGGCCTCGGCCGCCGGGACGTCGTCGCCGAAGAAGAAGAGCTCCTTCGCCTTCTGAATTCCCACGAGCCGGGTGAGGATCCAGGCGCCGCCGGCGTCGGGGGCGATGCCCCGCCGGACGAAGACCTCCACGAACTTCGCCTCCTCGGCCATCACCACGAGATCGCAGGCCAGTGCGAGGTGCATCCCGCCGCCCGCCGCCGTGCCGTTGACCCCGGCGATGACCGGCTTCTCGCAGTCGAGGATGGAGCTGACGAGGCGCTGCCAGCCGTCGCGGATCATCCGGGCGCCCTCGCCGACGACGCTGTCCGGGGCGCCGTCGGGTCTCGCCCGCAGGGGCAGCCGGCCGCCCTTCAGGTCGGCGCCGGTGCAAAAGGCCTTGTCGCCGGCGGCCGTGATGACCACCGCCCGCACGAAGAGGTCGGCGGACGCGTCGCGCACCCAGTCGGCGACCTGGTCCCGCATGAACTGGGTCATGGCGTTCCCCGCCTCGGGCCGGTTGAGGACGATCCAGCAGATGCCGTCCTCGATCCTGCGGATGAGGTCGGTGCCCACCGGGTCGTCTGTCGTGTCGCTCATGGTCTCCTTGCCTGTCGTCCGTGGAGTCGTGGCGTTCAGGCCAGCACGACGAGAGCGTCGGCCGCAACTGCGCCGTGCGGACCGGCCGGTCTGACCGCGGCGGGCACCGTGATCCCTCGGGCGCCGCCGAGGACGGACGCCCCGTAGCCTGGGGCGATGCCCGGGCCATACGACCTCACGCGGGAGCAGCTGGCCCAATTGCTGGAGGGGGAACCGGCCTACCGGTCCCGGCAGGTCTGGGACGGCCTCCACGCCCGGGTGCAGCGGCCGGACGAGATGACCGAGTTGCCCGCGCCGCTGCGGGCGTCGCTGGAGACGGCCCTCCCTCCGGCGCTGCGTGAGGTGTCGCGGCGCAGCGCGGACGGCGGCCAGACCACGAAGTGGCTCTGGGCGCTGGAGGGCGGGGCCCGCGTCGAGACCGTGCTCATGCGCTACCACGACCGCGTCACCGTCTGCGTCTCCACCCAGGCGGGGTGCGCCATGGCGTGCCAGTTCTGTGCCACGGGGCAGGCCGGCTTCCAGCGCCACCTGAGCGAGGGCGAGATCGTGGAGCAGGTGGCGGCCGCCATGCGCGCGGCCAGGCCGCGTCGGCTCTCCAACGTCGTGTTCATGGGGATGGGGGAGCCCTTGGCCAACTACGACCGGGTCTGGGGTGCCGTCGTCCGCCTGCACGGGTCGATGGGCCTGTCGGCCCGCCACCTGACCCTCTCGACGGTGGGGATGGTGCCGGGCATCCGCCGCCTCGCCACCGAGGCCCTCCCGGTCAACCTGGCCGTCTCGCTGCATGCGGCCAACGACGCCCTGCGCGACGAGCTCGTCCCCGTCAACCGGCGCTATCCGCTCAGCGAGCTGGCGGAGGCGTGTGCCGCGTACGTGACGGCGAGCGGGCGGCGGCTCTCCATCGAGTGGGCGATGATCGACGGTGTGAACGACCGGGGCAGCGACGCGGCAGAGCTGGCGGAGTTCGCCCGCCCGCTGGCGGCGCACGTCAACCTCATCCCGCTCAACCCCACCCCCGGCTACGCGGTGGTGGGCTCGCCGGCGGCCCGCGTGCGGCGGTTCCGCGACCAGCTGACGGACCTCGGCGTGAACGCCACGGTCCGCGTCACGAGGGGCGTGGAGATCGACGCCGCCTGCGGGCAGCTGGCGGCCGGCGCGGCCCGGACGCCGGGCGCCGACGGCGTCCGATTGGTCCCCGGGACCAGGGGTCGCTAGAACAGGCGCATGGCGAGGAGGACGAGGTCAGGGGTCGTGCGCCCGTCGTGGCTGTGGTTCCTCCTGCTCGACGGGGGCATCGTGGTCCTGTCCGCCCTCGCCCTCGACAAGCGCGCGTACGACCGGGCGCGGGAGGGGAGCGGCGACGCGCTCCCGCCGCGCGAGACCCTGCAGGCACTGCTGGTGGCGACCGCGGTCGTCCACGTCAGCGAGGCCGTGGCCGCCGGGCGCATGGCGCGCCGACGTGGGCTGCCGGCGCGGGGCTGGCGGCTGCAGACCCTCGTCGTCGGCTTCCCCTCGCTGCGAGCCCTGCGCCGGAGCGCGCCGGCCGCCTGATCCACGGCCCGGGGGCCGAGAGGGCAGCGAACCGAACGGCTCCTCACGGCGTCTCTCCTGTGGCACCGCAGGTGCGCACACCGAGGAGGTTCCCGTCATGGCCGAAGAGCCCACAGCACCGCGCCCACGGCGCGGCTCAGGCGTCACCGGAAGGGTGGTCCTCGCCGTGGCGCTCGGCGCCCTGCTCCTCGGCGGAGCCGGCCTGGGCCTGGCGCTCACCGACGCCGGCGCCACCACGACCGGCACCGTGCAGGCAGCCGGCTGCGGTCCGACGACCCCGCGCCTCACCGTGCAGGGGACCGGACAGGCGTCGGCGACGCCCGACGTCCTGACCGCCTTGTTCGGCTTCACGACGACGGCGAGCTCCTCCGGCGCGGCGCTGTCGTCGGACAACGCCACGGTCGACGCGGCCCTGCTCGCCCTGGACGGCAACGGTGTGGCCCGCCGCGACGTCATGACGACCGGCCTGTCGCTCCAGCCGCAGTACGTCTCTCCCAACGGCGTCCCGACCCTCACCGGCTACCAGGTGACGAACACCGTCACCGCGACGCTGCGCGACACCGCGACGGCGGGCGCGGCCATCGACGCCGTCGTGCACGCGTCGGGCAACGCGGCGCAGGTCGACTCGCTCACCTTCTCCTTCGGCGATCCCTCCAAGGTCGAGGACACGGCGCGGGCCGACGCGGTGCACCAGGCGGTCGCCCACGCCGGCGCGATGGCCGCCGCCGCGGGCCGGCGGCTCGGGCCGGTGTGCTCCCTCACCGACGACACCCAACCCTCCCTCTTCCCCCCGGACCAGGTCTTCGCGGGCGCCGCGGCCAGGCAGGCCACGTCGGTGCCGGTGGAGCCCGGGACCCAGGTCCAGACGGATCAGGTCACGATGGTCTACGCGCTGGGGCAGCGGTAGGCGACCCCGGGTCGCTCAGCGGTTCTTCCAGTCGGGCGTGCGCTTCTCCGCGAAGGCGAGCGGCCCCTCCTTGGCGTCCTCGCTGGAGAAGACCTCGTTCGAGATCTCCGACTCGATCCGGTAGGCCTCCTTCATGTCGGTGGCGAGCCCGCGCAGCGCCGACTCCTTCGTCTTGCGCACGGCGAGGGGGCCGTTGGCCGTGATGCGACGGGCGTAGTCGCGGGCCCGTTCCATGAGGTCGGCCGGGCGGCACACCTCGTTGACCAGCCCCATTTCGTACGCCCGCTGGGCCGGCACCTGGTCGGCGCACAGCAGGAGCTCCATGGCGGCGGGCCAGGGGACCTGGCGGGGCAGGCGCACCGTGGTCCCTCCGCCGGCGAAGAGCCCGCGCTTGGGCTCCATCACCCCGAAGGTCGCCGTGTCGCTGGCGACGCGGAGGTCGGTGCCGCCGAGCATCTCCATGCCGCCGGCCACGCAGGTGCCGTTGACGGCGGCGATGATCGGTTTGTACAGCCTGGTGCCGCGGAGCACCGCCTTGACGCCGTCGTCGAGCCGGTAGCCGCCGAGCTCCTCGGGCCGCTTCCCGTCCTTCAGCTTGCCCTGGAGCTCGGTGATCTGGGGGATGTAGGTCTTGAGGTCGGCGCCCACGCAGAAGTCGCGGCCCACCCCGGTGACGATCGCCACGTAGGCGTTGTCGTCCTCGCCGAAGCGGTCCCAGGCCGTGCGCAGCTGGAAGAAGTGCTCCATGTCCATGGAGTTGCGCGCCTCGGGGCGGTTGATGGTGATGGTCACGACGTGGTCGTCACCCGTGGCGTAGTCGATCGACATGTGCTCCGGTTTCTCCCTGCAGCAAGCGGCGCTGCTGCGCTCGGTCGGGACCGGGTGGGGCGACGGACCTGCGGTCGCCTGCCCGGTCGGTCAGTCAGTCCTTCTGGCCGAGGCGCGTCGTGAAGCTGCTGACGCTGACGATGCCCTGCTCGTTGACGTGCGTCTGGCCCCGGGCGCGCGACACCAGGGACGTGTCGACGTCGGACGCCTCGGCCCGCAGGGCGCCCACCGTGCACTTCTCGCGCGGGCGCACGCCGAAGGGGTCGAACTGGAAGTGCTTCATGGCGTTGAGATGCGTGATCTTGTCGATGTCGAGGTCCGACACGCCCTCGAGGTACTTCATGAGCGCCTCGGGTGCCTGGGGCCACGTCGAGTCCGAGTGCGGGTAGTCGCACTCCCAGGTGATGTTGTCGATGTTCATGTACTCACGGTTCTGCACACCGAAGGCGTCGTCGATGAAGCAGGTGATGACCCGGTCCTTGAAGACCTGGCTCGGCAGCTGGTCGCCGAAGTCCTGGCCCGTCCACTTGTGGTGGTGCTGGTAGACGTAGTCGATGCGCTCCAGCGCGTAGGGGATCCACCCGATGCCGCCCTCCGAGAGGGCGAAGTGCAGATCCTTGTACTTGCGCAGGATCGGCGACCAGACGAGGTCGGCGGCCGCCTGGACCATGTTGATGGGCTGCAGGCTGATCATGACGTCGATCGGTGCCTCCACCGACGTCATGAGGATCTGCGACGAGGAGCCCAGGTGCATGCACACGACGGTGCCCTCGTCGGCGCAGGCCGTCCAGAAGGGGTCCCAGTGCGCGTTGTGCAGCGACGGCCAGCCCAGCTTCTCGGGATTCTCGGAGAAGGTGACGGCGTGGCAGCCCTTCTTGGCCACCCGGTGCACCTCCTCGGCCCCGAGCTCGGGGTCCCAGATGACGGGGATGGACAGCGGGATGAAGCGCCCGGGCTCGGCGCCGCACCACTTGTCGATGTGCCAGTCGTTGTAGGCCCGCACCATGGCGAGGGCCTCGTCCTTGTCCTGCCGGCGCGCGAAGAGCTGGCCGCAGAACTGGGGGTACGAGGGGAAGCACATGGAGCCGAGCACCCCGTTGACCGACATGTCGCGCACCCGCTCGTGGACGTCGTAGCAGCCGACCCGCATGTCCTCGAGCGACGTCGGCTCGATCCCGTACTCCTCGGGCGGCCGGCCCACCACGGCGTTCAGGCCGACGTTGGGGATCGTGTTGCCGTCGTAGATCCAGACGTCGGTCCCGTCCTCCTGGCGTACGAGCTTGGGCGCCGCGTCCTGGTACTTGGCCGGCAGGAGCCCGTCGAACATCCCCCGGGGCTCGATCACGTGGTCGTCGACGCTGACCAGGATCATGTCTTCGATGCGCATCTCGGTCCTCCCGACTCGTGCCGTTCCCTGACACTGGTGTCACCCACCTTATGCGGCGGCCCGGTCCGGTGCGAAGCGGTCCGGCCCCGGCACCGGGTGGTCGAGCCGGTGGCGGGCCCGCGACGCCCTGGTCGAAGGTGCCGGTCAGCGGCGCTTCAGGCGCCGTTCACGCGCTCGCCACCTGGAGTTCGGGTTCCGGTGCGCAGAGGCCCCGGCGGGGGAGGATGATGTCGTCGATGATCCCGTAGTCGCGCGCCTCGGCCGCGGTCATGTAGTGGTCGCGGTCGATGTCCTGCGCCACCCGCTCGACCGGCCGCCCCGTGTGGTGGGCGATGATCTCGGACATCCGGCGGGTGAGGGACAGCACCTCGCGCAGCTGGATCTCCATGTCCGAGGGCGCCCCCCGGGCGCCGGCGGAGCCCTGGTGGATCATGATGCGCGCGTTCGGCAGGGCGAAGCGCTTCCCGGCCGCCCCGCCCGAGAGGATCATGGCGGCGGCCGACATCCCCATGCCGACGCAGATCGTCGACACGTCCGGCTCCACGTGCTGCATGACGTCGTAGATCGCCATGCCGGCGTAAGCCACGCCCCCGGGCGAGTTGATGTAGAGGGAGATGTCCCGCTCGTTGTTCTGCGCCTCGAGGAAGAGCATCTGCGAGATGATCAGGTTGGCCACCTGGTCGTCGACCTCCTGGCCGAGGAACACGATGCGCTCGCGCAGCAGCTGCGAGTAGATGTCGAACGCCCGGTCGCCCCGGTTCCCCTCCTCGATCACGGTGGGGACGAGGACCTGGCGGTACGGGCTGGGTCTCATGGGGGGTGCTCCTTCCTCGGGGTCTCCCCCAGGTTATATCAAATATGAGATAATGGCCGCGTGAGCGAGCGCCGGCACCCGACCGTGTTCCCTGGCTTCGCGGAGATGGCGGAGCGCCGGCGCTCCGTGTCGGGCCAGCTCACCTCCCTCCGCCGGGAGCTGGGCCTGTCGCAGGCCGAGGTGGCGGCGCGCATGGGGACCTCCCAGTCGGCGGTCGCCCGCTTCGAGGCGGGCGACCTCGACGCCCGGCTCTCCACGATCGAGCGCTACAGCACCGCGCTCGGGGCGCGGCTGGAATGGAGGATCGACCATGGGTGAGCGCAACGAGCACGACTGGCCCCTTCTGCCCCCGCCGGGCGGGGGCGCCTCCGGCGTCGACCCCGAGTCGCTGTCCGAGACGCTGGCCCGCCGGCTCCTGGAGCAGCGCGTCGTCCTCCTCCACGGCCCGCTCGACGACCTCTCGGTCACCCGCGTCTCGGCGGAGCTCATGACGCTCGATGCGGAGGGCGACGAGCCCGTGACGCTGCGGGTCGACTGCGGCGAGGCGGCCCTCGGGCCCGCGCTCACGCTCATGGACGTGATCGAGTTGATGGGCGTCCCCGTGCGGGCGTTGTGCCTGGGACAGGTCGGGGAGGGCGCCGTCGGCGTGGTGGCGGTCTGCGCCGCGGCGCGCCGCGCTGCCGAGCACCCGCTTCTCCCTGCGCGAGCCGGGCACCGAGCTGCGGGCCCACGTGCGCAACGTCGCCCAGTGGGCCGAGCTGCGCACCGGGGAGCGTCGCCGCTTCTGCGAGCGGGTGGCCTTCGCCATCGGCAAGCCGGCCGCCACGGTCGAGGAGGACCTGGAGCGGGGTCGCTTCCTCGGCGCCGCCGAGGCGGTCGAGTACGGCATCCTCGACGAGGTCCGCCGGCCCGACGCGGCGATCCGTCGCCTGCCCGGCACGGCGCCCGGCCCACCCCCGATCGGGTTCCGGCCCCTGCGCTGAGACTGCGCCCGGAGAGACTCGGCCCGGCCGGCGGTCCTACGATGCGGCCATGGCAGCTGCGTCGGCCGGACCCCGCATGGCGCCCCTCCAGCCGGGCGAGTGGGACGAGCGCCTGATCCGCCTGCTCGAGCTCTCGCCCGGCGGGACCACCGAGCCGATGCACATCTTCACGACCCTGGGCAAGGCCGATCCCGAGTTGTTCCGCCGCTGGCTCGGCTTCGGCGGGGCCCTCCTTGCCGGGAGGCTGCCCGGCCGGCTGCGCGAGCTGGTCATCCTGCGCACCGCCTGCCGCTTCGAGGGGCCCTACGAGTGGGCCCAGCACATCGAGATGGGTGCGGAGCAGGGCGTCACCCCCGACGAGATGGCGGCCCTCGGTGCGGGCGAGGCGGAGCTCGATGCGCACCCCTGGTCGCCGCTCGAGCGGGCCGCGCTGCGGGCGGTCGACGACACGGCGGACGCCGGCGCGGTGTCGGACGCGACGTGGAACGCGCTGGCCGTGCAGCTCGACGACGCCGAGCTGATTGAGCTCCTCCTGCTGATCGCCCACTACCTCATGCTCACCACCGTCCTGCGGTCGCTGCGCCTGCAGCTCGAGCCGCGGGCGGAGGCGCTGGCGGCCCGCGTGCCGGGCGGGCCGGCGTCGTAGGGCGGGCGAGGACGCCGGTGCCGCGATGACGCCGCTCCTCGAGGGCCGCTGCATCACCGTCGTGGGCGCCGGCACGCAGCCGTCGCGCGACCCCGACGCGCCCGTGGGCAACGGGCGGGCCATTGCCGTGCGCGCGGCCCGGGAGGGGGCGTCGGTCGTCTGCGTGGACCGCGACGAGGCGGCGGTCGAGGAGACCTGGCGCATCATCACCGAGGAGGGCGGCAAGGCCGCCGTCGTCGTCGCCGACGTGACCACGGAGGAGGGGTGCCGGCTGGCCGTCTCCGACGAGCCCGGCCCGGGGCCCGACGGGCTCGTGCTCAACGTCGGCACCGGCTACGGCATGGGCGTCGCCGGCACGTCGCCCGACGAGTGGGACCGCACGTTCGACCTCAACCTGCGCGCCCACTTCATGCTGGTGCGCCGCGCCCTCGTGACGCTGCCCGACGACGCCTCCATCGTGTTCATGGGCTCGGTGGCCGGCCTGCGGCCGGGCAGCCGCATCCCCGCCTACGACGCCTCCAAGGCGGGGCTCATCGGCCTCAGCCGCCACGTGGCCGTCGAGGGCGCCCGCCGGGGCATCCGGGCCAACGTGCTCGCCCCCGGGCTGATCGACACGCCCCTCGGCCGTGCCGCCTCGGCGGGCCGGCCGTCGCGGACGCGCACGCCGGTGCCGCTCGGCCGGCAGGGCACGGCCTGGGAGGTGGCGGCGGCGGCGGTGTTCCTGCTCTCGGACGAGGCCAGCTACATCACCGGGCAGGTGCTCGCCGTCGACGGGGGGCTGACGCTCGTATGAGCGCGCACTCGGCGCGGCCACGGTCCCGGGCGCAGGCGGTGCCGCGCCCGCCTCGTCTGGGCCGGCGCATGGCGCGCGTGAACCGGGCCGTCACCAACAAGCTGAGCGTCCCCGTGGCGGGCGTGCTGCCCGGCATGGGCGTCGTGATCCACGTGGGCCGCCGCACCCGGAACGTCTACCGGACGCCGGTCCTCGTGTTCCGCACCAAGGACGGGTTCCGGATCGCGCTGACCTACGGGCGGTCCTCGGACTGGGTGAAGAACGCGTTCGCCCACGGCGCCGTGCGCCTGGTCACACGGCGCCGCGAGTACGAGCTGACCAGCCCCGAGGTGGTCGTCGACGAGCAGCGCCAGCACGTCCCGCCGTTGCTGCGCGGCGCCCTGCGCGTCCTGCGGGTGTCGGAGTTCCTGGACTTCCGCCGCATCGGGTAGCCGGCCGAGGGAGTCGGTCCGCCTGTCAGGCGATCACTTCCATGCGCAGTCCCGACTCGTCTCTCTCCCCACCGAGCCGGCGCCCCGAACCGGTGACGTAGCGGCGGGCGGTCCAGGCCAGGGCGAGCGCATCGAGGACGTCGTCGCGCGCAGCTCCCGCCGGCGGCGCGTCCACGATCGGCATGACGTCGCCGAACCCTGACGCGCGCAACGCCACCACGCGCTCTACCCGACCCTCGAAGGTGCGCTTGTTGTGTCGCATCGGCACGCCGCGTGACATCAACGCGAAGCTCAGCTCGGGGCAGGCCTCGAACAGACGCTCCTGCAGACTCGGCGATTGCAACGCGTCGACTTCCCGGATCTTCCCCAAGATGTTGTAGAGCTGTCTCGACAGCCCCTTGCCGCTGATCGCCCGGGACACACCGCACGCTTCGGCGTACGTGCCGGCCCCGAGCGCCGCCCGCACGGGCGCCGGGAAGACCGAGCTGCGTCTCGGACCGAGCAGGCGGCGCGCCTCGAGGTCGCACTCGCGAGACCCGTCCGCGGGCAGGCCGATGGGGATGTCGATCGCCGCCGCGGCCAACCGGCCGGACTCGAGTGCCGCCACGACCTCGTCGAGGCACGGGACGACCCGGACGTCTGGGCCATCGCCCCGGGCGACAGCTCCGCGGGCCGGCATCGTGGCCAGCACCCACCCCGCCCGGCAGCCGTCGAGGCCTCCGACGACGGGCACGACCGCCTCGTTCCCGCCGCTCAGGCGAACCGGGCCCAGTTCACCTGGTCCTTCGGCGTCAACGTCACCCGCCGCCCGATCAGCTCGTTCTCCTCCGCGCCGGCCAGCGCTGCCGCGCCTCCGTCGAGGAAGGCGTAGCACCGGCTGCCGTCGGGCAGATCACAGACCAGCAGGGCGCGCTCGGGCTCGCAGTCGCGCCCGTGCAGCACGGAGTAGGTCGCGACCGTGGCGTCACCCGAGGGCGCCCCCACTATCGGGACGGGTTGTGCCGCCGCCCTGTACGGCTCGGGGTCGGTCACGACGCCGCTCCCCGGGTCCGTCGACCACACGCCGTAGGCGTGCTTCTGCATGTGCATGCCCACGCCGCTCACCACCCCGTAGGAGCCGGCGTGGTCGCGCAGGGTCTCGGCCATGGCCGCCAGGGAGTGGGTCATGTAGTTCGAGCCCGGGCCCCCGTGGTAGGGCAGGCCGCCGGTCTGGGTCACCGCGCCGGCGCGGGCGTCGTCGGGACCGATCCCGAGGGCGTCGAGCGCGAAGCAGACCGAGCTGGCGAAGCAGGAGTAGAGGTCGAGATGCGCGACGTCGTCGGTGCCGATGCCGGCGCCCGCCAGCGCGGCGGAGGCGGCGGCGGCCATGGCGGGGGAGCGCCACAGCTCGGGGTGCCCCGCCACGTGCGCCGGGTCCTCGGCGTAGCCCCAGCCGCGCAGATACACGCGCCGTTCCTCGGGCACCCCCAGCGCGTCCGCCTTCTCCGTGCTCGCCAGCACCAGGGCGGCCGCCATGTCGACGTCCATGATCGCGGTCATCAGCTTCGTGTACGGGTAGGCGACCATGCGGTTGTCCGGGGTCGGCGTCGCGATCTCGTCCGCGCCACGGGCGACGGGAAACCACGCGTGCGGGCTCCGTGCGGCAATCTCGGTCATGGGCGACATGATCCGCCCGAGCGCGGCGCGATGGTCGTCGAGCCCGGTCCCGATGTGCGCCCGCCGGGCGTTGTCGAACAACGCGAAGGTCAGGTACGCCTCGAAGACGGAGTGGCTGATCTCCGAGGCGTCGAAGTCCATGTCCATGGGGAAGGGTCGCTTCTCGGCCGGCTTGTACGACCACTGGGGCTTCTCGCCGGCCTTCTTCAGGCGGCGGACGGTGGCCAGTGCCTCCGCGCCGGTGAGCAGCGCGAGGTCGAGGCGGCCTGCCCGGATCTCCCGGGCCGCCTCGGCCGCCAGCACCAGCGGCACCGAGCCGCCGATGCCCGAGTAGCGGCGCCGGGCGGGTGACGCGCCGAGCCGTTCGCCCAGCCGGGCGACCGCGTCGTCGTACTGCCACGACTGCGAGTACACGACGTCGATGCTCCCGAGCGCGCCCAACAGCCCCGAGGGGTCGCGCGCGCCGGAGTCGGCGGCCGCGGCCCGGGCGACCTGCTCCCACATGTCGAGCGGCTCGGGCGCCCCGTCGGGTCCCACATCCCCGGGGTGCCACGTGTGGCGCGCCACGCCGACGATGCAGGCGGCACGGGGGTCGGCGCTCACGGGAGGCGCGGCGAGGAGCCCGGCGTCAGGCGCGCGACTTGCCGGGCATGGCGATGGCCCGGTCGGCGATGATGTTCTTCTGGATCTCGGTCGAGCCGCCGCCGATGGTCGAGTAGCGCTGGAAGGCGTACAACCGGGTCCACTTCCCCCGGTCGACCGCGTCGGGACCGCCCTTGGCCAGCACGCCGGCCGGGCCGAGGAGGTCCACGGCCAGCTCGGAGGCCGTCTGTGCCATCGACGACCAGGACAGCTTGGCGAAGGGGACCTCGGGCCAGTTCTTCTCGCCCTTCATGATCTTGGACAGCGCCCGCAGCGACAGCAGGCGGGCCAGCTCCACCTCCGTCCAGAGCTTCGCGATGCGGTCGCGCAGGGACGGGTCCTCCAGCGCGCCCGGGTTCACCGACTTGGCCGCCGAGACCACGGCACGCAGGTCGGCGGCGAGGATGGCGATCTGCGACGCGATGCCGACCCGTTCGAAGCCGAGCGTGCCCATCGCCACCATCCAGCCGGCGCCCTCCTCGCCCAGGCGCCACTTCGCCGGGATGCGCACGTCGGTGAAGAAGATCTCGTTGAAGAGCTCCTCGCCCGCCATGTCCCGGATCGGCCGCACGTCGATCCCGGGCGTCTTCAGGTTGAGGACGAAGGCGGTGATCCCCTCGTGCTTCTTCCCCCGCTCAATGGCCGTCGGGTCGGTCCGCAGCAGGAACAGCCCCCACGTGGCCAGGTGGGCCGAGGAGATCCAGATCTTGGAGCCGTTGACGACGTACTCGTCGGCGTCGGGGTCGTAGATCGCTGTCGTGCGCAGGTTGGCCAGGTCGTTGCCGGCCATGGGCTCGCTGAAGCCCTGGCACCAGTGCTCCTCCGCCTCGAGGATGGACGGCAGCCACTGCGCCTTCTGCTCCTCGGTGCCCCACTGGATGATCATCGGGCCGATCTGCCAGATCCCGTTCGTGTTGAACGTGCCCGGGGTGCGGTACTCGGCCATGACCTCGGAATAGAGCAGCCGCTGCATCGCGTTGATGGTGCGCCCCTTCGCGTACTCGGGCCCCCAGTGGATGGCGGCCCACCCACCCTCGTGCAGTTTGCGCTGCCACTTCTGTCGTCGTTGCTGGCTGGCCTCGCCGCTCAGCTGCGCGTCGTCACCGAGGGCCTCGGCCTCCAGGAACGGCGGGAGGTTCTCGTCCAGCCAGGCCCGGAGCTCGTCGCGGAACTTCTCGTCCTCGGGTGCCAGGGCAAAATCCACGCCGGGAAGGGTAGCCGACCGCCGTGTACTGTGACGCCGGTGTCAGGTTCCTGACGGACCCAGGGGGAGCGCAGTGGACTTCACGTACGACGACGAGCAGCTCGCGCTGCAAGAGGTGGCGCGGACCGCGCTCGAGCGCGAGTGCGGTCCCGCACTGCTGCGCCGGTTGGCCGACGACGACACCGGGATCACGCCCGGCCTCTGGTCCACCCTGGTCGACCTCGGCTGGACCGGCCTCCTCGTCCCCGAGGACCAGGGTGGCGTCGGTGCCGGCCTCCTCGAGACGTGCATCGTGCTCGAGCAGATGGGCCGCGTCCCGTTGCCCGGTCCGTTCTTCTCCTCGGCCGTGGCCGCCACGCTGGCGGCCCGCGCCCTCGGCGCCACCGAGCTGTTGGGCGATCTCGCCTCCGGCACCCGCCGCGGCACCATCGCCGTCGGCGAGCAGGGCCACGGCGAGCCCCTCGGCACCGTGCGCACCCGGGCCCGCCGCCGGGCCGCCCAGTGGGTGCTCTCGGGCGAGAAGCCCGTCGTGATGGACGGCCACACCGCCGACTGGGCCGTCGTCGTGGCGCGCAGCGAGGAGGGCGTGCACGCCTACCTGCTCGAGTCGCCCGCCACCACGGCCGCCGCGACGCTGGTCCCGTCGCTCGACCCCGCCCGCAAGCTGGCCCGCCTCGTCCTCGACGAGACGCCGGTCGTCCCGATCGGGCCACCGGGGAACCAGGCCGGGCTGTGGCACCGCGTCCTCGACGACATCGCAGTCGGCCTGGCCGCCGAGACCGTCGGTGCCGCCGACCGGGCCCTGTCCGAGGCGATCGCCTACACGTCCGAGCGGATCGTCTTCGACAAGCCGGTGGCCACGTACCAGTCGATCCGCCATCGTCTGGTCGAAATGTTCCAACAGGTCGAGATGGCCAGGGCCGGCTTCCAGTTCGCCGCCTGGGCCTCCGACACCGAGGCCCCCGAGCGCGAGCAGGCGGCGGCGATGGCGGCCGGCTATGCCGCCGATGCCGGCACCCGGGTGACCGGTGAGGACATCCAGATGCACGGGGGCGTCGGGTTCACCTGGGCCAACGACGCCCACTTCCTCTTCAAGCGGGTCAAGCAGAACGAGGTGCTCTTCGGTGGCGCCGGATCGCAACGCCACCGGCTGGCCACGATGTTCATCGAGTCCGCCTGAGCCGCGGCCGCCCGAGGGCCGCCCGAAGTTCCTAGAGTCTGCGACGTGACCACATCCTCCGCCGCCTCGGCCCGCTTCGTCCTGAGCCCCATGCCGGCCGAGCTGGCCGAGCGGTACCGGCGCGAGGGCAACTGGGACGACCGCACGCTCGGGGAGCTCTTGAGCGAGGCCCTGCTCGAGGACCCCGACCGCCGCCTGCGGATCTGGTCGCCCACCAACCCGTACCTCGGGACGGTGGGGGACGTGTACCGCGAGGCGCTGCGCGTGGCCGGCGGCCTGCGCTCCCACGGCCTCGGCCCGGGCGACATCGTGGCCTTCCAGCTGCCCAACTGGGTGGAGGCCGCGATCACCTTCTACGCCTGCACCATCCTCGGCGTGACGATCGTGCCGATCGTCCACTTCTACGGGCCCAAGGAGGTCGGCTTCATCCTGCGCCAGAGCGGGGCACGCGCCTTCGTCGTCGTGTCCTCGTACGGCAAGCGCGACTTCCTGGCCGAGCTGGCCACGGTCCGCGACGGGCTGGCCGACCTCGAGCTGGTCTTCGTCGTGGGCGACTCCGCTGGCGCACCGGACGTGTTGCCCTTCGAGCCGCTGCGAGCGGCCGAGCCGGTGGACGGCCCGGTCGCGGTCGACCCCGACAGCCCGGCCGTCATCGGGTACACCTCGGGCACCACCGCCGACCCCAAGGGCGTAGTGCACACGCACCGGACCCTCGGCTGCGAGGTGCGCCAGCTCTCGGGCCACCAGGCCAACCGCGACCGACCGTCGTTGGTGGGGGCGCCGGTCGGTCATGCCATCGGCATGCTCGGTGGCCTGCTCTGCCCGCTGGTGGGGGGCAAACCGATCTACATGATCGACGGCTGGGACCCGCCCACCGTGCTCGACGCCATGGTGGAGGAGGACATCGCGGCCGGCAGCGGGTCGACGTACTTCTTCACGAGCCTGCTGGACTGCCCCGGCTTCGGGCCCCAGCACGTCGAGCTCATGCACTACATCGGACTGGGTGGTTCGCCGATCCCCGACGCGGTGGCCGAACGGGCGGACGCGCTGGGGATCTCGCTCGTGCGCTCCTACGGCAGCACCGAGCACCCCTCGATCACCGGCTCCGAGCACGAGGCACCCCGGGAGAAGCGCATCCACACCGACGGCACGCCGCTGGACGGGGTCGAGATCCGCACGGTCGACGAGGCGGGCCACGACGTCGGGGTGGGCAACCCGGGCGAGATCCTCTCCCGCGGGCCCGACCGCTTCGCCGGGTACACCGACCCCGCCCTCACCGCCGAGGCGATCGAAGAGGGAGGCTGGTTCCACACGGGCGACGTCGGCATCATCGACGCCGACGGCTACCTGACCATCACGGACCGGGTGAAGGACATCATCATCCGCGGCGGGGAGAACGTGAGCGCCGCCGAGGTGGAGCAGCTGCTGGCCCACATGGAGGGCGTCGCGGAGGTCGCCGTCGTCGCCGCTCCGGACGAGCGCCTCGGGGAGCACGGGTGCGCGTTCTTCCGCATGCAGGCCGGGAGCGACGCCCCCGACCTCGAGGCCGTCCGGGCACACCTGGACGCGGCCGGCCTCGCTCGTCAGAAGTGGCCCGAGGAAGTGCGGACGGTCGGGGACCTGCCCCGGACGGCATCGGGCAAGGTGCAGAAGTTCGTGCTGCGCGAGCGCCTGCGGGCCGGGCAGTGATCCCGGCGCGTGCACGGCAGCCGAAGAACCCGGCACACGGCGGTTGGGGGAGGTACGCTCCCGCAGGCGTTCCCAAGGAATACAAACCGAGCTCAGGTGGTCACATGCGCCATCGCATCCCCAAGCAGCAGATCGACCTCCTGCGTGCCGTGCCGCTCTTCGCCGGGTGCTCCCAGAGCGAGCTCCGCTCCGTCGCCCAGCTCGGCACGCCGATCAGCGTCGACAAGGGGGAGGTCCTGACCGAGCAGGGCTCGGCCGGCCGCGAGTTCTTCCTGGTCCTGTCGGGCGTGGCGGCGTGCCGGGTGGGAAAGCGCCAGGTGGCGGAGTTCACCACCGGCGGCTACTTCGGTGAGCTCGCGCTCCTGCACGGTGGGATCCGCACCGCCGACGTCGTGGCCGAGACCCCGATGGAGTTGCTCGTGCTCGACGCCCGGGAGTTCCGCTCCATGCTGATGACGACGCCCGGCATCGGCGTCAAGATGCTGGCCCGCGTGGCCGAGCGCCTCGCCGACGCCGACGCGCACTACAGCAACTGAGTCTCCGCCGCCGCGTCAGGACGAGCCGACCGTCCCGGCCGCCGCCCGCGCCTCGAGCACCTCCTTCATGAGGCGCAGCTCCTTGCGGATCTGTTCGAGGCTCCCCGCAGCCGCCGCGGCGACCGCGTCGTCGGGCAGTCCCTGGGGCAGGAGCACCCACAGCGTGAGGGTCGCCTCGCAGGCGCCGGCGCCGACCGGGTGCACCACGAACTCCTCGTAGGCCTCGCTGGTGCCCGCCATCCCCGCGGCGACGAGCGTCGGCCGCACGGCGGCGGCCGTCCACAGCTCCACGGGGTGCCCGACGCCGGGCTGGCGCGCGTCGGCCAGGCGGAAGCGGTAGCGGGCGCCGGGGCCCAGGACGCCGCCCTCGGCGTCGCGGTGCCCGTCGCGCACGCGCTCGACGTCGGTGACGTCGGGGTTGTACCCGGGAAGGTTGGCGAAGTCGAGCCGGTAGCGCCAGACGGCGTCGGCCGGGACCGCGAACGAGGCCGAGGTCACCGCGGTGGGCGGGACGCCGTCGAGCGCGCCGGGCCGCGGCGCGTCCGGTCCAGCTGCCGTCCCCTGCGTCACGCCGCCAGTGTGGGCCGCCCTTGCCGGCGCCGGCAAGAAGAGGGGAGCACACCCCACCGTCCAGGCACGGATCGGCCCCGACCGACCCCCTGATCCGGCGGCGTTCGCCTTAGGCCGGCGGCCCGACGACGCGGGCGGCCTCGCCGGCCCGCCGGAGGGCGAGCGCGGTGAGGTCGCAGTCCTCGTCGCCGAGCACGCCGGCGGCGTGCTGGACGAAGAGCCCCACCACCATGGTGCTCAGGAGCCGGGCGACCTCGCCGGCCCCGGCCCGCTCGACGAGGTCGGGCCGGTGCTTGACCACCCAGTCCTCAATGGACTTCTGGAAGGACGTGAAGAGGTCGATCCCGACGGCGCGGGCGGTCGCCTCGCCGCGGATCGACTCGCCGACCATGAGGCGGATGAAGTCCTCGATCTCGAACATGGACACGCAGATGTCGGCGATCAGCGCGGACAGCCCGGCCTCGCCCGGCTGCTCCCCGTTGGGCTCGGGCCGAGGCGCCTGGAGCGGCAGGAACCCCTGTTCGACGAGGACCGACTCGAGCAGGTCGCGCTTGGAGGGGAAGTAGTGGTACAGCGAGGCCACGTTGAGCCCCGCCGCCGCCGCCAGGTCCCGCATGCTCGTGCCGTCCACGCCCCGCTGTGCCATGAGCGTCAGCGCGATCTGCAGGATGCGCCGCCTCGTCGCCGATCCCTCGCCGGGCCCCACCCCACCGTCCGGCTCGCCGTGGCCCTCGGTGTGGTGGTCGACCGTCATGTGCATTCCCATCTTCCGCCTCTCGACTGCGGGAATCTCTGTTCCTGTGCAACGCCCCCTCTGCTCGTTCCCCCCAACCTTTGTCGTGCGATTGCTGCCGTCGGACGGGACCCCAGCTCAGGGCCCCGCCGGAGCGGCCGTCGCCGAGCCCGCCGGCTCTCGACGCCCCAACGCCTGTTTGCTATATATGACACGGGAGTCAGGTTTGGCTCCCCTCCGCACCCCAAAGATAGGGGGGAATGGGGCGAAATGCCAGGAATTGATTCCACGGCGGATGCCGAGGCGGTGCCGTTCGACCCCTTCGAGCTGAAGGACATGGTCAGCGGGAGCATCCGTGACCCCTACCCCAGGTTGCACGAGCTGTGCCGACTGTCGCCGGTCCACGCGGGACCGATCGACCTCGGCGAGGGCGCGGAGGTCGGGGACCCGGACCCGAGCAAGCCGCCGCCCGTGACGGTGTTCGGCTTCGACGAGGTCGTCCAGGTGCTGCGGGACAACGAGACCTACTCGAACGCCGTGTACACCGACGTCATGGGGATGGTGATGGGGCGGACCATCCTCGAGATGGACGAGCCCGAGCACCGCAACGTCCGCGCCCTCGTCGCGTCGAGCTTCCGCTCCAAGATGCTCGAGCGCTGGGAGGAGGAGCTGGTGGCGGTCGTGGTGAACGACCTCATCGACTCGTTCGCCGAGCGGGGTCGGTCGGACCTCGTGCGGGAGGTCACGTTCAACTTCCCGGTGCAGGTCATCGCGCGCATCCTGGGGCTCCCCCGTGCCGACTACCCGAGGTTCCAGCGCTGGGCGCTCGAGCTGACGAGCGTCGCCGCCAACTGGGAGCGGGGCATGGCCGCGTCCGCCGCCCTGCGCGACTACTTCGTCGAGGTGATGGCCGAGCGGCGCGCCGAGCCGGGCGACGACCTGATCAGCGAACTGGTGCGGGCCGAGGTCGACGGGGTGCGCCTCACCGACGAGGAGATCTACTCCTTCCTGCGCCTGCTCCTGCCCGCCGGCGTCGAGACCACCTACCGGGCCTCGGGCAGCCTCCTGTTCGCCCTTCTCAACGACCGGCCCCAGCTCGAGGCGCTCTACGGCGACCGCTCGCTGTACGCCCAGGCCTTCGAGGAGGTGGTGCGCTGGGAGCCGCCGGTCACGCTGATCCTGCGCCGGGCCGTGCGCGACACCGAGCTCGCCGGGGTCCGGATCGACGAGGGTGCCGACGTCGCGCTGATGATCGGCGCGGCAAACCGTGACGAACGCAAGTACACCGACCCCGACCGCTACGACATGTTCCGCGAGCAGCGCCAGCACGTCGGCTTCGGCTTCGGCGTCCATGTCTGCCTGGGCATGCACCTCGCCCGCATGGAGTCACGGATCGCCGTGAACACGCTCTTCGACCGGCTGGGGCCGATCTCCTTGGATCCGGACGCCGAGCCGCCGCACATCGAGGGCCTGGCCTTCCGGTCGCCGCTCTCGCTCCCGGTCGTGTTCGCAGCCTCGTGACACCCGCCGCGGGAGGGTAGGTTTCGGACCCATGGGCGGCAGAGCCACTCCGTCGCGCGACGCGGCGGCAATCTTCCCGGGGGCGGCGTGAGCACGAGGGAGCCGCTGGACGTGAGGATCGACTGGGATCGCTGCATGGGGTCGGGGAACTGCGTGTTCTGGGCACCGGCGACGTTCGACTTGAGCGACGACGGCCATGCGGTCGTCCTGAATCCGGCCGCGACCGACGAAGAGCGCCTGCGCATCGCCGCCCAGGGGTGCCCGGTCGGGGCGATCTCGCTCTGGCGTGGCGGTGTCGAGGTGCCGCTCGGAGAGGAGTCCTAGTGCCGATCGCCGTGACGGAGGAGCACGAGGAGCTCCGCCGCAGCGCGGAGCGCTGGCTCCAGACCCACTGCCCGCCGTCCGAGCCGCGGGCGGTCGCCGAGGCGCCGCCGCCGGCGGCGGACCTGCCGGCGGTGTGGGAGAAGATGGCCGCCCAGGGATGGCTGGGCCTCCACCTGCCCGAGGCGTCGGGCGGCGAGGGCTTCACGCTCGCCGAGGTGGCGGTCGTGCTCGAGGAGCTCGGCCACACGCTCTTCCCCGGCCCCGTGCTCCCGACGCTCCTCACCTCCGCCGTCGTGGCGCGTCACGGCGACGCGGCGACGCGGGCCTCCCTGTTGCCGGGCCTGGCCGACGGCACCATCACGGCGGCCGTGGCGTTCGGCGCCGCGGGGCCCGGCCCGTCGGTGGCGGGCGCCGTCCGACCCGTGCTGGGGCTGCCCGCGGCGCGGCTGGTGCTGGTGCCGCTGACGACGGGTCACGACGGCGTGCGCTGGAGCCTGCTCGACCGCGCCGCCACCGGCGACGCCGTCACCGCCGAGGCGCTCCCGGCGCTCGACGCCACCCGCTCCCTCGGCGCGCTCGAGGTCGCCGACCCCGGCCTGGCGGCGTCGGTCGGGTCGCTGCTCGTGCCCGACGACGAGGTGCGCAGCCTCGCGCTGGTCCTCGCCGCGGCGGAGAGCGCCGGGATCGCGCGCTGGTGCCTGCACACCGCGTCCGAGTACGCCAAGGTGCGCGTGCAGTTCGGCCGGCCGATCGGGCAGTTCCAGGCGGTCAAGCACGCGCTGGCCGACATGCTGGTGTCGGTCGAGCAGTGCGCGGCGGTGGCGTGGGACGCCGCGGCCGCCTGGAGCGAGGGTGGCGACGAAGGGGCCGGCGGACCGGCCGCCGACCGGGTGCTCAGCGCGCGCATCGCCGGCGCCGTGGCGCTCGACGCGGCCGCCCACTGTGCGAAGCAGTGCATCCAGATCCTCGGAGGCATCGGCTTCACCTGGGAGCACGACGCGCACCTCTACCTGAAGCGGGCCATGGCGAACCTCCAGCTCCTCGCCGGCGGTGATGTCGCCGGGCTCGAGCTCGGGGTGACCGCGCTGGCCGTCGGGGGCGCGCGGCGCAACCTGGCCGCGGAGCTCCCGGCCGAGGCGGAGTCGTTCCGCCACGAGATCCGCGCCGTCGTCGCACGGGTGGCCGCGGTGGGCGCCGAGGGTGGCGACCAGCGCGCTGCGTTGGCCGAGGCCGGCCTGATCATGCCGCACTGGCCGCCGCCGTGGGGGCGAGGCGCCGCACCGCTCGAGCAGCTCGTGATCGACGAGGAGCTGGACACCGCCGCGGTGGCCCGCCCGCACCTCGCCGTGGGGGCCTGGGCGCTGCCGACGCTGATCGCGCACGGGACGGCGGAGCAGCAGGAACGCTGGGTGCGCCCCACCCTGCTCGGCCGGCTCAACTGGTGCCAGCTCTTCAGCGAGCCCGGCGCGGGGTCCGACCTGGCTGCGCTCAGCACGCGGGCCGAGCGCGTCGAGGGCGGCTACGTGCTCAACGGGCAGAAGGTGTGGACGTCGTTGGCCCAGACGGCGGACTTCGGCATCTGCCTGGCCCGTTCGGACCCCGACGCGCCCAAGCACGCCGGCATCACCTACGTCATCGTCGACATGCGCGCGGAGGGCATCGACATCCGGCCGCTGCGCGAGCTGACCGGCGCCGCCATGTTCAACGAGGTCTTCTTCAACGACGTGTTCGTCCCGGACGACGCCGTGGTGGGGGCCCCCGGCGACGGGTGGCGCATCGGCCGGACCACGCTGGCCAACGAGCGCGTCTCCATGTCCTCGGGCGCGTCCTTCGGCAACGGGGTGGAGTCGCTGATCCGGACGGTGGCACGTCGCCGCGAGCGCGGCGAGGGCAGCCCGGCGAGCCTCGAACAGCGCTTGGGCCACCTCATCGCGGAAGCCCAGTCGGTGGCCCTGCTGGGCCACCGCGCCACCTTGCGCACGCTGTCGGGCGTCGATCCGGGCAGCGGGTCGAGCGTGCGCAAGCTGCTCGGCGTCGAGCACGAGCAGCGGGTCCAGGAGATGGGGATGGCGCTCTACGGCGCGGACGGCGCCGTGCGTGACGGCAAGGCGCAACGATGGGAGGACGGCTTCCTCTCCACCCGCTGCCTGACCATCGCCGGCGGCACGAGCGAGGTGCAGCGCAACGTGATCGCGGAGCGCATCCTCGGCCAGCCCCGGGATCCCGAACCGGCCGCCTGAACGGAGGGCCCGATGGCCTCCATCCTGACACCCATGTCATAGTTGGCCATGCGTCTCGCCCCTGACGAGTCCCTGGCCGAGTTCCGACGCGAGTTCGAGGCGTGGCTGGACGAGCACCTGCCCGCGGCCCGCGTCATGGAGGACCACGCCCGGCGCTCGTCGGCCCACCTGCCCGACTGGGCCCGCACCTTCCAGCGCGAGCTCTTCGAGGCCGGCTACCTGGTGCCGGGCTGGCCGCCGGAGCTGGGCGGCCGCAACGCCACGCCCCAGGAGCAGATGGCCTACTTCGAGGTCGTCGCCGAACGGATGGTGCCGCGCTCGCTCAATCCCCAGGGCCTCTCCATCTGTGCCGCCTCCATCGTCGAGTTCGGCAACGACGCGCAGAAAGAGCGCTTCGTCCTCCCGACCCTGCGGGGCGAGATCACGTGGTGCCTCGGCATGAGCGAGCCCAATGCGGGCAGCGACCTGGCTTCGCTGGCCACGAAGGCCGAGCGGCGCGAAGGCCACTTCGTGGTGAACGGGCAGAAGGTCTGGACCTCGGGCGCCCACGAGGCCGACTACTGCCTGTGCTACGTCCGCACCGACCCCGAGGCGGCCAAGCACCGCGGCATCAGCGTGCTCATCATCGACATGCGCACGCCCGGCATCACGTGCCGGCCGCTGCCCGAGCTGACCGACCAGCACCACGCCGACTTCAACGAGGTGTTCTTCACCGACGTGGAGGTGCCCGAGGAGAACCTCGTCGGCGAGCTGAACAACGGCTGGGTCGTCAGCAACGGAGCGCTGCGCCACGAGCGCGGGATGCTCTGGATCATGAACGTGTCCAAGATGGAACGCACGCTCAAGGCGCTCGTGCGCGTGGCCAAGCGCCCCGACGGTCACGGCGGCACCCTCGGTGACGACCCGCGCCTGGCCCAGGCGATCGGGCAGATCGCCATCGACACCGCCGCCATTCGCGCCCTGGGCTACCGGGGTTTCGCCAAGGCTGCCCGCGGGGAGATGCCGCCCGAACACCTCCTGCTGAAGTTGTTCACCAGCGAAGCGGAGCAGCGCGCCTGTCTGCTGGGCCGGGAGGCGCTCGGGCTCGAGGGCCTCGACCTCGACGGGCCCGGGCCCAACCGCTTCACCGAGTGGGACCTGGCCCGCTTCGAGCCCAACCCGGTGGCGTCCAGCGCCACGGGCTCCTTCTACGACGGCCCCTGGGCCGTGCAGTACCTGCGTTCCTTCTCCGGCACCATCGCCGGGGGCACGTCGGAGATCCAGCGCAACATCCTGGCCGAACGCGTGCTCGGCCTGCCCCGGGGCTGACGCCCGTCGCCGCCGGCCCGTAGGCCGGCCCCCGCTTGCGCGACCGAGGGGCTGCGCTGGCCCGCACCGTCGCATGGGTGACCGCCGTGGCACGCGGGAGGCGACGCGGAACCCTGCACCCACGCCGTACCACGGCAGCACAACACGCGCACAACGAATGGCTCTGACTGGCGTGATCGGGCGGCGTTTAGTCAAAAAGGCCCATTCCTTTCGCCACCCCCCCTCCCGATACTGATCCTTGGAAGGGGAAACTCAGAGGGGGGAAGATCACGTGCATCGCCATGCCCGTCGCCGTGTCGCGACACTGCTGGTACCGATCGCCGCCATGATCATGAGCTCCATCGCCGCGGGGCTGGCCGCAGCACCCGCCGGTGCCGCCGGCATCCTGCCGCCGAGCAACCCTGCCGCCAACATCGCGCCGAGCAGCGGTGACTGGGTGGCGTCGATCGACGCCGCTCGTGCCCAGGAGGGCGTCGGCTCCCTCAACGTCTCCTCGTCGTCGCTCTCCTCGCTGCCGCTCGCGGAGCAGGTGTTCACCGTGGTCAACGACGAGCGCATCGACCGCGGCCTGCAGCCGATCGACTACATGACGTCCCAGCTCGACGCCTACGCGCAGGGTGGGGCGAATGCGGGCACGGACCCCTCGTTCCCCACCGCCGTGACCGGCGGCGCACCGATCACCTTCGGCGGCTCCATCTGGGCGGGCGGTCTGACCTCCGTGCCGGAGGCCGACTACTACTGGATGTACGACGACGGCTGGGGCGGATCCTCCACGACCAACACCGCGTGCAGCCTCGCGAACCTCTCCGGCTGCTGGGGCCACCGCGACATCATCCTGCACCAGTTCGCCGGCTGCCCGACGGGGCCGCCGATCCTCTCCATGGGTGCGGCCTACTCGGCGTCGGGGTACTCGGGTGGTTCCATCGCGGCGATCTTCGTCAGCTCGTGCACGCCGCCCAGCGACGTCACCATGACGTGGGGCCAGGTGTCCGACGCGGTCCAGGCGCAATCCCGCACGGTGGGCATCGCGCCGCTGAGCAACGGGACCGGGTACTGGGAGGCCCAGTCCGACGGGACGGTCGCGGCGTTCGGCGCCGCGCCGAGCTACGGCTCGCTCACCGGCTCGCTGAACTCGCCGATCGTCGGCATCGCGGCGACACCCGATGGCCGCGGCTACTGGCTGGTGGCCGCCGACGGCGGGGTCTTCAGCTTCGGCGACGCCGGCTTCTACGGGTCGACGGGCTCGCTGCACCTGAACCGGCCGATCGTCGGCATGGCCTCGACACCGAGTGGAAAGGGCTACTGGATGGTGGCGTCCGACGGCGGCATCTTCAGCTTCGGCGACGCACCGTTCTACGGCTCCATGGGCGGGTCGCCGCTCAACGCGGAGATCGTGGGGATCGCGGCCGACCCGGTGTCGGGCGGCTACTGGGAGGTGGCGTCCGACGGCGGCATCTTCAGCTACCACGCCCCGTTCCTCGGGAGCGCCGGCTCGCTGCACCTGAACAAGCCGATCGTCGGGATGGAGGCCTCGCCCAACGGGCAGGGCTACCGCTTCGTCGCCTCCGACGGCGGCATCTTCACCTACGGCCAGGCTCCCTTCGAGGGCTCGACCGGCAGCATCCCGCTCGTGGCCCCGGTGGTGGGCATGGCGCCCGACAACGTGACCAACGGCTACTGGATCGCCGCCGCCGACGGGGGGATCTTCACCTTCGGCGGCGCCTCCTACATGGGCCGGGTGAGCTCGGCCGCCTAGCGCGCCCGGGCCCTGGGTCAGACGACCCCGCGCCCCGCCAGCTCGTCGAGCTCGGCCTCGCTCAGCCCCACCAGGCCGCACCACACCTCGCGGTTGTGCTCGCCCAGCCGCGGCACGCCACGCGGCACGGCCGCGGGGTGCCCGGCCAGGCGGGGAAAGGGAGCCTGCTGGCGCACGGGCCCGATGACCGGGTCCTCGACCGAGACGAGGTCGCCGCGGGCGGCCATGTGGGGGTCGGCGAAGATGTCGGCGGCGCTGTAGGCCGTCCCGACGGGCACGTCGTGCTCGACGCAGCGGGCGGTGACGTCCGCGGCGGTCCGGCCGGAGGTCCACTCGGCCACGATGCCGTTGATCTCGTCCCCGTGGGCGGCGCGGTCGGCCAGGGTGGCGAAGCGCGGGTCGCCGGCCAGGTCGGGGCGGCCCATGGCCGCGCACAGGCGGGCGAAGTTGGCGTCGGAGCCGGCGACGATGCAGACGTAGAACCCGTCGGCCGTGGGGTAATTGTCGAGCGGGGCCGACTGTGACAAGCGGTTGCCCTCGCGCCGGCGGACGATGCCCAGCCGGTCGTAGCCGGCCAACGTCCACTCGAGGATGCGCAGGATGGAGCCGTACAGGGGGGCGTCGATCACCTCGCCGCGGGCACCGTCGCCTGCGGTGTCCCGTCCGTACAGGGACGCCACCGCGGCGAAGGCCGCGAACACGCCCGTCAGGTAGTCCGACACGGTCACGCCCGGCCGCACCGGCGGACGGTCGGGCTCGCCGGTGAGGTTCAGGAGGCCGCCGAACGCGATGCCCAGCCGGTCCAGACCCGGCCGGGGCGCATAGGGGCCGCTCTGCCCGAAGACGCTGATGCGCACGTAGACCAGGTCGGCGGGGAGATCGTCGGGGCCGAGGCCCCAGCGCTCCATCGTGCCGGGCCGGAAGTTCTCGCACAGGACGTCGGCGGTGCCCACCAGCCGCGTGAAGAGGTCCTTGCCCTCCGGCTGCCGCAGGTCGCAGGTGACGCCGCGTCGGCCGCGGCCCTCGACGGCCCACGAGAGGGAGTAGCCGGGCCCGTCGTCGACCGGGACGAACGGGCCCATCGTCCGCATGAAGTCACCCTCGCCCGGCAGCTCGACCTTGATCACGTCGGCGCCGAGCTCGCCGAGCAACCCCGCGCAGAAGGGTGCCGAGATGCGGGTGCCGACGTCGACCACGCGGATGCCGGCCAGTGGCCCCGCAGGCGTACCGCTCATGCGTCCGAGTCCGGGTGGCCCTGGTCCCGCTCGGCCATGACCTCCCGCATGGAGCCCTTGGCCTTGCGCGCCGCCAGCGCGTTCAGCGCGGTGGCCGAGTTGTGGACCCAGTGGTGCGCCATGAAGTGGTACTTGAGCGCGTCGCGCTTGCCCATCAGGGTGCCGGTCTGGTTGAGGGTGTCCTTGACCGTCTGGGCCGTCACCGGCGGCACCAGTGCGATCCTCTCCGCGAGCTCGCGCGTCGCCGCCGCCAGCTCCGCCCGCGGGACGACCCGGTTGACGAGGCCGAGGCGCCAGGCCTCCTGGGCGTCGATGGTGTCGCCCGTGAGCAGGAATTCCTTGGCCTTGCGGATCCCGAGCTCCCAGGGCTCCACCAAGAGCTCCACGCCGGCCCCGGTGAGGCGGAGCACCGGATTGGAGAAGACGGCGTCGTCGGCGGCGACGATGAGGTCGCACATGGCGGCGAGCATGAGGCCCGCCGCGATGCAGCTGCCCTGCACGGCGGCGATCGTCGGCTTGCGGAAGTCGTGGATGCGCAGGCAGCGGTCGAAGTACATCGTCTTCTCGTGCTCGAATTTGCCCTCGGGCGTCTCGCGGCGTGCCACCCAGGGGTCGTCCCCCTCCCCGCCGACGAGGGCCTTGAGGTCGTGACCCGACGAGAAGTGCTTGCCCTCGCCGGCGAGGATCACCACGCGCACGGCGTCGTCGGCGTCGGCGCGGTCGAAGGCGGCGTCGATCTCGTCGATGAGGGTCGAGTTCTGGGCGTTGGCGACGTCGGGGCGGTTCATCGTGATGGTGGCCACGGCACCGTCGGTCTCGTAGCGGATCGTCTCGAAGTCCTCTGCCATCTCACCCATCCTCCCTCGGCCACTCATCCTGTCGCGCCGCGCCGCCGCACCCGGGGACGCTCATCCCCGCGGCAGCCCCAGGACGCGCTCGCCGACCAGCGTCCGTTGGATCTCGTTCGTGCCGGCGAAGATGGAGGACGCCTGGTAATACAGCCACGAGCGCTGCCAGGCGCCGTCGTCGGGGTTGCCGGGGGCGCCCTCCCACAGCGGCGAGGCCGGCCCCAGCACGTCGAGCGCGGTCTGGTGCAACCGCTTGGACATCTCGCTCCAGTACAGCTTCAGCGCGCTGCCCTCCGGGCCCGGCGCCTCGCCCTTGGACAGGCGGGTCAGCGAGCGCCAATTGTGGAGCTGGAAGAGGCGGACCTCGGTCGCCGCCTGAGCCAGCTGTTGGCGCAGGCGCCAATCGTCGAAGCTGCCGTTGGCCTGGGCGAGGCGGAGGAGCTCCTCTATCAATTGCGTGTGGATCACGAGTTGGCGCGGGTTGATGCCGCGCTCGTGGGCCAGGGTCGAGCCGGCCACGGCCCAGCCCGCGCCCTCGTCGCCGACGCGCTCGGTGGTCCGGCACGAAGACGTCGTGCAACTCGACCTCGTTGAATTCGGCCTCCCCGGTCGACTGGACGAGCGGGCGGACCTCGACCCCGTCCGCATGCAGGTCGACGATGAGGGCGGTGATGCCCTGCTGGCGCTTCGGCGCGTCGGGGTCGGAGCGTGTCAGGCAGAGCCCCCAGTCGGCGAACTGTGCGTAGGAGGTCCAGACCTTGCGGCCGGTGACCCGGTAGCCGCCGTCGGCCGGCACGGCCCGGGTGCTGAGCGAGGCCAGGTCGCTGCCCGCGTCGGGCTCGCTGAAGAGCTGGCACCACAGCTCGGAGGCCGAGAGGATGCGGGGGAGGTAGCGCTCCTTCTGTCCCGGCGTCCCGTGCGCCAGCAGCGTGGGCCCGACGAGGTTGATGCCGATGCGGCCGACGAGCTCGGGGGCCCGTGCCCGCGCCAGCTCCTCGATCACGACGTAGTTCTCGAGCGCCCCGAGCCCGCGGCCGCCGTACTCCTCCGGCCAGGTGATGCCCACCCAGCGGTCGGCCGCCAGGTCGCCCTGCCAGCGCCGCCCGAACGCCACCGTGTCGGCCAGGTCGTCGAAGCGGGGCGGCAGCCCGACGCCGTAGGGCCAGGGGAGGTGCTCCATCAGCCAGCCCCGGAACGCCTCGCGCAGTTTCTCCTGCTCGGCCGTGGCGCGCAGATCCATCCGCCGCAGCATGGCACAGCCCCCGCGCGGGGTGACACCCATGTCAGGGATGACCGTAGACTGCGCCGCCGTGGACTTCGACCTCTCCGCCGACCAGCAGGCACTGCGCGGTGCGGCGGCCACGCTGCTCGACCGGTTCGCCGGACACGACGCGTTGCGGGCCCGCGTGGGCCCGGGCGCGGTCGTGGGCACGCTGCCCGGTGCGGGTGAGCCGCCGGCGGCCCCCGAGGGGGCCGCGCCCGGTCGGGCGGATGCGCCGCAGGGGTACGACGCCGCGGTGTGGTCCGCCATGGCGGACCAGGGCTGGCTCGCCCTCGAGCTGCCCGAGGACGACGACGGCCTCGGACTCGGCATGGTGGAGGTGGCCGTGCTGTGCGAGGAGATCGGGCGGCGCCTGGTGGCGGCGCCCTTCCTGCCGTCCGTCGTGGCGCTCGGAGCCCTGTGCGGGGCCGAGGCGCGGGCCGACGAGGGGACGAAGGAGTGGCGCGAGGCGCTGAGCCAGGGCGCGGCCGTGGGGTGCGTCGCCTGCGGGCCCGGTGCCGACGCGATCGCGGTCGACCCGTCCGGTCCGGCCGGCGAGGTGCGCCTCACGGGGGCGTCGGCGCCCACCGCGTACGCACCGTCGGCCGACGTGGCCGTGGTCGCCGTGGCCGGCGCGGTCTACGCCGTCGACCTGCGCGGCGCGGGCCGACCGGACGCCCTCCCGGCGATGGACCGCACCAGGGAGCTGGGTGTCCTGGCCTTCGACGGCACGCCCGCCCGCCGTCTCGGAGGCGCCGACGCGGCTGACCTGCTGGTGGACCGCGCCGCCACGCTGGCCAGCGCAGAGATGCTGGGTGCGGCCGACCACGTGTTGTCGATGACGGTCGGCTACGCCAAGGACCGCGTCCAGTTCGGCAGGCCCATCGGCTCCTTCCAGGCGGTCAAGCACATGCTGGCGGACGCCCTGGTCGACGTCGAGGGCATGCGCTCGACGGTCTACTACGCGGCATGGTGCGCCGCGGCCGGCGACCCAGAACGATCGCTGTCGGCCAGCATGGCCAAGGCCTGGTGCTCCGATGCGTCGCGTCGGGTCATGGCGGCAGGGCTGCAGGTCCACGGTGGCATCGGGTTCACCTGGGAGCACGACATGCACCTCTACGTCAAACGCGCCCAACTCGACCAGGTCAGCTTCGGCGACGCCGCCTTTCACCGCGACCGCATCGCAGCCGTGTTGCGGGCGCGGCTGGACGCAGGCGCGCCGCTCTCCTGAGAGGCGCTACGAGCCGAGGTTGCGGGTCGGCGTCCCGTTGATCCGCAACAGGACGAGTGCCTCGCCCTCCGCCCCGTGCGCGGCCGCGGTCCCGTTGCTGAGCCGCTGCGGCGGCACGACGACCGTGAGGCGGACGCTGACAAGGTAGTCGGCGCGAACCACCGCCTTCTCGAGGACCTGCCCGTGCACCGGCGCGGCGTGCGGCGTGCAGGTCGGCCCGGACGTGCGCGGCACGCGGGCCGAGTAGTCGGCGAGGCTCTCGGTCCGGGTGAAGGCACCGCCGCCGGCGGTCCACGGGGTGGAGCCGCCCACGATGGCGGTGTACGCGCTCAGCGCGCAGCTGATGGCCGCCGGGTCGAGCACCGCGAGCAGCCTCGTCTGCTGCGCACTGACCTGGGAGACGGCCATGCGTTCCGGGGGCACGTAGGCCACGAGTCGCACCTGGGCGACGGTGCCCGTCCCGGCACCGGCCGACAGCGTGCTCACCAGGTCCAAGGCGAACGAGGTCGACCCGGTGGGGGAGCCGAAGGTCTCGGTCGACGCGTTCTGCACCGTCACCGTGGCCCCGCTCGGGGCGGACGACGCGCCGAGCACGGCGAAGCCGGCGGCCGCCAGCGTCAGGACCGCGAGCAGCGCGAGCGGGACGAGGTTGCGGCGAGGCACGCGGCAACGCTACTGCGGGTCCTTCGGCGCAGCGGGCCATGCCCGGCCCGACCGCCCGCCGGGCCGCGGGCCGCCGCCCCCGGTCACGTCGCGGCGCGGCGGCGCAGCTCGGCGCGGTCCGCCTTGCCCGACCCCAGCAGCGGGAGCCGATGGAGTCGCTCGACCCGCTCCGGGGTCTTGAAGGTCGCCATGCCCCGGCTGGCGAACCACCGCCGGCATTCCTCGACGTCGAAGGGCTTGGACGACTCGACGAACGCCGCCACGCGCTCGCCCATCAGCGCGTCGGGATAGCCCACCGCGACCGCGTGGCGCACGTCGGGGTGAGCCTCGAGCGCGGCCTCGACCTCGGAGGCGGAGATGTTCTCGCCCCCGCGGATGATCACGTCCTTGAGCCGCCCGACGATCCGCACCCAGCCGTCCCCGTCGATCGTGGCCAGGTCGCCCGTGCGGAACCAGCCGCCCCGGGCGATGACGGCGTCCGTCAGCCCCACGTCGGCGTAGCCGGCGAACATCTCGGGCCCGCGCACCCAGAGCTCCCCGGCGGCGCCGGTCGGCAGCGCCCTCCCGGAGGCCGGGTCCGAGACGCGCAGCTCGACTTCGCCGACGGCGCGCCCGTCGGTGTCGCGGGCCTTCTCGAAGGGGTCGTCGTCCGTGCTGGTCGTCACGGTCGGTGCCTCGGTCGACCCGTAGGTGCGCTTCACCCGGCAGTCGAAGAGGCGCGCCGTGTCCTCGACGAACGCCGGCGTCACCGAGGCGCCCCCGCTCGAGACGAGCCGCACCGAGGAGACGTCCGCGCCGCCGCCCTCGACGAGGGCGCGGCCCATGGCGATGAAGAAGGTGGGCGGTCCGGCCAGGTACGAGACGTGCTCGCGCGCGACGAGCGCCAGCGCCTGTTCGGGGTCGAAGCGGCGGACGAGGACCGACCGCAGGCCGGCCGCGCCCGGCAGCAGCACCCCGTTGAGGAGGCCGGAGATGTGGGCCATGGGGGCGGGCATGAGCACGGCGTCGGTGGGCCCCAGGCCGTGCACCCGCGCCATCAGCGCGGCCTTCCAGCTCAGGCCCCGCTGCGTGTGCAGCACCGCCTTGGGGACGCCGGTCGAGCCGGAGGTGAACAGGACCAGCGCCACGTCCGCCGGCCGCGCTGCGAAGGCGCCGACGGGGACGGGCGCCCCGCCGAGCGTCCCGGCCAGGGCGACCGGGTCGGAGAGGGCCTCCGGCGGGAGCTCCACGACGAGCGCGGGGTCGATCTGTCCCAGTGCCGCCTCCACGTCGGCGGTCCCGAACGAGTGCAGCAGCGGTGCGGCGACGGCCCCGATGCGCCAGCAGGCACGGGTGAGCACGGCCGCGGCCAGGCTGTTGGGCACCTGCCAGGCCACCGCAGCACCCCGGTCCGCCCCCCGCTCCCGGAGCCCTCCGGCGACGGCGGCCACCAACGCGTCCGCCTGGGAGGCCGAGAGCCGCGTGTCGCCGTCGACCACCTCGCCGCCGCCGGCCGAGAGCAGCGCGTCGAGCGTCGGGACGTCCCATGGTCCCCCCGGACGCCGGTAGGTCCGGGCCAGGCGCGGCACCCAGGTGGCTCGCAGGCGGTCCGTCACGGCAGGGCACCCTATCGGGGCCCCACTAGCGTGACGCCGATGTCAGCGCCGCGCAGGACGCCAGGGTGGATCTCTCGCTGAGGCCGGAGGACGAGGAGTTCGCCGCCTCGTTCCGGGACTGGCTCGCCGCGCACCCGCACCGGCCGCCTGCCTTCGTCGACCTGTCCGACGAGGTGGCGTGGGGCCGCCGGTGGCAGGCCACGCTGGCGGCCGACCGCTGGGTGGGCGTGCACTGGCCGAGCGCGTACGGCGGCCGCAGCGCGACGCCCGTGCAGGTCGCGCTGTACCAGAGCGAGTACGCCCGCTCGCAGGCCCCCCAGCCGGTGAACCGCGTCGGGATCAACCTCGTGGGGCCGACGCTGCTGGCCCACGGCACCGAGGACCAGCGCCTGCGCCACCTGCCGGCAATCCTCTCGGCGGAGGAGATCTGGTGCCAGCTCTTCAGCGAGCCCGACGCCGGCAGCGACCTGGCATCGCTCGCCACCCGCGCCGCGCCGGTCGACGGGGGCTACCTGGTGAGCGGCCGCAAGGTCTGGACCTCGTACGCCCAGTTCGCCTCGTGGGGCCTGTGCCTCGCCCGCACCGAGGCCGATGCGCCGCGCCCGCAGCAGGGCATCACCGCCCTGATCGTCGACATGGCCGACCCGGGCGTCGACGTGCGCCCGCTGGTGCAGATGACGGGCGACGCCGAATTCAACGAGGTGTTCCTGACCGACGTCTTCGTGCCGGCGGAGCACGTGGTGGGAACCGAGGGCCAGGGATGGACGGTGGCGGGCTCGACCCTGGCCCATGAGCGGGGGACGAACTTCCCCTTCAAGGAACAGGTGGTCCACGAGACGTACCTGGCCCGGCTGTACGACGAGGCCCGTGCCAACGGTGCGCTCGACGACCCGCTCGTCGCCGACGCGCTGGCGCGGGCCTACGTCGACCTCGGCGTGCTGCGCCTCCACAACCTGCGCACGCTGACCCGACTGGGCCGGGGCGAGGAGCCCGGCCCCGAATCGAGCTGGGTCAAGCTCACCTGGACCACCATGACCCAGGGGTTGTCCGAGGCCGCGCTCCTCGTCACCGGGCGTGACGCAGCCTCGGCCGAGGCCGGACCGTGGGCGCGCCAGTGGCTGTGGAGCAAGGCGGCCGGGATCGCGGGCGGGACGTCGCAGGTGCAACGCGACATCATCGCCGGGAGGATCCTCGGCCTACCCCGCTGACGGCCCCGCCGCCTTGGCGGCGGCGCGATGGCGGTGGCGCACGTAGACCACGGTCACGAGGACGCCTACTCCGAGGCCGACGAGCAGCGTGGCGATGTCGTGGGGCGAGTAGTTGCCGGTGAAGATCCTCCCCATGCCGTAGGCGCTGGCCGCGACCGAGACCGAGAACCCGAGCGAGGCGAGGAGGTTCCAGAGCACGAACTGCGCGTGCTCCATGTGGGCCGTGCCCGAGACGATGGCCGGCGTGAAGAACACCGCCAGGCGTCCCCACCTGGCGTAGGCGCGCTCGCCGCGCTGCACCATGCGCTGGCGGCCCGCTTGATGCTTGCCGGGCCGCTCCAGCAGCTGGCGCCCCCAGCGGTCCCCGATCGCGTAGCCGACGAGCCCGCCAACCTCTCCGGCCAGGGTCGAGACGCCCACGACCAGGGCCAGGTTGAGCCGGCCCTGGCTGGCCGCCACGCCGGCCGCCCCGAGCGCAGCGGCACCGATGAAGGGCACGCCGGCCCACGACGCCGCCACCGCGACGAACAGGGCCAGGTACTCCCACCAGCTGCCGACGACGTCCGTCGAGGCGAGGAGGTGCACGGTCAGGCGACCCGCCGCGGCCGGCCCGGGCCACCGTTCACCGGCCTCACGTGGCCGGCGAGGGGTCAGCGGGTTCCGGCGCCGTCTCCTCGGGTGCCTCGGCGCCCGCGAGCAGCGCGATCCCGCCCAGCGCGATCAACAGGCCGACGGCGGCGGAGCTGGCGTGCGCGGTGCCGCCCTTCGACAGCGCCTCGCCGTAGACGGTGACGCCGAGGACCACGCTGGAGAAGAGGGTCACGGAGTTGCTCGACGCCATGGCCGGTGCCAGGACGCCGGTCTTGAGCGCGGACTGTTGCAGCGCGAAGCCGGTCACCGCGCTGATGATCAGCACGTAGACGGACCAGCTGCTGAGGAGCGAGAGCACGCCGCCGCCGAGCTCGGTGACGAAGGTCTTCGTGACCGCGGCCTGCAGGCCGTAGCCCAGTCCGGCGGCGGCGCCGAAGGTCAGTGCCTTGGCGGCCCCGGTGAACCGCCGGCCCACCTCGAACAGGACCAGCACCAGCACGCCGGTGACGAGGCAGGCGCTCCACCACGCGGCCGCGCCGGGGTGCGACGTGCCGCCCTGGGGCTGCCCGGCCGATATGAAGACGACGATCCCGACCAGCGTCAGCGTCGCGCCGGCGAGCTCGCGGCGGCCGATGTGCTGATCGGTGAGGAGCGCGCCCAGCGGCAGCGCGATGACGAGGCTCAGCGCAGTGAGCGACTGCACGGTGACGAGGGACGCCCGGTCGAGTGCCATGGCCTGCACGACCCATCCCGTGGACTGCAGCACGGCGCCGGCGAGCCAGACCGGGCGGTGCAGGATCTGCAACAAGAACCGCGGGTCGCCCTCGCCGGCCTCGGTGGTCAGCGTTCCCTTCTGTTGCAGCACCGTGCCCCCGGCGAAGAGGACGGCTGCGAGGATGGCGAGGGCCTCACCCATGGCCCATCAGGTTAGGCAGCGCGAATTGACCGTGGGGGCGACGTAACCTTGCGCATGCCCGGAATCGACGCGCTGCTGCGCCGTGCCGCCTCCAATCTGGTCGCCATACGGATGGACCTCGCGGGTGCCGAGGCGGAGGGCGACACGGACCGCGTCAGGTTGCTCCGGACCCTGGCGACGAGCGGGGGGGACGTCCTCTTGTACCGGCCACAGCTGCAGCACTACGCCGTGCTCTTCGGCGACCTCGAGGGCGCCCGCCACGTGGCCGTCATGGTCCCCGGGGTCGGTGACGGCACGAACCTGTGCGACGACTGGCTGCCCCAGGCCCGGAACCTCTTCGACGAGGCGGAGTCGACGGTCGAGGCAGAACCCACGGCCGTCGTCATGTGGAAGGGCTACGACAACCCCGCCGACATCCTCGCCGCGGCGGAGGGGGCCGTCGCCTGCAGCGACGACCTCGTCACGGCGGCGAGCGACCTGACGGCGTTCGTGGCGTCGCTGTCGCTCCGCCCCGACCAGACGTTGACCGTGATCGCCCACAGCTTCGGGTCCATCGTCACGGGTGCCGCGCTCGCCGACTGCGACCTCGAGGTCACCGACGTCGTCGTCGCGGGGAGCCCGGGCATGACCGTCGACGAGCTCCGCCAGCTCCATGTCGACCAGTCGCACTTCTTCTCGGAGCAGGCACCGGGAGACGCGGTCGCCGAGCTGGGCGTCTTCGGGGCCGCGCCGACGTCGCCGACCTTCGGCGGCACCCGGATGCGCACGAACGCGCCCGACCACCCCGAGGTGGCGGCGCACTCCGAGTACTTCGAGACCGACTCGGAGGCGCTCGAGAACATCGTCGACGTCGTCACGGGCCAGTACTCGGACATCACGACGCACCGCACTGCGTTCCCCGAGGTCGCCGGCGGCCTCGTGTCGTGGATGCTGCGCTTGCCCGCCGCGCCGGTCAGGAGGGCGGGGCGGCGCTACCGGGGACCTTGCCACCGGGTGCTGACCAATTGGTGCCGGCTGGTGGACCTCGGCGCGAGCGAGACCGGCAACCTCGTCACCGAGGTGCTCGACGAGAGCGAGCGCGCGCTGCTGTGGGTCGCGCGCCGCGTCGGCGCCGTGCCGGAGGAGGAGCCGCACCCCGCCCCGGCCCCGGCCGCCGACCCGGACGCCGCCGGCCCGGGGTCGCCAACCTGACACCAGCGTCAGCAATCGGGGCCACGTGCAGGCTACGTTTGCCCGGTGCCCGTCTGGCTGAGTGAGCAGGAGTACGCCACGCTGCGCGCCGCCTGCGCCCAGATGATGCCCTCGGACCAGGGGGCGCCCGGCGCCGAGGAGGCGGGGGTGGCCGACTACATCGACACCCTCCTGGGCGCCTTCACCTTCGACCCGCCCCGCATCTGGGCGGGCGGCCCGACGTCGGGCCGCAAGGGGGGCGTGGACGGCTTCGCCCGCTTCCACCGGCTGTCCGCGCTGGACGAGCTCGCCTGGCGCATGCGGCTCGAGGGGTCCCAGGGGATCCCCGAGCGCGAGTTCAACGGGCCGGTCGTCGGTCTGCAGGAGCGCTACCGGGTCGGGCTGGCCGTGCTCGGCGAGGACTTCGCACAGGCCGACGGCGCGGAGCAGCGGCGCCGGCTGCGGACCGACGAGTCCTTCTGTGCGTTGCTGTGGGAGCACTGCTGCGAAGGGATGTACGGCGCGCCCGAGTACGGGGGCAACCGCGGCGGCGTCGGGTGGGAGTACATCGGCTACGAGGGCGACGTGCAGCCGCGCGGCTACAGCGACGCCGAGGTGTCGCAGCCGTGACGGCCGACGCCGTCATTATCGGGTCGGGGCCCGGCGGGGCCACCGTGGCCGAGGTGCTCACGCGGGCCGGCTGGTCGGTCGTCATCATGGAGAAGGGCCGCAACCACCTCCTCGACCCGGACGACCCGACCAAGCCGGCGGGCGACTACTCGAACGACGAGGTCAAGTTCATCTCGCGCTACTTCCTCGGGCCGGACCCGCTCGTCGAGCCGCGTGCCTTCCGGCGCTCGGCCGACGAGGGCGAGCACACCCACGTGGGGGAGGTGAACTCCATCCCCACGACCGTCGGGGGAGGGGGGACCCATGCGGACGGCAAGGTGCCGCGCTTCCGGGAGGAGGACTTCCGTCTGTTCTCCACCTACGGCCCCCAGGACGGCGCGGCGGTCGACGACTGGCCGCTCGAGTACGACGAGCTCGAGCCGTTCTACGCCGAGGTGGAGCGGGCCATCGGCGTGGCCGGCCGGGAGGGTGCCAACCCGTTCGCTGCCTGGCGCTCGGGGCCCTACCCGATGCCGCCCGGTGCGCCGATGTACGGCGCGGTGCTGTCGTCGGCCGCAGCCGAGAAGGTCGGGCTGCATCCCTACGAGGCGCCGACGGCGGCCAACAGCATCGCCTACGACGGGCGGCCGGCCTGCAACAACTGCGGCTTCTGCGCGTTCTTCGGCTGCCCGATCCATGCCAAGGGCGACCCGGTGGCCCTCCTCACGCGGGCGATGGCGACCGGCCGCGCCGAGCTGCTGGCCGAGACCTACGTGAGCCGGATCGTCACCGAGGGCCGGCGCGCGACCGGCGTCGAGTTCATCGGCCCCGACGGCGTCACGCGCACCATGGACGCCAAGCTCGTCGTCGTGGCGGGCGGCGCCATCGAGACGCCGCGCATCCTCCTCCTCTCGGGCCTGGAGCACCCCGCCCTGGGCCGTCACCTGATGTGCCACTTCCAGACGATCGTCGTCGGGCACTTCCCCCACCTGCGGCTGCACCCCTACCGGGGACGCGCGGTGACGCACGTGCACGACGACGCCATGGTGCAGGACGAGCGTTCGCGCGAGGCGGCCCTCGGCGCCGGGCTGCCGTGGTTCCGCGGCGGCCTGGTCGAGCACAGCGGCGGCGGGCTGCCGATCATGGAGGCGCGCCACTCGCCCTGGGGCCGCGGCCACGCGCAGGCGATGCGCGACTCGAACCTCCGCGAGAAGATGTGGGCCTTCATCATGCAGGGGGAGGACCTGCCCTACGCCACCAACACCGTGGACCTCAGTCCCTCGGTGCGCGACGCCCGGGGCTTCCCGGTGGCGCGAGTCACCTACCTGCCGGGCCGCCACGAGCTGGCAGCGTCGAAGTACCACGGCAAGATCCTCCAGTCGGTGCTCGAGGAGATGGGCGCGGAATGGGTCCTGCACACCTCGTCACCCGGCGTCTCGTACCACGGCGTGGGCGCGACGCCGGTCCCCGAGAGCCGCCACGTCATCGGCACGGCGCGCATGGGCGACAACCCCGGCACCTCCGTCGTCGACCGGTGGGGGCGGGTGCACACGCTCGACAACGTCGTCGTCGCGGACTCCTCGGTGTTCGTCACCTCGAGCGGTTACGGGCCGACGCTCACCCTGGTCGCGCTCGCCGCGCGCGCCGCGCACCACCTGGCCGGCACCACGCCGGGCTGACCGCGTTACCGTTCGGTCATGCCGCGCGGAATCCCTCGGGGCACGGTGACATTTCTCTTCACCGACATCGAGGACTCCACGCACCTGTGGGAGGAAGCCCCGACCGACATGGCCGATGGGCTGCGGGCCCACGACGCCATCGTGCGGGGCTCGATCGAGCGCCACGGCGGCTACGTGTTCGGCACCGGCGGCGACGGCTTCGGTGCGGCGTTCTCGACCGCCGCCGACGCGGTGGCGGCGGCCGTCGAAGCGCAGGAGCAGCTGCGCGACGACCCCGCCGTCCACTTCTCGGTTCGCATGGGTCTGCACACCGGTGAGGCGATCGAACGCGACCGGAACTACTTCGGCAGCGAGGTGAACCGTGCGGCGCGGCTGATGTCGCTCGCGCACGGAGGCCAGGTGCTCGTCTCGGACGCGACCGAGGTGCTGCTGCGCAACCGCGTGCCTCTGCGGCCCCTCGGCGAGCACCGGCTCCGCGGGCTGCGAGGACGGATGTCGGTGTACCAGGTCGTCGCCGACGGGCTCCCGACGGAGTTCCCCGTGCTTGCGCAGCGTCGACTACTTCACGGGAAACCTCCCCCAGCAGCTGAGCTCGCTGGTGGGCCGCGAGGACGTGGTCGCCGAGGTCGCCGAGCTCGTCGGCGCGGGCCGTCTGGTCACGCTGAGCGGCGTCGGCGGGGTCGGCAAGACCCGGCTGGCCCTCGAAGTCGGGGCCGAGGTGGCCGGCGAGTTCCCCGACGGCGTGTGGATCGTCGAGCTGGCGTCGGTCGGCGACCCGGGCTCCGTCCCGGCGGCCGATCGCTGACCGTGCTCGGCATCACGCCACAGGGAGAGGCGGCGCTCATCGACACGGTGGCCGATGCGCTGGGAGGTCGGCGGCTCCTGCTGGTGGTGGACAACTGCGAGCACGTCCTGGCCGCGGCGGGATCGGCCATCGAGACGATCCTCGGCCGGTCCGGGCAGCGTGAAGATCCTCGCGACGTCGCGCGAGGCCCTCGCGGTCGACGGGGAAGACGGTGCTCACCGTGCCGCCGCTGGCGTTGACGGGGGGCGTGACCTCCGACGCCGTCACGCTGTTCGTCGATCGCGCCCGCGCCGTCCGGCCCGACTTCGGGCTGTCGGAGCCCGCGACCGCCACCGCGGTGATGGAGATCTGCGAGACCCTGGACGGGCTCCCGCTGGGGATCGAGCTGGCGGCCGCCCGCATGGCGGCCATGAGCGCGGTCGAGGTCAGGGACCGACTCGCCGATCGATTCCGGTTGCTGAAGGGGTCGATGCCGGGGCCGGAACGGCAGCTCACGCTGCGCCATGCGGTGGAGTGGTCCTACGACCTCTTGACCGACGACGAACGGGAGCTGCTGCGCCTGACGTCGGTCTTCGCCGGCGGCTTCGACCTGACGAGCATCTGCGCCGTGGTCGACGGGGCCGACGACGTGGACGTGCTCGGCATCTCGACTCGTTGGTCCGAAAGTCGCTCCTCGTCGCCGACCATCACCGCCACCCGCACCCGCTACAGCCTCTTCGAGACCATCCGCCAGTTCGCCGAGGACCGGTTGGCGGAGGCGGGCGCGCTCGAGCAGGCCCGTGACCGGCACGCCGAGTACTTCGCTCGGGAGGCCGCCGCTCGATGGGAGCACTGGAACGGGCCCGGGTGGCGCGACGCGGTCGACTGGGTGGAGGCGGAGCTCGGCAACCTGCGTTCCGGCTATCAGTGGAGCGCGGGGCGGGGCGAGCTGGAGGTGGCGACCGACATCGCCGCGCATGCCGCGCTCATGGGGTTCTCGGTGCAGTTGTTCGAAACGCTCGCCTGGGCCGAGGAGCTGCTCGAACCCGCGGCCGCCGCCGACGTCCGTCGTCTTCCCCGCCTGTACACGGCGGCGGGTTACGCGTGCTTCGCCGGGCAGGGCCGAGGCGGCCCGCGCGAACGCCCACCGGGCGACCGAGCTGGAGGTCGACCCTCGCTACGACCCGTGTGAGCCCGGGTACGCCTCGTTCGTCGAGGCCTTGGGCCAGGTGTACTGCGGCGACCTCGATCGCTATGTCGAGCTCACCGGTGCCGTGGCGCACACGTACGGAAGCGAGCGGGGCTACGGCTTGGCCTCCTACGTCGACGGCCTCCAGTCGTGCGGCCGGATCGAGGAGGCACTCGGCGCTCACCGAGGAGTCCGTCGCCGCCGCGAGGTCGCTCGGCAACCCCTACTGGATCTCCTACGCGCTCTGGATCGCGGGGATGGCGTTCTCCAAGGCCGACGTGCGCCGCGCGTTCGCGGCCTGGGACGAGGGCGTCGCCTTCGTGCGTGAGCACCGCGTCCAGTTCTTCGAAGGCTTCCTCGCACGCGACGCGGCGCGCCTGCACACCTCCGACGGCGAGCCCGAGGCGGCACTGGTGCTGTTCGCCGAGGCCATCGCTCGCGTTCCATCGGGCCGGCAACGTGCCCCAGCTGATCATCACGCTGGCCAGCGTGCCCGCCCTGTTCGAGCGCCTCGACCGTCCTGCGCCGGCGGCGATGCTCCTCGGCGCGCTGTCTCGTGAGCCTTCGAGCTTCCACCACGTTCCCGAGCTCGGCCGACCTCGGCGACCGCGTCGAGCGGCAAGCTCGGCGAGAGCCGCAGCCGCGGAACTGACTGGCGGCGGGCGCGGCGCTCGACCTCGGCGACGCCGCCGTCTACGCCCGCCAGCAGATCGACGCCGCCCGCCGCGACCCGAGCCCCCGCGTGCGCCCGGCGCGGCCCGGTGGGCTGAGCCGGCGGGAGATCGAGGTGCTCCGCCTCGTGGCCGACGGCCGGACGGCCGGCGAGATCGCGACGCAGCTGTTCATCTCGTCGAGGACGGCCGAGCACCACATCCAGAACATCTACACGAAGATCGGCGTCTCCAGCCGCGCCGCGGCGACCCGCTGGGCCGTCAAGCACCAGGTCGTCGACGACGTCGTCGCCGGCTGACGGCCCGACCGCGCACGGCATCCGCCCGACTCGGGTCGGAAATGGGTAGGTCTACCGATGCGGCGCCGGCGGCCAGTCCGGACAATGACCCTTGCGCCGGCCGAACCCGGTCGGCGGGAAGCGAGATCCGAAGTGATCCCGTCCGAAGGGAGAACACGTCATGATTCTGGCAACGACGACCGTCGAGGACGTCGACCGATTCCTGGATGTGTTCGGCACGAAGGGCGCCGACAAGCGCGCCCTCCACGGCTCCAAGGGTTCGACGGTGTTCCGCGATCCCACCGAGGCGAACCGGGTCTGGGCGCTGTTCGACTGGGACGAGGAGGGGTGGGCGAAGTTCGTCTCCGACCCCGAGGTCCCGCCGATCCTCAAGGAGGCCGGACACCTGGGCAAGCCCGAGGCCGCGCTGCTGCTCGGGTCCTACGAGGCGTGAGGGGCGGGACGATGACCACCGCCATCAACCGTCCGGCCCGGGTCGGGCTCATCACCGATCAGACCGGCGCCCTTTCCTTCATGGGCATCGCCAACGTCAACGTCGCCAAGATGGTGATCGATGACATCAACGCACGGCGGCGGGCTCCTCGGTCGCCCCGTCGAGTTGTTCATCGAGGACAGCGCCACCGACGACAGCGTGGCGGAGGCCGCCGCGAGCGAGGCTCGTCGAGCAGCGGCCGTCGACGTCGTCGTGGGCGGCATCTACAGCTCCACGCGGCAGGCGATCAAGGGACCCGTGGTCGATCAGGCCGAGACGCTCTACATCTACCCGGAGCAGTACGAGGGCCAGGAGTGCCACCCCCTGATCTTCTGCACCGGTCCGGTGCCGGCCCAGCAGGTCGAGCCCTTCTTCCCCTGGCTGATGCAGCAGACCGGGGCGAAGAGGTTCTACATGCCCTCGGCCGACTACATCTGGCCGCACACGCATGAACAAGAAGGTGCGCGAGGTCGTCACCGCCGAAGGCGGCGAGATCGTCGGCGAGGAGTACTTCCCGCTCGATCACACCGACTACGAGCGGATCGTCGACGACATCATGGCGACGGGCGCCGAGGTCGTGTTCAACACGATCGTCCCGCCGGGCCTCACGCCGTTCCTCGAGCAGCTGCACCGCGCCGGCTTCACGCGTCGGGGCGGGCACATCGTCTGCACCTACTTCGACGAGAACTTCTTGAATCTCGTCCCGGCCGACCATGTCGAGGGCCTCTACGGCTGCCTCGACTACTACCGGGACGTGGACGACCCGTTCAGCATCGAGCTCCTCAACCGGTACGAAGCGGCTCTACCCGGGGAGCGCGATGTTCACCGCCGGGAGTGCGTGCACGGGAACCTACCGTGCCCTCAAGCTCTGGGAGGCGGCCGTCAACGAAGCCGGGGTCGTTGAACCAGGACGACGTCATCAAGGCGCTGGACCACGCCCGGATCGCGCAGGGTCCGGGAGGCCCCGCCGAGATGGTGCCGGGCCAGCACCACGTGCGGATGAACATGTACATCGCCCGGTCCGAGGGCGGCACGTTCAAGGTGGTGAAGAACCTCGGGTCACATCGACCCGAAGGAGTGCGAGGTCGGCGCGCGCTGACCCCCTCGGTGGGGTCGCCCCCGCCACCGCCGCCCAACTCTCTCTCCGCCGCGCGCGCCGCACACATTCCCGGCACCGGTCCAGACGAGGCGTGGCAGCGACCTCCCGGCGTCCGGGTGAGGGGCGCCCGGTCCGGGCACTTCTGAACTGCCACACTGGACGCGTGCGAAGGGGCGCCCGTGTCGTCGCCCTCGCCACTCTCGTCACCTTGGTCCCCGCCGGCGCGATCCTCGGCGGCTTGGGCGCCATCGTCCCGACGGGGGTCGCCGCCGCGGCCCGGCTCGATCACCCGGCGGTGGGCGTGGTGGCCACCCCCGACGGCAAGGGATACTGGGAGGTGGCGTCCGACGGCGGCGTCTTCGCTCTCGGGGACGCCGCCTTCGAGGGGTCGATGGGCGGCCAGCCCCTCGACGCGCCGGTGGTGGGCATGGCGGCCACTCCCGACGGGAACGGGTACCGAGAAGTGGCGTCCGACGGGGGCATCTTCGCCTTCGGCGACGCCGCCTTCGAGGGATCGATGGGCGGCCGGTCTCTCCACGCGCCGGTCGTGGGCATCGCGGCCACCCCCGACGGGAGGGGCTACTGGGAGGTGGCGTCCGACGGGGGCATCTTCGCCTTCGGCGACGCCGCCTTCGAGGGATCGATGGGCGGCCGGCCTCTCCACGCGCCGGTGGTGGGCATCGCCGCCACCCCCGACGGCGGCGGCTACTGGGAAATGGCGTCCGACGGCGGGATCTTCGCGTTCGGTGACGCCGCGTTCGAGGGATCCGAGGCCGGCCGGCCTCTCGACGCGCCGGTGGTCGGCATCGCCGCCACCCCCGACGGCGGGGGCTACTGGGAAGTGTCGTCCGACGGCGGCATCTTCGCCTTCGGCGACGCCGCCTTCGAGGGATCCGAGGCCGGCCAGCATCTGAGTGCGCCCCTGGTGGGCATGGCGACCACTCCCCATGGCAAGGGGTACTGGGAGGTGGCGTCCGATGGCGGCAGTTTTGCCTTCGGGGATGCCACACCCGTGGGGGCCCCGCCATCGGTGCCGCCCAGGGTCGCCCTCTACGGAGACTCGTTGGGGATGGAGGCCGGCCAGGACTTCAGCACCCTGGTGCAGGCGGCCGGAGGCTCGGCCTTCGTGCGGGCGTTCCCCGGAACCGCCCTCTGCGACTGGCTTCCGAACATGCCCCAGGACGATGCCGCCTTCCACCCGACTGCGGTGGTCATCGAATTCAGCGGTGACGACTACACGCCGTGCATGGCGGGAGACCCCATCGGGTCACCGCAGTACTACGCGAAGTATCGAAGCGACCTGCAGGCGGCCATCGACCTTTTTGGGGCCGACGGGGCGCAGGTCTTCCTCGTCGGTCTTCCCTACGACGAGTCGTCGAGTTTGAACGTGAACGTCGCCAGTCTGAACCAGCTCTACGCCTCGGTAGCGGCGGCCAACACCGGCGTCGACTATGTCGATGCCGGGCAAGCCGTCATGGCCTACGGGGCGTTCGCGTGGACGCTCCCGTGCCTCTCCGACGAGCCCTGTACCGGGCCTTCGGGCACGAACGTCGTCCGGGCGCCGGACGGCGTGCACTTCTGCCCCAGCGCGAACGTGACCGTGGTGAACTACTTCGCCGAGTGCAGCGTGTACTCGTCGGGAGCGTTCCGGTTCGCGGCGGCCATGCTGAGCCCCGTGCTCAACGGCTGACCCGGCGGCACCCGGTGGTCACCGAGCGCGGTGGGCCCGTGCTGTCGGGGGCGGACCCGCCGGACGGGCGGACCTAGCGGACGCCACGGGTGAGCAGCATGGTGCCGGCGATGGGGCCGCCGCCGTTGGCCACCGCCGCCACCTCGGGATGCCGGCCCCCGGGTCGCACCACCTGGCGCTCGCCGCCCTCGCCGCGCAGCTGCACGCAGGCCTCGTGGATGAAGCCGAAGCCGTGCAGGCGCCCCCCCGAGAGCTGGCCCCCCGCGGTGTTGAGCGGCAGGACGCCGTCGCGCGCGATGGCGGCGCCGCCCTCGATGAAAGGCCCGCTCTCACCGCGGCCGCAGAACCCGAGCGCCTCGAGCCAGACGATGGCCAGGATGGAGAAGCCGTCGTAGAGCTGCGCCGTGTCGACGTCGGCCGGGGTGAGCTCGGTGCGCTCCCACAGGGAGGCGCCGGCGTCGCGGGCCGCCATGGTGGTCATGTCGTCGAATTGGTCCCAGCTCGGGCGGCCGCGCAGAGCCGTGCCGATGGCGTTGATCTGCACGGCGGGGTGGTCGAGGTCACCCGCGACGTCGCGGTGCGAGACGACGACGACCGTCGCCCCGTCGCAGGGCGCGTCGCAGTCGAAGAGGCACAGCGGCGTCGTGATCATCCGCGCCGCCAGGTAGTCCTCCATGGACATCGGGTCGCTGTAGATGGCCTTCGGGTTGAGGGCGGCGTTGCGGCGCCCGTTCAGCGCGATCTGGCCCATCTGCTCACGGGTGAGGCCGAACTCGTGCATGCGGCGCTGGGCGACCATGGCGAGCCAATTGGCGGCCGAGGCGGCGCCGAAGGGGAGCGACCACTGCATGAAGCCGCCGAAGCGGGGCATGGTGCCACCGCCGCCTCCGGAGGGGACGCCGATGCCCTGGCGGCCGCCCGTGCCCTGGGCGCTGCCCTCGGTGACCGTGCGGTACACCAGGACGTGGCGGGCCAGCCCCGCCGCGACGGCGAGCGCCGCCACCTGCACGGCGCGCATCTGCCCCGGCCCCTCGCCGCCGCCGTCGTGCCAGTCGAGGGACAGCCCGAGGGCATCCTGGACCTCGGGCGTCGTGGGCCCGCCGAAGCCGGCGGTCCCGGCGCCCATGCCCGGGTAGGTCGACAGGCCGTCGATGTCGTCGCGGGTCAGCCCGGCGTCGGCGATGGCCTCCAGCGCCGCCTCCACGGTGAGGTCGAGGTCGGAGCGGCCCAGGCGCCGGCCCACGGCGGACTGCCCGATGCCCGAGATGACGGCCCGCCGCTCCAGGGGCTCCTCCCCGCGGGGGCTCACGACGCGCCCTCGGGCGTGAAGAGGGGGAGCCACACGTCGTCGGCCTGCTCGAAGACGACGCGGACGGGCATCCCGACGTGCACGTCGCCCGGCTCGACGTCGACGAGGTTCGTGGTCAGGCGCACGCTGGGCTGCTCGTCGATCGACACCCAGGCGATGACGTAGGTGTCGCTCCCGGGGATCCACTGCTGGTAGTTGACCGTGAAGGTCTCGACGTGGCCGCGGCCGCTGACCCCGCGGGGTGCCAGGTCGCGCGACAGGCAGCGCGGGCAGACGGGACCGGGTGGGTGGATGTAGAAGCCGCAGGCGTTGCAGCACTGGAGGCGCAGCACGCCGTTGGCGCCGGAGGTCCAGAAGAACGCGACGTCGTCGCTCAGGCGCGGCAGGAGACGCAGACTCGGGCCATTGGCAACCATGGCGGCATGTTGGCACACGGGGCGCGCCCGGCGCCGGTCCGGGTCGCCGCCGCCCGCGCGTCAGGTCGCGAGGACGCCGGCCTCCGCGAGGGCCCGGCGGGCCTCGTCGACGCCGCGCACGTGGCGGGCCGCGAAGCCGCTGGCGTGCGCCCCGGCGACGTTCGCCGCGTTGTCGTCCAGGAAGAGCACCTGCCCGGGGGCGACGGGCAGCCTCGACGCGACCTCCTCGAAGATCTCGCGGTCCGGCTTGACCATCCCGAGCTCGAAGGAGAGGAAGCGGAACTCGAAGGCCCGCGTGAGGGCGATGCCCGCGAAGTTGGCGTGCCACTGGAAGGCGTTGGCGTTGGAGAGGAAGCCGACCCCGACGTCGCCGCGCACCTCGGCCACGAGGTCCTCGGCCCCAGGGTACGGGTCACCGGGCCACCCGCCGAACGTCTCGAGGAAGGCCGCCGGCGTCAGGGCGAGGCCCCAGTCGTCCACCACCCCGGCGGCGAACTCCTCCGGTGAGCAGCGCCCCGCCTCGAAGGCGCGCACCCAGCGGCAGCCGAGCCAGCGGGTCCAGAGCTCCTCGTCGGTCTCGATGCCGGCGAGCGCACGCATGGGACCGACGCCGCCGGGGTCGACGAGCACCCCGCCGAGGTCGAAGAGGACGAATTCGATGGCGTCCGCCACGGCTGCGATGCTACGGGCGGCCAGCCCGGAGAGTTTAGGATACTCTTTTCCGTTTCTGACTGAGGCTCCGACGAGGAATGGGAGGACCGCGTGAAGCTGTCCATGCAACTGAGCTACGCCGGCGGGTTCGCCGAGTCGGCGCGCCAGGCGGCGGAGCTCGAGAAGGTGGGGCTCGACGTGGTGTGGGTCGCCGAGGCCTACAGCTACGACGCGCCGAGCTTCATGGGGTACCTGGCGGCCAAGACGGAGCGGGTCGACATCGGTGCCGCCATCCTGCCCATCTACACCCGCACACCCACGTTGCTCGCGATGACCGCCGCCGGCATCGATGCGATCTCGGGTGGCCGGTGCCAGCTCGGCCTGGGCGCGTCGGGGCCCCAGGTGATCGAGGGCTTCCACGGCGTGCCCTACGACCGCCCGCTCACCCGGACCCGGGAGATCATCGACATCTGCCGCGCCGTGTGGGCCCGCGAGGCGCCGCTGACGCACGACGGGGCGGCGTACCACATCCCGCTCCCACCCGATCAGGGCACCGGCCTGGGCAAGGCGCTCAAGCTGATCAACCATCCCGTGCGGCCCCGCATCCCCGTGTGGGTGGCGGCGCTCGGCGAGAAGAACGTCGCCATGACGGCGGAGATCGCGGAGGGGTGGCTGCCCCTGTTCTTCGTCCCCGACAAGGCCAAGGAGGTCTTCGGCCCCGCGCTGGCCGAAGGCACGGCCAAGCGGGACCCCGCACTCGGCACGCTCCAGATCGCCGCCGGCGGCATCCTGGCCATCGGCGAGGAGTCCGAGGTCGGGCCCATCCGCGAGTTGGGGCGCGGCATGGCCGCCCTCTACATCGGGGGGATGGGCGCCAAGGGGAAGAACTTCTACAACGCGCTGGCGTGCCGCTACGGCTACGAGACGGAGGCGGCCGAGATCCAGGACCTCTACCTGTCGGGCAAGAAGGAGGAGGCGGCGGCGCGGGTGCCCGCCGAGCTGCTCGAGGCCACGTCGCTGTGCGGTCCCGAGTCCTACATCAAGGAGCGGGTGGCCGGGCTGGCCGAGGCCGGGGTGACGCACCTGAACGTGACCCCGGTGGGCGACGATCCGGTCGCCGTGATCGAAAAACTGCGAAGCTGGGTGTAGCCCGCCGCCCGGATCCGGGGGAAGGCGGTGGAGGCGGGCAGGCCCAGGACGCCGGACGAGGAGCAGCCATGCACGACCTGATCATCCGGGGCGGCACGATCGCCGACGGGTCGGGCCGGCCCACCCGGAGGGGCGACGTCGCCGTCGACGGCCGCGTCATCACCGCCGTGGGCGAGGTCGACGGCGCCGCCCGGCGGGAGATCGACGCCGAGGGCCGGCTGGTGACGCCGGGCTGGGTCGACATCCACACCCACTACGACGGCCAGGCCACCTGGGACCCCGAGGTCTCGCCGTCGGGGTGGCACGGCGTGACGACCGTCGTCATGGGCAACTGCGGCGTCGGGTTCGCGCCGGCCCGCGCCACCGACCGCGAGTGGCTGATCCAGCTGATGGAGGGTGTCGAGGACATCCCGGGCACTGCGCTCGCAGAAGGCATGAACTGGAATTGGGAGACGTTCGGGGAGTACCTCGACGAGGTGGAGCGGACCGACCGCGTGCTCGACGTGGCGAGCCTCCTCCCGCACGGCGCGCTGCGGGCCTACGTGCTCGGCGAGGGCCGGGCCAACGACGACGCGACGGCCGAGGAGATCGCCGAGATGGCGGCGCTCGTGCGCGAGGCGGTGCAGGCGGGTGCCATCGGGGCGTCGACGACCCGCACCGTCCTGCACCGGGCCAAGGACGGGGAGCTGGCGGCGGGCACCACCGCGGCGGCCGCCGAGCTGGTGGCCATCGGCGAGGCGCTCGGCAAGGCGGGCCACCGGGTCTTCTCGGTGGCGAGCGACCTGCCGCGACCTGGACCACGAGTTCGCCTGGATGTCGGAGATCTCGGTGCGGGCCGGCGTGCCCGTGACCTACCAGGTGCTCCAGGCCGACTTCGCGCCCGAGCTGTGGCGCGAGTGGATCGACCGTGGCGTGGCCGCCAACCGCCGCGGCGCATGGCTGGTCCCCCAGGTGGCGGGCAAGCCGACGTCGCTCATGGTGGGGTTCCAGTCCACCACGCACCCCTTCGCGCACCACCGCGCCTACCAGGCGATCGCCGGCCTCCCGCTCGACGAGCGCGTGGCCCGGCTGCGCACGCCCGAGGTGCGGGTGGCCATCCTGGGCGAGGCGGCGCGGCCGGGCGGCTTCGTGGAGCTGCTGCGGGCCAACCTGCACAAGCTCTTCCCGCTGGGCGACCCGCCCGACTACGAGCCGCCGCCGGAGCGCAGCGTGACCGCGCTGGCGGCGGCGCAGCGGCGCAGCACCGACGAGGTGCTCTACGACCTCATGCTCGGCCGCGACGGACGCGAGCTGCTCTACCTGCCGTTGCTCGACTACGCCGCCTGCAACCTCGACGCCGTGCGCGAGATGCTGGTCCACCCGGCCACGGTGCTCGGGCTGGGCGACGGCGGGGCCCACTGCGGGGTGCTGTGCGATGCCAGCCTGCCCAGTTTCATGCTGGCGCACTGGGCCCGCGACCGCTCCCGGGGCGAGGGGCTCCCCGTCGAGACCGTGGTGCACCTGCAGACCCGGCGCACCGCCGAGCTCTACGGCTTCCGCGACCGCGGGCTGCTCGCACCGGGTTACCTGGCGGACATCAACGTGATCGACCACGCCGCGCTGGCCCTCGAGGTGCCCGAGATGGTCTACGACCTCCCCGGCGCGGGCAAGCGGCTGGTCCAGCGGGCCCGCGGCTACGACGCGACGGTGAAGTCGGGCACGGTCGTGCGCCGGCACGACGAGGCGACGGGGGAGCGGCCCGGCCGGCTCCTGCGCGGCCCGCAGCCGGCGCCGTCCGCCTGAGCCCGTCCGCCTGAGCCCGCCCCCCGCGGTCAGGGCGCCCCGGCCGCCCGCAGCACGTCCGCGAAGCCCCGGACGCGCAGCGCCGTGATGCGCCCGCCGTCCGTCTCGAAGACGTCGCGCACGCTGCGCTCGGCCCCCCCGAGGTGGACGGCGATGTCGACCGTGACGGTCGACCCGTCGACCTCCAGCGGGCCGGGGTCGGGACGGAAGTCCTCGAAGACGAAGGTGTGGTCCCGGTAGTAGGCGAGGATGTCCTTGTGCCCGCGGCGGCGATCGCCGTCCACGTCGAACACCGCATCGGGCGCGAACAGCGCGCGCAACAGCCCGGGATCCTGTGCGGTGACGGCGGCGAAGTAGTCGCCGACGAGCCCCGCCGGCCCGACGTGACGCGGGGGGAGGCGGTAGATGCCCCGGGCGTTGAGCCCGAGGATCTTGGCCTGCTGCGCCGTCGGGCAGGGCGCGATGGTGGCGCGCAGGGCGTCCACCGCCCCGGGGAAGGTGGCGTCGTGGTGCGGGTAGTCGCTGCCCCACACGATGCGCCCGGGCCCGACGAAGGGAGCCAGCGCCGGCAGGGTCCGCTCGTCCACCTCGAAGCTGATGGCGCACTGGCGGGCGAAGTACTCCGAGGGGCGCAGCGCCATGCCGGGGCAGAAGCCCCCGAAGGACTCGGCCTGCTCGTCGAGGCGCTCGAGCCAGAAGGGCGCCCACCCGCCGGAGGACTCGAGGAAGATGCAGCGCAGGCCCGGGTGCCGCTCGAGCACCCCGAACGCGATGAGCTGGGCGCAGGCGAGCATCTGCTCGAAGGAGTGCGACACCGCGTGCAGGATGAGGGGGCTGAAGGGGCGGTCCGACCCCAGCGTCGGCACGATGACCGAGCTGCCCTCGTGGATCCCGATCGGCACGCCCAGCTCCTCGGCGGCGTCCCACACCACGTCGTAGGCGCGATCGGACAGGGAGCGCCCCCGGCAGGGGTTGGGCCGGACGAAGCCCGCCACGAAGCCGAGCTCGGTCACGGCCCGCCGCAGCTCGCGCGCCGCTGCGTCGGGGTCCTGCAGGGGCAGCATGGCCGCGCCGAAGAGCCGGCGCGCATCCGCCGCGCAGTAGCCGGCCAGCCAGTCGTCGTACGCCTCGGCCAGCGCCACCGCGGCCGCCGGCTCGTCGACGACGGAGAAGTACAGCCCGATGGTCGGGTACAGGACCGCCTGGTCGATGCCCTCGGCGTCCATGTCGGCCAGCCGCGCCCGGGGGTCGGTCCCGCCGGGCTGGGCGTCGGCCAGCGGGCGGAACGCCGCCGGGTCGTCGAAGGTCGAGCCCGGCCGGGCCAGGGTGCCCAGCGGCACGGCCAGGATCTCGGTGTCGCCGACCAGCACGTGCTCGTAGCCGCCCGCGTCGGCGGCGATGCGGGGACGGTGCGCCTCGGGCAGCGCGGCCCAGGCGAGCTCGGGCTCGACCACGTGGCCGTCGGCGTCGACGACGGGGCCGGCGCGCGGCGGCAGGGGGGCGTCCGCCACGGCTAGGGCGCCGGCAGGCGCCAGTCGTCGGCGGGGGGCAGCGGGTGGCGGAACAGCCGCGCCGCGTTGCCCGCCGCCACGGCGCGCAGCTCGTCGTCGGGCAGCTCGCCCCAGGCCTCGGCCAGCACCTGCTGGGTGTCGGGCCACGACGAGTCGGCGTGGGGGTAGTCGCTCTCCACCATGATGTGGTCGACGCCGATCTTGTGGCGCAGCGCCACGACCGAGGGGTCGTCGATGGAGCAGAACCAGAAGTTGCGGCGCAGCACCTCGCTCGGCAGCAGCGGAGAGGGCCAGGCGGTGCTCTCGCTGCCCGACGCCGAGTGCGACAGCACGTAGTCGGCGCGGTCCATCAGCATGGGCACCCACCCGAGCCCGCCCTCGGACATGGCGACGTTCAGGCGGGGGAAGCGCAGCGGGATGCCCGACCACAGCCACTCACCGGCCGCGATGAGCGCGTTCACCGGGAACAGCGTCGGCATGATCTCGAAGGGGGGATCGCCCGAGGCGAGGGGCGCCCAGCCCGAGGCGCCGGTGTGCAGGCAGACCACGGTGTCGGTCTCCTCGCAGGTGGCCAGGAACGGGTCCCACGTCCCGCTGAAGATGGAGGGCAGCCCGAGCCGGGCCGGGAACTCGGGGAAGCTCACCGCCTTGAAGCCGCGTGCCGCGTTGGCCCGCACCTCGGCCGCCGCCACCTCGACGTCGGCCAGCCACGGCAGCTGCAGCGGGATGATGCGGTCCGGGTGCGCGGCCGCCCACACCTCCATGTGCCAGTCGTTGAAGGCGCGCAGGCAGGCCAGCCCGAGCGCGGGGTCCTTGGCCCGCGAGTAGACGGCGCCGCAGAACCCCGAGACGAGCGAGGGGAAGCAGAGCGCGGCCCAGATGCCGCCCCGGTCCATGTCCACGATCCGCGCCTCAATGTCGAAGCAGCCCGGCCGCATCTCCTCGAAGCGGGCGGGGTCCATGCTCCACTCGTCCTTGGGCCGCCCGACCACGGCGTTCAGCCCGATGTTGGGGTAGAGGTTTCCCTCGAAGACCCAGGCCTGCGCGCCCCCCTCCAGCTCGGCCACCGCCGGCGCTCCCGGCTGCAGCGCGGCCGGCAGCCGGCCCTCGAAGAGGTCCGGCGGTTCGATCAGGTGGTCGTCGACCGAGATCACCGGCACCCGGATGGGCCGCGGGTCGGGGTCGGGCAGCAGCGTCGCCCGATGCGCCCGCTCCGTCTCGACGGCTCCCATCGGAAGGTGACACTATCGTCAGCCAAGTCCGCCGGCCCGGGGGTGCGCATGACCACACACGTCGAGGAGGTCACGACGGGGCTCGGCCTCCTCATCGACGGCGGCGTGGTGCCCGGCGCGGAGGGGACCTACCCGGTGACCAACCCGGCCCGGCCGGCCGAGGTCGTGCTCCGGGCGCCGGCGACCAGTCCCGAGCAGCTCGACAAGGCCGTGGCCGCGGCGCGCCGGTCCCACCCCGCGTGGGCCGCGCTGGCGATGGAGGAGCGTGCCGCCGCCGTCATCGCGGCGGCCGAGGCCGGCGTGGCCGCCGTCGGGGCAGGGGACCTGGCCCGCCTGCTCACCCGCGAGCACGGCAAGACGCACCTCGAGGCCGTCTTCGACACGGCCACCATGGCGGGCATGGCCACGGCCTTCGCGCCGCTGGTGGCCGAGGCGCTCGCCCCGCGCGAGGTGAGCGGCGGGGCGACCCGGATCGAGTGGGTGCCCCACGGGGTGGTGGCCGCCGTCCTCCCCTTCAACTGGCCCGTCTCGGTGATGGCCAACAAGGTGCTGCCGGCGCTGCTGGCCGGGGACACCGTCGTGGTCAAGGCGCCGCCGACCTGCCCGGGCACGGTGCTCCTGGTGGCCGCGGCCATGGCGGCGGAGCTCCCCTCCGGCGTGCTCAACGTGGTGAACGGGCCGGACGCCGCCCTCGGGGCGGCGCTGGTCGGCCACCCCGGCGTCGACATGGTGTCGTTCACGGGGGGCGTGGGCACGGGGCAGGCGGTCATGGCCGCCGCGGCCGCCACCACCCGTCCCGTCGTGCTCGAGCTCGGCGGCAACGACGCCGCCATCCTCGCCCCCGACGTCGCCGCGGACCGCACGCTGGCCGAGCGCCTCGTGGAGGCGGCCTTCGTCACCAGCGGGCAGGTCTGCATGGCCGTCAAGCGCCTCTACGTGCACCGCGACCGGCTGGACGAGACGGTGGACGCGCTGGCCGACCGGCTCGCGGCCGAGGTGGTCGGGGACGGCCTGGCCGAGGAGGTGACGATGGGCCCGGTCCACACGGCGAGCGCGCGCGATCGGGTGGAGTCCCTGCTCGCCGAGGCGGCGAGCGCCGGGGCCGCGGTGCTCCGCCCCGGTCGCGTCCGGGCCGAGGACGCGGCCGCCGGGGGCTACTTCGTCTCGCCGGCGCTCGCCGTGGCGCCGCCCGGGGACTCGGGCATCGTGCGCCAGGAGCAGTTCGCCCCCGCGTTGCCGGTGCTCCCCTACGACGACCTGGACGCGGCCGTCGACGCGGCCAACGACACGCCCTTCGGCCTGTGCGCCTCCATCTGGAGCAACGACGACGCGCTGGCTGCCGACGTGGCGTCCCGCCTCTCGGCGGGCACGGTGTTCGTGAACGCCCACGGCATCTCCAACCTGGACATGTACGCCCCCATGGGCGGGTGGAAGCGGTCGGGCTTCGGCGTCGAGTTGGGGCCCGAGGGCATGCAGGCCTTCGCCCGCCAGCGGGTCCGGGTGAGCCGGCCCGCGCCGGCCGAGCACGGGGGCCAGCCGTGACGGTCGCCATCCGCGGCGGGACGGTGGTCGACGGCACCGGCGCGCCGCCGTTCCCCGCCGACGTCGTGATTGTCGGCGACCGCGTGGCCGCCATCGGCCCCGATGCGGGCGAGGCCGGCGCGGACTCGGTGATCGACGCCCGCGGCATGCTCGTCACCCCCGGCTTCGTCGACCTGCACACCCACTACGACGCCCAGCTCTTCTGGGACCCCACCGCCAGTCCCTCGCCGCTGCACGGCGTGACGACCGTGCTGGGCGGCAATTGCGGCTTCTCGCTGGCGCCGCTGGCGCCCGAGCACGTCGACTACATCTCCCGGATGATGGCGCGGGTCGAGGGCATGCCCCTCGCCGCGCTGCGCGCCGGACTGCCGTGGGACTGGACCTCCTTCGGGGAGTGGCTCGGCCATCTGGACGGCCGCATCGCGGTCAACGCCGGCTTCCTCGTCGGCCACTCGACGCTGCGACGGTTGGTGATGGGCGAGCGCGCCGTCGGCGGCGCGGCGAGCGAGGCCGACCTCGAGGCCATGGTGGCGGCCCTGCACGCCGCCCTGGCGGAGGGTGCGCTCGGGTTCTCGACGTCGCAGGTGCACACGCACAACGACGGCGACGGGCAGCCCGTCCCCTCGCGGGCCGCGAGCCGGGAGGAGATGGAACGACTGGCCGCGGCCGTGCGCGACCACGACGGCACGACCGTCGAGCTCATCGTGCCCGGCTGCCTCAACGGGTTCACCCCCGAGGAGGTCGACTTCCTCGCCACGATGTCGCTGCTGGCGGACCGGCCGGTCAACTGGAACGTGCTCGGCGTCTCGGCGATGAACCCCGACAACGGCTGGAACCAGCTGGCCGCCGGGTCGGCCGCGGCGGCGCGCGGCGCCACGGTGGTGGCGCTGACCCTGCCCCACACCATGCAGCTGCGCCTCAGCTTCGAGCACGGCGCCATCCTGGACGGCCTGCCGGGGTGGCGCGAGGTGTTCGCTCTCCCGCCGGACGAGCGCATGGCGGCGCTCTCGGACCCCGAGACCCGGCGGCGGCTCGAGGCCGGCGCCCAGTCGAAGGAGGCCGGAATTTTACGCCACCTGGCGGTGTGGGACCGCCTGATCTTCGAGGAGACGTTCGCCCCCGAGAACGCGGACGCGGAGGGACGCTCGGTCGGCGACGTCGCCCGGGCGCGCGGGCTGGCCCCCTTCGACGCGCTGCTCGACGTGGTCGTGGCCGACCGCCTGCGCACCGGGTTGCGCCCGCCGATCGGCGAGTCCGAGGAGGACTGGGCGCTGCGCGCGCAGACCTGGCAGGACGAGCGCGCCATCGTCGGCGGCTCCGATGCGGGCGCCCACCTCGACACCATGTGCGGCGCCATCTACTCGACGTCCATGCTGGGGGACGGGGTCCGCAAGCGCGGCCTGCTCAGCTGGGAGCAGGCGGTGCGCCAGCTGACCGACATCCCGGCCCGCCTCTACGGCCTGCGCGACCGCGGCCGTCTCGTCCCCGGCGCCTTCGCCGACATCGTCGTCCTCGACCCCGCCACCATCGACCACGGGGCCGTGCGGACCCGTGACGACCTGCCAGGCGGGGCCAGCCGCCTCTACGCCGACGCGGTGGGCGTCCGCCACGTGCTGGTGAACGGCACCGAGATCGTGCGGGCGGGCAGCTTCACGGGCGCCGAGCCGGGCCGGGTGCTGCGCTCGGGACGCGACACCGACACGGTCCACGCCGGGTCCGACTGGGCCGGCGCCCCCCTCTGAGCGACGGGTCGGCCGGCCTCAGCCGGCCCGGGAGAAGGCCTCGCGTAGGCGGACGCGACGGCCGGTGCGCAGGATCGCCCGCCGGTAGACGGCGGTGGCCACGCGGGCCACGCCGACGGTGCACACGACGCTGATGGCGGCGGAGGCGGCGAACTGCCACCAGGTGACGGCGGAGAGACCGACGAGGACGGGCATGGCGAAGGGCGCCGTCGGGGGCAGGTAGCCCAACACCTTGAGCAACGGTGACGCGTCGCCCGTGGAGGCCGCCGTGATGGCGACGATGTACCCGAGGATGACGGGGAGGCTGAGCGGGAGGGCCAGGCTCTGCACCTGGTCCTGGCGCTCGGCCATGGAGCCGGCCGCCGCGTAGACCCAGCAGTAGAAGGAGTAGCCCAGCACGAGCCACACCAGCGTGCTCGCCAGGACCAGCGGCGCCGAGCCATGGAGGAGGTCGGAGCCGACGGCCGCGCCGAGCACGAGGGCGACGGCGACGACGAGGGCGGCCTGGCCGAAGGCCACCAGTCCGATCCCGAGCACCTTGCCGCTGAGGAGCTGGATCGGCTTGATGGCGGCGAGCAGCACCTCGATCACCCGGCTGGACTTCTCCTCCATGACCCCCATCAGGATCCAGGTGTTGTACTGGGTGAGCATGAGGAAGATGAGGATCAGTCCGACCACCGCCGTCGTGTTCACCTTCGACTTCGAGCTCCCCGGCTGCAGGCTGTGGACGGGCAGCGGCTTGGCCTGGGCGAGCGCGGACGACTGCGCCGGGCTGAGGTGTGCGTCGGCCAGCGCCTTGGCCACCCCGAGCGTCCGCGCGGTGGCGGCGACGAATTGCGCGCCCGTGGAGGTGTCGGTCGAGCTGATCGGCTGGTTCACCAGCAGTCCCTGGCCGTCGAGGATCACCAGTCCCACCGTGCCGGCGTGGAGCTGGGCGCGGGCGGTGCCGGCATCGGGCTCGTCGACGAAGCGCACGCTGGTGCCCAGGCTCTTGGCCGTGGTGGCGACGGTCGAGCGCAGCGCCGCGGGGAGCGGGCCGACGACACCGACGCGTTCGGGCTGCGCGGTGCTGTGGACGAGCGTGGGAATGACGATGGCGCCGGCCACGACGGCCAGGATCAGCAGCGTCCCCACCCGGAAGATCCGCCCGCGCACCCGCTCCCGGATCTCGCGGGCGGCCACGAGCCCGGCGTCGCCCAGCCACGAGGCGTCGGGCAGGTGCCTCGGCGGGTGCGGGGTCGTGTGGCGCCGACGACGGGCGCGCAACACGACCCGGACGACGCCGAGGGCGGCGAGGGCGACGAGGACGAGGACGAACGTCATGCCAGGGCCTCGCGGAACACCTCGGAGAGGCGGCGGCGGGCGAACACGAACTCGGTGACCGTGCCCGCGGCCATGGCCGCGCGCAGCACGGCATCGCTGTCGACCGTGTCGTCGAGCACGAGCCGCACCTCTCCTCCGGCGATCTCCGAGATGGTTGCGCCGGCCAGGCCGCGTGCCCACGTGCCCTCGCGGTCGCCCTGGACCCGCACCACGAGGCGCCGTGGGCCGCTCGTGGCGAGGTCGTCGACACGGCCCGCCACCACGAGGCGACCGTGGTCGATGATGGCGACCGAACCGCAGAGGTCCTCGACCTGATCGAGCTGGTGGCTCGAGAAGAGGACGCAGCACCCGGCCTGCGCCTGCTCGACCAGGACGCGGCCGATGGCGTCGATCCCGCTCGGGTCGAGGCCGGCCAGCGGCTCGTCGAGGACCAGGAGCTCGGGTCCGTGCAGCAGGGCGGCGGCCAGCTGCACGCGCTGCTGGTTGCCGTGGGAGAGCTCCTCGACCTTGTCCTCGACGCGCTCGGCGATGCCGAGGCGCTCGAGCCATCCCTCGCCGGCCTGTCGCGCGGCGGCCGGCGCCATGCCGTGCAGCCGGCCCAGGTATTCGAGCTGCTCGCCGACGTGCATGGCCGGGTACAGGCCGCGCTCCTCGGGCATGTACCCGAAGCGACGCCGCTCGGCCTGCCCGACCGGCGAGCCGTTCCAGCGCACGCTCCCGGCGTCGAGGTCGGTCAACCCGAAGACGGCCCGCATGGTGGTCGTCTTGCCGGCGCCGTTCGGGCCGAGGAACCCCACCACCTGCCCGCTCGGCACGGAGAAGGTCAGGTCGTCGAGCGCCCGCAGCGACCCGAAGCGACGCGAGAGGCCCTCGAGCTCGAGCAGGCCGCCGTCGGGGGCACGCTCGCCCGCCGCGGTGGCGCTCACAAGAGCATGGTGTCCAGCGCGACCTCACGCGTCTCGTCGCCGTGGCGCGTCAGCGAGTACGCCACCTTGCCCTCCACCTCGGTGAAGGCGCCGAAGAGCTCGGTGCCGTAGAAGACGAGGCCCGTGCCGTTCTCGGTGGCGTAGCCGTCGGGCAGGGTGCCCTCCGCGATGAGCCGGTGGATCAGGGGACGGCGCTGCTCCTCCATGTCGTGATGCGGGCTGTTGGAGTAGGGGAGGAAGGCGAGGCCGTCGGTGATGGGCACCAGGGTGGGACCGAACGAATCGGTCGTCCCGCCGACGTGCCAGCACAGCGAGCCGGCCGACACCCCCTTGAGCACCACGCCCGCCTCCCAGCACTCACGCAGCACCACGTCGAGGCCGTGCAGTCGCCACAGCGCCAGCAGGTTGGCGGTGCTCCCGCCGCCGACCCAGATCACGTCCTGCGCCAGCAGGTGGGCGCGCACGTCGGGCACGTTGGGCATGGGGAAGAGGGTCAGGTGCGAGCTGATGAAGCCGAGCTTGGAGAACGCGTTGTGCACCGCCGCCAGCCGCGGCGAGTCGTCACCCGTGGCCGTGGCGATGACGCAGATCCTCGGGTGCTCGCCCGCCCCCGCCAGCTCGGCGGCGAGCCGGTAGGACGGTCCCGGCCACAGGTTCATCGGGTCCGGGCCCTCCTGCTGGAACCCGATGGAGGTGGCGATGATCGTCGGTTGGCTCGCCGCCACGTCAGCCCGCGAGGACCTCGGGGTTCACGATGTGCAACGGCCGCGCCCCCGCCATGAGGCGGCACAGGTCCTCCGCGATCGTGCGCGTGTGGTTCGACTCCGTGTCGTAGGTCGCCCCGCCGATGTGCGGGGTGAGCACGACCTGGGGGAAGGTCGTGAGCGGGTGGTCCGTCGCCAGGTGCTCGCCCTCGAAGTGGTCCAGGCCGGCGGCGGCGACCTTGCCCGAGGCCAGCGCGGCGACGAGCGCGTCCGTGTCGTGGATCTTGGCTCGCGCCGTGTTCAGGTAGACGACGCCGTCGCGCATCTTGGCGAAGGCGTCCGCGTCGATCATGCCCGTCGTCTGCTCGGTGACCGGGGCGTGGATGGAGATCACGTCGGCCCGCGCCAGCAGGTCGTCGAGGGAGCTGGTGGCGTCGGGCGCGTAGGGGTCGTAGGCGACGACCTCCATGCCGAGGCCGCGCAGGCGCCAGCGCAGCGCCCGCCCGACCGCCCCGAGGCCCACCAGCCCGACCGTCTTGCCGGCCAGCTCCCAGGCCCGGTAGCGCTGGTAGGGGATCTTCCCGTCGCGGTAGATCTCGCCCTCGCGGACGTCGCGGTCGGCGGGGACCACGCCGCGGGTGGCGGCGAAGAGCAGGGCGACGGCCAGCTCGGCCACGGCGTCGGCGTTGCGGCCGGGGGCCCGCAGGACCGGCACGCCGGCGGCGGTCGCCGCGGGCACGTCGACGTTGGTCGGGTCGCCGCGGCAGCTGCAGACGGCGAAGATCGGCTGCTCGTAGAGCTCGGCGCCGCAGACGTCGCTCTCGACGACCACGACGGTGGCACCCTCGGCGGCGACCCGTTCGGCCAGCTGGGAGGCGTTGTAGATGCGCAGCGTGGGCTGGTCCAGCCACGAGTCGAGCACCAGGTCGGCCAGCTGGTCGAGCAGGTCAAGCCCGGGGCCGCTCACGGCCGCCGTGACCAGGGCCTTGGGCCGGGAGCGTGTCATGGGTGCGTTCTCCTCCTTGCGCGGCGGTCGTCGTCCATAATGACGTGATCATGACACGTGTGTCAGATTCGTGAGGGGGTCAGCGCGGGCCGTCACCGTGGGTGTCGACGTCGGCACCACCTCGGTCAAGGCCCTTGCGGTCGACGAGAACGGGAGCGTCCTGGCGCGCAGCCGGGTGGCGCATTCGGTGGTGGCGCCCGAGCCCGACATCCTGCGCCACGACGCCTCGCGGGCGTGGCGGGCGGGGCCCCGCAAGGCGTTCGCGGGGGTGACCGCGCAGTTGGCGGAACAGGGCCACGAGCTGGCGGGCGTGGCCGTCGCATCGATGGTGCCGTCGCTCACCGCAGTCAGCGGCCGCGGCGTCCCCCTTCTCCCCGGCCTCCTCTACGGCGACCGCGAGGGTCGCCCGGACGCCGAGTCGACCGGCGTCGGAACCCTTCCGGAGGGCGGCATGCCCGACGCCGAAGGCTTCCTGCGCTGGGCCGTCGGCGCGGCCCCCGACGCCCGCGGCTACTGGCCGTGCCAGGCGGTAGCCACCTACGCGCTGTCGGGCCTGCCCGCCATCGACACCGGGGTCACGGCCGCGCTCGGCGCGCTCCATGCCCGCGGGCGGTGGAACGCCGAGCTGCTCGCGTCCCTGGGTGTCGCCACGGCGCAGATGCCGACCGTGGTGCCCATGGGGCAGGCCGCCGGCACGCTGCCGGGCAGCGACGCGGTGATCACCGGCGGCACCATCGACGCGCTCTGCGACCAGATCGTGGCGGGCGCGACGGAACCCGGCGACGTGCTCGTGATCTTCGGGGCGACGCTCATCGTGTGGGCGGTGTGCGAGGAGTGGGTCGTGGCGCCCGGGTTGATCAGCTACCCCCACACCACCCGTGACCGCTTCCTCATCGGCGGACCGAGCAACGCCGGCGCCCTGTTCGTGGACTGGGCCCGGGGCCTGTTGCGCGGCACGCCTCGGCCCGGACCCGAGCGGGAGCGGCTCGAGCCGCGACTCGGCGACGCGGGCCGCGTCCCCGTCTGGCTTCCCTACGTGCGCGGCGAGCGCACCCCCTTCGAGGACCACTCGTTGCGCTCCAACCTCTACGGGCTCGACATCGGCTCCGGGCCGGACGCGCTCGAACGCGCCGCGTACGAGGCGAGCGGCTTCGTCGTCCGGCGCATGCTGGACCGGGCCGGCGTCAAGGCGACGCGGATCATCGCCAGCGGTGGCGGGTCCCGCGTCACGGCCTGGATGTCGGCCGTGGCCGACGCCACGAACCTCCCCGTCGACACCGTCGCCGTGCCGGAGGGGGCGGCCCTCGGTGCCGCCTACTTCGCGCGCCTGGCCGCCGGGCTCGAGACGTCGCTGGACGACTCGACGCGCTGGGCGGCGGTGGGGCGCACGATCGAGCCCGACCCCGTCTGGGTGCGCGCCGCCGAGGCGCGCTACGTGCGCTTCAGCGAGCTGGGCACCGGCGCCTGACCCGACGGCGCCACGTTGGGCGCGAAGGCCACCTTCAGCGCGCCGCTCTGGTCCTGGCGCGCCAGCGCCTTGAGCGCCGGCCACCACTCCCCGAGCCCGAAGCGGTGGGTGAGCATGGGGGTGAGGTCGAGCCGGCCCTCGTCGACCAGCCGGAGGTAGTGGGCGATGGCGTGCTGCCGACGTCCCTCGAAGTCCTCCAGGCCGAACGCGTTCGACCCCGCGATCGTGATCTCCTTGAAGTAGATGGGGGTGGACTCCCACCGTTCCGGCGTGGCCACGCCGGTGTAGACGAGCCGCCCGCGCTCGGCCAGCACCCGCACGCCGACCTCGAGGGTCTCCGCCTTCGCGATGGAGTCGTAGACGACGTCGATGTGGCCGGGATGCGTCACGGGGAGGCCGTCGAGCGGTTGGTGGAGGACGGCGCCCGACCACTCCGCCAGGGCCTCGACCAGTGCCAGCCGCGGCTCGTGGGCGAAGACGGCGGAGGCCCCGAAGCGCAGGGCCATCGCGCGCTGGGCCTCGAAGCGCGCCACGACGCCGACCTCCACGCCGGGGTACAGGGTGGTGAGGATGGCCACACTGGTCAGGCCGAGCGCGCCGGCCCCGTACACGAGGACGCGGCCCGAGGGCGGGGGCGGGTGGCGCACGATGGCGTGGAAGGACACGGAGAAGGGGTCGGCGAGCACGGCGGCCTCGTCGGAGATGCCGTCGGGGACGGGGATCAGCATGGAGTCGTGGGCGGCGAGTTGCTCGGCCCAGGCGCCGGGGGCGCCCGTGATCACGCCGATGTGGACACCGGGCCCGAGGTCGCCTTTGGTGAAGCTCCAGCACAGGCTGAGGTCGCCGGCCTGGCAGGCCGGGCACGGCGGGTCGATGCCACGGGGCCCGCAGGTGAGCCACGGGTTGAGCACCACGCGCTGGCCGACGTCGAGGCCGCGCGCCTCGGGGCCGAGCGCCACCACCTCGGCCACGACCTCGTGGCCCGGGACGTGGGGGAGCGAGGAGAAGGCGGCCATCGGATTGTCGAGGTCGCCGGTGTTGAAGTCGCCCAGCACCAACTTGGCGTCGGACCCGCAGATGCCCGAGAGGATCGGCCGCGTGACCACCCAGTCGGGGCGCACCAGGCGCGCGTCGTCGATCTCGTGCAGGCCGAAGGGGATCCCCGCCAGCATCCTCTCGAGGTCGTCGTGCGGGGTCGGCCGGACCTCGTCCTCTGCCGGTGGTGCGCCGAAGAGGAGCGCCTTCACGACCCGGCTTCCCCCGTGAGGGCGCGCATGCCGAGCATGAAGGCGTCGATGTCCGACGTCTTGAACTCAATGACGCTCTTCATGTCGGGCAGGTAGTGCTCGAAGCGGTCGCTGTCGATGGCGTCCACAATCGCCCCGGCGATCTCCTCCGGCGGCACCTTGGGGCCGTCGTAGAGGGGTGCGTCGTTGTCGGGCTGGTCCCAGATCTCGGTGTCGATGGCGCCGGGGAGGATCAACTTCACCGAGACGCCGGTCCGGTCGAGGTCGATCGCCATGGACTCGCTCCACCCGGCCAGCGCGAACTTCGATCCGGAGTAGGCCGCCTCCGTCGTGATCCCCAACCGGCCGCCGAGGCTCGACACGTTGACGATCGTCCCCGAGGCTCGGGCGAGCATCCGGGGCAGCAGGGCCAGCGAGATCGCCACGGGGGACAGGTAGTTGATCCGCATGGTGCGCTCGACCTCCGCCATGGTGAGGTGGGTGACGTGCCGGCGCATCGGGACGGCGGCGTTGTTGATCACGACGTCGAGCCCCCCGTAGTGGTCCCAGATCTCGAGGGCCAGGTCGGCCGCCGCGGCGGGGTCCGAGAGATCCGCCGCCCAGCGCGCCGACGCGGGCGCGCGGTCGCGGCAGTCGGCGAGGACCTCGTCGAGCCGGTCGGCACGGCGGGCGACCAGGGCGACCGTGTCGCCCCGGGATGCCAGCTCGCGGGCCACGGCGGCGCCGATGCCCGATGACGCGCCGGTCACGAGGACCGTCCGGCCGTTCCCTGGACTCACTCTCGAACCTCCCCCGACCGCACGGTGGTGTTCGTGACGCGGCCTCCCGGTAGGGAGACCGGCACGTTTCGGGGTGAGCGAGGGGTCTCGAACCCCCGACCTCCAGGACCACAACCTGGCGCTCTAACCAACTGAGCTACGCCCACCGAGGGGCACAAGTGTGGCACACCGGCCCGCAGGGCAGGGCACGACGGACGACTCGCGCCGTGACACGCCGGGGCCGGATGGCACGCCGGCGAAGCGGGCTATGTCAGGCTTGGTGCGCCGGCGTGGGCCGGCCTGCCCCGGTGGCCGAGCGGACTTAGGCAACGGACTTCTAATCCGTGTTACGCAGGTTCGAATCCTGCCCGGGGCGCTCTGTGATGCTCAAGGGGATAAGGGATAAGGCCGGCGAAATGCCGCACCTACCCCAACCGACCCGCCGGCCACCCGCCCGCTGCAGCACGCCCCGGCCCTTCAAGGCCGCGGAAAGGTGGCTAGCCTCCCGACCGCGGGCCACCCGCCCCGCCTGATCGAATCCGCCCCTCACGGAGGTAAGGGTGCCCACCGAACAACCCGGAATATTTGGCGTAGTCAGCTACAAATGACCCACGAGGGGGTCCAGCGAGTCGGGCGCAAATCCTGTTGGCCGATGACATCACGTTTCTGGCTCAGGTCGGCTGGGTTGTCGTGACTGGGAATGTCCACACGAGCAGTGGCAATGTAGAATTTCGAGACGAGACGTCGAGAGGGAAACGTGACGCAAGCTCACTTCGACGACGCCGATGTGTACGGTGCCGACATCTACACCGAGCCGGAGCCAGACGTGCACACGCTGGCGAACCTCGGCCCTCTTCGTCATCTCGCCGGCACGTGGAGGGGGATTGGCAGCGACGTGCATCCCACCGTCGACGTGACCGGCTCCGATCGTTTCGATGAGACCTACCGGCTTGAGCCAATCGATCCTCAAACGAACGGACCGCAGCTCCTCTACGGACTTCGGTACCACACCCACCTCGTGAAGCCCGGAGAGGTCGAGACATTTCATGATCAGGTTGGGTACTGGCTCTGGGATCCGGTGGCCGAGGTCGTGATGCTGACACTCGGGATCCCCCGAGGCCAGACCCTCTTGGCGGGCGGCCGGTCCAGTGCCGACGCCCGCCGGTTTGAAGTGCATGCTCTCCGAGGGTCGGAAACCTTTGGGATCACCTCGAACCCGTTCCTCGACCGAGCGTTCCGGACACTCCGTTACCGCCAGGTCGTGATGGTCAATGACGACGGCTCGTGGTCGTACGAGGAAGAGGCGGTCATGGAGGTGGAGGGGCGTCGGTCCCCGATCCACCACATCGACCGCAACACCCTCGTGCTTGTCGCCCCTCCCGATCCCAATCCTTTGGCCGGAGGGGTGCATCGCTGAACCTGGGCTGCCCGACCCGTCGATGGCCGCTGCATCTGAACAGGTTCCGTTTCGAGCACACCATCCAGGGATCCTCCTTGTCCAATGGCCTTATGGCGGTGGCTCGATCGACCCTGCCTGGACCGAGAACGGACCTGCGCCAGCCGCCAAGGCGAGGCTGCCTTTGTGCCATTTCCTGAAGGCCAGCTTCAAAGCGATGCTACTTCCGCTCTCAACCACAGCTCCCCGGTACAGGGAGCACGGGTGTCCCCATGCACAGGGCAGGTGGGGACAGTTCTGCACAACGAGGATAGGGCGGTCGTCTTGGCTCTTGCAGAAGCCGAGCTTGCGAGGCTGGAGGTCGTCATTTGTGCCGCCGAGACTGAGCCTTCGCGAGCTTCAGACGTGCCACCCACCCGGTAAAGGCGACGCGTGAGGCAGTACCGTGCACCTGAGGATCGGCTGAGAGGGTTTTCGTGAGCGAGTGGGCCCCCGAATACGAGACCGGTGGGGGGTTCGTCCGGTCAGGGGACACCCGAACCCTGTTCGGGCAGACGATGGGGCTCGTCGCGGTCACGGCTGGACTGTTCGCACTCGGGGCCTATCTGGGCCGCTCGCTGTCGTACGGGCTTGGATTCGCGCTCTATCTCGTCGCACTCGGCTGCCTGATCGCGATGCGGTTCGCCGTGCGGCGTTCGGGCTCGTCCGCGGTGGGCCTGCTCTTCTTCTTTGGGCTGCTCATCGGGCTGGCGACCGCGCCGACTCTGGCGTATTACGCGAACGCGAATCCCGAGGCGCTCTGGCAGGCGGGCGGAGCGACGGCGCTGTTCATGCTTGGGTTGGGCACAGCAGGCTACGGCAGCCGACGCGACCTATCGGTTCTCGCACGTGCTTGCGTTTGGGCGCTCCTCATCCTCATCCTGTTCGGCATCGTCTTGATCTTCGTCCAGATCCCGAACGGCGCGCTCATCTATTCAGTCGCCGGTCTGGTTATCTTCGCGGGTCTGACGATGTTCGACTTCCAGAGGCTGAGACGGATTCGTGACATTGACTCCGCTCCGATTCTGGCCGCATCCATCTTCCTGGACGCTCTCAACGTATTCCTGTTCTTCTTGAACATCTTCAACAGGCGGGAATGAACGGCGGGACCCCAGAAACCGGCACGCTCCCTCAGGCGCCCGGACGGCGGGACAGGGGACCGATTCGGAGGGTGGCGTCGCTGACCACGGTGGCCAAGGCGCAGCCAAGGATCCCACCGGCGATGACGTCGGTCGGATAGTGCACGCCGGTGTGGATACGGCTGTAGCCGACGACGGTGGCCAGACCGAAGAGGGGTGCCGACAATAGGGGGAAATCGGCGCTGACGGCCGTGGCAAAAGCAAAGGCGGACGCTGTGTGCCCCGAAGGGAACGAACTGGACGTCGGCATGCGTGCCGCCCGGGCCGCGTTGAAGGTGGGGCGCTCGGGCCGCTGCCGGGGTAGGGCCTGCTTCACGGCCAGGTTCGCCGTGATTGACGTGACGCCCAGGGCTGTGAGCGCGCGAACGGCTGCTCGTCGACCCTGTGCACCGCCCGTCAGTGCCAGTGCAGCGGCGATCACGACCCAGAGCTGCCCGTAGTTCGCGGCGTTCGAGATCCAGGTGACCGGCGCATCGAGGGCTGGTGTCGATGTGCGTGCAACGGCGTCGTAGACGGCTTCGTCCAAAGCGTAGACATCCGCCATCAGCCGACGACGCAGTTCGTGAAGAGTTCGAAAAGGCCTGGAGATCTGAGCGGGCTCCTCGGCGGCGGTCATGCGCTCCTCTCGGACTCGACTGCGCTCACGATGCCGCTCGGTCGACCACGGACGATTCGGCTGAGGCCGACGAGAGTGGACGCTCGCAACGGTGTCCACTCGAAAGCGGGTGAGGCTCCGGATTGTCCGCTACCGATGCGGACGCGGAGCGCGGCTGGGCGAATTGCGAAGCGGAGAGGAGTTGCCCAGGAGCGCGCCTCGCCATCGGCGGCCGCGGCCACCGGATGCGGTCCTCTTACCTCTAGCTCTCGGGCCGTCCACTGTCGCCAACCTTCATAGCGCTCAGGGTGACCGGCGATTTCCAGAGCGACCAGTCGGTTCACGTCGGTCGGTCGGGTGATCGAGAGTGTCGCCACCCCGAGCGTGCCCGTGTTCACGCGAGGGCGCGAACCGAAGCCGGTCAGGCTGGACAACGTGTAGGGGTTGTTGGACACCTGGATGACCTTCGCTGTGGCAATGGGTCCGTCCGGACCATCGACGCTCAGCTCCATCGGTGCTGCATCGGGTCCCAGCAAGTCGGGCAGCATCTCGGCCACCGTCCGGCGCTTGGCTTCGCGGTACCCGGGGGTGGCCACGATGCTCGCGTAGAGGCCGAGTGACACATTGTTGACGAAGACCTCTCCATTCACCTCGCCCAGGTCGATCGTCGTTTCACGGGCGGGTCCGAAAGCATCGAGGGCACGCACGGGGTCATCGCGGTCGATTCCGAGGTCGAGGGCGAGATGGTTGCGCGTGCCGGCCGGGACGCACACGAAGGGCAGCTCGTGGTCGGCTGCCACGGCCGCGACCACTGCTTGTGAGCCGTCGCCCCCCGCCATGCCCAGCGCGTCCGCCCCTCGGGTCACCGCTGCCTCGGCGAGCAGTCGCAGGTCGTCGTGACGCTGGAGCAGCACGGGCTCAATCCCTCGACGACGTGACTCGTTGGCCAGGTTCAGCTTCGTCACTTTGCCGCCGCCGGACCTGGGGTTCATGAAGATGACGCCATGCTGTGTGGCCGGTACGGGGTGCCAGCGCTCGTCGAGGACCCGGCGGACCTCCCAGCGCAGCGCCAGTGTCCCGAGCGCCCACGCGGCGGCGATGCCGAAGATCGCGATCGCCACCGCCACGATGCCCCGACCGTCCACGACCAAGATGGCGACCGTTCCGAGCACCAGGAGCACGGCGGCGGTCGTGGTCAACCAACGGAATCGTCGATTGGTGGCGGCGATCCACAGCGCCGAGATACCAAGCGTGCCGGTCAGAATCGCACCCACGAAGTAGACGATATTGTGTGCCGTGAGCACCGCGACGGTGATGACAGTTGCGCACGTGACCACCAGTGCCCCGCCTGCCGCGACCCGCGATCCGAACGGAGGTTCACCGAGCCGAGAATGGGCCGTCGCCGGGGTCACCATTCGCTCCGTTGGGCCATCAGTCGCCATGACGATCAGTCTCGCGTGTGATCCGTTCGTGACCCCGTTTTGTTCGCGTCTCCTTCGGGTCCATCAGCTGTACTGGTCCATACCGTCGGCGGAACAGGGAATACGCGACGAAGCCGGCTGGAAGCGGTAGCCAGTACGAAGATCGGCTTCAGCCGTTTGGCCCGACTCGGGAATCGCCTCAGGCCTGATCGGGATCCGGTGCGTCATCAGGCCTGTGTCCTTTCAAGGCGGCCTTCGCCTCCAATCTGCGCCTATGCCGATATGGACTGCGGTGGAGTCTTCAGCCTGCATCGGCCGTATCCACACATACTGGCCTGGGAATCCGCTCGTCATCCCGGGTTCGGGATTCCCGGTCGGATGGGAGCCATCGGCCTGTCGGGCGCTCTGAGGTTGCGGACGTGCGGAATCAACGTGAGTACGGCGTGGAAGTGATGGTCTGCGCTGCCGATCACACAGCTGTGAGAAGGGGGAAGTTAGCCTTCTGGGAGCAATTTCTTAGAAGGCGACCCGAGTTGATCGCATCATCGAGGAGCACAGACGGGTACATCCGGGCTCATGCCGGCATCATGAATCGTGGGGACGAGATGTCCCCGCAAGCATTTGCTGGTCTCCAACGGGAACGAGGCATCAATGCCATCTAAGGAGTCGAGCCCGGCTTCTGGAAGCACGTCTTCCAGATGGGCGCGGATTATCCGATGGGCAGACCTGAGAGTCGTTCCGTTGCGCACGATCCTGGTGACGGTTGCAATCGTCGTCGCCGTCTATCTGGCGGGCCAACTCCTCTACCGCCTCCGCGACGTCGTGCTGCTCGTGGTGGTCGGATCGTTCGTGGCACTCGTCCTGAACCCTGTGGTCGTGGCCCTGCAGCGGTGGAAGATACGGCGTCGGGGTACTGCCGTCGCCATCGTGACGATCATCTCCCTGCTCATCTTCGGGGGTCTGGCCTTCGCGTTCGGCTATCCCCTGGTCAACAGCCTCACCCACTTCGCCAATGCGCTGCCTGCCTATGTGGACAAGGCGCAACACGGGAAGGGCTGGATCGGTCACCTCGTTCGCAAGTACCACGTTGAGGCCTGGGTGCAGAAGAACTCACCGAAGATCACCAGCTTCGCCGAGAGCCTGGGCAAACCGGCCTTGGCCCTGGGCAAGGGCGCGTTCGCGATCCTGGCTGAGCTGGCGGCGACCTTTGCGTTCGTCATCTTGCTCCTCGTCGAGGCTCCGAAGATCCGTGCCGGTCTTCTGGGCATAATGGCCCCCGAACGGGCTGCCAGATACGAGGCAATCGGCGGCAAAGTGAGCGCATCGATCTCCGGGTTCGTGTTAGGAGACTTCCTCACTTCACTGATCGCGGGCACGGTGATCTTCGTCACCCTCGCCATCCTCGGCGTGCCCTACGCCCTCCTCTTCGGGCTCTGGGTGGCCCTCGTCGACTTCCTTCCCCAAATCGGGGGAGCCCTGGCCGGCATCCCGACGGTGCTCTTCGCGCTGGCGCATTCGTTCACCGCAGGGGTCGTCACGGCCGTCGTGTTCCTCGCCTATACGTTCTTGGAGAACCATTTCTTGAACCCGGTCGTCATGGCCCGGACCGTCAAGATCAATCCACTCCTCGTCTTCGCGGCCGTTCTTGTCGGTGCGGATATCGGGAATTGGTTGGGCGGCCTGTTCGGCGGTTTCGTGGCCGTTCTTCTCGCGGTCCCGATTGCTGCTTCGATCCAGGTGGTGATCGTCGAGATCTGGAGGGCGACGGCGCAGGACGGCATCGTCGAGAGCGACGAAGGACCGATCGCTGCGCCTCCCGAATCGCAATCGCCATAGGCAGGGCGCGAAGCTCGATGGAGCCTGCAGCTCGCCGGGCTCAGAAGAGGCTTTTCACCGTCAGCACAAGCACGATGAAGGACATCACCCCGACGACGGTGACACACAACGTCGCGACAACCTTGAAGATCCGCCCATTGACTGCGGTTCCGAGTACGCGCTTTCGATTTGCCAGGATCAATACATAGGTCAACAACATGGGCGTGATGATCCCGTTGAGCACCTGGGCGTTGACGACAAGGGCAACGAGGTTGCCGGGTGCCAGCGCGATTCCGGCGCCCACCACGATCTGCAGCGTGAACAGGCCGTAGAACAGCGGTGCCTGGCGGAAGCTCGCCGACACGGAGCGTGGTGCCCCGGTGGCGTCGGCGATCGCGTATGACGTGGAGAGTGGTACCACCGATGCGGCGAGCAGGGACGCACCGAGCAGGCCGAGCCCGAACAGCGCAGGAGCTGCGGGCCCCACGGCCGGTTCGAGCGCCTTGGCAGCTTCACGAGCTGATTCCAACGGACCCGTACCGCCGATGGCAGCCGCCGTGGCGATGATGATGAAGATGCTGATGACATCGCTCCAGATCGCACCGCTCACCGTGTCGATGCGCTCACTCGGATAATCGGCCGGCCTAATCCCCTTGTCCACGACCGCAGAGGCCACGTAGAACTGCATGTACGGGGTGATCGTGGTCCCGATCAGGGCGACCGCCAGCACTAGGAACGACTGTGTGGCCAAGAAGTGCGGCCAGACGAGGTTGCTGATGACTTGCTTGCCGTTGGGATGACTCAAGAAGGCGGCGATCGGGTATGCCAGAAACGCCAGAACCAGGATGAGGAACAATCTCTCCGCCCGAGAGTACGTGCCGAGGACGGTCAAGCCCCACACGGCAACTGCGGCGATTGGGATCGAGATGTACTGGGAGACCCCGAAGATCTGCATCGCTGCCCCAACCCCGGCGAACTCGCTGACCGTGAGGCCGGCATTGGCGATGAGCAGGAGGGACAAGGCGCCAAACGTGCTGCGCGCGGAGAACTGCTTACGGATGAGACCTCCCAATCCCTCGCCCGTGTACACACCCAGCCGAGAGCACATCTCTTGAACCACGACAAGGGCTACCGTGATGAGAACCATCAGGAACAGGGTCCGATAGCCGAACTGCGAGCCCGCGCTGGCATACGTGAGAACCCCACCGGCGTCGTTCCCGGCGTTGGCGGCGATGAGACCCGGACCGAGGATGGCAAGGACGGCGAGCAGGCTGACGATCCATCGTTTCCGCGTGTGAGGTGCCTTTGCCGGGGGCGACTGCGATGCGGTCTCCGTCACTTCGGCTCATCACTCTCGAGAAGCGCCAGGAGCCGAGCCCGATCGCTCTCGCTCAACTCCGCCAGGAGCGCATCGCGTTGTTTCTGGCCCAGCTCACGCAGCGCCTCGGCCGCGGCAGACGGGGCGGCCAACGATGCAACCTGCGCCCGCTTACGCGGGCCCAGGTCCGAAATGATGGCGACGACTTCCTTTGCGTGAAGCTTGTGCAGCTCCTTGGCCGGAGATCCCAGCTGGATGGCACCTCCGACGGTGCCCGCCGCTGCAGCGGGACCCGTGAGACCCCGCGGCCCCGCGCCCCCAGAGCGCGGCACGAAGGTCTGCAAGTCGGCCCAGTCAATGGCCCGACGGGGTGGCGGGCAGCGACGCCGCTTGCGAAGGAGGCGGCGCGCGTAGGCCCAAAACCCGACGTCGACGCCGGCGAGCTCCCATCCGTCGGACAACCTGAAGAGATATACGTCAGCAGCGCGGACGACTTGTACGCCCTCGACGTCGACCAACTGGCTGTCGAGGACATCCCGCGCCAATGCGATATCACCCTCGTTTCGCACGGGCTTTGCGACCGACATCTGGCTTGATCGCAAGCGAACCTTGGACTGTTCAAGCGTCATCTCTGACTCGTTGACCAAGGCAAGTCCCTTGCTGAGGCTCACAAGCACGCCCGAGACTCGTGGATAAGCCGTCCCTACCTCCCAATGCACGGCGACGTCGTTCACTCGGCCGACCCTGCTGCCGCCTACGTCCACGACGGGTCTACCAAGAAGGTTCGCCAGGGAGATCACGTCACCGGCGATCGTCCGGCGCACGGCGATCTGGTCGCGAAGGGTGCTCATGAGGTCAGGCCGACGCCACCGTTCCTTGCTGGCTCCGTCCTCGTTGGCCACTGCTGCCTCCCGGCCTCTTGCAGTCGTCTCGCTCGATCGGCCATTGGCGCCGACAAGATCCTGCCACGTTCCGTAGAGTTTCGGCAGGGGTCACTGGAGCAGTTGGGATCTCTTGTCAAACGGTGTTCCTAGTCTGCGCGGCACCCCGGGCGCACCAGGTTCAAGCGCAGCAGGATGGAGCCTCGACCCTTGCCAGCAGCCACCGGACAGCGTACGGTCGCGTGAGATGGTCTAGCGGCCGTCTGGGCCGTCGACCCTGAAGCAGGAGGTCATTATGGCTAAGGAAAAGGATCTTGCCTTCTACGTCGCTGTCTACGAAAGCGTCGATTTGGCGAAAGCTGACCTTGACGCCATCGAGCAGCTCCACAAAGACGATCTCATCGGAACGTTCGACGCAGCTATCGTCGATAAAGAGAATGGCAAGCCGCACATCGTCAAGCGGATGGCCCGACCTATGGTGCGAGTGATCCCCGATTTTTTCAGCGACGACTCTGCGTTGCTGCCGTACGACGAGCTGCATGGAGCGGCCGCCGAGCTCAACGCCAGCGAGGCGGGCCTGATCGTGGTGGGAGAGCCAACGCTCGACAAGGCGTTCGACAAGGCCGTCACTCACGCGACGAAGACCCTGAAGCACGTCGTCGACGCGACAGCAGATGAGCTGGCGAAGGAGATGAAGGAGGCTGCGAGAACCTGACCGTCGCAGGTGTGACTGCTCGGATGCAGCCTGCAGTCACGGGAGATGGGCGTCAGAACTGCGTCAAAGCTGTGCGTTACACCGCAGTTTGGTTATTCATATACGCGCGACATTGATCGCCTCGGATTCAGGTTCTACGCGTTAAATCCGGGAAGGGCGGACGATGTTCAATTCGGAACTGCGAGAGATGTCGTCGCAACTCTCGCGTCGCTGGTGGCTCTTCCTACTCGCCGGTATCGCCTGGCTGATCATTGCCGTCATCGTCCTGCGTATGGACATCAGGTCGGTGACTACGATCGGCCTGCTGCTCGGCGCCGTCTTCTTGTTCTCTGCCGTCTACCAGTTCTCGCTTGCCGGGATCCAAGGCGGTGGTTGGGCCGTGTTTCGGGTCGCCCTCGGTGTGCTCTTCATTGGCGGGGCCATCTGGTCGTTCGTGAGTCCCTACGACGCCTTCTGGGCACTCGCTGCCGCCTTCGGGTTGCTGCTCATATTGAACGGCGCTTTCGACATCGTTTACTCCGCGATGGCCCAGCCGATCAACCCCATGTGGTGGCTCGGCCTCGTTACCGGCATTCTGGAAGTCGCGCTTGGATTTTGGGCGTCACAGCAGTACATAGGCGCCCGAGCCACTTTGCTGGTCATTTGGGTCGCTGTCTTCGCCATCTTCCGCGGCATCAGCGATCTCGTTCTAGCTTTCGAGGTGCGCTCCGATCATTGAGGCCCATCGTAACTTCGAGGATGGCCCCGCCAACCCCGAGCGGCTCGCAGATGTCAACAACAAAATCGGCGGCCCTAAACCAAGCCCAGACTGGATATCGACAGCGAGGGCTCCTTTCAAATCAATCACTTCAGGCCGGATGGATCGTCGGCCGTGGCGTGGTGGACTCAGCCGGGCGGGTGGCCGGCGTTGGGGTAGGTGCGGCATTTCGCCGGCCTTATCCCTTATCCCGCACACTGCCCGGGGCGCTCCCGTGACGTCTCAAGACATGTGAGAGTTCGGTCGGTCTGTCGCACACTGGCTCCGGGACCTCTGTCGCACTCTCCGGCGTGGCTCCGGCTCCTGGGCGACACTGGCTCCGGGACCTCTGTCCCACTCGCTCCATTGTCCGAACGCTGTTTTGACCGTGGCTGGGAACCACCCGAGCCCAGGCTCGGTCTTGCAAAATTACCTCGAAAGAGGGGGACTATGGGACAGTACGTCGGAATCGACCTGATCGAGGCAGCACCACCATCGTCCGGATGGCAGAAGACGGGGAGGTGCTCGGCACCGAACGATTCGTCGGCCAGCCCTTCGAACTTGCCCAGGCCATGGCTGCGCCGGACCTGGGCCCGAGGTGGTCCTCGAATCCACTCATTGAGCCGTCGTGACGAACTCCCGGTGACACGGCCCACGCTCCCCAGGGGCGCTATGGCCGCGCCGAGGAGACCTAGAAGGAAACGTCGCCAACAAGCTGCGCGAAGATCTCTGCAATCCTATATTCGATCTCTACCAATTCTTCCAGATTGCTGCTCGTCGAACTGAGTGACCGTCCTGGATCTTCGTCCACGAAAGACTGCTCGTCGATATCGACCTTCTCAATTATTTGATGCAGACCTTCTAAAGCCCAGTTGGCAGGAAGCCGTCGCATGCTCATTGCCTCTTCAAGTTCGCGACGCTGTTCAGCCATCTCCATGCCAACCTCTGCGGCGAGGCGGTCGAGTTCCCTGAACAAAACAGTGATCTGCAGACTCAGATCCTTCCTCGTTTCAGATTGCGCGCTCTCTGCATAGTGGTGCACCCAATCCAGGTTTCTCAAGGCGCGCTCGTGAGACGCCCTGAACCGGTGCATAGCCACTCGACCGGCGTCCTCGGCGAATGGGAGAACGGATATCGTGGCGGCAGCCAGCGCAACCTTCCCGACGATGGACGCGTGCTTCGCTCCAACCGGTCCGCACGCGTCCGCCTCGCCGATGAGGGTCCGAGCGATGTTCTCAATGCGATGGGAAGACATCCGCAGCGGCATTCTGTTGGCGTGTCTGGCGAAGCTCATGTCGAGTGCGACCTCATCGAGCACCAGGCAGACTTCTCTGAGGGCTCCGGCCGCTTCCTCCGCGGCGCGCTGCATGTTCTCCAGGGCTTGTTTCCTATTGTTGATGTTGTGAAGACTAGCCATTCGTCCCAATTTTGGGTGCGGTGCCAATCTCCACTCCCTCGACCCATGGTTCACCTACGCCGGCTACACGTCTACTGGCGCCGTGACCCTGACCAAGAACAGACCAACAACAGCGGCTCCTGATACGGGGACGGGAAACGATGCTCAGTGGTTGGAGGGGGCACCCCCCAAGATGCCGCAGGGTGGTACCCCGTCCCGGCAATGAACGGAGGCACCCTCGCAAATTCGGTCACCGAACAGTCTCCTCGCTGATCTTGCTTGGATTGGCAGTCCTGATCGTGATCATTCTTCTGTTCTCCCCAGTATTTAGCTGAGTCGAAGACCAACTGGCTTGCAGCTGTGGTTCAACCAGAGACCGCGTAGAGCTTCCAGCTCCCCGGCACCCCTTTGAGCACGTGCTCACCTCGGTCGTTGAACTCAATACCCGAGCCAATCACGAGGTCCTTCACGGTGCTCGAGACAAGAACCTCGTTCGGTGAGGCCAAAGAACCGACCCGAGCGGCGATGTGAACGGCGAGGCCGCCCAGATCGTTGCCTCTCACCTCGCACTCACCGGTGTGGAGACCCATGCGCAGTTCGATACCAAGGGCCCGAGTGGCGTCGATGATCATCTGGCCACAACGGATGGCCCGAGCCGGACCATCGAATGAAACGAGGAAGCCGTCTCCTGTCGTGTTGACCTCGCGACCTCGGAATATCCGCAGTTGTTCGCGGACAATTTGATCATGGCGATCCAGTATGGACCGCCACCGTTGATCACCCAGCGAGGCTGCACGTTCGGTCGATCCGACGATATCGGTGAAGAGTACAGAGACCAGAACCCGGTCGACGTCGGTTGCGGGTCTCGTACCGGTCAAGAACTCGGCAACTTCGTCGAAGATCAGCTCTTGCTGGCTGAAGATCAACATGTCGTGACCCGGCAGCTCGACGAACTTGGATCCCTCAATGTGTTCGGCCACGTAACGCCCTTGAGCAATGGGCAAGAAGCTCGGATTGTCGGCGCTCAGGACCAGCGTGGGCACCCGGATGAGCGGGAGCACCGGACGAACATCGAGGTTCCGAAGCAGGTAGTCGTACTGTGCGGCCGCGGTTCTCGGGGTGACCGACGACCTGAAGAGCCGGGCAAGGGCATCGCGGCGAACCGGGTCTTCCGAGCCCGCCGCGCTCGCAAGCGAGAGGAACTCGGGCGTACCCCAGTGCGTTCGGAGGAATTCGACGACGAAGTCAAGCGCCTCAGGTGTGAAACCGATGGGATAGCCATCAGCGATCAGATAACGGGCAGTGGTATTGCACAGCACGAGGGAATCGACCCGTTCGGGGTGTGCAGCGGCATAGAGGATTGTGATCGGGCCTGCATCGACCGTCGCGAGGATGGATGTCCGCTCCGACCCGACCGCGTTGAGGACGCTTTCGATGTCCTCCGTCCACTCTTCCCATGTCGGTATGGCGTTACGAGGCACACCGTCAGATGCCCCGGTGCCTCGTCGATCGAAAAAGATCAACCGGCGTAACGACGCCAACCGTCTGAGAAAGTCGGCAATGACGGGGTCCTCCCATGCCATCTCGACGTTGCTGCCAAGTCCGTTGAAGAAGAGGAGGTCGGAAGGTCCCTCTCCGAGGACCTGGTAGGCAACGTCGGCATCCCCAATGGCCACGTACTTGGTGTCGGGACGGCTCATAGGGTGAAGAGTCTGACCTGCGGTCCCGTTCGATGCCGGGAACCCGCCCTTGGCGGGGCTTCGTGCGCCACGATTCAGCGTCCGAATTGCGGACGCCATGAGGATTGGTCGCCCAAGGTCATCGACCAGACCATCACCTCCCACGTCGGGCCATGGCGCCTCTCACGCAGCTTTGGCGAGCCGACACACCGAAGGGCCGAATCGCGCTCATTGAGATTGCCTCAGTCGTGCAGGGTGGCACCCCGACCCGGCGAACTGGGCTACCCAGTGAGCGGGATTATGGGCGTCGCACAGTGGGATACTGCTGACGCATCGCGGGCCGGCCGCGGTGAGCTCGGAGATCGGCGGCAACGACCGTCGCGACTGGAAGGTGATCGGTGCGTTCGCCATTGTGTGACTTGGTCGAAATTGAAGTTCCGATCATCCAGGCGGGGATGAGTATCTTCACATCGCCTGTGCTGGCGGCGGCGGTCTCCGACGCAGGAGCGCTCGGCAGTCTCGGTGCGTGGAACCGTCCAACCGACCAGCTCCAGCGCGAGCTCGATGAGCTCCGTGACTTGACGAAACGTCCTTTCGCGGTGAATCACGTTGTCCCGGATCTCAACGCAGATGCATTCGCGGCGACGCTTGAGCGTGCTCCTGCGGTCGTCTCGTTCGCGCTCGATGACGCGGGCGTCGAACTCGTCGGCCGTGTCCACGATGCTGGCGGCCTCGTCATGCAACAGATTACGACCGTTCGCCAGGCGCAGCTCGCCGTCGAACACGGTGTCGACATCATCGTCGCCCAAGGTGGTGAAGCCGGCGGGTACGGCGGCACCGTGAGCACCCTGAGTCTGGTTCCTCAGGTCGTCGACGCGGTACGGCCGGTCCCGGTCGTCGCTGCGGGTGGCATCGCCGACGGGAGAGGCATCGCCGCTGCCGTGACCCTTGGTGCAGCCGGCGTCAACCTCGGCAGTCGTTTTCTCGCCTCCGCCGAGTCACCGGTCGGAGAACGGTGGAAGAAGGCCTTGGTCACCTACCCGTCCGAAGACTGGATCCAAGCTGGTTTCATCAACGCGATGAACCCCAACCCCGGGACACTCGGATACCGAACACGCCTACGACTCTTGCGCACCGAGTTCGTCGAGCGCTGGGAGGCGCGATCAAACGAGGTCGAGATCGACCCGGCACCAGTGCTCGCCGAGCTCAACGAGGCGGTCGCGGCCGGCGACAAAGAAGCACTTCTCGTTGTCGGCGGTCAGAGTGCAGGCCTCATCCGACACGTCGAACCTGCAGGTGCGATCGTCCGCACGCTCGTCGCCGAGGCGCGAGAAGCCCTCGCCGAGGGCGCGCAGTTTGAGCTCTAGATGCTGTGCAAGGGCCGCGATGCGCCCGACCCCTCGCTCGAGGAGTAGGCGACAACCCGGAGGCGACTGCACCCGCGCCGGTTCGGCCACGATCGCCGCATCAGTGACACCGGATGTCATCGCGTCGGCAACCACTGCCCCCGTAACACGAGGCGGTAGCGGCGGAGCAGCTTGAAGAGCCAGCTCGCACGCACCCCATGGGTCCTGGCCAGCTCGTCGATCGGCCGCCCGCCGCAGATGCGGCCTCGATCAGGAACCGCCCCATGTCCATAGGGAGAACCCCCTCCACTCCGCGGTCTCCTGTCTTGACACATGCCCGGAGGCGGTGTCCTATGTCCGGCAACCGCACACTGCCCGGGGCGCAGGTGTGGCCGCCGTCCACTACAGACGACATCCCGTCGAGGAGGGCCCGAGGGACGCCATGCGAATCAGACGGAAGCGAAGCGTGCCCGGCGCGGGCGACGCCGGCCCGGGGAGCGCCACGGCGGCCGGCGACGACCCCGCGCCGCCGCCGGAGCCCGGCGCCGGCGCGCCGGCGGAGCCGTCGGCGTACGAGTTCGGCGGGCGCTTGATCCGTCTGCTCCGCCATCACCGGATCGACGTGGTGCTCGACGTCGGGGCCAACATCGGCTGGTACGGGCAATTGCTCCGTTCGTACGGGTACCCGGGACGCATCGTCTCCTTCGAGCCCCTGCACGCGGAGCACGGGGAGCTCGCCGAGGTGGCCGCCTCCGACCCGGGGTGGTCGACGCACTGCTACGGGCTCGCGGAGCGGTCCGGATCGGCCCGCATCAACGTCGCCGCCAACAGCCAGAGCAGCTCCGTCCTGCCGATGCTGCCGGCGCATCTCGAGGCCGCCCCACACTCCGCCTACCTGCGGACGGAGGAGATCGCCCTGCACCGCCTCGACGACGTGTTCGGCGACGTGGTGGAGCCGGGAGAGCGGGCGTTCATGAAGCTCGATGTCCAGGGTCTCGAGTCCCGGGTGCTCGACGGTGCGGCACGCAGCATTCCCAAACTGCAGGGATTGCAGATGGAGATGTCCATGCTTCCCCTCTACGAAGGGGAGATGCTCTTCCAAGAGGCGGTCGATCGGGTGCTCGGCTACGACATGTCGCTCTGCGTCCTGGAGCCGGGGTTCACCGACGAGACCAGCGGTCGGATGCTTCAGGTCGACGGCGTCTTCTTCCGGGACTGAACGGGTACCGTTGGCCGAACATGGAACACGGCGACGACGACTGGAAGCGCAGGGTCAAGAGCACCCTCAGGCCCTGGCGCGACCGGGTCGTGCGCGGCCTCGGCGGCACGCTGCCCGAGCGTGGCATCACGTACGAGCAGCTGGTGCACCTGCTCTACCCGACGCTTCCCGACCGGCTCCGTGCCGAGGTGGACGAGGCGGGGGCGGGGGAGCTGAGCGAGGTGTCGACGATCCGCCGCATGCTCGGGACGATCGAACACCAGGAGGCGCCGACGGCCTTCGCCGTCCAGCTCACGCAGCGAGACGCGGTGTCGTGCCGCGTCGGTGGCGTCGAGCTGCTGGCTGACGCGGCGGACGCCGCGGTGACGCCGGGTCTGCGGTCCGGCCGGTACGAGCCGCACCTCACCGCGGTCTTCGAGCGGTACTGCCGGCCCGGCATGACCGTCGTCGACGTCGGCGCCAACCTGGGCTACTACACGCTGCTGGCCGCCGCGCTGGTCGGCCCCTCGGGCAAGGTCGTCGCGTTAGAGCCGAACTCGGAGAACTGCCGGCTCCTGCTGTCGTCGCTCCGCCTGCACGACACGGGGAACGTGCAACTGGTCCCCGTCGCCGCCGACGCCGCCACCGGTTGGGCGTACTACTCGACGCACGTCGGCTCCAACGGCGGGTTGATCGACGACCAGGATCTCTTGGCCCATCCGGGCGTCGTGGTGCCTACCTTCCGCCTCGACGACATCGTGACGGGGCCGATCGGCCTGCTGAAGATGGACGTGGAAGGGGCCGAGGGCCGGGTCGTCAAGGGTGCGGCCCGGATCATCGAGCGCGATCGGCCGGTCGTCACGACCGAACTGAAGGAGGCCATGTTGGCTCACGTCTCGGGGATGTCGCTCGACGACTACCTCGGCTACTTCGAGCAGCTCGGGTACGCCGCGTCGGTCCTGGAGAGGTCCGGGACCCAGCGCGCGTTCCCCGACGTGGCAGCACTGCTGGCCGACTGGGAGGACCGGGACGAGCTGCGCGACATCTTGCTCGTGCCGGCCGACGCCTGACGAGGGCCGATCCCTACCCGGCCGCCGCCGCCTGCCCCGGGGGCATGATCGCGTCGAGGACCTCGTCCGCGTCCCGTTCGACCACGAGCCCCTCGAGCTGCCGGGTCCGTATGAAGCCCAGGTCGACGGCGTGCCCGAGGAAGGCGAGGAGGTCGTCGAAGAAGCCGTCCACGTTCACGATGCCGCAGCGCTTGTCGTGGATGCCGAGCTGCGCCCACGTGACCGACTCCATGAACTCCTCGCACGTCCCGAAGCCGCCTGGCAGCATCACGAACGCAGCCGAGAGCTCGGACATGAGTGCCTTGCGCTCGTGCATCGTGGTGACCACGTGCAGGTCGTCCAGCGCGGTGTGGGCGATCTCGTGCCCGGCCAGCGACTCGGTGATGACGCCCGTCGCCCGACCGCCCGCGGCGATGGCGGCGTCGGCCACCTGGCCCATCAGCCCGACCGAGGCGCCGCCGTAGACGAGCCCGAGGCCGCGCCTGGCCAGCCCGGTGCCCAGCTGCCGGGCGGCGGCCGCGAAGGCGGGGTTCGTGCCGGGGCTCGAGCCGCAGAACACACACACGCTGGCCGGGGTGCTCACGCGTCGCTCCCCTGCGGGACGGGGATCCCGGCGCCGGGCGGCACGACCGCGGGGGCGGAGCGGCGACGGGGGCGGCGCACGATCGTCTCTGCCGCGTCGCCGTCGTGGATCGTGAGGGCGAAGCCGGCCCCGACGAGCGCGAAGACCGCCGCCGTGAAGAACGCCAGGTGGTACGCGGTCATGTCGGGTGCCGCGCCGCCGCCGCTCGCCTGGGCGGAGCCCACACCGATGAGCACCGTGGAGAGGACAGCGACCCCCGTCGCGCTGCCGACCTGGCGCATCGTGTTGAAGAACGTCGACGCCCGGCCCATCGACTCCGGCGTGATCATCGCGAACGATGCCGCCTGGTTCGGGACCATCACCTGGGCCATCATCCACCCCACCACGAACATCAGCGTCCGGATCAGCCACAGGTTCGTGGTCACGGTGACCTGGGTCAGCGCCAGCATGCACAGCGCGATGCCGAGGAGGCCACCGGTGACGTGGCGCCGCGGGCCGATGCGGGGGTAGATGAGCCGGCTGGCGAATTGCGCGCCGATCATGACCCCGAACGCCTCGGGGAAGGTGGACAGCCCCGACTGCAGCGCCGTGAGGCCCCTGGCGTCCTGGAAGTAGAGCGGGATGAGGTAGAGCATGCCGAGGAACGCCGCGGCGGCGAGGAACATGACGATGTTGGTCGAGCGGAACAACCGGCCCGAGAGGAGGCGCAGGTCGACCATCGGCCGGCTGGTCCGCAGCTCGACGAGGACGAAGACCCCGAGGAGCAGGGCGCCGCCGACGCAGGTGGCGATGACGTCGGGTGACGACCACGACTGCAGCGGCCCCTCGGAGATCCCGTACATGAGCATCCCGAGGCCGGCGCCGCCGAGCACGAACCCCGGGACGTCGAGGCGCCCGGCGTCAATCGGCTCCGTGTGCTCCAGGAAGAGCGAGCCGAAGATGACCGCGGCGATGCCGATCGGCAGGTTGACGAAGAACACCCAGCGCCACGAGAGCTCCGTCACGAGGAAGCCCCCGAGGACGGGGCCGAGCGCGGGCGCCATCGTGGTCGGCACCGTCAGGATGCTGGCCGCCCGCACCCGCTCGGCCGGCGGGAAGACCCGGTAGAGCATGGCCAGGCCGACCGGCGCCATCATCCCGCCGCCGGCACCCTGCACCACTCGGAACAGGACGAGCTCGGTCATGTTCTGGGCCACCCCGCAGAGCATGGAGCCGACCGTGAAGACGACGATGGCGCCGAGCAGCACCCGCTTGCCGCCGAACCGGTCGCCCAGCCATCCCGAGGCCGGGATGAACACCGCCAGGCTCACCAGGTAGGCGATGACGACCCCGTCGACGGCTGTCGGGGCGATGTCGAAGTCCCGGCCGATCGTCGGGAGCGCGACGTTGACGATCGTGATGTCCATGATGTTCATGAACATGGCGGACACGAACACGGCGCCGACGGCGATCTTCTGGTTCATCGGAGGTGCGGCCACGTCGTCTTCCTGTCCGGGTGCGTCCGTGAGCCGGACCCGTGCCGTGGCTCGCGCCGGGCCGGCCTCACGGGATCGGGCTCGCCTTCGACCCTATGCGCTCGTTCCGGGGTCCCCGTACCGCGCTTCCCCCGCTTCGCCGGGGGGGTCGGATGGCGCGGGCACGGCCGGGGCGGCAGCCCCTAGCCTTTCGGCGGCATTGGCACCAGGGCGGCTGAGGCTTGGGAGGACGGTGGAGATGGTCACGCGGATCCGCACGGCGCGCCGGCGGGGCGCTCGGCATGCGGGCGCGGCGTTCCTCGCCGCAGGAGCACTCGCTGCGTTCGGGGCCGCCGCCGCCCTGCTCGGCGGGGGCCCGGCCGCCGGTGCCGGTCGTTCGGGAACGGCCTCGGGCACCGTGTGGCTCTGCCGGCCCGGGACGGCGGGCGATCCGTGCGCCTACACCCCTGCCGTCACGAGCGTGACCTCGGACGGCGCGACGAGCGTGTCCACCCCGGCGACGTCGCCGACGGCACACGCGTTCGACTGCTTCTACGTGTACCCGACCGTCTCACAAGAGCCGGGCGACAACGCCGACCTGACCGTGCAGCAGGCCGAGATCGACGCCGCCGTGATCCAGGCGTCGCAGTTCTCGCGTGTGTGCGACGTGTGGGCCCCCATGTACCGCCAGGCCACCTCGGCTGCGCTGCTCGACGGCGCCTTCCTGCACCCGGGCGTCATCTCGACCGCGTACGCCAGCCTGCTCTCTGCGTGGAAGGACTACCTGGCCCACGACAACCGTGGCCGGCCGATCGTGTTCATCGGGCACTCCCAGGGTGCGGCCATGTTGATCAAGTTGTTGCGCGCCCAGGTGGACCCGTCGGCGAGCCTGCGCAAGCGGATGGTGTCCGCCTTGATCCTCGGGGGCAACGTGCAGGTGACCGCCAGCGGTTCCCGCGGCGGTTCGTTCCGGAACATCCCGACGTGCGGCTCGGCCACCCAGACGGGGTGCGTCATCGCCTATTCGACCTTCGGCTCCCCACCGCCGAGCAACTCGTTCTTCGGGCGGCCCGGCCAGGGCGTCGGGTTGCAGTCGGGTCAGACCGCCACCGGTGGGCAGCAGGTGGCGTGCGTCAACCCGGTGACGTTCTCGTCGCAGCCGGGCGGCCTGCAGCCGTACTTCTTCAGCGCCACCTCCAAGGTGCGCCACGTCGACGTGACGACACCCTGGGTCACCTACCCCGGCCTGTACACGGCGCAGTGCGAGCGGTCCGGTGGGGCATCGTGGTTGCAGGTCACGGCCAGCGCGGCGGCCGGCGATCCGCGTCCCGAGGTCACGGCGACGCAGGGTCCCCTCTGGGGGTATCACGTGGACGACGTCAACCTGGCGCTCGGCAACCTGGTGGCGGACGTGGGCAGCGAGGAAGGCGCCTATCACTGAGGGGGCGTGGCGTCCGGGCGTGTCGCCCTCGACCCGGAGACAGCGGTCCGCGGCGGTCGTAGACTCCGGCGATGGTCAAAGTCCTCGCCGTCGCCAACCAGAAGGGCGGCGTGGCCAAGACGACCACGGTCCAGTCGCTGGGCGTCGCGATGGCCGAGGCGGGGCACCGGGTGCTGGTGGTGGATCTCGACCCGCAGGCCTGCCTCACCTTCTCGCTCGGCTTCGAGCCCGACGAGCTCGACTCGTCACTGCACGACGTCCTGGTGCGCCGCTCCCGCTTGGCCGACGTCGTCAAGCCCGTCCCCGCAGTGCGTGGTCTGTACCTGGTGCCGGCGACGATCGACCTGGCCGGCGCGGAGGTCCACCTGCTGAGCCGCACCGGCCGGGAACATGTGCTGGCCCGTGCCCTGGATCCCGTGCTGAACGACTACGACGCCGTGCTCATCGACTGTCCGCCCTCCCTCGGGGTGCTCACGATCAACGGCCTCACGGCCGCCGAGGCCGTGCTGGTGCCCTTGCAGTGCGAGGCGCTCAGCCACCGGGGCGTCGGTCAGCTTCTCGAGACGATCGAAGACGTGCGCCAGTTCGCCAACGAGAAGCTGCGCGTCCTCGGCGTGATCCCCACCATGTTCGACAGCCGGACGACGCACGCTCGTCAGGTTCTCTCCGAGGTGGAGGAGCGCTACGGCCTCCCGCTCTTCGAGCCGCCGGTGCCCAAGTCCGTCCGCTTTGCCGAGGCCCCGGCACTCGGGCAGTCGGTCCTGCAGCACGCGCCGGCCTCCGCCGGTGCGGTGGCGTACCGGACGCTCTCCACGCGCGTCTACGACGCCATGCAGACCGCCTGACATGGCGTCGCCCGGCGACAAGGCGCCCGACCCGTTGGGCAAGCGCGCCCTGTTCTGGGTGCCGGCGGCGGCGCCCACCGGTCGGTCCGCGGGGGCGACGGAGGCCCTGCCGGTGGGCAAGCGAGCGCTCTACTCCGGGGCGCGCCCCGAGCCCGACAGCCTGGCCGCCACGTCGGGCAACCCGCTGGACACCCGGGGCGCGTTCACCGTCGAGTGCCAGCGCTGCCGCCAGACCTCACACGTGGGCCTGCTGGACCTGGTGATCTTCCAGTTCCCGTTGGGCTACTGGCTGCCCCGCGGGCGCTTCGACCGCCGCATGACCTGTCCGTCGTGCCGCAAGCGCGCCTGGTGCAGCGTCACCCTGCGTCGGGCCTGAGCGCGACCGCCCAGGCGGGCAATCATGCGGGTGCTGTTCGACGACCAGGTCTTCTCGTTCTCCTGGCGGGGTGGAGCGGCCCGCTATCTCACCCAGCTGCTGCACGAGTACCGGTCGACGCCCGAGCTCGGTGTCGAGGCGCTGACCCCGTTCCGCTACACCGTCACCGCGCACCTGCTCGAGCGCTGGCCGGATGAGTTCCGGCGCCCGCCCGGCGGGGTCGCACGACGTCCCCGTCTGCTCCGCTCGTTGAACCGGGTCGGCAGTGGTCGCTTGACGGAGGGTGTCGACCTGGTCCACCACTCGTACTACTTCAAGGACGCGCTCCGGCGACCCGTTCCGCGACGGATCTGCTCCGTCTACGACATGACGCCCGAGCTGCACCCAGACCTCTTCCCGCAGGGAAGCCCCCACGCGGACAAACGCCTCTACGTCGACGCCTGCGACGCCATCGTCTGTTACGCGTGGACGACGAAAGAGGACCTCCTGAAGTTCTACGGACACGTCGACAAGCCGGTCTTCGTCACTCCTCTGGGCGTGTCTCCGGAGTTCTTCGACGTCGCGCCCCCGGCGGTCCCGGGGACGTTCGTCCTCCACGTCGGGCACCGGGCGGGCTACAAGAACTTCGACGTCCTCCTCCGGGCGATGGCCAGGCTGGTTCCGGCACACCCCGACCTCTCGTTGATGTGCGCCGGTCCGCCGTTCGCCGGAGACGAGGTGCGCCGGTTCGAGCGGCTCGGGCTGTCGGGCCGCGTGTGCTGGCGGGACACGCCAGACCGCGACCTGCCCGGCCTGCTGTCGTCCGCCGCATGCCTCGTGTTCCCGTCCGTGTGGGAAGGGTTCGGTCTCCCCACCATCGAGGCGTTCGCGTCGGGGTGCCCGGTCATCGTGGCAGAGGCCCGCTGGTCCACCGAGGTGGGAGGCGAGGCGCCCCTCTATTTCCCACCGCGCGACGACGATGCACTGGCCGTCCACCTGGAGCGGATGCTCGGTGACCGTTCGGAGCGCAGCCGCCGCATTTCTGCCGGTCGGCGACGCGCGCGTGACTTCACGTGGCATCGCACCGCGGTGCTGACCCGGGACGCCTACCGCGAGGTGATCGCGACCGTCCCTGGGTCCGGGTCGAGCCGCCGCCCGTCAGGCGCTCGGCGGTAGCGGATCCCCCTCGCGGTCGTCCCGGGGACTTGACTCTCCCGCCTGGACCGTGGGCAGGCGGCGCGTCATGCCCAGCGCCACCAGGGCGATGAGCGCCAGCACGGCCAGGGCGGCGCGCAGCCCGTTGAGGCGGCTCGACGCGTTCGCGTCGACGATGGCCGCCGAGGTCGCCGGCGGGACACCGGCCTTCTCGAGCGTGGCGTTCAGGTCGGCGTCGCTCACGAAGGGGATGCCCGAGGACAGCTCCACCTGGGCCTGGGAGGACATCTCCTTCGGGATGGCGGGGTTGGCGGCCACCGACCCGAGGAACGTGGTCGTCAGCACCGAGATCAGGATGGCCCCGGCCAGAGCGGTGCCGATGGAGGCCCCCAGGTTCGTCATGGTGTTCTGGACACCGCCCACCTCGCCGCTCTGCTCGTCGGGCACCGCCGACACCGTGACGGCCCCGAGCTGGGAGGCCAGGCTCCCGATGCCGAGGCCGATCAGCAACAGCGGGCCGGTGACGACCCCGGCACCGGCCCCGGCGTCGAGGGACATCAGCAGCACGACGATGCCGAGCAGCAAGAGGCCGAAGCCGGTCCGCACGACGCGCCGTGGCGACGCATGCGGGAACAGCCGGGGCACCCCGACGGCGGCGGCCAGCAGGGTCACCGACAGGGGGAGGAGGCGTACCCCGGTTGCCACGGCCGACAGCCCCAGTGCCACCGAGAGGAACAGCGGGATCACGAAGAAGATGCCGGCCTGCAGCAGGAACTGGAAGAAGAAGGAGGTCAACCCGGCCTGCAGCTTCGGCACCTGCAGCATGCGCGGATCCACCAGGATGGCCCCGCCCCGCCGGCGCTGGCGGCTCTCCCACAGCACGAAGAGGGCGAGGATCCCGGCGCCGCCGAGGACGAGCCAGATCACCGGGGAGAGGCCGAGCCACTGCGGAGCCTCCGGCTTCGGCTGCACGAACCCCCAGGTTCCGGAGCGGACGATGCCGAAGACGATCGCGCCGAGCCCCGCCGCGGAGAGGAGCGTGCCCACCGGGTCGAGCCGCGTCCCGGGCACGGCGGGGGAGTCCGCCATCCGGCGCGAGAGCATCAGGATGACGAGCACGATGACGACCTCGCCGGCGAAGACCCAGCGCCAGCTCGCGTAGGTGGTCAACAGCCCGCCGACCAGAGGTCCCACCGCCACCGCGATCGCGCCCGCCGACGCCACCAGCCCGTAGGCGCGGGGTCGCCCCGAAGGCTCGAAGTTGGTCGCCACGAGCGCCACGACGGACGGCATGATGAGCACCGCACCGAGGCCCTCCAGGATCGACCAGCCGACGAGAAGGACCGGCAGCGATCCTGCCAGCGCGGTGATCGCCGAGCCCGTCCCGTAAATGAGGCAGCCGATCATGAAGGCGCGCTTGCGCCCGAGGATCTGACCGACCTTGCCACCGGTGATCATGAAGGCGGCCATGACGAGCGTGTAGAGCGTGATCGCCAGCTGAATTCCGGTGACCGTCGTCCCCACGTCCTTGGCGACGGTGGCGATGGAGACGTTCATGACCGAGCTGTCCAGGGTCATGAGGAACTGCGCCGACGCCAGCGTCAGCAGGACGATGCCGCCAGCCGTTCTCGTGTCCGCGCTGGTGTCCGCCATCGGGGCAGTCTTGCCCAGGGGGACTGGCGCTGGTCGGGATGCGGGGATTTGAACCCCGGACCTCCTGCTCCCAAAGCAGGCGCGCTGCCAAGCTGCGCTACATCCCGCGGTGTGTGCTCCTCCGGGCGAACGGTGCCCGGGGCGAGGGCACAATCGTACCGGTGCTCACCCGTCGGCCAGGAGCTCCCCGCCGGAACCGACCGAGAGATGGATCGGCGTCAGGCCCCGTGGCGCCGGCGGGCTGATGACGGCCCCGGTCGTGGGGTCGAACTCCGAGCCGTGGCACGGGCACACGATGAGCCTGGCGCCCGGCGAGTACCCGACCGTGCACCCTGCGTGCGGGCACACGGCGTCGTAGGCGACGAACTGGCCCTGGGTCGGCTGCAGGACCAGCCCGGGGTCGCCGGTGGCCGGGTCCGTGAACGTCGCCGCGCCGCCGACCGGCACCTGGCTGGCCAGGCCGATCCGCTTGCCCGCCGTCGCCGCCCCGGCCGTCGTGCTGGTGCCGCCCGCCGCCGTGGTCGTCGTCGCACCGCCGGCGGGTGGCGCGGTCGGCGAGAGGGCCGTGGGCCCACCTCCCGCCGGGCTCTTCACACCACCCACCGCCCGCCCCAGCCCGGCCGCCGCCCCCGCGGCCACGGCGCCGACGACGGCCGAGGCGGCGACCGCGCCGCCGCCGAGCACGAGCGTCCGGCGGTCGAGGGCGTCGGGTCCCCGCTGCACGATGGTGCCCCGTTCGTCGGTCAGGAACGGGCAGCGGAACACGTCACACGGGTCACCGCCCCGCGCCGAGCAGGTGTCTTTTTGGTAGTGGCCGCACACCTGCTGCACGAGTTCGAAGCGGATCGGGACGAAGGTCGGCGGCCCTTGCTTCGCCTCGGTCGCCACCCGCCCGGCGATCACCGCGTCGAGGGACAGCACGCCCCCGGAGCCGGCGAGCAGCAGGGGGATCCAGGCGAAGAAGAAGACGATGTCGGCGCCGGTGTAGTAGGGGGACGAGTGGAAGCTGACGGTGAGGAAGAGGGTCAGCGACAGCACCATCCCGCCCACCGCCGCCACCCGCGTCCACAGCCCGAGCAGCGCGCCGAGGCCGACCGCGAGCTCGGCCAGCGCGATGAGGATGCCGATGGGCACCGCGAATTTCAGCAGGTGTCCCAGCAGCAGGTGGACCGGGCTGATCCGTATGGACGCGATCAGCTGGGCCTGGATGCTCGAGGGGCTGTTGGCGTTGAAGAAGTTCGGGTTGGCCAGCTTCTGCAGCCCGGCGAAGGCGAAGGTGAAGCCGAGGAACGCCCGCAGCGGCAGCAGCGCCCACCCGGAGAGAGCGTGGGCCCGCGGCGGAGGCCGGTCGAACCGGGTGCGCCGCCGTCGACGCCCCGCGCCGGAGCGCGACGGCCCCTGCGACGGTGCCACCGGGCGCGTCCGTTGTGCCATGCCAATTCTCTCCGCTCTCGACTCTGGCCCCGAGCGCTGCACCAAAGGGATAGCACGTGGCGGACCCGCACCGGGGTCGGCTCGACGGGTCTACGGCCTCAGCCCGTCTGCGGATGGGTCGGGGTCGAACCGTCCGCCGCGAGGAGGTCGAACCCGTCGGGGATGCTCAGCAATCCGGGCGTCGTGCCCGCGACGTCGGTGATCCCGTACTGCCACACGATGGTGTCGTAGCGCGGGTCGATGACCACCACCCGGTTGCGGTAGTCGTCGTTGACCATGATGAGCCCGTTGGGGAGCCGCTCGGCCAAAGACGGCTTCTTGAGCGCGGCGTCCCCGGAGAGGGCGTCGTACTCCCACACGATGGTCCCGGAGCGCTGGACGGTCAGGATCCGGCCCTCCGCCGGAGGGTCGTAGTCGGCCAACAGGTAGAGGTCGGTGCCGACCTGTTGGGGGTCGGAGGGGTAGTTCACCGTCGCCAGGTGCAAGGTCCAGACCAGCTTGCCCGCCGGGGTGTACTCGCTGATCCACGAACCGTTGATCTCCGACACCAGCACGTCGCCGTTGGCCAACGGGGTGTCGCCGTTGGGGTACCCGACGCCCGTGGGGGGGTCGTGCACCGCGACGCCGTTGGTGCCGATCTGGCCGAGGATGGCGCCGGCGTGGGAGAGGAACAGGATGCGGTCGTTCATGGCGTCGGCCACCGTGACGTCGCCGTTCTTCAACACGTACGCGTCGTCGGGCTGGTTCAGGTAGCCGGGGCTGCTCCCGGGCGACATCGGGTGGCCGTACTGCCAGAGGATCTTCCCCGACGGGTAGGCGATCTCCACGAGCGTGTGGTTGTCCTCCTGGTTGGAGATGATCCCCGTCCCCTTGTGGAAGAAGAAGGCGTCGTCGGGGAAGTAGAAGCCGCCCGGGGGCGGCGGCATGGCGGCCGACGGGTACTGCCACTCCAGGGTGCGGGCCGGGTCGATCACGAGCAGCCGGTTGTTGCCCCGGTCGGCGATGAGCAGATGGCCCTGGAACGGCGCACCGGCCCCGGCCCCGCCGACGGGGCCGCCGAAGGTGCTGGGGCGCAACGAGATCACGCTCGCCAGCGTCCCCGCGGCCATGCCGGCCTGGTCCGTCCCTGACTGCTGGGCCACTTCGCCTCCGACGAGATAGCCGACGGCGGCCTCGCCCGACCCCATCGTCGTGTAGCCCCCGAAGGCGACGGCCTGGGGGAGCAGGCCGGCGTCGGCCACCCGGTGGGTGTGCGCGTCGAACTCGTAGATCCGGGTCAGGGTCTGTCCGTCGCCCGTCTGGCCCCCGGCGACGTAGAGATGGCCGTCGAGCACGAAGGCCGCGGCGCCGTACAGCGCCTGGGGCAGGCTGCCGACCACGCTGGCCGTGTGCGTGGTGGGGTCGATCTCCTGGATCGCCGCCGTGGCGGTGACGGAGTTGCCGGCCCCGCTTCCGGTCTCGCCGCCGAAGGAGAAGATGGCGGCACCGCTGGCCACGACCGCGGGGTAGCGCACCGGCACCTGGAGCGTGGCCGCGGTGGTGAAGTGGGTCCCGTCCGTCGTGGCCAGCACCGAGGGCTGGTAGGTGGTGCCGTCGTAGCCACCGACGAGGTAGACCGTCCGCCCCAGGGTCGCCTCGGCGAGGTCGGAGCGGGGCTGGGGGAGCTGTGCCGTCACGCGAGCGGTGCCACCGGCCGCGCCGAGGGACTGCACGGTCGCGAAGGTGGTGGGGGAGCCCCCGCCGAACACGAAGGTCGTGTTCCCGATCTGCGCACCCGCGGCGTCGTGGACCACGCTGGGGAGCGACCCGGCCGGCGCGACCGCGCCGTTCGTGGTGTCGAGCCAGGACGCGCCGCCGAGGGAGCTGCCCCCGGGGGAGAGGCCGCCGACGATCCGCAGCCTTCCCCCGGCTGCGACGAGCACCTCGCGAGAGATCGGCGGGCCCGTCGGCCACGGTTCGATGCCCGCCTCGAGCGAGGGCGGGCCGGAGGCGGTCCTGCCGTCGCGGCTCGCCGTGCTGAGGGAGGGCGGCGCCGTCGGGCGCGACGAGGCCGCGGTCGCCACGGCGGTGGTGCTGGTGGCGGGCCCGGCCGGCGGCGGCGTCGAGCCCCCCGAGGTGAGGACGACGACGAGCGCGACCACCCCGAGGACGAGCCCACCGAGCACGACGGCCCGCCGCTGGCGCATCTGGGTGCGCCGTTGGCGTTCCCGTTGGCGCTGCTGGCCGCGCCGGCCCTGTGGCGGCGGATCGCTCATGGTGGCCCCGTCGCCCGGTGGCCCCCGGTCGGGCTCGATGTGAACGGCCAGTGCACGGCCCCGTGACCATAACGCCCACCCGGTTCCCAGCCGTGTCATCCGGGCGGCGGGACGGCGGCCCGGGAGCCGTCAGTCCCGCTCTACCGCCAGCACCTGCCACTCGTCTGGCACGCCCTTGAGGTTGTGCCGGCCCCGGTCGTCGAAGACGATGCCCGAGCCCACGACGAGGTCCCGCACGGTGCCCGTCACGAGGACCTCGCCGGCGCCCGCCATGGAGCTCACCCTCGAGGCGATGTGCACGGCCATGCCGCCGATGTCGTCGCCGCGCACCTCCACCTCGCCGGCGTGCAGCCCCGCCCGCAGCTCCATGCCCGCGGCGCCCGCTGCGTCCACCATGTCCGCCGCGCATCGCACCGCCTGCGCGGGCGAGGCGAAGCGGGCCAGGATGCCGTCCCCTGTCGTCTTGACGAGGACGCCCTCGTGCCGGTTGAGCAGCCGGCCGACGTTGACGTCGAACTCGTCGAGCACGCCCCGCCACTGGCGGTCGCCCACCGCGGCGGCGTGCACGGTCGAGTCCACGATGTCGGTGAAGAGGACGGTGGCCAGCGTGCGCGTCGGTGCGTGCACGCCCCGGCCTCCGGTCGCGAATTCCTCGATCTCGTCGACGAGCGAGTCGAACTCGCCCGCCCACGGGAGCATGTCGGGTCCCGGGAACGTGAGGAAGCGGGCACCGGCGATGTGCTCGGCCAGGTAGCGCCCGTGCTGGCTGAGGTTCGCGTAGCACTCGGTGCGTGCGATGACGAGCGCGGGGCACGTGATGGCGGGGAGGCACCAGCGCACGTCGGCGGAGAACGTGACCATGTTGAACGCCATGGCGGTGGCAGGGCTGGCGCCGCGCCGTGCCGCCCGTCCCCACCAGTCACGGAAGCCGACGCGGTGCGCCAGGCTCGGGGCGAAAACCGCGATGTCCCTCGGCACGCCGCCCTCCACGAGGGGCACGTCGATGCTGGCCGCCTCGGCCACCTCGTCGTCGGACACGCCGAAGCCGTAGTCCTCCGCCGCGCCGACCCGCGCCGTTCCGTTGACGACGACGAGCGACCGCACACGCTCGGGGTGGGTGGCGGCCAACCACAGCGCCGCCATGGTGCCGCCCCCGCTCGCCACCACGACCGCGGACGAGCACCCCGTGGCGTCCATCACGGCCAGCGCGTCGCGGCCCCAGCCCTCGATGGACGGATCGGTGCCCGTCGGCAACGGGTCCGAGAGTCCGAGCCCTCCCGCGTCGAAGCGGATGAGGCGCGAGAAGTCCGCCAGGCGTTCCGTGTAGCGGAGCCAGTTGGGCTCGTCGGACGTCTCGTCGATGGAGATCATCAGCCCGCTGCTGAACTCGAGCAGGTCCACGGTGCCCGCCGCTGCCGACCCCGGTCCCGTGCCGGGCTGGCGGACCTGGTAGCCCACGTGGAAGCCGTCACGGACGGCGTACTGGGTCGTGGGCGCCTCCATACCGATTGCAGTCTGCCGTGCCCCGCGGGTGGACCGTGCGGCGGTGGGAGGCGCCGGGCCCAGCGCTCAGCGAGCGCCGCGCACCAGGCGGCCGGGCAGCTCGCCCGTGGCCTCGCCGTGTTCGAACGTCACGGTCCCGGCCTTGATGGTGGCCACGTACCCCGTGGCCTTCTGGAGCAACCGGCGGCCGCCCGCCGGCAGGTCCGCCGCCACGTAGGGCGCGCCCAGCGCCAGCGCCCCGTAGTCGATCAGGTTGAAGTCGGCCAGCGCGCCCGGCTCGACCGTGCCCCGGTCCGACAGTCCGAAGAGGCGGGCCGTGTCGCGGGTCTGCTTCTGCACGACGAACTCGAGCGGGAGCGTCTCGCCGCGGCTGCGGTCGCGCGTCCAGTGGGTCAGCATGAAGGTCGGCATGGACGCGTCGCAGATGGTGCCGGTGTGGGCGCCGCCGTCGGCCAGCCCGAGCAGGCCCTGGGGGTGCAGCATCATGGCGCGCACGTGGTCGAGGTCGCCCGTGGCGTAGTTGAGGATCGGGAGGTAGAGCAACCCCTGGCCGCCGTCACGGGCCATCTCGTCGTAGGCGACCTCGAGCGGCGACACCCCGCGCGCGGCGGCGATGCCGGCCAGCGACCGCTCGGGACCGGGCTCGTAGTCGGGCGGGTCGCCGAGCACGAAGGTGCGGCGATAGGCCTTCTCCATCGCCTCCGCCTGCGCCGGGGTCGCCGGCGTCCACTGCACGATGGCGCGCCGCACCTCGGGGTCGGCGAGCGCCGTCGCGAGTTCGGCGGCGGACAGGTCACGGGCACGCAGCGCGCGGTAGGCCGGGAAGTCGGCGAAGAGGCACAGCGTGGTGTGGTGACCCGACAGGATGCCCGTCGGTCGCCCGGCGATCTGGGGGAACAGCTGCGCCCCCTCGGCACACGCGTCGAGCGACGCCGCCAGCTCGCGACGCCACAGCTCGGGGTCGTCGTCCTGCTGCAGGAGCACGTAGCTCACGGGCCGCCCGGTGGCGGCCGAGAGCCGGCGCATCCAGTCGACCTCCTTGGCCGCGTCCTGGAGCATCTCGCCCGCCGAGCCCAACGGGGCCAGCTCGAAGACGCCGGTGCCCGCCTCGCCCAGGGCCGAGCCGATGCCGAAGAGCTCGTCCTCGGCGGCATGGGTGCCCGGGACCAGCTCGCCGTCGACGGCGCGGTGTCCGAGCGTGCGCGAGGTCGAGAACCCCAGTGCCCCGGCCCGCAGCGCCTCGAGCACGATGCTGCGCATCGCCTCGATGTCCCGTGCGTCCGCCGCCTCGTTGCGGGCGCCCCTGTCGCCCATGACGTAGGCCCGCACGGCGCCGTGGGGGACCTGGGTGCCCACGTCGACCGTCCAGCGCCGGCGCTCCAGCGCGTCGAGGTACTCGGGGAACGTCTCCCATTCCCACTCGATACCCTCAGCGAGGGCCGTGCCGGGGATGTCCTCCACGCCCTCCATGAGGCCGATGAGCCAGTCGTGGCGTTCGGGCTCGGCCGGCGCGAAGCCGACGCCGCAATTGCCCATCACGAGGGTGGTCACGCCGTGCCACGACGACGGGGCGAGCTCGGAGTCCCACGTGACCTGCCCGTCGTAGTGCGTGTGCACGTCGACCCAGCCCGGGGTCACCAGGAGGCCCTCGGCGTCGAGGGTCCTGGAGGCGCCGCCCTCCACCCGCCCCACGTCGGTGATGCGGCCGGCATCGACGGCGACGTCCGCCGTGCGCGCCGCGGCGCCGGTCCCGTCGACGAGGGTCCCGCCCTTGATGATCAGGTCGTGCACGCAGGGAATCGTCTCACGCCGGCCGGCCGCGTGCCCGCCGGACCGGCGTGGGACGTCAGACCTTGGCCTTGCCCAGGATCCGGTTCATCTTGGTGCCGCAGACCGGGCACGTGCCCTGGGCGGCCCGGCGCCCGTTGGCGAGCTCGACCTCTTGGCCGTCGAACTCACGCTTCTCCCGGCACTTCACGCAGTACCCCTCGTAGTTAGCCATGGCAACTCCTCTGGTCGGTGATGGCCCTGGTCGGCTGACGAACGTAGCGGGAGGGTTACAAAAAAGGGGGGATGGTCACACGACGGTGGGGCCGGGTGACGGTACTGTCAACCTCGTGGATGACAACGGTGCAGGTCAGGACGCTGGTTGGGCGCAACGGGGGCTGGAGGCGCGGCGCGCCCTGGCCGAGACCTGGGAGGGCCTGGCCGAGCTGTGCCACGAGCTGTCGGCCACCGAGTGGGGCCTGCCCACGGAGTGCCCCGGCTGGGACGTGAAGGACCAGCTCTCCCACCTCATCGGCGTCGAGCGCTCCCTGCTCGGCGAGCCCGCGCCCGACTGGGACGGCCCGCTGGGCCCGCACGTGAAGAACCCCGCCGGCGCCATGAACGAGCCCTGGGTCGCCGTGCGACGGCCGCTGCCGGGGCCCCGGGTCCGGGCCGAGTTCGTCGAGGTGACCCGCGCCCGGCTGGCCCAGCTCGGTGAGCGCACCGAGGAGGAGTGGGCCGTCGTCGGCTGGAGCCCGGTCGGCGACGTGCCCTACGCGGTGTTCATGGAGGTGCGCGCCTTCGACAGCTGGGTCCACGAGCAGGACGTGCGGCACGCACTGGACCGCCCCGGGGGTGGCGGGAACGGGGTCTCCGCGCTGTCGCTCGACCGCGTGCAGGGTGCCATGCCGTTCGTCGTGGGGAAGCAGGCGGGCTGCGCCGAGGGCACTGCGGTCCGTTTCGACGTCTCGGGACCCGGGCGCGACGCGCGTGCCTTCACGATCGCCGTCGAAGGTGGGCGGGCGCGTGCAGTCGGCGACGAGGTGGCGCCCACGGCGACGCTGTCGCTCTCGAGCATCGACTTCGTGCGCCTCGGCTGCGGGCGGGCCACGGCGGCACAGGTGGAGGCCGAGGGCGGTGTGGCGCTGTCGGGGGACGCGGCGGTGGGCCGAACGGTGCTCGGCGCGATGAACTTCATGCTCTAGGGGCGTGGCCTGCCGCCGTGCCCGGTCGCACTGCCCGGCCGGGACGTCCGCCACTGCCCGGTAGAGTGGTCGGCTCGTGATGCGTGCGACTGCCGAGCCGCTGGAAGGGAACCTCGTCCGCCTGAGCGTGGAGATCGACGAGCCCGAGTTCGATCGCGCCCTGGGCGACGTCGTGCGCACGCTCGCCCGGCAGGTGCGCGTGCCGGGGTTCCGCCCCGGCAAGGTGCCGCGCAAGGTGCTCGAGGCCCGCATGGGCGGCGCGGGAGCGCTGCGTGCCGAGGCGTTGCGCGATTCGCTGCCGGACTTCTATGCCCGTGCCGTGGTCGACACCGAGCTCGACCCGATCGCGCAGCCCGAGATCGACATCACCGGCGGCGAGGAGCGCGGTGCGGTCTCCTTCGACGCCGTGGTGCAGGTGCGGCCCGTGGTCGCCATTCCCGGCTACGACGGCCTCCAGGTGACGCTGCCCGGCCTCGCCGTCACCGAGGCGGAGGTCCAGCAACAGCTCGATCGCCTGCGCGAGAACGACGCAGAGCTCGAGCTCGTCGAGCGGCCCGCCATCGACGGCGACCTCGTGACGATCGACCTGCACGGCAACGACGCCACGGGCGCCGAGGTGGTGGGCGTCGACGACTACCTCTACGAGGTCGGCAGCGGGTCCGTCGTCCCCGAGCTCGATGCCGAGCTGCACGGCGCCAAGGCCGGTGCCATCCTGGCCTTCGACGCCGCCAACCCGAACGACAGCGAGGAGCGCGTCGCCTTCCGGGTGCTGGTGAAAGAGGTCAAGGTCAAGAAGTTGCCCGAGGTGACCGACGAGTGGGCGGCCGAGAGCTCGGAGTTCGAGACCGCGGCCGAGCTGCGCGCGGACCTCGAGGCGAGGATCGGGCGCGTCAAGCTCATGCAGAGCCAGCTGGCACTGCGCCAGAAGTCCGTCGAGGCGCTGGCCGGGCTGGTCTCCGACGACGTGGTCCCCGAGGTCCTGGTGGATGCCGAGGTGAACGAACGCCTCCACGACCTCCAGCACCGGCTGGAGGCTCAGAAGCTGGGCCTGGCCGAGTACTTCCAGGCCACGGGCACGTCCCCCGACGAGCTGCTGGCGGCCGTGCGGGTCGACGCGCAGGCTGCCGTGAAGGCCGACCTGGCCCTTCGCGCCCTGGTGGAGGCCGAGGAGCTCACGCTCAGTGACGACGAGCTGAATGCCGAGATACTCACGATGGCCGAGCGCATGGGCACCACCCCGGTCGAGCTGCGCCGGCAACTCGACACGGCCGGCCGGACGGGCGCGGTACGCTCGGAGCTGCGCAAGGGCAAAGCGCTGGAGTGGCTGCTCGACCACGTGGAACTCTTCGACGAAGAAGGCAACCCGATGTCACGGGACGACCTGAGGGTGGATGCCTCGAAGGAAGAAGACGAGGCCGAGCAGAGCGAGGAGAACGAGTGACGATGCAGAGTGCGGGGGACCGAATGCAGGCCTACAACTATCTGGTCCCCACGGTGATCGAGTCGTCCAACCGCGGCGAGCGCGCCTACGACCTCTATTCGCGCCTCCTGCGCGAGCGCATCATCTTCCTCGGCACCCCGGTGGACGACGCGGTGGCGAACCTGATCTGTGCGCAGATGCTGTTCCTCGAGTCCGAGGAGCCCGACAAGGACATCCACCTCTACATCAACTCGCCCGGCGGTGAGATCACGGCGCTCTTCGCCATCTACGACACGCTCAAGTTCATCAAGGCCGACGTGTCCACCTTCTGCTTCGGGCAGGCCGCCTCCGCGGCGGCGGTGCTGCTGGCCGCCGGGGCCAAGGGCAAGCGGTTCGCGCTGCCCCACGCCCGCATCCTGCTCCACCAACCCTGGGGCGGCGTCGAGGGCCAGGCGAGCGACATCGAGCTCCAGGCCAAGGAGATCCTCCGCATGCGCGACCTGCTGTCGGGCATGCTCGCCGAGGACACGGGGCAGACCCAGGAGAAGGTGGCGCAGGACACCGACCGCGACTTCATCATGACGGCCGAGGAGGCGGTGACCTACGGCGTGATCGACGAAGTGATCACGGCCCGCAACGTCGCCTCGCTCGAGGCAATCGGCGCCGCATAGGACCATCGGACACGGGGACGGGAGAAATCGGTGGCGAAGTTCGGTGAGGGTGGGGATCTCGTCAAGTGCAGCTTCTGCGGCAAGACGCAGAAGCAGGTCAAGAAGCTCATCGCGGGCCCCGGGGTGTACATCTGCGACGAGTGCATCGACCTGTGCAACGACATCATCGCCGAGGAGCGCGACGAATCCACCGAGCTGAGCTTCGAGGACCTGCCCAAGCCGCGGGAGATCTTCGACTTCCTCAACGACTACGTCGTCGGCCAGGAGTACGCCAAGAAGATCCTCTCCGTCGCCGTGTACAACCATTACAAGCGCGTCCAGGCGGGCCCTCCCGTCCAGGACGACGGCGTCGAGCTGGCCAAGTCGAACATCCTGCTGCTCGGGCCGACCGGGTGCGGCAAGACGCTGCTGGCGCAGACGCTGGCCCGCATGCTCAACGTGCCCTTCGCCATCGCCGACGCCACCGCGCTCACCGAGGCGGGGTACGTGGGCGAGGACGTCGAGAACATCCTGCTGAAGCTGATCCAGGCGGCCGACTACGACGTCAAGCGGGCCGAGACCGGCATCATCTACATCGACGAGATCGACAAGATCGCCCGGAAGAGCGAGAACCCCTCGATCACGCGCGACGTGTCGGGTGAGGGCGTGCAGCAGGCACTGCTGAAGATCCTCGAGGGCACCACCGCCTCGGTGCCGCCCCAGGGCGGCCGCAAGCATCCGCACCAGGAGTTCATCCAGATCGACACCACGAACATCTTGTTCATCTGTGGCGGAGCGTTCGCCGGGCTGGACAAGCTGATCGAGGGACGCATCGGCAAGCGCGGCATCGGCTTCCGGGCCGAGGTGCACCGCAAGGATCGTGACGACGGTGAGATCCTGCGTCACGTGCTGCCCGAGGACCTGATCAAGTTCGGGCTCATCCCCGAGTTCATCGGGCGGCTCCCGGTCGTGAGCGCGGTGTCGCCGCTGTTCAAGGACGCGCTGGTGCAGATCCTGATCGAGCCGAAGAACGCGCTGACGCGCCAGTACGAGCGGGTGTTCGCGCTCGACAACGTGGAGCTCGAGTTCACGCCCGACGCGCTCGAGGCGGTGGCCGAGCAGGCGCTGCTCCGGGGCACCGGCGCCCGGGGCCTGCGCGCCATCCTCGAAGAGGTCCTGCTCGACGTGATGTACGACCTCCCGAGCCGCACCGACGTGGGCAAGTGCGTGGTGGACCGTTCCGTGGTGCTGGACCGGGTGGCGCCGACCCTGGTGCCGCTCGGCGGCGCGCCGGTCAAGGCGACCCGCTCGCGCCGCGCCGCGTCCTGAACGAACCGGTCCCGGCGGTGCCCGCGCCCTTCGTCGGGCTCGACGACGCGCTGGCGTGGCTCGACGACCACATCGACTTCGAGGCGAGCATGCCCCGTCGCCGCGCGCTGCCGACCCTCGAGCGGATGCACGCGCTGACGTCGCTGCTCGGCGAACCCCAGGACTCCATCCCGTCCATCCACATCACCGGTACGAACGGCAAGGGGTCCACCTCGGCCATGGCGACGTCGTTGCTCATGGCGAACGGACTGAGCGTCGGCACCTACACGAGCCCCAACCTGCACACCGTGGCGGAGCGCCTGGCTCGCAACGGCGAGCCGATCGACGAGGAGTCCCTGGCTGCCGTCCTGGCCGAGCTCGCGCTCCTCGAGCCGCTGCTCACCGAGCGACCGACGCGCTTTGAGCTGCTGACCGCGGCCGCCCTGTCGTGGTTCGCCACCGAGGCCGTCGACAGCATGGTCGTGGAGGTGGGGCTCGGGGGCACCTGGGACTGCACCAACGTCGTGCGCGGCGCCGTGGCCGTGCTCACCAACGTCAGCTTCGACCACACGGACGTCCTGGGCCCGACCCTGGAGGGGATCGCCGCCGACAAAGCCGGCATCATCGAGCCGGGCAGCCGGGTGGTCGTGGGAGAAATGGCCCCTGACCTGGTCGACATCGTCGCCTCGCGGGCCGAGGAGATGGGCGCGGCCTCGTTCTGGGTGGCCGGCCGGGACTTCGGCTGCGAGTCGAACCGGGTTGCCGTCGGCGGGCGCCTGGTGACGCTGTGGACCCCCGGTGGGCGTTACGAGGATGTCTTCGTCCCGCTGCACGGTGCCCACCAGGGGGTCAACGCAGCCGTCGCGCTGGCTGCGGTCGAGGCGTTCTTCGACACCCCGCTGGCGCGCGACGTCGTGGACGAGGGTCTGGCCGCCGTGCGCGTGCCGGGACGCCTCGAGGTCCTGGGCCGGCGTCCGCTGCTGCTGGTCGACGGCGCCCACAACGCGGCGGGCATGGCGGCGTTGGCCGACGCCTTGACGGAGGAGTTCGCGGTCGACGGTGTGTCGATCGCAGTCGTGGGCATGCTTTCGGGACGCGACCCCTCCGCCATGTTGGGGCCGCTCGCGTCGGCCGGCGTCACGGTGGTCGTCGCGTGCGAGCCCGACTCGCCGCGTGCGATACCGGCGGCCGCGGTCGCCGAGGCCGGCCGTGCGCTCGGGCTCGCCGTGATGGAGGAGCCCGACGTGGGCAACGCGCTGCGCGCGGCGCGCGGGATGGTCGGTGCCGACGGGCTGGTCGTCGTGGCGGGCTCGCTCTACGTGGTGGGCGCAGCGCGCGCCGACGCGCTCGCCTCCGCCGTGCCCTGGGAGGACGCCGGGCGCTGACGACGGCCGGGTCGCGTGCCGGTTGTGTAGTGTCGACCACCCGTGGACCGCACCCTTGTCATCGTGAAGCCGGACGGCGTCGAGCGCGGCCTGGCCGGCGAGATCGTCAGCCGGCTGGAACGCAAGAAACTGCGCCTAGTGGCGGCCGAGCTCCGGACCCTCACCTCGCAGGTGGCCGAGGCGCACTACGCCGAGCACCGCGAGCGCCCGTTCTTCGACGACCTGGTCGCGTTCATCACGCGGTCGCCCTCCCTCGTCATGGTCGTCGAGGGTCCCGCGGACACGTACGCCGTGGTCCGCCTGATGATGGGAGGGACGAACCCCGCCGAGGCGGCGCCGGGCACCATCCGCGGCGATCTCGGCATCGAGACGGCCGAGAACCTCGTGCACGGGTCCGATTCGCACGAATCCGCGGCGCGGGAGATCGCACTCTTCTTCCCCAATTTGGCGACGCCGTAGGCACCTTCGCGCGGGACTTCGGCGCGTGCGCCGGAAATCCCAGGTCAGATAGGTGTGGCAGCCCGTCCGCCTTGTGGACCTCGGGCGAGTCCCGTAGCCTGTGTGCGCACCACCAGGGGTGCCGGCTCCGCCGGCGCCCATCCGGAGTCCCTCGGGAGAGTTCCAGCTATGGCCGAAAACCGCCTTTCCCTCCTTGGTCGTGACATGGCCGTCGACCTCGGCACCGCCAACACGTTGGTGTACGTCCGCGGCCGCGGCATCGTCCTCAACGAGCCTTCCGTCGTCGCCGTCGACATCAAGGACGGGAGGCCGCTGGCCGTGGGGGCCGAGGCCAAGCGGATGATCGGCCGGACGCCGTCGAACATCCAGGCCATCCGTCCCCTCAAGGACGGGGTCATCGCCGACTTCGAGATCTGCGAGAAGATGCTGCGCTACTTCATCCACCGGGTGCACCAGCGCCGCTTCGCCAAGCCGCGCATGGTCATCTGCGTGCCCTCCGGCATCACGGGCGTCGAGCGCCGGGCGGTCATGGAGGCTGCCGAGTACGCCGGCGCACGGCGCGCCTACATCATCGAGGAGCCGATGGCCGCGGCGATCGGCGCCGGCCTCCCCGTGCACGAGCCGACGGGCAACATGGTGGTCGACATCGGAGGTGGGACGACCGAGGTCGCCGTGATCTCGCTCGGCGGGATCGTCACCAGCCAGTCCGTGCGCATCGGGGGCGACGAGCTCGACGAGGCGATCGTCTCGTTCGTGAAGAAGGAGTTCAGCCTCGCGCTCGGCGAGCGCACGGCAGAGGAGATCAAGATCACCCTGGGGTCGGCCTACCCGTTGGAACAAGAGCTGCACGCCGAGATTCGCGGCCGCGACCTCGTGAGTGGACTCCCCAAGACGATCGTCGTCTCCACCGAGGAGATCCGGCGGGCCATCGAGGAGCCCGTGTCCGCGATCATCGACGCCGTCAAGGTCACCTTGGACCGGACCCCGCCCGAGCTGGCGGCGGACATCATGGAGCAGGGCATCGTGCTGACAGGAGGCGGGGCGCTCCTCCACGGGCTCGAGGCACGCCTTCAGCACGAGACCGGCATGCCGATCGTGGTGGCCAGGGACCCCCTGAACTGCGTCGCCATCGGCAGCGGGCAGTGCCTGGAAGAGTTCGAAGCGCTGAAGAGGGTGCTGATCACCACCTCCACGCGCTGACGTATCGACCGGTTTCCTCTGGGTGGCCCGGTCACGGCGGTCGCGCCGCACGCTGACGGTCATCATCCTCGTCGTTCTCTCGCTGTCCCTGATCTCGCTCGACCTCAACGGCCGGACCCACAGCCTGACGTCGGGCGTGAAGTCCGTGGCCAACGACGTCTACGCGCCGTTGCGCCAAGGCGTGCTCGACGTGATCAGTCCCATCGGCAACTTCTTCGCCGGCGCGTTCAACTACGGCTCCTTGCAGTCGGAGAACGAGAAGCTGCAGCGCACGATCGGGCAACTCCGGGCCGCCCAGGCCGAGCGCACCTTCGAGGAGACCCAGCTGAGAGAATTCGACCGCGCTGCAGAACCTTCCCTTCCTGCAGTCGCTGCCCACCGTCACCGCGCAGACCATCGACCAGTACACGTCCAACTTCACGGCGACCATCACGCTGGACAAGGGCCGGGCCGACGGGGTGGACGTGGGCTTCCCGGTCGTCGGGGCCGGAGGCCTCGTGGGGCAGGTGATCCAGTCGTTCCACCACACGTCGGTGGTGCGCCTGATCACCGATGGCCAGTCAAAGGTCGGCGTGACGTTCGGCAACCAGCTGACGGGGATCGTCGACGGCCAGGGCCCCGAGAGCTCCATGACCGCAGACCTCGTGGCACCGCACACGCCCCTGCACAAGGGGGAGGTCATGTTCACGAGCAGCCTCGATGCGGCGTCGTTCCCACCCGGGATCCCGGTTGCCGCCGTGCGGTCGTTCCACACCGCGGCCGGCGCCAGCCAGGAGAGCATCGAGGTCGACCCCAGGGCCGACCTCGATGCTCTCGCCTACGTGGACATCGTGCAGTGGGTGCCGCCGGCATGACCGCTCGCGCGGTCCTCCGGGTCGCCCTGGTGATCTTCGTGGCGCTGATGGTGCAGCAGACGGTGATGGTGGCGCTGCGCATCGGCGGCGCCCATCCCGAGCTCCTGTGGCTGCTCCCCATCACCGCGGCGCTGCTCGACGGGCCCGAGACCGGCGCCATCGTGGGGTTCTGGGCAGGCCTGGCGTTCGACCTGGTCCTGCCGACGCCCTTCGGCCTGTCCGCCCTGGTGGGCTGCCTGCTCGGCTACGTCACCGGGTCGCTCACGGCGGCGGTGGACCCCCGAGCGGCCTGGCTGAAGCCGGTGGCCGCGCTCGCGGGGAGCGTCGCAGCGGACATGCTGTTCGCCGTGCTCGGTGCGATCCTCGGTCAGCAACAGATGGTGCAGGTGGACTTCCTGGCCCTGTGCCTGGTCGTTGGCGTGTCCAGTCTGGTGCTGGTCCTCCCGGTCAATCGGCTCATGCGCTGGGCCCTGGCCGGCGAGAACAACCGCCGCTCGCTCGTGCCGGCGCAGACGCCCAGCAGGGCCTGGTGAAGCGGACCTTCCGGCACCCGATCCGCGGCGACCGGCTCCACCCCAAGCCCTCGACGCGTCCGGCGCGCCGCCAGTCCTGGCGCACCGACGCGCGTCAGCCGCGCATGCGCCCGCGCAAGAGCGTCAACGTGGCCTCCATCGTCGGGAACCCCGAAGAGGAGGAGTCCCGCCCGAACCTGCGGCTTCGGGTCGTGGGGATCGCCGTGCTGCTGCTCTTCGGGGTCCTCGTGCTGCGCCTGTGGACCCTCCAGGTTGTCGAGGGCAAGACCTACGCGGCCGCCGTGACGCGGAACCAGGTACGGGTCGTGAGCATCGCTGCGCCGCGCGGTGAGATCGTGGATCGTAACGGCACCGTGCTGGTCTCCAACATCCCGCAGCAGGAGATTCTGCTTTCGCGCGCCGAGGCGGCGCAGAACCCGGGCATCGTCGGGATGGTGGCCGCGCTGGTCGGCCAGACGCCGGCGCAGGTCACCGCGTCCATCAACAACAACCAGTACAGCCCCTATGAGCCCGTGCCCGTGGCGGTCGGCGTCTCGACCGCAACCGTGCAGTTCCTCCAGACGCACCAGTCGGAATACCCCGGCGTGAGCGTCGAGACGGTGGCCCAGCGGACCTATCCCCAGGGCGGGACGACGGCCACCCACGTCCTCGGGTTCGTGGGTGACATCACCGGGAGCTATCTGGCCGCCCACCCCAACGACGGCTACACCCAGGGCAGCAAGATCGGCCTGTCGGGCATCGAGGGCCAGTACGAGCCGTACCTTCGTGGGGTCGACGGTCGCCAGGCGCTCTCCGTCGATGCCAGCGGCACCGTGGTGGGGACCCTCAGCACCACCGCCCCGCAGATCGGCAGCACCGTGGTGCTCAACGTCGACGCCGGGCTGCAGCAGGCCGTCCAGAACGACCTCCAACAACAGATACTGGCGGACCGACAGACGCTCGACACCATCGACAACAAGTACCCACCGGCCCCGAACGGCGCCGTCGTGGTGATGAACCCCCAGAACGGCCAGGTGCTCGCGATCGCCTCCTACCCGTCCTACGACCTCAACCAGTGGGTGGGCGGCATCTCGTCGGCCAACTTCAGCGCCCTGCAGGCGTCGGGTGCGGAGAACAACGACGCCATCGAGGGGCAGTACACGCCGGGCTCGACCTTCAAGCTCGTCACGGCGACGGCGGCGCTCCAGGACGGGCTCATCACGCCCGGCACCCCGTACTACGACTCGGGCCACTACAAGATCACGGGGTGCCCTGCGCCCGGAGTCAACAACGACACCGGCTGCACCCTCAGCGACAACCCGGGCGACGGCACCGGCACCTACGACGTCAGCGGCGCCCTGACCGTGTCGAGCGACGCGTTCTTCTACCACCTGGGCGACCAGTTCTGGCAGGAGCGCGGCACCTTCGGGATCACGCCGATCCAGAACGAGGCGACCGCCTACGGGGAGGGGACCATCACCGGGATCGACCTCCCCGGGGAGGCGCAGGGGCGGGTCGACGGCTACCTGCTCCGGGCCAAGCTGCACGCCGAGGCCCCCAAGGCGTTCCCCTATGCGGCCTCGTGGTTCACCGGCGACAACGTCGAACTGGCCTTCGGGCAGGGCGAGACCGTGCTGACGCCGATTGAGCAAGCGGTCGCCTACGCCACCTTCGCCAACGGCGGCACGCGCTACGCGCCGCAGGTCGCCTCCGAGATCGTCGACCCCCTGACCGGCAAGGTGGTCAAGAAGCTGGCACCACAGGTGACCGGGCACGTGAGCATCTCTCCGGCGAACTACTCGGCCATCCTCCAGGGGCTCGAGGGCGTGATCTCGAACCCGAGCGGCACCGCGTACGGGGACTTCCAGGGCTTCCCCTCATCGTGGAACCTCGCCGGCAAGACGGGCACCGCCTCGAACCAGGCTGGCCTCTCGCCCAACTCCTGGTTCGTCGCCTTCGGTCCCAACCCCAACCCGACCTATCTCGTGCTGGCCGTGATCGACCAGGGTGGGTACGGCGCCCAGGCCGCCGCCCCGCTCGTGCGCAACATCTTCGACTACATCGCGGCCAACCCGGAGGTCGCGCAGGCGAAGACGCCGACGCCGGCCACCCCCCCGAGCCTGACCGCGCCGGCGGTCAACCCGCCGCTCGGGACGCCCACGACGACGACGACCACGACGCCCGGCTCCAGGAGTCCCGGCACCGGCGCGACAACCACCACGACGACCGGCACACGGGGGGGCTGAGCGACCCGGGAGGCAGCGGGGTGTCCTCTAGCGTGGAAGGGCGATGGAGACCCTGTGGCCCGAGATCGAGCGCCTGCTTCCCACGGTGTCCAAGCCGGCCCGCTACATCGGCGGTGAGCAGGGTGCCGTGCTCCCCGTGCACGGCACGGGGAAGGTGGCCTGGCTGCTCATCTACCCCGACACCTACGAGATCGGCCTGCCCAACCAGGGGCTGCAGATCCTCTACGAGATCCTCAACGAGCGGGGCGACGCATTGGCCGAGCGGGCCTACGCCCCGTGGGTCGACATGGAGGCGGCCATGCGCGCCGCCGCCGTCCCCCTCTTCAGCGTGGAGCAGCACCTCCCGGCCGCCGCTTTCGACGTCCTGGCCTTCAACCTGTCGGCCGAGCTCGTCTACACCAACGTCCTCAACCTGATCGACCTGGCCGGCGTGCCCTTGCACGCGGTGGAGCGGGCCGGGGCCGACGCCCTCGTCGTCGCCGGGGGCCACTGCGCCTTCAACCCCGAGCCGCTGGCCGACTTCGTCGACGCCTTCGTGCTGGGCGACGGGGAGGAGGCGGTGGGCGAGGTCAACGAGGTGCTGGCCGACTGGCTGTGGACCGCACCGCCCGAGGAGCGTGATCGCACGGCGCTGCTGCGCGCGCTGGCCCGGCTGGAGGGGGTGTACGTGCCGGCGCTCTACGCCCCGGCCTACGAGAGCGGCCGTCTGGTGTCGACCCTCCCGGTCGACCCCGGCGTGCCGGCGACGGTGGCGAAGCGGACGGTGGCCGACCTCGCCGACTGGCCCTACCCCTCCCGGCAACTGGTCCCGCTGACCGAGGTCGTCCACGACCGGCTGAACGTCGAGGTCTTCCGGGGCTGCACGCGGGGGTGCCGCTTCTGCCAGGCCGGCATGATCACCCGGCCGGTGCGCGAGCGCCCGGCCGCACAGGTGCGCGAGCTCGGTGCGCAAGGGTCTGGAGCGGACCGGCTACGACGAGGTGACGCTGACCTCGCTCTCGACGGCCGACTTCTCGGGCATCGAGGACACGGTGCGCGACATCGTCGACGACCCCGAGCACGGCGGGCGGGTCTCGGTCAGCCTCCCGTCACTCCGCGTGGACGCGTTCACGGTGGGCACGGCGGCGCAGATCCAGAAGGTTCGCCGGACAGGCCTCACCTTCGCACCCGAGGGCGGCACCTGGCGGATGCGGCCGGTCATCAACAAGCTGATCACCGAGGAGGATCTCTACGGCGCGGTCGACTCCGCCTTCAGCCAGGGCTGGCGGCGGGTCAAGCTGTACTTCCTCATCGGCCTGCCCACCGAGCGCGACGAGGACGTGCTCGGCATCGCCGAGCTGGGGGCACGGTGCGTCGAGATCGGCCGGCGTCACCAGAAGTCGGTCAACGTGGTGGCCTCGGTGGGCGGTTTCGTGCCCAAGGCCCACACGCCCTTCCAGTGGTTCGGCCAGGACAGCGTGGTCGGGTTGGAGCGCAAGGTCGTCCTCTTGCGTGAGGCGGCGCGGCGCACCCGGGGCCTGACGATCCGCTGGCACGACCCCGCCGCCTCGGTCGCCGAGGGCCTGGCCAGCCGGGGCGACCGGCGCATGGGCGCCGTGATCGAGCGGGTGTGGCGGGCCGGCGGCACCTTCCAGGAGTGGTCCGAGCGCTTCGACCTCTCCCTGTGGACCAGCGCCCTCGCCGCCGAGGGGCTGAGCCTCCAGGACGTGTGCCACCGCGAACGGGGCGCCGACGAGGCGCTGCCGTGGGACCACATCTCTGCCGGCCTGCACCGCGACTTCCTCTGGGGCGACTGGCAGGACGCCCTGGCCCGGGTGACGGTGGAGGACTGCCGCTGGACCCCGTGCTACGACTGCGGCGCCTGCACCGGGTTCGGGCTCGAGCACGTGGTGGCCTCCCCGGTCCCGCCGGCGGGGGGCAGCCAGGGCACGGGCCAGGACCTCAGCGTCGGCGACCGGATCCCGGTCCGCCTGGTCGACCGTGCCTGAGGAGGGAGCGGAGGCCCGAGCCCAGCGCCGGCTGCGCCTGCGCTTCGCCAAGACCGGAAAGATCCGCTTCACGAGCCACCGGGACGTGGCCCGGATGTGGGAACGGGCGCTGCGGCGGAGCCGGTTGCCCGTGGCCTATTCGCAGGGATTCGTCCCGCACCCCCTGGTGAGCTTCGGGCTCGCCCTGCCCACCGGCTGCGAGTCCCGTGGCGAATACCTCGACGTCCGCCTCGGGCCCGCCGGCCCCGACGAGACCCCGGTCACCGGGCTGCCGTGGGCCCTGAGCACCCTCCTGCCCGAGGGGATCGACGTGACGACGGCCGCGCTGGTCGGTGAGGCGGAGGGATCGCTCCAGCAGGAGGTAGCATCGTGTGATTGGGAGCTGGAGGTGCTCGGAGTGCCAGGTGAGGAATTGGCGGAGCGGGTCGACAAGATGCTCGCTGCTCCCATCCTCACGGTCCGGCGGGAGCGGAAGGGTCGTCAAGCCGAGGACGACATCCGCCCGGCCATCCGGGAACTGTCCGTGACCAGCCCCAACGGTCGGCTCGAGGCGGCGCTGGCCACGCATCCGCGTGGCGTCCGCCCGGCCGACCTGGTAGCGGCCCTGGGCACCGACGCGGTGCTCGGACGGGCCTGTCGAACGCATCAATGGATCGAACGCGACGGCGCACGGTTCGAACCGCTCCCTGTGGGCGGCTCCGGGACCGGCGCGGACGCGGCACAGCACGCGAGGAGGGCTTTCCCTCATGTCCGAGACGGAAATCAGCCAGACCCCGGAGGGTCCCCCCCGGGAGGCAGCGGGAGGGGCTAGCCCGCCCGACGCGGCGCGCCCCGGGGCGCCCCGCAAGCCGAAGATCGGTGACACCCGGCCCGCGCCGCACCCCGCGCCCCCGGCGCAGGCGGCGCCAGTCGTGCCGTTGGTGCGGCCGGGGTCCGGGAGCGCACCGAAGGAGGCTCCGACCGGGGAAGTCGGGCCGGCAGGGCCCGGCGGCGACGATGCGGAGGCGGGGGCCACGCGGGCGCGGAGCCGCCGCCGCACGGGGCGGGACCGGGATCGCCGCAACAAGCAGGTGGGCCGCTACCTGGTCTGTGTCCACGTGCAGCCCCACATGACCCAGATCGCAATGCTGGAAGGGCGCTCCCTGGTCGAGCACTACGTGTCCCGGGCGGCCGACGACACCAGCCAGATCGACGGCAACGTGTACCGGGGGCGGGTCCAGAACGTGCTGCCCGGCATGGAGGCCGCCTTCGTCGACATCGGCATCCCCAAGAACGCCGTGCTCTACCGGGGCGACGTCCGCTACGACCGGGACGACATCGAGGGCGGGTCGGCGCAACAGCCGCGGATCGAGGACGTGCTCAAGGCCGGCCAGACCATCTTGTGCCAGGTCACCAAGAATCCCATCGGGGCCAAGGGCGCCCGCCTGACCCAGGAGGTCTCGCTGCCCGGGCGCTTCGCCGTCCTGGTGCCCAACTCGAGCGCGTTCGGGATCTCCAAGCGGCTGGGGGACACCGAGCGCCGGCGGCTGCGCCGGATCATCGACGAGGTGAAGCCGGCCGGTCACGGCATGATCGTGCGCACGGCCGCCGAGGGCGTCTCGGCAGACGAGCTGCGCCGCGACGTGACGACGCTGCTCGAGCAGTGGAACGCCATCGAGTCCGAGGCCAAGCGGTCGGACGCCCCGGGCCTCCTGTACCGGGAACCCGAGCTGTCGGTGCGGATCCTGCGCGAGGAGCTCAACGCCGAGTACCGCGGAGTCGTGATCGACGATCTGGCGCTCTTCGAGCAGGTTCGCGACTACGTGCGGGCCGTCAGCCCCGAGCTCTCGGACCGGGTGGAGTACTACGACCCCGAGGAAGAGGGCCTGCCGATCTTCGAGCGCTACCACGTGCACGAGCAGTTGCACAAGGCGTTGGACCGCAAGGTCTGGCTCCCCTCGGGGGGGTCGCTCATCATCGAGCGCACCGAGGCCCTCACGGTGATCGACGTCAACACGGGGAAGAACGTCGGCAAGACGAACCTGGAGGAGACCGTCTTCCGCAACAACCTCGAGGCGGCCGAGGAGGTGGCGCGCCAGCTGCGGTTGCGCGACATCGGCGGCATCATCGTCATCGACTTCATCGACATGGAGGTCCGGGAGAACCGGGAGAAGGTGGCGGCCGCGCTGCGCAACGCCCTAGCCCGGGACAAGACGCGGACGCAGGTCTTCGACATCTCCGAGCTGGGGCTGGTCGAGATGACCCGCAAGCGCGTGTCGGAGGGCCTGCTCGAGACGCTCTCGACCGAGTGCGCCGTCTGCGGGGGCCGGGGCGTGACCCTCGACGACTCCGTCCTGCGCTAGGCTCTCGCCCTTATGTATGCCGTCATCAGGTCCGGAGGAAAGCAGGAGCGCGTCGCCGAGGGCCAGCGCGTCCGGGTCGAGCTGCTGGGCGAGCCGGTCGGGGCCGAGGTGTCCCTGGAGCCCGTCCTGGTGGTCGACGGCGACACCGTGCTGGCCACGCCCGAGCAGCTGGCCGGCGCCACCGTGACGGCGAAGGTCGTGGGCTCGGAGCTGGGCCCCAAGATCAACGCCATGACCTACAAGTCCAAGTCGAACCAGCGCCGCCGGTGGGGCCACCGCCAGCACTACGCCACGCTGGAGATCACCGCCATCACGGCGGCCGGCTGAGGCCGGGGAGCCCGAGGAGTCCGACATGTCCAAGACCAAGGGTGGCGGGTCGACCCGCAACGGCCGTGACTCTGCTGCGCAGCGCCTCGGCGTCAAGGAATTCGACGGCACGACGGTGACCGCCGGCTCCATCCTGGTGCGCCAGCGCGGCACGAAGTTCTACCCGGGCGCCAACGTCGGCCGCGGGGGCGACGACACGCTCTTCGCCACGGCCGACGGCAGGGTGAAGTTCGGTGAGCGCCGGGGACGCAAGCACATCAGCGTCGTCACCGACTAGCGCGGGCGCCGACCGCGACGGTGGCGCGGTGCGTGAGGGAGGGGGACGTTTCCAAGCCCGAACCCCGACCCCCCTCGTGGGACCCCCTCGCCTCGCCATTGCCGCGGATGCTTGACCTGACCTCGGCCCTGGGGTAGAGACGCAGCACGCGAGTACCGACGGGCACCGGGCTCGTCCTTGACTGGGAGGGCGCTGGTGAGAAGTCCGACGCGGCAAGCATCGAGGCGGCACGGTCCTTCGCAGTGGCTGACGCGGGTCGCGGTGGGACTGGCCTGTAGCGCTGCCGGCGTGCTGGCCCTCTCGGCCCCAACTGCCGCAGCAACCGTCTCCGCGTGGTCGATCGTGCCCAGCGCCAACACGTCGCCGGCTGACGCTCAGGCCCTGGCGGCGGTCTCGTGCACCAGCCCGACGTTCTGCATGGCCGTCGGGTCTTCTCTCGACAGCACGCTGACCGAAGCCTGGAACGGCACTGCGTGGACGATCGTGCCGAGCCCGAACGGGTCAGCGGCATCCTTCAACGAGTTGACCGGGGTGGCATGCACCAGTGCGACCTCGTGCGTCGCGGTCGGCACCTACTCCAACGGCACCACGAACCTGACCCTCGCCGAATCGTGGAACGGGAGCTCCTGGACCATGGACACGACGGCGAATCCCTCGACGGCAAGCGGCTTCCCGACCCAGGGCTTCGCCGGCGTGGCCTGCACGTCGTCGACCAGCTGTGTCGCCGTCGGCAACTACACGGTCGCCGTCAACACCTCCCAGACGCTCGTCGAGTCGTGGGACGGCACCACCTGGTCGGTCGTGCCCAGCGCAGACGCCTCGCCGGACGTGGACAACTACCTCTCCGGGGTGTCGTGCTCGGCTCCGACCAGCTGCGCCGGAGTGGGGAGCTTCACGGGCGCGACCACGACGCAGACCCTGGCGGAGTGGTGGAACGGGAGCACCTGGTCGGTTGTCCCCAGCCCGAACACCTCCTCGACCGTCTACAACACGCTGAACAACGTGACCTGCACGAATCCGTCGTTCTGCATGGCGGTCGGTGAGGACGACACCGGCTCCAGCCCGCCCTCGCTCATCGAGATGTGGAACGGCACGGCGTGGTCGATCGTGTCCGGCCCGGCCACCAGCGTGCCCAACAGCGACGAGAATTTCCTCTACGGCGTCTCCTGCACCGATCCGTCGAATTGTGTCGCGGCTGGACACTGGTCCAACACGGGCGACGTGAAGGACTCCACCCTGATTGAGACTTGGGACGGCACGACGTGGTCGGTCGTGCCCAGTCCCAACACGTCCCCGACGCTGCAGGACGACCTGAGCGGCGTGTCGTGTGGGGGAGCGGGCAGTGCATGGCGGTCGGGCAGACCCAGACCGCCGGCGCCAACCAGACGCTCGCCGAGCGGGCTCCCGTGGTGGCGTCGGGCTACTACGAGGTGGCCTCCGACGGCGGCCTCTTCGCCTACCACGCTCCCTTCTACGGCTCGATGGGCGGCAAGCCGCTGAACACGCCCATCGTGGGGATGGCCTACGACCCGGACACCGGTGGCTACTGGGAGGTCGCCTCCGACGGCGGCCTGTTCGCCTTCAATGCGCCCTTCTACGGTTCCATGGGCGGCAAGCACCTGAACGCGCCCATCGTGGGGATGGCCTACGACCCGGGCACCGGTGGCTACTTCGAGGTGGCCTCCGACGGCGGACTCTTCGCCTTCAACGCCGTGTTCCACGGCTCCATGGGCGGCAAGCCCCTCAACAAGCCGATCGTGGGCATCGCCACCGTCCCCGACGGCTCGGGCTACTACGAGGTCGCGTCCGACGGCGGCCTGTTCGCCTTCAACGCGCCGTTCTCCGGCTCCATGGGCGGCAAGCCTCTCAACAAGCCGATCGTGGGCATGGCGATCGACCCGGCCACCGACGGCTACTACGAGGTCGCGTCCGACGGCGGCCTCTTCGCCTTCAACGCGCCGTTCTCCGGCTCCATGGGTGGCAAGCCGCTGAACAAGCCGGTGGTGGGCATGGCGGCCCAGCCGGACGGCTCGGGCTACTGGGAGGTGGCCTCCGACGGCGGCCTGTTCGCCTTCAACGCGCCGTTCCTGGGGTCGACCGGGGGAACGGCGATCAACCAGCCGGTGGTCGGCATGGCCACCAGCTGATCGGGAGGGCGAGCAGCGCAGGGCCACCCGGTCCTCCATCCCATCGATCGGAGCTGACGGGGCCGCTCCTCAGCCGGGGCGCTCGTGCAGCTCGATCCCGTTGCCCCACGGGTCCGTCGTGAACGCCTGGTGGCGCCCGGTCGTGCCGACCGGGATGGCGTCGGAGACCTCGAGCCCACGGGCCCGCAGCTCGGCCACCACCGCGTCGAGGTCGTCGTAGACCAGCGCGAAGTGCTGGCCCACGTTCGGTGGCGCCGGCAGCTCAATCAGGTGCACCTGCTGGCCGTTGGCGGTGTCGAGCCAGGCGCCGACGAACCCGAAGTCGGGCCGGGTGAAGTTCTGGGTGAGCCCGAGCTTCTCGGTGTAGAACGCGATGGCGCCCTCAACGTCGGGCACGTTGATGGCGACGTGGTCCACGCCGGCCGGGGTCACCAGATCGGTCACGCGAGGGAGCCTACGACGTGGCGGACGACCTCGGCCACGGCGGGCGCGGCGGCAGTCCCGACCGCCGCGATGGCGGCCAGGTCGCCGGTCGAGCCGGCCGGCGCGGTGCCCGCGGCCGGGTTGGTGACCAGGGCGAGGCCGAGCACCTCTGCGCCGGCGTGGCGGGCCGTGATTGTCTCGAGCGCCATGGACATCCCGACCACGTCCGCCCCGACCGTGCGCAGAAGGCGGATCTCCGCGGGGGTCTCGAACTGGGGTCCGCGCATCTGCGCGTAGACACCCGGCCGGGGTGCCACGATCGCGCCCGCGGCACCGGGACTCGACAGGGCCAGCGCGCGCGAGCTGCGGCGCGTAGGCGTCCGTCATGTCGACGAACTCGGGGCCGTGCAGCGGACTGGCCCCGGTGAGGTTGAGGTGGTCTTCGACCACCATCAGCGAACCCGTCTGCAGGTCCTCGCGGATGCCGCCGACGGCGGTGGTCAGGATGACCGTGGTGCAGCCCGCGGCCACTCCGGTACGGAGCGGGTGCACCGCCTCGACCGCGCCGATGCCCTCGTAGAGGTGACAGCGCCCGCCGAGGATCAGGACCCGGAGGCCCCCGATCGGGACCGACCAGCCGTGCGCCCGGTGCCCCGCGGCCGTGTAGGCGGGGAAGAAGGGGAGGGTGTCGAGCGGGAGCGAGTCGGCGCCCGCTCCGAGGAGCTCGGCCGCGCCGGTGAGCCCGCTGCCGAGCACGAGCAGGACGTCGTGCCGATCGGTGCCCGTGCGGCGGGCCAGCTCACGGGCGCTGCGGGCCGCCCGTTCGGCCGCATCGTCCATGAGCGGCATCGTAGGCGGCCCGTGGCCGCCCGCCACGTACCATGGCCCCAATGTCGACCACTGCCGTCCCCGCCCCCGTGTCCCTGCACCCGTTGTCGCCGCTCACCGGCGAGGAGATGAAGTCGGCACGCCGGATCGTCTTCGAGAGCGGGCGGGCCGAGGTCGCGAGCGAGGCCTTGCGCTTCGCCTTCGTGACCTTGTGCGACCCCCCCAAGGAGGTCGTGCGGGCCGTCGACGCCGGTGTCGCCGGCGCCGCCGCGCTCGTCGACCGCCAGGTGCGCATGGTGTTGCTGCAGAGCCCCGAGGCCGACGTGGTCGAGGCGGTCGTCTCGGTCACCCGGGGCCAGGTGCTGCGCTGGGAGGTCGTCGAGGACGTCCGCCCACCCTTGCAGATGGAGGAGGCGTACGCGGCCCAGCTCGCCCTGGCGGAGTGCGCGGAGTGGAAGGCGGCACTCGAGCGGCGCGGCATCGTCGACTACTCGGCCGTCCAGGTCGACCCGTGGCCGGCGGGGACGTTCGGGCTCGAGCACGAGAAGGGGCGCCGGATCACGAAGTGCCTGGCCTATGTGCGCGAGTCGCCCGACGACAACGGCTACGCGCGCCCGGTGGAGGGCCTGCTGGCCATCGTCGACATGGCCCGCGGCGAGGTCCTCGAGGTCCTCGACTACGGCGTCGTCCCCCTCCCGCCCACGTCGGGGAGCTACTACCCCGAGCACAACGGGCCTCTGCGCACGGACCTCAAGCCCCTGTCCATCACCCAGCCCGAGGGCCCGAGCTTCGTGGTGGAGGGCAACCTCGTGAAGTGGCAGAAGTGGACGCTCCGGGTGGGCATGGACCCGCTGGAGGGACTCGTGCTCTGGACCGTCGGCTACGAGGACGGCGGCCGGGTGCGCCCCATCGTCTACCGCGCCTCGGTCAGCGAGATGGTGGTGCCCTACGGGCACCCGAGCCCCATGCACGCGTGGAAGAGCGCGTTCGACGCCGGGGAGTGGGGACTCGGGCGCATGTCCAACTCGCTGACGCTCGGGTGCGACTGCCTGGGAGAGATCCACTACTTCGACTACGTCTTCGCGGACGAGCGCGGCAAGCCCCACACGAGGGCGAACGCAATCTGCATGCACGAGGAGGACTACTCCATCCTCTGGAAGCACGTCGACATGGTCTCCGGCCGCACCGAGGTCCGCCGGTCGCGCCGGCTCGTCGTCAGCTCCATCGCCACTGTCGGCAATTACGAGTACGGGTTCTACTGGTACTTCTACCTCGACGGGACCATGCAGCTCGAAGTGAAGCTGACCGGGATCATGTCCACCATGGCGGTGGCAGGCGACGACGCGGGCGAACACGCGCGCATGGTGGCACCCGGCCTGGCCGCCCCGCTCCATCAGCACCTCTTCAACGTCCGTCTCGACGTCGAGATCGACGGGCCGGACAACGCGGTGTTCGAGGTGGACGCCGCGCCCGCGCCGCCGGGGACGGGCAATCCGGTCGGGAGTGCCTTCACCGCCACGGCCACGCTGCTCGAGACCGAGCTGGCGGCGCGACGCAACGTCGACCCGTCGCGCTCGCGCACGTGGCGCATCGCCAACCGCAGCCGGCGCAACGCGCTGGGCCAGCCGACCGCCTACAAGCTGCTGCCGGGCGCCACGCCGACGCTGCTGGCCGGGCCCGAGTCGAGCATCGGCCGGCGCGCCGCGTTCGCCGCGCACAACCTGTGGGTGACGCCGTTCTCGCCCGAGGAGCGGCGCGCCGCCGGCGACTACCCGAACCAGCACAGCGGCGAGGCCGGCCTCGCGGCGTGGACGGCCCAGGACCGCCCCGTGGTCGACACGGACATCGTGCTGTGGCACTCCTTCGGCGTCACCCACGTCCCGCGCCCCGAGGACTGGCCGGTCATGCCCGTCGAGTCCGCCGGCTTCTCCCTCGTCCCCTTCGGCTTCTTCGACCGCAATCCCGCCCTCGACGTGCCCCCGTCCTCGGACGGCCATTGCCATGCCTGAGCGCGCCGCGCGTACCCACACGCCCCAGGAGTACCACCCGCCCGTCGAGGAGTACCTCGAGACCATCCTGGCGCTGGGCGAGGAGGGCGTCCCGGTGATCCAGGCGCGCATCGCCGAGCGTCTGGGCCGCTCCGCCCCCTCGGTCTCGGAGATGCTCGACCGCCTGATCGAGGACGGCTACGTGACCCGCGACGGGAGGCGGCTATCGCTCACGGCCAGCGGCCGGTCCCTGGCCGAGAAGGTCGTGCGCAAACACCGGCTGGCCGAGCGGCTCCTCGTCGACATCATCGGGCTGGAGTGGCACAAGGTGCACCGCGAGGCCGGCCGCTGGGAGCACGTGATCTCCGACGACGTCGAGGCCCGGCTGGTGGAGCTGCTGGGCGACCCGGCCACCTGCCCGCACGGCAACCCGATCCCGGGGTCCGCGACGCCCGTGCCGGGGGGACCGACGCGGGCGCTCGCCGAGGTGGGCGAGGGCGAGAGGGTGCGCCTCCGCCGCATCAGTGAAGAGGTCGAGCTGAACCTGGGCTCGCTGACGCTGCTGGGCGAGGGGGGCTTCATCCCCGGCGCCGTGGCCAGGGTCGGCGTCCGGGAGCCCGACGGCACCGTGGAGGTGACCGTGGAGGGCGCGAACGACCCGATCCGGGTGTCGCGCGACCTCTCGGGGCGGCTGTTCGTCGGCGCGCCGTGACGCTGCGCCTCGTGGCCGACGCGGTCTTCACCGTCGACGCCGGGGACACGATGCTGGCGCCGGGGGCGGTCGAGGTCGACGACGGGCTCATCTCCTGGGTCGGCGACCCCTGGCAGGTCCCTCCCGCCGCCGGCACCGAGGTGCGCCAGCTCGGTGGTCTGCTCATGCCCGGCCTGGTCAATTGCCACGGCCACTCGCCGATGACCCTGGTGCGCAGCGCGGGCGACGGGCTGCCGCTCGACCGCTGGCTGAGCGAGAGCGTCTGGCCGCGTGAGGCCCTGCTGCGGGACGAGGACGTGTACTGGGGCATGATGCTCGGTGCGGCGGAGCTGCTCTGCAACGGGACCACCACCACGTGCGAGCAGTACCGCCACCCGGACCCCGTGGTCGAGGCGGTGCTTGACTCCGGCATCCGCACCGTGTTCACACCGGGCATCTTCGACGTGCCGGGCGCGGGGTCGCGTGCGACGTGGGAGGGCCTGCTCGACGAGGCGTGCCGGCTCTACGACGCCATGGAGGGGCGGGCCGGCCGGTTGCACCTCGGGTTCGGGCCGCATGCCGCCTACACCGTGCCGCGCGAGGGCCTGCGCGCCATTGCGGCGGAGGCCCAGCGGCGCGACGCGCTCGTGCAGATCCACCTCTCGGAGACACAGGACGAGTGCGCTCTGCTGCTCGAGCGCGACGGCATGAGCGCCCCCGCCCTCCTCGCGGTCGAGGGCGTGCTCGACGGTCGCGTGTTGGCCGCCCACGCCGTCTGGCTCGACGAGGCGGACCTCGCGATCGTCGCCGAGCACGACGTGGCGGTGGCGCACTGCCCGGGCTCCAACGGCAAGCTGGGGGCGGGCGTGGCTCCGTTGCGTGCGCTGCTCGAACGGGGTGTGCGGGTCGGTCTCGGGACGGACGGTCCCGCCTCCAACGACGACCTCCACCTGTGGGACGAGATGCGGCTGGCCGCCCTCCTCGCACGCGCCACGGGGAGGGACCCGGCGGCGGTGACCTCGGCGGGGGCGCTGCGGCTGGCCACCCGAGGGGGCGGGGAGGCGCTCGGCCTCCCGGTGGGCGCGCTCGAGGTGGGCCGACCGGCGGACCTGATCCGCCTCCGCACCGACGACGCGCGCTTCACCCCCTCGGTCACCGATGCCGAGCTCCTGGGCCATCTGGTGTGGGCGGGCGCGGGCTACCTGGTGACCGACGTGTGGGTCGGTGGCACGTGCGTCGTCGAGGGCGGCCGGTGCACCCTGATCGACGGGGAACGGGCGCGTGCCGAGGTGGGGCAGCGCGCCCGCCGACTGCTCGCCTCGTAGGCTTTCCCGCCATGCCCGGCTTCGTCGACCAGGCCCAACTGCACGCGCGCGCCGGCGACGGGGGAGCCGGGGCGGTGTCGTGGCGCCGCGAGGCGCACGTGGACCGCGGCGGCCCCGACGGCGGCGACGGGGGGCACGGCGGCGACGTGTGGCTCGTGGCCTCGGAGAACGAGTCCTCGCTGCTCGGTTTCCGGGACCACCCCTTCCGCCGCGCCACCGACGGCGTGCACGGCTCGGGAGGCAAGCGCCACGGCGCGCGAGGCAAGGACCTGGAGGTGCCGGTGCCGGTGGGGACCGTCGTGCGCGACCGGGAGGGCCGGGTCGTCTGCGACCTGGCGACGGGGGGCGCCCGCTTCATGGTGGCCGAGGGCGGCCAGGGCGGCCGGGGCAACGCGCGCTTCCTGTCCAACCGTCGCCGAGCCCCGGCCTTCGCCGAGCAGGCCGAGAAGGGCCAGGAGTACTGGCTCGACATGGAGCTCAAGTTGATGGCCGACGCCGCACTGGTCGGCTTCCCCAACGCGGGCAAGTCCACGCTGATCGCGACCGTCTCGGCGGCCAAGCCGAAGATCGCCGACTACCCCTTCACCACGCTCGAGCCTCATCTCGGCGTGGTCCGGGTGGGCGGGGCTCGCGACGGCACCGAATTCGTGCTGGCCGACGTCCCAGGTCTCGTGGAGGGGGCGGCCGGCGGCAAGGGCCTGGGCCACCAGTTCCTCCGCCACATCGAACGGGCGCGGGTGCTCGTCGTGCTGCTCGACCTCGCCGCGCCCGAGCTCGGGGGCGAGGTGCCCTCGGCCCAGCTGCGGGTCCTGCTCTCCGAGCTGGGCTCCTACCAGCCCGATCTCCTCGACCGCCCCCGGCTCGTGGTGGGCAGCAAGGCAGACGTCGGCTCCGACACCGACGGCGTTTGCGACATGGTCCTCTCCGCGGCGACGGGCGTGGGCGTGGGTGACCTGGTCGAGCGGCTGGCCGCCCTCGTGCAGGCGGCGCGTGCCGAGTCGGCCGCCGCGGCGTCCAGCGAGGTGATCGTGCACCGGCCGGCACCCGAGGGCGTCGACGTGCGGCGCGCAGACGACGGCGGGTGGGTCGTGGTGGGCCGCGCCGCCGAGCGAGCGGTCGCGTTCTCCGACCTCAACGATGCCGGGGCGCAGGCCGAAGCGGTGCGGCGCCTGCGCCGACTGGGCGTCGACCGCGCGCTGGCGCGGGCGGGGGCCCGCGACGGCGACGAGGTGACCGTGGGCACCATGACCTTCACCTGGGGGGAGGACGCGTGATCGCCGTCGTCAAGGTCGGGTCGTCCTCGGTCACGCCCGACACGGTGGCGCGGCTCTCCGGTGAGCTGGCGGCGGCGCGCGCCGAGGGCCACACCGTCGTGGTCGTCACCTCGGGAGCCATCGCCGCCGGCTGGGCCGCCCTCGGTCGCGGCGAGCAGCGGCCGGCCGACCCGGCCGTGCTGCAGGCGGTCTCCGCCGTGGGCCAGCACCGCCTGATGCGACTCTGGCAGGACGGGCTCGAGCCCCACGGCCTCCTGGCGGGCCAGGTGCTGCTCGCGCCTCTCGACTTCGTGCACCGCACCCAGTACCTGCACGCGCGCGGGACGCTGCGCCACCTGGTCGACCTCGGCGTGGTGCCGGTCGTCAACGAGAACGACGCCGTGGCCGACGAGGAGATCCGCTTCGGCGACAACGACCGGCTCGCGGCACTCGTGGCACACCTGGTCGGTGCCCACCTCCTCGTGCTCCTGACCGATGCGCCGGGCTTGTTCACCGCCGATCCGCGGCGTGACAGCGAGGCGTCCCTGATCGAGGAAGTGATCGAGATCGACCACCAGCTGGAGCGACTGGCGGGTGGACCGGGCAGTGCGGTCGGCAGCGGTGGCATGGCCTCCAAGTTGGCCGCGGCCAAGATCGCCACCTGGTCGGGCGTGCAGACCCTGATCGCCGACGCCGGGCGGCCCGGTGTGCTGGCTGCGGCGTTGAACGGCGAGACCGGGGTGGGCACCGTGTTCAGGGCCCGGGAGAGCAGGCTCTCGGCGCGCAAGCTCTGGATCGCCTTCGCGCTGGGCTCGGCGGGCAGCCTCACGGTCGACGAGGGGGCGCAGGCGGCCCTCACGGAAAAGGGGCGGTCGCTCCTCGCCGCCGGCGTCGTAGGGGTCAGCGGCAGCTTCCGCCCCGACGACGCCGTCGAGATCGCCGGTCCCGACGGCCGGGTCTTCGCCAAGGGCCTGGTCCGCCTCGCCGCGGAGCGCTCGGGCGAGTGGATGGGCCGGCGCAGCCAGGTCGTCGTTCACCGGGACGACCTGGTCCTCGTCACCTGACCCGACCGGGTGCTTGTAACCTGACCCGGTGACCTCGCCTGCATTGGAGCAGCTCGCGGGCCGCGTCCAGGCGGCGGCGCGGCGGGTGGCGAGGTCGCCGAGCTCGGTGCGGGACGACGCGCTGCGGCTGGCGGCGGACCTCCTGGAGGAGGAGCGGGCGTCCTTGCTCGAGGCCAACCGCGCCGACCTGGAGCGGGCCGAGGTGGCGGGAATGACCGAGGCGGCCCGGGACCGGCTGCGCCTGACCGAGGATCGGGTGCGGGGCATGGCGGACGGCCTGCGCAAGGTGGCCGGCCTGCCCGACCCGGTGGGAGAGGTCACCGAGGGCTGGGTCAGGCCGAACGGGCTGCGGGTGACGCGGGTGCGGGTCCCGCTCGGCGTGGTCGGGGTCATCTACGAGAACCGACCCAACGTGACGAGCGACGCCGCCGGCTTGTGCCTCAAGGCCGGGAACGCGGCGTTCCTGCGCGGCTCGTCCTCGGCGATCGACTCCAACCGCGCCGTCGTCGCGCTGTTGCGCCGGGCGGCGGTGAAGGCCGGGCTGCCCGAGGACGCCGTCGCACTGGTGGAGGACACGTCACACGAGACAGCCGTCGCCTTCATGCAGCTGCGGGGGCGGATCGACTGCCTGATCCCGCGCGGCGGGCAGGCGCTGATTCAGTCGCTGATCCAGCACGCCACCGTGCCCTACGTGCTCGACGGCGACGGGAACTGCCACATCTACGTCGATGGCGCCGCCGACCTCGCCATGGCGCACGAGCTGGTGCTCAACGCCAAGACGCACCGCTTCGGGGTCTGCAACGCCGTCGAGACGATCCTGGTGCATGCCGGCGTGGCGGCCGAGCTGCTCCCACGGCTGGGCGCGTCGCTCGCCGCGGCGGGCGTCGAGATCCGGGGGGACGAGCGCGTGCGGGCGATCCTGCCCGACGTCGTGCCGGCGCTGGAGAGCGACTTCGCGACGGAGTTCCTGGGTCCGGTCGTTGCGATCGGGATGGTGGACGAGGTGGGTGACGCCATCGAGCACATCGCCCGGTACAGCTCGGGACACTCCGAGGCGATCGTCACCTCGGACGTCGCGGTGGCGGACCGCTTCGTCGCCGAGGTCGACGGCGCCGCGGTGCTGGTGAACGCGTCGACGAGGTTCGTCGACGGCGAGGAGCTCGGGCTGGGCGCGGAGGTGGGGATCTCCACCCAGAAGCTGCACGCCCGCGGGCCGATGGGAGTGAAGGAGCTGACGACGTTGAAATGGGTCGTGCGCGGTGACGGACAGGTGCGCCGGTGAGCGGCGACCGTGCGGGGTTGGGGCTGCCCGACGCAGGGCCACCGCGGTTCGAGTCCCTGGACGCCGTGCGAGGCGGCCTGGCCCGGGTGGGGTACCTGGCCGACGAGTCGATCAGCGGCGTCGTCTACCTGGCCGACCGGCTGTCGAAGCCGGTGCTGGTCGAGGGCCCGGCCGGCACGGGCAAGACGCAGCTGGCCAAGTCGGTGGCCGACCTCACCGGGGCCCGGCTCATCCGTCTGCAGTGCTACGAGGGGCTCGACGAGTCCAAGGCGCTCTACGAGTGGAATTACCGCAAGCAGTTGCTGCGCATCCAGGCGGGGGAGCACGGCAAGGCGGAGGAGGAGGGCCCGAGCTGGTCGGAGCTGGAGGAGGACATCTTCTCCGAGGACTTCCTGTTGACCCGGCCGCTGCTCGAGGCGATCCGGGCCACCGAGCCGGTGGTGCTCCTCGTCGACGAGGTCGACCGCGTCGAGCTCGAGACAGAGGCGCTCTTGCTCGAGATCCTGTCCGAGTACCAGGTCTCCATCCCCGAGCTCGGCACGGTGCGGGCCTCACAGCTGCCCATGGTCTTCCTCACCTCGAACAACACCCGCGAGCTCTCCGAGGCGCTCAAGCGGCGCTGCCTCTACCTGCACATCGACTACCCCGACCTCGACCGCGAACGGGAGATCGTACGGTCCAAGGTCCCCGGCATCAGCGAGGAGCTGGCCGACCAGGTGGCCCGCATCGTGCGCTCGCTGCGCACGCTCGAGCTGCGCAAGGCGCCGTCGGTCTCCGAGACGCTGGACTGGGCCCGCACGCTGGTGCTGCTCGGGGTGCAGACGATCGACGCCGCCGGCGCCAAGGACACGTTGCACATCCTGTTGAAGTACCAGGCCGACATCGAGCGGGCCACCAAGGAGCTGCTCTCGGCCTCGTCGGGCTGAGGTCGGCGTGCTCGACCTCCTCTCCGGCTTCGTCACCGAGCTGCGCCGCTCGGGGCTGCCCGTCTCGCTCACCGAGCATCTCGACGCCGCTGAGGCGGTCAAGCACATCCCGCTCGAAGACCGCGAGGCACTGAAGTACGCGCTGGCCGCCACGCTGGTGAAGTCGTCCGCGCACTGGCGAGCATTCGAGACCGCCTTCGAGGTCTTCTTCGCCGTGCGGACGGGCGGCGCCGAGGCCGGCGCCGAGGGCGAAGGGGCGGGCGAGGAGGGCGCGGACGCGGAAGGCGAGCAGGCGGGCCAGGGTGGCATGGTGGGCCAGGGCCGCTCGTGGACGGGGGGCGGGGCCGGCGAGGGGATGACGCCCGAGGAGCTGGCCGAGCTCCTCTTCAAATCGCTCCTCTCGGCCGACGCCGCGCTGATGAACGTCGTGGCCCGCAACGCCGTCGATCGCTACGCCGGCATGGAGCCGGGGCGCCCCGTCGGGGGGACCTACTACCTGTACCGCACGCTGCGGAACCTCGACCTCGACGCCGTGCTGGGGCGGCTCATGGGCGAGGCGCAGGCGGACGCCGCCGGCGGTTCGCTGACCGAGCTCGAGGAGCGATTGGCGGCGGACGAGTTCAAGGCGCGCATCGAGAAGTTCCGCCGGGCGGTCGAGACCGAGATCCGGCGCCGACTGGTGGAGGACCGCGGTGCCGAGGCCTTGGCCCGGTCGGTGCGCAAGCCCCTGCCCGAGGACATCGACGTCATGCACGCCACCCGCGAGGAGTTGGCCATGCTGCACCGGGTGCTCCAGCCGCTCTCGCGCAAGCTGGCGGTGCGCCTGGCCCGCAAGCGCCGCCACGGGCGAAAGGGTCCTCTCGACTTCCGGGCCACCATGCGACGATCGCTGTCGACCGGCGGTGTCCCGATTGAGCCACGGTTCCGGCATCCCCGCCCCGCCAAGCCCGAGATCTTCGTGGTCGCGGACATCTCGGGTTCCGTCGCCAGCTTCGCCCGTTTCACCCTCCATCTCGTGTACGCCATCTCCTCGCAGTTCTCGAAGGTGCGCAGCTTCGTCTTCGTCGACGGGATCGACGAGGTCACGCGGTTCTTCGAAGGCGTCGTCGACCCGGCGGAGGCGGTCGCCCGCATCAACACCGAAGCCGACGTCATCTGGGTCGACGGCCACTCGGACTATGGGCACACGTTGACCGAATTCCACCGGCGCTGGGGCGACCAGGTGACCTCGCGCTCGTCCATCATGGTGCTCGGTGACGCGCGGAACAACTACCACGCATCGGCCTCGTGGGTGCTCGAGGACCTCCAGGCCAGGGCGCGGCACGTCTACTGGCTCAATCCCGAGCCGCGGGACTATTGGGGATCGGGTGACTCGATCGTGGGGGAGTACGCGGCCCACTGCGACGACGTGGTGGAGTGCAGGACGCTGCGACAGCTCGAGCGCTTCGTCGGGAACCTGGCGTGAGCGGGGACGAGGCGGAGGCAGATGCGCAAGCCCATGCCGGGGTGCTGCGGATCTTCCCGCCCGCCGAGGGCGCCTCGCGCATCGTGTTGATCCGGCACGGTGAGGCGGAGTGCAACCTCAATCACGTGGTGGGGGGGCTGAAGGGCTGCTCGGGCCTGACGGACCTGGGGCGCCGGCAGGTGGCCATGTTGGCCGACCGGCTCTACGAGAGCGGGGAGCTGCGCGGGGCGACGGCGTTGTACTCGTCGGTGTTGCCCCGCGCCACCGAGACGGCGGAGCGGCTGCGGCCGGTGGTGGGTCCGGGGCCGACTGCGCTCGGCCCGGTCGTGCAGCGCTGTGACCTCTGCGAGCTGCACCCGGGCCAGTGCGACGGCATGACGTGGGACGAGGTGGTCGAGGCGTTCGGGGTGCCGGACTGGGACCTCGATCCCACCACGGTGATCGCGCCCGGCGGAGAGAGCTGGTCCGAGTTCATCGTGCGCGCCTCCGACGCCGTGCGCGAGGTGGTGGGCCGGCACCCCGGGGAGCTGGTCGTGGCCGCCGTGCACGCGGGGGTGATCGAGGCGTGCATGATCACCTTCCTGGGCGTGCCGGCCGAGATCTACCGGCGCGGTTGGGTCCGCATCGCGCACGGGTCCATGACCGAGTTCGAGTGGGTGCCCGCAGAGGACCGCTGGGTGCTGCTCCGCTTCAACGACTCCTGTGGCGTGCCGCGGGCGTGAGGGGGGACGAGCCGTCGGCGTACGCGCGGGAGAGCTTGGTGGGTGCACAGGCGAGCCAGGCGTCCTCGACCGCCGAGCGGAGGGGCCGCTTGGCGACGGCCCGCAGGGCGACGAGCACCGCCGCGAAGCCGTCGAAATGGGGGATGGTGAAGAACCCCTTCGTGGCGTCGGCCAGGACGGCCTCCTTGTCGGCCAGGTCCGCCGTGCGCAACGCGAGGATCGGGCCGGCCGGAGGCTCGGCGTCGCCGAAGCGTTTGAGGTCCGCCTTGGAGAACGGGCGGTCCCACGCGAACGCCTTGCCCGCCACGAACCACGTGCGGTTGCCGAAGCGCTCACCCTCGGTCACCTCGGGCAGCGCCGAGATCATCTGCTCGACGTCGCGCCACGCCGCCATGCGGGCACCCTACCGCTCGCGTCGCCGCCCATGACCGATCGTTCGTCGCGCCGTCCGGCATGACCACTACCAAGGGCCTCGATCCCGCCGGGCTCGACCGTCTGCACGACCGCCTCGCCGCGCAGGTGGAGCGGGGGGACGTCCCGGGCCTGGTCGCGCTGGTGGCACGCGGCCCCGACATGCACAGCGAAACGCTCGGGTCGGCGGCGCTCGGCGACCCCACGCCCTTGCGGCGCGATGCCATCTTCCGCATCGCCTCGCTGTCCAAGCCGATCGCGGGGGCGGCGGCGATGGCGCTCGTCGACGACGGCGTCCTGTCGCTCGGTGACCCGGTCGAGCGGTTCCTGCCCGAGCTCGCCGACCGCCGCGTGCTGCGCAGCGTGGAGAGCGCGCTGGACGACACGGTGCCCGCGGAGCGCTCCATCACCGTCGAGGACCTGCTGACGTTCCGCCTCGGCTTCGGCGCCATCATGGCGCCGCCGGGCACGTACCCGATTCAGGACGCCGAGGCGGAGCTCGGGCTGATGACGCTGGGACCGCCCTGGCCCCCTCCCCCCTTCGGTTCCGACGAGTGGATCGGGCGGTTCGCCACCCTGCCCCTCCTCCACCAGCCCGGCGCGGAGTGGCGCTACAACACCGGCGCTCAGGTGCTGGGGGTCCTGCTGGAGCGGGCGAGTGGGCAGCCGCTGGAGGCCTTCCTCCGGACGCGCCTGTTCGAGCCGCTCGGCATGGTGGACACCTCGTTCAGCGTCCCGGCGGAGAAGGTGGGCCGATTCACCACGGCCTACATCCCGGGCCCCACCGACTCTGAGCTGGTCGTGCTCGACCGGCCGATCGGCGGTTGGTGGAGCCAGCCGCCCGCCATGGCGAACGCAGCGGGCATGCTCGTCTCGACCATCGACGACCTGTGGGCCTTCGTGTCCCTGCTGCTGGCTGGGGGACGCCGCGAGGGTGAGCAGCTGCTGTCGGCGGGATCGGTGGCCGCCATGACCCGTGACCACCTGACGGCCGCCCAGCGGGCCTCGTCGACACTCTTCCTCGGCCCGCTCGGCTGGGGCTACTGCATGGCGGCGCCGGGGCCGGTGCGCGGTGCGCCGCCCGTACCGTGGGGCTTCGGCTGGAACGGTGGCACGGGCACCGTCTGGTCGAGCGACCCGGTGCGCGGCCTCACGGGCATCCTGCTCTCCACCCGGGCCATGACCTCGCCCGAGCCGCCACCGCATTTCGTGGACTTCTGGGACGCCGCCTATTCAGCCGGGGCGGATTGAGGGGAAAGCTCGCGCGGACCCAGCTACGCTGAGCGCGTTGGCGGAAAAGGGGACGAACCTATGTACAAGATTGTCGTGGTCGGCACCGATGGCTCTCCCACCGCCGACAAGGCCGTCCAGGCCGCGGCGGACATCGCGCGGTCGTGGGGCTCCGAGCTGCACATCGTGACGGCGGTGCGATCGCCCAGACCCGGCATGGCCTCGGCGACGGGTGCGCCCTTGGTGGACAGCGGTGTGGGGCAGGCCGTGGCCGAGGAGGCCGCCAAGAGTGTCGGCGAGGAAGCGATCAAGAAGCACGGCGAGGGCCTGAAGGCCGAGGCACACGCGGCGCAGGGCAACCCCGACGACGTCATCCTGTCCGCAGCGGCTGACGTCGGGGCGGACCTGATCGTCGTCGGCAGCAAGGGCATGCGGGGCGCCCGGCGGTATCTCGGCAGTGTGCCGAACTCCGTGGCGCATGCGGCCCACTGCGCGGTGCTGGTCGCCAAGACCGACTGAGGAGCGGGCCCCGCTCCCAACGACAATGGACGAGGCGCGCATCGGTGTCGCCGGGCAGGCTCGGCCGGGCGCGTGCGAAGGACTTGGAACCTGGGACGGTGGTTCGATGAAGACCGACTACTTCGGTGGGTGGATCGCCCAGAACTACGACGCCGACACGCAGATCTCCGACCCGGCCTTCGTCGGCCCCGTCGTCGACTTCCTGGTCGACCTGGCAGCCGGCGGTGCCGCCCTCGAGCTCGGCATCGGCACGGGCCGCATCGCGCTTCCGCTGAGCGAGCGTGGTGTCGCGGTGCACGGGATCGACCTGTCCCCCGACATGGTGGCGGAGCTGCAGGCGAAGCCGGGAGCCGACGCCATCGGCGTGACGGTGGGCGACTTCGCGTCGACCCGGGTGGACGGGAGTTTCCGGCTCGCCTACCTCGTCTACAACACCATCGAGAACCTCACGACCCAGGACGAGCAGGTGGCGTGCTTCCGCAACGTGGCGGCACACCTGGACCCCGGAGGGTGCTTCGTGATTGAGGTAGAGGTGCCCCAGATCCGACGCCTCCCACCGGGCGAGACGGTGCGGGCGTTCGACGTCAGCCCGCACCACCTCGGCTTCGACGAGATGGACGTCGCCCAGCAACTCGGCGTCTCGCACCACTACTGGCTCAAGGACGGCCGGTCCGGGACGTTCTCCATGCCGTTCCGCTTCGCCTGGCCGGCTGAGCTCGACCTGATGGCGCGTCTTGCGGGACTGTCCCTGCGCGAGCGTTGGGGCGACTGGAACCGCGAGCCGTTCACGAGCGACAGCCCCAAGCACGTGTCGGTCTGGGACAAGCCTGCTCGCTAGCTCAAAGGAGCCCAGACGAAGAGGTCCTGCGCCTCGCCGAAGGCGGAGCGGCGCCAGAACGGCAGGGACCGCTCGTTGGGATGCGTGATGACGCGCTCCAGCCCTTCGTCGGCGGCGCGTGCGAGAAGCGCCTCGACGAGCAGGGTCGCCACGCCGCGCCGACGGTGATCCCGGAGCACGAAGAGGTTCCCGAGATACCCCCAACCGCCGGAGGGCAGGCGCGGTCTCGGCATCCGATCGATCACGAGGAGGTTCACCATGCCGACCGGGTGCTCGCCCTCGCGGGCGACCCAGAAGGTCCGCCACCCGTGCTGCGCGTCAATCCAGGAGGTGAACCGGTCGGCAAAGCCGGCATCGTCGTCGCCCGGCTGCACCTCACCCGTCCACGCGTTGCGGAGCTGCGCCAGCACCGAGCGGTCAGGCTCCGTGGCAACCTGCACCGTCGTCACCATCACGGACCTCCGAGTGGGTGAGGATACAGAGCCGGACGATCCCGTCGCCGTGCCGGCGTCATTCGAAGCGATGCTGACGGGCGGTCGAACGTGCGAAGGTGGAGGATGCTGCTCGTTCTGGTCACGGGGCTGCCGGCGACGGGCAAGTCCACGATGGCCCAGGTGGCGGCGGACGAGTTGGGGTCGGCGCTGCTCGGCCACGACTGGACGATGAGCGGGCTTCGCCCTTATGGAGAGCTCCAGGAGACCCTCGATGCGATGGACCCTCCGGGCCACCGCGTGGTCGGGTGGTCGATCATGTGGGCGCTGGCCCGGGCCCAGCTCCGGATCGGGTCGTCGGTCGTGCTCGACGGGGTGGCCCGCGCCCCGGAGGTGGCCGGGACCCGTCTGGTTGCGGAAGAAGAAGGTGCCCGGAGCCTGGTGGTCATGACCCGGTGCGCCGACGCCGGCATCCATCGGGCGCGGGTGGACGGCCGACAACGTCAGATCCCGAACTGGTACGAGCTCGACTGGGAGCACGTGGCGCGCTCGCGTGCCGCGTGGGCCGCACCGGTAGACGTCGACCTCGTCCTCGAGGCGACGGATCCGGTCCATGGCAACGCGGACGCCCTCCGGGCGGCCATCGCCTCGCTCTCCGGACGCCCCGGCCCCGCCGGGGCGCGCCGAGGACACGGCGACCGAGGGTGAGGCGGCGGGAGCGGCCTGGCGCTGACGGAGCATCGACCCGCTCAAGACCAGCATGACGACGAGGAACCCGACATAGGCGCCCCAGCCGATGACGAGCCAGGCCTTGCCGTGGTAGCTGCTGAACGTGACGCCGATCCACACCGCGATTCCGTTGAAGACGGCGACGACCAGACCCACCCACCCGAGCCACGGTGCCGCCAGCTCGCCCCGCAGCATCGCCCACCCCAGGGAGCCGAGGAACACCATCGTCATCACGGAGGTCGCGGAGAAGAAGATCGTGTTGAGGTCGCCCAGCATCCGCACGAGTGACGGGTCACCGACGCCACCGGGTTGGGCGTCCATGAAGGCGAGGACGACCGTCGGCAGCGCCGCCATGGCCGTCGTGACGGCGACCCCGATGCCCGAGGCGAACACCACGGGCGCCAGCGACTCCTCACCGCCCTCTGCCCGGGCGAGCACGCGGTGCAGGTAGCCGACGAACCACAGGAGCGCCGCCGCGGCGAAGAAGTCGAAGATCATGCCGGCCTGCAGGGCCGCATGGTGGTCGTGGACCCACGCCAGCGTCGCCGCCGGCGTCGCGTCGACCCGCGGTTGCTGGGGATAGATGAAGCCGGAAAGCACGGCTAGCAGCACGAAGGTCAGACCACTTGCCGCGCCGACGCGTTCGAACGTGCGGTCATGCATTTGGTTCCCCCTTTTTCCTTCTGGAAGGGCAGCGTCAATATAGGACCAAAGGCCCGTGCGGGCGTGGACGCCGCAGAACCGAGCACGGGGAGAAACCCGTTGGTGGGTCGTATCCCCGCTCCATGCGTCAGCAGCTGCCCAAGTTCGGTTTCCTGTCGGGCGTCGCCACGCTTGTCGTCGGGATCGCGCTCACGGTGACGCTCGCGGTGCTCCGGAGCCGCTGCACCCGCCGGCGCCGCCAGTTCGCACGGTGACCTGACGTCAGCCAGCGCCTCGTGCCAGGGCTCCACCCCCTTCATCCACTGGAGCTACCTGCTGTTGACCCTCGCCGCCGTGATGGTCGTTGCCGCCGCGCTGACAGGGACGATCACCGCCCGCCGCGGGCCGGAAGGCGACTGACGCGACGAGTCAGTGGCGCTTGCGCCGGTCGTGTTTGGACTGGGCTCGCTTCGCCTTCCGGTTTTGACGGCTGGCGTCACTGTGGGTCGTGTGCACCTCCTCGCGTGCGAGGTTCTTCCGTCGACGGGACATGCTGGTGATACCCGCGAAGACGAGGACAACGGCCAGCAGACTGAAGATCAGGATGTAGAACATGAACCCATTAGAGCATGCGGACCGAAAAGGGTTCGTTGCCTCGAACCGGACCGGCTCTACTCGGTGTGCTGGGCGATGAACACGAACTCCCGGCCGGGTCGATCGGGGGCGTCGCGAACCTCCCGAACGGCGAACGCGGCGTCGGCCAGGGAGCGCGTCAGCTCTTCTCGTGTCCGGAATCGCAGCGTGGAGTCCGACGTCAGCACTACGCCGTCTCTCTCGAACGCGAACGTGGAGCGGAAGGAGACCAGAGGTTCCTGGATCTCCGTCACCTCGGTCCAACTTCTCACGGTGCCGATGTCCAAGATGTCTGCGCGTGCGTGGGTCAGGTCCGGGGTCCATCTCTGCCACGCCCGATCCCGGGGCACGCGGGTCTCGAAGACGAGTCGTCCTGCCGGCCGCAACGCGTGGCCGATCGCTCTGAGCGTCGCCGTCCAGTCGTCGTCGGTCAGGAACACTTGTGCGACGTTGCCCGTCATCGTGGCCAGATCGACGTGCAGAGGCGGCAACGCCCCCGTGTCGCCGAAGATCCAGCGGACCCCGTCGGCACCCGGCTTCGTCCGTGCCACCTCGAGCGAAGCCGCCGCCGGATCCAGCCCGACGACGGAGACACCACGGCGGGCAAGCAGGCAGGCGAAGGTGCCCGTCCCACACCCCACGTCGAGGACAGAACGGGCTCGGAACTCGTCAACGAGCGCCGCGTAGACCTCGAGGTCGGTGCGCACGGGGTCCAGGGGGTCGTACACCCGCGCCAGCCGGGGATCCTCATAGTGCGCATCGACCACGACGTCGACGCTACGTTGCCCGCAAGCGGGCGCTGCGCCCGGCCGGCCCGGGTTCAGCAGGCGTAGTCCTCGTCGTACTGCTGACTGTCGTACTGCACGATCTCGGGCGGTCCGGGCAGCTGGTCACCCTTCGCCACCCGGTTCTGGTAGTCGGCGCACGATCCTGGCCCGCTGGCGGGGCTGAGGTAGTCGGCCATCCAATAGGGGACCGAGGGCGTGTAGTTGCCGACGATGGAGTTCCACACGTCCGGGCTGGCGTAGATGCCGACGTCGGGGATGCCCTCGGTCTCGTGCAGGGCGCTGAGAGCGCCTTGGACGAACTGTGCGTTCTCGCTGAAGTTGCCCGACCAATTGGCGCTGGCCGTCTCGACGTCGAGCCACCACGGGATGGTGGTCGACCCGGCGCCTGCGTTCTGCGCGTCCGTGTAGGCGGACACGCCCGCCTGGTAGCCGGCGTTGCAGGAGGTGTCGCCGAGGCACCCCGGCTCGCTGGTGGACGAGGTCCCGTACGTCAGGTAGGTGTAGAGGTTCAAGCCGCCGCCCGCCCACGCCGCCTCTTGGGCCAGGCAGGGATTGGTCGCACTCGACGACGCACCGTCGACCTGCACGATGCCGATCTGGTGGTCGCCGGAGGGGAACGAATTGCACTGGTAGTTGCTGATGTCGTAGCCGTACGCGCCCGAAGGGAAGGTCCCGCCCACGAAGGACCCGTTCCCGGGTGCGTCGGCCATGCCGACGATCGGCCTGTTGAGGGGCGAGGGTGCGGACCCGAAGTACTTCGCGGCGCCGAAGTTCGAGACGAGGCCGGCGGTGTCGGAGAACCAGTAGCCGCTGCCGTCGGGGATCGCGGCCGCTGCGGCGATCGGGTGCTTCAGGGGCAGGCCGCCGAGCGATCCGTAGAAGGGCGCCGTGCCGAAGCTGAAGATGCCCCCGTCGGAGGCGACCAGGAAGTAGCCGCCGCCGCTCGGGCCCGTGATCATGCCGATGACGGGCTTGTTCAACACGAGGCTGCCCGTGCTGCCGTGGAACGCCGCGTCGCCATAGCTGAAGATGCCACCGTCCGAGGCGACCAGCCAGTACCCGCTGCCGCTGGGCGTGGCTGCCATGCCCACCACCGGCTTGTTGAGATGCATGCTGCCGGTGGAGCCGTAGAAGCCGGCGTCGCCGTAGTCGAAGATGCCCCCGTCGGAGGCGACGAGCCAGTAGCCCTTGCCGTCGGGGGTGGCCGCCATCCCCACCACGGGCTTGTTGAGCGTCATGCTGCCGGTGCTGCCATAGAACTGGGCGTCGCCGTACGCGAAGATCCCGCCGTCCGAGGCGACCAGCCAGTACCCGCCGCCGTCGGGCGTCGAGGCCATGCCCACGATCGGCTTGTTGAGGGCGATGCTCCCCGTCGATCCGTAGAAGGGTGCACCGCCGAAGCTGAAGATCCCGCCGTCGGACGCCACCAGCCAGTAGGCGGGGACCGTCGCGGCGCCCGCGGGCGCCGCGACCTGCGTCAGCGCCACGCCCATGAGGCCGAGCAGCGGCAGTGCTGTGACCAGCACGGCGAGTCCGAGGCGACGGATCAACTTCGGAGGAATTCCGCCACGCGGAAGGCAAGGTCGAGCGACTGGCGGGCATTGAGCCGAGGGTCGCACGTCGTCGTGTAGCGGGCCCCGAGGTCGCCCTCGAGGATCTCCTCGGCCCCACCCAGGCACTCGGTGACGTCGTCGCCGGTCAGCTCCACGTGCACCCCCCCCGGCCAGGTGCCCTCGTCCCGGTGCACGTCGAAGAAGGAGCGGAGCTCCGAGAGGATGTCGTCGAAGCGGCGGGTCTTTCGCCCGCCCTCGCTGGTGAACGTGTTCCCGTGCATCGGGTCGCAGGCCCACACCACCGGGTGGCCCTCGGCCTCCACGGCGCGCAGGATCGGGGGCAGGAGCTCCCCGATCCGTTCCGCCCCGAGCCGGGTGACGAGCGTGAGGCGACCCGGGAGGCGGTCGGGGTTCAGGCGCTCGCACAGGGCCACCACCTCGTCGGGGGAGCAACCCGGGCCGACCTTGCAGCCCACGGGGTTGCAGATGCCAGAGACGAATTCGACGTGGGCACCGTCCAGCTGGCGTGTGCGGTCACCGACCCAGACCATGTGGGCCGAGCAGTCGTACCAGTCACCCGTGAGCGAGTCCATGCGGGTCAGGCACTCCTCGTAGGGGAGGATCAGCGCCTCGTGGCTCGTGAAGAAGTCGACCTCGTGCAGGCCCTCCTCGGCCCCCAGGTCGATGCCGCACGCCGCCATGAACCGCAGCGCCCGGTCGATCTCCGATGCGATCCGCTCGTAGCGCTGCCCCTCGGACGAGGACGCAACGAACTGCTGGTTCCACAGGTGTACCTGTGACAGGTCGGCGAAGCCGCCCTTGGTGAACGCGCGCAGGAGGTTGAGCGTCGACGCCGACTGTTGGTAGGCGGCGACGAGGCGCTCCGGGTCAGGTGTGCGCGCCTCGCGGTCGAACGCATCGTCGTTGACGATGTGCCCGCGGAACGACGGCAGTTCCACATCGCCCACCCGCTCGGTGTCGGCTGTGCGCGGCTTTGCGAACTGGCCCGCGATACGGCCCACCTTCACCACGGGGACACCGGCCGCATAGGTCAGCGCCACCGCCATCTGCAGGATGATCTTGAGCTTGTCGCGAATGGAGTCGGCAGTGAACTCCGCGAAGGACTCGGCGCAGTCGCCCGCCTGCAGCAGGAAGGCCTCGCCGTTGGCCACCGCCGCGAGCTCCGCCGTCAGGTGTCGCGCCTCTCCGGCGAAGACGAGCGGCGGCAGGGTGGCCAGGCGCGCCTCGGCCTTCTTCAGCGCGTCCGCGTCGGGCCAATCCGGCTGTTGCGCGGCGGGGAACTTCCGCCAGGACGCGGCGCTCCAGGAGGAAGACTCGGGTCGGCTCGTCACCGCACCAGGTTAACGCCGTAGGATCGCCCCTCATGGCCGCCTTCCGGTTCACCCTGCAGGCCTCGCAGGCAGCATCCCCCGCTGCGTGGCGCGATCTGGCGCGCAAGGCGGAGGACATGGGCTACTCGACCCTCTACGTGCCCGATCACCTCGACGACCAGTGGGCCCCGATGGTCGCCCTCACGGTCGCGGCCGAGGCGACCACGACCCTGCGCGTCGGGACCCTCGTCCTCGACAACGACTTCCGGCACCCGGTCGTCCTGGCCAAGGAGGCCGCCACCCTCGACGTGGTCTCCGGTGGCCGCTTCGAGCTCGGCATGGGCGCGGGCTGGATGACGACCGACTACCGACAGTCGGGAATCGTGATGGACAAGCCGTCGGTGCGGGTGGCACGACTGGGCGAGAGCCTCGAGATCATGCGCGCCATGTGGCAATCCGGCCGCGCCACCTTCGAAGGCGACCACTACAGCGTCACGGAGGCCATCGGCTCCCCGGCGCCGGTGTCGCCCGGTGGGCCGCCACTGGTCATCGGTGGCGGGAGCAAGCGCATCCTCACCCTGGCCGGGCAGTACGCCCGGACGGTGAGCATCGTGCCGAGCCTGGCTGCCGGCTATGTCGGGCCCGAGGTGGCGGCCGAGTCGGTGGTGGAGAAGTACAGCGACCGGGTGCGCTGGGCCAGAGAGGCCGCGGGGGAGCGCGCCGGCGACCTCGAGTTCCAGTGCTGGACCGTGGCGGTGCAGGTCGTCCCGAACGCCGACGAGGTGCTGGAGTCGCTTGCGCCGCTGTTCAACCTCACGCCCGACCAGCTGCGCGCTGCGCCCGTCGCGCTGATCGGCACGGCGGGCGAGATCACCGAGACGCTGCGCAAGCGGCGAGAGGAGCTCGGTTTCAGCAACATCGTCGTGCACGAGGCGGAGATGGACGCGCTGGCGCCGGTGATCGCCGAACTTGCCGGCACCTGAGCCCCCTGTCCGGATCGGGATCCTCGGCGGGACGTTCGACCCTCCCCACGTCGGCCACGTTGCCGCGGCGCGCGCGGCCGTGGAGCGGCTGAACCTCGATCGCCTGCTCCTCGTCGTGGCCAACGACCCCTGGCTGAAATCGGGACAGCGAGCGATCTCCTCGGCAGAGGACAGGTACGCGCTCACCGAGGCCCTGGCCGGGGAGATCCCCGGGGCGGAGGCCAGCCGCCTCGAGATCGACCGGGGTGGCCCCAGCTATTCCGTCGACACGGCCGAGGCGGTCCTCGCTTCCGCGGGGCGCCCGATCGAGATGTTCCTGGTCGTCGGCTCGGACCTGGTGCCCGAGCTGGGCTCCTGGCACCGACCCGAGGACCTGGCCCGCCTCGTCACGTTGGCCGTGGTGTCCCGGCCCGGCGACGCGGCGCCCGGCGTCCCGCCGGGTTGGCGGGTCGCCCGGGTCGACGGTCCGCAGGTCGATGTCTCGAGCTCGCAGGTCAGGGACCTGCTGGCCGGCGGCAGCCCGGTCGAGGGGCTCGTGCCCGAGTCGGTTATCCGTTGCATCCGCCGCCGCGGTATGTACGCTGTGCGGTAGATGAGTGCCATGCCGGCCGGGTGGACGGAGCTGTCGGACAGTCCCCACGTGGGTACGGCCCCTGCCCGGGCCCAGCGGCGGGCGGAGCGCCGGGCGGAGCAGAAGCTGGCGAGGCGATCCCGTCAGCGTTGGGCGGTTGCGGCGGGCTCCGTCCTCGTTGCCGCCTTCGGGCTCACCGTAGGGGTCCTGGACGTGCTCCATTGACCCCAGGGTTGGACGTGCACGTCCAGCTACCCCCGGCCGCGGCCACCGCCGCAGAGTCGGCCGACGCCAAGCTCGGGCGCGACACCGTCGTGCTCGCCATGGGGGAGTTGTTCGGCGTGGTCGACGCCTTCGTGATCACCAGTGCGCAGAACACCCGTCACGTGCGCACACTGGTCGAGGAGATCGAGCGCTGTATCAAAGAGGCGCATGGCACCACCCCCCTCCGCATCGAGGGTCAGCAGGACGCCACCTGGGTGCTGATGGACTACGGCGACTTCATCGTCCACGTGTTCCTGCAAGAAACGCGGGACTACTACGACCTCGAACATCTCTGGTCGGGTGCGCCGCGCGTCCCCTGGCGGCGCGACGTCGAGAACGCGGGCTGAGCGGCCTTCCCGCTCAGGACACCACGTTGAGGAACTGGATCAGGTAGACGGGTCCGGCCACCTGGGAACCGTTGGCGATCGGGACGCTCGTGCGCTGCCCGTCGATCTCGAAGATCACGCCCGTGCTGAGGCCGTTCTCGGTGGCCACCGTGGCGACGAGCTGCGCCACGGCGAGCTCGGTCGAGGTGCCGGTGATCTGCCCGAAGGCGCTGTTCATGTTCACGGTCACCACGTTGCCCTGCGTCGTGGCCGACAGCACCGCCACGTCGCTCGGGATGGCGGTGAAGACCCCGCCGGCCGTCTCGGCGTTGGTGGGCCCCGCGAGCATCGACGAGATGATCGACAGGAGGGGTGCGGGTGAGGCGACGACACGGGGTTCGGGCTGCAGTTGGTTTTGGGAGTTGAGGAAGAAGACCTTGACCTCCACGAGCGAGGAGAGCTTGGGCAGTGTCGTCGTGGTCGTGGGGAGGTGCGGGTCGAGGAGGTCGAAGGGCACCTTCGACGGCGCGATGGAGCTCGGCGCACCCTGGGTCGGGATGGAGCAGCCGGCGGCGAGGAAGGCGACGGCGAGCACGCCGAACGCGGCGAGGCGGCGGGTCACGCGTCCCCTCCCGGTTCGTCGCCGTCGGAGAGGACCGGCAGCGACAGCACGAAGCGGGCGCCGCCGCTGGGCGAGGACTCGACCCGGACGCCTCCCTTCATGACCCGCATGTGCTCGGCCACGAGCGCCAGACCGAGTCCCGTGCCGGTCCCCGTGCCGCGCCGGCCCGACGCCGAGCCGCGGTAGAAGCGTTCGAACACCTTGGTCCGCTCCTGGGGGTCGATGCCGGGGCCCGCATCGTCGACGGTCACCTCGACCTCGTCGTCGTCGCCGGGCCCGACGGCGATCTCGGTGACCCCACCCCCGTAGTGCGAAGCGTTCTCCATCAGGTTGACCATGACCCGCTCGAACCGGCGCTTGTCCACCCCGACCCGCCAGGCCTGCACACCCGGGTCGACGTGCACCTCGGGCGGGGCACCGTGACCGTGGCCGTCCATGTGCCCGAAGCCCGCCACGACGGAGCGCTGCACGAGCTCGGAGACGTTGACCTCCTCGAGGAAGACGTCGACGGAACCGGCGTCGGCGCGCGACATCTCGAGCAGGTCGCCGACCATCCGCTGGAACCGGTGCAGGTCGTCACTGAGGAGCTGGAGGGCCCGTTGGGAGCGGACCGGCAGCTCGTCCCGGTCCGCCTCGAGCACCTCGAGGGCGGCGCCCAGCGTGGTCAGGGGAGACCGCAGTTCGTGACTGACGTCGGAGTTGAATCTCGCTTCCCGCTCGATGCGCTCCTGGAGCTGGTCCACCATCGCGTTGAAGGAGTTGGTCAGCCCCTCGAGGTCGGGGTCGGCCGCGGCGGGATCGAGCCGGGTGTCGAGCTCGCCCCCGGCGATGGCGCCGGCGGCCCGCGACACGTCCGCCAGTGGCCGCAGGGATCGTTCGCTGGCGAAGCGGCCGAGCGCGATCCCGAGGAGCGTCGTGACGACACCGGCGCCGAAGAGGGTGAGCGCGAGCACGCGCAGCGTGTGGTCGAGATCCGACAGGTCGAAGACCTCGAAGTAGGCGGCCTGCACCGACGGGACCGGCACCCCGACGACGATCTCGGCCGTGCCGTGGGCGGTCCGGTACGTCTGTGTCGCCGCCGTCCCGGTCAGGACCACCTGCCGCAGCCGGGTCGGAATGGACGAGGCGTTCACCGAAAGAGACGAGACATAGGACTTGGACTGGTGGTACAGGACAGAGTGCGCGTCGGTCCCGGCGTCGATCGATGCCAGGAGCGAGACGTAGTGGGTGTTGCCCGACTGGAGCTCGCTCCGCACCAGCACGGCGTTGGCGAAGGCCTGGTGCTGCGCCGCCGTCTCGCGCCCGGCCAACAGGAAGTGCCGCGTCGTGAAGTAGGAGAGCCCGCCCATGAGGATGGAGAGCACCAGCGCCCCGAGCCCGAAGACGGCCGTGATGCGGGCGCCGATGCCCAGCTTCATGTCAGGGCACCAGCTTGTAGCCCATGCCCCTGACGGTGAGTATGTGCTGGGGCACCGCAGGATCCGCCTCGACCTTGGTGCGCAGGCGCCGGATGTGGACGTCGACGAGGCGCCCGTCCCCGAAGTAGTCGTAGCCCCAGACCCGGTCGAGCAGCTGCTCCCGGCTCAGCACCTTGTTGGGGCTCGCTGCCAGCTCGCAGAGCAGACGGAACTCGGTGCGCGTGCAGTGGACCTCGTCGCCGTTGAGACGTCGCAGCACGCCCTGCTCGGGCAGCAGCTGGAGGTCCCCGAACGTCAGGGCGCCCGGCTCCTCCTCCGCCGGGCGGGCGCGGCGCAGGAGGGCGCGAATACGCGCGGCCAGCTCCTTGGCGACGAACGGCTTGGTCACGTAGTCGTCCGCCCCGGCCTCGAGCCCGGCCACCACGTCATGGGTGTCGGCCCGGGCCGTGACGATGATGATCGGCACCGCACTGCTGCGACGCAGGGCCCGACAACATTCGAACCCGTCCATCCCGGGCAGCATCAGGTCGATCAACGCGACGTCGGTCGGTGCCTCGGCGAACAGGTCGAGGCCCTCCTCGCCGCTGGCGGCGTCCCTTACCTCGTAGCCCTCGCCCTCGAGGGCGAGGCGCATGGAGGACCTGATCCGCTCATCATCCTCGACGACCAGAATGCGCCCGCTCATCCGCCTCCAGCTCAGCTGATCCAGATCTGCGTCGGCCAGACCGAGCCGCCGATCATGCCGTAGACCGGCTGGCCCTGCGGCGAGGTCGGGTTGTTGAAATTCTGCACCGTCGGGTTCCCGATGACGGCCCACACGGCCCGGTCCGTCCAGAGGTACGGGAGGTCCAGGGCGAGGCGCTTGTTGACCGTCCGGTAGGCCGCGCTCCGCACGCTGGGTTCGGTGCTGGCGCGCCCGGCCAGGAGCGCGGTCTCGATCGTCGGGTCGGCGTTGCGCGCCATGTTGATGGACAGCGAGCCGGAGCTGACGGTGGTGGTGCTCCAGAAGATGTAGTTGAGGTCGGGGTCGACGGCCCCGAACTGGCGCCAGCCCAGCGCCTGGTACTTGCCGGCCAGGGCGTTGTTGATCGTCTGGTTCTGCTGCACGATGTTCGTCTTGACCTGGAAGCCCACCGCCTGCCACGCCTGCTCGAGATACTGCGCCGCCCGGATGGCCGCCGGGGAGTTGGTGGAGCCGTAGGAGAAGGTGATCGGCCCGCCGCTGGCGTGGGCGGCTTGCCGCACCAGCTTGGCCGCCTGCGACGGGTTGTAGGCGGGGTACTGGGTGGACGAGTAGTACGGCGACCCCGGGGTGAACAGGCCGGTGCTCACGGGGAGCACCCCTTCGTCGATGACCTTGGCGTACTGGGTCCGGTTGATGGCCATCGCCGCGGCGCGGCGCACATTGGCGTTGTTGAACGGCGGGGCCAGGCAATTGAGCTGGACGCAGTTCATGTCGGGCTCGCCGGCGACGCGCGTGCTGTCGTCGATGTAGGAGTAGCTCCGGTTCCCCCGGTACTGCGTGATGATCTGGGGCGTGTCGGTGATCATCAGGTCGATCGTCCCCGACTTGAGGGCCTCCGAGCGCGCCGACTCGTCCGGGATCGGTTTGAACGTGATCTGCGACAGGTAGGGCAGACCCGGTCGCCAGTAGTGCGGGTTGGCGGTGGCCGTGAAATGGTCGTTGGGGACCCACTCGCTGAACACGAAGGGGCCCGTGCCGACGGGGTGGGACGTCCCGTTGGGGTTGGCCAGCATGGAGGGCGCCACGACGTAGGCGATCTGGCCTCCGATCCCGCCCGCCAGGTAGTAGGGGAACGGGACCCAGGGCGACTTGAACGTGATGGTCACCGCCAGCGGCCCCGTCTGGGCGATCGACTGCAGCGTGGGGTTGATGACGACGCCGGTCAGCACCGACTTCGAGTGCGCCTCGAAGTTGGCCAGCAGGGCGGCGCCGTTGCACGGCGTCCCGTCGTGGAAGACGAGGTTGGGTCGCAGGGTGACCGTCCAGCTCGTGGAGGAGGAGTTCGCCACGACGGACTCGGCCAGGTAGGGCGCCCAGTCCCCGTTGGCGGTGACGCACGTGAGGGGGTCGAAGACGGTGCGGGCGTACATCACGCCGACCTCGTCGAAGCGCGCCTGGGTCGGGTCGAAGCCCTGCTCCTCGGCGTCCACGCCGAAGGTCAGCGTGCCGCCCTTCTTCGGCGTGGCCTTCGTGACCCCGTTGCGCCCCGGGCCGTTGGTCACGGCGCCCGCGATCCCGTCCCAACCCACGCCCATGGCCGATGCTCCCGCAACGCCCGCGGCCGCCGCCGCGCCACCGGCGAGCAACGTGCGGCGATCGAATTTCGAGACCATCAGCCCTCCCTTACCCGAACCCAGCGGACCCCCCGAAGGTTCGCGGGCGACGATAGTGCCCGGGACCACCTGCGTGGGGGCGGTACCGTGGATCCCGTGCCCGCCGACTGGGATCTTCCCGGCTTCGCTGCCTGGCTGGGCGGGCGCTCGGCCGCAACCCGCAAGGCCTACGTGAGCGACGTCGGCGCCTTCGCCGAGTGGATGTCCCGCGCGTCCGTGGACGGCCCCGATGGCGTCGACCGCCTCCACCTCCGCCGTTACCTGGCCTCGCTGGGGACACGGCGCCTGGCCCGGGCCACCATCGCGCGCAAGGCGGCCGCGCTGCGCTGCTATTTCGCCTGGCTCGTGCGGCAGGGTCGCCTCGGCGCCGATCCGGCCCGCTCCCTGCGCGCGCCGACGGGCGGCGGCCGGCTGCCCCGCGTGCTCTCCGAGGGAGAGGTGACCTCCCTGCTCGACGTGGGCACCGTGGACGCCGTCGACCGCCGCGACGTCGCCGTGCTCGAGCTGCTCTACGCCGCCGGCCTGCGCGTCTCGGAGCTGTGCGGGCTCGACCGCGGTGACGTCGACTTGCGAGGCCGCACGGTGACCGTGCTGGGCAAGGGCGGCAAGCAGCGCCGCCTGCCCGTGCACGACGCCGCCGTGGCCGCGCTGCGGGCGTGGTTCGAGGACGGGCGGGACCAGATGGAAGGGCCGCCCGAGGCAGCCTTCGTGAACCGTCGGGGAGCGCGCCTGGGGCCGCGGGACGTGCGCCGGATCCTCGACCGCCGTGCCGCCTCGCCCACCCACCCCCACGCCTTGCGGCACACCTACGCCACTCACCTCCTCGACGGCGGCGCGGACCTCCGGGTCGTCCAGGAATTGCTGGGCCATGCCAGCCTGGCCACCACGCAGGTCTACACACACGTGAGCAAGGAGCGGTTGCGCTCGGTCTACGGGGGGACCCACCCCCGAGCCTGAGGCCGGCGGGGCCGCGAGCGCCGAGCAGCTAACATGGCCGGGCCCACCAAGGAGGTGGGCGGCAACACCGACCGACATCACCTGCGCGCGTTCCACGGTCGCTGCCTCGGGCGGCGCTGCGGCAGGGGAGAGCAACCGACTGGAGGAACATCTCTATGGCCGTCGTCACCATGCGACAGCTCCTGGAGGCCGGGGTCCACTTCGGCCACCAGACGCGTCGATGGAACCCGAAGATGAAGCGCTTCATTCTGGGTGAGCGCAACGGGATCTATCTCATCGACCTGCGCAAGACCCTCGGAGGGATCGAGTCCGCCTACTCCTACGTGCGGGACCTGGTGGCCGACGGCGGCACCGTCCTCTTCGTCGGGACGAAGAAGCAGACCCAGGGCCCCGTGGCGGAATTCGCCGAAGCCTGCGGGATGCCCTACGTGAACCAGCGCTGGCTCGGCGGCATGCTGACCAACTTCGCCACGGTCTCCGGCCGGGTGAAGCGCATGCAGGAGCTGCGCGCCATGCAGGCAGCCGGTGACTTCGACGGCATGCCCAAGCGCGAGGCGCTGCAGCACACCCGCGAGCTGGAGAAGCTGACCCGTAACCTGGGCGGCATCGCCGACCTGGACCGGCTTCCCAACGCCGTGTTCGTGATCGACACCAAGAAGGAGCACATCGCGGTGACCGAGGCGCGCAAGCTCGGGCTGCCGGTGGTCGCGGTGGTCGACACCAACTGCGACCCCGACGTGATCGACTACGTGATCCCGGGCAACGACGACGCCATCCGGTCCGGATCTCTGATGTGCCGCGTGATCGCCGACGCCGTGGCCGAGGGCCGCTTCATCGCTGAGCACCGTCGCCAGACGGCGCCCCAGGCGCCGGCGGCCGAGGAGGGTGCGTCCCCGGCTCCGCGGCCACGCCGGGTGCACGCGCCGGCCGAGCCTGTCGAGGTGGCCTGACCATGGCCGACTACACCGCCAGGGACGTGTCCGCCCTGCGCCAGATGACCGGGGCCGGCATGCTCGACTGCAAGAACGCGCTCGAGGAGTGCGGGGGCGACATGGAGGAGGCGGCCAAGCTCCTGCGTGTGAAGGGTCTGGCCGGGGCGGCCAAGCGGAGCGACCGCGAGGCGTCGGAGGGGGCGGTGGCCGCCGTGCGATCCGGCGACGCCGCCGCGGTGGTCGAACTGCGGTGCGAGACGGACTTCGTGGCCAAGGCCGACGAGTTCGTGGCTCTGGCCGACGAGCTGGCGGCGCTCGTCGCCGCCAAGGGTGAGGACGCCGTCGGGGAATTGGACGACGAGATCGTCCGTCTGCGCACGACCCTCAAGGAGAACATCTCGGTCGGGCGGGTGCGCCGCCTGGTGGCGGCACCCGGCCAGGTCGTCGACACCTACCTGCACCAGCAGGCGGGGCGGGGCGTGAACGCGGTCGCGGTGATCATCGAGGGAGGCTCGGAGGAGCTGGCCCACGACATCGCGGTGCACATCGCCTTCACGAAGCCGACCTACCTCAGCCGCGACGAGGTGCCCGGGGCCGACATCGCGGCCGAGCGGGCCACGGTGATGGAGATCTCGCGCAACGAAGGCAAGCCCGAGGCCGCGCTGGAGAAGATCGTCGAGGGCAGGATGACGGGCTGGTTCAAGGAGCGGGTCCTGCTGGACCAGTCGTACGTGCGCGACGAGAAGCAGACCATCGCCGGCATGCTGGGCTCGGCTCGTATCGTGTCGTTCGCCCAGGTCGTCATCGGCGCCTGACGCGCTGGGCTCGTGGGAGAACCGCGCCGTATCGTCCTCAAGATGTCGGGGGAGGCCTTGGCCTCCGCCGCCTCCGACGAGACCATCGACGCCGCCACCGTCGAGCGCATGGCCAAGGAGATGGCGCGTGCGATGGACGGCGGGGGGCTCGAGTTGGCCGTGGTCGTGGGCGGCGGCAACATCTGGCGGGGCACCACCGGTGAGAGCGGAGGCATGGACCGCGCCACGTCGGACACCATGGGGATGCTCGGGACGGTGATCAACGCGCTGGCGCTGCAGGATGCGTTGGAGCAACAGGCCCAGCCGACCCGGGTGTTGAGCGCGCTCTCCATGGCCGAGGTCGCCGAGCCCTACATCCGACGCCGGGCCATCCGGCACCTCGAGAAGGGACGCATCGTGGTCTTCGCGGCCGGCATGGGGAACCCCTTCTTCACCACGGACACCCCCGCTGCCCTCCGGGCGGCCGAGATCGGCGCCGAGCTGCTCTGTAAAGGCACCCATTCGGGCGTGGACGGCGTCTACAGCGCCGACCCCAAGCTCGATCCGACGGCCACCCGGTACGACGAGATCTCCTTCATGGAGGTCATCAGCCGGGACCTGCGGGTCATGGATCTCACCGCGATCACCTTCTGCAAGGACAACAACCTGCCGGTCCGGGTCTTCGACCTCATGCCGCCCGGGAACATCCCTCGTGCGCTCAGCGGCGAGCAGATCGGTACGCTGGTCCGTTGATGGACGATGATCTCGCCGCCCTGGTCAAGGAGGACACCAGGGAGAAGATGGGCAAGGCCATCGACCACGTCCGCCACGAGATGGGCAACGTGCGCACGGGCCGCGCCTCCTCCGCGCTCCTCGAGCCGCTCCTGGTGGACTACTACGGCACCCCGACGCCGCTCCGCCAGCTGGCGGGGTTCAGCGTGCCCGACGCGATGCTCTTGGTGATCTCGCCCTATGACAAGGGCTCGCTGGCAGCGATCGAGAAGGCGATCATGGCGTCGGACCTCGGCATCAACCCGACCAACGACGGCAGCGTGATCCGTCTCGCCTTCCCACCGCTCACCGAAGAGCGCCGCAAGGAGCTGGTCAAAGTCGTGCGGCACAAGGCCGAGGAGGGAAGGGTGGCCGTGCGGAACCTGCGCCGCGCCGGGCGCCACGAGCTCGAGGCGCTGCAGAAGGACGGCGAGCTCTCCGACGACGAGCTCGAGCGCGTCGAGAAGGAGCTCGAGAAGATCACGCACGAACAGGTCGCGCTGATCGATCAGCTGCTCGCGCACAAAGAGCAAGAGCTGCTGCAGGTCTGAGGAGCGAACGAGGCATGGCAGACGGCATCGACGACGACGACGAGTTGGGCGACGGGCTCGATGCGATCGGCGATCCGGGGAGCGACGACGGGGTCCACGAGGACCCGCCCAGCTACCACTCGGGGCGGGTGCGCATCATCGGGGCCGAGCCGGCCGGCGACGCCGTGCGCGAGGTGACCGGACCCGTCGTCGAGGAGCACCCGGAGCTGCCGCACTGGAACGACGCCCCCACCGGGCAGGTCCCGGCCGTGCTCGACCGCAGCACGGGCGAGGAGTTGGTCGCCCCGCCGACGTGGCGCGAGGAGGACACGGACTGGGAGGCCCAGGAGGAGATCTTCGAGCCGTCGATGCTCTCCGAGGACCTCCCGGCCGTGGGCGCGCTCCTCGGGGAGCCCGAGGGGGACGACGAGCGCCAGCCCTGGCACTTCGAGTCCGACGACACGCTGGTGATCCCGCCCGAGCCCGGCTTCGAGCCCGAGCCCGAGGCCCGGCCCGAGCCGGTCTCGTTCCAGGAGGCGCCCGACCAGCCCGAGTACGAGCCGGCAGAGGTGGCGCCGCGGGTTGCGTCGCCGGTGACCGCCGCGGCCTCGGCCGTGGCCGCCTCTCGGCTGAGCCCGCCCTCGCCGCCGGAGCCCAAGACGCGTGCGCCGCGGACCTCGCGCAGCGGCTCGGCGCGTACCGGCAACGTGAGCACGGCCGGCACCGGCGGACGTGACATGCGGGTGGCGATCGGCGTCGGCGTGCTGTTCGGTGCGGTCGGGTTGGCCTGCTTCGCAGCGGGGACGGTGGCCACCCTGGTCCTCGTCACCATCATCGTGTTGCTGGCCACCGCCGAGGCCTATGCCGCCTTCCGCCGCGCCCACTACCACCCCGCCACCCTGCTGGGGCTGGTGGCCGTCCTCTCTCTGATGATCGAGACGTACAACAAGGGCGTGGCGGCCCTGCCACTCGTGCTGGTGCTGCTCGTGGCCGGCTCCTTCATCTGGTACCTGGCCCGGGTGGAGCCGGCCGCGGACCCGGTGTCGGGCCTGGTGTCGACGGTCTTCGTCTTCGCCTGGGTCGGCGCGTTCGGGTCCTTCGCGGCCCTGCTCCTCGACCCGAACCTCTTTCCGAACCGCCACGGAATCGCGTTCGTCCTCGCCGCCGTCATCGTGACCGTGACCGACGACGTGGCGTCCCTCCTGGTGGGCTCCGCGATGGGACGTCACCAGCTGGCTCCCAGCATCAGCCCCAACAAGAGCTGGGAGGGGCTGATCGGCGGCGCGGTGGCGGCCGTGCTGGTCTCCGTCATCGTGGTGCACTTCATCCACCCCTGGACGATCGGCAAGGCGGCGTTGTACGGCGTCGTCGTCGCCGTCGTGGCGCCCCTGGGCGACCTGAGCCAGTCGATGGTCAAGCGGCATCTCGGCATCAAGGACATGGGTCGGCTGCTGCCGGGCCACGGTGGCATCCTGGACCGCTTCGACGGCCTCTTGTTCGTCCTTCCCGCCACGTACTTCGTGGTCAAGGCGCTCCACCTCGGCTGAGCTGATGCGCACGGTCAGCCTGATGGGCTCCACGGGCTCCATCGGCACGCAGGCGCTCGACGTCATGCGCGGCGAGCCCGAGCGCTTCGGCGTGCACGCGCTGGCGGCGCAGCGGTCGGTCGAGCGGCTCGTGGCCCAGGCCGCAGAGTTCCGGCCCTCGCTCGTCGTCATCGGCGAACGCGGCCTCTACGAGCAGGTGCGCGACGGCGTGCCGCCGGGCACGGAGGTCCTCGTGGGGACCGAGGGGATGGTCGAGGCGGCGCGCGGCGCCGACGCCGTGCTCAACGCGGTGGTGGGCTTCGCCGGGCTCCCCGTCACGATGGCCGCGCTCGAGGCCGGCAAGCTGCTCGCTCTGGCCAACAAGGAATCGCTCATCGCCGGCGCGCCGGTCGTGCAGAAGGCCCGGCGCACGCCCGGGGCGGAGATCGTCCCCGTCGACTCGGAGCACTGCGCCCTGCACCAGTGCCTCGCCTCGCTGCGGGGGACGACGGACGTGGCCCGGCTGCTCCTCACCGCCTCGGGCGGCCCGTTCCGCGACTGGCCGTCCGAGCGGCTCGGCGCGGTCACCGTGGCCGACGCGCTGGCGCACCCGACGTGGTCGATGGGCCCGAAGATCACGATCGACTCGTCCACGCTGATGAACAAGGGTCTCGAGGTGATCGAGGCCCACGAGCTGTTCGGCGTCGACTACGACCGGATCGGGATCGTGGTGCACCCCCAGTCGGTGGTGCATTCCATGGTCGAGTTGCGCGACGGCTCCACGCTGGCCCAGCTGTCCGCCCCCGACATGCGGCTCCCCATCGGCTACGCGCTCGGGTGGCCCGACCGCGCGGCCACGCCCTTCGGGGCGCTGGACTGGTCACGGGCGCAGACGCTCACGTTCGAGCCCCCGGACCGCGCGGTGTTCCGGTGCATCGACCTGGCCTACGCGGCCGGCCGCCTCGGCGGCTCCGCCCCGGCCTGGCTCAGCGCCGCCAACGAGGTCGCGGTCGGCGCCTTCTTGGAGGGGGCATTGGGCTGGACGGGCATCGCGGAGGTGGTCGACGAGACCCTCGGGGGGTGGGTCGACGACCACGCCGACGACGTCGAGGCGGTGCTGGCCGCCGACGCCGAGGCCCGGGCCCGGGCCGGGGAGATCGTGGGCCGCCGCCTGGCCGCAGGGGGCGGACGGTAGCGTTGAAGCTGCCATGACGCTCACCGAGAAGGAGGCCCCGGCGGCGGACCCGCCCCTCGGACCCGACCCGGCGCCCGAGGGCAGCCTGGTGGGGGTCGGCCGGTTGCTCCTGGCCCTGGCCCTGATCACCGGCGTCTTCATCGTCCTCGGCTGGGGCGACGTCCTCCTCTTCATCGCCATCCTGGTGGTGATCGTGATGTTGCACGAGCTGGGCCACTTCGTGACGGCCAAGCGGGCCGGCATGAAGGTCACGGAGTACTTCGTCGGGTTCGGGCCCCGGCTGTGGTCGGTGCGCAGGGGCGAGACCGAGTACGGGGTCAAGGCCATCCCGGCCGGCGGCTACGTGCGCATCGTCGGGTTCACGGCGACCGAGGACGTGGCACCCGAAGACGAGCCGCGGGCCTACCGGCAGCAGCCGTTCCACCAGCGCATCATCGTGGCGTCAGCGGGCTCGGCCATGCACTTCCTGATCGCCTTCGTCCTGGCCGTGATCCTGGTCCTGGGCTTCGGCGCGGCCACCAACAACTACACGGTGGCCTCGGTGGAGCACTGGCCCGGCGTGGCGACGCCCGCGGCGTTGGCCGGCCTGAAGCCCGGGGACACGATCGTGTCCATTGACGGGAAGTCGTTCGCCAACGCGAACGCCATGACGGACATCATCAAGCGCTCCGTCGGCACGCCGCTCAATCTCGGGGTCGAGCGCAACGGAAGGCTGATCCACCTGACGGCCACCCCGGCCAGCGGCAAGGGCATCACGGTCAACGGGCAGGCCCTGGCCAACCGCGGCTATCTCGGCGTCGAGATCCACCAGGCCACCGCCTCGGTCGGGCCCCTGTCCGCGATCGGCGACTCCTTCTCGACCATGTGGCAGGCGACCACGGCAGAGGTGGCCGGCATCGGGCACATCTTCTCGCCCCATGGCCTGGCGTCGGTCTACCACCAGGTGACGAACGCCAAGGCGGGTCGGTCGGCCGCCGACAACCCGGGCTCGGCGCCGCGTCCGGTCAGCGCCTACGGCATCGTCTCGCTCGGGGTGCAGTCAGAGCAGGCCGGCCTCGCCTCCGTGCTGATCCTGCTCATCACCATCAACATCGTGTTCGGCCTGCTCAACATGCTGCCCATGATCCCGCTCGACGGGGGGCACGTGGCCATCGCGGCCTACGAGTGGGTCCGTACGAAGAAGGGCCAGGCCTACTACCGGGCCGACATCACCAAGCTCTTCCCCGTGGCCGCCCTCTTCATCGCGTTCCTCGCGGTGTTCGTCTTCGCCAGCGTCTACCTCGACATCACCCACCCGCTCCAGATCCCGCACTGACCCCGTGGAGCTCTCCTCCTCTCTTCTGTCGCCCCGCCGGCCGACCCGCCGCATCACGCTCGGCGGCGTCCCCATCGGCGACGGCGCGCCGGTCACGGTGCAGTCCATGACGACCACGAAGACGGCCGACGTGGACGGCACCCTGGCGCAGGTCTATGCACTCGCCGCAGCAGGGGCGGACATCGTGCGCTGCACCTGCAACGAGGAGGCGGCGGCCGAGGGGCTGGCGCACATCGTCCCGCGCTCGCCCGTGCCGATCGTGGCCGACATCCACTTCCACCACGAGATGGCGCTGGCCGCGCTCGAGGCCGGCGTGCAGGGGCTGCGGCTGAACCCGGGCAACCTGCGCAAGGAGGCCGAGATCAAGCAGGTGGCCGCCGAGGCCCGAGATCGCGGCGTGCCGATCCGCATCGGCGTCAACGCCGGGTCGCTCCACCCCGATCTCTACAAGAAGTACGGGGGCGCCACCCCCGAGGCGCTGGTGGAGTCGGCTCGCAACGAGCTGGCCTTCTTCGAGGAGGTCGACTTCAGCGACGTGAAGATCTCGGTGAAGGCGTCGTCGGTGGCGCTCATGATCGCGGCGTACCGCTTGGCCTCGGAGACCTTCGATCACCCGCTGCACCTCGGCGTGACGGAGGCCGGGCCGCCGCCGGGCGGACTGGTGAAGGGCACCGCCGGCATCGGCACCCTGCTGGCCGAAGGCATCGGGGACACCATCCGCTACTCGCTCACCGCCGACCCCGTCGAGGAGGCGCGAGCCGGCCGCCAGCTGCTGGAGTCGCTCGGGCTGCGCGAGCGCAAGGGCCTGGACCTGATCGCCTGCCCGTCGTGCGGCCGGGCCCAAGTGGACGTGATCGCCGTGGCCAAGGAGGCGCAGGAAGCGCTCGAGAAGCTGAACCTGCCGCTGCAGGTCGCCGTGATGGGGTGCGTCGTCAACGGCCCGGGCGAGGCACGGGAGGCCGACCTCGGCATCGCGGCCGGCAAGCAGAAGGGCCACCTGTTCATTCGCGGCAAGATCATCCGCGTCGTCCCCGAGGCGGACATGGTCCAGGCGCTCGTCGACGAGGCCGAGCGACTGGCGGCCGAGGGGGTCGAGGCGCGCATGGCGGCCGCGGACCGCGGCGCCGAGGCCGAGGCGGAGGCCGACCGGCGCGCACTGCTGCAGTCGACCGGCGACGACCCCAACCACACCTCGGAGAAGATCGAGATCATCAGGCGCCACAGCGACAACTAGCCTGCGCACCCATGGCGAAGGGCGCGATCGTGACGCGGGCAGAGGATTTCCCCCGCTGGTACCAGGAGGTCATCGCCGGCGCCGAGATGGCGGACAACGGCCCGGCGCGCGGCACCATGGTCATCCGTCCCTGGGGCTACGGGATCTGGGAGCTGATGCAGGCCGAGCTGGACCGCCGCATCAAGGAGACCGGCGCCGAGAACGCCTACTTCCCCCTCTTCATCCCCGAGGCCTTCCTCAAGCTCGAGGCCGAGCACGTCGAGGGCTTCGCTCCCGAGCTGGCCGTGGTCACCCACGGCGGGGGCAAGGAGCTCGAGGAGCCGCTCGTCGTCCGCCCCACCAGCGAGACGGTGATCAACCACTTCTTCTCCAAGTGGGTGCAGAGCCACCGCGACCTGCCCCTGCTGATCAACCAGTGGGCCAACGTCGTGCGCTGGGAGCTGCGGCCCCGGCTCTTCCTGCGGACGACCGAATTCCTCTGGCAGGAGGGCCACACGGCGCACGCCACCGAGTCCGATGCCCGCGCCTTCGCGCTGCGCATCCTGAACGACGTCTACCGCTCGACCATGGTCGACGTGCTGTCGATACCGGTGCTGACCGGCCACAAGACGGCACGGGAGCGCTTCGCCGGCGCCGACCGCACGTGGACCTGCGAGGGGATGATGGGCGACGGCAAGGCGCTGCAGATGGGCACGAGCCACGAGCTCGGGCAGAATTTCTCGCGACCCTTCGACATCACGTTCTCCAACGCGTCGGGCAGCCTCGACCACGTGTGGCAGACGTCGTGGGGGGTCTCCACCCGCCTCGTCGGCGCGCTCGTCATGGGCCACGGCGACGACTTCGGCCTGCGCCTCCCTCCGGCCCTGGCGCCGGTGCAGGTGGTGGTCCTCGTGGTGAAGGACGCCCCCGAGGTGCGCGTCGTCGCCGACACGCTGGTCGGAGAGCTGCGGGCGGATGGGCACCGGGTCCGCCTCGACGACCGCACCGACACCGGCTTCGGCCGCCGCAGCGTCGACTGGGAGCTCAAGGGCGTGCCGGTGCGGGTGGAGGTGGGTCCCCGCGACCTGGCCGAGGGCAACGTGACCGTGGTCACCCGCCACCGGCGGGAGAAGGAGAGCGTCGCCCTGGGCGCCGTGGCCGGCACGGTGGCGACGGTGCTCGCCACCGCCGCGGCCGACCTCCTGGCGGAGGCGACGGCGGCCCGGGACTCCCGGACTGCGGACGCCTCGTCGCTGGCCGAGGCGGTGGAGGCCGGCTCGGCCGGCTTCGCCCGGGTCCGGCTGGGCGCCCTCGGGCCGAACGGCGAGGACCGCCTGGCCGAGCACGCCATCAGCGTGCGCTGCCTGCAACGACCCGACGGGTCACTGGCCCGGCAGGGGGACGCCGAGGACGATCTGGTGGCCGTGGTGGGCCGGTCGTACTAGGTCGGGGATTGCTATAATCAGCGGGCTGTCCATATTTAGATCAGTACCTCGTTGAAGCGTGGGCTGCGGCCCACGCTTTCGCTTTGCGGGTGCAGATGACGACCGGAGGAGGTGACGGCGAATGAGCAGGGAGGCGACGGACCTGACGAGCGCGCTGTCACCCGTCCTGGAGGCGCGGGGCCTGGACCTGGTGGACGTGGAGACGCACGGCGCCGAGGTGACGGTCTTCGTCGACCGCGAGGGCGGGGTCGGCCTCGACGAGCTGGGCGAGGCCACCCGGGACGTCTCGGCCGCGCTCGACGAGATCGACCCGATGCCGGGGCGCTACACGCTGTCGGTGTCGAGCCCGGGTCTGGAGCGCCGGCTGCGCACCCCGGCCCACTTCGCGCGGGCGGTGGGGGAGAAGGTCACGGTCCGGGTCGACGCGGGGACGGCGGACGTCCGACGGATCACGGGGACCCTCGCCGGCGCGGACGAGACGGGATGCATCCTGGCCGGGCCCGAGGTGCCCGGCGGCGAGGTGCGGATCAGCTACGACCGGATTGAGCGGGCGCGCACGGTGTTCGAGTGGGGGCCTCAGCCCCGCGCCGCCAAGCGTGAGAAGAGTGAGAGGGTGACGAGGTCATGAGCAAGACCAATTTCGAGTTCCTCGACGCGCTGGGCCAGATCGCCCGCGACAAGGGGATCTCGGTCGAGACGCTGCTCGACGCCTTGGCCAACGCCCTGGTGGCGGCGTACAAGCGCCGGCCCGACGCCGCCGAGGAGGCCGTCGTCACCATCGACCCCGATTCGGGCGAGATCCGGGTGTACGGCCAGGAGCTCAACGAGGAGGGCGAGGTCATCCGGGAGTGGGACGACACCCCCGACGACTTCGGGCGCATCGCCGCGCAGACGGCCAAGCAGGTCATCCTCCAGCGGATCCGCGAGGTCGAGCGGGACATGAAGTACGAGGAGTACGCCGGCCGCGAGGGCGACATCGTGACCGGGATCGTGCAGCAGACCGACAACCGCTACACGCTGCTGGACCTGGGCAAGGTCGAGGCACTGCTGCCCCAGGCCGAGCAGGTCTCCTACGAGCGCTACGAGCACGGGGCCCGGCTGAAGGCCTACATCGTCGAGGTCCGCAAGACGACGAAGGGGCCCCAGATCGTGGTCAGCCGCACCCACCCCGGGTTGATCAAGCGGCTCTTCGAGCTCGAGGTCCCCGAGATCGGCTCCGGCGTGGTCGAGATCAAGGCGGCCGCCCGCGAGCCGGGTCACCGCACCAAGATCGCGGTGTGGTCGAACGACCCCAACGTCGACCCGGTCGGCGCATGCGTCGGTGCCCGTGGGTCGCGGGTGCGGATGGTCACCAACGAGCTGCGGGGCGAGCGCGTCGACGTGGTGCCGTTCTCCGACGACCCGGTCGAGCTGATTCAGAACGCGCTGGCGCCCGCCCGTGTCCGTGAGGTGCGCCTCGACGAGGAGACGGGCACGGCGACGGTCATCGTGAGCGACTTCCAGCTCTCCCTCGCCATCGGCAAGGAGGGGCAGAACGCCCGGCTGGCCGCACGCCTGACCGGATGGCGCATCGACATCAAGAGCGAGACCCAGCTGGCCGAGGAGGAAGCGGGCTACGGCGACCAGGAGTGGGCGGAGGGGGAGTGGGTCGAGGACGAGAGCGGCGACCTCGTGTGGAAGCCGGCCGAGGGCGGCGAGGCGATGTCGGCCGAGGAGTGGTCGCACCAGGCGGAGGACGCGGGTGAGGCTCCCGCCGCCGAGGTGGTGGTGACCGACGGGGCCGCCGAGGCGCCGGCCGAGGCGGAGCCCACCGCCCCCGAGGAGCCCGCGGCGGCCGCGGCGCCCGCGCCCAAGGCCGAGGTGTCGGAGGAGGCCGAGGCATAGCGCCGTCACGGACCTGTGTCGGCTGCCGGCGAGCCCTGCCGGCCGACCAGCTGATCCGGATCGTCCGGCTGCCGGGCGGGGCGCTGTCGGTGGACCGGCACGGCTCCGGGCGGGGGGCGTGGCTGTGCCGGGGCTCGCTCGGCTGTCTCGACGACGCGGTGCGCCGGCACGGCTTCGAACGAGCCTTCGCCGCGCCGGTCGGTGCCGCCGACGTGCAGGAGTTGCGTGCGCACCTGGGTGAGGCGTGGGGGCGCCCCGCACCCGATGTGCGAGGATAGGGGGCTGGGTTGAAGCCTCGCCCCGAGAGGAACCAAGGACAAAGAGAACCACTTGCCGAAGAAGATTCGCGTCTATGAGCTGGCCAAAGAGCTAGGCCTCACCAACAAGGAAGGGCTCGAGCTGGCCCTTTCCCTGGGGATCGGGGTGAAGAGCCACTCGTCCTCCATCGAGGACGCGCAGGCCGACCGCGTCCGCCGCAAGGCCGACGCCGAGGGATTGCGCCGCCCGGTCCAACCCGAGGAGCCCGCCCCGGCGAAGAAGGCCGCCAAGGCGACCAAGGCCACGAAGGCGGCCCCCGAGCCGGCGACCGCGCCGGCCGCCGTGGTCTCGGCCCCGGCCGCTGCCGCTGCCGCTGCCGCCTCGGCCCCTGCCGGCGCCCCCGCCCGCAAGGCGGTCGCCTCCTCGTCGAGCTCGGCCGCGCCGAGCACCGCCCCGCTGAAGAAGGCCCCGGCCCGCAAGGTGGCGGCCCCACCGGCCGCCGCTCCTGCGTCGCCCGACGCCGACGGGGCACCGCGCCCCTCGCGGCTGGTCAGCAGCCGCCCCGCGTCCGCGCCGGCCGCCTCGCCGCCGCCGCCGCCCGCCGCGCCGCCCCAGGCCCCGGCCGCGCAGGCACCCGACATCTCGGCCCCGTCCGCGCCGGATCGCTCGCGCACCACCCGCCCACCGCTCAGCCCCTCGGGCAGGCCGGTGCCCCCGCCCCCGGGGCCGCGCCCGCCGATCGGCCCGAGCGGCCGGCCCATCCCGCCCCCGCCCGGCATGGGCGGGCGCAGGCCCAGTGCCGCGCCGTCGTCCGCCCCCCGCCCGGGGGGGTCCTACCCGCCGCGGACCGGCGGCCGCCCCTCGGGTGCCGGCCGTCCCGCCGGTGGCCCCGGCGGCTCGTCGGGTGGCGGCTTCGGTGGCCGGCCCTCGGGCGGCGGGTTCGGCGGCCGTTCCGGAGCGGGCGCGCCCGCCGGAGCTCCGCCCCAGGGCGGACGCGGGGGCATGCCCGGCCGGCGCCCGCCGCAGCGCAGGGCGCGGCGACGGCGTCGCAACCTCGAGGAGCTCGAGCCGACGCAACTGACGACCTACCAGCCCTCCACGGCGCCGGTGCCCGAGGGCGAGGTCATCGTCGAGCGGGGCTCGACCGCCCGCGACCTGGGGCCCAAGCTCAACCGGAGCGCCGGCGACATCGTGCGCTTCCTCCTCCTCCAGGGCGAGATGGTCATGGCGACCCAGTCGCTGACCGACGACATGATCGAGCTCTTCGCCGCCGAGATCGGCGCGGACGTGCGCCTGGTCGACCCCGGCGAGGAGCAGGAGGCGGAGCTCCTGGCCCGCTACTTCGAGGACGAGGACGAGGAGGACGAGGCCGACCAGCGGCCACGGGCTCCCGTCGTCACCGTCATGGGCCACGTCGACCACGGCAAGACGCTGCTGCTCGACCGCATCCGCTCGACCGACGTGGTGGCGGGCGAGGCGGGCGGCATCACCCAGCACATCGGCGCCTACCAGGTGGAGTGGCGGGGCCACCCCATCACGTTCATCGACACGCCGGGCCACGCCGCCTTCACGGCCATGCGGGCCCGCGGGGCGCAGGTCACCGACATCGTCATCCTGGTGGTGGCGGCCGACGACGGTGTCATGCCCCAGACGATCGAGGCGATCGACCACGCCAAGGCGGCCGACGTGCCGATCATCGTGGCCGTCAACAAGATGGACCGGCCCGACGCCGACGCGGCGCGCGTGCTCCAGCAGCTCTCCGAGCGTGAGCTGGTGCCCGAGGCCTGGGGCGGCGACACCATCGTGGTGGAGGTCTCGGCCCTGCAGGGCACCGGGATCGAGGAGCTGCTCGAGCAGATCGTCCTCGTGGCCGAGGTCGAGGAGCTCACGGCCCGCGTCGAGGGCGAGGCGCGCGGTGTGGTGCTGGAGGCCAACCTCGAGGCCGGGCGGGGCCCGGTGGCGACGGTGATCGTGGAACAGGGCACCCTGCGGGTCGGTGACCCCGTCGTGGCCGGCGCAGCCTGGGGCAAGGTCAAGGCGCTGGTGGACGACCGGGGCGACCACATCAAGGAGGCGTTGCCGTCGACGCCGGTGCAGGTGCTGGGCTTCTCGGAGCCGCCCCACGCCGGAGACGAGATGCGGGCGGCCAAGGACCTGGCCCGGGCCAGGACGCTCGGGGAGGCCCGCGCCCAGCGCTTCCGCCTGTCGGGGCACAAGCCCGTGGCGGCCGCGGCGGGGGCCAAGCTCGAAGACCTCTTCGAGCAGATCTCGCGCGGCGAGACGGCCACCTTGAACATCGTCCTGAAGGCCGACGTGCAGGGCTCCCTGGAGGCGGTGACCGAGTCGCTCAAGCGCCTCGAGCGCGACGACGTGAAGCTGAGCTTCGTCCTGCGGGGCATCGGTGGCATCACGGAGAACGACGTCCAGCTGGCGGCCGCCTCGAACGCGACGATCATCGGGTTCAACGTGCGGCCCGACAAGCGCTCCCGGGAGTTGGCCGAGGCGTCCGACGTCGAGATCAGGACCTACGAGATCATCTACAAGCTCCTCGAGGACCTCGAGGCGGCCATGCTCGGCCTGCTCTCGCCGGTGTTCGAGGAGGTGGTCACCGGCGAGGCCGAGGTGCGCGAGGTGTTCCGGGTGCCCCGCATCGGGGCCATCGCAGGCTGCTACGTGCGCGACGGCAGGATCACCCGTGGCTCCAAGGTGCGTTTCCTCCGTGAGGGGACGGTCATCTGGAAGGGATCCATCAATTCGCTGCGCCGCTTCAAGGATGATGTGCGGGAGGTCGCGGCCGGGTTCGAGTGCGGCATCGGGCTCTCGGACTTCCAGGACCTCAAGGAAGGCGATGTGATCGAGACGTTCGAGGAGCGTGAGATCGCCAGGAGCTGAAGGGCTCAGGACGGCACGAGCTGAGGAGCTGACGCGGTGAGACGGCGCACGGCGACATACCCGCGGACCTTGCGGGTGAACCAGGTGCTGCGGCAGGTGGTGGCCGAGGAGCTCGAGCGCCTGGCCGACGCCGACGAGCTGGCCATGGTCACCGTCACCTCGGTGGAGGTGGCACCCGACATGCGGACCGCCGTCGTCTACCTGGCCTCCCTGGACGACGAGACCTCGCTGGCGCTCGAGGAGCGGCGGGGCCACCTGCAGCGCACCGTCGGCTCGCAGATGACGATGAAGCGCACACCGCGGCTGACCTTCCGCGCCGACCCGGCCATCGCCGCCGGCTCCCGGGTGGAGGAGCTGCTGCGGGGGTTGCACGAAGGGGAGCCCCCGGCCGGCGGACAATGAGACGAACCGGGTCACCGGCTCGTCCCCTGTCGGTCACGATCACCCGCCGGGCCGGAGCGGGTGCGGAGCCTCGTCGGTGAGCGTCAGCGGGCTCGTGGTCGTCGACAAGGAGGCGGGCTGGACCTCGCACGACGTGGTGGCCCGTTGCCGCCGCATCTTCGGGCAGCGCCGGGTGGGGCACGCGGGGACGCTGGACCCCGACGCCACCGGGGTGCTCCTGGTCGGCCTGGGCCGGGCGACGAGGCTGCTGCGGTTCCTCACCGCCCTGGCAAAGACCTATACGACCGACATCGTGCTCGGCACCGCCACCTCCACTCTCGACGCATCGGGCGAGGTGACGGACACGTACGACATGGCGCACGTGACCCCGGAGCTGGTACGCGCCGCCGCGGCCGCGCTGACGGGGGAGATCGAGCAGGTGCCGCCGATGGTGTCGGCCGTGAAGGTCGGCGGGCGCCGACTGCACGACTTGGCGCGGCAGGGCGTCGAGGTCGAGCGGCAGGCCCGGCCGGTGACGGTGTACCGCTTCGACGTCGAGCCCGACCCGGGACGTCCCGGCGTGTACCGGGCCGAGGTCGAGTGCTCGTCGGGGACCTACGTCAGGGTCCTGGCGGCGGACCTGGGGCGGTCGCTCGGCGGCGGGGCGCACCTCGACCACCTGCGGCGGACGCGCATCGGATCCTTCGGGGAGGCCGAGATGCGCCCGCTCGACCGCATCGGCCCCGACGCCGTCCTCACGCCCGCCCAGGCCCTGCGCGACCTGGACCGCGTCACGGTCGAGCCGCCGGTGGCGGCGTCCATCCGGACGGGACTCCCGCTGGACAGGGTGCCGCTCGGGGCGGCCGGCGACGGGCCGTGGGCGATGCTCGACGGACGGGGGAACCTGCTGGCGGTCTACGAGGCGACGGGCACCGACCGCATCCGGCCGGCCGTCGTGCTGGCGGGAGAGTGACGACGGCCCGACTACCCTCGGTCGCGATGCCAGGTCCGGGAACCGCCGTCACGATCGGGGCCTACGACGGGGTCCACCTCGGGCATCGTGCGCTGCTGGACGACCTGTGCGGGCGAGCGGCGGGCGCGGGCCTGTCGACGGTGGTGGTGACCTTCGACCGCCATCCCGCGTACGTCGTGCGCCCGTCCTCGGCGCCCAAGCAGCTGACGAGCCTGGAGCAGAAGCTCGAGTTGCTGGCCGAGTGCGGCATCGACCGCACGCTGGTGGTGCCCTTCGACGCCGGCCGGGCCGAGGAGTCGGCCGAGGACTTCGTCAAGGAGGTGCTGGTCGACGAATTGTCGGCGCGGCTGGTGGTGGTGGGGGAGGACTTCCACTTCGGGCACGGCCGCCGCGGGAACGTGGCGCTGCTGCGCCGGCTCGGCGCCCGGTACGGCTTCGAGGTGGTGGGCGTCGGCCTGACCGGCGACGGCTCCGAGCCGGTGTCGTCGACGCGCATCCGGGCCCTGATCGCCGAGGGCGACGTGGAGGGGGCCGCCGAGCTGCTGGGCCGCCCGCACGAGGTACGCGGCCCCGTCGTGCGCGGTGACGGCCGGGGCGGCCCCGAGCTGGGCTTCCCGACAGCCAACCTCGCCGTCCCCGACGACATCGCGCTGCCCGCCGACGCCGTCTACGCCGGCCACTACCGGCGGCCCGACGGCTCGGTGCACCGGGCGGCCATCTCGGTCGGGCGGCGGCCCACCTTCTACGAGCCCGGGACGGCGCCGGTGCTGGTGGAGGCCTACCTCCTGCACTTCGAGGGCGACCTCTACGGCGAACCGGCCCGGGTCTCGTTCGCCCACCGGCTCCGGGCAGAGCAGCGCTTCGAGTCGATCGAGGCCCTGGTCGCACAGATGCGGGCCGACGTGGAGGCCACCGAGCGGGTCCTCACCTCGGCCGATCTTCCCTGATCAGCGGCCAGCTGGTAACATCTTCGGCGGCCGGGGAGGGTTCCCGGTGCACTCCGACGAGCTCTTCGAGGTTCTTCCTTCATGCCCGACACGCAGGCCACCATCGCCGAGTACCGGCTGCACGACAGTGACACCGGTTCTCCCGAGGTACAGATCGCCCTGCTGTCGGGACGGATCAACCACCTGACCGAGCACCTGAAGGAGCACAAAGGGGACCACCACACCCGGCGGGGACTGATGAAGCTCATCGGCCAGCGCCGCCGGCTGCTCGACTACGTCCGCAAGAACGACGTCGAGCGCTACCGCACCATCATCGGCCGCCTCGGCATCCGACGGTAGCGGGGCACCACACACACGGGCGTCTCGAGCCACTGGCTGCCAGTCGCCGGTCACTTCACGAGAGAGGTGGTCGACCACTGGGAACCAGAACGGAGATGCCCCCGACAAACGAGGAGCATCAATGTCTGATGCCATTTCTGTTTCGGCCCCGATCAGCGGGACCGATCGCACCATGTCCCTCGAGGCGGGGAGATTGGCCCAACAGGCCGACGGTTCCGTGCTCGCCCGCATCGGCGACACCGTCCTGCTGGCCACCGCCACGGCGGCCCGGTCCGTACGGGAGGGGACCGACTTCTTCCCCCTCACGGTCGACATCGAGGAGCGGACCTACGCCGCCGGCAGGATCCCCGGCTCGTTCTTCCGGCGGGAGGGCAAGGCCTCGGACCAGGCCATCCTGACCGACCGCCTGATCGACCGCCCGCTGCGCCCGTCGTTCCCCGAGGGCTTCCGCAACGAGGTCCACATCGTGGGCACCATCGTCGGGGCCGACCAGGAGAACCCGCACGACGTGCTCGCCATCAACGCGGCGTCCGCCGCGCTCGATGCTCTCGGGCATCCCCTTCGACGGGCCCATCGGCGCGGTTCGTGTCGCCTACACGATCGACGGCACCTGGGTCCCGCACCCGACCTTCCCCGAGGGTGAGGCGTCCGTCTTCGAGCTCGTCGTGGCCGGTCGGGCGCTGAGCGAGGACGCCGACGCCGAGATCGCCATCATGATGGTCGAGGCGGGCGGGACGGAGAAGTCGTGGTCCTACTACGACGCCGGTGCGCCAAAAGTCAACGAGGAGGTGCTGGCCTCCGGCCTCGAGGCGTCCAAGCAGTGGATTCGCCAGTCGATCAACCTGCAGCGCCAGCTCGTCGAGGCCTTCACCGCCGCCCGTGGCCCGATTGAGACCATCCCGTTCACCACGTTCAGCGATTACCAGGACGACGTGTGGGCCCGGGTGGAGGCGGTGGGCACCGACCTCATCGCCAAGGCCAACCTGGTGACGAGCAAGGCCGAGCGCAACGCGGCGCTGGACCAGGCGGGCGAGGAGATCCGCGCCGCGCTGGGCGACGAGTTCGCCGACCGGCCCGGCGAGGTCAAGGCGGCCATCCGCTCGCTGACCAAGAAGCTGGTGCGCAAGCGCATCGTCGAGGACGGCGTCCGGGTGGACGGCCGCGGCGTGGCCGACATCCGGCCTCTCTCGGCGGAGATTGACCTGCTCCCGACCGCCCACGGCTCGGCCCTGTTCCAGCGCGGCGAGACCCAGGTGCTCAACGTGACGACGCTGGGCATGCCGCGGATGAACCAACTGCTCGACACCATCACCCCCGTCGAGACCAAGCGCTACATGCACCACTACAACTTCCCACCGTTCTCGACGGGGGAGACCGGCTTCATGCGAGGCCCCAAGCGCCGCGAGATCGGGCACGGGCTGCTGGCCGAGCGGGCCCTGCTGCCGGTGGTGCCGAGCGAAGAGGAGTTCCCCTACACGCTGCGCGTCGTCTCCGACGTGCTCTCCTCCAACGGCTCCACGTCCATGGCATCGGTGTGCGGGTCGACGCTGTCGCTCATGGCGGCGGGCGTCCCGATCAAGGCGCCGGTGGCCGGGATCGCCATGGGGCTCGTCTACGAGGGCGGGACCTACGTGACGCTGACCGACATCCTGGGCTCCGAGGACGCCTTCGGCGACATGGACTTCAAGGTGGCCGGCACGGCCGACGCCGTCACCGCACTGCAGCTCGACACGAAGATCGACGGCCTGCCGGCCGACGTGCTGGCCAAGGCCCTCCTGCAGGCCAAGGAGGCGCGCCTCGTCATCCTCGGGGTGATGGCGGGCGCCATCGCCGAGCCGCGCGACCACGTGGCGAACAGTGCGCCGAAGATCGTGTCCATGGAGATCCCGATCGACAAGATCGGCGAGGTGATCGGGCCCAAGGGCAAGGTGATCAACACGCTGCAGCAGGAGACCGGGGCCGACATCGCGGTGGACGACGACGGCGTCGTCGGGACCGTGACCATCGGCGCCAAGGACGGCAATGCCGTCGAGGAGGCACGTCGGCGCATTTCGCTCATCCTCGACCCGCCGACCGCCGAGGTCGGCGTCGTCTACGCCGGCAAGGTGGTCAACATCACCAAGTTCGGTGCCTTCGTCAACGTGCTGCCGGGCCGCGACGGCCTGCTCCACATCTCCAAGCTGTCCTCGCTCGCCGGCGGCAAGCGCATCAACAACGTCGAGGACGTCCTCGTCCTGGGGCAGTCGGTGGAGGTGCGGGTGGACGACATCGACCCGCAGGGCAAGGTGTCGCTGTCGCTGGCGGCGGCGCCCGAGGGCGCGCCCCAGTCCGTTGGTGGCCGGGACGCGGGCAACGGGGACACCGCGCCGAGGGCGGCGGCGGGCGCCGCGTCGTCGTCGGCGCCCTCGTTCGAGGACGCCTTCGAGGCCGAGCTGGTCGCGGACCTGGGTGACCTCGGCCCAGGGGCGGCCGAGGGCGACAGGGGCGACCGCGGTGAGCGCGGTGACCGCGGTGACCGCGGCAACGACCGTCGCTCCTCGCGCGGGCGTTCCCGCCGTCGTTGATCGAGACGTCCGTCCTGCCGTGCGGCATCCGCCTGGTCACCGAGACCATGGCGGACGTCCGCTCGGTGGCGGTCGCCTACTGGGTCGGCACCGGCTCGCGTGACGAGCCCGGCGAGCTCGCCGGGGCGTCGCACTTCTTGGAGCACCTGCTCTTCAAGGGCACCGCGGCCCGGTCCGCCGCCGCCATCGCCGAGGAGCTCGACGAGGTGGGGGGCGACTGCAACGCCTTCACCACCAAGGAGTACACGACCTTCTACGTGCGCCTCCTCTCCGCCGACCTGGCGCTCGGCCTCGACATCCTGAGCGACATCATGTGGCAGCCCGCTCTGCGCCCCGAGGACATCGAGGCGGAGCGGACCGTGATCCTCGACGAGATCCTGATGCACGCGGACGAGCCGGCGGACCTGGCGTCCGAGCGCTGGCAGTCGGCCCTGTTCCCGGACCACCCGCTCGGGCGCGACACCCTGGGCACGGCGTCGTCGGTCCGCCGGACGACGCGCGAGGACATCTGCACCTTCTTCGAGCGCCACTATCGGCCGGCCAACATGGTCGTCTCGGTCGCCGGCGACTGCCGGCACGAGTCCGTGGCGGCCGACCTGGAGCGGCGCTTCGCCGGGTCCGGCGGGGGCGCGCCCCGGACCGCACCGCACCCGCCGCCGACGTCGTCCCCCTCGACGTGGCGCGCCGGCCGACCGAGCAGGCGCACCTCGTCTACGGGATGCGCTCGGTCCCGCGCCTCGACGAGCGGCGCTGGGCGCTGGCGGTCCTGAACCACGTGCTGGGCGGAGGGCTCTCGAGCCGCCTGTTCCAGAAGGTGCGCGAGCAGCGCGGCCTCGCCTACTCGGTGTGGTCGGAACGGGCGGCCTACGAGGACGCGGGCTCCCTGGCCGTGGTGGTGGGGACCGCGCCCGAGCACGTCGACGAGGTGCTGCGCATCGTCAGCGGAGAGCTCGAGCTGCTGGCCGGCGACGGCGTCACCGAACGCGAGCTGGCCGTGGCCAAGGGCTACCTGCGGGCCGAGCTCCTGCTCTCGGGCGAGGACTCGGGCGCCCGGATGAGCCGCATCGGCTCGTCGCTGCTGCTGCACGGCGAGGTGCTCTCCGTCGACGAGGTCCTGGCCCGGATCGACCTGGTCGACCGCGGCGCAGGTGCGCGACGTCGCCGCCCAGCTGGCGGAGGCACCACGCACGCTGAGCGCCGTCGGGCCCTTCGGCGAGGAGGA
>CAVQCO010000009.1:0-284297 GCA_963711065.1 uncultured Acidimicrobiaceae bacterium
AACGTGTCTACGTCAGTACTGCCAGACCCTGACCCAGTCGATCTTCGTCGTGGCGCGCAGCGGTGTATTGCCCGGCTGGAAGCTGTCGCTGCCGCTCATGCCGACCCCGGGTCCAGCGTCGCCGGGGCGAAGCGCGAGAGGTCCAGCCCGTGGTAGTGGTGGCACGACCGTGGCCCTCACGGGCTGGCACCCTGGGCTGAAGATCCGTCAGGGGGCAAGCTTGGGAGGGCAGGGGGCCGAGAAGCAGAGGCAGCTTCGACGTCGAGCTAAGGATCGATCAGGTGACAGTGCCAGGCGAAGCCAGCTTCCGAGGTCAATCGGTGCTGACCGTTGCCTGGTACCGGGTGCGGACGACGCTCGCCGAGAATTGGTTCGGCTATGTGTCGATCGTCCTCCTCGTAGGGCTCCTCGGCGGCCTCGGGATGGCGGCCGTCGCGGGGGCACGGCGGACCCAGTCGGCCTATCCGACCTACTTGGTGCGTTCGCACGCGTCGGACCTGGACGTGAACATCTACCTCAATCATGGCAACGATCTGGCGCGGAGCTACTCCGCCAAAGTGACCGGCGAGATCTCCCACCTGCATGACGTCGCGCAGACGGGCAGGTGACCCCGGTCGGCAGCCTCAACGGTGTGTTCTTCGACCAGGACCAGCCGGCCGTGGCACAGGGGCGGCTCCCCGATCCCGACCGGTCCGACCAGTTCATGGTGACCGTTGCCGCGGCGCGGTCGCTCGGCTGGCACGTCGGCGAACGCTTCACGATCGGGACCTACTCGTTGGCGCAGATCAATTCCGTCGGGTTCGGCACGTCCAGCGAGCGACCCGTCGGCGTGTTCCGCTCCACGCTGGTCGGCATCGTGGTGCCCAACGACCAGGTGGTGACTGACGACATCGACCAGAATTGGACGAACATCCTCTTCACCCCGGCGACGACGAGACGCCTCTTCGCGGACCATCAGGCCATGTACCCCACCTACCAGCTTCGCCTGGTGCACTGGAGTGCGAACGTGCCCACGGTCGAACGCGAGATCATCGGCCTCCTCCCCCGAAACGCGATCTACAGCTTCCACGTCACGTCGGTGGTGACGACCCGGGTCGAGACGGCGACCAAGCCCGAGTCGATCGCGGCGGGCGTCTTCGGCATCGTTGCCGGATTGGCGGCCCTGCTCCTCGCGGGACTGACCATCGGACGGATCGCCTCGTCGCGCCGGGAGGACTTGCGGGTGCTCAGGGCCTTGGGCGGCAGCCCGAGTCAGACGATCGCCGATTCGTTCCTGTGTCCCTTCGCGGCCGTCCTGGCCGGGGCAGCCCTCGCGATCGTGGTCGCATTTGGCGCTCTCGCCGTTCGCGCCGATCGGTGCGGTCCGCGCCGTCGATCCGTCACCAGGCTTCTCGGTCGACTGGACCGTGGTCGGCATCGGTTGCGCCGTCCTGGTGTCGACGCTCGGTGCGATCGCGCTGGGCGTGGCCTACCGGGTTGCTCCACAACGGGTCGCACCGATGGGAGAAGCCACACGGAGCAGATCACGGGTCGCCGCCGCGGTCGCCGCCGCGGGCATGCCGATCTCGGCCGTCACGGGCGTCCGCTTCGCGCTCGAACGAGGACGTGGCCGGACCGCCGTGCCCGTGCGCTCCGCTCTGGTCGGGTCCGTTCTGGCCGTGACCGTCCTGGTGTCGACGCTCACGTTCGGGAGCGGCCTCAACACGCTCGTGACACACCCGGCCCTCTACGGATGGAACTGGGACGACGCGCTCGTCGAGGTGGGGGGCGGGCAGGTGCCGCCCGTCGCGCAGCGCATGCTGGACCACGGCCCCGTCGTCGCGTCGTGGACCGGCTTCAACTACGCGGACGCACAGCTCGACGGTCAGACGGTCCCGCTCTTGCGCGTCGGGGCCGGAGCGGCCTTCTCGCCCCCCATCGTCTCCGGCCAGTCCCTCACGGGGACCCGCGAGATCGTCCTCGGCTCCGCCACCCTGGCCGAGCTCCACAAGCAGGTGGGGGACAGCGTCGTCCTGTCCTATGGCGCGGCCAAGGACGCTCCCGAGTACATCCCGCCGACGCGTTTGCGGATCGTCGGCACCGCCACGCTCCCGGCGATCGGCAATGCCGCCACACTGCACCCTTCGATGGGCACGGGGGCCGTCGTGGAGGACGATGCTGCGCCGGCTGCCTTCCGTCGCACCCTCCAGAATCCTGATCCCAACCTGAACGGTCCCGCCCTTGCCGCGGTTCGGCTACGACGTGGCGTGAGCCCCGCGGCGGGCCGTGCGGCGCTGGAACAGATCGCGCGGGCAACGACCCAGGCGCTCGCAGTGGATCCGAACGCGAACGGCACCTTCACGGTGATCGGTGTGCAGCGACCGGCAGAGATCGTCAACAACGGCTCGACGAGCAGCTTGCGCGTGTGCTCGCGCTCGGCTTGGTCTTCGGCATGCTCATCGCCCTCGGCCTGACCCTCGTGGCCTCGGTGCGGCGTCGCCGACGGGACCTCGCGCTGCTCAAGACGCTCGGCTTCGTTCGGCGCCAATTGCTGGCCACGGTGACCTGGCAGGCATCGGTGGCCGCGGTGGTGGGTATCGCCGTGGGCGTGCCGCTCGGCATCGTGGGCGGACGCTGGTTGTGGACCCTGTTCGCCAAGGAGATCTACGCCGTTCCCTATCCCACCGTCCCCGCGAGGCTCATCACCGTCGTCGCCCTCGGTGCGCTCGTGCTGGCCAACGTCGTCGCCATCGTTCCGGGGCTGCTCGCTGCTCGGACCCCTCCCTCGCTGCTGCTCCGAGCGGAATAGGCGACCGGATCGTCGCGTCGCCTCCGCCACCCGCGCGTGACGACTGTCTCTTCACCTGGGAGCTGTGGTGGGGCTAGCTGGAATCGAACCAGCGACCTCAGCATTATCAGTGCTGCGCTCTAACCGACTGAGCTATAGCCCCCGATCCGGACCGGTCCTCGGAGGAGGATAAAAGCTACACCACGGTCCTGCACCCTCCGCCAGCAGGGCCCATCCGGTCAGCCGTTGGCGAGCGTGGTGGCCACCAGCTTTGCCAACGCTGCGGCCCCCGGGCCGTCGATGCCGAGGTGGACGCCGTCCGCTCCGAACCACTGTGGGTTCTGCGCCGCCAGCGTGGACCAATCGGCGACGACGACGTTGGGATACCTCGCGGCTGCGCCGGCCAGGACGGCGTTGTTGGGGCCCTGCCACGGTCGGTCGACGTGGACGTTGACGAAGACCACCCGCGACGCACCGTGCAGGATCGCCATCATGTCGTCCACGTCGGTGGCCGTGATCGGGCCGTTGGTGCCGAGCCCCACGACGACCAGTGCGCCGAGCTGCCCCTGGGCCTTCAGCCCCGCAAGGATCGACTCTCCTTCGGTCCACTGCCGGCTCACCGATGCGTCCACCTGGATCCCGGGGATGGAGGCCTTGAGCGGGTCCTGGTAGTCGAGCATCACCGAGTCGCCCACCGCGGTCACCTGACCGGCGATGAATCCGGGCCCGGCGGGAAGTGGCAGGCCGGCCGTCGTGGCGGTGGACGCCGACGTGGTGCTGGTCGATGTCGATGTCGTCGTGGAGGAACGCGGATCGCCGAGCCGCGGGTGTGGCCCGTTGGTGGACCCGTGGCTCAGCCCCACGAACGCGCCGATCGCGGCCAGCGCGACGAAGGCCAGGATCAGCAGGCGCCAGGGCCTGCGGCCCTGGGCTGTGGCATGACGAGCCATGCACCCAGTTTCGCCGCTCCGCCGCACGGATGGTCATCGGCACCCGTCGTTCAGCGGGGCAGCACCCCGTCCTCCGGCCACAGGCGCACCGCGATGGACTGGCTCGCCGTGGCGAGAAGGTCTCCGTCCTCGGACCAGAGGAAGGCGATGCCCTGGGCGTAGCCGCCGACGAGAGCGTGGATGCGGATGTCGCAGAGCACCCACTCGGTCGGCTTCAGCTGCACCATGCGAACGGTGTTGTCGAGGCTGCGGCCCATGGCCCGCCGCCCGATCGGCTGCGAGACTGCGCCGGACACATAGTCACCGACGATGGCCAGCGTGGCTGCCGACGGGGTGAGATGGCCCGGGACCCGGGCCCACATTGCAGAATCGGGGTTCCCGGGCGTGCCGTCCATCTCCTCGAACGTCCGCCCCTTGGCCGATCGGACCTCGATGCTGTCCATGATCGTGTTGCGAAAGATCTCGGGGAGGAACCGCGGGGGGCATTCCTCGGGGCGCGGCACTTCGGGCGGCTCGACCCACACGCCGCTCATCTCGAGTTCGCTCGTCCCCAGTGCAGCGTTGACGGTCAGGATCTCGCGCCCCTCGACCCGGCCGACCGCCCGCCCCTGTGTGACGTGTCCGCCGACGGCGGCGAGCGTGACCTCCCACTGCAGTTCCGAGCCGACCAGCGCGTAGGACAGGTACTGACCCGTGGCCCACACCGTGGGTCGCCCGGACGCGGCCTCGAGCGCCACCAGAGCGCCGCCGAGGCCGCATCCCCCGAACAGGAAGTTGCCAGGGGTCGTCAGCTGGGGCACCACGCGGCATGCGCCAGTGCAGGTCGTCACCGTCCGGCTCCATGCCGAGGAAGGTGCGGGCGTCCACGGGGGCGCACCCTACATCGGGGGGCAAACGGCAGAGGCTCTACAATTGCCCTTCCCGGTAGCCCGACGTCCTTCACCCGGGGGTGTAGCTCAGCTGGAAGAGCGGCGGCTTTGCAAGCCGTAGGTCGAGGGTTCGAGTCCCTTCACCTCCACTGCGTGGGCCTGACTCCACGTGTGAGAGTTCGGTAGGTCTGTCTCACTCTGGCTCCGGTACCCGTGTCTGCCACCCGAGCCCAGGAGGCCGTCATGGCACTAGCGGAGCTTTCGATGCTTGAGCAGCGCTATCTCGCCGTCCGAGAGGTGCTCGACACCAGCGCCACGGTGACCGACGTGGCCGCCCGCCACGGGGTGGACCGCAGAACCTTGCACCGGTGGCTCCTTCGCTATGCCAACGACGGGATCGGGGCGCTGGCAGAGAAGAGCTCCAAGTCCGACCGTTGTCCGCACCAGCGCTCTGCCGTCATCGAAGCTCGCATCATGTCGATGCGAACCGTGCATCCGGGGCTGGGGACCGCGGACGATCCTGGCCAAGTTGCGCAAGGAGTTCGACGAGGTGCCGTCGCGCTCGGGGATCTATCGCTGCTCGAGGCATTCGACTCGAGAGGTTGTCGATATCCCTAGCATCCGTCCGTGCTCGCACTGCTGCTGGTCGCCCTCTCGGTCGGCTTGGACAATTTCGGTGCGGCGACGGCCCTCGGTGTCTCCGGCACGGGTCGGCGCCTGCGCCTCCGGGTGGCGGTCGTCTTCGGCCTGTTCGAGGCGGCCATGCCGCTGCTCGGCCTGCTGGTCGGGGACACGGTGGCCCGCTCCCTGGGTGGCCACACCAAGCTCGTGGCCGGCCTCGTCCTGTGCCTGGCCGGGATCTATGCCCTCGTGCAGGACTTCCGCTCCGGCACGCCGGAGGAGATCGAGGACAGGCAGCTCGACGGTCCGGGTCTCGGGCAACTGCTCGTCCTCGGTGCGGCGCTGAGCATCGACAACCTGGCCATCGGGTTCGCCCTCGGCACGTACCACGTGAACGTCGTCGTGGCCGCGGTGGTCATCGGGATGGTGAGCATCGGGCTGACGTTGGTCGGGCTCGAGCTCGGCCAGCGCCTCGGCCCGCGCCTCGGCAGCTGGGGTGGGCGCGTCGGCGGCATCATCCTCGTCGCCGTCGGTGTCGCCGTCGCGGCCGGCGGACTCTAGGGCAGTCCACCCGATCGAGGTCTACGCGAGCTCCCGCAGAATCGCGACACCGGCCCCGGACAGATCGTCCAGCGCCGCCTCGCGCCCCGTCATCGCCATCAGGATGGCCAGGATGGGCCCGGCCACCTCCGGCCCCGACCCGTGGGCCCAGTCGACGTCGGTGGCCCGCAGCATGACCCCGGTGATCCGGCGCTTCGTGCCGAGGAAGAGGTTGGAGCCCTTGTAGAAGTCCGCCGCCTGCACCACCGCGCTCGTGGGATAGGACCGCCGGAGGCCCAACGGCCGACGGATGTCCTCCGCGTGGACGATCGTCTCGCCGAGGATCGTGTTCTTGAGGCCCGGCGGCCGCCTCGAGGCGAGCACGTCTTCGAAGTGCGCGAGTGTCTCGGCCCCCGACGCCCCCTTCTCGGTGGCGATGTCCTTCGCCTGCATCCGGCGGAGGTTGAATCCCGAGCCGACGAGGTTGGGGAAGAAGGAGGTGGGGGTGACCTTGGCCAGGGCGGTCATGTGGGCCAGCACGTCTTGGACCGTCCAGCGGCCGCACAGCGACGGTGTCGACCACTGCTGCTCGGTGAGCGGCCGCGTCGATCATCGGTGGGTCACAACCTAGGGAACGCCCGCACCGTGGGCAACGGCACCGGCACCGGCACCGGGAGGATTAACGTCCGCCGCGATGCCTGGCGTTCCCCGCGACACCGTCCTGAACTTGTACGACGAGGGGGTCGACGCGTTCGCCGCGCTGGCGAGGACGTTGGGGCCCGACGCCTGGGGCCGTGTCGCCTGTGGCGAGTGGACCGCCCAGGAACTGGCCCGGCACGTCCTCGCCGTGGCCGGGTGGTATCACGATTGGCTGGACCGGGCCGAGCGGGGTGACGGCGCGGCCCCCTTCGCCGTGACCGAGCTGGCGGTACGCAACGCGGCCGAGCTCGAGGGGCTGTCCGGACTCTCGGGCCCGGAGGCGGCGCGCCGGTTCGCCGCCCGGGCCGGCGCCTACCGTGCCCGCCTGCCCGCTCGGTGGGACCTTCCCTACGGGTACCCGCGGGGGACGGTCACCGCCGGCCTGCACGCCGGCACGGCCGCCTGCGAGTGGCACCTGCACGCGTGGGACCTGGCCCATGCGTCGGGGCACGGCCACCGACCCTCGGACGCCGCAGCCCTCTACGCCGCCGTCGGCGAATGTCTGGCGGCCGCCCAGGGCGCCCTGTTGGGGCGGGTCGCGGCGGCGCTCACCCCGCTCGGCGCGCGCCTCCGACCGTGGGAGGCGCTGCTCAGGCGATCGGGTCGGGCGCCGGGCGCGGACGACTGAGGCTCAACGCCAGCCCACGCGGCGCAGGACGTGGGAGCGGCACCGGCCTGCCCGGGATCCCTCGAAGGTGCAGAGCGGCTCGCTCAGGCAGCCGCAGCCGATGGCCTGCCCGTGGCACACGGGGCAGCGCTCGATGCAGCAACCCGGATGGTGCACCCCGCCGAGCGGCGTCCCGCAGTCCCGGCACTCCTCGGGCTCGTAGCGATGCCGCGGCCGGAGCTCCTGGCCCCAGCGGACCGGGGCGTAGGGCTTCCCGGCGATCACGACGGGGTCGGTCAGGCAGCTGATTCCATCGGTCATCTCGCCGCCACAGTGCGAACAAATGGCCATGATCCTCCTTTTACTCAACCCTGTCGCCGATCATCTCAGGCTCGTGTGACAGCGGCGCGGATGGCCGCCGCCCGCTGCCCTACGCTGCGCCCCATGACGAGCGCAGAGGGCAAGGTGCAGAGCGGGGAGGCCGCCGCGACCGGGCTCCTGTCGGGCAAGGTGTGCGTGGTGTCGGGCGTCGGCCCCGGCCTCGGACGCCAGGCGGCGCGGGCGCTGGCCACCCACGGCGCCGACCTGGTGCTGGCCGCCCGCCGTCAGTCGAGCCTCGACGACGTCCTGGCCGAGGTGTCGTCGGCCGGGGCACGCGCCATCGCCGTGCCGACCAACATCGTGGACCCCGACGCCTGCGCCCGCCTGATGGCGGCCGGTGCAGAAGAGTTCGGCGGCGTCGACGTGCTGGTGAACAACGCGTTCCGGCCGGACGTCTTCCAGAGCTTCGAGGACGTCGACCTCACCGTGTGGCGCAAGATCATGGACGTCAACGTCTTCGGGTCGTTGCAGATGACCCGGGCGGCGGTGCCCTTCATGCGCCGGCGCGGCGGCGGCTCCGTGGTGATGGTGGCGTCCATGGTGGCCCGCCAGCCCCAGCCGGGACAGGGTGGCTATGCGATCTCGAAGGGGGCGCTCCTGACGGCGACGCGGGTGTTGGCCGACGAGCTCGGCCCCGTCAACATCCGCGTCAACGCCGTGGTGCCGGGCTGGATGGCGGGCCCCTCTGTCGACATGTACATCGAGATGACGTCGATCGGCCGGGACGTCCCCGCCCAAGTGGTGGTCGACGAGCTCAACGCCCGCGTGCCGCTGGGTCGGATCCCGAGCGACGAGGACGTGGCGGGCTCCATCGTGTATCTCGCCTCGGACCTGAGCCGCGCCATGACCGGGCAGGCGCTCGATACGAACGGCGGCGAGATCTTCGCCTGAGCCGCTTGGCGCCGCGCAACGTCCTTGCGTCGTCGCACCAGCTCGTTGACAACGGGGGTGGGGTCGTTCACAGTTCACAGGCTATGAGCATTGCGACCGCACCCACGCCCGCCCGACGGGACCAAGCCGGGTGTGCTCCGTGCCTGCCAACGCGCCTCGTCGGAGGGTGAGCCGTTGGTGGCGCTGAGCGCCACCGGACGACACACGAGGCAACACCGACGAAGAGCAGGCCGACCCGAACCGTTCGGGTGGCCCCGACCGTGCGCAGACGCACGTAGAGACAGAGCAATGAACGACATCCACCGCTCGCCGCAGCGGTTGTTGGCGATCAACGACAGTGACACCGTCAACGACGCCATCGACCTGCTGTTCATCGAGCAGCACATCTCAGGCTCCCACCCGTTCGCACAGAGCGGCTTCTTGGCGCGCGTCCGGGAGGATGCGCCCCTGATGCCGCCGGGCACCACACCGACCCGGGTCGCGCAGAACGATGGCGACCGGTCGGTCCTGGCGGCCGGACCGGGCTGGATCCTGTGCGCCACCCGGTGGCAGCACGGCAACGCCCGCGTGTCGGTGGCCGCCGAGTCCCAGGAACTGGCCAGGGATGTCTTCGAGCGGGCCACCCGCGACGCCCAGGTCGCCCCGACCATCGACCGTGACAAGGCCGACGTGGGGTTCTGGCATCTCGGCCAGCGCGGCCCCGTGCGCACCGAGCGCTCGTTGCGGGTCCAGGAGTGGGCCGCCATCCGCCGGAACTATGCGAACGGCAGCGCGTCGGCGCTCGACAACCTGATGTCGATGACGCGCGACGCCCTCCCGGGCAAGCTGCTGCTGCTCCACGGGCCGCCGGGCACGGGCAAGACGACCGCACTGCGCGCGCTGGCCGACGCCTGGCGGTCCTGGTGCCAGTTCGACTACGTGCTCGACCCCGAGCGGCTCTTCGAAAGTTCCGACTACCTGCTGAACATCGCGCTCGGCGAGGGTGACGAGGACGAATCCTCCCGGGCTCGACTCCTCGTGCTCGAGGACTGCGACGAGCTGATCGCCTCCACGGCCAAGGACCGTTCTGGCCAAGGCCTGGCCCGCCTGCTCAACCTCACCGACGGCCTCCTCGGCCAGGGCCTGTCGCTCCTCGTGGCCCTCACGACCAACGAGCCGCTGACCTCGCTGCACGCCGCCATCGCCCGGCCCGGTCGCTGCATCGCCGAAATCGAGGTGGGCGCCCTCGGCGAGACCGAGGCGCGGGCATGGCTCGGGCGCGACCTGCCGGCACGGCCCCAGGCCGGCTACTCGCTCGCCGAACTGGTCGCCATCCGGGACGGGACCGAGCCGGTGCAGGCCCGTGCCGTCCCACGACGGGTCGGCCAGTACCTCTGAGGGTCAGGTTCCCTCGCCGCCGCTCGGCGTGCACGAGCGCGGGTCCCAGGGCTGGAGCGGTTCCACCGTCTGCGTCGGGGCGGCAAACGCTCCACTGTTTCCCGACGAGGGGGTCGTGGTCGTCGTGGTGGTGGTGGGCTGCGCCGGGGTGACCACGGCACCGCCGACGGAGGTCGGGGTGGAGGTGGCGGGCGGCGCGTTGACGCTGAACTGGGTCCCGGTCACGACGGTGACCTGCGAGCCAGGCTTCACCTGGTTGGGGTCCTCGGCCATGATGACGGCGCCCGTCATGGAGTTGGCGACGGCCTGCGCCGCCGCCAGCTCGGCGGGCGTCTTCGACGAGTAGTACACCACAGTCTCGGCTTCCTGCCCGACGGGTGTGGCGTCGCCGATGGTCCCGATCTTGAAGCCGAGGGCCTGCAGGCTCTGCGAGGTGTCGGTCGCCTGGTTGTAGGCGCCGGAGCCGTTGACGACCGAGACGGTCACCGTCGACGGTGCCGGGAGAGCGCCACCCGAGTAGGTGTCGTCGTTGTTGGAGGTCAGGCCGAGGAACTGGTCGATGGTGGTGCGGTCCTGCGGCTGCGCCGGGAACTCGATGTCCCCGTAGTTGCCCCCTTCGTAGATGTAGCTGCCGAACTGGTCCACCGCGACCGGCAGCGTCAGCTGGGGCGACGCGTTCACGTTGACGTTGTGGAAGCCGAGGACCAGGCTGATCATGTCGCTGGCCGAGAAGCCCGAGTCGACCGTCAGCTGACCGACGACGCCCGACACGAGCTGCTCGTCGGTGATGGGGTTGCTCAGGCCCTTGGCCTTCACCGCGGTGGCGAGCACGCGGAGGAATTCGTGGTCGCGCCGGATGCGGGCGATGTCACTCTGGTTCTCGTAGGGCCAGTAGTTCGGGTCCGTCGTCGTGACGCCGGGACCCTTGTACTGCAGGTGGCGCGCCCGCACCACCTGCAGCGCGTGGACACCATCGAGCGGGATGCAACCCGTCGTCTGGATGTTGAGCCCCGAGTAGGCGTCGAAGACCGGCTCGGGGAAGTACATCTTGATCCCGCCGAGCGCGTTCACCACGTTGATGAAGCTGTCGAAGTTCAGCTCGACGAAGTGCTGGATCGGGATCCCGAAGTCCTCCTCGATCGCGTTGATGAGCTGATCGGGGCCCTGGTACAGACCGGCGTCGATCTTGTTGGCCCCGCTGGACCGGGCGTTGGGGATGAACAGGTCACGGGGGACCGACAGGATCGACAACGAGTTGTTCGCCGGGTTGAGATGCAGGATCATCACGACGTCGCTGTTGACGCCGTTGACACCCTGGGAGCACAGCCCGTAGGCGGGGTTCTGCACCTTCAGGGCGCAACGATCGGTCGAGCCGATCATCAGGATGTTCTCCGTGCCGGCGTCGGCGCCCTTGACGGGGGCCGAGGTGAGGTTGCGCAGGTCGATGCGGTGGATCTCGTGGTTCAGGTACCAGCCGTAGCCGGCGACCGAGCCCGCGATCAGCACGAGCACCAGCAAGAGGCTCCCGGCCACCCAGGCCAAGGTGCGTTTGCGCGAGCGCTTCTTGGGCGCGGCGTGGGCGGGGCCGCGGCGCGTGGCGCCGCCGGCAGCAGCGGCGCCGCCGCCGGCAGCGGCCTCTTCCCGGCCGTGCCCCTTCCGCTTCTTGCCACGACCGGTCTGGTTCGCCTCGTCGATCTGGCGACCGAGCTCGTGCAGGCCCTTCTCGACGGGGTTGTCGACGGGGTCGGCCGGCGTGGATCCCGTCCCGGGCGGGGCCGGCGCCTCGGTGCCGGATCCCGCCTGGTCGATCTGCTGTCCCAGCTGGTGCAGGCCTTTTTGGACGGGATCGTTCTCGGGGTTGGGAGGACTCATGGCGCAGTGGTGTGTTCGACGTGCGACCGCTCGTTCTGGTCGACGCCCGTGCCCCCGAGACGGCTCCGGATTGGGCGGCCGGAACGAAGCGCCAGCCTAGCGACCCCGACCCTGCAATGGCAGTCAAGGTCCGGCACCGCCCGGGGGCGGGTCATCCGCTCGCAACGTGGGCTGCAGATGGGGAAATGGAGCGACCGCCGGCTGCGCTGGGCCAGACTGGCACCGTGCGGCGTGAGGGTGAGGGTGTCTTCGCCTACGACTCGGGGGTGGTCGGCGTCGACATCGCAGGGCGACGTGGCGACTGAGCTCCTCCACCTGTCGGGCCTCCTGAAGAGCCCGCTCGCCGACGCCGCGACCGGTGACCGGCTCGGACGGGTCCAGGACCTCATCGTGCGCATCGGCGACAGCCCGCACCCGCCGGTCACCGGGCTCGTCGTGAAGATCGGGGGGCGTGAGCTCTTCGTGCCCGTCCGGAAGATCTCCGACATGCAGCCCGGGAGGGTGACCTTCAACGGCGCCAAAGTGGATCTCCGCCGCTTCGAACGACGGCCGGGCGAGCTCCTGCTGGCCCAGGACCTCATGGCGCGCCACCTGATGAACCTCGTCGGCGGCCGCATCATCCGGGCCAACGAGATCGAGCTGGCGCGCACCGAGGACGGCTGGGAGGTCGTCGGCGTCGACCCCACCGCGCGCGGGACGTTGCGTCGCCTCCTCCCCGGCCGGCTCGGCCAGCGCTCGTCACCCGGCGCCATCGTCGACTGGGGCAGCATCGAGCCGTTCGTGTCGCACGTGCCGACGGCCCGGCTGCGGATCCCCTACCGCAAGCTGGCGCGCCTGCATCCCGCCCGGATCGCGGACCTCGTCGAGGCGGCGTCCCACGAGGAGGGCGAGGAGATCATCGAGGCGGTCGGCCAGGACCCGGCCCTCGAGGCGGACGTCTTCGAGGAGCTCGACCCCGAGCACCAGGTCGAGTTCGTCGAGGCCCGCTCCGACGCCGACGCCGCGCAACTCCTCGGTGCCATGGCCGCCGACGACGCCGCCGACCTGATCTCGGAGATCGATCAGGAGCGGCGGGCGCCGATCCTCGAGCTGCTACCCGAACCCCAGCGCAGGAAGGTTCGGTCACTGCTGCACTACCACCCCGAGACGGCAGGCGGGCTGATGAGCCCGGACTTCCTCCAAGTGGCGGGCGACGCGAGCGTGACCAAGGCGATCGAGGCCATCCGGACGAGCACGGTGCCACGCGAAGCGCTGTCCGTCGTGTTCGTCACCGGCGCCGGTGGGCGGGTCACGGGCACGGTCTCCGCCGTCCATCTCGTCCAGAGCCCGCCCGAGGCACGGCTGAACGACGTCGCCACGACCGAGGTGGGACACGTGCACCCCGACTGGGACCTCGGCGCGGTCGTGCGGAAGATGTCGGACTTCAACCTCACCGTCGTGCCCGTCCTCGACTCCGACCACGCGAGGATCCTCGGCGTCATCACCGTCGACGACGTGCTCGAGCTCCTCCTCCCGACCGGATTCCGGCGTGACTACGGCATGACGGCGGCCGAGGAGTGAGCGTGTTCTGGCGACGAAGACCCCCGGCGAGGGCGCACCCCTAGCCCCTCCGCCCGTTGTGCCCGACGGGCCCAGCAGCCTCCTGACGGCAGCCGAGCCGACGGCGTCCGTCGGCCCGCGACCACCGTGCCCCGCACCGCGGGAGCACCGACGCGAACCACCACGACCTGCAGGCCAGTCCCCCAGAGCGAGCGAACCACGGAGGAGGTGACCCATGCCCGAACCGCAGGAGATCGACGGCGCCACCGCCGTTCTCGACGAGGCGCACGTCGGCGACATCCAGGGCGCCTTCGGCACCATCCGCCAGCACGACACGGCCGCCCGCCGCTCGTGGGGTGCCCGCCTCCTGACGCTGATCGCCATCATGGGTCCGGGCCTGATCGTGATGGTCGGCGACAACGACGCGGGCGGCGTCGCCACGTACTCGCAGGCGGGCCAGAACTACGGCCTCAGCCTCCTGTGGACGTTGCCGCTCCTCATTCCGGTGCTCATCGTGAACCAGGAGATGGTGGTGCGTCTCGGGGCCGTGACCGGCGTGGGCCACGCCCGGCTGATCAACGAACGGTTCGGCAAGTTCTGGGGGGCCTTCTCCGTCGGCGACCTCTTCATCCTCAACTTCCTCACCATCGCCACCGAGTTCATCGGTGTCAGCCTCGCCCTCGGGTACTTCGGCGTGAGCGAATACGTCTCGGTGCCCATCGCGGCGATCCTGCTGATCGCCATGACGGCGACTGGGAGCTTCCGCCGCTGGGAGCGCTTCATGTTCGTCTTCGTGTTCGCCAACTTCTTGGTGATCCCGTTGGCGGTCATGAGCCACCCGCCGGCCGATGCGTTCTTCAAGGGCCTGGTCACCCCGGGCGTGCAGGGGGGATTCAACTCGACCTCGGTGCTCCTGATCATCGCCATCGTGGGCACCACCGTCGCCCCGTGGCAGCTCTTCTTCCAGCAGTCGAACATCGTCGACAAGCGGATCACCCCTCGTTGGATCAACTACGAGCGGGCCGACACGATCGTCGGGTCGGTGGTCGTGGTCGTCGCGGCCGCGCTGCTCATGGGGATCGTGGCGTCCGCGTTCTCCGGCACTCCCCTGGCCGGGCACTTCACCAACGCCGGTGGCGTCGCCCAGGGCCTCCAGCACTACGTGGGCCGGGCGGCCGGGACGATGTTCGCCGTCATCCTGCTCAACGCGTCGATCATCGGGGCGGCGGCGGTGACGCTCTCCACCTCGTACGCGTTCGGTGACGTGTTCGGCGCCCACCACTCGCTGCACCGCAGCTTCCGTGACGCGAAGTTCTTCTACGGCATGTTCAGCGCCATGGTGCTGGTGGCGGCCACCATCGTCATCATCCCCGGTGCGCCGCTCGGGGTCATCACCACCGGCGTCCAGGCCCTGGCCGGCGTGTTGTTGCCCAGTGCCACCGTCTTCCTCCTCCTGCTCTGCAACGACAAGGAGGTGCTCGGGCCCTGGGTGAACCGACCGTGGCTGAACGTCGTGTCCGGCGTCATCGTGTCCATCCTGCTGATGATGTCCCTCGTCCTGATGGCCACGACGTTGTTCTCCTCCGTCAACGTGACCGATCTGGCCCTGATCCTCGGCGGCGTGCTCCTCGTCGGTTACGTCGTCATGGCGGCCGTGCTGATCCGTGCCCGCAGGCACCGTCCCGCAGGCCTCCCTGTCTCCAAGGAGCGGCGCGCCAATTGGCGTATGCCCCCGCTCAATCTGCTCAGCCGCCCCAAGTGGTCGCGTGGCCGTGTGCTCGGCATGTACGCCTTGCGTGGCTACCTCGTGCTCGCCGTGATCCTGCTGCTGGTCAAGGCGATCCAACTCGGCCTTCACGGCAGCGGCTGAGGTCGGTGCGATGATGCTCGTACGATGGGCGCGCACAGTGCAGGGCTCTTGCTGTACCGGAGGAGCGGCAATGGTGCCGTCGAGGTGCTCCTCGCCCATCCCGGAGGGCCCTTCTGGGCGCGCAAGGACGACGGGGCGTGGTCCGTCCCCAAGGGGGAGTACGAGGCCGGCGACGATCCCCTCGCGGCGGCGTACCGGGAGTTCTGCGAGGAGACGGGCCTCGAGCCTCCCCCCGGTGATGCCGTCCGCCTCGGCGATCTGACCCAACCGAGCGGCAAGCGGGTCAGGGTGTGGGCGCTCGAGGGGGACCTCGACGTGTCGCATGCGGCCAGCAACACCTTCGAGCTCGAGTGGCCACCACGATCGGGGAACATCCGCCACTTCCCCGAGGTCGACCGGGTCGAGTGGGTCGGCGTCAACGACGCCAGGGTGAAGCTGCTGAAGGGACAGGTCCCGTTCCTCGATCGCCTGCTCCAGGCCCTGGCGGACGACGGGGATGGCTGATCTGGCGTCGTCCCAGCTCACGATGGGTCGGCCGGACCGGAAGGTGACGTTTCCCGAATTAGTACTTTTGGCTCTATAAGAGGAGAATGGGTGGCGTACCGAAGTTCTGAGGTGGATTACTGGGCTCGAGCGCACCCGGGGGGCGGCATGGCGGACCACGATGACGAGGCACGTGCCGGACAGCGTCGCCACCAGTTCTTCGTACGGGCCTGCATCTTCGCCTCGCTCGCCGCGATCGCCCAGGCCAGCGCCGCTCTGCCGCCCGGGCCCAACAACCTCGGTGCGTACTGGGCCAGCCTCGCCATCTTCATGGCCTGCGTCCTCGCCATCCTGTTGCCGTGGCAGCGCCTTCCCCGTTGGGCCATCCTCGTCCCGACCCTGGCCTACCTGGTCTCGGTCTGCCTGCTGCTGATCTCCGGGGGCACCAGCCCGACCGTGCAGAGCACGGCCGGTGGCCTCTCGGTCCTGGTGCTGCTCCCGGTCCTCGCGATCTCGCTCTACTACCCGGGTACCTACGCCGTGGTGGTCATCACGGCCGCGATGATCAGCCTCACCGTCGCCGGCGTGGCCGTGCACAGCAGCGAGGCGACCAACCTCCGCCGCCTCGTCCTGTGGACCGCGGTGTCGGTCGTGGTCTCGGTCACCATCCACCGGCTGCGCGATTCCCTGGAGGGGGAGGTCCGGGACTCGGCGGAGCTGGCCCGCCTCGGTCGCCTGATGAACGGGGCGACCCAGTCGTTGACGTCGCTGCGTGATCCCAAGGAGGTGATCAGCGAGGGGATCTTGGTGATGTCCGAGCTCGCCGGCCCCGGGTTCAGCCGGGTGAGCTACCTGCGGGTGCGTGACGAGGTCGTCACGCAGGAGGCGCTGGCCGACGACCGGGGAGCCGTGCCCACGTCGCGCCTGCTGAAGGACGACCCGTACGTGAGCCAGGTCCTGGCGACGAACAGGCCGTTGGTGGCAGCGTTCGAGCGCGCCGTGATGGGCCCGACCCTGCGGTCCGCCGTGGACGAATCCGGCGTCACCCATGCCGTCTTCGTCCCGATCGCCCCGAACGGGCAGCTGCACGGCATCGTCAGCATCGAGAGCCGCGGCACGCCCTTCCCCGACGAGGTGGTGACCCGGTGCCGCGCCCTGGGCAACGTCGTCGAGCTCGCGCTCGGCAACGCCGTGGCCCACCACGAGCTCGAGATCCAGGCGAACTCCGATCCGTTGACCGGGGTGGCCAATCGCCGGGGCCTCGCCCTCTTCCTCGAAGGGGATCGGCGCCTCAATGCCCTCGGCATCCTCGTCATGGACATCGACAACCTCAAGGACGTCAACGACGCCCACGGGCACGACGTGGGCGACAAGATCCTCGTCGGCGTCGCGCGCGCCGTCTCGGGCGTCCTGCGCGGCGGCGACCTTGTTGCCCGTACGGGCGGCGACGAGTTCGTGGCGGTCATCGCGGGGGCGGACGACGCCGACGCGCGCCGGGTGGTGAGGCGCGTCGAAGACGCGGTCTCCCGCGTCAACGCACGGGGCGTACGCGGCAGTGTCAGCATCGGCTACGCCTGCTGCCCGAAGAACGGCGACGTCGACCGCACGAGGCAGCTGGCCGACGAGGCGATGTACGAAGCCAAGCGCGTCACCCGGCGGCGCCACGCCCGTCACGCGCCACCGCCCGGTCAGCGTGACCTGGTGATCCGGGGCAGCTGAGCCCCGAGCCTCCGCTTCGGCCCGCCTCTTCGCTGCTCGTCCGGCCTGACCAGGGACAACCTGGTCGGGCCTCATCCGTCCGGGCCGACGTGCCGATGCCACAGTGGGGTGAACCGGTCAGCCCGGAGGGCAGAGGGGGAGATGCGGCGGGTCTCAGCGTGGCTCGGCGCCAGGTCGGCGCCGGTCGTTGCGTGCGTGCTCCTCGCCGCCGCCGGGCTCGCGTACGCGTTCCTCTGGGCGACGCTCGCGCACCGGGGCTGGCAGTCCTACAGCGACTTGTGGAACAGCGCCGGGCTGGCCCTCTCCATCGGGCACGGCCACTGGTCCGCGGTGTACGCGCCACCCTCCCAGCTCGACGCACCGCCCAGGATTCGATTTCCTCCTCGCACCGGTCATGGTCGTCGGCCACACGCTCGGCCTCGCCACGACCAGCGCCGAGGGGACGAGCTACAAGGCGTTCGGGCTGATCCTGGCGCCGGTGGCGACGCTGATGGCCGGGAGCGTGCTGTTCGCGCTCGATGCGATCGCCCGCTCGTGGGGATTGTCCGAGGCCCGTCGTCTCGCGCTGGCACTGGTGGCGGGTCTCGGGGTCGTCAGCGCGGCGGTCTTCTGGGGTCATCCCGAGGACTGCATCGCGCTGGCGCTCGTGCTGTGGGCCGCCCTGGCCGTCGACCGGGACGGGCGGCACGGGTTTGCGCCGGGCGGCCTGGCTGCTCGGGGTCGCCGTCGCCTGCCAGCCCCTGGCGCTGCTGGCCGTGGCTCCGATCGTCGCTCGCTTCGGCTGGGGTGGCCTGCGCGGTGCCGTGCTCCCGCTGGCGCTGCCGACCGCAGTCGTCGTCCTCCCCGAGCTCGTCGTGTCGAAGGCGAGGACGCTCCACGCCGTCGTCGACCAGCCGTACCTGCCGGCCGGCGAATCGAGCACGCCCTTCGGTCACTTCGCCCGGGCCCTCGGCCACGGGATGTACAGCGGCGGCACGCTGCGGCTCGTGGCCACGGTCGCCGCCGTGGCGCTGGGCTGTGCGCTGTGCCGGCGGCGCCACGACCTGCCCACGGTCCTCTTCGCCATGTCCCTGGCCTTCACGCTGCGCGTCGTCCTCGAGAGCGAGCTTCTGGGCTTCTACTTCTTCCCGGTGGTCGCTCTCTCGCTCCTGCTCACCCTGCGCGGCCGGAACTGGTCACCGTTCGTGGCCCGCGCGACCCTGTCGGTCCTCTGCCTCGCCCTCGGGAACCGCCGCGCCCACGACGTCGTCCTGTGGTGGCCGGCCATCATGGCGACGACGCTCGCCATGGTCGGGCTGGCGCACGGCGTCTGCCGACGCCGCCCGGCTTCCCCCGCAGACGTGGCCGGTGATCTGGCGGCTCAGCCGCCCGACACCGTGGTCGTGCCCGGCAGGTCCGTGCCGCAGAAGGGCTGACTCGAGGCGGGCACGAACCCGTGCTTCTCGGCGATCATGTACCACCCGCACGACTTGGCCGGGTCGTGCCCGAAGATGGTCGAGAAGTTGATCGGGGTCGCCAACAGCCCGTTGCCGGTGTAGTTGGTGAGATTCCGCAACGCGTGCTCGACGCCTGCCCGCGTGGGGTTGTTGCCCGCGGCCTGGAGCCCCTTGATCATGAGGTCCGCGCCGAGCCAGGACTCGTACTGGCTGAACGACGGGAACTGGCTCGACTTGAAGTGCTCGTACTTCTCCAGCGCCGCCTGCATCTGCTCCGTCCCCGCGTTCGGGAGCTGGAAGGGGCGGAAGGTGGTGTCGAAGTAGCCGCCCTGCACCGTGTTCCAGGCCGGAGAGTTGACGAGGCTCGGTTCGTAGCCGGTGGGGAAGACCATCACCTTCGGCTTGACTCCGGCGGCGCGCAGCGCCCCGGCCAGCGCGACGTTGGAGTTGTCGTCGAGGCCGGCGTAGAAGGCGTTGCAGCCCTTCTGCTTGGCCACGAGCGCCGGCGTCGTCATCTCCACTCCGCCGAATTGGAGCGAGGTGTCGAGCACCCCCTCCTTCCCGCCGGCGTGGACGAACGAGTCGACCGTGCCGACCGCCGACCGGCTCGAGGACGGCGAGATGCTGTACCCGTACGAGCAGACGACGGTGCCGCCGTGGGAGTGCATGAACGCGCCGATCCCGGTGTTGACCGGATAGGCGGGGTTCACGCTGCCGACGTCGGCGGCGAACATGTTCGTGTTGTAGGGCGCCGTGCCCCATTCCGGGCCGTCGAAGAACCCGCCGGTGACCGGAATGCCCTGTTGGTTCGGGATCTTGGCCGCCAGGAAGAAGAGCGGGCTCGTCGACACCAGCCCGAACGCCCCCTTCGAGATGGCGTCCTGGACCGCGGTCGAAATGCCGGTGGGGCTGGTCTGGTCGTCGAGCACGATGCCGCTGAGCTTGTGCCCGTTCACTCCGCCCTCGGCGTTCTGCAGCGCGATGCGCGCGTTGAAGCCGGCGGGGGCGATGCTGAACTCCGAGGCCCCCTGACCGGTCAGCGAGCTGATCATGGCGATGGTGATCGGCGAGCCCGACGCGGACGCACTCGCGGTCCCCCCGACGACGCCGGTCACCAAGGCTGCGGGAGCCAGCACGAGCGCCGCGACCCCCACCCTGAACAGATGCCTGCCTACTCGGTGTTGCATTGTTCGTCCTTTCGTCGCGGAAGCCCCAGTGATCCCGTGCCGCAGCGCTCCCCACGCCGGCACGTCAACATCGAGAACCCGTCCCCGATCCCCAATTGCGTGATGCGTATATAGCAGGGGGTTGCGGGGTCCGTCAGTGCAGGTCGCCCGGATCACGCCGGCCGCCGCGTCCCCGGCACCGTGGCGGTGATCCCTCTGACCAGGGTGTTCACAGGCCGACCGGCCCCTGGGGCCTACAGAGTCGGGCTGCCCGGATTTGAACCGGGGACCTCTGCGTCCCGAACGCAGCGCGCTAACCAAGCTGCGCCACAGCCCGTCCGCCCCCCGGGGGGAGCAGCCAGCCACACTACCGCGGCGTCAGCCCGCCGCTTCCCCCGTCCCGTTGGCCGAGGGGTCCCCGCCGCCGTCCGCGCGCGCGCCCTCTCCCGGCCCGCCGCCGTCGTCGCCGGCGAAGGTCGCCACGACCTGCGCCACCCGTCGCTTGTCCATCTCGACCACCCGCAGGTCCCAGTCGCCGACCCGCACGTCCTCGCCCTCGGAGGGGATGTGGCCGAAGCGCTCGAAGAGGAGACCGCCCAGGGTGACGTACTCGCCGTCGGGGATCTCGATGCCCAGCCGCTCGCGCACGTCGTCGACGTTGGTCTGCCCGTCGACCAGCCAGCGGGTGTTGTCGACCCGGACGATGTGGGCCTCCTCCTCTTCGTCGAACTCGTCGTGGAGGTCACCCACGAGCGGCTCCAGGAGGTCCTTGACGGTGAGGAGGCCGGCGACGCCCCCGTATTCGTCGACCACCACCGCTACCGCCCGGCGGTGCTTGCGCATGTCCGCGAGCGCTTCGAGGACCCCGAGCGACTCGGGGACGAGGTACGGCTGGCGCACCTTGCGCGAGATCTCCAGGGGACTGGGGTCGGTGGCGTCGCGGTCCCTGGCCGTGTCGCCGACCCCACGCGGGCGGGGACCGGTGCCACCCCCGGTCCGGAAGATGTCGTTGACGAAGAGGATCCCGATGAGGTCGTCGAGGTCGTCATGGACCACGGGGAAGCAGCTGTGGCCCGAGATCCGCACCGCCTGGGCGATGTCGTCGGCGTGGACGGGGATGGTCAGGTAGGTGACGTCGACCCGCGGCGTCATGACCTCACGGACGTCCATGTCCCGCAGGTCGGCGAGCGCCTCGATGATGATCCGCTCCTGCTCCGAGGCTTCCGCTTCGAGCGTCGACCGCGCGGTCCCGTCGTCGTCGCCCGACGAGCGCCGCCAGGGCCAAAGGGATCGCCTCGTCGGTGGAGGGTCAGGCGGCTCCCGGCGGTGCGACACTGCGGCGCCGGGTCAGGGTGTGGGCCCGGGTCCCACTTGCAGCCGGGGTTCAGGTCCCACCAGCACGGGCACGGGTGTGAAGGAGTCGTCGTGGAAGGTCCCGTCGTCCACGAGCGCGGCGACGGCCCGGCGGAGGCGGAGCGGGTCGAGCGGCTTGACCAGCCAGCCCTCGGCACCCGAACGGCGGGCCAGGAAGACGTCGGGTCGGCGGTCCAAGAGCATGAGCACGGGTATGTGGTCCAACGCGTCGTAGGACTCCTGGAGCCGCAGTTCGAGGCACACCGCCATGCCGCCCATGTTCCCCATCTGCATGTCGACGATCACGAGGTCCGGCGATTCCTCGGCGACGAACGCAACGACCTCCGGTCCGGACGTGACGGCTCGCACCTCGACGTCGGGCCCGCTGATGACCGCCTCGATCTCCCGCCGGAGGGTGGGCGCGTCGCTGGCGACCAGGATGGTCTGCACCGACGGGACACTATCGGACCCGCGTCGAGGCACCGAAACCCGCGCCGTTCCCGATCAGGCGAACAAGTGGTCCGCGGCGCGGCGCAGGCCTTCGAGCTCGTGCACGTCCTGTCCGAAGAGCGGGATCCGGCCCACGGGTGCGGGCGCGACCCGTGCGGCCAGGCCGGCGAAGGACTCGTCCTCCCGGGCCGCCGCCGCGTTGAGCTCGCCCAGGTTCTCCTCCAGGGCCTCGAGCCCGGGCACCTGCCGCGCCGCGCGGTCGTCGCCCGCCCCGAAGGAGGGCGCGATCCGGTTGACGACCAGTGCCGCCACCGCCACGTCGCGCTCGGCCAGCTTCTCGGCGAAGTAGCCCGCCTCCGCGACCGCGTCGGGCCGGGCCGACGTCACGAGCACGTAGGCCGTCGCCGGATCGGCGAGCAGCTCGTGGACGGCGCTGGCCCGGCTGCGGAACCCGTCCTCCATGCCCTCGAAGGCCTGGAAGAACGACACGGCGTCCTGCACGATCTCCGCCCCGGCCACCTTGGCGATGGTGCGCAGCAGCGCCTGCGCCGCCACGCCGATGGCCCGCAGGGACATGCGGGTCGGAACCAGGAGCGCGCGGAACAGGCGGTTCTCGAGGAATCGGGTGAGGCGGCGGGGCGCATCGAGGAGGTCGAGCGCGTTGCGCGTCGGTGGCGTGTCGACGACGACGACGTCGAACTCGTTGGAGTGGACGAGCTCGTAGAGCTTCTCCATCGCCATGTACTCCTGGGTCCCCGACAGCGAGCTGGCCAGGTTCTGGTAGATGCGGTTGGAGAGGATGGACTCCGCCTGCTCGGAGGTGCGGGCATAGCGCTCGACCAGGTCGTCGAAGGTGCCCTTCGAGTCGAGCATCAGGGCGTGGAGGCGGCCCGGCCAGTCGCCCGCCACTTCCGTGGGCGTGTTGGGGAGCGACTGCACGCCCAGCGCGTCGGCCAGGCGGCGCGCCGGGTCCACGGTCACCACGCAGGAGCGACGGCCGGCCCGGGCGGCGGCCAGGGCGAACGTGGCCGACACGGTCGTCTTGCCCACGCCACCGGACCCGCAGCACACGATGACCGAACGGTCGGCCACCAGCCCCGGCAGGGTCGTCGACGGGCTCACCGCGCGCCCTCGGCGACCAGTCCGCTCACCGCGCCCGCCAACGCGTCGGCCAGCTGCTGCGTCTCGGCGGGGCCGATGGAGGCGCAGTCGAGCGCCGGCACCAGCAGCTGGGGCAGCGGCAGCTCGCGGTGGAGGCGCTCCACCTGCTCGGCCGAGACGGCGTGGCGGGCCAGGCGGAAGAGCCGGGCCTCCTCGAGGGCGGCGAGGTGGCCCCGTCCGACGCTGTCACCCACCCCCGCGGCGGCGGCCACGTCCGTGGCCGGGCGGTCCAGCCCGACCGGCTCGGGGTCGCAGGCGTTCACGATCACGGGCCCGAGCTGGACGCCCGCCTTGTCCTCGAGGGTGTAGGCCGACTCGATCGTCTCGGAGACCGGGAGCTCCTCGGGCACGGTGACGAGGAGCACGCGGCACCGGGTCGGATCGCTGAGGAGGTCGACCACGTCCTGGGCCTGGGTCCGCAGCGGCCCGCCCCGGGCGGCGTTGACGAGCCCGCTGGCCGAGGTCAGGAACGTGATGGCGTGCCCGGTCGCCGGGGCGTCCACCACGATCAGGTCGGCCAGGGCCTCGCGCTCGAGCTGCTTCACCTTGCCCAGGACCAGGACGTCGCGGATGCCGGGGATGGCGGTCGAGACGACGTCGAGGAGCCCCGAGTGCGCCAGCCGCTTGGAGACGCGCCGCAGGCCGTGGTCCTCGAGGTACTCCATGAGCGCGTCGTCGGGTGTCAGCCGCCGGGCCCTGATGGCGGGTGCCAGCAACGCCTCGTCGTAGCCGAGGTCCTCGCGCTCCCCGAAGGCGGCGGCGATGCCCGATTTGCCCTCGAGCTCGACGATGAGGACCGACTTGCCGGCGTCGGCCGCCATGCGGGCCAGCGCCGCGCTCATGGTCGTCTTGCCCACGCCACCCTTCCCGGCGACGACGAGGACGTGGCTCTGTGCGCAGAAGGTACCCACGTCCATGCTGGGGCGAGCGTACTTGCCGGGCCCGCCGGGCAGATCGATCAGCCTTCAAAGATCCTGGTCAAGACCCTTGAACGGCGACCAACCCCGGCGATAGTTTGAGCCCAGAGGGGTTCTGAGGTGCCCTATCGGGGGGTTTCATGCGCCAGGGATCAGAGATGTGGCAGTTGAAGGCAGCGTGCCGGGGGCCGCAGGCTGCGGTGTTCTTCCCTCCGTCCCACGCCGAACGCAAGGAAGAGAAGGCCTCGCGTGAGGTCCGCGCCAAGGCGATCTGCGACCAGTGCCACGTGCGGGGCGAGTGCCTGGACTACGCGATCAGGATCCGCGAGCCCCACGGCATCTGGGGCGGCATGAACGAGGTCGAGCGCAAGCTGATGCTCGACCGCCGGGCCAGCTGACCCGGGCGGCCCCGGCGCCTGCGGGCGTCACTGCGTCGGCGCGGCCCTGAGCGTCTGATCCGCCGCCAGCACACCCCTGCTCTGGCACACCCTGCCGGGCTTGTCCCCGTCGACCGCGCAGATGGCCGCGGTGATCTCGTTGGCCGCGCTCACCACGGCCTGGGTCAGGGGAGCGGTCGGGCTGGTCAGGTCGCCGGCGATCTGGTCCTGGGAGACGCCGTCCAGGACGGCGGGCGAGAAGCTGGCCCCGTCGAGGACATAGCGGTTGGCGGCGTCGATGAGGGGGAAGGTCGTCGCGCTCGTCCCGTAGGAGGCGATCGCTGCCGACTGGCGGGCGTCGGGGCGTTCGAGGCTGAGGTACCCGGCCCCCGTCGGGTTCAGCCCGCTGTAGCGCTCCACCGACTCGAGGATCACGTACCGGCTCGTGTAGGAGACCTTCCAGAAGGTGAAGGTCGAGAGGTTGGAGAACGCGGTCGTCGGGCTCGACTGCATCAGCCCCAGCTGGTTGAAGGTCCCGAAGCGTGAGAGCGCGAGGATCAGCGGCCAGCGCTCGGCGGCTGCGTAGGGTGCGAACTCGGCGCCGTAGAAGAAGACGACCGGTAGCGGCGGGCCCCCGTTCACGGTGGCCAGCCAGGCCGGCGTCGACCCCCCGGCGGGGTGCAGCGGCGTGACCGGGATGACCGGCGAGCCGACGCCGACCGCGTCGTACACGGAGGCCGGCACCGCGGCCAGCGTCGAGACGAGCGAGGACGGCGCCGGGCTGAACGTCTCCACCGTCGAGGAGCTGCCCGGTCCCGCGTTGTCCCGCACGATGACGAGTGCGCCGAGCAGGACGATGGCCACGATGATCAGTCCGAGCGCCAGGTAGCGACGCGGCAGCTGGCGCAGGCCGGACACCGGGGCGGGCTCGGAGGCGGTCTGGCTCATGAGTTCGGTCAGGATAGCCAAGGGGTGCCGCCGCCCCGGGGGCGCCGCCCGCTGCTGCCGGTACCCTCTGCGGCGTGCCTCCATCGGCTGTGCCGCCCCACCTCGAGATCCGGCCCGCCGCCACCGTCATGCTCGTCCGCGACGCGCCGGCGGGCCCGGGCGGGTCCTCCCTCGAGGTGCTGATGGTGCGGCGCAACCTGCGCTCGGACTTCGTCGGCGGGGCGTACGTGTTCCCCGGTGGGGCCGTCGACCCGCACGACGGAGGCGCAGAGGCCGAGGCGCTCTCGGTGGGGCGCAGCGACGCCGAGGCCAGCACGCTGCTGGGCGTGGACGCCGGGGGCCTGGCCTACTGGGTGGCCGTGGTGCGCGAGACCTTCGAGGAGGCGGGGCTCCTGCTGGCCCGGCGCGACGACGGCCCGGACCTCCTGGCCGGCGACCCGGAGGAGGAGGCCCGCTTCGCCTCGGCCCGGGTCGCCGTCAACGACGGCTCCCTCCGCTTCCTCGACCTGTGCCGGGCCGAGCGGCTCCAGCTCGCCGTGGCCGACATCCACTACTTCGCGCACTGGATCACGCCTCGCGGCGCGCCGCGGCGCTACGACACCCGCTTCTTCGTGGCCGCCGCGCCGTCCGGCCAGATCGCGGCGCACGACGCCGGCGAGACGATCGCCGAGGTGTGGATCTCGCCCCACCGTGCGCTCGAACGCCACCGGGCCGGCGAGATCGAGATCATCTTCCCCACCATCCGCAACCTCCAGGCCATCGGGCGCTTCGCCACCAGCACCGAGTTGCTCGAGGCCGCGGCGCGGGCGTCGAGCGCGGTGCCGACGATCGAGCCCCGCGTGGTGCCCGACGGCAACGGCATGCGCATCGTGCTCCCCGGTGACCCCGCCTACGAGCGGCCCGCCGTCCCGGACCCCGACGACGGCGGAGCCCGCGGCGACTTCAACGCGGCGGTGCGCGCCGTGTCCATGCAGGCGAACGTCGAGGGGCCCGACGGCGCACCCGGCCCCCGCCCGAGCCGCACGTGATCCCGCCGGTGCCGGACTTCGGCGTCGGCCCCACCCCCGGGCCGGGCCGGGCCGACGAGGTGGCACCGGGCATCCTGCGGCTCACCGCTCCCAACCCCGGCCTCATGACGGGGCCGGGCACCAACACCTACCTGGTCGGGCGCGCCGGCCCCGTCGTGGTCGACCCGGGCCCGGCCGACGAGACCCACACGGCGGCCATCGTGGCCGCCGCCGCGCCCCTCGGGCCGGTCCGGTCCATCGTCGTCACCCACACCCACGTCGACCACGCGCCGGGCGCCGCCGCCCTGGCGGCCGCCACCGGCGCGCCGGTGGTCGGCTTCGGCCCCGCCGAGGCGTTCGCGCCCGACCAGCGCGTCGGCGAGGGGTGGTCGCTGCGCTGCCCGGGGCCGGGACCCGGCGGCGTGCTCACCCTGCGCGCCCTGCACACCCCGGGCCACGCGTCGGACCACCTGTGCTGGCTCGTCGAGGAGCACGCCCTGCTCCTCACGGGCGACCACGTGATGCACGGCTCGACCGTCGTCATCCGCCCGCCGGACGGGGACCTGCACCAGTACCTGGCCAGCCTGGCAAGGGTGCGCGACGCCGATCCGCCCGTCGCGTTGCTGGCGCCCGGCCACGGCCGCCTGATGGACCACGTGCCCGAGGTGGTCGACGCGCTCATCGCGCACCGGCTGGCGCGCCACGAGCGCACCGCGGCGGCACTGGCCCGGCAGGGCGACGCCACCGTCGACGAGTTGCTGGCCGAGGTCTACGGCGACGTCACCGAGCGGCAGCTGCCGGTGGCCCGCTTCTCGCTGTGGGCCCACCTGCGCGCGCTCGGTCAGGAGGGCCGGGCCACCCCGGCCGACACCGCCGTGGGCGGGGACGACATCGAGAGCCGCTGGGCCGCGGCCTGATCAGCCCGCCTCGGCCTCGCCGCGGGCCACCGCCGCCTCGACGCGCTCGATCAGGCGGGCGGAGCACCCCTGCGCGTCGACCAGGGGCGCCACCTCCTCGGCGACGACCCGGGCCATGTCGGCGAAGACGGCCGCCAGCTCGCTGCCGGCCGCGCCGGCCACGGGCACGCCGGCGTCGCCGGCGGCGGCCAGGTCCGGGTGCAGCGGGATGGAGCCCACCAACGGCACCCCGAGGGAGTGGGCCAGGCGCTCGCCGCCCCCCGAGCCGAAGAGCGCATAGGTGGCGCCGTGCTCGCACGTGAAGTCGCTCATGTTCTCGATCACCCCGGCCACCCGCAGGTAGCCGCGCCGCGCCATGTCGGCGGCCCGCGCCGCCACCTTCTGGGCTGCCACCGGCGGCGTCGTGACCACCAGCATCTCGGTGCGCGGCAGGAGGCGGGCGAGGCCCATCTGGATGTCGCCCGTCCCCGGCGGGAGGTCGATCAGCAGGTAGTCGAGATCGCCCCAGTGGGCGTCCTGGAGGAACTGCTGCACGGCGCGGTTGAGGACCAACCCGCGCCACATGATGGCCTGCTCCTCGTCGGCCAGGAACCCCATCGACAGCACCCGCAGCGTGCCGGCGCCGACCGTGCGCTCCAGCGGGACCATCTTGCCCGCCCGGGCCTCGACGTCGCCCTCCATGCCCAGGAGCCGCGGGACCGAGAAGCCCCAGATGTCGGCGTCGAGGACACCGACGACCAAGCCGCGGGCGGCCAGCGCGACGGCCAGGTTCACCGTGACAGACGACTTGCCGACACCGCCCTTGCCCGACGCGATGGCGAGCACCCGCGCGCTGGCGGGCACCGCGGTCTCGGGCGCGTCCTCGTGCGCCTTCCAGCGCGCCCGGGCCATCACGGCGGCCCGCTCGTCGGCGTCCATCGCTCCCACGCGCACCTCGACGTCGCGCACCCACCCGAGGGAGCGCACGTGGCCCACCACGTCGCGCTCGATCTGGCTCCGCAAGGGGCAGGCGGCGATCGTCAGGGCCACCTCGACCACCACGTCCGCGCCCTCGATACGGATGTCCCGCACCATGCCCAGGTCCACGATCGTGTCGCCGAGCTCCGGGTCGACGACGGTGCGGAGGCAGTCGCGCACCTCCTCGACACGGCCGTCGGCGAGCGGCGGCGTCGGGACGTCGGAGTCGGTGGTCACGAAAAGGGATTCTACCTGCGTGGCGGCGAATTCCGGCCCGATGGCCGGTGGGTGACGGCCGTCGGACGCCGCCGGTAGCATGGTGAACGTCCGTGGCGCAGGGAGCGCGTCGGGTGGCCGTCCCCCAGGGAGCACGGCCCAACGAGGAGGATGCAGTGACGACCATCTCTACGACCGTCAACATCGGGAGGAAGCCGGCCCCGGTCACCCTCAGCGACGCCGCCACCGCCAAGGTGGCCGAACTGCTCGCCCGTGAGGAGGGCGCCGAGGACCTCGCCCTGCGCGTCGCGGTGAAGCCGGGGGGCTGCTCCGGCTACAGCTACGAGATGTTCTTCGACACCGAGGTCATGGCCGACGACGTCGTCCGTGAGTTCGGCACCGTCCGGGTCGTCGTGGACGCCGCCAGCGCCGAGCTCCTCACCGGGTCGACCCTCGAGTACAGCGACGGGCTGCAGGGCGAGGGTTTCCACATCACCAACCCCAACGCCACCCGCACCTGCGGGTGCGGCTCCTCGTTCAGCTGAGCCCGTACCCGGCCCCCTGAGCGGTTCCGTCACCACACTCCCACCCGAGCCTGCCGACGCGGCGGGCAGCTTCGTCTCCCTGACGCTGAACGGCGATGCGGTCGCGGTCGCGGGACGGCGTCTCCCTCCTCGACGCGCTGCGCGAGGAGCTCGGCTGTCGCTCGCCCAAGGACGGCTGCAGCCCCCAGGGACAGTGCGGGTGCTGCACCGTCTGGGTCGACGGCTCGCCCCGGGTTGCCTGCGTCACCCCGGTGCGCCGCATCGCCGGCCGCAGCGTCACCACTCTGGAGGGGTTGTCCGCACAGGAGCGCGCCCGCTGGGCCTCCGCCTTCGTCGCCTCCGGGGCGAGCCAGTGCGGCTTCTGCACCCCGGGCATCGTCATGCGCCTGGCCGCGCTCGGGACTGCACCGCCCGGCGCGGTCCCGTCGCGCCACGACGTCGAGGGCGCGCTGCGCGCCCACCTGTGCCGCTGCACCGGCTGGCAGTCGATCGTCGAGGCGGCATGCCGCGTGCTGGCCGTGAGCGACCCGCCGCCGGGGGCCGGCGACGGGCCGTTGCCACGGGACCCGCTCCTGGCGGCCTGGCGGGCCCAGGTCGAGGGACCGGCGTTCCAGTCCTCGGGGCCCGAAGTGGTCCTCGGCGACGGCGGGTTCGCGGACGACACCGCGCCGCCCCGTGCGCTGGTGCAGCTGGGCGCGGACGCGCCGCTGGCGACCGACCTGCGCACCTCCCGCGCCGGGCGCGACCGTGTCCAGGGCCGCAACAGCACGGTGCCCCTGTCCCACCCGGTCGGGCCGCCGCCGGGCCCGTGGGCGCTCGCGCTGCAGACCACCTGGGTCGAGCCTGCCTACGTCGAGCCCGACGCCAGCTGGTGCAGGCCCGGCGGGGTGCCCGCCTCGCCGCTGGCCAACGGCGGGGCCTTCGGGGGCAAGCGGCACAGCCCCGCGCCGGCCCGCGCCAGGGTGCGGGCGGACGAGGCCGGCGAGGCCGTCCGGGTGCTCTGGCAGCGCGAGGACGTGGTGCGGCACGGCCCCAAGCGCCCTCCGCTGGCCATCGCGTTGCGCGCCGACGGCACCGGCGTCGTGCGGGTCGGCCGCAGCGCTGGCTCGGCCGACCTCGCACCCCTCGTGGCCCGCCTGCGCGCGCTGTGCCCGGGTGTGGACGTCGAGGAGGTCGAGGTGGTGGGTCCCCCGGTGTCACCCGACCTGCGCGGCGCCGGCTGGGCGGAGGTGCTCGCCGCACTGCACGCGCTCGGGGCGGAGCCGGGACCGCCCGGCACCGGAGTGGCCGACGTCCACGTGCCCGGGGCGGGTAGCGCCCGCGTCGAGGTCCGCCTCGGTGACGGCGCACGGGGCCGGGTCGAGGTCGATGTCCGGGCCGGCGAGATCTTGTGCCCGGTGACCCTGCGCTCGTACGCGCTGGGCGCGGTGCACCAGGCGCTCGGGCTGGTGTGGAGCGAGGGCATCGCGGTCGACGAGTCCGGTGAGCCGGTGGACCTGACCATCCGCTCGTTCGGCATCCTGGCCGCGCGCGACATGCCCGACGTCGTCGTCCGGCTCCACGAGGACGACCGCTGGCCGGTCAACGGCTCCGATGCCGTGTTCGTGGCGACGCTGGCGGCGGCCTGGGTGGCCGACGGGCTCCCGGCGCGCTGGCCCACCCGGCGCGCCGCCGTGCGCGCCCCGCTCCGCGACGTGGCAGCATCGGGCCCGTGAGCCCGGCCGTCGGTCCCTACTCCCCGGTGCGCCGCGTGGGCGACTGGGTGGTCACCTCGGGCCAGGTCGGTCTCGCCACCGACGAGGACGGCACCTCGGCGCTGGTGGCGGGCGGCACCGTGCCCGAGCTGCGTCAGGCGCTGCGCAACGTGGCCGAGGTGCTCGCGATCGAGGGGGCGACGCTGCCCGACGTGGTCAAGACCACCGTCTTCCTCGTCGACATGGGCGACTTCGCCGCGCTGAACGAGGTGTGGGTGGAGTACTTCACCGACGGCGAACGGCGGCCGGCCCGCTCCGCCGTCGCCGTGGCCGCGCTGCCCGTCGGGGCCCGGGTCGAGGTCGAGGCCTGGGCCTACGCGCCCGTCGTCTGAGTCGCCGGGGAGGACGCCGGCGCCGGTGCCGGAGCGCCGGCCATCCCGTTGCGCTGCGCCACCCCGGGGTGCCACGCCACCTGCCCGAAGCGGTAGCCGACCGAGCGCACCGTCTGGATCAGGTGGGCGTGCTCCTCGCCGAGCTTGGCCCGCAGCCGCCGGATGTGGACGTCGACGGTGCGGGCGCCGCCGTAGTACTCGTAGCCCCAGACCCGGCTGAGCAGGGTCTCGCGGGTGAAGACCTTGGCCGGGTGGCCGGCCAGGAAGCGCAGCAGCTCGTACTCCATGTAGGTCAGGTCCAGCACCCGCCCGGCGACCGCCGCCTGGTAGGTCTCGAGGTTCAGCATCAAGGGGCCGTACTCGATGAGGTCCGGGCGCATGCTCTGCCCTGTGCGCCAGAACAGGTGCTGCAGGCGCGCCACGAGCTCCTCGGGCCGGGCGGGCAGGACGCAGAAGTCGTCGTAGAGGTCGTCGCGGAGCAGCAGCTCGCCCACCTGCTCGGACCGGATGGCGAGGAGCAGCGGCGTCATCGGCACCTCGCGCAGTCGCAGGTGGCGGCAGAAGGCGACTGCGGCGGTCATGTCGTCGCCCGCCACGACCAGCGCGCCCGAGTAGCCGGTGGTGCGCCCGTCGGAGCCCGGTGGCGCGACCTCCTCGGAACTGCTCACGCCGTGGTGCCCGAGCCCCGCGCTCTGCAGCGCGAGCGTCACCTCGGCGGGGAGGTCGGCGGGGAAGCAGAGGAGCGGGTCCATCGCGTCAGAGCAGGGGCAGGTAGCGGTCCAACTCGAACTGGGTCACCTCGGCCTGGTAGGCGTCCCACTCCTCGCGCTTGTTGCGGATGAACCACTCGAAGACGTGGTCGCCCAGCGTCTCGGCCAGCAGCTCGGAGCCCTCCATCTCGTTGACCGCGTCGTGCAGGCTCGAGGGCAGCGGCTCGATCCCCTTCTTGGCCAGCTCCTTGGGGGTGAGCGTGAACAGGTTGTCGTCGGCCTCCGGCGGCAGCGGGTAGTCCTCGGCGATGCCGCGCAGCCCCGCCGCCAGGATCACCGAGAAGGCGAGATACGGATTGCACGCGCTGTCGGGCGCCCGGTACTCGAGGCGGGTGGACTCCGTCTTGCCCATCTTCACCACGGGCACCCGCACCAGCGCCGAGCGGTTGTTGCGCGCCCAGCTGACGTGCACCGGCGCCTCGTAGCCGCCGATGAGGCGCTTGTAGGAGTTGACCCACTGGTTGGTGACGGCCGTGATCTCGCGGGCGTGGTGCAGCAGGCCGGCGATGAAGCGGCGCGCCACCTCGGAGAGGCCGTAGCGGTCCTGCTCGTCGACGAACGCGTTGCGCTCCCCCTCCCACAGCGAGATGTGGGTGTGCATCCCCGAGCCCTGCACGCCCGGGAGTGGCTTGGGCATGAAGGAGGCGAAGACGCCCTCCTGGCGCGCCATCTCCTTGATCACCATGCGCGTCGTCATGACGGTGTCGGCCATGGTCATGGCGTCGGTGTAGCGGAGGTCGATCTCGTGCTGGCTGCGCGCGTCCTCGTGCTGGGTGTGCTCGACGGGGATGCCCATCTCCTCGAGGATGAGCACGGACCGGCGCCGCAGGTTGCTCGTGAGGTCGGCCACCGAGAGGTCGAAGTACGAGCCCGAGTCGAGGCCGACGGGGCCGTGGGCGGGGTCGGCGTCGGCGAAGTAGAAGTACTCCACTTCGGGCGAGGCGAAGAACGTGTAGCCCGCCGCGCGGGCCTTCTCGAGCGTGCGCCGCAGGGCGTGGCGCGGGTCGCCCTCGAACGGCGTGCCGTCGAGGTTGGCGATGTCGCAGAACACGCGGGCCACCTGCGCGTCGTCGTGGTGCCAGGGCAGCAGCTGGAACGTCTCGGGGTCGGGCCGCGCCAGGACGTCGGCCTCCTGGACGCGGCTGAACCCGTCGATGGCCGAGCCGTCGAAGGTCATCCCCTCGTCGAGGGCGTTCTCCAGCTCCGCCGAGGTGATGTTGAACCCCTTGGGGGTCCCGAGCACGTCGGTGAACCACAGCTGGACGAAGCGGATGCCCCGCTCCTCCACGGTCCGGAGCACGTAGTCCCGCTCGCTTTGCACGGCACCAGCTTCGCATGCCGGCCGACCCCCCTCTTCCGCCGGCCCCGTCCCGGGGGGACCCCATCGGACCACCGGTAATCTGGGACGATGCCCCATCTGCGCCTGGCCGCCGCGCAGCTCAACACCGTCGTCGGTGACCTCTCGGGCAACGTGGAGCGGGTGCTCGGCGCGCTGGCCGCCGCCGAGGCGGTGGGGGCGGACCTGTGCGTGACGCCCGAGCTCGCCATCACGGGCTACCCGCCCGAGGACCTCCTCCTCAAGCCCGGTTTCGTGGCCGACAACGTCGCGGCGCTGGAGAAGGTCGCCGCCGCCACCACCGGGCAGTGCGCGGTCGTGGTCGGCTTCGTCGGTGCGGCTCCGGGCGGCGGCGGGCTGGCCAACGCGGCGGCCGTGTGCGCCGGCGGCAGGGTCCACGGCGTCTACCGCAAGCGCTTCCTCCCCAATTACGGCGTCTTCGACGAGCAGCGCTGGTTCATCCCGGGCGAGGAACCGCCGGCGCTGTTCGGCGTCGCCGGCGCCTGGGTCGGCGTCTCCATCTGCGAGGACGTGTGGTTCGACGACGGGCCGGTGGCCCACGCCGGCCACGCCGGCGCCGACGTCGTCGTGAACATCAACGCGTCGCCGTACAACCGCGGCCGGCGGGCCGAGCGCCTCGCCATGCTGCGCGGCCGGGTGGCCGAGGCCGGCTGCGCCATCGCGTACGTGAACCAGGTGGGCGGCCAGGACGAGCTGGTCTTCGACGGGGACTCCCTCATCGTGGCGGCCGACGGGACGCTGGTGGCCTCGGGCGCGCAGTTCGCTCCGGACCTCGTGGTCGTCGACCTCCCGACCGGGCGGGTCCGGCCCCACGCGGTCACCGAGCTGCTGCCGCGCATCGTGGTGAGCGGGCCCGCCCGGGGGGAGCGCCCCCCGCCGCCGCCGGCGCCGCTCCGCCCGGCGCTGAGCGACCACGCCGAGGTCTACGCGGCGCTGGTGCTCGGCACGCGCGACTACCTGGCCAAGAACGGCTTCTCCGAGGCGGTGATCGGCCTGTCGGGCGGGATCGACTCCTCGCTGGTGGCGGCCGTCGCGGTCGACGCCCTCGGCGCCGGCGCGGGTGCACGGCCTCTCCATGCCGTCGCGCTACTCGAGCGAGGGGTCGCGCCACGACGCCGGGGTGCTGGCCGAGCGCCTCGGCATCGACCTCAAGGTGGTGCCGATAGAGGAGGCGCACGTCGCGTTCGCCTCCATGCTCGCCCCGGTGCTCGGGCGAGAGCCCTCCGGCCTGACCGACGAGAACCTGCAGTCGCGCCTGCGCGGCGTGCTGCTCATGGGCGTCTCCAACGCCAAGGGCTGGATCGTGCTGACGACGGGCAACAAGAGCGAGATGGCCACCGGGTACTCCACGCTCTACGGGGACTCGGCGGGCGGGTTCGCGGTGATCAAGGACGTGCCCAAGACGCTGGTCTACGAGCTGTGCCGCTACCGCAACACCCAGGCCGTGCTCGAGGGCCTGCCGGGGCCGATCCCCGACAGCGTGCTCGACAAACCCCCGTCGGCCGAGCTCCGTCCCGACCAGCGCGACGACCAGTCGCTCCCGCCCTACGAGGAGCTCGATCCCGTGCTCCAGGGCTACGTCGAGCGCGACCGCACGGCGGCCGACCTCGTGGCGGAGGGCTTCGACCCGGCGGTGGTCGACCGCGTCGTGCGCCTCGTCGACGGCGCCGAGTACAAGCGGCGCCAGATGCCCCCGGGCGTGCGGATCACCACCAAGGCCTTCGGCAAGGACCGACGCATGCCCATCACCAACCGCTACCGCTCCTCGGCGCTCGAGGAGTCGGGGGGTGGCTGAGGCCGATCCGGCCTGGCGGGGCATCGACGAGCTGGCCGGGCTGGTCGGGGCCTACTGCTGGCTCGAGCACCGGGTCTTCGCGCTGGCCGGCGCCTGGGCGAGCGCGCCGGCCGACGCCGACGGTGACGGCGTCGGCGCGGCAGCCGGGCTGCGGGTCTGGTGCGCCGCCGCGTCGCGCCGCCACGGGGACCTGGCCCAGCGCTGGGCCGAGCACCTCCCGGTGCGGGCCGGGGTCGGCCGGGCGGAGCTGGTGCGGGCGCCGGCGGGGCCCCTGGCGGGGGCGCTCGACGCCCTGGCGGCCGAGCCCGACGAGCTGGCCCGCGCCGGCGTCCTGATCGAGACCGTTCTCCCCCGGGTGGGTGGGGTCTACGAGTCCCACGGGCGGACGGCCGCCCCGGTCAGCGAGGGCCCCGTCCTCGAGGTCCTGGCCCAGGCCCGGCGGGAGCTGGCTGGGGAAATGCGGAGTGGCCGGACCGTCCTCGAGGGTCTGGGGCAGGGGTCACGGCGCCGCCAGCAGCTCGGGGCCGATATCGAACGGGCGTTTGATGCCACACGCATTTTCCCTGCTGTACGGCCATCTTGACAGTGCCATTACACTGTCTCCGCAGCCCACGTGCGCCAGGAACGGGTGCCGACTGCATTTCACGAGCGCGACAGCCCGGCCGGGTCCCCCTTGCCGAGGCCATGGGACGGAAGGTGTGGCGACGATCTTGGCGAAGGAACGAATCGAACGCGACGACGAGGACCTCGTCAGGCTGTACCTGACCGACATCGGTCAGTACCCGCTGCTGACCAAGGACGACGAGGTGCGCCTGGCTCAGGCGATCGAGGCCGGCCGGGCCGCCGAGGCCGAGGTGGCCAAGGCGGCGAAGGGCATCACGACCGCGAAGAAGCGCGAGCTCCGGCGCGCCGTGATGGAGGGCGAGCAGGCCCAGCAGACCTTCGTGCAGTCGAACCTGCGCCTGGTGGTGTCGATCGCCAAGAAGTACCAGGCCTCCGGCCTGCCCCTACTGGACCTCATCCAGGAGGGGAACCTCGGCCTCATGCACGCCGTCGAGAAGTTCGACTGGCGCAAGGGGTTCAAGTTCTCCACGTACGCCACCTGGTGGATCCGCCAGGCCATCACCCGCGGCATCGCCAACACCGGCCGCACCATCCGCCTGCCCGTGCACGCGGGCGACACGCTGGCCCGGGTGCAGAAGGCCCAGGCGCGCCTCGAGCTCAAGCTCGGCCGGCCCGCCACCCTGGCCGAGCTCGGCGTCGAGGTCGAGATGCCCGAGGACAAGCTCGTCGAGGCGTTGCGCTTCCGGGCCGAGCCCCTCTCGCTGTCCGAGCCGCTGCGCGAGGACGGGGACGCCGAGCTGGGCGACGTCGTCGAGGACCGCTCCGCCGAGTCGCCCTTCGAGGTGGCCGCGGTGTCATTGCTGCCCGACGAGATCGGCCGGCTCCTGTCGCCGCTCGACGAGCGCGAGCGCGAGATCCTGCGCCTGCGCTTCGGCCTCGACCGCGGCGAGCCCCGCACCCTCGAGGAGGTCGGCGAGCACTTCAACCTGACCCGGGAGCGCATCCGCCAGATCGAGGCCCGGGCCATGTCGAAGCTGCGCCACCCGTCATCGGACACCGGGGCGCGCGATTTGCTGACCGTCTAGCGGCGCCTAGGCTCTGCGCTCATGAAGAAGCTCCTCATTCTCGCCGTCCTGATTGCCCTCGGCGTCATCGCCGCCAAGCGCCTGCAGAACAGCTAGCGCGCCGGACCCGACGCCGGGCCCGATCTAGGCGGCGCGCGGGGTCAGCGCCGCGGCGGCGTGCCGATGACGCACGCCGCGCCGCCACAGGATCAGTGCCGCCCCCGCCACGGCGAGGCTCGTCGTCACCACGGGCGTCGTGCGCCCGACGCGGTCGCGCAAGCGGATCGGCTTGGTGAAGTGGCGGACCTCCCAGCCCCGTTCCCGCGCCACCTTGGCCAGCGCGCGATCGGGATTGACCGCCACCGGACGCCCCACCGCCTCGAGCATGGGGAGATCGGTGGCCGAATCCGAGTAGGCGCTGCTGGCCGACAGGTCGAGGCCGGTGCGCTCCGCCAGCTCGCGCATGGCGGTCGCCTTCGAGTCGCCGTAGGCGTAGAACGCCATCGTGCCGGTGTAGCACCCCTGCTCGTCGACCTCGCCCCGCGAGCAGATGGCGCCGTCGACGCCGAGCAGGTCGGCCAGCGGCAGCACGATCTCCTCCGGTGAGGCGGAGACGAGGTAGACGCGGTGGCCGGCGGCCCGGTGCAGCTCCATGAGCTCGAGCGCCTCGGCGTACATGATCGGCTCCATCGTCTGGAGCATCGTCTCGCGCACGATCTGGCGGACCTGCGCCCGGTCCCATCCCTTGGTCACGGCCAGCATCGATTCGCGCACCCGGACGAGGCGCTCCTCGTCGGCGCCGAAGTAGAGGTAGATCAGCTGCGAGATGGCGGCGCGCGCCACGAGGCGGCGGTTGATGAGGCCACCCTTGAGGAACGGTCGGCCGAACGCGGCGATCGACGCCCGATCGATGACCGTCTTGTCGAGGTCGAAGAAGGCCGCCTCCATATATCTAATGCTACGGGCGCCGGGACCCCTGGCTTTAGCAATCGTGACGGTTGGTGGAAGGGCCCGCGAACAATCGGTGCGTGCGACCAGGGAAGTTGGGGGGTTGCAACGCGGTTGCGGTCAGGCCGGGTTCTCCGCGATGAACAGCGTGTGCACCGCGTCCTCGGCGTCGGCCGCCACGAGCACGAGCACCTCGTCGCCCGACTGCAGCGCGGTGTCACCCCGGGGCACGATGAGGTGGTCGGCGCGTACGACCGCGACGACGGTGGCTTCGCGCGGGAAGTCGAGGTCCCTGAGGGCGGTGTCGTTGGCGGGCGAGTCCTCGGCCAGCGTGATCTCGACCAGGTGGGCGGCGCCGCCCTGGAACTGCAGCAGCCGCACAAGCGAGCCGACCGAGACCGCCTCCTCCACCAGGGCCGTGAGGAGCTGGGGGGTGGAGACCGAGACGTCGACGCCCCAGCTCTCGTTGAAGAGCCACTGGTTCTTGGGGTGGTTGACCCGGGCCACGACGCGGGGCACCGCGAACTCCTGCTTGGCCAGCAGCGAGATCACGAGGTTGTCCTCGTCGTCACCGGTCGCGGCCACGACCACGTCGACGGTGGCCAGCCCGGCGGCGTCGAGCGAGGCGACCTCGCAGGCGTCCGCCGCCACCCAGATCACGTCGAGCGTGGGACGCAGCCGTTCGACGAGCTCGGGGTCCTGCTCGAAGACCAGCACCTCGTGCCCGTTGGCGTGCAGGTCCGACGCGATGGCGGTGCCGACGCTCCCGGCGCCGGCGATGGCGACCTTCACGATGCCTCGCCCCCGGTCCCACCCGTGCCGGGGGTGACGGTCCGGTCCAGGTCACGCCACGCCTCGTCGAGCACCGCGAGGTGCAGGATGTCGCCCTCCTGGCCGACGAGCTCGCGGGCATCGAGCCTCGGCATGCCGGCGCGGGTGACGGCGACCAGGCCGAGGCGTCCCGGCTGCTCGAGGTCGCGCAGCGAGCGGCCCGCCCAGTCATCGGGGAGCGAGCGCTCTATGAGGGTGAGGCGCCCCGTCGGGTCGGACCAGTCGCGCACGTCCCCGTCGGTCAGCAGGCGCCGCCGGACCTGGTCGATGGTCCACGTCACGGTGGCCACGGTGGGGATGCCGAGGCGCTGGTAGATCTCGGCCCGGCGGGGGTCGTAGATCCGGGCCACCACGTTGGGGATCTTGTAGGTCTCGCGCGCGATGCGCACGGTCAAGATGTTGGAGTTGTCCCCGCTGGTCACGGCGGCCAGCGCGTCGGCGTCCAGCGCGCCCGCCTCCTCGAGGACGTCGCGGTCGAACCCCGAACCCACGATGCGGGTGCCGTCCCAGTCCTTGAGGCGCCGGAAGGCCCGGGAGGACCGGTCGACGACGGCGACGGAGTGGCCCTCGGCGCTGAGCGAGACGGCGAGACCCGAGCCCACCCGGCCGCACCCGACGACGATCACATGCACGCCACAGTGCAACACGCCGGGTCGCCGCTTGCAAAAGGCAGCCCGTTCCGATCCTGTGCCCACCTCCGGCCCGAGCCCTCCGGGGGTCGCGCCCTCCCGGGGACATACCGCGCCCCATGATTTACTGAGCGGGTGCAGGAAGCCGGGGCCCGAGGTCAAGATGTTGTGGAATCACCCGGGACCGGGATGGGCGTCCCGACACCATCGATGACTCCCGACGCGACGGCGCGCATGAAACCTGCGGCGTCCACGCTGGCCCAGCTCGATCTCCCAGAGACTCTCCGCTACCGCGTCAAGAACCGGTTGCTCGGGCCTCCCATCGCCACCGAGCGACAGTCCACCGAGCGCCTCGGCAAGCCGACCGCCCTGGCGGTGTTGTCCTCCGACGTCATCTCGTCGTCGGCGTACGCCACCGAGCAGATGCTCCTGCCCCTGATCCCGATCATCGGCGTTGCCGCCTTCTCCTTGGTCGTTCCCATCAGCCTGGCGGTGATCTTCGTTCTTCTCTTCGTCACCCTTTCCTACCTCGAGGTGGTCAAGGTGTACACCAAGGCCGGGGGGGCCTACGTGGTGGCCCGCGAGAACTTCGGTCTCAACGTGGCCCAGGTGGCGGCCGTGTCCCTGCTCATCGACTACACCTTGACGGTGGCCGTGTCGGTGGCGGCCGGCGTGGCGGCGGTGACCTCGGTCGTCCCGAGCCTGACCCCCTATACGACGTGGATCGCCATCGGCCTGGTCGTTCTTCTCGCCTACGGCAACCTGCGGGGGATTCGTGAGGCCGGCCGCACGTTCGCCGTCCCCACCTACTTCTTCATCGCCAACATGGTGATGCTCATTACCTTTGGGATCTACAAGACGGCGATCGGGTCCTTGCATGCTCATCCGATCGTGGGACATCCCGGCTCGGTCCCCATCGGGTCACCGGGAAGCGGCCTGCTCTACGGGGCCACCGTGTTCGTGCTGCTCAAGGCGTTCGCCTCCGGAGGCTCGGCCCTGACCGGGACCGAGGCCATCTCCAATGGCGTCAGCGTCTTCCGCAAGCCGGAGTCACGCAACGCCCGGATCACCATGGTCTTGATGGCCACGATCCTCGGGTCGCTCGTCCTCGGAGTCTCCGCGCTGGCCTCCATCACGCATCCCGTTCCCTACGTGTCGGGCACCCCGACCGTGATCTCCCAGGTTGCCAAGTACGTCTACGGGTCCCAGGGACTCGGCGGGGTGCTCTACGCCATGCTCCAGATCGGGACGACCCTGATCCTCATCCTGGCGGCCAACACGAGCTTCACCGGGTTCCCCTTCCTCGCCAGCTTCGCGGCCGAAGACTCCTATCTGCCCCGCCAGCTGACCAGACGGGGGCATCGCCTGGTGTTCTCGACCGGCATCATCGTGCTCACCGTCGTCTCCGTGCTCCTGCTCCTCATCACCCGGGCTCGGGTGGACAGCCTGATTCCTCTCTACGCCATCGGCGTGTTCACCGGCTTCACCATGGCCGGGGCTGGGATGGCGAAGTATCACCTCAAGCACCGCGAGGACCATTGGAGACGGCGACTGGCCATCAACGGCACGGCGTCGGTGCTCTCGTTCATCGTGCTCGTGATCATCGCGGTAGCGAAGTTCCAGCAGGGGGCCTGGGTCATCCTGATCATCTTGCCGCTGGGCGTCTTCGTTCTCTTGCGGCTCCATCGGCAGTACGTAGACGAGGAACACCAACTCGAAGAGGGCGCGGCGGAAGCGGCGGCGGCACGGGTGCTCAATCGACACGTTGTCGTGGTGCTGGTCGACCGTTTGGACATGGCCACGGCGCGGGCTCTGCAATACGCCCGGACGCTCAATCCCGACGAGTTGCGTGCGGTGCACTTCACCCTGGACAGCCGCGTCTCGGCGGAGCTCGTGGCCGAGTGGAGCCGGCTCGGACTCGCTCGCCTGCCCCTCGACGTCGAGGAATGCGAAGACCGGCGTCTGGGCCGGGCTGTGCTCGAACTCGCGGCCGAGACGGTGGCCGACCAAGAGACGGAGCTGACCATCCTGCTCCCGCGACGGGGATTCGCAACGGGTTGGCATCGCCTGCTCCACGACGGCACGGCCGACCGCATTGCCGCCGGGGTCGCGCAACTCCAACACGTGAGTGCGACCGTCGTGCCCTATCAGCTCGCCGGTGGCTGGTTCTCGAAGCGACGCGCAGCCGATCGTGAGAGGACCGACGCCGCATCGGCGGCCGCGCCGGGGACCCGTTCCGAACGCTCGCACGAGAGGGCGGCACGACGGGCCGCAGACCGACAGGCAACGGTTTCTTCCTTCGAAAGGGCGGCCTTCGGGAGCCATGTCGGAGAGACCACGCCGATCGGCCGGGTGGAGTGGCGTCAGCGCGTTCGGATCGCGGGCCGGGTCAAGTCGGTACGGACCCAGCCCCGGGCCGGCACGTCGAACCTCGAGTGCGTCCTGGCCGACAGCACCGGCAGGATTCTGTTGGTGTTCCAGGGTCGGCGTCAGATCGCGGGGATCGAGCCCGGGGCACGCCTCGTCGTCGAAGGCATGGTCGGCGACTGGGCCCGCCGCCAGGCCATCCTCAACCCCGCGTACGAGCTGGTGCAGGCGAGCTCCGAGGCGAATATCCAGCCCGATTGAACCCATCGATGAAGCTGGGGTCGTCCCGTCCAGGCCATTGATCTTTGCCGTGACGGGGCCCGACAGGGGGCCCCGACCGACCCGGCCGAGCCCTGACGCGCCCTCCCCGGTGGCGGGGGGAGCCGGCAGGGCCCAAATTGCCCGGGACCGTGCCAGTCGCTAACGTCCCCCCCGGCCCGACGTCGGGTGCGACCTCCCCGGCGCGCCCTCGGCCCGGGAAAAAGACATCGACCCACGTGGTGCCGAGCGCTGCCGCACCCGCACGGACGACCCCTCTCCGCAAGATCTACGGAACAGAAAGGGCACACCGGGAATGATCAAACTCCTCGCAGCTGAGGGTGGCTACCAGGCGTTCCACCTCGGCGGGGTGGACAAGACGTGGCTCTACATCTGCCTGGTCGCCGGCATCGTCGGCATCGCCGCCGGCCTCCTGCTCGCCCGCAACGTGCTGTCCTTCGACCAGGGCACGGCGAAGATGAGGGAGATCGCCCAGGCGGTGCAGGAGGGGGCCCAGGCGTTCCTGGCCCGCCAGTTCCGGGCCATCGCGATGATCATCATCCCGCTGGCCATCCTGATCTTCTTCACCGCCACCAAGGTCGTGAAGCCCGACGGGGGGGTCGCGCTGACCTTCCAGCAGGACGGCCTCTACCGCGTCATCTGCTTCCTCTTCGGGGCCGCCTTCTCCGGCCTCACCGGCTTCATCGGCATGAGCATCGCCGTGCGCGGCAACGTCCGGACCGCCGCCGCGGCCTCCAAGGGCGGCGGCATGGCGGCGGCCCTTCGGGTCGCGTTCCGCACCGGCGCCGTGACCGGCATGCTCTGCGTCGGCCTCGGGCTGGTAGGGGCGACCGCCATCGTCCTCATCTTCCAGAACTCGGCCACCGCCGTGCTCATCGGCTTCGCGTTCGGCGCCTCGCTGATCGCCCTCTTCATGCGTGTCGGCGGTGGCATCTTCACGAAGGCGGCCGACGTCGGCGCCGACCTTGTCGGCAAGGTCGAGGCCGGGATCCCCGAGGACGACCCCCGCAACGCGGCCACCATCGCCGACAACGTGGGCGACAACGTGGGCGACTGCGCCGGCATGGCGGCCGACCTCTTCGAGTCCTACGAGATCACCATCATCTCGTCGCTGATCCTGGGGTACTCGGCCTTCAACTCCATCCACAAGAACCCGACGCCCGCCGTGCTCTTCCCGCTCATCGTCCCCGCCATCGGGATCTTCGCCTCCGTCATCGGCGTCCTGGTGGTGCGGGCCCGCAAGAGCGACCGCAACGCGATGGCGCCGATCAACCGGGGCTTCTGGCTCGCCGCGCTCCTGACCGTGATCGGGGCCTTCCTGGTCGCGCAGTACTACGTGCACGATCTCAAGGTGTTCTGGGCCGTCCTGACCGGCGTCATCCTCGCGCTGGTGGCGAGCCAGATCACCGAGCAGTTCACCTCGACCGAGCGCGGGCCGGTCAGGGAGATCGCAGCGTCGGCCCGCACCGGGCCGGCCACCACCGTGCTGTCGGGTTTCTCCATCGGGCTGGAGTCGTCCGTCTGGGCCATCGTCTCCATCGCCATCGCCATCGGCGTGGCCATAGGCCTGGGGGACGGCAACATCGAGCTGACCTTCTACCTGATCGCTCTCATCGGGATCGGGCTGCTGGCCACGGCGGGGATGGTCGTTTCCGAGGACAGCTTCGGCCCGGTGTCGGACAACGCGGCCGGCATTGCCGAGATGTCGGGCGAGTTCACGGGCGAGGCCGAGCGGGTCATGGTGAGCCTCGACGCGGTCGGGAACACGACCAAGGCCATCACCAAGGGCGTGGCCATCGGCTCGGCCGTGATCGCCGCCGTCGCGCTGTTCTCCGCCTTCATCGAGACGATCAACTCGCAGCTGAACCTGCACCTGCACGCCAACCAGCTGCTGGTGTCGCCGTTCACCCAGATCAACGTGTCCAACCCCAAGACCTTCATCGGCCTGCTCATCGGCGGGTCGATCGGCTTCCTCTTCTCCTCGCTCGCCATCCGCGCCGTCGGCCGCTCGGCCGGCACCGTCGTGCTCGAGGTGCGCCGCCAATTCCGTGAGCACCCGGGCATCATGGACTACACCGAGAAGCCCGAGTACGGGCGCGTCATCGGCATCTGCACCACCGCCGCCCAGCGCGAGCTGGCGACGCCGGCGCTCCTGGCCATCCTCTCCCCGGTGATCATCGGCTTCGGCATCAACTACTTCGCGTTGGGCGCCTTCCTGGCCGGCACCATCCTCACCGGACAGCTCCTGGCGAACACGCTGTCGAACTCCGGGGGCGCATGGGACAACGCGAAGAAGTACATCGAGGACGGGAACGAGGGCGGCAAGGGCTCGGAGGCGCACAAGGCCGCCGTCATCGGTGACACGGTGGGCGACCCGTTCAAGGACACCGCGGGCCCCGCGCTGAACCCGATGATCAAGGTGATGAACCTGGTCTCGCTGCTGATCCTCCCCGCCGTGATCGCGCTCAGGCACGACACCGCGGCCCGCCTCGCCATCGCCGGCGTCTCGCTGCTGGTCCTGCTCGCCGCCCTCGCCTTCTCGAAGCGGGCGCCCGAGCCGATGGACGCCGAAGCTCAAGAAACGGCCCGGGCCGAGGCCACGGTCGCCGCGGTCGATTGACCTGCTCACCGGCCTAGGAGACCGTTCAACGGCGGATCCGCCGGAGACCCCCGCCCTTGACAGGCGGGGCGGCGGACCGCACTCTGACGTGACCATGCCCTCCCTCCCCCCATTCCCAACGATGCCCCGCGGGGTGCGCCGTGGGTAAGGCACTCGTCATCGTGGAGTCGCCGGCCAAGGCGCGCACCATCAGCGGCATGCTGGGGCCCGACTTCATCGTCGAGTCGTCGGTCGGGCACATCCGCGACCTGCCCCGCGGTGCGGACGAGGTGCCGGCCGCGTACAAGGGCGAGTCCTGGGCGCGCCTCGGGGTCGACGTCGACAACGGCTTCAAGCCGCTCTACGTGGTCTCGTCCCCCAAGAAGTCGGTGGTGGCCAACCTCAAGAAGCTCCTCAAAGGTGCGGACGAGCTCTACCTCGCCACCGACGAGGACCGCGAGGGTGAGTCGATCGCCTGGCATCTCTCCGAGGTGCTGTCGCCGACCGTGCCCGTCAAGCGGATGGTGTTCCACGAGATCACGCCGGCTGCCATCGCCCGCGCCGTCGACGAGTGGCGCGAGCTCGATCGTCGTCTGGTCGACGCGCAGGAGGCCCGCCGCATCCTCGACCGCCTCTACGGCTACGAGGTGTCGCCCGTGCTGTGGCGCAAGGTCATGCCGCGTCTGTCGGCCGGCCGGGTCCAGAGCGTGGCCACCCGCATGGTGGTCGAGCGCGAGCGGGCCCGCATGCGGTTCCGCTCGGCGACCTGGTGGGGCGTCGAGGGCACCTTCAGCCACACCGGCACGCCGTCGGGCTTCGGCGCCACGCTGGTGGCCCTGGGCGGGGCCACCGTCGCCACCGGGAAGGACTTCGACGAGCACGGGGCCCGGACGGGCAAGGCCGACGTGCGCGTCCTCGGCGAGGAGGAGGCGACCTCCGTCGCCGCCGCCCTGACGGGCCGGTCGTTCACCGTGAGTGCCGTCACCGAGAGGCCGTTCCGGCGCTCGCCGGCGGCGCCCTTCATGACCTCGACGCTGCAGCAGGAGGCGGGCCGCAAGCTGCGCTTCGAGCGCGCAGCGCGCCATGCAGGTGGCCCAGCGCCTGTACGAGCAGGGCTACATCACCTACATGCGCACCGACTCGACGACGCTGTCGGACGAGGCCCTGACCGCAGCCCGGTCCCAGGCGCGCGAGATGTACGGCGACGCCTACGTCCCCGACGCGCCGCGCCGCTACGAGCGCAAGGTGAAGAACGCCCAGGAGGCCCACGAGGCCATCCGCCCCTCCGGCGAGACGTTCCGCACGCCCGAGCAGGCCGGCCGCGAGCTGTCGGGCGACGAGCTCCGCCTGTACGAGCTGATCTGGAAGCGCACGGTGGCCTCCCAGATGAACGACGCCACCGGGACGTCGGCCCAGGTCCGCCTCACCGCCGGTGTGCCCGAGGGCGTCGCGCAGGGACAGGAGGCCGAGTTCTCCGCCAGCGGGCGGGTCATCGCGTTCCCGGGGTTCCTGCGGGCGTACGTGGAAGGCGAGGACGATCCCGAGGCGGAGCTGGCCGACCGCGAGGTCGTGCTGCCCACCCTCGCGGTGGGCGACGTCGTCGAGGGCAGCGCGTTCGAGCCGGGTTCGCACGCCACCCAGCCACCGGCCCGGTACACCGAGGCGTCACTCGTGAAGGCGATGGAGGAGCTCGGGGTCGGGCGCCCCAGCACCTACGCCAGCGTCATCGCCACCATCCTCGAGCGGGGCTACGTGTGGAAGAAGGGCACGGCGCTCGTGCCGAGCTTCACCGCGTTCGCCGTGGTCGGCCTGCTCGAGCGCTACTTCGGCGACCTCGTGGACTACGGGTTCACCGCGTCCATGGAGGACGACCTCGACGAGATCGCGGCCGGCCGCGAGGAGTCGCTGCCCTGGCTCACCCGCTTCTACTTCGGCAGCGCGGTGCCGGGGGCGGGCAGCGGCCACGGCGGGGGCGAGGAGGTCGAGGCGATCGGCCTCAAGGCGACGGTGGCCGCGCACCTGAGCGAAATCGACGCCCGCGAGATCAACTCCATCCCGCTGGGCACCGGGAGCGACGGCCAGGACATCGTGGCCCGCGTCGGCCGCTACGGGCCGTACCTGCAGCGCGGCAAGGACCGCGCGTCCATCCCCGACGACATGGCGCCCGACGAGCTGACGATCGAGCGCGCCGAGGAGATCCTCGCGGCGCCCTCCAACGACCGCGTGCTCGGCACCGACCCCGAGAGCGGGCTCGACGTCATGGTCAAGGCCGGGCGCTTCGGTCCCTACGTGCAGGTGGGCGAGGTGACCGAGGGTGGGGACAAGCCGCGCACGGCCTCGCTGTTCTCCTCCATGGAGCCGGCGACGCTGACGTTCGAGCAGGCGCTCGAGCTGTTGCGCATCCCGCGCACGGTCGGGACCGATCCCGACACGGGCGAGGAGGTCGTGGCCCACAACGGACGGTTCGGCCCGTATGTCAAGCGCGGGTCCGACACGCGCAGCCTGGCGAGCGAGGACCAGCTCCTGACCGTCACGCTCGACGAGGCGCGGGCACTCTTCGCCCAGCCCAAGCAGCGCCGGGGCCGCACGGCGGCGCCTCCCCTGCGCGAGCTCGGTACCGACCCGGTGACCAACCTGCCCGTCGTGCTCAAGGAGGGCCGCTTCGGCCCCTACGTGACCGACGGCACCACCAACGCCAGCCTGCGCAAGGGCGACGCAGTGGAGTCCATCGCCATGGACCGCGCCTCGGAGCTGCTCGCCGAGCGGCGCGCCGCCGGCCCCTCGAAGAAGAAGAAGGCGGCCAAGAAGGCGGCGCCGGCGAAGAAGAAGGCCGCCACCAAGGCGAGCACCGCCAAGAAGGCCGCCGCGAAGAAGGCGGGCGCCGCCAAGAACGCGAGCGTCGCCAAGAAGGCCACGGGGGCGATGAAGGCGGCGCCGACCGATTCCTTCTGACATGCCGGCCCGGGGTCGCCTCATCGCGCTCGAGGGTATCGACGGCTGCGGCAAGACGACCCAGGCCCGGGCCCTGGCCGGTGCGCTCGGGGCCTCGCTGACCCACGAGCCCGGCGCGACCGCGCTCGGCGTGGTCCTCCGCCGACTGCTACTCGATCCGGACTCGCCGGCGCCCTCGACGCGCGCCGAGGCGCTCCTGATGGCGGCCGACCGGGCCGAGCACGTGGCGCGGGTGGTCGAGCCCGCGCTGGTCGCGGGCGAGTGGGTGGTCACCGATCGTTTCTCGGGGTCGACCATCGCCTACCAGGGCTATGGCCACGGCCTCGACCCGACGGAGCTGGCCGGGCTGGTGCGTTGGGCCACCGGCGGCCTCGAGGCCGACCTGTCGGTCCTCGTCGACGTCGACGTCGAGGTGGCCGCCGCCCGGGTGGCCGCCGCCGGCGGGCACGGGGCGGACAGGATGGAGCGGCTCGGAACCGACTTCGCGGCCCGGGTCCGCCAGGGGTTTCTCACCCAGGCCGCCGCCGACCCCGAGCACTGGCTCGTCGTCGACGGCCGCACGGAGGCGGGTGCACTGACGGCGCATATCGTGGCCTCCGTGCGCGCACGGCTGGGCGACGCGCCGGCCGGCGGCCGGTGAGCGAGGAGCGACCCGCCCCCGAGCTCTTCGCCGGCCTCGTGGGCCAGGAGGACGCCGTGGCCGCGCTGCGGGCGGCGGCGGCCAACCCCGTCCACGCCTACCTCTTCCGGGGTCCCGCCGGCAACGGCGGCCTGGTGGCGGCCCACGGCTTCGCGGCCGCGCTCTTGTGCCCCGAGGGCGGATGCGGCGCGTGCGCCACCTGTCGGGCGGCGTTGGCCGGGACGGATCCCGACCTCCACGTGGTCCGCCGGAGCGGTGCGTCCATCTCCATCGACGACATCCGCCGTGTCGTGTCCCTCGCCCAGCGGCGCCCCCTGCACGCCCGGCGCCAGGTGATCGTCGTCCTCGACGTGCATCTGGCCGCGCTGCGGGCGCCCGCGCTCTTGAAGACCCTCGAAGAGCCGCCGGGGGACACCGTCTTCATCCTGCTGACCGACGAGGTCATCCCCGAGCTGGTGACGGTGGCCAGTCGCTCGGTCGTGATCGAGTTCCCGCCCGTGCCGCGCGAGGTCCTGGTGCGCTGGCTCACCGCCTCGGGGGTCGCGCCGGACACGGCCGCCGTCGTGGCCGACAGCAGCGGCGGCAACCCCGAGCGGGCGCGGATCACGGTCGACGACCCAGACGTGGCGGCACGGGTGGCGCTGTGGACGTCGGTGCCCGACGAGCTCCAGACGGCGGGCATGACGTCCGCGGGGATGGCGCGGCGGGTGCTCGAGTCGGCCGAGCGCGCCGTCGAGCCATTGCGTGCCGCGCACGCGCGCGAGATCGAGACGCTCACCGCCGCCGCCAAGGAGATGGGCGAGCGGGGTCTGCCCGGACGCAAGGAGATCGTCGAGCAGCATCAGCGTGAAGAGCGGCGCTTCCGCACCGACGCCCTGCGGGCGGGCCTCGGCGTGCTGGCCCGCACCTACGGCACCAGGGTGAAGGCCGCCGCCGCCCGGGGCGCCGTGGGCGTGGGCGACGAGGACGTGCGGAGCGCCGCCGCCGCCGTCGGGTTGATCACCGAGGCGGCCGAGGCACTGCCTCGCAACCCCAACGAGGCCCTCCTGCTGCAGTCCCTCTTCGTGCGGCTGGCGGCGCTGGCGGCCTAGCACCCGACTGGGACGGGGCTCGGTCCGCCCAGCGCGCACCCTCGTTGCACCGTTAGAGTCACGCCGGATCTCCCTATGTGAGCGAGAGGGGTGGACTATTGCTGGCGGTCACGTTTGCCGACCTGTGGTTCCGAGCCCGGCAATTCCTGATCGCGGTGATCGGGGTCGCTTTGGTGCTGGCGCTCGCCATGTCCTTGAGCGGGTTGGCCGACGGCTTCCACGCAGAGGCGGCCGGGTCCATCGACGCGGTGGGGGCCACGTCCTGGGTGATGTCGCGTGGAGCGCAGGGCCGGGTCACCGCCTTCGCTGCCTTCCCGGCCACCGACGTGTCCGCCGTGGCCGGCGAGCGAGGGGTGCACCGTGCGTCCCCGCTGCTCTTCGCGCCCGCGCAGGTGGTCCTCGTCTCAGGCACGACGGCGCCGCAGACGATCAACATCGTGGGTGTCCAACCCGGAGGACTCGGCGATCCCGACGTGGTCTCGGGCCATGGACTCACGGGCGCCGGGGGAGCCGTCGTCGACTCGAAGATGGATGCCAGCGTCGGGAGCCTCCTGTACCTCGGTGGACACGGCTATCCCGTGGTCGGCACGGTCGACGGTCGCACCATGACGGGAGGGGTACCTCTCGTGTACATGCCACTGGCAACGGTGCAGAAGGCAGTGATCGGGGGCAAGCACCTGATCACCGCCGTCGTCACCAGCGGAACGCCCACGACGGTGCCGCCCGGTCTCGTCGTGCTCTCGCCCGCCACGGTGGTCACGGACACCGTGGGCCAGCTGCGCACGGCCGTGGCGTCAATCGACAACACGCGCTGGCTCATGTGGCTGGTGGCGGCCGCGATCGTCGGCTCCATGCTCTACGTCGCCGCGTTGGAGCGGAAGCGCGACTTCGCCGTGCTCAAGGCACTGGGTTCTTCCTCGAGCGCGCTGTTCCTGAGCCTGCTGCTCGAGGCCGTGGTGGTCACCCTGCTGGCTGCCGTCTTGGCCGAGATCCTGGCCAGTCTGCTCACGCCGCTCTTCGCCCAGCCTATCGACATCACGCCCGAGACGCGCCTGGTGCTCCCACTCATAGCGGTGACCGTCGGCGTGATCGCCAGCACCACGGCGCTGCGCCGCGTCACCGGTGCCGACCCGGCGACGGCATTCGGATGAGCAACCACCTCGTCGTCGACGATCTCACCGTGGCCTTCGACTCGGGCGGGTACGTGATCAAGCCGCTCGACGGGCTGAGTTTCACGGCCGAGGACGGCGAGCTCGTCGTACTGCTGGGCCCCTCGGGCTGCGGCAAGACGACCCTCCTGTCGTGCCTCGCCGGGCTCCTCACCCCGACCGACGGGCGGATCCGGTTCGGTTCCATCGCGGTAAACGAGCTGCGGGGCCCTGCATTGTCGGAGTATCGGCGCCAGACCGTCGGGGTGGTCTTCCAGGCCTTCAATCTGATCGCCAGCCTCACCGCACGCGGCAACGTGGTCGTCCCTATGCGGCTCGCCGGCGTGCCGCGGTCGGCGGCGAAGGCCCGGGCCGCCACGTTGCTCGAGCTGGTGGGGCTGGACGAGCGCGGCCATCACCGCCCTGCCCAGCTGTCGGGGGGACAGCAGCAGCGGGTGGCGATCGCGCGCGCCCTGGTGCACGACCCCCCACTGGTCCTGGCCGACGAGCCCACGGCCCACCTCGACCACATCCAGGTCGAGGGCATCCTCCGGTTGATGCGAGACCTCGCGAGCCCCGGCCGGATCGTCGTGGTCGCCACGCACGACGATCGCGTCAGCCGGCTGGCGGACCGGGTGATCGAGCTGGCCCCGCACTTCTCCGACGCCGACCGGCAGCCCGAGGAGGTCCACCTCACCGAAGGCGAGATCCTGTTCCGTCAGGGCGAGCGCGGGGAGCTCATCTACCACCTCGAGTCGGGCCTGCTCGAGGTGTACCGGGAGCTGGCCGACGGCGGGACCGAGGTGCTGGCCACCGTGGAGGCGGGCAATTACGTCGGCGAACTCGGCCCCATCCTGAACATGCCTCGCAGCGCCTCGGTACGTGCCCTGAAGGACACCCTCGTGGTCGGCTACACGGTGCGGGCCTTCCGCCAGGACCATCCCCACCAGGTGATCGAACTGGCTGCTCGCTAGCGCTTCGGACGCACGCGACACAGAATGGTGTTTCCATTGGCGAAGCGCGTGACCGGGAATTCGTCCGAAGAGATCGGGAGAAGCGGTATGTCCGGGAGTGGTTCGACGGCGACGGCGAGCACGGGCGCGTCCCGGCTCGAGATCCGCGTCCTCGGCCCGCTCGAGATCGCCTGGGACGGCCGGGCCGCCGACCTCGGTGGCGTCAAGTCCAGGGCCCTCGTCGCCCGTCTCCTCATCGACAGGGGCCTGGTCGTCTCGGTCGACCGGCTCGTGGACTCCCTGTGGGGCGACCACGAAGGGGGCGGAGCCGAGATCGCACTGCGCTCGACCATCTCGCGCCTGCGCAAGAGACTGCGCGACGCCGGCGCGCCCGACGACCTCATCGTGACGCGGGCGCCCGGGTACCTGCTCGACGTCGCGGCCGAGGTCACCGATGCGCACCGTTTCGAGGGGCTCGTCGCCGAAGGTCGCCAGCAGCTCGCCCGCCACCGGCCCCGTGAGGCCGCCCGCCTGCTGGTCGAGTCGCAGGCGGTCTGGCGTGGGCCGGCCTACAGCGAGGTGCGGGACGAGCCCTTCGCCCGGGCCGAAGCGCGCCGGATGGAGGAGCTCCGCCTCGCGGCGATCGAGAGCTGGATCGACGCCGAGCTGACGGTCGGCCGCCACCACGCACTGATCGGGGAGCTCGAGACGCTGACCAGCACCCACCCCATGCGCGAGCGGCTCTGGACCCAGCGCATGCTGGCGCTGTACCGGTCCGGCCGCCAGGCGGAGGCGCTGCGCGTCTTCCAGGACCTGCGGGCCATCCTGGTGGCCGAGCTGGGGATCGAGCCGGGGCACGACGTCACCTGGTTGGAGCACGCGATCCTCACCCAGGAGCCGGCACTCGACTTCCCCGCCCCTCCCGAGCGCGATGCCAACGGCGGCCCGGTTGCGGCGACGACACCGGCCAACGGGTACCGGGTCCGGGTGCCCGCGTCGCCCAACGAGGGCCCGCTGATCGGCCGGGAGCGCGAATCGGAGCACTTGCGCGACTGGTGGGCGTCGGTGCGCCGCGGCACGGGTCGGCTGCTGACCGTCGACGGCGACCCCGGCATCGGGAAGACGCGGCTCGTGGCCGAGTTGGCGCGCGCCGTCGAGGAGGACGGCGCCCTGGTGCTCTGGGGGCGCTGCGACGAGGGGCCGGTGGCACCCTTCCAGCCGTTCGCAGAGGCGCTGGGCAACTACTTCCAGGCGCTCTCGGCCGACCGGATCTCGCACATGGCGGAGTGGCAGCTCACCGAGCTCTCGCGTCTGGTGCTGCGCCTGCGCGAATACGCGCCGCTGCCCGAGGACGAGGCCTCCGATCCCGAGAGCGAGCGGTACCGCTTCTTCGAAGCGGTCGCTGCCACGTTGAACGAGCTGTCCGCGGGGGGGACGGTGCTGCTCGTCGTCGACGACCTGCACTGGGCCGACGAGCCCACCCTGTTGCTCCTCCGCCACGTGCTGCGCAACATCGACGCCGCCAGGCTCGCGATCATCGGGATCTACAACGACACGGAGGTGCCGCCGGACCACCGGTTGCGCTCCATGCTGGCGGACTTCCGCGCCGTCCATCACGTCGAGACGCTGCACCTGCAGGGCCTCGACCCGACCGCGGTCGAGGAGTTGGCCCGGCGCTGGACGAAGGCCCCGTCCGACCTCGTGCCCCAGCTCTGCCGCCTGACCGACGGCAACCCGCTCTTCCTCGACGAGATGCTGCGGCAGCTGCACGACCGCGGGGACGCGCACGGCGACGAAGGCGACACCCCCGTGCCGCCCGACCTCAGCCCGCCCGAGGCCATCCGCGAGCTGGTGGCACGGCGCGTCTCCCGGCTGCCCGAGGACGTGATCTACCTCCTGCAGGCGGCAGCGGTCGCGGGACCGGAATGCGAGGCCGCTGTCGTCGCCGAGGCGGCCGAGCTCAGCCCGGGTCAGCGACTCGACGCGTTCGACCGCGCCGAGGAGTCACGCCTGCTCCGCCGCCTCGATGAGGACCCACGCGACCGCTACGCCTTTACCCATGCGCTGGTCCGGGATGCGATCTACGGCGAGCTCCTGCGAGGACGGCGCGTGCGGTACCACCACAAGATCGCCGTTGCCTTGGAGAAGGCACATGCCGGTGACCTCGACACCTATGCCAGCGAGCTGGCCTACCACTACTCCATGGGTGCCGCGCTGGCCGATGCCGACAAGGCGATCGAATACTGCATGGCGGCCGGCGAGCGGGCGCTCCGCCTCCTCGCCTTCGAGGAGGCGGTCGGGCACTTCTCCCGCAGCCTGGCGGTGGCCGAGCGGGTCGGCTCGCACGACACGGCCCTGCGCTGTGACGCACTCATCGCGCTGGGTGAGGCACAGAAGCGGGCGGGCGATATCGCCCACGCCGACGAGACCGTGGCGACTGCGACCGCCCTGGCCCGCGCCATGGGCGACCCCGCGCGCCTCGCCACGGCCGCGCTGCGGGCCGGACCCCTGACCGATCTCGGCATCGGCGGCGCGGAAGAGGAGCAGATCAAACTGTTGGAAGAGGCGCGCGAGACACTGACCGAGGAGGACTCCCGGCTGCGCTCCATGGTGACCGCGAAGCTCGGGTTGGTCATCGTGTACACCACAGGCGTGCCGCCGCCGGGCGCGCACGAGCACTCGCTCGCTCTCAACACCGAGGCGGTGGCGATGGCCAGGCGCCTCGGCGATCGCAGCGCCCTCGGCTACGCGCTCAATGCGCGGATGCACGCGTTGTGGGGGATTGAGAACGCGCCCGAGCGCCTGGCGACCGGGAAGGAGCTCGGGGAGATCGCGGACGACGTCGGAGACGAGATGCTGGCCATGCACGGGCACATGTGGCGCGTCCGAGAGCTGCTGGCGCAGGGTGACGTCGAGGCGACGGGCGACGAGATCGGCCGCTTCGCGGCCCGCGACACCGGCCCCGTGCATCCGCTCCAGATCTCCTACGGCTCCAACATCGCCGCCATGATGGCGCTCGTGGCCGGGGACGTCGTGACGGGCGAATCGCTCGGACGGGATGCGTTGTCCGCCGCCGAGGGCTACAACGAACTGGCTTTCGGCTTCCAGGCGGCGCTGATGGTGTGGACCTGGTGGCAACGCGACGAGCTGGTGCCGCTGGCGAGCGCCGCGCAACGCGTGTTCTCGCAGAGTTCGGCAGACTCCCCGAGTGTCGCCGCCGCGCTCGCGCTGGCCCATGGCGAGTCCGGCGAGCCCGTCGAAGCGCTCGGCCGGTTGCGCTGGCTCTCGGACATCGGGTGGGAGGGCATCGGAGACCGCAGCGAGGGCGTGACCCTGGCGCTGGCCGCGGCTGCGAGCTGCGCCATCGGCACCCTGGGCCTGGACGTGGTCCTGCGCGTCTACGAGCAGATGCGCCCGTACGCGGGCACCGCGGTCGTCATCCGCCCGCCCGCCTCGGCCTGCCTCGGCCCGGCCGACTACTACCTGGGCATGCTGGCGGCGGCCGCAGGCGACCTGGCCCTGGCGGAGGTGCACTTCGAGTCGGCGTTGCGGCTCGCCCGCCGGATGGGGTCGCCCCCCTTCGTGGCCGCGGCGGAGGTCGAGCTCGCCCGGACGCTGCGCCAGCGCGGGCGGGACGATGAGGGCGAGCGCGTCGCCTCGTTGTTGCGCAACGCCGAGGAGTCATCCCTCCGCATGGGCCTGCGCCGGCTGGCACGGCGGGCGGCCGAGCCAGGCTGACGCCCGCACTCAGGCTCTTCCGTCCCCATCCCCCGACCGCGTCCGTCCGTCCCCTTCGCGGTCGGCGTAGGCGGCCAACTTGTCGTCGGCCTCGCGGATGCGGCGACTCATGCCTTGCATCAGCGCGTTGCGGAACCCCGGGATCTCCATCATCGACTCGAACTCGCGCGGACCGATGATGAGGACGTCGAGATCGGTCGTCGCCGTCACCGTGGCGCTGCGCGGCGCATCCTCGATGGCCGCCAGCTCGCCGAAATAGTCGCCGGCGCGGCGGATGTTGACGACGTGCCCGTCCCGGGTCACCGTGGCCGTGCCGGAGAGGATGATGAAGAGCTCCCGGCCGAGACGCCCCTCCCGGAGGATCACCTCACCGGCCTGGACGTGCAGTCGCTCGGCGAGCCGCGCCACTGCGCGGAGCTGCTCCTCGGTGCAGGCGGCGAACCAGGGCACGCCCTGGAGGTGGCCGGGCTCGGGCCGACCGTCTCCATCCGTCTTCACGCCCATCGGCCTCCCCCGCTCCACGTCGGTCGCGCTCCCGTGTCACCGTACGCGCTGGGCGGGTGGCGCGTGGGCGGGTGGGGGCGGCGGGGCTGCCGAGAACCCCGCGGTCAGCCTTCCCGGGACGTGTCCGGCTCCGATCCCGGATCGTCGAGGGCGGCGGAGAGACGGGCGTCGACCGTGCGGAGCCGTGCCGCCATGCTCTTGAAGAGGGCATCGCGAAACCCCGGGATGCCGGCCATCGCGGTGAACTCACGCGGCCCGATGATCAGCACGTCCACCTCGGAGAGGGCGGTCACCGTCGCGTTGCGTGGCCCCGGGTTGAGCGCCGCCAGCTCGCCGAAGAAGTCGCCCGGGCCCAGCGTGTTCACGCGCCGGCCCTCCTGCGTCACCCCGAGGCTCCCCGAGAGGATGAGGAAGAACTCCCGCCCTATCCGTCCCTCCTTGGTGAGCACCTCTCCCTCGCCCACCTGGATCCGCTCCGCCAGGCGCGCCACCTCGTCGAGCTGGGCCCTGGTGCAGTCCCGGAGCTGCTCCACCTCTTGCAGCCGGTCGACAGTGGCCTGCCTTCCCAGGGTGGTGACCAAGCTTTCGTTTCCTCTCAATTGGGTCAATTGGGCATGGCTCGACGCCCGCCGGCGAACCGCCCGAAGGCAACTATGCGCCGGGTCGCTTGCAGCGCCGTTGCAGGCTCGTGACAAGGCCGCTCGCGTTCCACCAACGGCGGGACGGCGCCCGCAGGGCCCTGAGCAGGGTGTCCGACTTCGTGGGCGTTCCCCCAACGAATCGACGGCAGACGCCATCGGGGTTCTCCCGGGCATCGGGCTCACGTACACTGGCCCCCCACCCGTCCGAGCCGAGGCACGGACGGCGACGGCTGCCTGGGTAGCTCAGTCGGTAGAGCAGCGCACTCGTAATGCGCAGGTCGTCGGTTCGAATCCGACCTCAGGCTCGCAGTTCGGAGCCGAAAACTCCCTGTTCAGAGGCCATCCCAGGCTAGTCACCGTTTGCAGGGATTTCACAGCTTTCGCTAGGTATTCAGTCACAGTTCTAGTTACCCGATCCGGTGACCGTTTCAGCTTCGTTCTGAGCCTTCGTGCCGCTCGTGGTGGTTCGTATCGGCTCGACATCCTGACGCCGCCAGAACCGTCGAATGCGCTCGCCTCGTCGCAGGTGAGCTAAGGCACCGCCGCTGACACAAATGACACGCTCGTTCTTGATTTGCGGCGTGCCAGGTTGAAGCGATGCGGAAGGCAGAATACGACGCCGCCGAGCACAGTCTCGCAATCAACGCTCACTCCCCCCGGCACCACGGATCCGAGCCTTGAGGACGCGGCCCACGCCATCGCGACCGACCGGACGGGTCCGATGGAGACGATGGAGGTCACCGACGACATCGACACCCAGGGGTACTGGACGATGGACGATTACGAGGCGTTGCTCGGCCTGGCGGCCTACCGGGACGTGGCTGCCTCGATCGGCAACGGCGCCGAAGCCGACTGGGCGGCGTCCGAGTACGACAGCCTGCTGGCAGCCACCGACGCCGTGCTGGGCCAGACCATCGCCCAGAACCACCTCGACTACCTACCCTGCTCCCTGCTGCAGCCGTACACGGCGAACCGTTGCGAGAACCCGCGTGACGCCAACTGGACGTCGCCCTCCGGGATGTGGGCCTGGGAGGGGTCACTGCTCGGGACAACGGTGCGCGGGTCCGGCCTCACCATGAACGACGCCACGTACGCATACGGCTTCGGGCGGCTATACGGCCTGCTCCCGCCCGACACCACGGGCGGCTTCCCCGACGACTTCTACTCGAGTGCCTACAACGCGGCGCAGGGCACGGCCGGGCTCGCCAGTGCGGCCCACCGGGACCAGGGGATCCTCGACTACGAGTTCATGCTCGCCAACAGCCAGGGCGGGCCGCTGTCGTGGTGGGAGAGCTCGGGCGCTCCCGATCCGCGTTCTTCCTGGGCCGGTCGCCACCCTTCCGCCGGCCAGGGATCCTCCCTGCACGCCTGGGGCATGGCAGGCGTCAACAAGTTGCTCTTGGACTCGCTCCTGGCCCAGCGGTCCGACGGCGCGCTCGTGGTCCGACGGGGCGTGCCCCGGGCTGACTGCTCGCCGGCAGTCCGCTCGCCGTCACCCACTTCCCGACGACAAAGGGGCGGCGGGCGACCTCGTCATCGCGACCTCCGGCAACGCGGTGACGCTCCGGCTGAGCGGCGCCCGTCCCACCGGGCCGGTCCTCTTCCAGCTGCCCAGCTTCGTCCGCAACATCGCGTCGATCTCCGCCGTCACCGTCGACCAGGCGACGGGCACCGTCACGGTGTCCCCCACGGTCCGGCACGTGACGGTCATGTTGCGCCACGTGTGAGTGGGCTGGCGCCGCAACGATTTCGCAACCCCCGAAGGTGCCGCATGCGGCCGGCGCCGCAACCCCCTGGGCAGCCGTCGACGAATCTGGTCCATTTGGCCCATGCGCACGCGCGGGACCGCTCCGTAGCCTGAGGGGAGCAACTTGAGCGAGGGGGCGGATCGAGGGCCGACCCGTGCTCGCGACCTGAGGGGAACCTGATGGAGCCTGCGGCTCGGGCCATGCCGGTGCTTCCGTGGCGGGTGGACGCGGCACGCCGCCACGCGCCGCGCCCCGACCGCACGCGTCCGGCCGGCGCGGCCGATGCTGGATCGTTCCAGGTCGAGGTCGTCGTGCCCGTCTACAACGAAGCGGAGGGCCTCGAGGCCAGCATCACCACCCTGCGCCACTACCTCGACGACTCGTTCCCGCTCCGCACGCTCGTCACCATCGCCGACAACGGCAGCACGGACGGCACCGCGCTGGTCGCCCAGAGGCTGGCGTCCACCCTCGATGGCGTGCAAGCCCTCGTCCTCTCGCGCAAGGGTCGCGGGTACGCGCTGCGGACTGCCTGGTCGGCCAGCCGGGCCGAGGTCGTGGCCTACATGGACGTCGACCTGTCCACCTCGCTCACCGCGTTGCTGCCCCTCGTGGGCTCGGTGCTGTCGGGCCACAGCGACCTCGCCATCGGCACTCGGCTCGCCCGGGGCGCCCGAGTCGTCCGCGGTCCCAAACGCGAGCTGATCTCCCGCGCCTACAGCCTCATCGTGCGGCTCTCGCTGCGGAGCCGCCTGAGCGACTTCCAATGCGGCTTCAAGGCCATCCGCCGCGAGCGCGCCCTTGAGCTCCTGCCCCTCATCGAGGACGACGCGTGGTTCTTCGACACGGAGCTGCTCGTCACGGCGGAGCGGCTCGGGGTGCGCATCAGCGAGACGCCCGTCGATTGGACCGACGACCCCGACTCGTCGGTCGACATCGTGGCGACCGCGGCGGACGACCTCCGCGGTATATGGCGCATCGCCCATGGCCGCCACCTCGAGCGGGTGCGGGCACACCGGTCCGCCACCGCGGCCATCGGCGCGTCCGCCACTGCGGACCAGCTCCTGTCCTTCGCCGGCGTGGGGGTCCTCAGCACGCTCAGCTACCTCCTGCTCTTCGCCCTCGGCTGGCGTGCGCTGGGTCCCTGGGTGGCCAACGCCGCCGCCCTGGCCTTCTGTACGCTAGTCAACACAGGCCTCAACCACTCCCTGGCCCGCCACAGACCCGCCTACGCGCCGGGAGACTACGCGCGACCACCCTTCGCGCTCGTGGTCGCCGTGCTCTACGCGGTCAGCCTGGCCGCGACCTCGGCGGCTATCGCCGTGGCGGGAACCCTCGCGGAACCGACCCTGGCGGCCGATGCCGTCGCCGCCATGGTCGGGAGCTGTGCGGCGTCGCTCCTCCGCTTCTCGCTCCTGCGCGGCTGGGCCTTCCCGTCGGCTGCGGAGCCCACCCCAAGCGCGGTCACCAGGCGATGACCGACGTGATCGAGGCACCGGCCCCGGCGCCGACGGGGTCGGGGAACCCGGCACCAAAGAGTCCCGACCGCCCCGATCTCCTTGTGCCGCCGGCGCGGTCCGGTCTGGTGGACCGCGGCCGGCCGCTCTTGCGACCCGCGGGCTACTTCGTCGCGTCGCGCGCCGCGTTGTTCGCGGTGGCCCTCGTGGTGGCCGCGGTCCACCCAGGCGTGCGGATCGTGCGGGCGCTGGGCAGCATCTTCGACGGGAACTGGTACCTTCTGATCGCCCAGCACGGTTATCCGCATCACCTGGTCAACGAGGGCGACGGGAGCCGGTGGGCGTTCTTCCCCGCCTTCCCGGTCGCGGTGAGGGGCCTGGCCGAGATCACACGGCTGAGCCTGCCCACCGCGGCCGTCGTGGCGGCGTTCGTGTTCGGACTCACCTCCGCGCTGGCCATCTGGCTCGCCGTACGCGAGGTGTTCGGGGCACGCCTGGCCGATCGGGCCGTGCTGCTCTACGTCTTCTTTCCCACCGCCTACGTCCTGTCCCTGGGTTACACCGAGGGGCTGTTCCTCACGGCGGCGGCGGGGTGCCTGTTCGCGCTCTCACGCCGCTACTGGCTCACCGCAGGCCTCTGCGCCTGCGTGGCCGGCTTCACCCGCAGCGCAGGCATCGTGGTCATCGTGGTGGTCGTTGTCGCCGCCCTTCCGGCGGCGTGGCGCGGACGCTCGTGGCGTCCCGCCGTCGCCGCGGCGGTGGCGCCGCTCGGGCTGGTCGCGTTCATGGGCTACGGCTGGTCCATGGTGGGGACGCCCGTGGCCTTCCTCACCTCCGAGCGCTTCTGGCACGGCCAGCACTTCGTCTGGTTCCGCACCCCTCTCCTGGCCATCACCGCCGCGCTGCACCAAGGGCCGACGGGGTCGACCTTCCTGCCCGACGCGCTGGCTGGTGCGGCCCTCGTCGTCGGGTTCGTCGGGGTCTGGTGGCTCGATCAGATGACCAAGCGGCCGCCCGGACCCGCGCTCGTCAACAGCGGACCGGTGGCGATCCCGACCAGCTGGTGGGTCTATACGGCGGGCACCCTGCTCGTCGCCTACAGCGCATACTTCTCGGACAGCATCGCCCGCTACGTGATGGTCGCCTTCCCGCTCTTCGTGGCCTTCGCATGGAAGTTGCCGCGTCGTTGGACCGGGCCCGTGGTCGCCCTCATGGCCTGCAGCCAGGCTGCGCTGCTGGTTGCGGTGCTCGAACCGGCCTGGCATCCGGTCGCCCAACCACTGGTCCCCTGAGGCCGGCAATGGGCGCGCTCAGCGCCCGGCACCATCGCCTTCGGCGAGCGGCGCGCAGTGCCAGCGCCACCGCTCCTGATGCTCCCGGCCCGGCAGTTCGATGGGCCCGTTGGCCCAGAGCAGGACGTCGCCGGGGTCAACGACGTGCCACGGGAACAGCCGGGTCAGGACGCCGGAGGCACCCATGACTTCGGCCAGGAGGCGCTGGACACCCTTCTTAAGCCGATGGAGGATTACGGAGATGACCACGTCGTCATAGTCGCCGGCTATCCACGGGAGATGGAGCAGTTCGTCGCCTCGAATCCCGGCCTTTCCTCGAGGTTCACCGAGACACTGCACTTCGACGATTACGCCGCCTCAGACCTCTCGGAGATCTTCGCCGCAATGGCGCACAAGGCTGGCCTCTCCGTACCCAGGCGACGTACTGTCCGCCAAAGGGAAAGTTTCGCAGGTGCCGATCGAGCGAGCAACCGATCGCCCCTCCCAGGGGCGAGAACAGGTAGTGGCGATACTCGGGCTCGACGTCGGCTGATTCCTTCAGCAATTCGACCGTCTCGCGGGGTGGGAGCAGCACCGCGTCGCGGTCGAGCTCACAAGTGTTTACTGCTTGTCGCGTCAGTGGGTTGTAAGGATTGTGCTCGAACACTGCGACGACACCTTCGCGCCGGCTGACGCGCACCATTTCGCTGACGACCTTGAATCGCTCCGATGTTGGGACATGGTGCAGCACGCATATGGCAACCACGACGTCGAATGTCTCATCGTCGAATGGAAGCTCCTCTCCGTCGTACCAAGAGAATCCAGCGTCCGGAACGTTCTGCTGAGCCTTGATCAGCATCTCCTCCGAGACGTCGACGCCGTGTAGCTTTCGAACGCGCGGGGCGAGTACCTGGTCGGTCGTGCCTGTGCCGCAGCCGACGTCGAGCAGCGACAGTCCCTGCAGTGAACCCGGTCCCGGATCAACGATCTCCTCGAGGATCTCGACCTTGCGGCGAGCGTAAAAGGCCGAGTTCCTGCCCGTAAAGGACACCGACCGGTCCACTTCGTCCTCGTAGCCTTTTGCGTACCGGTCGAAATCGACGCCCCGGGCGTCTTTTTTCAAGCCCTGCATCTTCCCCCCTCACGCCCATTGCAACTGAACGCAGTGGTCTGGAAGGTAAGTCTTGCCCGCCGGAATCAGCCCATTCCATGGTCAATTTGGACCAGTAGGTACCGAGCGGTGCGCTGTGGAGAATCGTGCTGTACGTGGGCCCCCGTCCGATGTGAGTCCCTGACCACTTTCTGTCCCAACTCTGTCCCAACAAATTGGGTCCCAGCGCGTCCCGGTCACTCCCACCACGTCCTGTCCCACCGCCTCCGGCGCTCTGCGACCAGGACGGAGCGGGACGAAGTGAGACCCCATGGCACCATGAGGGGAGGGTTCGACCAGTCTCGTAGTGCGCAGGTCAGGAGTTCGAATCTCCTCTCTCAGGCTCCAGCGTGAACCCGGACGCCGTGTCGGGTGTCGTGCACCTGTCCGCGGGCCGTCGACGGCCGGGCCGGTGGGCAACTATTGGCTCAACAAGCCGGCGGAGACCGCCGAGTCATCTGTGATGACCCCGCGCCGTCCGAGACGCAGATGAGGGGCACCAGGATCGGGGCGGGCGCGCTGGTCGGCCTGTTGTCCCTGGTGAGCGCCTCGTCCACCGCACTACAGCTGGCCCCGTCTGCCGCCGGGGCGACGACGTCGGCCCATGCGGTCGCGGTGAACCCCAGCCCGACGCCGGCCTTCATCCCGCCGGCGTGCGGCACCGGCGTCCCGGCGTACAACTTCGAGGGCAGCGGGGATGCCGCCGATCCGCAGGTCGTCTACTCCGGCGGCACTTACTACGCCTTCACGACGGGCAACGCGTTGGGGAACCACATCGCCGCCCTTGTCTCGTCGTCGCCCAACTCGGGCTACGGGCCCTACACCGGGTCCACGCACCCCTGTTACGGCTCGACGGCGTTGCCGAACCCCTCGCCCTGGGAGCAGGCGAACACGCAGACCTCCCCGGGCGTGTTCCAGTACCGGGGTCACTGGGTCATGTTCTACGACGCGGCCCAAGCGGGGCACGGGTCGGACACCGGCTTCGACTGCCTCACCGTGGCGACCGCGTCCGCCATCTCGCCGACCAACGTGCAGTTCGCCGACGTGGCGAACGCCCCCCTGCTCTGCCAGTCCATGGGGTCCATCGACCCCGAGCCCTTCGTCGACCCCAGCACGGGCGTCGCCTACCTGGTCTGGAAGCAGAACGACGGCGGCTCCTCGGCACCGGCCTACATCTGGGCCCAGCAGCTGGACTCCAGCGGGACCGGCTTCGCTCCCGGCTCGTCGGCCGCGCTGCTGTTGACCAACAACACGGTGAGCTACCCCTGGGAGTCCACGGTGGAGAACCCCTCGATGAAGGCGGCCGGCGGCGCGTTCTACCTGGCCTTCTCGGCGGGCGTGTACACGAGCACCGGGTACTCCGAGGCGGTCGCCACCTGCAGCGGGCCCCTCGGCCCCTGCGGTCCCCAGAGCCAGATCCTGGGCTCGTACGGGTCGGTCCTCGGTCCGGGCGGTGGGGCGCTCTTCTCCGACGCGAGCGGGAACTGGTGGCTCGACTACGCGGCCTGGCAGGGCGGCGTGCCGGGGTGCACCAGCTACACCTGCGGCGCGGCGCGGCAGCTCTTCGTGGCGCCGATCACCCTGCCCAACGGCACAGGGCAAGTCCCCTGCACCGCGCCGGCGGCACCATCGGGGTACTACCTGGCGGCCTCCGACGGTGGCATCTTCAATTACGGCAACGTGCCCTTCTGCGGCTCGGCGGGGTCACTGCCGCTCAACCAGCCCGTCGTGGGGATGGCGCCCACCCGTGACGGCGGCGGCTACTGGCTCGTGGCCAGCGACGGCGGGATCTTCGACTACGGCGACGCGCCCTTCCACGGCTCGGCGGGCTCGCTCCCGCTCAACAAGCCGATCGTGGGCATGGCCGCGACGCCCGACGGCGGCGGCTACTGGCTGGTCGCGTCCGACGGGGGCATCTTCAATTACGGCGATGCCGGCTTCTTCGGCTCGTCGGGAGGCATCCACCTCAACCGTCCCATCGTGGGGATGGCCCCGACGGCCGACGGCAGGGGGTACTGGCTGGTGGCCAGCGACGGCGGCATCTTCACGTACGGCGACGCCGTCTTCCACGGCTCGGCGGGCGCGCTCCCGCTGAACAAGCCGGTGGTGGGCATGGCGGCCACCCACGACGGCGGTGGCTACTGGCTGGTGGCCACCGACGGCGGCATCTTCACCTACGGCGACGCCGTCTTCCACGGCTCGGCCGGTGCGCTCCCGCTGAACAAGCCGGTGGTGGGCATGGCGGCCACCCACGACGGCGGCGGCTACTGGCTGGTCGCCGTCGACGGCGGCATCTTCGACTACGGCGACGCGCCCTTCCACGGCTCGGCGGGCTCGCTCCCGCTCAACAAGCCGGTGGTGGGCATGGCGGGCGTCTGACCCAGGCGCCACACCGAAGGCACGCTCAGGGGAGCGGGTCCAGCGCCCCCAGTGCCGCCCGGAGGTCGTCGCGCAGCCGGCCCGGCCGGGCGCGCTGGTAGAGCGGCCCGGTCCCGTCGGTCAGGAGCCCGCTGACCCGCGCCACGCCGCGCACGTCGACGGGCCTGGTCGCGCCGAGCCGCTCGGCGACGGCCTCGAGCTCGGTGCGGGCCTCCCGGACGGCCGGGCGGTTCACCGGCACCTTGCGCGGCGAGCGTGCCGGTGCCTCCGCAGTGGCCAGGACACGGGTGAGGCCATGGGAGAGCAGCTGCCGGTACGCGGGCCGGCACAACTGCCCGGCGCGCAGCGCGAGCAGCACGCTCGACTCCGGCGACACGCCGGCAGCGAGCTCGGCGTCGAGTGCCGCAGTCCGGACACGGGTCAGCACACGGTCCCGCAACCGCACGCGCCGCAGGCCGAGCCCGGCCTCGCCCTCGAGCACCACGATCATCGCTGCCCTCGTGCCTGCCGAACCGTGACCATCAAAAGCAAGTATGACCGTCATGCCAAGACCGGTCAAGGGGGCTTTACAGGTCACGATGCGCTACGATGGTGGCATGGCGCTGCCGTCTTGGCTCCCCGACGAGGAGACGAAGCCCGCTCCGATGCCGCTGCTGGTGGTGCAGTGCTTCGTGAACACCTGGGAGGCCGAGACCGGCACCGATCTGCTGACGGATGCGCCCTCCGCCTGGGCGTGGCTGCGTGCGGCCGGCCTACTGGGCGGGCCCGAGATCGAGGAGCTGGACCTCGACGCTCTCCGCACGGCGAGGGAGGCCATCCGCGCCCTGCTCGTCCACAACGGGGGCGGGGGGCCGCCCGACTCCGGCCCGGGGACGCTGGGTGTGCTCGCCGAGCAGTGCCGCCTGCGGCCGGAGGTGCTGGCCGACGGGCGCGTCGAGCTCCGCCCGGCCGAAGAGGCGCGCAACGGGGCCCTCGCCCGCCTCCTCACGATCGTCCGCGACGCGCAGCACGACGGCACGTGGCAACGGCTCAAGGCCTGTCGGAACCCGGACTGCACGTGGGCCTACTACGACCGCTCCCACGCGGCCCGCGGCGCGTGGTGCGACATGGCGGTCTGCGGCAACCGGATCAAGAACCGCAACCTCCGATCGCGTCGCTCGGGCGACGGAGGGGTTGTCCCAGCCGTACACGTCGCGGGGTCCCGTTGAGCACGACCGTCCGGGTCGACGTCGACGACAAGGTCGGGACGCTGGCGTTGGACAACTTCGCCCGGCGCAACGCGTTGGGCGCCGCCACGGTGCATGAGCTGACGGACGCGCTGCGTGCGTTCGAGGAGCAAGGGGTGCGGGCGGTCGTCCTGCGTGCCGCGGAGCGGACGGAGGTGTGGTCGGCCGGGCACGACATCGACGAGCTCCCCGTGCGCGGGGTCGACCCGCTCCCCTTCGCCGACCCCCTCGAGGAGCTCCTGCGGTCCGTGCGCGGGTACCCCGGCGCCGTCATCGCCATGGTCCACGGGACGGTGTGGGGTGGGGCCTGTGACCTGGTGCTGAACTGCGACCTGGTGGTCGGCGACGAGACGGCGGCCTTCGCCGTGACCCCGGCGCGCCTCGGCCTCCCCTACTCGGCCTCGGGGATCCAGTACTTCCTGGCCCGGCTCCCGCTCAACGTCGTGAACGAGCTGTTCATGACCGCCGACCTCGTCCCGGCCGAGCGCGCCTACGCCGTCGGGATCATGAACCGCTTGGTCGGCCGCGACGAGCTGCACGACACCGCCTACGTCCTGGCGCGCAAGGTCCGCAGCCGCTCGGGTGACGCCGTCCGGGCCTACAAGCTCCAAGCCACCACCTTCGTACGTGCCGTGGCGCTGTCCGCCCAGGACTCCCAGTGGATCAACCAGTTGCGCCACGACGTGTACTCGGGCGACGACTACGCAGAGGGCATCGCCGCCTTCCGGGAGAAGCGTCCGCCCGACTTCGCCTAGACACGGCGACGCGTGTCACGCTTCTGTCACGGTGTGGACGCGAGAAGTTCACCGCGGACAGGCGGTCGACGCGTCGGGTTTGTAGATTCTGGCGCCACACGAGCACGGAGGTTCGGACGTGAGGATGGCTCGGTCGGCCCTTGGACGGGTGCGCTCGTGATGGGGTGGTTCCGCCCGCTCGGCGCCGCCGTGGCGGACGGGGAGACCGTGATCTGGCCCTCGGTGCTGGCCGGCTGCCTCGTCGGCGTCGCGTCGTACTTCGTCGGTCCGCAGCGGGGCGACATCCGGGTCGACGTGGCCATGGCCAGCATGGCGGCCTTCCTCTTCGGCGTCCTGCTGGCCTTCACCATCGTCCGCACCCGTGAACGGTTGGCGCTCGTCCAGAACCTGGTGGCCAAGGGCAACTCGGCTCTCTTCTCCATCCACCAGATGATGGCGGTCTTCGACGACGGGGATCGCCGTCGTATCCGTGACCTCGTCGACGCCCATCTGACCGACCAGATCGACTACCGGCTGGTCGACTACCACCTGGCCACGCCCTCGTTCCTCGTCCTCACCGACGCCGTGTACGCCCTCGACCCGCAGGGACCCCAGGAAGAGTCCGTCTACAAGGAATTCGTCGCCTTGTGCATCGGCATGAGCGCCGACCGTTCCCCGATCGAGGCGGCGACGGGCCAGGCGCTGTCGGTGATCGAGTGGAGCGGCCTCCTGCTCCTCCTGCTCCTCCTGGTCGGTCTGATCGCGGTCCTGCCCGGCGGGACCGCTCTCGGTGCACTGGTCGTCGGCGTGCTGGCGGGGACCCTCGTCACGTTCATGATCCTGTTGCGCAAGCTCGACCGGCTGCGTTGGCACGAGCGGGTCACCATCTGGGAACCGACTGAGCGCCTGTTCCGCAGCATGGGCCGCGACCCCTATGTCCCCCGCGACGTGATCGCGAGCGGCCGCTTCCGGCCGACGGGTCAGGTCCGGGTCGTGGAGTACCCCGACCCCTATCCGGTGCGCGTGTCCAAGGTCGTGAGGGTCGAGGAGCTCAACGGAGCCGACCTTCGGTGAACCGGGGGACGGAGAACAAGTGAACAGGGGTTGTGGGCGGCCCGGCTCGTCGTTATGCTGCCGATGGCGACACATTGGCGAACGAGCGTGGCTTGCAATCCGTAGCGAAACGGGAGCGGCCCGCGTTCCATAGACAGGACGCTGTTGGGCGGGGACAGGACCACCATGGAGGTCACGTCATGAAGCTCACCCGGCATCGCATACTGCTCGCAGGAGTCATCGGGGTCGCGGCGGTTGCCGTCCCGCTCTCCATCCCGTTCGTGGCGAGCGAGATCGGGGGTGCGGCGAACGCGGCACCCTTCACACCGGACGTGCTCACCTACGTCCAGGCGTCGGGCACCAACGCCACCTATTTCTCGTACACCGTCGGCAGTGACGGCATCGGGACCCCGACCACCCAGGTCATCACCCCGAGCGGGAAGTGCGGCACGCCGACGGTCACGGGCACGCCCGTCCTCGGTCTGATCGGGCGGCTCTACCCGGCCGACACCGACAAGGACACCACCCTGCCCGACAACGACGACTACAGCGGCACGCCGAGCACGGTCCCGGTGGGCTCGTTCAAGCAGCACACCGGCGTGTGTGCGGTGTCGTGGCCCTGGGTCATCGCGAACGTGCCCGGCCACGGGCAAGAGGCCCTCGATTTCACGACCGTCGGGGCCAACTCCGCCATCGGCTCCAACCGGGTCTTCTCCGACGCCCAGATCCCGCTGCAGCTCCAGGAGGAGGCGTTTTGGAACCAGAGCTCCACGACGGTGACACTGGTCGAGTACCTCGCCGGCTCCGAGGCCGGGACGCAGACCTGCACGATCACCGGTGAGGAAGGCACGACCATCACCGCGGACACGGCCGGCAATTCCGTGTGCACGGGGTCGTCCCCCGTGCGCGGCTTCGACACCGTCGAGATCCAGCTCCCGCAGGACGGCTCGGAGGTCTCGGTCGTCGGGACCTCGACGTTGACGCTGGCGCCCCAGGTCTGTGGCGGCCAGTCGATCACGTCCAGCGGCCCGATCACGGCGACCCTGAGCATCCCCACGGGGGGCGTCTGCCAGTCGTACACCTCGTTCACCTCGAGCACCAGCAGCTCGGGACAGAACCTGAACTACGACGAGTACTCGCCCGGCACCACGGTCCCGTTCACCTTCGTCATCCCGTGGGCCCCCCAGCCGGAGTGCCAGCCGGGTAACGACCCGACGGTGAACAACACGACGAGCCCGTTGCCCGAGTGCGCGCCGACCCAGGTGACCCTCGACGGCACGAACTACACCGACCAGACCTATTGCGCGGCTCCGTCCTCGACACAGGTGCTCTGCACCGAGAGCAAGACGTTCAACTACGTCCTGGCGCCCGACGGCACCACGACCGAGACCCAGATCAACGAGACCTGGGGCGGTCTGGTCGACTGGGCCATCCGCCACTGAGCCGCCTCAGGCGGGCAGCAGCATCGGGAGGGTGACGACGCCCAGGGTGCGCGCCAGCCGGCGCGGGTCGGTCATTGCGTCGGCGAACCCGACGACCTCTGGCTCAGCGCCGTCGGTGCGCAGCGGCCCGAGCGCCGACTCGAGGACGAGCACCTCGTAGAGGGCGTCGAGGCGCTGCGCCCGCTCGAGGAAGGCGGGAACGCGGGCCAGGACCCCGGCGCGCTCGCCCTCCGCCAGCGCGAGCACGAGGTCGATGCGCTCGACGAGCGCGCTCAGCGGGGTCTCCCCGACGTCGCGCTCGAGCTGCCGGGCTTGCGCCAGCGCGCTCCGGGCCTGGGCGAGGCGGCCGCCGAAGACGAGGACCTCGGCCAGGCGGGCCCGTGCCTCCAGCGACTCGATCTGGGACCCGATCTCGTCGAAGGTGTCGGCGGCGGCACTGACCATGGCCACGCCGCCCTCGAGGTCGCCGAGGAACACCATGGCCCGCCCCAGCTGCATCGCCGCCACCGCGGTCATCATGCGGTAGCCGTAGGAGTCCAGTTCCCGGCGGGCCGGGACGAGCAATGCCATGGCCTCGTCGAGGCGCCCCTGGTTGACGCGCAACTCCCCCAGGTTGACCCGCGACATGGCGGCACCGGCCAGGTCGCCGGCCGTCGTGGACGCCTCCGCCGAACGCTCCACGTACTCGGCGGCCTTGTCCCACTCCGAGGCGAAGAACGCCACCGCGGCGATGTTGCCGAGGGCGATGGCGACCTGCACCTCGTCACCGAGCTCCTCGTACAGCTCCAGGACCCGCCCCATGTGATCGGCCTGGTCGGCGTGGCCGGTCCGCATGAGGCAGGAGTTCAGCACCTCCAACGAGAGGGCGAGCGCGCGCGCGTCGGAGGCACCTTCGGCCTCGCCGACGGCCTTGCGGGCGCACGCGAGCGCGTCGGCCAGGCGCCCCTGTCGCTCGCGCACGTTCGCCTCCTCGGCCAGCAACAGTGCGCGGAGCCCCGCCGCCTCGGGCCCGAGGTCCCCGAGCCCGCTCCGTCCGGCGCGCAACTGGCGGATGGCTGCCGACGGCCGCCCCAGGTACTCGCTGCGGAGGTGGGCTCTGCGGTGGGCCATGCGAGCCCGCACCATGGGGTCGCCCTCCGACGCCAGCGTCGCGCCCCGGTAGGCGTCGTCGGCACGCTGGTACTCCCCGAGGAGCTCCAGCGTGCGCCCCAGGTCGGCGTGGACCGTGGCCAGGGCGTCGGCGTCCACGCGGTCCAGTCGGCGCGCCGCGGCGAGGGCGCGCTCGAGGTGCACCACGATCTCGGCCGCCGCGTGCGCCTCCCGGGCGGCGCCGGCGGCCTGCCGTGCGTACCGCCAGGTGCGATCCCAGTCCTGAGCGGCCAGGAAGTGCAGCGAGAGTGCGGCGACGACGCCGCTGTCGTCCGAGCCCTCGCGTTCGAGGGCGTGGCCGACCTCGCGGTGCAGGGCCAATCGCTGGCGGAACGGAAGGCTCTGGTAGGCGGCCTCCTGCAACAGGGCATGGCGGAATCGCACGATGGGCCGGTCCCCTTCGTCCGGGAGCAGTTGCCCACCGAGCTCGGCGAGGGGATCGGCACCGACCTCGACCGCTTCGGCGGCGAGGAGTCGGTCGAGCAGGGGTCGATCGAACGAGCGCCCGAGGACGGAGGCGAGACGGAGGACACGGCGCGGCGTCGCGGGCAGCGCGTCGATCTCCCGCATGGCGACGGCATCGAGGGTCTCCGGGAGCGACTCGAGGTCCGTCGCCCGGACGATGCGCAGCAGCTCCTCCAGGAAGAGAGGGTTGCCTCCCGCCCGGCTCACCACCTCGTCCCGCTCGTGCGGGCGCAGCGGCGCGGTGTCCGTCGCGGCCTCGACCACTTCCCGGGCCACGTCGTCGGTGAGCGATGCCAGGGAGAGCCGGGTCACGGGGTCCGGCGGGTCGAAGCCGCCGAGGGCCTCGGCCCGCCGGGTGGCGCAGACCAGCCAGGCCCGGGTCCCGGCCGCAGCGGCCAGGCGGGCGCAGATCTCCGAGGTCGTGTCGTCGAACCAGTGGGCGTCCTCGGCGATCACGAGGAGCGGCGCGCCGCAGGCGGCGTCGAGCGTGGCCACCACCAGGTCGGCGATCCGCTGCCGGACGAACTCGTCGGCCACGGCCTCGCTCTCGGGGGTCGAGGGGACCTCCGCGTCGACGACCGGGGCCAGCAGCGGCCCGAGGGGCACGAGGCCGTCGTCGAGCGCCCCCAGCGCGGCCAGCAGCTGCGCGCCCGCAACGTGGCGATCGCGCGCGTCCACCCCGAGGACGGCACGCATCGCCGCCCGCAGGGGCCCGTACGGGACCCCGGTGCTCTGGGGCTCGCCCTGCAGCTGCAGGACGTCGCCGGAGCCCGCCCCCCGCAGGAACTCCGCCACGAGCCGCGTCTTGCCGATGCCGCGTTCGCCTTCGACGACGACGACCGCACCGCTCCCGGCGCGCACCGACTCGAGGGCGTGGCGCAGGGCCGTGAACTCCTTGTCCCGGCCCGCGAACGAGAGCGTGCCGAAGGCATCCGATCGCTGTGCGGTCGCGGCACCGACGCGATAGGCCTGGACCAGTTCGGACTTCCCCTTCACGGAGAAGGGTTCGAGCGCCTCGGTCGCGAACTGGGTGCGGGCCTGGTCCAGGATGGGCGCGGTGGCGAGGATCTCGCCTGGTGGCGCGGCGGCCATGAGGCGGGCGGCGAGGTTGACCGTGTCCCCCATGACGGTGAACGTCCGGCGGTACGCGGTGCCGATGTCGCCGGCGAACACGTGGCCGCGGTTGACCCCGATGCGGATGGGCAGGGGATGGTCGGCGTCGGCCACGGCGCGCACGGCGCGCAGAAGGCGGCCCTCGTCGTCTTCGAGGGCGACCGGGACACCCGTCGTCAGGATGATCTTGCCGCCGTTCGCATCGATGTCCGAGGCGAGGAAGGTCACCGATTCCGGTGCGATGGCTTGCTGGACGCTGCGCACGATGGCGTCCAGCGCGGCGGCGGCGGCGGCGGGACCGCTCGAGACGAGAAGGTCGTCGACGCCCTGGAACTTCACGAAGGCCACGTTGGCGAGCCGGTGCTCCGATTCGCCGCTGCGCTGGGCGAGGCGGAGCCGCAGGCCCGCCGGCACGGACGCTTCGACGGATTCCAGGGGCACCGTCCGCGCCGGCACCGGACCCGGACCGCCGTCGGAGACCTGCCGCCAGCGCAACAGATGGCCGGCGCCCTTCGCGGCGCCCACCGCGCCCGCGGGGAGTCGGGCCGCCGTGTCCGGGCTCATCACGATCTCCCCCGCGTCGGCCGCCGCCTCCATCCGGGTCGTCGTCGAGGCGGCCGGCCCGCTGATCAGCAGCTCACGATGAGCGCCACCGACATGGAAGAGATGGAAGGCCCCGCTGTGGAGCCCGACCGACATCCGCAGGTTCACCCGGCCGACCGAGGTGGGCAGCGTCCGGGCCTCGCGCAGCGCGGCGCGCATGGCGACCGCGGCCTGGGCGGCCAGGGTGGCGTGGTCGCCGCCGGTGAAGGCGAGGAGCAGCGCGTCGCCGCCGAACTTCAGGAGCGCACCGCCCTTGCCGTAGGCCACCTCGAGCATCCGGGAGAACACGTGGTTGAGGACCTCGGTGAGCTCCTCGGCGCCGATCCGGCCCCGACGCGCCAGGCGCTCGGAGAGCGCCGTGAACCCCGAGATGTCCACGAAGCAGCACGTGGCCTCCATCTCGCGCCACCGCGCGTCGGGCGCGTCGAGGTCCCATTCGGCAGCCAGGCGTGGGACATAGGGGGCGAGCCCCAGCGCCGCGGTCGCGTTCCCCATTGCAACCAGCCTGGCACAACGGCCCTAGCGCACCACCTCTGCCAGCGCGAGGCCGAGGGGGGCGAGGAGCCATCCCCAGCGCACCGCGGCGACGACGACCTCGGAGCGGTACCCGTAGAGCACCGCCAGCTGGATCGGCTGGAACGACGGCGCGCTGAGGCCGCTCAGGACCGCGACGACCGCCAGCGGGGTCGAGGATGCCAGGCCCGCGGCCAGCGCGACGAGCAGGTAGTAGGTGACCCGGACGACCGTCATCCAGGACCAGCGACGGAGCGCGTGCTCGGTGCGGGGCACCGAGAGGTTGTGAGGATGGATGACCGATCCGGTGAAGAGCGCCGCCCCGGAGAAGGCGAGCAACGGCCCCGCGAGGAGCAACACGTCGGCCGTCCATCCGGGCGCCGGCCCCACGACGTGCAGCAGGAGCCCCACGACCGAGGCCAGGACGGGGGACTGGTCGACCCACGAGGTGGCCCGGCGCTGCCCGATCGGCGCGTCGCGCCGCATCAGGTGCACGGCGACGGCCCCCCAGGCCGTCGTGATGACGTTGGCCAGGACGGCGATCATGGTCCCCGCCGACCCCGCGAAGACGGTTGCGGCCGGGACGACCCAGAAGCCGCTGTTCGGGCTCACCGCCCATGCCTCGAGCGACGCCAGGCCCACGCTGCGCCGGCCCCGCGTCGCCAGGGCCGCGGCCAGCATGAGCCAGAGCCCGGCGGAGAGGGCGAGGGGGCCCACCAGCTGGCCCGCCGAGGTCAGACGCCAGGCCGCGGCCAGGGACAGGGATGCCGAGGTGACGAGGATCTGGGCCCGCAGCGCGACGGGCCACACGCGCTGGACCCGCTTCCCACCCTGTGCCGCACCCCAGCCGAGAAGCCCGCCCACCAGGAAGCAGACCAGGCTGAGCACACCCCGATTGTGGCCCGCCGCCGGCCCGCCGGTGGCCCCGGTGGAGGGGTCGCGGCAGAAGATAAGGTGCCGCATGCACACTCAACGGATTCACGAGGTGCTGACGGAGGCGATTGTCGGGCGTCACTTGCTCACGCACCCTTTCTACCGTCGATGGGAGGCCGGCACCCTCTCCGAGGGTGAGCTGGCCGCCTACGCGGAGCAGTATCGGCATATCGAGCGCGAGCTCCCGCGCACGTTGGCGGCGATCGCCGCCGCCTTGCCCGAGGGCAGGGCCCGCGAGCTCGTGGAGGCGAACCTGGCCGACGAGCTCTCGCCGGAACCGCACGCGGAGCTCTTCGAGTCGTTCGCCGACGCGGTCGGCGCGGCGCCCGGGGGCCCTGCGACACCGTCGACCGCGGCGTTGTTGGCGCTCGTGCGCACGTCGGCGGCCAACGATCCTGCGGCCGCGCTCGCCATGGTCGCCGCCTACGAGGTCCAGGCGGCGGACATCGCGGGGTCCAAGTCCGACGGCCTGCGCCGCCACTACGGGCTCGACGAGGACGGCACCCGCTTCTGGGACGTGCACCGCACCCAGGAGGTGGACCACGCCGGATGGTCGATGGAGGCCCTGGCGGAAATGGGGGCCGACCCCGACGTGGTCCAGGTGGCCGCGCTCGTCTCGGCGGACTCCTGGTGGCTGTTCCTCAGCGAGCGTGAGGAGCTGGCGCCGGCCGGGGCTCGCTGCTGACGCAGCCGTTCAGGTGAGCGGGCCGCAGCGGGCGGCCGCGGCGGCGAAGGCCGCCGAGCGCTCCCGGTAGTCGGCGAAACGACCGAAGCTGGGCGCCGCGGGCGACAGCAGGACGACCGTCCCCGGTGTCGCCCAGCCGAAGGCCGTCTCGACGGCGGCCTCGAGGCTCGTGGCGTCGATCACCTCCACCTCGCCGCGGCCGGCAGCGCGCACCGCCGCCCCGATGCGGGGACCGTTGTCCGGCATGGTGACGACGAGCGTGGGCGCGGACCGTCGTGCGATGGTGCGGCCGAGGGGCGCGTAGTCGACACCGCGATCGTGTCCGCCGACCAGCAGGGCGACCGGGCGCTCCCCGAAGGCGCGCAGCGCCGCCTCCGCCGGGAGGACGTTCGTCGAGAGGCTGTCGTCGACGAACTCGACCGATCCGACGTGCCCCACGGAATGGCACCGGCTGGGCAGGCCCGCGAAGCCCGCTGCCGCCTGCGCCATGCGGTCGAGATCGCTCGCGTCGGGGATCCCGAGGCCGACCAGCACGGCGCGGGCGATGGACGCGTTCCAGCGCGTTGTGCGGTCCGGGCAGGCCGAGACTGCCGGACCAGCAGACGTCGGACTCGACCTCTGACGCGGTCACCCACTGCACGTGCGGGCCGAGCTGCGCCGTCTGCGCGCGCAGCTGTTCGTCCGAGCCGTCGGCCAGGGCCAGCGCGACCCCCGGTGTGGTGCACAGCGCGAGCTTGTCGGCGTAGTAGCGCTCGACCGTCCCGTGCCAGTCGAGGTGGTCGGGCGACAGAGAGGTCACGGCGACCACCCGGGGCGCCGTGAAGAGGTCGGGGACCTGGAAGCTCGAGGTCTCGATCACCCAGTAGTCCGGCTCCGGCCCGGCCGCGGGGTCCCACGGCGGGTGCCCGATGTTCCCGCCGGCCCGGGCCCGGTAGCCGAGACCGCCGAGCAGGTGCACGGCGAGCGCGGTCGTCGTGCTCTTGCCCTTGGTCCCCGTGATGCACGCGACCCGGGTCGGGTCGGCGTCCGCCATGTAGAGGCCGAGGCCTCCGTGCACGGCGACCCCGGCGGCCTCGAGTCGGACGACCTCGGCGCGGTAGCGGCTGATCCCCGGGCTCTTGACGACGACGTCGCAGCGAAGCAGCGCGTCGAGACCGCCCGACCGGGTGGCCAGTACGTCGAGCCCGTCGAGGGAGGGCGCGGCGGGCCGGTCGTCCACGAGCACGGGCACGCAGCCCATGGCCGTGAGGCGCCGGACACTGGCCCGGCCCTCGACGCCGAGCCCCCAGACGCCGACGGACGCGTCAGCGAGCGCGGGCCAGGAGGTCGGCGGGTGCATACCGGTCCGGGATGTGGTGGGGGCCGCGCGGCTCGAACAGGCCCGCGCCGTCCGCCGCTGCGCCGGGGATCCCGGCACCGGCCAACTCGCCGGTGAGCCGGCGGAGCAGCGCGCCGTCCGCCCGGTCCTCGCGTCGCACGGCGAGCAGGGCGGCGGCGGCGCATTCGTCGCGGTCGCCCACGCACTCGAAGGGGCGGGGGTCGGCTCCCAGCCCGACCAGCGCGCGGAACGTCGCCTCGTTGGCGGCGTTCTGGAGTGGCTCGGCGCCGCCGAACAGGGCCTCGAGGTCCGCCCGGGCCATGAAGGGCGCGAGGACGAGGTCGATGAAGCAGCACTTGTCACACCGACCGCACCAGTGGTCGAGGCGCCGGGCCGGGTCCTGGTGGAAGGCGCGGTTGCAGCTGCGAAAGACGTGGTGGTACCGCGCGAGCGCCGCGAAGCGCTGCGCGACCCACAGCTCCGAGCGCGGGCGCAGATAGGAGAACACGAGGAGCTCCGGGCCGAGCGAGGTGCGCACGAGCTCGGCGTAGCCCCGTTCGAATTCCTCACCCTTGGACCACTGGTGGTTCACCGGGTGCCCGTCGGCCAGCAGGGTCGGAACGGAGGCCGACCACTCGTTGGACAGCACCACGGCGTCGCGCCCGTCGAGGACCGCGGCCACGGTGGCGGCAGCGGTGATCACGGCCGTCACGGGGACGTGCCCGTTGAGGAACCCGAGTTCCTCGGAGCGGCGCACGAGGGGGTCGATCTCGCGGGCGATGCGCAGCACGGGCAGCCCGGTGACGTCGGCCGCGCCCTCAATGGCGGCGAAGCGGTCGCCGGGCGGATGGACGATGCAGAGCGCGGCGTCCGGATGGTCGCCGCGCAGCGCCTCGACGGTCACGATGGAGTCGATGCCCCCGCCGAAGGGGATCAGGGGCCGGCCGGCGCGGGGCTCGTAGGGGGCGGGCGGAGCCGGCACGGCGTCGGGACCCTGCAGGGTCGTGGCACGCAGGTCGATGCCGTTGCAGTAGGCGAACTCCCCGAGGCCGTGCACGAAGAAGCCGCGGAGAAACGCCCGCTCGGCCGGCGTGGTCGGGTGGTCGCCCAGGTCGATCAGGGGGGCGGCCGTCGTCTTGTAGTACGACACGCCCGCCAGGAGGAACAGGACGCGCACGGCGGCGCCGAGGCCGGGGGCGTCCCAGTCGCCGCCCGTCGGGAACGTGAAGCGCTCCGTGAACGTGCGGCCGCCGGCCGTGTAGCGGCAGCTGACCGCCGAGCGACCTGGGTCGACGACGACCTCGTCGTAGCGGAAGTGGTCGGAGGGAGACATCACAGGGTGGGAGCGTCGCCCGGCGGACGCGCGCTCCCATGCTACGGGGCGCCCGCCACCGCAGCGGCTCCGGGCGCACGGCACTGCTGCCCCGTCGCCCCGGGCCGGTGGCCCGCAGCCGGGTTAGGATCCGGCATCCAGAGGACTCGAGCCGGGCGCGGCCGAAGGGGAAAAGAAGGGGACGATCGATGACCAACAAAGTTGTCGGAGTGTTCAAGGCGGCCACCGACACCAGGCAGTTCCCGGCCGGGACGGTCATCTTCGACGCGGGCTCGAGCGGGGAGGAGATGTTCGGCGTGGTGGAGGGAAAGGTCGAGCTGCGGCTGCCGAACGGCAAGGCCGTCCTGGTCGGACCGGACGAGACGTTCGGTGAGATGGCGCTGGTCGACTCGGCGACGCGGAGCGCGACGGCGACCGCGGTCGAGGACTCCACGCTGGCGGTGATCGACCGGCGCCGCTTCCTTTTCCTGGTGCACGAGACGCCGACCTTCGCGCTCCAGGTGATGTCCAGCCTGGCCGATCGCCTGCGCGCCACGCAGGAAGGGGCCTGAGCGGCGCACGCTGCGGGTCAGCCGAGCAGGCGCGCCAGGAGGCCGAAGCGGCCGCAGGGCCGCGCGGCGCGGTCGCTGAACAGCGAGTCGATGGCGGTGGTGACGCCGCAGTCGGCGATGTGCTCGGGCCGCAGACCGCTCCGCACGAGCTGTTGGCGGTTGGCCTGCACCAGGTCGACCAGCCAGTGCCCCGGTCCGTCGCTCCGGCTCACGGCGGGGTCCAGCGCGTCGGGGCGCACCGCATCCGACAGGGCGCGAGCGACCTCGTCACCCACCTGGTAGCGATCGGGCGCCACGGCGGGCCCGAGGAAGGCGTGCACCCGTTCCGCCCGGGCACCGAGGCGGGTCATGGCGGCGACGGCCGCCGGCGCGGCCCCGGCGGCGGTCCCGCGCCACCCGGCATGGACGGCCGCGAGGACACCGGCGGCCGGGTCGACGAGCGCGACGGGGAGGCAGTCGGCGACGAGGATCACCAGGGTGACCCCGGTCGTCGTCGTCACGAGGATGTCGGTGGCACCGATGGCATCGTCCTCGGACGCGGTCCCGCGGCCGCGCTCCTCGTCGCCGACGACGACGGCGGCGCAGCCGTGGACCTGGCGCGGCGAACACCATCGAGTCGAGCGCCACGCCGAAGGCGCCGGCGGCCCGGCCGCGGTTGGTCGCCACGTCGCCGGGGCGGTCGCCCACGTGGAGCCCGAGGTTGAGCGTGTCGTACGGGGGGTGCGAGACCCCGCCCTCCCGGGTGGTGACCGCCACGTCGGCGCCGAGGGCGCCCGCCTCCTCCCAGCGCAAGAGCGGGACGGTCGTCTCGGGCACGGACCGCGACCATATCGAGCGACCTCGAGGGCAACGGCCGGGTCGGGCGGTGTCGTCCTCTCAGGACGCCTGGCTCTCGTCCCAGACGGTGGTGGGGACGACCGACAGGAGGGGCCGGGTTCGGCGCGCCGCGGGCGTGGCAGGTTGGAGGTCGGCGAAGCCGTACAGCTCGGCCGTGTCCGCCGCCGCCTCGGCACCGAGGTCGCTCGCCGCCGCCGGTTCGGGGACCCCGAGGACCGCGGCCAGCGACCGGCCCGCCTGCAGCGACGCGGAAGAGCACGCCGAGCGACTCGAGCGAGAAGCCCCGCTCCTGCAGTCGCAGGATGGCGCCGAGGCGGGCGCGGTGCTCGGGCCCGTAGAGGCCGGTGCGCCCGCGCAGTTCGGGGTGGGGGAGGAGGCCCAAGGTCTGGAAGGAGCGGATACGCCGGGTGGTCGTCCCGCTCAGGACGGCCAGTTCGTCGATGGTCACCGCTGCCTGCCCCTTCGTCTCCACTTGACAAGTATGACATAGAAACATGTAACATCAAAACACGTCAGCTGCCGCCCCGGTCGGACACCGGGCCGGCACGAGGAGAGAGGTACGAAGCGATGGCACTGAACCCCGATGCGGTGGGCAGCACCTCCGAGCCCTTCGAGCGTTCGTGGCGGCACACGGACGCCCTCCTCTACGCCCTGGGCGTGGGGGCGGGCGCGCTCGACCCGACGGGGTTCGAGCTCGACCTGACCACCGAGAATTCCGGTCGGGATCACCCAGCGGGTCCTCCCGACCTTCACCACGATCGTCGGCCAGGGCGGGGGTGCCCGGCAGTCGATCGGCGACTACGACCCGGCCATGCTCGTGCACGGCGAGCAGTCGATCCGGCTCCACGGCGATATCCCGACCGAGGGCACGGTGTCGATCGTCACGACGGTGGCCGGCATGTACGACAAGGGGACGGCGGGCCTCGTCGTGCTCGAGAGCGAGTCGCGTCACGCCGGCACGGGGGAGCTGGCCTTCACCAACCGGACCGCCCTCTTCATCCGCGGGGAGGGCGGATTCGGCGGTCCGCGCAACCCCGAGGGCGACGAGGAGAGCGCACTGGCCGCCGAGCCGCTGCCCACGCGTGAGCCGGACGAGGTGGTGTCCTACGCGACGCGGCCCGACCAGGCGCTGCTCTACCGGTTGAGCGGCGACCGCAACCCCCTGCACTCCGACCCCACCTTCGCCAAGCGGGCCGGGTTCGACCGCCCCATCCTGCACGGGCTGTGCACCTACGGCTTCACCGGGCGCGCGCTGCTGCACACGGTCTGCGGCTCCGACCCGGCGCGCTTCGGGGCCATGCGGGCCCGCTTCTCCAAGCCGACCATGCCCGGCGACACCCTCACGATCTCGGTGTGGGACGTCGGCGAGCGTGCCGCCGGCGCCTATCGGTTCCGGACCGAGACGCGGCGGGGCGAGACGGTGATCGACGCCGGGCTGTTCCGGCTGGCCTGGATCAGTCCCGGCAGTCCGCGCACACACCGAAGATCTCGACGGTGTGGGTGACGTCGCTGTAGCCGAGCGCGGACGCAGTCGCGTCGGCCCAGCGCTCGAGGTCCGGAAGCTCGACCTCGCTGCCGCGGCCGCATACCCGGCACACGACGTGGTGGTGGTGGGACTCGCTGTGGCAGCGGCGGTAGACGAGCTCGCCGTCGGCGGTCTGCAGCGCATCGAGCCGGCCCTCGTCGGTGAGCAGCGCCAGGTGCCGGTAGACGGTCGTCAGCCCGACGGTCTCGCCCGCGGCCCGGAGCTCCGCGTGGATGTCCTGGGCGCTGCGGAAGTTGTCCGAGCCGAGCACGACGTTCAGCACTGCCTCCCCCTGGCGGGTCCGGCGCGGGGTGCGGGCCGGGTGGTCGCTGAGCTCAGCCACGGCTCAACTCTGCCAGGTCGGGGGCCACCGACCGGTGCCTCCGCCGGGCCGTCACGGCGGGGCCGGCGAGGCGGGCCACCACGTAGAAGGCGAAGCTGAGGGCCACGATCAGCACGCTGGGTTTGACCGTGGGGAATTGGAAGCTGAGCAGCAGCCCCCCGTCTGCCGCCGCCACCGCCAGGGCGATGGAGAGCGCGGTCACGACGACCGGGTTGGCGCTGAGGCGCTGCGCCGCGGCGGCCGGCGTGATGGCCAGGCTGAGCACCAGGAGCGTGCCGACGATCTGCGCCGCTTCGGTCACCGTCACCGCGAGCACGAAGAGGAAGACGATGCCGAGGAGCCCGGTGCGCACGCCCCGGGCCTGGGCGACGTCGGGGTCGACGGAGGCGAAGAGGAGCGGGCGCCAGATGGCGGTGAGGACGAGGGCGACGGCGATCGCGATGAGGCCGAGCAAGAGGATCTGGCTCGAGCTGATGCCGAAGATGTTGCCGAAGAGGATGTTCAGCGCCTCGCTGGCGTAGCCGTGGTAGTAGCCGAGGAGGAAGACGCCGAGGCCGAGGCCGGCGGCCAGGATCACGCCGATGGTCGAGTCCCGCTCCGAGGCGCGCTGACCGAGGAGCCCGATGAGCGAGGCCACCACGAGGGCGCCCACCAGCGCGCCGGCGAGCGGGTTGTCGGCCACGAGCAGCCCGGCGACGGCACCGGTGAAGGCGAGCTCGCTCGTGCCGTGGACGGCGAAGGACATGGTGCGCGTGATGACGAAGGGCCCGATGAGCCCACAGCTGACCGCCACGAGGAACGCCGCCTCGAGCGCGTGCTGGGCGAAGGGGAACTGCAGGTAGAAGCCGATGCCCATCAGTGCTCGTGCCCGTGGTCGTGGCTGTGGTGCGGGTGGGCCCCGGGCTCGGTGGGCAGCTCGTCCTCGGCGCTGACGACCAGGTAGCGGTCGCGCACCTTGACCACGTCGACCTCGATCCCGTAGAGGTCGCTGAGCCGCTCGCTGGTCAGGATCTCGGCGGGGGTACCGATGGCAAAGCGCCCGCGCACGAGGTACAGGATGCGGTCCACGTAGGGCAGCACCGGGTTGACCTCGTGGGTGACGAAGACGACGGGCGTGCCGGCGGTGCGGCGGCGTTCGTCGATGAGTCGGGTGACGGCGCGTTGGCTCGCCAGGTCGAGCGCGAGGAGCGGCTCGTCGCAGAGGAGGACCGTGGGATCACCCAGCAGGGCCTGCGCGATGCGCAGCCGTTGCTGCTCGCCGCCCGAGAGCAGGCCGACGGGGGCGTCGGCGTAGTGCGGTGGCGCCCACGGCGCGCAGGGCCTCGTCGACCCGCCGCCGGGTGGCACGGCTGTGGCGGGGCGGTCCCCAGCGATGGCCGTCGGCGCCGAAGCGCACGAGGTCGCGGCCACGGATGGGCAGGGCGCGGTCGAAGGCCTGCTGCTGGGGTACGTAGCCGAGCGCCGGGTTGCCGCGCCGCGGCGGCGCGCCGTCGACCCGCACGGTGCCCTCCGAGAGGGGGACGAGGCCGAGCAGCACCTTGAGCAGCGTGGTCTTGCCCGTGCCGTTGGGCCCGAGCACGGCGAGGAACTCGCCCTCGGACACGGTCAGGTCGAGGCCGGACCACAAGGTCCGCTGGCCCAGGCGGACCGACGCCGCCTCGAGCTCGATGGTCGGTGCCGTCACGGGCTCCGGCTCGTCTGCAGGGCGTGGAGGAGATGGGTCAGCTGGGACTGCTGCCACTGCTGGTACGTCGCGACGCCCGCCGGCAGCGTCTCGGACACGCCGACGACCGGGATGCGCGTGCCGCCGGGCCAGGGCGCGCATCTGCGTCGTGACGGGCGTCACCGTCTGCACGTTGTAGAGGAGCACGTTGATGTCGTGGTGGGTGATCAGCTGCTGCATGGCGAGCGTGTCCGCCGGTCCCGGGTCGGTGCCCTCCTCGATGGCCCGGGCGAAGCCGGGCGGGGTCTTCACATCGAGGTCGGCGTCGGCGAGCGCATAGCCGGGGACCCGCTCGGTGTAGGCGACCGACACGTTGTGGAAGCCCTTCTTGATGGCGGCCAGGGTCGCCTCGAGCGGCGCCAGCGACGCATCGAAGCGCGCCAGATCGGCCCGGAACGTCGACGCGTCCTGCGGCGCCGCCTTGGTCAACGCAGAGGTGATGGCGGCGGCCACCGTGGGCACGCGCGGGATGTCGTACCAGAGGTGCGGGTTGGGATCGCTCCCGGTGACGTGCAGCACCGAGGCGGCGACCACGATCCTCGGGTGCCCGGCATCGGCGCTGAGGAGGGACTGCATCCAGGTGTCGTAGCCGGCCCCGTTCTCGATCACGACCTGGGCCTGGGCCAGCGTGGCGGCGTCGGCGGCGTTCGTCTCGAACAGGTGCGGGTCCGCGTTGGGGTCGGTGATCGAGCGAGGTCACCCGCACGTCGCCGCCCCCGAGCTGGCCGGCGATGTTGCCCCAGAAGTTCTCGGCGGCGACCACGTGGACGACGGCCGGCGACGCCGCCGCCGTGCCGGCGCCGGACGGGCTCGCCAGGCCGGGGAGGGCGAGGGCGACGGCGCCCGCCAGGAGGGTGAGGGCTCGGCTGGGGTTCATAACCGTAACGGTAATCATTTTGGTTAAGGCTGGCAAGCGCGGATCTCGAGGGCACAAGAGGCGTCGAGTCATGGCCGGGTCCCCGGCGGGACCGCCGCCCGCTCAGCCGCCGAAGAGCAGCGAGTAGTCGGCCCCCCTGCGCAGGTGGTGCCCCCCGTCGACGCCGAGGGTCTCCCCGGTCACGAACGAGGACTCGGGGCCGATCAGGTAGCGGACCGCCGCCGCGACGTCCTCGACGGTGCCGACGCGGCCGAGGGGCATCTGGTCCAGGTAGTCGTCGAGCAGGGGACCGCCGGCGGTGATGAAGGACATCAGCTCGTCGTCGATGATGCCGGGCGCCACCGCGTTGACCCTGATGCCGAACGGGCCCAGCTCCTCCGCCGCAGTCTCGGCCAGGAAGCAGATGCCGGCCTTGGCCACCCCGTAGGCCCACAGATGGTGATGGGGGAAGCGCCCGGCGCCCGAGGACATCAGCACGATGGCGCCGCCGACGCCCTGGGCCGCCATGGCCGCCGCACCCTGCTTCACGCAGATGACCGAGCCCAGCAGGTTGAGGTCGATGGTGGCGCGCACCGCGGCGATGTCGGCGGTGAGGACCGAGCCGAGATGCAGCGATCCGCCCGCGCAGGCGAAGAGGCCGTCGATGCGCCCGGTCGCCTCGGCGGTGACGCCCACCGCGTCGGTCATCTGCTCCTCGACGGTGACGTCGGCCACCACGTGGCGCGCGGTGGCGCCGCCGGCCGCGGCGGCGGCGATGCGGACGGTGGCGTCGGCGAGCTTCTGCTCGGTGCGCCCGCAGATCGTGACGTGCGCGCCGTCCGCCGCGAGGCGCTCGGCCGTGGCCAGGCCGATGCCGCTCCCACCGCCGGTGACGAGGATGGAGCGGCCGGCGATGCCCGACGGCATCAGACGGGCCCGACCCCCACCGGCGCGGTGGGCGTGAACTCGACGGGCATCTCCTCGATCCCGGAGATGAAGTTGGCCGCCCGGCGCGGCAGCGCGTCCCGCGCCGACGCCCAGCCGGAGGTCGGGTAGGCGGGCCAGCACGCGCTCGACCATGACGCGCAGCTCCAGCCGGGCCAGCTGGTTGCCCAGGCAGAAGTGGGCCCCGAAGCCGAAGGCGAGGTGGGGGTTCGGGCTGCGGGTGATGTCGAAGGTCTCGGGGTCGCTGAACACGGCCTCGTCGCGGTTGGCCGAGGGGTACAGCAGGATCAGCTCCTGGCCGGCGTGGATCTTCGACCCCTCCAGCTCGACGTCGCGGGTGGCGACCCGCGCCATGTTCTTGATCGGCGACACCCAGCGCAGCATCTCCTCGACCGCGCCGGGCATCAGGCCGGCCGGGTCCGCCGCCAGCGCAGCCCGTTGGTCGGGGTGGGCCAGCAGCTCCTCGACGCCGCCGCTGATGACGTGGCGCGTCGTCTCGTCGCCGCCGATCAGGATCAGCAGCGTCTCGTGCACGAGCGAGTCGTCGTCCAGCGAGTCGCCGTCGATCTCGGCGTGGCAGAGCACCCCGACGAGGTCGTCGGTGTCGCCGCGTGGCACGGCGGTCGTCGAAGACCGGGTGGATGTAGGTCGTGTACTCGACGAAGGCGGTCATCGCGTGCTCGAGGGCCGACGGGTCGGGCGAACCCTGCCCCTTGAGCATGTCGTCGGACCAACGCAGCAGGTCGTCGCGGTCGGCCGGCGCGACGCCGAGCATGTCGCCGATCATGATGATCGGCAGCGGTGCCGCGATGTCCTTGACGAAGTCGCAGTGCCCCTTCTCGCAGACCTGGTCGATGATGGCGTCGCAGACGAGGCGCAGCTTGTCCTCCATGGCGCGCACCCGCTTGGGGGTGAAGCCCTCGGACACGAGCCGGCGCCGGCGCACGTGCTCGGGCGCGTCGAAGTCGATCATCATCGGCAGGGGCGGGTACTTGGGCCGGATGCCGCCGGCGTTGGAGAAGGACTCCGTGTCGACCGAGGCCGCCTTGACGGCGGCGTAGCTGGCTGCCGCCCACAGGTCGTTGGCCTCGTCGTAGTAGACGGGGGCGTGGGCCCGCATCCAGGCGAAGGCGTCGTGGGGCTCCCTGCCGAAGAAGGTGCCGCTCATGAGGTCGATGCCCAGGCGCTCGGGGGCGGTGGTCACGGCGGAGACGATATCGCCGGGTGGATAGGGTGGGCCCCATGGCAGACCAGGCGACCTTCACCGACGTCGCCATGGAGTTCATGCCGGGGCTCTACTCGGCCGCGCTGCGGATGACCCGCAACCGGGCCGACGCGGAGGACCTCGTGCAGGAGACCTACCTCAAGGCGTACCGCTCCTTCGGGTCCTTCACCGAGGGCACCAACCTGCGGGCCTGGCTCTACCGGATCCTCACCAACACCTACATCAACAACTACCGGGCCGCCCAGCGTCGCCCCGAGCTCTCCGACGTCGAGGACGTCGAGGACCTCTACCTCTACAAGCGCCTCGCCGGTGCGGGCGGCAGCGAGGCCGGCCGGTCCGCCGAGGACGAGGCCCTCGATCGCTTCACCGACGAGGACGTCAAGGCCGCGCTCGAGGCGCTGCCCGAGGCCTTCCGCATGGCGGTGCTGCTGGCCGACGTCGAGGGGTTCAGCTACAAGGAGATCTCCGAGATCACCGACGTGCCGATCGGGACGGTCATGAGCCGCATCCACCGGGGAAGAAGGGCGCTCCAGAAGGCGTTGCACGATGTGGCGGCAGCGAGGGGACTCGTCGGGAGCGTCCCCGGGGGTTCGAGGGAGTGAGCGAGGACGTGCACGAGAGCAAGGACACCGAGACGGGCACGGCGGTCGATGCCGGCGCGCTGTTCGGCCCGTCGGTGGACTGCCAGGAGGCGGTGCACGAGCTTTACCACTATCTCGACGGCGAGCTGACCGAGGAGCGGCGGGAGGTCATCCGGGTCCACCTGGACTACTGCGGCCCCTGTGGCGGCGCAGCCGAGTTCGAGGCCGAGCTGCGCAAGGTGATCGCCAACCGCTGCAAGGACCGGGTGCCCGACAGCCTCATCCGTCGCGTCGCCGAGGCCATCGACGAAGAAAGCCGCCAGCACCACGGCGAGCACTGACATCTCGCCGGCGGTCCCGGACCTGCCGCTGGCCGGCCCGCCCATGGTGGACTGGGCCCTGGCCCAGCGCGTGGCGGCCGGCGCCCTGATCCTCAAGCCGGCGCCCGCCTCCTACCGGTCCTCTGACCTCCAGGCCCAGTTCGACGAGCTGACGGCGCGCGCCGAGTCCCTCGTGAGCGAGGCGACCGGCCTGCGCTCGGCGCACGGGACGGCCCGGGCCAAGGTCACCGACCGGCCGGGGTGGGCCGCGGCCAACGTGCGCTCCATTGAGCGGCTCGTCGGGCCCGCGCTGCTGGAGCTCCAGGCGAAGCGGGGTGCCAAGCTCGGCGGCCCCTCGCTCGTGGTCGGCCGCGCCGTGGCCGGGACCCAGCTCGGGCTGATGCTGGCCTACATGGCGACGCGCGTGCTGGGCCAGTACGACCTGCTGATCAACGACGAGGCGCCCGAGGACCAGGACCTGGTGTCCTACGTCGGGCCCAACATCGTCGCCGTCGAGGAGCAGTACGGCTTCGCACCGAGCCAGTTCCGGCTCTGGCTGGCGCTGCACGAGGTGACCCACCGGCTGCAGTTCACCGCCGTCCCCTGGCTGCGGGACCACTTCGTCGGCCTGGTCACCGAGATGCTCGGCCCTCTGTCGGGGGACCCGGCCGGCTTCGCCGAGATGCTGGGGCGCGTGGCGACCGAGCTGCGCAACGGGCGCAACCCCGCCCGCGAGGCCGGCGTGGTCGGGATGCTGGCCACCCCCGAGCAGCGCCTGGCGCTGTCCAAGATCTCCGGGATGATGAGCCTGCTCGAGGGCCACGGCGACGTGACGATGGACCGGGCCGGCGCCGGCGAGGTGCCCGGGGCGGCGCACTTCTCGCGGGTGCTGCACCAGCGGCGCACCCAGGCGCGGGGCCTGGCCAGGCTGATGTCGAAGCTGCTGGGGCTCGAGGCCAAGATGCGCCAGTACGCCGAGGGGGAGCGCTTCGTCGAGTCGGTCGAGGAGGCCGGCGGCCCCGTGCTGCTGGCCCGGGTCTGGGAGGGCCCCGAGATGCTGCCCACGCTCGAGGAGATCCGCGACCCCGCTGCCTGGGTGGCCCGGGCCGGTGGCTGAGCGGGAAGGCACCGCACCCGCCCCGACCGTCGGAGACCTGCTGGCCCGCTGCACGTTCCCGCCGCCGGGCGCCCCGCTGGCCTGCGCCGTGTCGGGGGGCGCCGACTCGCTGGCCCTGCTCGTCCTCGCCGCCGCCGCGGGGTGCGTCGTCACGGCCATCCATGTCGACCACGGCCTGCGGTCGGGCGCGGACGCCGAGGCGGGCGTCGTCGCCGCGACCGCGGCACGCGTCGGGGCGCACTTCGAGCGGCGCGCGGTGTCGGTCCCCCCGGGGCCCAACCTCGAGGCGCGCGCCCGGGCGGCCCGCTTCGCGGTGCTGCCGGCGGAGGTGGCGACCGGGCACACCATGGACGACCAGGCCGAGACCATCCTCGTGAACCTGCTGCGGGGCGCCGGCGCGGACGGCCTGGCCGGCATGGCGCCGGGCCTCCGCCACCCGCTGCTCGGTCTGCGCCGCAGCGAGACGCACGCGCTGTGCGCCGCGGCCGGGCTGGTCCCGGTGTGCGACCCCAGCAACGCCGACCCGGCCTTCGTGCGCAACCGCGTCCGCCACGAGCTGCTGCCGCTCTGCGCGGCGGTGGCCGGTCGCGACCCCGTGCCCCTGCTGGCCCGGCAGGCCGGGGTGCTGCGCGACGAGGTCGCGTTGATGGAGTCGCTCGCGGCCGACGCGATCGCCGACCCCGCCGACGCCCGGGCCGTGGCGCGGGCGTCGCGCCCGCTGGCCCGGCGCGCCCTGCGCGGGTGGCTGCGCGCCGCGACCGGGGCGGACCACCCGCCGTCGCTGGCCGAGGTGGACCGCACGCTCGCCGTCGCCGCGGGCGCCGCGGTCGGGACCGAGCTGGCGGGTGGCGCGAGGGTGCGGCGCAGCGGCGGGAGGCTCCGGGTGGAGCCCGGCGGCTCCGGTAGTGTCACGCCGGTGACCCACGAGACGGCCGCTGCGGGGGTCCCCGCGTGGGCCGAACCCGACGTCGGGCCCGTCCTGGTCGACGCCGGCCGGGTTGCGGCGCGGGTGGCCGAGCTCGGCGCCGAGATCACGGCCGACTACGCGGACGAGCCACCCCTCCTGGTGGCGGTGCTCAAGGGCGCCATGCTGTTCATGAGCGACCTCTGCCGTGCCATCGCGCTGCCCGTCGACGTGGACTTCATGGCCGTGTCCTCCTACGGCAGCGCCACCAAGACCTCGGGCGTCGTGCGCATCGTCAAGGACCTCGACTCCGAGCTGCAGGGCCGGCACGTCCTCGTCGTCGAGGACATCATCGACAGCGGGCTCACGCTCAACTACCTGCGGCGCTACCTCAACGCCCGCCAGCCCAAGAGCCTGGAGATCTGCGCGCTCCTGGTCAAGGAGGGCGAGCAGCGCGTCGACCTCGACCTGCGCTACGTCGGCTTCACCATCCCGCCCGAGTTCGTCGTGGGCTACGGGCTCGACGTCGCCGAGCGCTACCGCAACCTCGCCGGCGTCCACCACTACACGGGACCTCTGCAATGAGGACGGGCCTATGAGCGTCGACACCGACCGCGTGCGGGCCGCGGTGACCGAGCTGCTGACCGCCATCGGCGAGGACCCCTCCCGGGACGGGCTCGTCGCCACGCCCGACCGCGTGGCCGCAATGTACGAGGAGCTCTTCTCCGGGCTGCACGACGACCCGGCGCGCCACCTGGAGGTCACCTTCGCCGCCGAGCACGACGAGATGGTCATGGTGCGCGACATCCCCTTCGCCTCGCTGTGCGAGCACCACCTGGTGCCGTTCCTCGGCAAGGCCCACGTCGCCTACATCCCGGCCGAGGACGGCCGCATCACCGGCCTGTCCAAGCTGGCCCGCCTCGTCGACGGCTACGCCCGGCGCCTGCAGGTGCAGGAGCGCATGACGACCCAGATCGCGGACGCCATCGCGTCGGTGCTGTCCCCTCGGGGCGTGCTCGTCGTGATCGAGGCCGAGCACCTGTGCATGTCGATGCGGGGCGTCAAGAAGCCCGGCACCGTCACGGTGACGTCGTCGGTGCGTGGGCTGTTCCGCTCCGACGTGGCCACGCGGGCCGAGGCCATGCAGTTCATCCGGGGCCGCTGACGCCGGTGGGGCCGCTGGTCATGGGGGTCCTCAACGTCACGCCGGACTCGTTCTCCGACGGCGGGCTCTACGACACCGCCGAGCGCGCCGTGGCCCGCGGGCTCGAGATGATCGCCGAGGGCGCCGACGTGGTGGACGTGGGCGGCGAGTCGTCGCGGCCCGGCGCCGAGCCCGTGGCGTCGGCGGTCGAGTTGGCCCGCGTGGTCCCCGTGGTCGAGGCCCTGGCCGGCTCCGTGCGGGTGTCGGTCGACACGGTCAAGCCGGAGGTGGCCGAGGCCGCGCTGGCCGCCGGGGCGACCCTCGTCAACGACGTGTCCGCCTCGCTGTGGGAGGTGGCTGCGGCGGCGGGTGCCGGCTGGGTGGCCATGCACATGCAGGGCGAGCCGCGCACCATGCAGGAGGACCCCCGCTACGACGACGTCGCGGCCGAGGTGCAGGCGTTCGTGCTGGCGCGCGCGGCACGGGCGCAGGAGGCCGGGGTGGGCGAGGTCTGGGTGGACCCCGGGATCGGCTTCGGCAAGACGACGGCCCACAACCTCTCGCTGCTGCGCCACCTGCCCGGCCTGGTCGGGGCGGCCTCGGACGCCGGGTGTGCCGGCGTGCTGGTGGGGGCCAGCCGCAAGCGCTTCCTCGGCGTGCTGGCCGCCGGTGCCGGCCCCGGCGGAAAGGGGCGGCCGGCTCCCCTGGAGGAGCGCGCCGAGGGCTCGCTGGCCACGGCGGCGGCCGCCATCGTGGCCGGTGTCGGCATGGTCCGGGTCCACGACGTGGCGGCGACGGTCCAGGTGGCCCGGCTGTATGGTCCTGCCGCATGAAGGGCAAGTGGGCCGCGGGGATCCCGCCGCGGAACTTCACCTGGGTGATCAAGGACCACCTGGCGGCGAGCGAGCGGCCGGGCGGGTTCTCGGTCAACCACCGCCGGGTGCGGCGGCAGGAGGAGATCATCTGGCTGCGCGTCCAGGGGTTCGGCCGGGTCATCTCCCTGCTGCCCTCCCCGCACAACCTGGCCGCCTACGAGGAGGAGGGCCTCGCCTGGGCCCACTACCCCTTGGAGCGCTCCGGCGACCCGCGGCCCGTCCTGGCGGCCTGCTACCAGGACATCGACGACTCGCTGGCCGCCGGCCTGCGCATCCTGGTCCACCAGGACGAGCTGGGCGACCGGGTCATGGGCGTGCTGGCGGGCTACCTGGTGTGGTCGGAGCGCATCGCCAACCAGCCCCAGGCGGTGGCGCTGGTCGAGCACGTCGTCGGGCACGCCATGGGCGAGCCCGGCCGCGAGCTGTTGTCCGAGCTCGAGGGCATGCCCGGGCGCAGCCAGGCGCGGTGACCGACCGGATCGAGATCCGCGACCTCCGGGTCACCGGCGTGCACGGCGCGCTCCCCGAGGAGCGGGAGCGGGCGCAGCCCTTCGCCCTCGACATCGTGGCCTGGGTCGACATCGAGGCGGCCCAGCACAGCGACGACCTGGCCGACACCGTCGACTACGGCGCGCTGGCCCAGGCGGCCGCCGACATCGTGGCCGGGCGCTCCTACCGGCTGCTCGAGGCGCTGGCCGGCCGCCTCGCCAGCGCCCTGTTGATCAGCGACACCCGCATCGAGGCGGTCGAGGTGACCGTGCGCAAGCTGCGCCCGCCGCTGGCGCTCGACGTGGGCTCGACCGGGGTGCGGGTGCGCCGCGCCCGCTGACGGTGGCGCCGGGGTCCCCTCCACGGCCTCCGCCGTGGCGCGCCTTCGTCGGCCTGGGGTCCAATCTCGGCGACCGCCGGGCCCACCTGCTGGCCGCGCTCGAGGGGCTGCGCGCCGGTGGTGACGTCGTGGCCGTCTCGCCGCTCTACGAGACCGCGCCGGTCGGGGGCCCCGAGGACCAGGGGCCCTACCTCAACGCGGTGGTCGAGCTCTCGACCACCTCGACCCCCCGCCAGCTCCTCGAGCGCTGCCGCGCCCTCGAGGCGGCGGCCGGACGGGTGCGCACCGTGCGCTGGGGCCCGCGCACCCTGGACGCCGACGTCCTGCTGGTCGACGGGTGGGAGGTGGACGAGGAGGACCTCACCGTCCCGCATCCCCGGCTGTGGGAGCGGCGGTTCGTGGTGCAGCCGCTCCGCGACCTGGCGCCCGACCTGGTCACGTCCGGGCAGCTCAGGGCGTCTGGTGGGACGGTCGTCCGCATGGGTAGTCTGTAGGGGACAGTTCTCGGATCGTCTGTAGGCGAACGGCACCCGCGAGGGGCTGGAACGCCGAAGGAGGTCAGATGCACTCCATACGCATCATCGGCCCGGGCCGGGCCGGCACGTCGCTCGCCGCCGCGCTCTCGGCGCGTGGCTGGGAGTTCGCCGGCTTCCTCGGGCGCCACGACGACCTGGCCGGCGCGGCCCGCGGCGTCGACGTGCTCGTCATCGCCACGCCCGACGACGCCATCGCCGAGGTCGCGGCGTCGGTGCTCCCCGCCGCGGGCACGACCGTCGTCCACCTCTCGGGGTCGCTCGGGCTCGAGGCCCTGGCGCCGCACCCCCTGCGGGGGGCGCTCCACCCGTTGGTGCCCCTGCCCAACGGCGAGGTCGGCGCCGCCCGCCTCGGCTCGGGCGTGACGTTCGCCGTGGCCGGCGCGCCGGCGGCGCGCGCCGTCGTCGAGTGCCTCGGGGGCCGCGTCGTCGAGGTGGCCGACGCCGACCGGGCGGCCTACCACGCCGCCGCCTGCATCGCGGCGAACCACGTGGTGGCGCTCCTCGGACAGGTCGAGCGGGTGGCCGCCGAGGTCGGGCTGGACCTCGAGTCGTTCCTGCCGCTGACGCGCGCCGCGGTCGACGACGTCGCCGCCCTCGGGGCTCTCGACGCACTGACCGGCCCCGCCCGCCGGGGCGACTGGGCCACCCTCAGCCGGCATCTCGACGCGCTCGACGAGGGGGAGCGACCCGGGTACCAGGCCGGGGCGGCGCTGGCGACGCGCCTCGCCCGGTCCGTGCCGGCCGCGGTGTAGGGAGGCGGACGATGGAGGTCCTGGAGTCCGCCGCCGCCTGCCACGACGCCCTCGAGCGGGCCCGCGCCGCGGGGCGCACCGTGGGGCTGGTGCCGACGATGGGCGCGCTGCACGACGGGCACGTCTCGCTGGTGGCCCGGGCCCGGGCCGAGTGCGACGTCGTGGCGGTCAGCATCTTCGTGAACCCGCTGCAGTTCGGGGACCCCGAGGACATGGCGCGCTACCCGAGGACGCTCGAGCGGGACCTGCTCGTGTGCGCCGAGGCCGGGGCCGACGTGGTGTTCGTCCCGCCGCTCGGCGAGATGTACCCGTCGTGGCCGGCGCCGCCCGCGACGACCTTGTCGGTGTGCGGGGTGAGCGACCGCTGGGAGGGCGCGTCGCGCCCGGGCCACTTCGACGGCGTTGCCACCGTGGTGGCCAAGCTGTTCGCCATCGCCGGCCGCTGCCGGGCCTACTTCGGGCTGAAGGACTTCCAGCAGCTGGCGGTCGTGCGCCAGATGGCCTGCGACCTCTCCCTGCCCGTCGCGGTGGTGGGGTGCCCGACCGTCCGCGAGGCGGACGGGCTCGCCCTCTCCAGCCGCAACGTCCGCCTGTCGGGCGCCGAGCGCGCGGCGGCGACCGTGCTGGCGCGCGCCCTGGCCGCGGGCCGTGGCGCCCTCGCCGCCGGCGCACGCTCGGGGGCCGAGGTGAGCCGGGCCATGCGCGCCGCCGCGGCGGGTCAGCCGCTGGTGCGCCTCGACTACGCGGCGGCGGTCGACGCGTCATCGCTGGAGGAGGCCGACGCCATCGACGACGTCGGGGCCGTGCGGCTGCTGATCGCGGCCCAGGTGGGCCCGGTCAGGCTGATCGACAACAGCGCGGCGCTCGAGGGCGCCGACGACGTCCCCGCCGGAGCCACCGCCACCGGCGTGGTCCGCCAACTCGAAAGGATCGGGTGAACCGATGCGCCGCCGCATGATGAAGTCCAAGATCCACCGGGCCACCGTGACCGGGGCCAAGCTCGACTACGTGGGGTCCGTCTCCATCGACACCGAGCTGATGGCGCTGGCCGACGTCCTCCCCTACGAGCAGGTGGCCGTCCTCGACATCGACAACGGCGCCCGCTTCGAGACCTACGCCATTGAGGGGGAGCGCGGGCAGGTCTGCCTGAACGGCGCCGCGGCGCGCCTGGTGGCGCCCGGCGACAAGGTGATCATCATCACCTACGCCGACTACGAGCGCGCCGAGCTCGAGGCGTACGTGCCGCGGGTCGTGCACGTCGACGGGCGCAACCGGGTGATCGACGAGGCGTCGGCCCGCCTCGATGCCGAGCTCACGCTGACCGAACCGACGTGACCGACGGGGCCCGGCCGGGACCCTTCGACGTCCTGGTCCTGGGCAGCGGGGTGGCCGGGCTCTCGGCCGCGGTGCGCCTGGCCGGGTCGGACCCGCGGCCCGGGCGCGGCGTGTCGCTCGGCGTGCTGACCAAGGGCGCCCTGGCCCAGTCGGCGACGCGCTGGGCGCAGGGCGGGGTGGCCGCCGTGCTCGGCGGCGACGAGGACTCGACCGACCTGCATCTCGCCGACACGCTGGCCGCCGGCGCCGGCCTGTGCGACGAGGAGGCCGTGCGCATCCTGGTCGCCGAGGGCCCGGGCCGGGTGCACGAGCTGATCGCGCTCGGCGTCGAGTTCGACCGCGAGGCCTCGGGGCTGCTCGCCCTCGCCCGCGAGGGCGGCCACTCGCGGCCGCGCGTGGTGCACGCGGGTGGGGCGGCTACGGGAGCCGAGGTGGAGCGGGCCCTCGTCGACGCCACCTACGCCTCGGCCAGCGCGGTGCTCGAAGGCTGGTTCGCCGTCGACCTCCTGACCGAGGGAGGGTGTTGCGTCGGCGTGACCGCGCTGCCACCCGCGCGGTCCGGTGGCGGACCGGTGGCGGTGCGGGCCGAGCACGTCGTGCTGGCGACGGGCGGGGCGGGGCAGCTGTACTCGGTCACCACCAACCCGCACGAGTCGACCGGCGACGGTGTGGCCATGGCGCTGCGGGCCGGTGTGCCCACGGCGGACGTGGAATTCGTGCAGTTCCACCCGACGGCCCTGCACCACCCCGCCATGCCGCGCCCGCTGCTCTCCGAGGCGCTGCGCGGCCACGGGGCGCTGCTGCGCGACCGCGTCGGCGAGCGCTTCGTCGACGAGCTGGCGCCGCGCGACGTGGTCAGCCGCGCCATGGCGGCCCGCATGGCGGCCCAGGGCGTGGAGCACCTCTGGCTCGACGCCACCGGCCTCGAGCGGTTCTCGCAGCGCTTCCCGACCATCGCCGCCTCGCTGTCCTCCATCGGGTTGGACCCCGAGCACGACTGGCTCCCCATCGCCCCGGCCGCCCACCACCTCTCGGGCGGCGTGGTGACCGACCTGTGGGGGGCGACCGCGCTGCCGGGCCTGTGGGCGGTGGGCGAGGTGGCCTGCACCGGGGTGCACGGGGCCAACCGGCTGGCCTCCAACTCGCTGCTCGAGGGCATGGTCTTCGGGGCCCGCCTGGCCGAGCGGATCGTGGCGGGGGCGCCGGGGCCAGAGCCGAGCGGCGCGCTGCGGGCCGTGCTCGGCGAGCCGCCGATCGACGGGATCGGGTGCACGGTGCTGGAGGAGCGCGCGGCGCCGGGACGTCCGGGCGCGGACCGCCTGGGCGCGGTGGACGTGACCAAGCAGCGCGACACGCTCCAGCGGGCCATGACGCGCGGCGCCGGGGTGATGCGCAGCGCCGAGTCGCTCGGCGGCGCCCGCGCCGTCGTCGAGGAGATCGCGTCGATGTTCGGGGACGAGCCCGCCACCGTCGGCGCCGGCGAGCTGGCCAACCTGCTGCGGCTGGCCGACGCGCTGCTCGACGCCGCGCTGGCGCGCACCGAGAGCCGGGGGGCCCACGCGCGGCGCGAGTACCCAGACACGGACCCGGCGTGGCGCCGCCGCATCGTCCACGGGCAGGTCCCGGGCCGGAGCCGTCCGTGAGCGAGGGGGACCCGGAACGGTCCGCGGCCTACCGCGCCGCCGTGGCCGACGCGGTGGGGCGGGCGCTGGCCGAGGACCTCGGCCCCGAGGGCGACCTCACCGCGGCGCTCGTGCCGGCGGACGTCACCGCCCACTTCGCGCTGCGCGCCCGCCAGGGCGGCGTCCTGGCCGGGCGCGACTGCGCGACCGAGGCGTTCCGCCGTGTCGACCCCGCCGTCGAGCTCCTCTGGCACGCGGTCGACGGCACCGAGCTGGCGGCCGGGGACACGGTCATGGAGGTCACGGGGCCGTTGCGGCCGATCCTCACGGCCGAGCGGACGGCGCTGAACTTCCTCGGCCACCTGTCGGGCGTCGCCACGCTCACCGCGCGCTACGTGGCGGCCGCGGCGAGTGCAACCCCTCGGTCCAGGTCCTCGACACGCGCAAGACCACGCCGGGGCTGCGTGTGCTGGAGAAGGCGGCCGTGCGCGCCGGCGGGGGCAGCAATCACCGCGCCGGGCTCTCCGACGCCCTCCTCGTCAAGGACAACCATCTGGGCGGCACGGGCATCACCGAGGCCGTGCGCCGGGCCCGGGAGCTGTGGCCGGGGCGGACGGTCGAGATCGAGTGCGACACGCTCGCGCAGGTCGCCGAGGCGGCGCGGGCGGGCGCCGACGCCGTGCTGCTCGACAACATGGACCCGGGGACCGTGGTCGAGGCCGTCGCGGTGGCGGGGGCAGAGGCCACGGGGCCGGTGCTCACCGAGGTGTCGGGCGGCGTGACGCTCGCCACCATCGGGGCCTACGCCGCGGCCGGGCCCGACCGTATTTCGGTCGGCGCGCTGACGCACTCGGCCGCGGTGCTGGACCTCGGGCTCGACCTGATCTGGACCGCCAGGAAAGGGGACGCGGCCGATGCTGCTCGTCATTGACGTCGGCAACACAGAGACGGTCATCGGCCTCTACGCGCGCGACGAGGGCGACGTGCCGGCGCCCGAGGAGGGCGTGGGCGTCGGCATCGGCACCGAGCAGGACCCCACGGCACCACGCGGTCTCACCCACCACTGGCGGCTCTCCACCGTCCCCACCCGCACCCCCGACGAGCACGCCGTCCTCCTGACCCAGCTGCTCGACCTCGAGGGGCTCGACATCGCGGCGTCGGTGAGCGGCATCGCCGTGAGCTCCTCCGTCCCCCACGTGACCGGCGAGCTGCGGCAGATGGCGAGCCGCTGGTTCGCCGAGGTGCCCTGCGTCGTGCTCGGCCCGGGCACCAAGAGCGGCATGCCCATCCTCTACGACAACCCCAAGGAGGTCGGCGCCGACCGCATCGCCGACGCCGTCGGGGCCTACGACCTCTACGGCGGACCGTGCGTCGTGGTCGACATGGGCACGGCGACGACGGTCGAGGCGATCAGCGCCAAGGGGGAGTACCTCGGCGGCGCCATCACACCGGGGGTGGCCATCAGCCTCGACGCCCTCTACCAGCAGGCGGCCGCCCTGCGCCGGGTCGAGCTCGTCGAGCCACGCAGCGTGATCGGGCGCTCGACGGTGGAGTCGATTGAGTCGGGGACGCTGTACGGCTTCGCCGGCCTGGTCGACGCGCTGGCGCGGCGCTTCATGGAGGAGCTCGGGCCCTCGACCGTGGTCGCCACGGGCGGGTTCAGTTCGCTCATCGCCCCGTATTCGGACACCATTGAGCACGTGGAGCCCTGGCTGACCCTGCACGGCCTGCGCATCGTCTACGAGCGCAACGTGAACCCATGACCGACGAGGTCCCGTACCGCTACGAGCGCACGCACGACGCCGCGGCGGTCGTCGACGCCTGGTCGGCGCTCGCCCCCGGGGAGGAGTCCGGCGTCACCGTCGGGGTGGCCGGCCGCCTCATGCTCTCGCGGCCCCAGGGGAAGCTCTCCTTCGCGGAGCTGCGCGACGCGTCCGGCTCGGTGCAGCTGTTCGCGCTGGCGGCGGTGACCGACCGCTTCGAGGAGTTCACGAAGCTCAACCTGGGCGACTGGGTCGGCGCCACGGGCGAGGTCGTGCGCACCAAGCGGGGCGAGCTGTCGGTGAAGGTGAAGGACTGGCAGCTGCTCGCGGCGGCGCGGCGCAACTTCGGCGACAAGTGGCGCGGCGTGAGCGACATCGAGACGCGCTACCGCCAGCGCGAGGTCGACCTGTGGGCCAACGAGCGCAGCCGCCACCTGCTGCGCCTGCGCAGCGACGTCGTGCGGCACATGCGCCAGCGCCTGTGGGACCAGGGGTTCGTCGAGGTCGAGACGCCGCTGCTGCACCCGATCGCCGGCGGCGCGACGGCGCGCCCGTTCGTGACGCACCACAACACGTTCAACACCGACTTCTACCTGCGGGTGGCGCCCGAGCTCTACCTCAAGCGCCTCGTCGTCGGCGGCTTCGACAAGGTGTTCGAGATCGGGCGCAGCTTCCGCAACGAGGGCATCTCGCCGCGCCACAACCCCGAGTTCACGACGCTCGAGCTGTACCAGGCCTACGCCGACTACCACGACACCATGGTCGTCTTCGAGGAGCTCGTGGCGGGCCTGGCCCTCGACGTCCTCGGCACCACGGAGCTGACCTACGGCGGGCGCACGCTCGACCTGGCGACGCCGTGGCGGCGCGCGCCGATGACCGAGCTCATCGCCGAGGCGACGGGCTTCACGCTCGACGTGCGCTCGCCGCGCGCCGAGTTGGCCAAGGTGGCGACGGAGGTCGGCATCCACGTCGAGGCGGCGTGGGGCCCCGGCAAGATCCTGCTCGAGATCTACGAGAAGACGACGGAGCCCGAGATCTGGGGCCCCCTCTTCGTCGTCGACTACCCCGCCGAGGTCTCGCCGCTGGCGCGCCGCCACCGCGACGGGCCCGAGCTGGTGGAGCGCTACGAGCCCGTGGTGGCCGGGCGCGAGCTCGGCAACGGCTTCACCGAGCTCGTCGACCCCGAGGACCAGCGCGCCCGCTTCGAGGAGCAGGCGGCCAAGGCCCGGGCCGGTGACGAGGAGGAGTCGGCCGACGTCGACGAGGAGTATCTCCGCGCCCTCGAGTACGGGTTGCCCCCGACGTCGGGCTTCGGGCTCGGCATCGACCGGCTCCTGATGCTGCTCGGCGACGTGGCCAACATCCGCGAGGTCATCGCGTTCCCGACGTTGCGGCCCGAGCGGGGCTGAATTCCCCCGATTCTTCGGCCGTTCTTACTGTTCCGCCGCATTCCTCATACCGCCCTTACAGGTTCCTCACATCTGAGTCCCAGTGTTGTCGGTGCCGTCGAGCGGCGGCAGGTGCGCAACGGAGCGCACGGAGGTCCAAGGAGGACACGATGTTTCGCAAGCTCATCGCAGGAACGGCGGTCGCCGGGGTCGTCACCCTCGGCATGACCGGCATCGCCGGCGCCGCGACCACCAACACGGCCACCGGCACCCCGTCGGCAGCCGTGTGCACCAAGGCCGCCAAGGTCGAGGCCCGCATTCAGCAGTGGGAGTCCAAGGTGAACGCACGCCTGCCCAAGGTCGAGGCCCGCGAGGCCCAGGCCAAGGCCGCCGGCCACACCAAGCTCGCCGACTTCCTGGCCAACCGCATCACGAAGGTGCAGGCCCGTGAGACGAAGGTGAACGCACGGCTGGCCAAGATCGAGGCCAAGTGCGGCACGACCGGCTCGACCGTCGGCTAGTCCGGAAGGTCGCTGAGGAGCTCGGCCACCAGCCGGGAGAGCCCCGCCCGCAGATCGGGTCGGGTGATCCCGGCGGTGGCCTCCTTCGCGTCCGCGACGTACTCGCGGGCGGCACCGACCGACTCCGCGATGCCGCGGGAGGCCATGACGATGGCGCGGGCCTTGTCGCGCTCGGGCTGGGCGAGGGGCTGCCCGAGGAGCGCGCGCAGGTCCGGGCCGGCGTCGGGGTCGTCCAGCGCGATCAGCGCCGGCAACGTGTAGATGCCCTCGGCCAGGTCCTGCCCCGCCGGCTTCTGGAGCTGCCCGTCGGTGGCGATGACGTCGAGGATGTCGTCGCGGATCTGGAACACCATGCCGAAGCAGCGCCCGAACTCGGTGCACGCGTCGACCTCGGGCGCGGGCAGGCCGCCGGTCAGCGCGCCGATGCGGCAGGACGTCGCGGTGAGCGCCGCCGTCTTGCCGCTGATGGACGCGGTGTAGTCGTCGCGACTGCGGCCGATCTGGAAGGCCGAGCGGACCTCGGTCACCTGGCCCTGGCAGAGACGGCCGAGCGTGTCGGCGAGCAGCGCCGCGATCTCGGTCCCCAGGCTCGCCGCGATCGCCGCGCTGCGGGCGAGCAGGAAGTCGCCGGCCACGATGGCCACGAGGTTGCCGAAGCGGCTGTTGACGCTCTCGACGTTGCGTCGGATGGTCGCCTCGTCGATGACGTCGTCGTGGTAGAGCGAGGCGAGGTGGACGAGCTCCACCGCCACGGCGCCCATCAGGTCGTCGTCGGAGGCGTCGCGCTCGCCCGCCGTCGCCGTGGCCAGGGCCAACAGGGGTCGCAGGCGTTTCCCACCGGCCGCGATCAGATGGGTGGTGACCTCGTCGAGGAAGCCGTCCCCCGTCACCACCGAGGCGGTGAGCAGGGGCTCCAGTCGCCGCAGTCCCTCTTGCAGGTGGGGCAGGCCGAGGGCCTCGGTCGGGTTCACTCCCCCAAACGTTAGGGCACGGTTGCCGAATCTCGACAACCCGGCCCGGGAGCAGGGGCGCAGGAAATCCTGGCCGACGGGGTTTTCCTCCTCGTCGGCGGGCCCGCAGGGTTGCGGCGTGTTCCACTAAGGCCACAGGTACACTGGGCCGAGAAGATTAGGAATAAAGGAGAGGCGGTCAGGGTGTTCGAACGTTTCACCGACCGGGCACGGAGGGTGCTGGTTCTGGCGCAAGAGGAAGCGCGCCTGCTCAACCACAGCTTCATCGGGACCGAGCACATTCTCCTCGGGCTGATCCACGAAGGCGAGGGCGTCGCCGCCAAGGCGCTCGAGTCCCTCGGGATCTCCCTCGAGGCCGTCCGTGAGAAGGTCGAGGAGACCATCGGCATGGCCGGGACCGCGCCCAGCGGCTCCCCCCCGTTCACCCCGCGGGCCAAGAAGGTCCTCGAGCTGTCGCTCCGTGAGGCGCTGCAGCTCGGCCACAGCTACATCGGCACCGAGCACATGCTCCTCGGCCTCGTGCGCGAGGGCGAGGGCGTGGCGGCCACCGTTCTCGTGAGCCTCGGCGCCGACCTCGGGCGCGTGCGCCAGCAGGTCATCCAGCTCATGTCGGGCAACCAGGGCAAGGAGTCCGTCGGCGCCAGCCAGGGTGCCAGCTCGGGCGACAGCCCCTCGGGCTCCCCGGTGCTCGACCAGTTCGGGCGCAACCTCACCCAGCTGGCCCGGGACGGCAAGCTCGACCCGGTCATCGGACGCGCCAAAGAGATCGAACGCGTCATGCAGGTGCTGTCGCGCCGCACCAAGAACAACCCGGTCCTGATCGGCGAGCCCGGCGTGGGCAAGACCGCCATCGTCGAGGGCCTGGCCCAGCAGATCGTGGCCAACGAGGTGCCCGAGACCCTGACGGGCAAGCAGCTCTACACCCTCGACCTCGGCGCGCTCGTGGCGGGCAGCCGCTACCGCGGCGACTTCGAGGAGCGGCTGAAGAAGGTGCTCAAGGAGATCCGCACGCGGGGCGACATCGTCCTGTTCATCGACGAGATCCACACGCTGGTCGGTGCCGGCGCCGCCGAGGGCGCCATCGACGCCGCCTCCATCCTCAAGCCGATGCTCGCGCGCGGCGAGCTGCAGACGGTCGGCGCCACGACCATCGACGAGTACCGCAAGCACCTCGAGAAGGACGCCGCACTCGAGCGGCGCTTCCAGCCCGTCAAGGTGGACCAGCCGACCGTGGCGCTCACCATCGACATCCTCAAGGGCCTGCGCGACCGCTACGAGTCGCACCACGCGGTCAGCATCACCGACCAGGCGCTGGTGGCCGCGGCGAACCTGGCGGACCGCTACCTGGCGGACCGCTACCTCCCCGACAAGGCGATCGACCTCATCGACGAGGCCGGCAGCCGCCTGCGCATCCGGCGCATGAGCACCCCGCCGGGCGCCAAGAAGCTCGACGAGGAGATCTTGCGGCTGCGCGCCGACAAGGAGGCCGCCATTGAGAAGGGCGCCTTCGAGCAGGCCAAGAAGCTGGCCGAGCAGGAGAAGGAGCGCCTCGACATCAAGGAGAGCCAGGAGGCCGAGTTGCGGGCCGAGGGCGTCGACCTCTTCGACGTCGTGGACGAGGAGGTCATCGCCGAGGTGCTGGCCGCCTGGACCGGCATCCCGGTCTACCGGCTGACCGAGGAGGAGACCGCCAAGCTCCTGCGCATGGAGGAGGAGCTGCACAAGCGGGTTATCGGTCAGGAGGAGGCGCTGAAGGCGCTGTCGCGGGCCATCCGGCGCACGCGGGCCGGCCTGAAGGACCCCAAGCGCCCGAGCGGCTCGTTCATCTTCCTCGGCCCCACGGGCGTCGGGAAGACCGAGCTCGCCAAGACGCTGGCCGAGTTCCTCTTCGACGACGAGGACGCGCTCATCCAGCTCGACATGTCCGAGTACATGGAGAAGCACACGGTCAGCCGGCTCGTCGGCTCGCCTCCCGGCTACGTCGGGTACGAGGAGGGCGGACAGCTCACCGAGGCCGTGCGACGCAAGCCGTTCTCCGTCGTGCTCTTCGACGAGGTCGAGAAGGCGCACCCCGACGTGTTCAACACGCTGCTGCAGATCCTGGAGGACGGTCGCCTGACCGACGCCCAGGGCCGCTCGGTGGACTTCAAGAACACCGTGCTGATCATGACGTCGAACCTCGGCACCGCGGACCTGCGCAAGTCCTCCATGGGCTTCGCCAAGACGTCGGAGGCCGTGACCTACGAGCGCATGAAGGCCAAGGTGGACGAGGCGCTCAAGAGCCACTTCCGCCCGGAGTTCCTCAACCGGATCGACGAGGTGATCGTGTTCCACGAGCTGTCGCGGGCCGAGGTCACCGAGATCGTCGACCTCCTCATGGCGCGCACCGTCAAGCAGCTCTCGGACCAGGGCATCGGCCTGGAGCTCACGCCGGCGGCCCGCACGCTGCTCGCCGAGAAGGGCTACGACCCGCAGCTCGGCGCCCGGCCGCTGCGCCGGGCGATCCAGCAGCTGGTCGAGGACCCGCTGTCGGAGCGCATCCTGTGGAAGGAGTTCCGGGTGGGCGAGACGGTCGTCGTCGACGTGGAGGAGTCGCCCATCGACGGCGAGGGGCCGCAGCTCAGCTTCACGGCGATCGAGGGGATTCAGCCCCCGCCGCTCGAGCTGGCCGGCGCCGGCGCCGACGCCGAGTAGTCACTCCCAGCAGTAGGAGAACACTCCCCGCAGGTCGGGGTCGTGGCCCGGGAGGCGCCGCGCCTGGAAGTGGGGGTTGCCCGTCCCGACGGGCGCGTAGCTGAGGCCCAGCGGCCCGGCGGGCTCGAAGCCGAAGCGCCCGTAGTACGCGGGCTCGCCGAGGAGGACGAGGAGCGGGCACGCCCGCGCCCGGGCCAGCCGGATCAGCTCGCGCACGAGCGCCGAGCCGGCGCCCCGTCCCTGGTGCGCCGGCGCCACGCAGACCGGCGCGACGCCGGCCACCTCCGACGGCTGCCCGTCCAGGCGGCCCGGCGCAGCGAGGACGTGCCCGACGACCGCGCCGCGGCCGTCCACCGCCACCAGCTCGAGCCGCTCGGACGGCGCGCCGGCGTCCCACGTGCCGCGGACGATGGCCACCTCCTCGCTGCCGTCGCGCCCGGGGCTGCTGAAGGCGTCGAAGACGACCGCGAGCACCGCGTCTTCGTCGCCCGCCGCGGCCGGCCTGATCGTCACCGTCTCGGTCACGGCAGCCGCACGGCGGCCGAGACGAGATGGTGGTCCGACAGGCCCGTGGCGTCGAGCCCACGTACGAGGATCCAGTCCATCTGCAGCGACGCATGCGCCAGACCCAGCTCCGCGAACTCCACGGCGAAGGCATACCCGAACCCCAGGTCAGAGGCGATCTCGGCGGCCACGCGCACCCAACCGGCGAACGGGCGCGCGCCAGCGCTGGGCATGCGCCTTGCTGTTTCGCGTAGGCAGGTGACCTGGGTCATCAACTGCCGGTGCGACCAGTTCGCTCGCTCGGATTTGCTGGTGCGCGCACGCACCGAGCATCTCATCTCATTTGCGACGGGCTCTCGCTGCGGCCACCTTGCGGGCCCGGGCAATGGCACCAGCACTCGGGACCCGAGCTGGTGGCGTCCACGTCCACTCTCCCGGACCGCCCCCGAGCCGCCAGCCGCCGTGGGTCTTCATGGCGTGATGCGGGCCGCAGAGACGGGCCAGATTGTCGATGCCCGTGGCCCCGCCCTTTGCGTAGTCGATCGTGCAGTGGTCGGCCTCGAGGCCGAGCCGCTTTCCGCAACCGGGTACGACGCACGTGCGGTCGCGTGCAGCGAGCGCAGTGGCCGTCTTCTGTGCCAGGTCGCGGCTGGCTTTGGTGACAGCGCGTACGTCCGTGCCCTCGGTCAGAACGAACTCCATGGAGCCCTCCCCGAGAAGCTCTTGCACCGCTTCGACGGGGACCGGCCCGATGCCTGCGATCTCACAGATCTCACCGGTCGTATTGGTCCCCCGCCGCAGCGCCTCGGCCGAGACGTGCACCAGGATCCGGGGGCGCGCCGCGCCGGCGCCGCCCTGCGAGAGAATGTCCAGTAGAGCATCGACGCGGTGGGCCTCGTAGGTGGCGGTGCAGTCGGCGCCCGCCGCCTTGAACCGAGCCTTCGTCGCCGCTTCGAGACCTGGGGCAACGCGGGCCCACTCGGCCTCGTCACAGAGGAACTCGCCACGGACGCCGCCACCCGAAGCCTGGTGCCAACGCAGATGCCTCGCGGCGCGGATCCGCGCCCGGCGTTGGCGCTCCGATTCCCTGGAACGGGCGCATGCCTTGAGGCGCTCGGCTTCCTCGGCCAGCTCCTGGTGGCTCGCATGTCCGTCCACGAGTCCCAGCAAGGCGGGTGCCGCGTCCGGAGCAGAGCTGGCCGCCGAGGTGACCAGGCTCAACTGGGGCGAAGAGAGAGCTCCTTCGTGGAGGGCCTCGGACACCTCCGGCAACTCTTGCGCCCGCTCCGCCGCGATCAGCCGCGCCTTCGCCGCGGACGCAGATATGCCCGAGACCGCACCCAGCCAGTCGGGCGCGGAGGCGAAGCCCTCTTTGGCAAACGCCCCGGTCTCGATGACCCGCGGGCTGAACAATGCGATGCCGGAGGCGCAGATCCTCTCCGCCTCGGCCAACAGCGCCACGATCTCGCGGGCTTCCTCGCCGGAGATCGAGCGAGGACGGGCGCTGCGGACGAACCCGGTGAGGGTGGCCAGGGCGACCCGGATCTCGGTTCGACGACTCGACCCGACATCGGCGACGGGGGACATGCATCGAACATAGGAAGGGGTTGTGACAACCGGTCGGTACCGTCGTGCCATGGCGACCGCATACCGTGAGCGTGCCCGTCCCGGCGTCTCCTACGTCTGCACCGCGTGCGGGACCATGTCGCTGCGTTGGGTCGGGCGCTGCGGCGGCTGCGGGGAGTGGAACACGCTCGGTCCGGCGCCCGTGCGCGCACACCGCCCGGGCAGCCCGCCGGGCGGCGGCGCTCCGGCGGTGCCGTTGCGCGACGTCTCGAGGGACGCGGCCCGGCCCTTGCCGACGGGCGTCGGCGAGCTGGACCGGGTGCTCGGCGGCGGCGTGGTCGGCGGCTCGGTGACGCTGGTCTTCGGGCCACCGGGGATCGGCAAGTCAACCCTCTTGTTCCAGGTGCTGTCGTCGGTCGCCGCCGCCGGCGCCGACGTGCTGCTGGCCTCGGCCGAGGAGTCGCTCAGCCAGGTGAGCGGGCGGGCGTGGCGGATCGGCCCGGTGCCGCTCCACCTCCTCGCGCTCGAGGGTCCCGACGTCGGGGCGATCGAGGCGGCCGTCGAGCGCCACCGCCCCGCCATCGCGGTGGTGGACTCGCTGCAGTCGGTGGCGGACCCCGAGCTGGCCCAGCCCGCCGGCAGCCTGGCCCAGGTGCGCGCCTGCGTCGAGCGGCTCACGCGGCTCGCGAAGGCGAGCGGCGTCCCGCTCCTGCTGGTGGGCCACGTGACCAAGGACGGCGACCTGGCCGGCCCCCGTGCCGTCGAGCACCTCGTCGACACGGTGTTGTCGTTCGACGGCGACCGACACCATGCGCTGCGGGTGCTGACCTCGGTCAAGCACCGCTTCGGCCCGACGGGCGAGGTGGGCATCTTCGAGATGCGCGACGACGGGCTGCGCGCGGTGCCCGACCCGGGACCCCTGATGCTGGGGGACCGCATGGCCGGCGTCCCGGGCAGCGTGGTGGTGCCCGTCCTGCAGGGCCGCCGCCCGCTGCTGGTCGAGGTGCAGGCCCTGCTCGGCCCGGGCTCCGGCGCCGCCGCGGCACGCCCGCACACGCTCGGCATCGACGCCGCCCGGGCGAACCTCCTCCTCGCCGTGCTCGCCTGTCGCACCGGGGTCGACGTGCCGCTGCCGGCGGAGTTCTTCGTCGCCGCCGTCGGCGGCATCACCGTCGCCGAGCCGGCGGCCGACCTGGCGGTCGCGCTCGCACTGGCGTCGGTCGTCGGCCGGTGGCCCGTGCCCTCCGAATGGGTCGCGTTCGGCGAGCTGGGCCTGGCCGGTGAGGTGCGCACGGTGCCCGGGGCGGACCGCCGGCTCGCCGAGGCGCACCGTGCGGGGTTCACCCGAGCGCTGGTGCCCGCCTCGAGCCTGGGCGATGCCACCGCGGCCGCGCTCCCCGGGCTGACGGTGCACGGCGTGCGCACGCTGGCCGAGGCGCTGGTCGTCGTCACGTCGGAGGTCGGGTCGCAGACCGGGCCGGGTACGATGCCCGGGTGGTCGACGGTGCCGGCGGTAGCCAGCCGCTGAACGACGCGCTGGCGATGATCGCGCCGGGATCGACCCTGCGTGAGGGGCTCGACCGAATTCTGCAGGCCAAGCACGGGGCGTTGATCATCGTGGGTGACGACCCCGCCGTCCTGTCGGTGTGCACCGGCGGGTTCCTCCTGGACGCGGAGTACACGCCGCAGCGTCTCTCCGAGCTGGCCAAGATGGACGGTGCCATCATCCTGGCGGCCGACGCCTCCCGCATCGCGCGCGCCAACGTGCACCTGATGCCCAAGGCCACCATCCCGACGTCGGAGACCGGGACGCGCCACCGCACGGCCGAGCGGGTCGCCCGGTCCATCGACGTGCCGGTGATCGCCGTCTCCGAGGCGATGGCGACCATCGCCGTCTACCGCAACGACCGCAAGCACACCACGCAGTCGTCGGGCTGGCTGATCGACCGTTCGAGCCAGGCCCTGTCCACGCTGCAGCGGTTCCGCGCCCGCCTCGACGACGCGCTGGCCACGTTGACCCGCCTCGAGATGGAGGACACGGTATCGGTCCGCGACGTGGTCTCGGTGCTCCAGCCGGGCGAGATGGTGCGCCGCATCGCCGAGGAGATCGAGGGCCACCTCGTCGAGCTGGGCTCCGACGGGCGGCTGATCCACCTCCAGACCGAGGAGCTCAGCGCCGGCATCGACGAGAGCCTGACCCTGGTCCTGCGCGACTACACGGACGAGACGGGCATGACGCGACTGCGCTCGCTCTCGCCCGACGCGTTGATGGACCTGCCCAAGGTCGTGGCCGCGCTCGACCTCCCGGCGTCCGACGACCAGCTCCACTCGGCCCTGGCACCGCACGGGTACCGCCTGCTGCACCGGCTGCCCCAGCCCCTCTCCGACACGCTGATCGAGCGCTTGGTCCAGCGGTTCGGCTCGCTGCCCGAGATCCTCTCGGCCTCCGCCGCCGAGCTCGAGTCGGTCGACGGCATCGGGGCCGCCACGGCCCGCCACATCCGTGACGGGCTGGCGCGCCTGGTGGAGGCGAGCATCTTCGAGCGCTACGAGTGACGGAGCGGTCTGGTAAAATGGTTGGCCATCGTCGAGCGGTTCGGGCCCGTTTCGACAACCTCTCAACAGCAGTGACCGCACGTCCGTGCGCCCGTGTGGGCGGACGCGGTCCATCCAAGGAGTCGTGAGTCCTGTGCCCTTCAAGGTCGGAGACAAGGTCGTCTACCCCCATCACGGGGCGGCAGTCATAGAGAAGCGTGAGACCAAGGTCGCCTTCGGCGAGAAGAAGGAGTACCTGGTGCTGCGGCTCGCCTACGGCGACCTGATCCTCAACGTCCCCGCCGACAACACCGACGGGGTCGGGCTGCGCGAGGTGATCAACGACGAAGAGGTCGAGGAGGTCTTCGCCGTGCTGCGCAAGAAGGAAGCGCGCATGCCGACGAACTGGTCCCGGCGTTACAAGAACCACTCGGAGAAGCTGCGCTCGGGCGATATCTACCAGGTCGCCGAGGTGGTGCGAAACCTCTCCATCCGCGACAAGGACAAGGGGCTGTCGGCCGGCGAGAAGCGCATGCTGCAGCGGGCGCGCCAGATCCTGGTGTCCGAGCTCACCTTCGCCCTCAACGTGGACGAGGAGACGGCCGAAGAGCGTCTGAACGACGCGCTGACCTGATCGCCCGGCCCGGTCGCACCGTGGCGTTGGTGTGGTCGATCGTCGTGGCCGGCGGCGCGGGGCAGCGCTTCGGCGATCGCAAGCAATTCGCCTCGCTCGGCGGGCGCCCCGTGCTCGAATGGGCCGTCGAGGCCTGCAGGCCCTGCAGCGCCGGCATCGTCCTCGTCCTCCCGGCCGACATGGACGTCGAGGACCGCCACGGCGCGGATGCCGTGGTGGCCGGCGGTGCGACCCGGTCCGACTCGGTGCGCTGCGGCCTGGCCGCCGTGCCCGCCGACGCCGAGGTGATCGTGGTGCACGATGCGGCGCGGCCGCTGGCGTCGCCCCGTCTCTTCGACGCCGTGCTCGCCGCGCTGCGCGACGAGGGCGTGGACGGAGTCGTGCCCGGCGTCCCCCCGAGTGACACGATCAAGGTCGTGGACGGCGCCGGCAACGTCACCAGCACGCTGGACCGCATCCACGCTGGCGGCCGTGCAGACGCCTCAGGCGTTCCGGGCGGATGCCCTGCGCCGGGCGCACCGGCGGTCCGGGGCCGGTGCGACCGACGACGCCACGCTGGTCGAGGCGCTCGGCGGATGCGTGCGGGTCGTGCCCGGCCAGCCGGGCAACCTGAAGATCACGTCCCCCGACGACCTCCGCGCCGCGGAGCGCCTCGTGGACGCGGGCGAGGGGTGAGCGTGCGCATCGGCCAGGGGATCGACGTCCACCGCTTCTCCGACGATCCCCACCGCCCCCTCGTGCTGGGCGGCATTGAGATCGAGGGCGGGCGCGGCCTCGGCGGCCACAGCGACGCCGACGCCGTCTGCCACGCGCTGGCCGACGCCGTGCTCGGCGCCGTCGGCCTCGGCGACCTCGGCCACCACTTCCCCGACACCGACCCGGTCTGGGAGGGGGCGGACAGCGTGGCGCTCCTCACCGAGGTGGTCCGCATGGCGGCGGCGCAGGGGTACGCCTGCGCGAACGCGGACTGCACGATCGTCGCCGACGCGCCCCGCCTGGCCCCGCACACCACCGCCATGGTGGAGCGCCTGAGCGCGGTGCTCGGCGCGCCCGTGTCGGTCAAGGCGACGCGTGCCGAGGGCCTGGGCGCGCTGGGCCGGGCCGAGGGGATCGCCTGCCTCGCCGTGGTGCTGATGGAAACCCGGTGAGCCCCAAGAGCCGGCCGCCGCGCCGCGACCAGCGCACCCCGGACCGGCGCCGCGACCAGCGCCCGCGCGGCCGTCCCCGCCCCGAGGTCCTGAGCGAGCTCGGCGGGGACCAGGTCGAGGGCCGCCGCGCCGTGCTCGAGCTGCTGGCGGTGGGGCGCCGCAACGTTCGCCGCGTCCTGTTGGCCGAGGACCAGGACCCCTCGGCGCAGCTGGACCGGATCGAGGAGCTGGCCGCTCGCCTGCGGGTCCCCGTCGAGACCGTGCCCCGGGCCCGGCTCGATGCCCAGGCCCGGACCGAGGCGCCCCAGGGCGTGCTCGCCTTGGCCCGCCCGCTCGAGCCCGTCGCCCTCGAGGACCTGTGCCGACCCGGGCGCGGCGGGACGGCGCCGTTCCTCCTCGTGGCGGCCGGCATCACGGACCCCCGGAACCTGGGCGCGCTCCTGCGCAGCGCCGAGTGCGCCGGCGTCACCGGGGTCGTGCTGCCCCGCCACCGCTCGGCCCGCCTGTCGCCGACGGTGGCCAAGACGGCGGCCGGGGCCATCGAGCACCTGCCCTTCGCCGTGGTGGGCGGGGTGCCCGCCGCGCTGAGCGAGCTGCGCGAGCTCGGGGTGTGGTCGATCGGGCTGGCCGGGGAGGCGGAGCAGTCGCTCTACGACCTGCCGCTCGGCCAGGGCCCGGTGGCCCTCGTGGTCGGCAGCGAGGAGAAGGGGCTGGCCCCCCTGGTGCGCCGGCGCTGCGATGCGGTGGCCGCCATCCCCCAGCACGGGGCGCTCCCCTCGCTCAACGTGGGCGTGGCGGGCGCGGTGGCCTGCTTCGAGGTCGCCCGCCAGCGAGGCGCGGGCCCGGGAGCGCGCGGTTAGGCCGCGGCCGCCAGCTCCGACGTGCAGAAGGCGCAACGGCGCGCCGCCACCGGGATGTCGCTCAGGCACTCGGGGCACGGCCGCGTCTCGGGCTCGGGTTCCTCCTTGGGCAGCAGGTTCAGCCGGCGCATCAGCGAGGTGAGCGGTACGACGACGGCGAAGAAGACGACCGTCGCCACGATGAGGAACGACAGCACGGCGTTGACGAACGAGCCGTACTTGAACGTGGAGCCGTGCACCTTGAAGCTCAGGCCCCCGAAGGCGGGCTTGCCGAAGATGGCGGCGATCAACGGCGTGATCAGGTCCGCCACGAAGGCGGTGACCATGGCCGTGAAGGCGACGCCCACGACCACGGCCACGGCCAGGTCGACGACGTTGCCCCGCAGGACGAACTTCTTGAAGTCGGACAGCATGCGTGCCTCCCAGCTCTTGCCTACCCACCCCGCACGGCCCGCACGCACGCCGACGCCGCAGGCGCCCCGCCATGTCCTGCAGGAACGGAGCCCGAGGCAGGAGTCGAACCCGCGACGTCTTCATTACAAGTGAAGTGCTCTACCGACTGAGCTACTCGGGCGCAGGGCCCAGCCTACAGGCCCCGGACCTCGATTCCGGGCCCGACCAGCGCAAAGGCTTGCTTCGGCCGGGGGGGCGGGGCAGGCTGGACCCCCAATGGACGACGAGCAGCCGCAGACGGGCATGTCCGGCGCGCTCTCGGTCGGGCGGGCCGCGGTCGTCCTGGCGCTCTTCGTCGCCGCCGTGGCCATCCTCGTGGCGGTCGGCACGCGGGAGAGCGTGAGCGGCGAGCCGAGCACGGCCCCCACCACGACGCCGACCACGGTCGCGGCCGGCGGCTCGACGACGACGACCGCGGCGGGCGCCACGACGACCACCGCCGCCGCGACGACCACGACGGCCCATCACGGCCGGCGGGGCCCGACCACGACGACCACCACCGTGCCCGCGAGCACCGTGAGCGTCGTGGTGGCCAACGGCACGAGCACCAACGGCCTCGCCGGGCACTACACCTCGGTCATCGGCGCCGGCGGCTGGGCGATGAAGCCGGCCATCGACGCCGCCACGAGCGTGCCGACCTCCGCCGTGTACTACGCGCCGGGGTTCCAGCCCGAGGCGACCGCCATCGCCGGCTCGATCGGCGTGAAGTCGACGGAGGTGCTGCCGATCTCCACCGCCACGCCGGTCAGCTCGACCAGCGGGCTGGACGTCATCGTGGTCATCGGCGCGGACCTCGCGACGACGACCACCACCTGACCTTGGCGGCCGCGCCGCTCCCCGCGCCGTTCTGGCGCATGGCGGCCGCACCGGCGCAGAGCGCGTTGTTCCTCGACTTCGACGGGACGCTGGCCGCCATCGTCGAGGACCCGACGGGCGCCCGGCCCCTCCCGGGCGTCCCTGCCCTGCTGGCCGAGCTCGCCCGCACGTTCGCGCTGGTCGCCGTGGTGTCGGGCCGGCCCACCGCGTTCCTGGCTGCCGTGCTGGGCGAGCCGGCTGGGGTGACCCTGGCCGGCCTCTACGGCCTGGAGCGCGCGCTGCGCGGCCCCGAGCACGCGGCGTGGGCCGCGGTCGTCGACGACGTCGTCGCCGAGGCCAGGGCCGAGGCACCCCCGGGGTCTACGTCGAGCCCAAGGGGCTTACGGTCACGCTGCACTGGCGGCGCGCGCCCGAGCAGCGGGACTGGGTGCTGGCCTTCGCCGAGCGCCAGCACGAGCAGCGCGACCTGGCCGTCCACGAGGGCCGGACCGAGCGCGAGCTGCGCCCGCCGCTCCCGGTCGACAAGGGGACCGTCGTGCGCGCGCTGGCGGCCGAGCACGCGGACCAGCTCCGCGCCGTCGCGGTGTTCGGCGACGACGTCGGCGACCTGCCCGCGTTCGCGGCGGCGGAGGAGCTGACCACACCCGAGGGCCGGCCGCTGGCCGCGGTGAGGGTGGCAGCCGTCGACGCCGAGAGCCCCGCCGATGTGGCCGCCGCGGCCGACCTCACGGTGCACGGCGCCGCCGGCGCGGTGGAGCTGCTGCGTGCGCTGGCCGACGCCGCCACGGCGGCGATGACGCCGCCCGATCAGCCCTGAGCCGCCGCCAGCTGGTCCGCCCACCAGTCCGCCGCGGTGCGCCCGCGCACGGCCGCCCGCAGCGCCGCCGCACGTCGGGCCCGCTCGGGCGCCGGCATGCGCAGCGCCACATGCAGCGCCTCGGCCGTCGCCGTCACGTCGAAGGGGTTGACGCCGAGCGCCCCGTCTCCGCCCAGCGCCAGCTCCTCCCATGCCCCCGCCTGCCGGGAGAGCACGAGGACGCCGTCGGCCGCGTTGAGCAGCGGGCCCTCCTTGGCCACGAGGTTGAGGCCGTCGCGCACGGGGTTCACCAGCAGCACGTCGGAGAGCGTGAGCGCGGCGAGCGAGCGCGCCCGGTCGTCCTCGACCGCCAGCACGATCGGCGTCCACCCGTCCGGCCCGCCGAGAGCGTGGTTGATGCGCTCCGCCGTGTGCACCACGTCGGCCCCGTAGGCGAGATACTCGGCCAGCCCCTGCCGGCTGGGGTACGCCAGCGCGACGTGCACCACCTCGCCGCGCCACTCGGGGTGCGTCCCCAGCAGCTCCTCGAAGGCGAGCATCCCCCGCACGATGTTCTTCGAGGGCTCCATGCGGTCGGCCCGGGCGATGATGCGGCGCCCGCCGACCTCGGCGCGCAGCGCCGCGGCCGCGGCCGCGCACGCCGGCGACGACGCCTCCTCCTCGAGGACCCCCGCATCGGGGCCGAGCGGGGCGACGAACGTCGCCGGCGCCGTCCGGCCCGCCGCCGCGTAGCAGGCCCGGAAGCCGGCCTCCCACTGGTGGCAGTGGAACCCGCAGGCGCCGTAGCCGGCCATGCCGTCGAGCAGCTCGGCGGCCGCGTCGTCGGGGAGCACGCCGAAGAGGGCGGGATCGGCGAAGGGCGTGTGCAGGAAGTGCACCGAGCGCAGGTCGGGCCGCTGTTCGGCCAGCATGCGCCCGAGCAGAGAGAAGTGGTAGTCCTGCACGAGCACGGTGTCGCCCTCGCCCGCCCGTGCCACGACCACGTCGGCCACGGCCCGGTTGTAGGCCCGGTAGCCCGCCCAGGCGGCGCGCCAGTGGCGGTCGAGGCGGGGCCGGTGCGGCAGGTCGAAGAGGTGGTGGTGGACGTACCACAGCGTCGTGTTGGCGACGACGTCGTAGGCCTGCCGGTAGGTGTCGTCGTCGACCACGACCGGGACGAGGTCGAGCCCGTCCTCGGTCATCAGCCCCCGGGCGACCGCCTCGCGGTCCGCCGCCCCCATCGTCACCGAGGCCCACGTCGTGCCGCTGCCCGTGAGGAGCCGGTGCAGCGAGGAGGCCAGCCCGCCCGCCGCCGGCGCCGGCGTGAGCGCGCCGTCGGGCCCCGCCCGGAAGCTGAGCGGGCCGCGGTTGGAGACGACGATGGTCCGGCTCACGGTCGCGGCAGCGACGACGGGGGGACGCGCTCGAGGGCGGCCCGCAGCACGTCGACGGCCTGGGGCCGCAGCTCGTGCAGGGGGCGGTTGCGGTGGATGCGCTCGCCCAGGTCGACCTGGGCCAGGCGCTCCGGCCCGAGGGCCCGCGCGAGGTCGATCAGCAACCCGAGCTCGACGCCGTAGCCCGAGGCGAAGCCGAGCTTCTCGAAGACCCAGCGGTGGCCGGCCGTCTCGCCGGCCAACGGTTGGCGCACCCACGAGAGCTCCGGGAAGAGCAGGTCGAGTAGGGGCCGCGCCACGAGCTCGGTGACGCGCCCGCCGCCGGTCGGCTCTCCGTGCAGCGGCCGCGTGTAGAAGCCCTTGACCAGCACCACCTGCTCGGTGGTGAGCAGCGGCCCGAGCAGGCCGGTGACGAAGGCGGGGTTCGTGTTGGCCACGTCGGCGTCGAGATACACGACCAGGTCGCCGCTGGAGGCCGCCAGCGCGGCGGCCATGGCCTGCCCCTTGCCGCCGGCCCCGCCCGGGCCGGCCACGACGCGGGCCCCGGCGTCCCGGGCCTGCGGGGCCGTGTCGTCGGTCGACCCGTCGTCGAGCACGATCACCTCGTCCACCAGGCCGTTGCCCCCGTGGGAGGCCAGGAAGGGCTGGACCACCGCCCGGACGACCGAGCCCACCGTCGAGCCCTCGTCCCGGGCCGGGATGCACACCGAGACCGTCTGCCCGGTGCGGGCCTTGGCGGCGAGGACGGCGCCGGTGGGGAAGTCGCCGTGTCCGAAGGTGTGGGGCACGCCCCCGATTCAAGCAGCCGGGCTGCGTTGAGGTGGCCGTGCGGGGCAGGCTACGATGGATCCCATCATCCAGAGCGACTGAGGGACGGGCCCGGTGAAGTCGCGGCAACCAGTGCAGAGCACCTGGTGCCAATGCCCGATCGATGAGGAGGACCGATGGTCGATTTCGTGACTGGGCTGCGTTGTCGTGAATGCCAACGCGCCTTTCCCGCCGAGGCACTGCACGTCTGCGACTACTGCTTCGGGCCGCTCGAGGTGGCCTACGACTACGAGCGCATCGCGGCCACGGTCAGCCGTGAGCGCATTGCGGCCGGGCCCCGCTCCATCTGGCGCTACCGCGACCTGCTCCCCGTCGACGACGAGACGCCGGTGGACCTCGGCGCCGGCTTCACCCCGCTCGTGCGGGCGGACCGCCTGGCCGCCGAGCTCGGGCTGGGCGAGCTGTGGATCAAGGACGACACCGCCAACCCGACGGGCTCGTTCAAGGACCGGGTCGTGTCCGTGGCCCTGACCAAGGCCCGCCAGCTCGGCTTCAAGGTGGCCGCCTGCGCGTCGACGGGCAATCTGGCCAACTCGGTGGCGGCGCACGCGGCCCGGGCGGGCATGGACTCGGTGGTGCTCATCCCCCACGACCTCGAGGCGGCCAAGGTCACGATGACCGCGGTCTACGGCGGCACGGTGATCGCCGTCGAGGGCACCTACGACGACGTCAACCGCCTGTGCGCCGAGCTCACGAGCGAGCGACCGAGCTGGGCCTTCGTCAACGTCAACGTGCGCACCTACTACGCCGAGGGCTCCAAGACCCTGGCCTTCGAGATCGCCGAGCAGCTCGGCTGGCAGGCGCCGGACCACGTCGTCGTCCCCATCGGGTCGGGCAGCCAGCTCACCAAGGTGGCCAAGGGCTTCGCCGAGCTGGGCAAGGTGGGGCTCCTCCCCGAGGAGCCCGCGGTGCGGGTCTCGGGCGCCCAGGCCGAGGGCTGTGCCCCGGTCGCCACCGCCTTCCTGGAGGGCACCGACGCCATCCGGCCGGTCAAGCCCAAGACCATCGCCAAGTCGCTGGCCATCGGCAACCCGGCCGACGGTTGGTACGCGCTCGAGGCGATGCGGAGCTCGGGCGGTTCGTGCGCCGCGGTGACCGACGACGAGGTGGTCGAGGCGATCGGGCTGCTGGCCCGCACCGAGGGCATCTTCGCCGAGACGGCCGGCGGCGTCACGATCGCGACGTTGGCCAAGCTGGCCGCCTCGGGCGCCGTCCGTCCCGACGAGCGGGTGGTGGCCCTGGTCACCGGGCACGGGCTCAAGACCGTGGAGGCCCTGACCGCCACCCCCGGCGCCGGCCCGTCCGCCACCATCGCCCCCACCCTGGCGGCCTTCGACGCCGTGGTCACCGAGGAGCCCGCCCGATGAGCCTGACCGTCCGCATCCCCACCCAGCTGCGCACCCTGACGGGCGGTGCCGGCGAGGTCGAGGTGGAGGGGGCCACGGTGGGCGAGGCCCTCAAGGCCCTCGACGCCGCCCACCCCGGCCTGGCCGAGCGTCTCTTCGACGACGCCGGGGGCCTGCGTCGCTTCGTCAACGTCTTCCTGGCCGACGAGGACGTCCGCTTCCTCGACGGCCTGGCCACGCCGGTCTCGCCGGGCCAGACCCTCTCCATCGTCCCCGCCGTCGCCGGCGGCTGAGCTCGCCGGCGGACCCCCGGCGGGGGCCCCGCGGTCCGCCCTTGCGCCCGCCGCCCGGAGATGGTTTCCTATTAGCACTCACATGACGAGAGTGCTAACGGAGGTTTGACCCAGATGGCCAAGATCATCCATTTCCAGGAGGACGCCCGCCGCGGCCTGGAGACCGGCATGAACAAGCTGGCGGACGCGGTCCGCGTCACCCTCGGCCCCAAGGGCCGCAACGTGGTGCTCGACAAGAAGTGGGGCGCCCCGACGATCACCAACGACGGCGTCTCCATCGCCAAGGAGATCGACCTCGAGGACCCCTTCGAGAAGATCGGCGCCGAGCTGGTCAAGGAAGTGGCCAAGAAGACCGACGACGTCGCCGGTGACGGCACCACCACCGCCACCGTCCTCGCCTGGGCCATGGTCCACGAGGGCCTGCGCAACGTGGCGGCCGGGGCCAACCCGATGTCGCTCAAGCGGGGGATCGAGGCCGCCGTCGAGACCGCGGTCGGCTCCATCCACGGCATCGCCAAGGAGACCGAGTCCAAGTCCCAGATCGCCCAGGTGGCGTCCATTTCCGCCGCCGACACCGAGATCGGCGAGATGATCTCCGAGGCGATCGACAAGGTCGGCCGCGACGGCGTCATCACGGTCGAGGAGTCCCAGACCTTCGGCATGGACATGGACCTCGTCGAGGGCATGCGCTTCGACAAGGGCTACATCGCCCCGTACTTCGTGACCGATCCCGAGCGCATGGAGGCGGTGCTCGAGGACGCCTCCATCCTGCTCGTCGGCTCGAAGATCACCGCCGTGCGCGACCTGCTGCCCGTGCTCGAGAAGGTGATCCAGAGCGGCAAGCCGCTGCTGATCGTGGCCGAGGACGTCGAGGGCGAGGCGCTGGCCACCCTCGTGGTCAACAAGATCCGCGGCACCTTCCGCTCGGTGGCCGTCAAGGCCCCGGGCTTCGGGGAGCGCCGCAAGGCCATGCTCCAGGACATCGCCATCCTGACCGGCGGCCAGGTCGTCACCGAGGAGGTCGGACTCAAGCTGGAGAACGTGACCCTCGACCTGCTGGGCAGCGCCCGCAAGATCGTCGTCACCAAGGACGAGACCACCATCGTCGAGGGCGGAGGCAGCGAGTCCGACATCAAGGGCCGCATCAACCAGATCAAGACCGAGATCGAGAACACCGACTCGGACTACGACCGGGAGAAGCTCCAGGAGCGCCTGGCCAAGCTGTCCGGCGGCGTCGCCGTGATCAAGGTGGGTGCCGCCACCGAGGTGGAGCTCAAGGAGAAGAAGCACCGGATCGAGGACGCCGTCTCGACGACGAAGGCCGCCATCGAGGAGGGCGTGGTCCCCGGCGGCGGCGTCGCCCTGCTGCGCGCCCAGTCCGCCATCCTCGAGGCCGCCGAGAAGCTCGACAACGACGAGGCCACCGGGGCCCGCATCGTGGCCCGGGCCGTGGAGGAGCCGCTCAAGCAGATCGCGGTCAACGCCGGCCTCGAGGGCGGGGTCGTCGTCGAGAAGGTGCGCAACCTGAAGGGCGCCCACGGCCTCAACGCGGCCACCAACGAGTACGAGGACCTGTTCAAGGCCGGCGTGATCGACGCGGCCAAGGTCACCCGCTCGGCCCTGCAGAACGCGGCGTCCATCGCGGCGCTGTTCCTGACGACCGAGGCCGTGATCGTGGAGAAGCCCGAGGAAGAGTCGTCCGCCATGCCCGGTGGCGGCATGGACGACTACTAGAACGCCCTCCCCAGGGCCCCAGGGGGCCGGTGTCACCCCGATGCCACGGCGCTGCAACAGCGAAATGTGACACTGGGACCGCCTCACCCCCAACCGAGGCTGATCGATGCGCCCGGCCCTCAGGCCGGGCGCATCGTGTTGTGGGGGCTCCGTATGCTGGCGACGTGGCCCTGACCCCGACGACCGGCTGGGGGGTCCTCCACCTCTTCTGCCGGCTGGAGCCCGACTTCGACGCGAACGCCCTGCGCAACGCCGTGAGCGCCGCCGAGGCGGACGGCTACCAGGTCGTCCCGGTGGCGCTCCTCGGCCACAAGGCCGACCTGGGGCTGATGGCGCTGGGCCCCGACGTGTGGCGGCTGCGCCGCTTCCAGACCGAGGCGGTGGCGGCCGGCCTCGTGGCGACCGGGTCCTACGTCTCGCTGACCGAGATCTCCGAGTACGCGGCCGGGATCCCCGACGACCTGCGCCGGGCCCGCCTCTTCCCGCAACTGCCGCCGGAAGGCAAGGCTGCCTTCTGCTTCTACCCGATGACCAAGCGCCGGGGCGAAGAGCACAACTGGTACGCGCTCGGCTTCGAGGTCCGCAAGGAGCTGATGGTGGGCCACGGCAAGGTGGGGCGGACCTTCCACGGGCGCGTCCTCCAGGTGATCACCGGCTCCACCGGGCTCGATGACTACGAGTGGGGCGTGACCCTCTTCGGCACCCATCCCGACGACCTGAAGGAGTGCGTCTACGAGATGCGCTTCGACGAGGCCTCCGCCCGCTACGCCGAGTTCGGCCCCTTCTACACCGGCATGGTGGGCCCCCTCGACGAGGTGCTGGCCGCGCTCACCGCGTGACCGCCTCACTCGACGTCCTGCGCGACGAGCTGCGCCGGCTCGGACGCGTCGTCGTCGCCTTCAGCGGCGGCGCCGACTCGTCGCTGCTGGCCAAGGTGGCACACGACACGCTCGGGCGATCGGCCGTGCTCTGCGCCACCGCCCTCTCCCCCTCGCTCGCCGGCGCCGAGGAGCGCGAGTGCCGCGCCCTGGCCGACGAGTGGGATCTGCGCTGGGTGGGCGTGCCGACCCACGAGATGCAGGACGCCGCCTACGTCGCCAACAGCCCCGACCGGTGCGCCCGCTGCAAGACGGCGCTGATGGACGCGCTCGGGCCCCTGGCCGGCGCCGAGGGGGCGGCGGTGGTCCTCGGGGTGAACGTCAGCGATCTGGGCGACCACCGCCCCGGGCAGGCGGCGGCGGCGGCGGCGGGCGCCGTCTTCCCCCTCGTCGACGCCGGCTTCACCAAGGACGACATCCGGCACTGGTCGCGCACCCTCGGGCTGCGCACCTGGGACAAGCCGGCCGCGGCCTGCCTCGCCTCCCGCCTGCCCTACGGCATGCCCGTCACGCTGGGCCGACTCGCCGCGGTCGAGCGGGCCGAGGCGGCGCTGCGCGCCCTGGGCCTGGGGCAGCTGCGCGTGCGCCACCACGGCGACGCCGCCCGCCTGGAGGTGGAGGCCGACGCGCTCGCTGACGTGCTGGACCGGCGGGCCGACGTCGTGGCCGCCGTCCGGGGCGCCGGGTTCACCTTCGTCGCGTTGGACCTGGAAGGCTTCCGGTCGGGCAGTCTCAACCGTGCGCTCGGGCAGGCGCGGGCGAGCGAGGAGGAGGAGGAACGATGAGCCAGGTGCGGGTGAAGGTGAAGCTGACGTTCCCCGAGTCCGAGGTCCGGCGGGCCGTGCTCGCCACGATGGTGCGCCGCTTCGACGTCGAGCCCAACATCCGCCGGGCCGACGTCGAGGAGCACCGGGGCTGGATCGTCTGCGAGGTCGACGGGGAGGCCGGCCAGGTCGAGGCGGCGCTCGACTGGCTGCGCGGCGAGGGGATCACCGTGGACCTGCTGGGGGACGTGCTCGAGGGGTGAGGGGCCGCCGGGCCCGCTTCAGGGGTCCTCGGGGCTCCGGGGGACGTGCCATCCGGCCGAGGAGACCTTGCGCGGCTCGTAGAAGACGCAGCCCTCGGGGCAGGCGAACGGCAGCGGCTCGTTGGCGTCGACCTTGCAGCGCTCGAGGCGCTCGCCGCGAGGCGTCGTCCGCATCACGTAATGGCGGCAATCCTTGTTGACGGGCACGTCCCATTCTGGCCCAGCCGGCGGGCCGCGGTAGCGTCACCGCCCGTGGAGCCCACCGACGACCGCGACGTCCCGATCAAGACGCTGCTGCGCTGGAGCGAGGCGCTGGCGGCCATCGCACGCACCGGCCTGGGGTTCACCGAGAGCCTCTACGAGCGCGAGCGCTTCGAGGAGATCCTCAAGGTCGCGGGCGACATCAGGGCCGAGGCCGACGGGGCGGCGGACGAGGCCGACCACGCCGGCGGCCTCGTGCAGGAGTGGATGGACACCGTGGGCAAGGGCGTCCCCGGCTACGTCACGCCCAAGGTCGCGGTCGGTGCCGCCGTCGGCAACGACAAGGGCGAGCTGCTCCTGATCCAGCGGGCCGACTCGGGCATCTGGCTCTACCCGACCGGGTGGTGCGACGTCGGGTACTCGGCGGCCGAGGTCGTGGTCAAGGAGGTCGAGGAGGAGACCGGCATCATCGTCGAGCCGGTGCGCCTCATCGCGGTCCTCGACGGCCTGCGCCTCGGTTTCACCCGGGTGCCGCTCTACTCGCTGCTCTTCTACTGCCGTGCCGTCGGCGGCGAGCTCGCGCCGCACCCCCTCGAGACCCGCGACGTCGGCTGGTTCACGCGTGAGACCCTGCCGCACCCCCTGGTCGGCTCGGACCGCTGGGGCGAGCACGTCTTCGCGGCCATCGACGGTGAGCGGCGCGACGTCCTCTACGACAGCGTGCGCCAGCCGATGTGGCGGGGCGACGCCTCCACGACATGACGGAGGTCCGGGTCGTCGCGTCCGTCGACGACGACCTGGTGGCGGCACTGACCTTGCTGCTGCCCCAACTTTCTCGCTCCGCGTCGCCGCCGACGCACGAGCAGCTGGCGCGCACCGTGGCCGACCCGGCGACCACGCTCTTCGTGGCGGAGGAGGACGGACGGATCGTCGGCTCGCTGACCCTGGTCGCCTTCGAGATCCCGACCGGGCGGCGGGCCTGGATCGAAGACGTCGTCACCGACGCCGGCGCCCGCGGCAAGGGGGTGGGCAGTGCACTGATCAATGCGGCAGTGGCCCACGCCTCGGTGTTCGGCGCGCGGACCGTCGACCTCACCTCGCGGCCCCACCGCGCCGACGCCAACCGCCTCTACGTGCGGTTGGGCTTCGAACAGCGGACGACCAACGTGTACCGCAAGACCCTCGACGCGTCGGTGTGACCCGTCAACGGTCGGGCGGGAAGGCGGCGGGCAACAGGCGCATCAGCGTCCCGAACATCGGGGTGAAGCGGCCTTCGCCCCAGGGCAGGTCCGGCTCGTTGGCGAAGGTCTGGCTCAGCACGCCGGTGATGATCGTCGAGACGAGGTAGATCGCACCCTCTTCGTTGGCCCCCGGGCCGAGCTGTCCCTTGGCCACCGCGTCGGCCAGAGCGCCGCGCTGGAGCTCCACCATCTCCATGCTGACCGCGAACGCATCCGGCGAGGGACGGAAGCTCGGCACGGGGCGCCAGAAGAGCAACTCCGCGACGGCGCGGTTGGCCAGGCACCACCGCCCGCTCGCCTCGAGGCCTGCGGTGAGCGCGTCCAGCCCGGCCTCTGCCCCCTGCATGCCGCCGCGCATCGCCTCGAGGTTGGCGCGCTGCCCCTCGAGGAACAACGCGTCATAGACCGCCATGAGCGACGGGAAGTACTTGTAGAGCGACGGCGGCTGGACGCCCAAGCGTCGCGCCACCTCCGCCAGGCTGAGGGCGTTCACCCCCTCCTCGGTCATGACGTCGCGGGCGATGTCGAGGATCTCGCGGATGGTCTCCCGCCGGCGCCGGGCCCGGCGGTCGGGCCGCCCGAGGGTGTCCGGACCCACTCCGTCCTGCGCCTCGCCCACGTTCCCTGTCACGCTAAGAAGTATAGCTTTAAAGTCGCTTGACAGCTATAGCTAATGATATTAGCTTTACGGTGGAAAGCCGAGGAGGTAGTGAGATGACCCGACTGGAGAGCACGGAGGACATGACCGAGAACCCCAGCCCGATCCGGAGCAGCCGATGGTGGCTGCGCCAGGACGCGCACTCCGTGGTGATCGAGGCGACGCCGGAGCGGATCTACGAGTTGGTGGCGGACCTGCCCCGCATGGGGGAGTGGAGCCCCGAGTGCCAGCGAGTGGAGTGGCTGGACGAAGCGCACGGGCCTTCCGTGGGCGCCCGCTTCGTCGGCCACAACCGAGGCGGCCCCGGCGGCCTCCTGAAGTGGTCGCGCCGTGGCCGCGTGCTCACCGCCGACCCCGGCCGGGAGTTCGCCTTCGTGACCGAGGAGGGCGGCAAGGAGGGGGTGCAGTGGGACTACCGCTTCGAGACCGTCGAGGGCGGGACTCGTGTCACCGAGTCCTACGAGGTGCACCGGATACCGACATGGGCCCGCATCGTCGACGTCCCGACCAACCGCGCCCGGGAGTTGCGCGATGGCTTGCGGCACACGCTCGAGCGGCTCAAGAACGCCGCCGAGACGCCGTCGGCCCGCTAGCCCCACCCGCCCCTTCGAGACCGAGGAGTCCCCACGATGCACACGTACAAGGCCGCGCCCGACGTCGATGTCGTGACGTCGACCGCCACCGTCACCGGGTTCGGCAACCTCGCCATCAACGCCTTCGTGATCCACGCACGAGAGCCGGTGCTCGTGGACACCGGCGCCGTGCGGGAGAGTGACGACTTCATGGCCGCATTGCGGACGGTGGTCGATCCGGCCGACCTCCGCTGGATCTGGCTGACCCACACCGACTTCGACCACATCGGCTCGCTGCACCGCCTGCTCGACGAGAACGAACAGCTCCGGGTGGTCACCAGCTTCCTCGGGGTCGGGATCATGAGCCTGGCGGCGCCCCTGCCCATGGACCGCGTGTACCTGGTCAACCCGGGGCAGACGGTGGACGTGGGCGATCGGACCCTGACTGCGGTGCGGCCCCCGGCGTTCGACAACCCGATCACCACGGGCCTGAGGGACGAGCATTCGGGCATCCTCTTCAGCTCGGACTGCTTCGGAGCCCTGCTGGACGAGGTGCCCGAATGCGCCGAGGACCTCTCCGACGAGGCGTTGCGCCAAGGCCAGGTGTTCTGGGCGACCGTGGACTCCTCGTGGCTGCACAACGTGGACCGGACGGTGTTCGCCTCTGAGCTTGACCGGATCCGCGCGCTGGAACCCACGATGGTCCTGAGCAGCCATCTGCCGCCGGCGCGGGGCTCGTCGATGGAGCGGCTGCTCGGTGCGCTCGCAGCGGTCCCCGACGCTTCCCCGTTCGTCGGACCGGATCAGGCCGCGCTGGAGCAGATGCTCGCCGAGATGACCGGCGCGGCCGTGTCGCCGGACCCCTGATCAGCCCATGGCGACGATCGGCGCCGCCAGCGCGATGCCCCCGGTCGACCCGTGGAAGACGGCGTCGCCGTAGTCGAAGATGCCGCCGTCGGAGGCGACGAGCCAGTAGCCGCCCCCGTCGGGGGTGCCGGTCATGCCGACGACGGGGCGGTTGAGCGCGATGGAGCCGGCCGAGCCGTGGAAGGCGGCGTCGCCGTAGTCGAAGATCCCGCCGTCGGAGGCGACCAGCCAGTAGCCGTGGCCGCTGGCGTCGGCGGCCATACCGACGACGGGGCGGTTGAGCGCGATGGAGCCGGCGGAGCCGTGGAAGGCCGCGTCGCCGTAGGTGAAGATCCCCCCGTCGGAGGCCACCAGCCAGTAGCCGCGCCCGTCGGGCGTGGGGGCCATGCCGACGATGGGCTTGTTGAGCCGGATGGAGCCGGCCGAGCCGTAGAAGCCGGCGTCGCCGTAGTCGAAGATCCCGCCGTCTGAGGCCACCAGCCAGTAGCCGCCCCCGTCGGGGGTCGCCGCCATGCCCACGATGGGTGCGTTCAGATGCAGGCTCCCGGTCGAGCCGTGGAAGGCCGCGTTGCCGAAGCTGAAGATCCCCCCGTCGGAGCCCACCTCCCAGTAGCCCCCGCCACCGGGCGTCTCGGCCATGCCGACCACGGGCGCGTTGAGGCGCTGGCCGCCCATGGAGCCGTAGAAGGGTTCGCAGAACGAGAACAGGCCGCCGTCGGTGGCCACCAGGCGGTAGCCCGGTTGGGAGGAGCAGTTGACCGAGGCGCCGAGCTGGCGGGCCTGGCCCGAATTGGGGTCGACCATGAGTGACGACTCGTCGACCGCCTCGAAGGCGCTCGCCGGCACCGTCTTGAGCTCGTTGAGCAGCGAGGACGGCCAACTCGGGTTGGCATCGGCCCAGAAGTGCCAATTGGGACCGTTGTCGTCGAGGATCAACCCGTACTGCTGCAGGGCGCGCAGGATCACCTGGGCCTGGGCCGAGTAGCCCGAGATGTCGAAGCTCGCCTTGAGGCGGAACCGCGCCCCCATCGGCGGGAGGTTCGGGTTGGCCGCGGTTCCCTCTCCGGCGGTCGCCGGCCAGATGTACGAGGTGTCGGTTGTCGTCGCCTGGACCCGGATGGCGTGCGTGATGGCGCCCGACTGCACCTCGTCGTAGCGCATCAGCCCCGCCAGGATGGGCGTACCGGCGGCGTCCACCGTCGCCAAGCCGCCCCGGAGGGCGTCGGAGTTGAGGTTCCAGACGGCGCCGTTGGCGGCGTGCGAGGTGGTCGGACCGGTGTAGTACGCGTCGTAAAGCTCGTAGTCGGTGCACGTTGCCGGGTCGACCATGATGGCGTGGCGGTCGCCCGTGCCGCCCTCTATCTGCGTGCCGGCGGTGAACGGGTACGGACCGATGTCGTTCCCGGACGAGCCGAACGTGAGGTAGATCTTCGCCGTGCCCGGGGGCACCACGTTGATGGGCATGCCGTAGCTGGGAGGGGCGACCGGCTGGAGTTTGGTCGTGGATGCGTCCATGGCGGCCAGCCACTGGGCGGTGTGCGGGTCCACCGGCAGGTTGCCGATCGGGGTGTTCCAGACGTTGTCGGCCGGGAAGATCGGGCAGGCGGGCGCGCCGGGCAGAGGTGTGCCGGCGGACGCCACGCCCGGCGCGACGCTCCCGGTGAGGCCCAGCCACAGCAGTGCCGTGGCAACGAACGCAACCGACGGCTTCGCCATCCGTCGTCTCGAGGAGTCCCGCATCTACGTCGACGGTACCGCACCCGCCCGCCGGGATCGTCGGATGGCCCCCGTCCTGCCCGGGACCCCTGATCAGCCCATGGCGACGATCGGCGCCGCCGAGCGCGATGCCCCCGGTCGACCCGTGGAAGACGGCGTCGCCGTAGTCGAAGATGCCGCCGTCGGAGGCGACGAGCCAGTAGCCGCCCCCGTCGGGGGTGCCGGTCATGCCGACGACGGGGCGGTTGAGCGCGATGGAGCCGGCCGAGCCGTGGAAGGCGGCGTCGCCGTAGTCGAAGATCCCGCCGTCGGAGGCGACCAGCCAGTAGCCGTGGCCGCTGGCGTCGGCGGCCATGCCGACGACGGGGCGGTTGAGCGCGATGGAGCCGGCGGAGCCGTGGAAGGCCGCGTCGCCGTAGGTGAAGATCCCCCCGTCGGAGGCCACCAGCCAGTAGCCGCGCCCGTCGGGCGTGGGGGCCATGCCGACGATGGGCTTGTTGAGCCGGATGGAGCCGGCCGAGCCGTAGAAGCCGGCGTCGCCGTAGTCGAAGATCCCGCCGTCTGAGGCCACCAGCCAGTAGCCGCCCCCGTCGGGGGTCGCCGCCATGCCCACGATGGGTGCGTTCAGATGCAGGCTCCCGGTCGAGCCGTGGAAGGCCGCGTTGCCGAAGCTGAAGATCCCCCCGTCGGAGCCCACCTCCCAGTAGCCCCCGCCACCGGGCGTCTCGGCCATGCCGACCACGGGCGCGTTGAGGCGCTGGCCGCCCATGGAGCCGTAGAAGGGTTCGCAGAACGAGAACAGGCCGCCGTCGGTGGCCACCAGGCGGTAGCCCGGTTGGGAGGAGCAGTTGACCGAGGCGCCGAGCTGGCGGGCCTGGCCCGAATTGGGGTCGACCATGAGCGACGACTCGTCGACCGCCTCGAAGGCGCTCGCCGGCACCGTCTTGAGCTCGTCGACCAGGCCGATCGGCCAGCTCGGGTCCGCCGTGCCCCCGAAGTACCAGTTGGAGCCGTTGTCGGCCAGGATCAACCCGTACTGCTGCATGGCGTGCAGGATCACCTGGGCCTGGGCCGAGTAGCCCGAGATGTCGAAGCTCGCCTTGAGGCGGAACCGCGCCCCCATGGGCGGGAGGTTCGGGTCAGAGGCGGTGCCGGCCTCGTGGCGGGCCGGCCAGACGAACGAGGTGTCCGTGGCCTCGGCGGTCATCCGGATGGCGTGCGTGATGGCGCCCGACTGCACCTCGTCGTAGCGCAGCAGCCCGGGCAGGATCGGGAGGCCGGCGGCGTCGGCCGACGTCCATCCGGCGGGGCGCAGCGCATCGGAGTCGAGGTTCCAGATGGCGCCCGAGCCGGCGGTGGAGCCCGAGGAGCTGTAATGCGCGTCATAGAGCTCGTAGAGGGTGCACGTGGCCGGGTTGACCATGATGGCGTGGCGGTCGCCCGTGGCATTCTGGCCGCCCTCGATCGGCGTGTCGGCGCCGAAGGGGTAGGGACCGGGATCGCTCTCGTCCGCGTACTCGAACGCGAGCGACACCAGGGGATGGGACGGGGAGACCACGGTGTAGGGCATGCCGTAGGGGTTGGTCGGGTCGCCCGACGGACCGAAGTCGGGATGCAGGTTGGTGGTGGCGCTGTTCATGCTCGCCAACCACTGGGCGCTGTGCGAGTCGACCGGCAGGTTCGCGATGGGGGTGTTCCAGACGTTGTCCGCCGGGAACACGGGACAGTTGGGCGCGCCCGGTACGGGCGTGCCCGCCGACGCCACTCCGGGTGCGCCGCAGAGCATCAGGCCCAGCCCCATGACGCCGGCAGCCACGAACGCGAACACCGGCCCCCTCTGCCGTCGTCTCACGGGCGTCCCTCCTGCCTCGACGGTACCCGACGCGGCACGGCGACCATGACCCGTGACAACGGCCGATCTACGACGTTCCCTCACCGCCCCGTTCGACCCGGGCCGCGTCGGGCCGGTGCTCGAGGGCCCGCCGCAGCTCCGCCGCCAGCGGGGGCGTCACGACCGGTCGGCGCGAGGCCCTCTTCCGGTAGGGTCGGTCCGGTCCGGTCCGCACACGACACGCGGGAGGCAGCCATGGGTGGCAACGGCCTGCAGGGGCGCAACTGGGTGCTGGCCGCGATGATCTTCGCGGTCGCGATGACGTTCATCGACCAGACGATCGTCTCCATCGCCGTCCCCAACATCCAGCGCGAGCTCGGCCTGACCTCCACGGGTACCCAGTGGGTCGTCAACGCCTACCTGCTCGCGCTGGCGGCGACGTTCGCCCTCGGCGGGAGGCTGTCGGACATCTTCGGCCACACCAGGATGTGCGTGATCGGCGTGGTCGTGTTCGTGCTGGCCTCGGTCATGTGCGGGCTGACGCCGAAGGGCTCTTACGCGGAGGCGTGGATCGTCGGGTTCCGCGCCATCCAGGGTGTCGGCGGTGCCCTGATGTTCCCTGCGGCCCTGGCCATCGTCGTCAACACGTTCCCGCTGCGAGAGCGGGGCAAGGCGCTGGCCCTCTTCTTCGGGATCGCCGGCGGCCTGACGGCAGTCGGCCCCATCCTCGGTGGCTATCTGACCCAGTGGACCTGGAGGGCCATCTTCTGGGTCAACGTCCCTGTCGCCGTCATCGCGCTGATCCTCATCGCGCTGTCGAAGCCCAAGACGCTGTACCAGCGCGCCCCCATCGACTACCTGGGCGCGATCCTGATCGCCGCCGGCATCGCACTGAGCATCTTCGGACTGCAGCAGTCCGTGCTCTGGGGATGGAGCAACCCGTGGATCTGGGTCTGCATCCTCGGGGGTCTCGCCATCATCGCCGTGTTCGTCGTGGTCGAGCTGCGGACGGCGTCCCCCCTCATCAAGGTCTCGATCTTCCGGAGCCGTCCGTTCAGCGTCGAGAACGTGGTCCTGCTGATCGCCATGATGGCCTTCATCCCGGTCTTCTTCTTCGCCAGCGAGTACGCGCAGATCGCGCTGCACAAGACGGCGTCACAGGCCGGGTTGTTCCTCCTGTTCTTCTTCCTGGGCTTCGTGGTCGCCGCGCAGGTCGGCGGGCGCATCCTCGACCGGGAGGGCGCCAAGAGGGCCGTGGTCTTCGGGTGCGCCATCGCCGCGGTCGGTTTCGGCTTCTGGGCCTCCAAGGCGACGGTGCTGAGCTTCAGCCAGCAACAGATCTGGGTGATCGTGGCCGGAGCCGGCATGGGGATGATGCTCGGCCCGGCCAACACCGACGCCGTGAACCGGGCGGGGGACCTCTCCTACGGGGAGGCGACGGGGATCACCCAGACCATCCGGAACTACGGGGCCAGCCTCGGTCTGGCCGCGCTGGGCACCATCGAGTTGTTCAACTACCGCTCGCACCTGACGGCATCGTTACGGGCCATGGGCGACCCGAACGCCGTGACCGAGGCCAACCACATCACGCAGACCCAGCAGGGGAGCGGCTCGGTCGCCTCGATCCCGCACTTCGTCTCGCTCGACTTCGCGCGGGCCACCCAGACGGTCCTCTACGTGATGTGCGGGATCATGGCCTTCGCCGGCGTCGTGGCGCTGCTCGGCCTCCAGCGCGGCCGCCAGGAGGTGGTCCCCGTCGATGCGCGGTCCGTCAGCGAGCCGGCCGGCTGAGGGCCTGCTCCCGCCTCACGGCTCGGGCGTGATCTCGGAGATGCCGACCTCGCCGGCCTGACCCCCCTGGCTGCCCGTGGTGGTCTCGTGTTCTCATGACGACGATGCACCCTGCCGAGAGTTACAGGGAAGACCACCACCGAGGACGGAGAACTGCGTAACCTCGCGACGAGGTACTCGTCTCCTCATCGGCGGTCAATCTCCAGGAGGCAGGAATGTCGCATCTCAGCAGACGCATCGGGATGTCCGTGGCGATCGTCGCGACGGTGGGTCTGCTCGCGACCGGGTGCAGCGTGGTGAACAAGGTCCGCCAGGACGTGCACAACGTCGAGGGCAACAAGGCGACCATCGCCTCGTTCACACAGAACCTGCAGTCGAACCAGAACACACCGTTCGAGGCGACGTATGCAACGACCGGGAGCTCACCCGCCACCATCGTCTACGCCGTCGACCCTTCGAAGGGCGGGCTGGCCTTCCACGAGACCCAGACGGGCGCCAGCGCGTCGAACGTCCAGCTGATCGTGAACTCCTCGGGCGAGTACGCCTGCAACCAGAACGGCTCGGCGGCAACCTGGTCGTGCCAGATGCTCGGCAAGACCGACGCGGCCGCGCAGAACCAGATCTTCGACATCTACACGCCGTCGCACTGGATCAGTTTCCTCAAGGGTCTCTCCCTGCTGGCCGGGTTGGCCGGCGACACGGTGTCGTCCTCGACGATGAACGTCAACGGCTTCGCCATGAACTGCGTCGACCTGGTCGCTCACGGGGTGCCGGGCACGAGCACCATCTGCAGCACCTCACAGGGCATCCTCGGCTACGTCAAGGTGGCCTCGGACTCCACCAGCTTCCAGATCACCAACTACTCAGCGTCGCCCTCGGCGTCGTTGTTCCAGTTGCCGGCGGGAGCCACCGTCACCACCCCCACGACGTGATCGTCACCCGGCCGCCCCGCTCCTACCCGCGCCGCACCGCGTGGCACGTGCCCGCCCACGCCTGGAAGCTCGAGGTCAAGAGCCGCTGACGACCTTCATCAATCGCTACGAGACCTCGGGGCCGGGTGTCCGCCTGGCCGTGAAGGATCTGATCGACATGCAGGGCGAGCCGACGACGGCCGGGTGCCGCGCCGTGGCGGACCTGGCGGTCCCGGCCGAGCGGGACGCGGCGTGCCTGGCCGGCAGCCGTGCCGCCGGGGCGCGGATCGTCGGGCGCACGAACCTCCACGAGCTCGCTCTCGGCGTGACCGGCGTGAACCCGTGGTTCGGGACGCCGCAGAACCCGCTGGACCCCACGCTGGTCCCCGGCGGCTCGTCCAGCGGTTCGGCGGTCGCCGTGGCGACCGGCGAGGCGGACGTCGCCTTCGGCAGCGACACCGGCGGCTCCGTGCGCATCCCCAGCGCCTGTTGCGGCACGGCAGGACTGAAAACGACCTGGGGCCGTATCCCCCTCGACGGCGTCTGGCCGCTCTCGCCCAGCTTCGACACCGTGGGCCCGATGGCGCGCGACATCGCGGGTCTCGTGACCGGCATGCAGCTCCTCGAGCCGGGATTCACCGTGGCCGACACGCATGGTGACGACCTCGCCGTGGCCCGCCTGCCCATCGATGCCGACCCCCGTATCACCGCCGCCATCGACCGGGCCCTCAACCTGGTGGGGTGGGACTGCCGGGACATGCCCATGCCCGGATGGGACGAGGCCACCATGCAGGCCGGGCTGCTGCTGGTGGTCGAGGCGTGGCATTCCGACGCCGCCCTGGTCGAGCAGGACCCGGCGGGCATCGGTGACGACGTGCGAGAGCGCCTGCGGCTCGGCTCGACCTTCGACGACGGTACCGTGCGCGCCGCCTGGCTGGCCCAGCGCGAGTGGAAGGCCGGACTGGAGCGCGTCTTCGCCGAGGTCGACATCCTGGTGACCCCGACTCTGACCATCTTCCCGCCGCGCCTCGAGGACGGCGACGACCTGCTGGTGTCGCGCTGCACGCTCCCGGTCAACCTGGCGGGCGTGCCCGCGCTGTCACTGCCGGTGCCGGCGGAGGGGCCGCTCCCGGCCAGCATCCAGCTGATCGGCCCGGCGCACTGCGAGGAACGGCTCCTGGCGGCAGGGGCCCGGCTCGAGGCGGCCGCGGCGGCCGGCTGACCGGGCGGCCACCCAGTTCACGGCCTCACGCGTGGCGGCGCACCAGGCCCCGTCCGATGTCGGCCAGGTGCCGGCGCACGCTGACGGGGGAGACGATCTCGATCCCGTCGGCGAACCCGGCCAGCTGGCGGGCCACCATGAGCTCGGAGTGCCCGCGCAGCTCCACCTCGAGCCTCCCGTCCGGTCCGGCGCCCCCCGCCTCCACGCGGGTGCCGAAGAGGTAGCGCAGGACGTCGAACCGCTCGGCGTCGGTCCGTAGCCGTACCACCACCGGGGCGCGCTGCGCGTCGACGGTCGTGACGATGGAGCGCCACGCCGCCGCGAGGTCGAAGTCGTCGGGCCGCACGGAGGGGTGGTCCGTGACCCGCACCGACCGCACCCGGCTGACGCGGAAGGTGCGCTGCCCCGCGTCGGTGCCGGCCACCAGGTACCAGGTGTTGTTCTTGACCACCAGACCGAGTGGGTGCACCGTCCGCGACGACAGGCGACCGTCGCGCCCACGGTAGTCCAGCTCGACTCGCACGCCGTCGATCACGGCGTGCTGGAGGACCTCGAGATGGTCCGGCGGGGCGGGCGCCACCTGGTCCCATCCCGCCGGGTCCCGCACGATGGCCCCGGCCGCCGCCTCGGCGTAGGCGCGGAAGGTCGCCGGGAGCGCGCGCACGAGCTTGCGCAACGCGGCCCGGACCGCGGGGGTGGCGGCACCGGGTCCGGCGATGAGGAAGAGCGCCCGGGCCTCGTCGGCGGTGAGGCCGCTCAGGTCGGTCCGGGCGCCACCGACCAGCTCCCACCCGCCCCCCCGGCCGGGCTGGGAGTAGACGGGGACGCCGGCCATGGCGAGGCCCTCGAGGTCGCGGCGGGCGGTGCGCTCGGAGACCTCGAGCTCCCGGGCCAGCTCGGCGGCGGTCACCCGTCCCTTGGCCTGCAGGACGAGGAGGGCAGCGACGAGGCGATCGGCGCGCATGGGCCCAGTGTGGCCCAAAAAAGTGGCCATAGGTTGTCCAGTTTGGGGGCGCAGCATGGACGGTGGCAGACACCGAGCGCCGGCAGGGCCGGCAGAAAGCGAGCGCCACCGATGCCCGGACTCGTACCCCCCCTCACCGACGAGCGCGAGGCCCTCCTCGCCTTCCTCGCCCAGCAGCGCGACGCCCTGCGCTACGCCGCCCACGGCCTGAGCGACGAGCTGGCGTCGACCCGCTCGACGGTGTCCGAGCTCACGCTGGCTGGCCTGATCAAGCACGCCGCCCTGGTCGAGCGCGCCTGGACGACGTTCCTCACCACCGGCGACACCACCGTCTTCGCCCCCGAGGACGACTGGTCCGACGGCTTCCGCCTGGTCGAGGGCGAGACCCTGGCCGACGTGGTCGCCTTCTCCGAGGAGCAGGCCCGGCAGACGGAGAAGATCGTGGGTGACGTGGGTGACCTCGGCGCCTCCTTGCCGCCCACGGCGGACGTGGTGCCCTGGATCCCGGCCGGCATCGTCTGGACCCCGCGCTACGTCCTGCTCCACCTGATTGAGGAGACCGCCCGTCACGCCGGCCACGCCGACATCGTCCGGGAGTCGATCGACGGCGCCACGTGCTGGACGTTGATGGCCGCCGCCGAGGGCTGGCCGGGCGCCTAGGCCATGGAGGCCAGGATCTCGTCGACCATCTCCGTCGTGGTGTTGGGATGCAGGAAGGCGAAGCGGGCCACCGTCTCACCCTCCCAGCTGCTCGGCGTGACGAAGCCGATCTGGTCGTGCAGGAGGCGGGCGGACCAGACGTCGTAGTCGAGCTTGTCCCACCCGGGACGACGGAACAGCACGATGGAGAGCCCCGGGTCGCGGACCAGCTCGACGTGCGGTGCCTCGGTGATCCGCTCGGCGGCCCGCTGCGCGATGGAGAGGCCCGCCTCCACGGCGTCCCGGTAGGCGTCGAGGCCGTTGACGGCCAGGGAGAACCACAGCGGCAGTCCCCGGGCCCGGCGGGTCAGGTGGAAGGCGTAGTCGCTCGGGTTCCACTCCTCGGGGTTCTCGCTGTGCAGCACCTCGAGGTACTGGGCGTCCTGGGTGTGGACCGCCTTGGCCAGGTTCGGCCGCCGGTAGACGAGCGCAGCACAGTCGAAGGGCGCGAAGAGCCACTTGTGGGGATCGACGATGAAGGAGTCGGCCCTGTCGAAGCCCACGAAGAGGTCGCGCACGCTCGGCGCGAAGAGGGCCGCGGCCCCGCCGTAGGCGCCGTCGACGTGGAACCACAGCGCGTGCTCGTCGGCCACGTCGGCCACCCCGGCGAGATCGTCCACGATCCCGGCGTTGGTCGTGCCCGCCGTGGCCACGACGCCGACCACGTCCCCGCGGCGCGGATCGTCGCGCAGCGCGGCCCGCAGCGCCTGACCCGTGAGCCGGTGGTCCTCCGTCGGCACGGTGAGCACGCCGACGCCGAGGACGTGGAGCGCCTTGCCCACCGATGAGTGCGCGTCCTCGCTGATGGCGACGAGCGGGTGCGACGGCGGGTTCTCGTGGCGCCGGTGCGCCGCGGTGTCGCGGGCGACCATGAGCGCCGACAGGTTGCCGGCGGAGCCGCCGGCCACGAAGCAGCCCCCCGCCCCCTCGGGGAACCCGGCCTGCGCCGCCAGCACGCCGAGGGCCTGGTTCTCGGCCACCACCACCCCGGCCGCCTCGAGCCAGCTCGTGCCGTGCAGCGACGAGCACGAGACGAACATGTCGAAGAGCAGGGAGGCCTTGGTCGGCGCGGCGGGGATGAAGGAGAGGAAGCGCGGGCTGTCGCACGACACCACGGCGGTGGCCAGCTTGTCGACGAACAGCCGCAACACGTGGGCCGCATCGGTGCCCTCGGGCGTCATGAGGCCGGCCAGTTCGGCGTCCAGGGAGGAGACGAGCCCGCCGAAGTCGAGGGCGACCGGGTCCAGGGAGAGGCGCTCCCGACAGGCGGCGAAGATCAGGTCCGCCATCGCCTCGTCGTAGTGGAACATCTCGCTCGCCATCAGGCGGGTGCTTCGGTGGGCGGTGTCCCGGCGCGTTGCGCCGCCCGCCAGGCCTCCTCGGCCCGGCTGGCGACGTCGCCGACGCTGGCACCCGTCTTGCCCGCGACGAGCGCCACGTCGTCGAATTCCGCCTTGGCGCGGCCGCCGGTGACCTTCATGCGGACGGTGATCCCGTCGACGGTGACCTGCTCCATCCGGCGCGCCACGGGCCAGCGCTCGACGGCGGTGGCGCGGATCCCCATCGTCCCCGTCACGCGCTGCATCTCCGCCCGCAGGGCCGCCACGCGCGTGGGGTCGGCCAGCACGTGCAGGACGTGACCGGGCCGCCCCTTCTTCATGGTGACCGGGCTGACCCAGGCGTCGAGCGCCCCCGCATGGAGCGCGGCCGCCAGTGCATGCCCGAGCTGCTCGCCCGTGACGTCGTCGAGGTTCGTCTCGAGCACGCACGCCGCCTGGCCGGGTCCGACGGACGTCTGAGCGTCCCGGCGCCCGATCACGACCTGCGTGCAGTTGGGCAGGTCGTCGAGCTCGGCGGCGCCCCCGCCGAAGCCGGATGCGGTGATCGTCATGTCCGGCAGCGGCCCGAAGGAGGTGCAGAGCGCCGCCAGCAACGCGGCGCCGGTCGGCGTCGTGAGCTCGAGGTCGACGTCCCGTCCGTAGGAGGGCATCCCCTGGAGCAGCCGCACCGTCGCAGGGGCCGGGTTGGGCAGCCGGCCGTGGGCGCTGCGGACCGTGCCGCGTCCAGTGGCCACGGCCGACGCGGTGATCTCGTCCACGCGGAGCACCTCCAGCGCGGCCGCCGTGCCGACGATGTCGACGACGGCGTCGTGCCCGCCCACCTCGTGGAAGTGGACCTGGTCGACGGGCTGGCGGTGCAGCGCCGACTCCGCCGAGGCCAGCGCGCCGAAGACGGCCAACGAACGCCGGGCGACCCGGGGCGGGAGTGCGGCCGCCTCCACGAGGGCGGCGATGGCCGCATGGGTGCGGTCCACCGCGTCGTCGCCGCGCACGACGGCGCGCGTGCAGGCGATGCCGCCGCGCATGCCCTCTTCGAGCCGGAGCTCCCAGCCCGGCAGGCCCAGCCGGCCCACGAGGCCACGAACCTCGTCGACGTCGGCACCGGCGTCGATCAGCGACCCGAGCGCCATGTCGCCGGCGATGCCGGCGAAGCAGTGGAACCACGCCACCGTCACGGGAGGAGCCGGGCGATCGCGCAGGCCGCGCCGTACCCGTTGTCGATGCCGACGACGGTGATGCCCGACGAGCAGGCGGAGAGCATGGTGAGCAGTGCCGTGACGCCCTCGAGGGCGGCGCCGTAGCCCGTGCTCGTCGGCACGGCGACGACGGGGGCGGGGGTGAGCCCTCCCACCACGCTGGCGAGCGCACCCTCCATGCCGGCGATGACCACGACGGCATCGGCCATCGCGAGCACGTCGAGCTCCGCCAGCAGCCGGTGCAACCCGGCGACCCCGCAGTCGACCAGCAGGGCAGGGTCGAAGCCGAGGGCGCCCAGGACGGCCACGCACTCGGCCGCGACGGGAAGATCGGCGGTCCCCGCCGTGACGACGACGACGGAACCGGGGCGGCGGGCCGCCGGCCGGAAGGCGACCGTGGCGAAGGGGCCGCTCTCGGCGACGGTGCCCGGGCCGTGCCCGAGCGCGCCGCCGACGGCGGTCACCGCCTTCACCTGGGCCTCGGTCGCCCGCGTCAGGAGCACCGGCCCGTCGGTCCCCGTGAGGAGCTCCTCGACGACGGCGGCTGCGTGCTGGGGCGTCTTGCCGGGGCCGTAGACGGCCTCGGGCAGGCCGAGGCGCAGGTCACGGTGGTGGTCCACCCGGGCGAACCCGAGGTCCGAATACGGCAGGCGCCGCAACCGGCGGACGGCGTCGTCGGGCGTGCAGTCGCCGGCGGCGACCTGTTCGATGAGCGTGCGCAGCGAAGAAGCGTCCATGACCTGCTCTATCCTGCCCAACTGTGAACCCCCCTGTGACCACGGTCGCCTACTTCGGCCCGGCGGCCACCTTCACCCAGGAGGCGCTCCTCACCCAGCCGGACCTCGCGCCGGCGGACCTGCGGCCCCTCGGATCGATCACGGCCGTGCTCGAATCCGTCGCCCGAGGGGACGTCGAGCTGGGCTTCGTGCCGATGGAGAACGCGATCGAGGGGACGGTGAGCGCCACCATCGACGGGATGATCCACGACGTCGACCTCCACATCGTGCGGGAGGTCGTGATGGACATCCACCTCCACCTCATGGCCCGCCCCGGCACCGGGCTGGCCGACATCCGGCACGTGGACTCCTATCCCCATGCCCTGGCCCAGTGCCAGAAGTTCCTGGCCCAGGCCCTGCCCGACGCCGAGCAGCGCGCCGCCAACTCCACGGCCGACGCGGCGCGGCTCCTCGGGGAGTCCCCCGACGCCAAGGACGGGGCGGCGATCGCGCCGCGGCTGGCCGCCGAGCGCTACGGCCTCGTCGTCGTCGCCGAGGACGTCGAGGACCATCGGGACAACCAGACGCGCTTCGTCCTCGTCGCCCGCACCCGTATCCCGCAGCCGACGGGCCACGACAAGACGAGCATCGTCTGCTTCCAGCGGGCCGACCACCCGGGCAGCCTGCACGGGATCCTCGGCCAGTTCGCCGCCCGCAACATCAACCTGACGAAGCTCGAGTCGCGCCCGACCAAGCAGGGGCTGGGCGACTACTGCTTCGTGATCGACCTCTCCGGGCACGTCGGCGACGAGGTGGTGGCCGACTGCCTGCGCGACCTGCACGCCGGGCTGGCCGGGGTCAAGTTCCTCGGCTCGTACCCCGCGGCGGGCGAGCACGGGCCCGAACAGCGGCGCCAGGCGGACGCCGCCTGGCAGGCCGCCGACGAGTGGCTGCGCGGACTCCGGAGCGCTATGGGGTGACGGGCTCGGCCGGGCTGCGCTGCAGCGACCCCGGCAGACGGCCCGCCACCACCAGCGCCGCGACCGCGGCCAGGGCCGCCAGCGCGAAGGCGATCACCACACCGCCCGCGAGGGCCCGTGAGCCCCGGGAGACGGCCGCCACCGCGGCGCCACCGATGCCGACGCCGAGCGCGATCCCGAGCACGTCGGCGAGGTTGAGCGAGGCCGACGCCCATCCCTCCCGGCCCGGCGGCGCCGCCCGCAGCATCATCAGCGAAATCGGCGCGTAGCTCAGGCCCATGCCCAGGCCGGCGGCGGACCAGGCGACGAACGCCTCCCAGACCGGCACCCCCGGCCGGAGCTGCCAGGCCATGCCGGCCGTGCCGGCCAAGATGAGGAGCAGCCCGGTGCGCACCAGCCGCGTGCCCTCCCACTGCTGGTTCAGGCGGGCCTGGATCCACGAGCCAGCGGTCCAGGCGAGCGTGCACGCGGTCACCACCGCGCCGGCCGTGACGATGCTGTGGTGGCGGACCGTCGTGATCGTCAAGGTGACGTACGCGTCGGCCCCGAAGAACGCAAAGGTCAGGAGCCCGCGGCTGAGGATGGTGGCCGGGAGCCCGCGCGCGGCGCGCAGTGTGCCGGCGGGGAGCAGGCGGCGCAGCGGCGCGACACCGACGAGCAGCCCCACGGCGGCGAGGCCGAGCGCGGCCGCCACGTCGTGCGCGCCGAACGCGCCGAGCACGAAGGCGGCGCCGGCGGCGGTGCGCACGGCGTCGGTGACCCGGTGCTCTCCGAGCGACGTGGTGGCGGGCCGGCCCAGGCGGGCCAGCGCCGGCACGGCGATGGGCCCCGTCACGGCCACCAGCGGGATCAGCCCGAGGAACACCCAGCGCCAGCCGAACAGGTGGGCGACCACGGCGGCGACCCCGGGGCCGACCACGCCGGGCACGACCCAGGCCGTCGAGAGCACCGCCATCATGCGGGCCCGCTGCACCTCGCGCAGGCTGCGGCCGATGGCGACGTACGCGACGGCGGGCACCGCTCCTGCGCCGAGGCCCTGGAGGACCCGCCCGACCACGAGCACCCACATCGCGGGCGCCAGGCCGGCCACCAGGAGGCCGGCCGAGAACAGCACGAGCCCGGCGACGAAGGGCCGCGCCGGCCCGTGCCGGTCGGCGTCGCGCCCAGCGACGACGATGCCGACGAGGCTGGCCAGCTCGAAGCTCGAGAAGACCCATCCGTAGAGCGCCAGGCCGTGCAGGTCGCGGGCGACCACCGGCATCACCGTGATGACGGCGAGGGCCTCGGACGCGATGAAGGTGACGCTGAGCACCAGCCCGGTCGTCAGGGCGCGCTGCTGCGGAGCCCACAGACTGTCTCCCGCGGCGCCCCCGGTCACGTGGGCGAGACTACGGGCAGGAGCCGCTGGTACTGTGCGGCGGGGGAGGGCCCATGGCAGCGCAGACCATCGACGTCGACCAGCATCTCTTCGAGTCGAGGACGACCTGGTCCGAGCACATCGACCCGGCGCAGCGCGCCGACGCGCTCTCCATCACCGACGACGACGCGGGATGGCCCTGGCTGACCTGGCGCGGCGACCGGCTGACGCCGCTGGAGGTGCCGATCCCCGAGCGCTCTAGCCTGATCGGCGACGACCGCCTGCGGCGCGTGCGAGGCGAGCGGGCGCCGGCGTCGTTCGAGGAACTGGTGCCCGACGCCTACCGCCTTCCCGAGGCGCGCCTCGCCTCACTCGACGCCTTCGGGCTCGATGCGGCCGTCCTGTTCCCCAACTACGGCCTCCTGTGGGAGCAGCGGCTGGCGTCGGACCGCGTCGCGCAGCGGGCCAACGCACGGGCCTACAACCGCTTCACCGCCGGCGTCTGCGCCGAGGGGCACGGACGGCTCTTCGGCGTGGCCCACGTGCTGCTGCACGACCCCGCCTGGGCGGTGGAGGAGATCCGGCGTGTGCGCGCCGAGGGCGTGCGGCTGGCCATGATCGCCCCCGCACCCGTGGACGGCAAGCCGCTCTCGCACCCGGACTTCGACCAAGTGTGGGCCGCCTTCAGCAGCGAGGGCGTCGCACCGGTGTTCCACGTCTCGGCGTTCGAGAGCCCACTCCACCCGGCCTGGCGCCAGGGCGAGCAGGAGGACGGCGAGCAGCTCTTCGACTCCATCTTCCTGTACCTCGCACCCGCGGTCGCCCTGGCCAACCTGATCCTGCACGGGGTGCTCGAGCGCTTCCCGGACCTGCGCATCGGTGTCGTCGAGCTGACGGCGAGCTGGGTGCCGAGCTTCCTGTTGCACATCGACGGCGCCTCGGACTTCTACACCCAGCGTCACGGCGAGCCGTTCCGCCGGCTCGCCGACCGGCCCTCGGACTACTTCCTCCGCCAGGTCCGGGTGGCGGCGCTGCCCTACGAGATGCCGAACCGCCTCGTGCCCAAGGTCGGCGACGACACGTTCATGATCGGCAGCGACTGGCCGCACGCGGAAGGCGTGGCCGACCCGATGGCCGCGGCGCGCCGGGCCGTTGCCGGGCTGGCCGACCCCGCCCGCGCCAACATCCTCGGGGCCAACGCCGCCTGGCTCCTCGGGCTTTGACCGTCGACCTCGAAGCGGCCGCGGCGGAGCGCGAGCGTCTCCGCACGCAGTACCTGCGGGAGCCGGCACGCCGGCCGGCGTCGACGGCGGCCGGCGTGCACCACCTGGCGCTCCTGTGCTCCGACGTCGAGCGGACCATCCGCTTCTACCAGGAGCTGCTGGGGTTCCCACTCGTCGAGCTCTTCGAGAACCGCGACTACAAGGGGTCGACCCACCTGTTCTTCGATCTCGGTCACGACAACACCCTGGCGTTCTTCGACTTCCCGGGTCTCGGCCTCGGCCCGTACCAAGAGGTGCTCGGGGGCTTCCACCATCTCGCCATCTCGGTGGACCGCGCGCAGTGGGACGCGGCCCGGGTCCGACTGGAGGACGCCGGTGTCGCCACACACATCGAGAGCGAGGTCTCGCTCTACTTCTCCGACCCCGACGGGGTGCGGCTCGAGCTCATCGCCGAGGGCCTCGGGTCGTTGTACGGCACGCCGCTGCACTGATGGCGGTCACCGGTCTGGCCAACCTGGCCGTCAAGGTCAGGGACCTCGAGGCGGCGTGCGCCTGGTACCTCGCGGCCGGGGCGGAGGTCAGCGAGCCCGTCACGTGGGAGAACGGGCGCCGGGCCGACGTGCAGCTGGGCACCCTGGCCCTGACCCTGTTCACGCACGCGATCTACGAAGGGGTGTGCTCGCTGCCGCCCGAGGGGTTCCTCCACCCGGCCCTCTTCGTGGACGACCTCGACGCGGAGCTGGCGCGCCACGAGGTCCTGTGGGGGCCGCGGATCGTCAGCGGCGCCTTCGGCACCCGCCGGATCGCCTTCGTTGAGGCGCCGGGCGGCATCCGGCTCGAGTTCATGGAGCAGGTCGGAGAACCGCCGGGCTGACCGCGCCCGGCCGCTGCCCTCCGTGTGAGAATTCGCCCCGACCCGACGGCAGAGGAGGACTGGGATGACGACGAGCACGGACGCGGCCGCCCCGCCGGCACCGAAGCACGGTTACACCAAGGACGGGACGCCGGTGTACGGGCGCACGCACCGCTACGTGAAGACGGACACCGCCGCGCAGCGGTTCAACGCCGCCTTCGGCCTCAAGATCACGCTGCTCGTGGGGACGATGTGGGCCGCCTACCTCTTCGCCGCCATTGCGTTCGTCAGCCTGCCGTCGACGATCAAGACCCACAGCCCCACCGTGCTCGTCCTGTGGCTGTCGTCCGAGTTCATCCAGCTGGTCCTGCTGCCGATCATCATCGTGGGGCAGAACATCCAGGCGAGGGCGGCCGACGCCCGGGCGGCCAAGACGTTCGAGGACGTGGAAGACGCCCGCAAGAAGATCGAACACGCCATCGACCTGCTCGACGTGAACACCGAAGGTGGCCTGCACGACGCCGTGACCTTGATCATCGACGCCTTCAACGCCAAGGCTGCTCCCGGCGCCGCCGCGACCTGACCGGCCCTCAGGTACCCTCGAGAGCCTCGTCGAGCTGGCGGGGCGCTCGCGCCGGGACCGCCGCGCCGGTGCGCAGGGCCGCCGTGACCTCGCGCCGCGACGGCAGTGTCGCCATGGCGACGGCGGCGGTGGCCGCCAGCAGCCCGGCGGCCAACGAGAAGGCGAGCGCGTAGCCGTCGGTCAGCGCCGCCGCCGTGTGCGCCGGCGTGGCGGCGACCCCGGCCAGCGCCCCCGACGTGCGGTTGGCGGCCACCGTGGCCAGGGCAGCGAGGCCGATGGAGGCCCCCACCGTCCGTGACGTGTTCAGCAGGCCCGACGCGAGGCCGGCTTCTTCCCGCGGCACCCCCGCCGTCCCGGCGACGGCGATCGGGGTGACGGCCAGCCCCATGCCCAACCCGATGAGCACGAACGGCCCGAAGAGGTCGGGGAGGAACGTGCTGCCCGGCGAGATCTGGGCCAGCCAGCCGAGCCCCGCGCCGGCCACGAGCGTGCCGGCGAGGATGAGCAGGCGGGGGCCGAACCGGGGCACCAGGCGCGCCGTCACCTGCGCGCCGGCGGCGATCAGGAGCGTCTGCGGCAGGAAGGCTAGCCCGGCCTGGAGGGGGCTGTAGCCCAGCACGTGCTGCATGTAGAGCGTCTCGAAGTACCAGGACCCGAACAGCGCGCCGAACATCATCAACATGACGGCGTTGCCGCCGGCGACCGAGCGTGAACGAAAGATGCGTAACGGGACGAGGGGCGCCTTCGAGAACCGGGCCTGCAGGACCAGGAAGACGGCGATGAGGAAAACGCCCACAAGGAGCGGGACGAGGACCTGCGCCGATCCCCACGAGTAGGTCTCGGTGCGCACGAGGGCGAACACCAGCGCCACGAGCCCCGCGGTCACCGTGATGGCCCCGGCCAGGTCGAGGTGGCGGTGCACCATCTCCGCCCTCGACTCGGGGAGGTACCGCCGGGCCGCGACGAGGCCCACGATGCCGACCGGCACGTTCACGAAGAGGATCCAGCGCCAGCTGAGGAATTCGGTCAGGATGCCGCCGAACAACGCGCCCGCGGACGCGCCCGCGGCGGACACAGCACTCCAGGCGCCGAGCGCGCGGGCGCGGGCGGGGCCCTCCGCGAAGGTCGCCGTCAGGATCGTGAGCGTGGCGGGCGCCAGGATGGCGGCGCCCAGCCCCTGCAGGGCGCGTGCGCCCACCAGCAGGGCCTGGCTCTGGGCCAGGCCACCGAGGAGGCTGGACACGGTGAAGACGGCCAGGCCGACGAGGAAGATCCGCCGGCGGCCGAAGAGGTCGGCGGCCCGGCCGCCGAGGAGGAGGAACCCCGCGAAGGTCAGTGTGTAGGCATTGATGACCCACTGGAGGTTCGACGAGCTGAACGACAGGTCGCGCTGGATGGACGGCAGCGCGACGTTGACGATGGACGCGTCGAGCACGACCATGAACTGGCCGATGAGGACGATGCCGAGGACGAGCCAGGGCGCCACGTAGCGGCCCGGGGCGATTTCGATGGCCGTGCTGCGGTCGTGGGGGTCTCCGTGCATGAGTCTCCTTGAGCCGGGGCGGCGGGATCCGTCAACCCCCAATCTTCGGCCAACGTTGCTCGGCGGTCGGCTATTCCCATCCTCACCGGGGGAGGGCGGGTTGTCCGGCGGAGATCGGACGTGGATGTCCCGGTCGGAAGACCCGGTCTAGCCGTCGGGTGTGACAGGCTTCGCGCGATGACCGAGCCGTCACCGGTGGAGCTGCTCAGGCCGGCGGGTCTTGCAGCGGGCGTTCCCTATGCCTATGCCGCGACGACGAGTCGTCCGCTGCTCGTGTTCACCGCCGGCGCGTGTCCCCTGGACGAGACCGGGTCGACGGTCTGTCCGGGCGATGTCGTGGGCCAGGCTGAGCAGGTCATGGTCAACCTCGGCCTGGCCCTGCAGGCGGCGGGTGCGCGGTTCGCCGACGTCGTGAAGGTCACGGTCTACGTCGTCGCGACGGACCGGTCGGACCTCGTCGCGGCCTGGGACGTGGTGCACCGGCACTTCGGGCCGCACCAGCCGCCCGCCACCCTGCTCGGGGTCGCCGCCCTCGGGTACCGGGACCAACTGGTCGAGGTGGAGGCCGTCGCCGCACCCGGCCGCTGAACGCTCGAAGATGCCTCGGGATGTCGATTTCGCCCGGTGCCGTTCGTGTAGAGGACGACGACTCCACAGGAGATGGAGAGCACACAGAAGGAGGACTCTGATGCCGCAGTACCTGATGAGCGTGGCGATGATCGACGGAGCGCCCGCCCGTGCGCCCGAGGACACGCAGCGGGCCTACCAGCAGGTCGACCGGTTGAACGCCGAGATGCAGTCGGCCGGCGCCTGGGTCTTCGGCGGCGGGCTCATGCCGGCGTCCGCCGCGACGGTCGTGCGCGCCGAGGGGGACGAGGTCCTCGTGACCGACGGACCGTTCACCGAGTCGAAGGAGCACATCGGCGGCTTCTGGGTCATTGAGGCGGACGACCTCGATGCGGCGCTGGCCTGGGCCGCCAAGGCCACCCGGGCCTGCGAGGAGCCCGTCGAGGTCCGGCCGTTCCAGGAGAACCCTCCGGGCTGATGCCGGGCGTGCGGAGCGGGGAGCGCGGTGTCGACATCGCCCGGGTCTTCCGCGAGGAGTACGGCCGGGCCGTCTCCGTGCTGGTCCGGGCCTTCGGCGACATCGACCTGGCCGAGGAGGGTGTGCAGGACGCGTTCACCATCGCGTCGGCGCAGTGGCCCGCACGCGGCCTGCCACCGAGCCCGCCCGGGTGGATCATCACGACGGCCCGCAACCGCATCCTCGACCGACTGCGGCGGGAGGCGTCCCGGGAGGACCGTCAGGCGCAGGCCGTCCTGCTCCAGCAACGTGACGAGCCCGACGAGGAACTGACCGTGCAGGACGACCGCCTCCGACTGATGTTCACCTGCTGCCATCCGGCGCTGGCGCCGGCCAGTCAGGTCGCGCTGACGCTCCGGTTGCTCGGCGGGCTGGCCACCCCCGAGATCGCGCGCGCCTTCGTCGTGCCCGAGGCGACCATGGCCCAGCGCATCGTGCGGGCCAAGGCGAAGATCCGGGACGCCGGCATCCCCTACCGGGTGCCGAGCAGCGCCGAGCTCCCCGACCGGCTGCCGCGCGTGCTGGCGGTGATCTACCTCGTGTTCAACGAGGGCTACGCCGCGACGTCCGGCGAGCAGTTGGCGCGCGAGGACCTCTGCCGCGAGGCGATCCGCCTCGGCCGGGTGCTGGCGTCGCTCATGCCCGACGAGCCCGAGGTGACGGGCCTGGTCGCGCTGATGCTGTTGGTCGCGGCGCGCCGGCCGGCGCGCACGGCACCGGACGGCTCGCTCGTCCCGCTCCCCGAACAGGACCGCTCCCTGTGGGCCGCCGACCTGGTCGCCGAGGGGCAGGCGCTCGTGCGATCGTGCCTGCGGCGGAACGTCCCGGGCCCCTACCAGCTCCAGGCCGCCATCAACGCCGTCCACAGCGATGCCCCGAGCGCGGCGGAGACGGACTGGCGCCAGATCCTCACCCTCTACGACCAGCTCCTGGCCCTCGAGCCCTCGCCGGTCGTCGCCCTCAACCGGGGGGTCGCCCTGGCCGAGGTCGGCGGTCCCGAGGCCGGCCTCGCCGCAGTGGAGGGATTGGATCTCGACGGCTACCACCTGCTCCATGCGGTGCGGGCCGACCTGCTGCGCCGGCTGGGCCGCCTCCCCGAGGCCGTCGCCGCCTACGACGCGGCCCTGGCCCGGACCGACAACGAGGCCGAGCGGAGCTTCCTGCTCCGTGCGCGTGACGCAGCGGCCGAGGGGACAAGACTGGACGCATGACCCAGGGCTGGCGCGTACAGCGAGTGGACCACCGGGACCCCTTGGCTCCCGTCGAGGACATCGTGCGGCTCATCGACCTGGCCGGCACGGCCACGGCCGCCGCCTACAGCCGCAGCGACGTGGTCGAGGCGCTCAACGAGCAGCAGCCGGCCGCGGTGGCGTTCGCGTCCGGGCAGCTGGTCGGCGTCGCCGTGGCGCGCATGGCCGGTCGCGACGCCCATCTGCTCGCTCTGGCCCTGCATCCGGATTGGCGGAACCGGGGCATCGGCTCGGCGCTGCTCCGGGAACTGGACCAGGAGGCAATCCATCACGGCGCCCTGCGCATGGTGGCCCTGGTCGAACCGGGTCAGGTGGGGGAGGTCGCCTTCGCCCATCAAGGGTTCGAGCGGGTCACCGGACTCCACCTCTACGTCAGAGCTGCCTCCATGGTGCCCGAGGAGCTCGAGATCGTGGAGCGCTACGGCGGGCACTTCCCGCCGGCGGGCCTCTGGGCGGAGATGAAGGGGTTCTCGACGACCAAGGAGCTCCTGGAACGACGGATCGTCGCTCCGCTGTCGCATGCCGAGCTGGCTGACAGCGTCGGGTTGCGAGCGCCGGCGGCGGTCATGCTCTTCGGGCCACCCGGGACCGGCAAGACCTCGTTTGCCCGTGCCATGGCGTCCCGGCTCTCCTGGGCGTTCGTCGAGCTGCATCCTTCACTCCTCGGTCCTGGCACCGCGGGCGCAGCCAACCTGCGTGCCGCGCTGGACGACCTGGCGCACGTGGACCGCTTGGTGTGCTTCATCGACGAAGCGGACGAAATCGCCGCAGCACGCGCCAGCCGACCCGAGAGCCAACCCATCGTGAACGAGCTCCTCAAGGCGATTCCGGTCTTCCGGTCCCGTCCGGATCGCCTCATGGTCATGGCCACCAACTCCATCGCCTCCATCGACCCGGCCATGCTCCGACCGGGACGCTTCGACCTCATCATCCCGATCGGCGCACCCGACAGTGCTGGACGTGCCGAGCTCGCGGCCGAGTTCCTGGAGAAATGTGATGCCGAGGACATCGCCCAACGCACGGAGGGGTTCACGCCTGCCGACTTCGCGCTGGCCGCCCAACGGGCGGCCCAGCTCGCTTTTGAGCGGGCGCTCGCCGGGGGCGCGCCTGCGGTGACATCCGCCGACTGTGTCGATGCCGTGTCGCGGACGCGTCCCAGCGTGCATGTGGAAGCGGCCGCTGCGTTCGACGAGGAAGCGACCGCCTTCGCCAGGTTCTGAGGAACGTGTGGGAGGATCTCTCGAATGAAGGTGCACCTCGTCGACGGCACCTACGAGCTGTTCCGCCACTTCTTCGGGGCGCCGCCGCACCGCAACGCGGCCGGGCAGGAGGTGGCGGCGGTCCGGGGCGTGGTGGGCTCGGTGCTGCAGCTGCTCAGCGAGGGCGCCACCCACGTCGGCGTCGCCACCGACCACGTGATCGAGTCGTTCCGTAACGACCTCTGGCCCGGGTACAAGACCGGCGAGGGCATCGACCCGGACCTGTGGTCGCAGGCCGGTCCGCTCGAGGACGCGCTGACGGCCCTCGGGGTCCTGGTGTGGCCGATGGTCGACCTCGAGGCCGACGACGCCCTCGCCAGCGCCGCCGCCGTCGCCGGCGAGGACCCGGCGGTCGAGCAGGTGATCATCTGCACGCCCGACAAGGACCTCGGCCAGTGCGTGCGGGGGACCCACGTCGTCCAACTCGACCGCCGCAAGGACCAGCTCGTCGACGAGGCCGGGGTGGTGGCCAAGTTCGGCGTCGGCCCGGCTTCCATCCCCGACTACCTGGCGCTCGTCGGCGACAGTGCCGACGGGTTCCCCGGCCTGGCCGGCTGGGGGGCGAAGTCCGCCGCCGCCGTGCTGGCGCGTTGGGGCCACCTCGAGGACGTCCCGGCCGACCCGGCCGACTGGGACGTCGCGGTGCGGGGCGCAGCCAGGCTCGCGGCGACGCTCCGGGAGGGCCGCGACGACGCCGCCCTGTTCAAGGAGCTCGCCACCCTGCGCATCGACCGCTCGCTGCTGGGTGGGACCGAGGACCTCCGCTGGCGCGGGCCCACCGCGACGTTCGCCGCCGTGTGCGCCGCCATCGACGCGCCGGGGCTGGGCCGGCGGGCAGAGGCCCTGGCGGCGGCGCGTCAGGCCTGAGCTACCCGGCCACGACCGGCACCGGGCCCGTGAGCGTCAGCCGGCGCAAGTAGAGGTCGCGGTTGTTCGGGAAGCCGACCGCTCCGGGGACCCAGCCGTGGAAGGCGATCCAGTACGAGCCCGTCGTGTCGGTGAACACCGACGGCCCCCCCGGTCCCGCGAGGCCGGGGCCGCTGGAGAGCACCGGGCTCGGGGACGAATCGGTGCAGGGCCCGAGTGGCCCGCTGCAGGTGGCGGCGCCCACGGCGTAGCTCGCGCTGTCCCAGTTGTTGCCCGAGAAGAAGAGGACGTAGCGCCCGCCGGTCGTGACGAGGTCGGGGGCCTCGACCGTCCCGGCCTCCCAGGGTTGCCCGGGCGTGAGCAGCACGGTGGCCGTGGCGCCCGGTGCGAAGGCCGTCCCCGCCGCGTCGAGCTGCTCGGACCAGATCTTCGACGAGCCGGGTCCGCCGGACTTCCACAACAGGTACAGGCTCCCGTTGGTGTCGACGAACGAGGCGGGGTCGATGGAGCCGCCGAGTGCGAGCTGGCACTCGAGCGGAGCGGTGGAGCGGTCGATGAAGGGCCCCTGCGGCTGCGTGGCGCTGGCCACCGAGATGCACTCCTTGCCGCTGCCCGTGACGTTGGCCGCGTAGTAGAGGAGGTAATTCCCACCGACCTGGGCCACCGCGGGGGCCCAGGTGTAGTGGGGCTTGGCCCAGGTCGGAAGGCTGGGCAGGGCGTTGCCCACGGCGGCCCAGTGCATCAGGTCGGTCGACTCGATGATCTCGATGTTCCCCGCCACCGAGTTTGTCGCGTAGGCGAAATAGGTCTGCCCGACCAGGATCACGTCCGGGTCGGGGAAGTCGAAGGGGTACACGAGCCCCGCCTTCGTGCCGCCGTCGAGGAGGCTGCACGGGCCCGAGACCGTCGAGACGTCCCGGGCCGCCTGGGTGTTGTCGCCCGCGGTGATCTGGCCGAGCGCCTTCTGGACGCCGCCCAGGCACGTCTGGAGCGTGCTGATGCTGGCGCCCTGCACGAGGGCGTGGGACGTGGTGGTGGAGAGCTTGGCGTTGGTCGTCGCCAGCTGGCCCAGCGTCGAGGTGATCGATCCCTGGAGGGCGTTGCGCTTACCGGTCGTCACCGCGGCGGCGTAGCTGGTGAGGGCCGCGTCGTGGCGCAGGGTGGCCAGGTGGGCGTCGGCCGCGGTGAGGGCCGTCTCCTCGTTGCGGGCCCGCGTGTGGGCCGTGACGTCCGTCCACACGGCGGCCGCGAGGAGGGCGGCGCAGAGGGTCACTGCGGCGGCCACGAGCCAACGAGTGCGGCGGGGGTCAGCCACTCGATGCCGTCGCCTTCGAGCAGCTCGACGAGACGGATTTCAGCGCCGCGATGGCCCTGGCCTGCTTGTCGACGGAGAGCGCGTTCAGCGCCCGCTCGACGCCGCCGAGGCAGGTTCGCAGGGCGGTGATCTGGGACGACTGCTGTGACACGTGGGCCTCGGCGGCGGCGAGGGCGGCCTGCGCGCCCTGGAGCTGGGAGACGTCCTCGTTGAGGGCGGTCGTGTCGCTGCCCACCTGGGACGTGAGAAGGGCCAGGGTGCGCCGGAGCCCCGCCAATTGCGTCGAGACGGTGCCGGTCTGGTGCCGAGTCACGCCGAGCGAGACCTGCGCCCGGTCGTAGCGGTGCCGCGCCTGCACCTGGTCGTAAATCAGGTACCCCAGCGCGACGGCGACGAGGACACCCGCCACGACGGAGACGACCCAGCGGCGCCGCCGGTGGCCGCTCACCTCGTGGTCATCCTCCGAGATAGGTCGCGGAGAGCGCTTCCTCCATCTCCGACGGGGAGCCCTGCTGGGCGATGACGCCCTGGAGCACCACTGCGGCCGCGTCCGCGATCGGCAGTGCGGTCCGGGCGAACTGCTCGACCAGCAGGATGGACAGACCCCCCTCCGCCAACTCGCGCACCTTGTGGTACAGCTCGGCCACGACGATCGGCGCCAGGCCGAGCGAGAGCTCGTCGAGCAGCAGGAGCTTCGGGCCGGTGGCAAAGGCCCGGGCCAGCGCGAGCATCTGCTGCTCGCCGCCCGACAGCGTGCCCGCGAGCTGCTTGCGCCGGGCGGCGAGCTGCGGGAACTGCTCGAAGGCCACGTCCTCGATCTGGCCCATCGGGACGCCGACCTGGGTGGCCATGAGGAGGTTCTCCCGCACGCTCAGGTTCGGGAAGATCCCGCGACCTTCGGGCACGGTGCACATGCCCCGGCGGGCGCGGGCGTCCGCCGAGAGTGACGTGACCGCGGCACCGTCGAAGCGCACCTCGCCGCCGCTCGGGGCCAGGGTGCCCGCGCAGACGGCGAGGAGCGTCGTCTTGCCTCCCCCGTTGGGGCCGAGCAGGGCCATCACCGAGCCCGCCGGGACCGCGAGACTGATCCCGTGCACCACTTCGATCGGCCCGTAGCCGGCCCGGACGTCGCGCAGCTCGAGGATGGGCGGGGCCTCGCTCACGGCGCACCGAGGTAGGCGTTGACGACGATCGGGTCGTTCTTGACCTGCTCGGGTGACCCGCTGGCGATGATCTCCCCGTAGTCGAGCACGTGGATCCGCTCGCACACGCCCATCACCAAGCCGACGTCGTGCTCGACCAGGCAGATGGCGAGGCCCCGTTCGTCGACCAGCCGGCGCAGCAGCTGCCCGAAGACTGCGGTCTCCTGCTCAGTCTGCCCGGAGGCCGGCTCGTCGAGGAGCAACACCCTGGGCTGCGTCATCAGCGCCCGGGCCACCTCGACCGCCCGCGCCCGCGCCGTGGGCAGCTCGCTCACCTCGCGTTCCGCGACGTCGCCCAGACCCACGAGCTCGATGATCCGGTCCGTCTCGGTGCCCACGCGGATGCGCCCACTCCGTCCCCACGTGTTGCGGATCTCGCCGGCGACCTGGATGTTGTCCCGCACGGTCAGAGAGGTGAACAGCTCGAGCCGCTGGTAGGTGCGGGACAGCCCGCGGCGGGCACGGGCGGACGGGCTCGCCTTGGTCACGTCGTGACCGTCGATCAGCACCCGTCCGGACCGCGGTTCGAGCAGCCCGCTGATCACGTTGAACAGCGTCGTCTTGCCGGCGCCGTTGGGCCCGATGAGACCGGTCACCCCCCCGGCGTCCACGGAGAGGGAGACGTCGCTCAGCACCTGGGCCCCGCCGAAGGCCATGGAGATGGCCTCGACCTCAAGGACGGGCATCGGCCACACCCCCCGCCGCGGCCACGCCGCTCACCCCCGCCGGCACGGCCGCCGGCCGGCCGCGGGCCTCGGGCGCCACGACGGGGCCGGCACCGAAGGCCTCGGGACGCACGAGCCTGCCGATCCCGGGCGTCACGACCGCGACGACCGCCGTCGCCAGCACGAACCACCAGTTGCCCATCACCTTGGTCAGCACGAGCAGGTAGGCCACGACCTCGGCCGCCACCCCGAGGGCCAACACGCCCTTCACCCGCCACAGGGGTCGGTAGCTCGCCACGATCTGGGACACCGCCCCGCTCGGGTTGCGTCCCAGGCTGATGCCGATGAGCGCCGGGGCCACCAGGGACAGGTTGGCCATGACGCTCCAGAAGCCCCCGCCGCCGGCGTCGGTGCTCAGGTTCGAGAACGTGGAGGTCAGGGCCGTGAACGCGGTCCCGGCCAGGACGCCTCCCATGAGGGCGCCGGCGACGCTGCCGATGCCGCCGACGACCGTCAACATCACGAGGGCGAGGCTGATGAAGATGATGAACGTCGTGTCGCTCACGCTGCCCGTGGCGGAGGAGAGCAGCACACCGCCCAGACCGGCGATGGCCGCCGAGAGCATGAAGACGGACAACTTCAGCTTCACCAGGTTCTGCCCGAGCGTGGCGGCGGCGGCGGGGCTGTCCTTCATGGCGGTGAGTCGCCGCCCGTAGCTGCTGCGACGCAGGGCGATCAGCCCGATGCCCAGCAGGACGAAGATGCAGACCGAAGTGGTGAGGAACGTCTTGGTCGAGCTGAGGTCGATCGGCCCCAGCTTCAGCGGCGGGATCTGGAGGGTGCCGTTGGGGAAGATCGAGAAGTGCAGATGGAAGATGGGGAGGACGTGCGGTGCGATGTCGGCGATGATCATGTCGGAGACGAAGACGCCGAAGGCGAGAGTGGCCAGGGCCAGGTAGAGGCCGCGCAGTCGGAGGGCCGGGAACGCGATGAGACCGCCGACGAGCGCGGTCACCACCATGCCGAGGAGCAGCCCCCACGGCGTGATCCGTTGGGTCAGCCCCGTGCCCGAGAGACCGAGGTGGAACACGATGATGGTCGCAATGGCGCCGAAGGACACCGGGGCCAGGTTGATCTCCCCGGCGTAGCCGGTCAGCAGCGTCAGGGACAGGGCGATGATGGCGTAGGTGATGCCGATGGTGAGCGCCGACATGTCGTTGACGCCCATGATCTGCTCCAGGGCCAGCACCACCAGGACGAGGATCGCCCCCCAGGTGACGGCCGACCGGATGGTGGGGACCTCGAAGCGCTCCCGCGTGCGCAGGAGGGTGGCGCCCCGCAGCCGGTCCTGGGGCAGCACCAACAGGACGACGAACAACACGATCATCGGCAGGGCGATGCGGAAGTCGGAGGCCCAGGACCACGAGGACGGGAAGTACCCGAGGACGTACGTGCCGGCAAGGCCGAGGACGAGGGCACCGCCGAAGGTGCGCCAGATGCTCCGCAGTCGCCCGAACATGGCGGCGGCGATGGAGTCGAGCACGAGCAGCGTCAGCACGTGGACGTCGAGGGTGCCACCGCTGATGGGTGTGATCAGGATGCCGGCCAGGGCGGCCAGTGCCCCCCCGAGGGCCCACGAGAACGCCGCCAGTCGTCGGGGCCGCCCACCGTTGAGCTGCAGGAGCGTGGGGTTGTCGACCACCGCCCGCATGGCGACGCCGGTGCGGGTGCTCGTGAAGAGCAGGCGGATCCCCACGGCGATCAGCACGCCGCACCCGAGGGCGATGGCCTCGTGGTCGGTGACGTAGACCCCGAAGACCCGGAACTTCGCCGCCTCGCCGAAGAAGAGGTCGTCGGTGCGGGGTATCCCCGGGCTCCAGATCCACTGCGCCAGCGCGATCAGCCCGAGCATGATGCCGATGGTGACCACGATCTTGGTCACGTCCGCCGTCTCGCGAAGCCCCCGCATGATGCCGAGGTAGATGACCGCACCCAGCAGCGGCGCCAGGACGACGACGACGGCGAACAGGGCCAGCGGCGCCGGCCAGTTCCAGCCGTAGCGGAACTGCCAGTAGGTGAACGCCGACAGCATGGCCATGGACCCCTGGGCGAAGTTGAAGATGCCCGAGGTCGTGTAGGTGAGGACGAGTCCCGAGGCCGCGATCCCGTAGACGGCCCCCGTCACCAGGCCGAGAATGGTGTAGGTCAGGAACAGGTGCATGGCCGGAGCTCCCGTCGCTCAGGCGGGCGAGCCGGGGTCCTGGACGCTCACCCCTGTGGTTTGATCACCGACGAGGTCGCGTACTGGGTCGCGTAGCCCTGCGCGTTGAGGGTGGTGCCGATGACCGAACCCGTGTTCTGGATGACGTACTTCGGCGAGCAGTCGAAGGCGCCCAGCTTCTTCGGGTACGCCTGCACCCAGCTCGTGTTGTGCAGCCGCATCAGGAGCCCACAGTTCGGCGGGAGGTTCTTGGCCGGGTTGCCCGAGGCGTTGAGGCCTCCACCGGTCCAGCTCGTCACCTTGGAGAGGTGGTTGATCATGCACTGACGGGTGAGCGTCGAGCCGCACGCCTTGGCCTCGGTGGCCCACAGGAGGAAGGAGGAGGTGGACTGCTCTCCCAATTGCGAGGTGAGGCCACCGTACTTCTTGAGGATCGAGAGGTACTGGGCCACCGCCGGGACCACCTTGGCCGCCTCCAGCGGCTCGTAGGACTCACGGACGTAGACGTTGTTGCCGAGGCCCGATGTGTTCCACTGGGCGAAAGCCTCGGTGTAGGCACCCGCGTCCTCGATCCAGATCGGGTTGTAGCCGATCTGGTTCTCCGCCTGGAGGGCGCCGTAGAAGGTCGGTCCGGGCGTGGAGTTGTTCGAGATGATCTGGGCCCCGCACCCCTGGAGCTTCTGCATGAACGGCGTGTAGTTGGCCTCGCCGTTGTAGTTGAACAGGAACGGGCAGTTGAGGAACTTCCAGCCGGCCGTCGTGAACGCTTGGACGGCCTTGGCGGTGGACGCCTGCTGGGTGGACAGGGTCGAGTCGTAGACGCCCACGTGTTGGGTCTTGGAGCCGAAGAGCTTCTCTGCCTCGTAGGCCGAGGACGCCGGGCTGTAGTTCGCCGGGTTCGGCGACGCCTGGTACATCTCGTAGGCGTTGGCCACGACGGGCGAGACCGTGAAGCCCGGGACGGCGGCGAGGTTGCAGCCGAGCCGGGTCCCCTCCGCCAGGCCGTCGAGGGCGAAGCCCTCGCCGACGAGCATGAAGTCCTGCTTGCACGCCTGCGTCATCACGCTGCCGACGTTGGTCACGGCGGCGTCGTAGTAGTCACCGACGATCTTGCGCCCGTTGATGCCCCCCTGGGCGTTGCACCAGGCGACCATCGCCTTCACCGCGTCGCCCATCTCCTGGTCGAGTCCGGGCAGGCCCGAGAAGCCCCGGTCGTCGCCGTAGGCGATGTTGATCGTCGAGTTCGTGACCCCCTGGTCGGTGGCCCCGGTGGCATGCCCCTTGCCGCAGGGCGAGGGCAGTGTGCCGAACGTCGCCGACGAGGCGGCGCCGGCCACGGAAGGAGCGACCACCGCCCCCGTCGCCGTGAGGGTGGTCGCGAACAGCAGCACCACCCCCAGCGAGCGAATCCCGGTGATCCTCTTCATGACGACACCCCCTGTCTACGGAGCCGGACCTCGGTGGCTCAGCCCCGGACATACCTTCGAAACTTGGAACAGGTTCCTGTTTGCCGGGGCACACTAGCAACCCGGCGGACGCAATTCTCAGCGGCACCTGAGATCGGGGGCAACGGGGAGGTCAGAGGGTGGGCGGCGCTTTCCGGGACGCCCTAGCGGGCGACCGTCGTCCGAATCCCGTACCGCTCGACGTAGTCCCCGAACTCGGCGTCGAGGCCCCCGTAGGTCCAGCCGAAGTCGGCCGGGTCGTACCGGTGGCGCCCGAAGACGTCCGGCGGCCGCTGCTCGAGGAAGGCGCGCATGCGCCGGGCGTGCAGCGGCCCGACCTCCTCGCCGAAGCTGCGGTAAAGGGCGCTGACCGCCTCGACCGGGTCGGCCATCAGGGCGTCGTAGTGCAGGTGCTGGCACCAGCCCTCTTCGGCCGTCTCGTCGAAGGCCATGGCCGAGTGCAGCGCGAATCCGCACTTGTCCTTCCACTCCTCGGCCGTCGGCCGCGGGTCGTCCCGGCTGGTCAGCAGCCGCTGGCCGGCGTTGACGAGGCTGGCCAGGGACGTGACGACCGGCCCCGGGTCGCGGTGGGTCCAGATGACCCGGGCGTCGGGGTAGGCGGCGAGCATGGCGTCGAGGTGCCACAGGTGATTGGGCGTCTTGAGCACCCAACGCTGCGTCGGCTGCCGGGACTGCAGGGTCTGGAGGGTCAGACGGTGCTGGGCGTAGGCCGGCGTCATGTCCGCTCCCTCCAGCCAGCGGCCGTAGGAGGGCACATGGGCCTGGGTCTCGAGGGCGAGGCTGCGCACGTCGTACATGAAGAGCGCGACGCACTCCTCGGCCAGGGTGGCCCCGAAGGGGTGCATGGCCTTGAGAGGCGGGTTCAGCTTCAGCAACCCGTCGAGGTTCTTGGCGGTCTTGGCGATGCGGGGGTCCTCCGCGGCCTCCTCGAGCGTGGCGGGCGGGATGGGATGGGCCGCCTCCCACTGGAGGAGGGGTCGGGCCACCGGGTCGAGGCCGAGCAGGTTCGACAGCACGCTCGTGCCGGTGCGCGGCAGCCCGAGGATGATCCAGGGGCTCTCGATCCGCTCGGCATGGACCTCGGGGTGCTCGAGCGACCAGCGGTGGAGCTCGATGCGGTTCGCCAGGGCGCCCGAGAGCATCTTGGAGATGAGGATGCGGCCGAACGTGGTCAGCTCCGCCTCCTCCTCGCAGGAGCGCAGGAACACCCCGAGCGGCTCGCGGTAGGAGTCGCTCCCGAAGTCGTCCGACGCGGCCGCCTTGGCTGCCGACGCCGTCACCGACGCCGGCGTCAGGGAGGGCAGGTCGCGTCCGAGCCGCCCCAGTCGCGCCCCGACCCAGTTCAGGGCCAACAGCGGCCGGCTCCGCAGCTGGGCGTCCCGCCAGGTGAACTCGACGTCGCTCACGCGATCTCGACCACCGTGCGCCCCACAGAGCGGCGCGCCTCGTGCTCGTCGAGGGCGCGGCCGGCCTCCCCCATGGTGACCCGCCGCCCGATCACGGGCCGGATCGTCCCGGCGGCCGCCAGGCGCAGCAGGTCGGCATGGATCTCGTCGGCGACGTCCCGTCCGAACGGGTTGAAGCCGAAGCGCCGCATGCCGGGGTCGACCGCGTCCGCCCAGGCCACCATCACGGCCACGATGTCGATGTTCCCGATGCACGCCATGCGCAGCGGCCTCCCCGTCATGCCGTTCGCGTCGTCGTCTGCGAACCCGACGGCCAGGTAGCGCCCGCCGCGCGCGGTGCAGCGCCAGGAGCGCTCGACGAAGTCGCCGCCGGTCAGGTCGTAGACGACGTCGGCCCCGGCGTCGCCGGTGGCGACCAGGACGGCCTCGACGAAGTCCTCGGCGGTGTGGTCGATCACGAGGTCGGCACCGAGGGAGGCGCACACGGCCCCCTTCTCGGGCCCCCCGGCCACGGCGATGACCCGGGCACCGACCGCCTTGCCCAGCTGGATGCCGGCCGTGCCGAGGCCGCTGGCCGCAGAGTGGACGACCAGGGTCTCGCCGGCCTGGAGCCGACCGCGGGTGAACAGGGCCAGATGGGACGTCTGGAAGGTCAGCAGGAACGCCGTGGCCTCGGCGTCGTCGAAGCCGTCGGGGGCGTCGAAGACCGAGATGGCCGGCGCCACGGCGTACTCGGCGATGCCGCCGAGCGCGTTCTTGGTGATGGCGACCACGCGCTTCCCGAGCCACGCCTCGGCGCCCGCACCGGCGGCGTCGACGACGCCACAGACGTCCATGCCGAGCGTGAACGGCGGTGGGGTGGGCACCGAGACCAGGTTCCCCCGGCAGCGGTCGATGTCGTTGAAGTTGAGCGAGGCCGCGCCCACCTTCACCCGCACCTCGTTCGGACCGGGCTCGGGCCGCTCGACGGTCTGCACGGCCAGGACCTCGCCCGGTTGCCCGTGGCGGGTCACCTGGAGTGCCTGCATCTCTGCCACGCCGCGGTCCCCCTTTGCGTCACCCGCGCGGCGCGGCCGATCCGGCACCGAGCTTCCGGGACGATGGAGGCTACCCCTTCCGCCCCGCGGCGGTCACCACGTCAGGACCGGTGCGGGGCGCTCAGGCGATGGCTACCGCGTGTTGCCTGCGCCGGCGCTCGTAGACCAGGGCCAAGCCACCCAGGATGAGGGCGGTCCCGGGCAGCATCAGAGTGAAGGGGACCTCAGGGGTGCCGGTGCCCGGCCCTCCCGAACCCCAGTCCGGCTGGTCGTTGACGATCCCGTTTCCCTGGGTGGAGAGGCTGACGTTCTCGGCGCTCGAGAAGCCACTGCCGAGGGACACGATCGAACCGATGAAGGTGTTCTGGCCGGATCCGTTCTGGACGAAGGCGATCTGCGTTCCGTCAGGGGAGTACACCGGCTCGACCGCCGGCTTCCGTGAACCACCGGTCCCGACCTCGCCCGACCACAGGGGGGTGGCTGTCAGTGTCCCCGACGCGATGTTCGTCATCTGCCACAGGGTGTGGTTGGTGCCCCCTCGTGTCGAGTCGAAGATGATCGTGGTGCCGTCGGGGCTCCAGTCGGGGTTCTCGTCGCCGTAGGAACCCGTGTCGGTAGTGGAGGTCAGCGAGTCGATCGCGCCAGCCGAGAGGTCCCTGTCGGTGACCCCGTTCTGCCCAGCCACGGCACCGCACGGGTTGCTCGGCGCGGTGGCGGAAGGTGCCGGCAATCCCGTCACGAGGTGCAGGTGGTTGTCACCGCCGACGTACAGGAGCTGGGTGGGATCGAGCGGGTTGAACACGGCCCGGCTGGTGGCCCCGACGCTGCTGTTGATGGTCTCCAGGCCCACAGCGGGCGTGTACAGGACGCACACCGTGCTCGACGGCGTCGGCGCCTGGGCGTCGAGCGTGTCAAGAGTGGCGTCGTTCCGGTTGAACACCACGGTCCGCCCGTCGTTGGCCACCGAGGGTGCGTAGTCATTGTTCGACTCGCTGCCCGACACCTGGGAGAGCTCCGTCGCCGACGCCGGCGGTTCCGGTGTGGGCGTGAAGATATCGAATATCGCCCAGTCACCTGCAGCGTCTCGGCTGCTCGAGAAGAACACGGTCCCGCCGCTCGGTGAGTAGAAGGGCTCGGAATCGTTGCCGGTGCCGCCGCCGGCATTGGTCAGCCCGGACGTCGCCGCCTGGTCACCGCCCGCCGTACCGAGCCCTGACGCCTGGCTGTTCACCTGGAATATGCCGCCGAAGGAGCCGCTATTGGCCCGTGTGGACACGAAGGCGACGGGGCCGTTGCTTCCGCTGAATGCGGCGTCCGCGGGGGATGCGGTCGCAATAACTGCAGTGATGGGGAGGGCCGCCAACCCGGTTGCGATCATCGCCCGCTCAATCCGTCGCCGTGCCGTGGAACCGCTGAAACGATTCCATGACCGGCAACGATGTCTCTTGGCACTGCCTTGGATCAGGACCACGTGCAAGAACCCCGTTCCACCTCGACCGGTAACCGTTCCCACGATCATCAGGGAGAGCGCCCCTCGGTTCAACGAGTGTTGCCCCGATATGGCGTGGCGTCACCAACAGTTCATCCTCCGTTTCCTGGGCCGCCGCACTCGTCACCCTGGCCGCAGCCGGCCTACCGCTCGAAGCGTCGAGTCGGCGAGGTTCCGGGCCGCACTCAGCCAGCGAGTCGCCGCCGGCGTCGCCGACGGGCGACCAACAGGCCACCCCCGCCGACCACCGCGGCCGCCACGGGGAGCAACACCGGCGCGGAGACCTCCGGAGTGACGGCCGCCAGCAGCGAGTAGCAGAGGACGGCGCTCCTGTCGGTGTTCGCCCAGGGCCCGATGGCGATCGCCCGATCACAGATCTGGTCTCCGCCGGTGCCGTCCAAGGGGACGACGTAGCTGAAGTGGTCCGTTCCACCCCAGGGGCCCGGCGTGTGCTCCTGGCTCAAGGTGCGCGAGATCCTGGGACCGATCTTCACGCAGTCGGCCGTCGTGACCGGGGGGAATCGTCCGAAGTCCCTGGGGTTCCAGGTGATGGTCACGTTGATCGTCTGGCCCGGCGCCACCAGGCTCCCGTTCGGTCCCGCCGACGTCACCTTCACCAACGAGCCCGATCGCGGCCCGCCGAAGACGCCGCCGTCGTTGTCGCTGTCGATCGCCGCCCTGGTTGGTGGCGTGCTGGAGTTGACGCGTCCCGCTGCTGGCCCGATCGCCCCCGTCACCGTCACCGTGATCGGTCTCCCGGGCTCTGCACGCGCCGGCGCCCCCCGTCGTGCCCCAGGAGCCGCCGTTGTCCGCGGCAGCCGCGACCGGATGGGCACCGCTCGCCCACGACACCCCGGCAGCCGCCACGCCCGACGAGAAGGTCAAGCCCGCGGTGGCAAGGATCAGCCCAAAGGTCCGCCGTGTGGAACTAGGTCGCCAAGTATCCACAGGCGCCGATGCTAGGCCACGGGTAACTCGTGCAAACAGCGGCGATCATCAGGTGAACGACGGGTGACGGTTGGGCGGCGCACGGGTGAACTGCCGAACACGCGGAGGGAGTGGGATTCGAACCCACGGAGGCTTGCGCCTCGCAGCTTTTCAAGAGCTGTGCATTCGTCCGCTCTGCCATCCCTCCAGGCGGATCATGCTAGGTGACCGCCCCGGCCGGCCGACCCGCTGACCCACTCCGCCAGCTCCACGACGACGCCCGGCCCGTCGAGGAACACGAGGCGCCGGTCGTGGAAGTCGAACACCTCGTTGCGCGGCGTGACCCCGTGCTCGGCGAGGTGCGCCAGCATTGCGTCGAGGTCGCTGACGCGGAAGCACACGTGGTTGAAACCGGTCCGGTCCAGTGAGCGGGCGCCGGGGTCGACGTCGGCGACGGGCCGATGGAACCGCAACAGCTGCACCTCCTGGCGCACGGGCGCCCCTTCCAGCACCAACGTCACGTGGTCGGCCTCCCATCCCGGGATCCCCATGTACCGCGCGATCACCTCGCCCGACGCGACGACGGCGATGCGCTCGACGAAGCCGAGCAGCCCGAAGAAGTGCCGCGCCGCCTCCAGGTCCGTGACGACCACGGTCATGTGGTCGAAGCCCTCGTTCCTCGGCAGGCCCACGGCGCCCTCCGTCCCTCGCTAGCCCTTGGCCGCGGCCTGCTCGCGGGCGTCGCGGGCCCGGCTGTGCAGCCGCCCCCGCGTCGCCTGGTCCAGGATCACCTTGCGCAGCCGCACCACCTTGGGCGTGACCTCGACGCACTCGTCCTCGGCGATGAACTCCAGCGCGTGCTCCAGGGAGAACTGCATCGCCGGGGTGAGCCGGGCGAACTCCTCGGCGGTCGAGGACCGCATGTTGGTGAGCTTCTTCTCCTTGGTCGGGTTGACGTCCATCTCGTCCGCCCGGGCGTTCTCCCCGACGATCATCCCCTCGTAGACCTCCTCGGCCGGACCGACGATGAGCGTGCCGCGTTCCTGCAGGTTCATCAGGGCGAAGGTGGTCGTCACCCCCCGGCGGTCCGCCACCATGGAGCCGTTGCGCCGGGTGCGCAGCTCGCCGTGCCAGGGCTCCCACCCGTCGAACACGTGGTGCAGGATCCCCGTGCCCCGCGTCTCGGTCAGGAACTCGGTGCGGAAGCCGATGAGGCCGCGGGCGGGGACGCGGTAGTCGAGCCGCACCCAGCCCGTCCCATGGTTGACCATCTCCATCATCGTCCCCTTGCGCAGGGCGAGGAGCTGGGTGACGACGCCGAGGTACTCGTCGGGCACGTCCACCGACACCCGCTCGACCGGCTCGTGTACCCGTCCGTCGATCTCCCGGGTGACGACCTGGGGCTTGCCCACCGTGAGCTCGAAGCCCTCGCGCCGCATCGTCTCGACCAGCACGGCCAGCTGGAGCTCGCCCCGCCCGAGCACCTCCCACATGTCGGGCCGGTCGGTCGGGCCGACCCGGATGGCCACGTTCCCGACGAGCTCGGCGTCGAGGCGGGACTTGAGCAGCCGGGCCGTCAGCTTCGTCCCGTCCGCACCCGACAGCGGCGACGTGTTGATGCCGATCGTCATGGCCAGGCTGGGCTCGTCGACGGTGATGGCGGGCAGTGCGATCGGACGGTCCGGGTCGGCCAGCGTCTCGCCGATCGTGACCTCGGCCAGGCCGGCCACCGAGACGATCTCGCCCGGCCCCGCGGACTCCGCCGGCACCTGCTCGAGCGCCTCGGTGACGTAGAGCTCGGTGAGCTTGGCCCGCTCGACGGTGCCGTCGAGCCGGCACCAGCCCACCGTGGCGCCCTTGGTCAGCCTGCCGTTGTGCACGCGGCAGATGGCCAGCCGGCCCACGTAGGGCGACGCGGAGAGGTTGCAGACGAGCGCCTGGGTCGGCGCGTCATCGTCGAAGGAGGGCGCCGGGACGTGCGCAATGACGGCCCGGAACAACGGCTCGACGTTCGTCCCCTCGACCCCCGCCTCGTCGCTCACCCAGCCGGCCCTGGCGTTGGCGTAGAGGATGGGGAAGTCGATCTGGTCCTCGTCGGCGTCGAGGTCCAAGAAGAGCTCCTCGATCTGGTGGATCACCTCGGCGATGCGGGCGTCGGCGCGGTCGACCTTGTTCACGACGACCACGACGGGCAGCCGGGCCTCGAGCGCCTTGCGCAGCACGAAGCGGGTCTGGGGCAACGGCCCCTCTGACGCGTCGACGAGCAGGAGCACGCCGTCGACCATGTTCAGCCCGCGCTCGACCTCACCCCCGAAGTCGGCGTGGCCCGGCGTGTCGACGATGTTGAGCTTCACCCCGCCCCAGCGCACCGCGGTGTTCTTGGCCAGGATGGTGATGCCCTTCTCCCGCTCGAGGTCACCCGAGTCCATCACCCGGTCGGTCAGCTCCTGGTGCGCACCGAACGCACCCGTCTGCCGGAGCATGGCGTCGACGAGGGTCGTCTTGCCGTGATCGACGTGCGCCACGATGGCCACGTTCCTGATGTCCTCGCGTGTCCCCATGGGGGTGCCAACGATAGAGGACCCGGGAGGCCGCTCAGGCGGCGGAGCGGATGGGCAGGCCCGTGCCCGCCAGCACCTGCGCCACCGCCTCAACCCCCTGCGTGAGCACGGCCGGCTCGGGCTCGACCCGGACGAGGCGGCCCGAGTCGGGCCACCACCCGACGACACGGCCCGGGAGCGCGCCGTCCCGGCTCCGCAGCGCCTCGACGAGGGTCACGAGGGCCAGTTCGGCGCGCACCGACTCGCGGCGGGGGCCCGACAACACGACGAGGTTGGCCCGGTCCGTGCGTACCTCGGCCCGGCCGCGCAGAGCCAGCAGTGCCGAGTGCGGGCTGTCCCACCAGCGGTCGCGGCCGATGGCGGGTGCCGGGCCGAGCACGGCCCAGTCGAGGGCACACCACAGGCGCGTGGCCCACGTCACGGCCTCGGCTCCGACCGCGGAGCGGCCCGCGTCGGAGAGCCCGGCCACCCACCGGTCGAGCTGGGAGGCGCACGGGTTGCCGTCGCGCACCCAGCCCTCCGCCTCGGTCAGCCGGGCGCGCACGGCATCGACCGGTGACCGGGCGCCCCCGGCGGCGAGCAGGCGGACCGCCGCGAGGCCGAGCGGGCGCCGTGCGGTGCGGGCCGTCCAGGCGAACGGAGTCTGCCGGGCATCGTCGGCGGCGTCGCCGCAGAGCGCGACCCGCACCTCGTGGTCGGTGACGCGGAACGGCCCCGACCCGGCGCGCCGGACGGCCAGTCGGGCGAGCATGGACTTCGCCTCGGCGAGGGCCGCGTGCCACGACGTCGCGTCCACGTCGCCGAGCGGCGCCACCAGCCATTCGGTCAGCGTCTCAGCCATGCGACCCCTCGTCCGCGGTCAGCCACGCCGCGAGGTGCGAGGCGATCGCGCGGAGATGCTCGTCCCTCACGTCCTCGACGCCGTAGCGGCCCGTGGCGGACTCGACCAGGGCGAGGCGGAACGGGGGAGCGCCGCTGCGCAGCGTCTCGAGCAAGGCGAGGAGGTGGAGGGACCGCCGCTGGCGCGCCCACGGACCGCTCGTCGAGAGGCCCAGCGCGCACAGCGATGCGGTGCCCGGCTGCGGCAGGCCCACGAGGAGGTCGAAGCTCCCGTGCAGCACGACCCGGCCACCGGCCAGCGGGATGGCGACGCGGTCGTCGGTGCGCGGCATCCACCCGGGGGCGAACCGGGGGACGAGGTCGCGCAGATGGCCGGCGTGCGACGCCACGGTCTCCGACAGCGCGGCACGAGCCGCCTCGGGCAGCGCGACGACGTGGCGCACCACGTCGTCCTCGCCGAGTGCGCCCAGGGCGTCCAGCGCGTCCGCCAACGGATCACCGACGTCGCCCCGGCCGACCAGCTGGCGGAACAGCGCGCGCACCAGACGCGCCACCACGAGCTCGTCCGACAGGCCGTCGTCGGCACGCCGTCCCTCGGGCACGAGCACCTGGCGCGGGCCGAGGTGGACCGGCACGGCGTCACCCCGGGCGACCACGAAGCCGAAGGCCGCGTCCTCCAGCCATGCCCGCAGGCCGCCCGCCAGACCGGGGTCGAAGCGCGGCCGCGCCTCCGAGTCCGCCCGCAACCGCGCGAGCACCTCCCTCCCGCCGCCCCGACGCGGCGGGCTGACACCCGGCGGGGCCGCCGGGAGCGGCGGGCGTGGCGCGAGGAGGACCATCGGGGCAGTGTGCCCACGGGGTGTGACATTCACCTACCCTGGCAACTGCATGGCACACGCCCTCGTCCCGACGGCGCCCGCCACGGACGTCGCCTTCTTCGCCATCTTCGGGATCTTCGTCGTCGCCATGGTCACGTTGATCGTGATCGTCGTCGTGTGGGCGGTGCGTCACGACATGGCGGGCAGGGAGGCGTGGCGCCGCCGCCAGGAGTCCTCGGCCCGGCGGCCCCCGCCGTCACCGGGGAACGGATCGTGACCGACGCGGCCGGCGCCGACGGCGCGGCGACGCCCGCCTGGTCCGCACGCCTCCGCGCACGCTGGGCGCGGCGGCGGGGTGCGACGGCGGACGGGCACGGCCCCGTCCCGCAGCGGACCGCGTTCGTGCTGGCCGGCGGCGGCAGCAGGGGGGCCGTCCAGGTCGGGATGCTCGAGGAGCTCATCCGGCGCGGCATCCGGGCGGACCGGGTCTTCGGCGCGTCCGTCGGCGCCATCAACGGCGCGTCGTACGCCGGCAACCCGACCGCCGAGGGGATCGAGCGCATGGCGACCATCTGGCGCGACGTCAAGGGGACCGACATCTTCCCGCGCGGCACCTTCGACGGCCCGTGGGCCTTCCTGCAGAAGCGCGCCGCCGTGCACGCCAACACGGGGCTGCGCGCCATCATCGAGGCGGGCATCGACTACGAGAACCTGGAGGACGCCGTCATCCCCGTCGAGGTCGTGACGACGTCGCTCACCGACGGGCGCGAACGCTGGATCGCCCACGGCCCCGCCGTCGAGGCCATCCTGGCCTCCTCGGCCATCCCGTCCATCTTCCCGCCCGTGACCATCGACGGCGACGTGCTGGTCGACGGCGGCGTCGTCAACAACGTGCCGATCAGCCGGGCCATCGCCGCGCAGTGCGACCGCATCTACGTGTTGCTCTGCGGGCCTCTGCATTACCACCCGCCCCCGCCGCGCCGTCCGGCCGAGGCGGCGCTGACGGCGTTCTTCGTGGCCGTGCACGCGCGCTTCGTGCGCGAGCTGGCCGCGTTGCCGCCGGATGTCGAGGTCGTCGTCTTCAGCGGCGGCGGCGAGCCCTCGGGCCAGTACCGCGACTTCTCCGCGACCGCGACACTCATGGAGGAGGGGCGCGCCGAGGTGGCCGACGTGCTCGAGCGTTACACCGGGACGTCGCAGGAGTTGGCCCCCGTGCCCGCAGCCTCGCCGACGCCGTGAGCGGGGACGGCTACCTCCTCACCAACGACGCGCCCGAGGCGATGGACCGCTTCACCGCCTTCGCCGCGCTCTTCGACCCCTCGACGTTCCGGCACCTCGACGGGCTCGGCCTGGCGCCGGGCTGGCGCTGCTGGGAGGTCGGCGCGGGCGGGACCACCGTCGTCTCGCACCTGGCCGAGCGGGTGGGCCCGGCCGGACACGTGCTGGCCACCGACATCAACCTGTCGTGGGCGGCCGGCGCCGCGGCCGCCAACGTCGAGATCCTCGGGCACGACGTGGTGACCGGACCGCCCCGGGGCGCGCCCTTCGACCTCGTCCACGCTCGTCTCGTCCTGGTGCACGTGCCCCGGCGCGACGCAGCGCTGGCGACCATGGTCGCGGCGCTCCGACCCGGCGGGGTGCTGCTCGTCGAGGACGCCGACCCGGCGCTGCAGCCCCTCAGCTGCCTGGAGGAGACGGGGCCCGAGCAGGCCCTGGCCAACCGGCTCCGCCGGGGCTTCCGCTCCCTGCTGGCCGAGCGCGGGGTCGACCTGGCCTACGGGCGCACGCTGCCCCGGCGGCTCCGGGCGGCGGGGCTGGTCGGGGTGGCCGCCGATGCCGCCTTCCCGGTGAGCGACCCGGCCTGCAACGCCCTCGAGACGGCGACCGTCAACCTGGTGCGGGACCAGCTCCTGGACCACGGCATCGCCACGGAGGCGGAGATCGCCCGGCACCTCGACGCGGTGGCCGCGGGCAGGCTCGACCTGGCCCAGCCGCCGATGATCTCCTGTTGGGGCCGCCGGCCTCCCGCCTGAGCGGTCCCGGCGGGTCCCCGCCTGCGCCGCCGTCACAGGATCCTGGTGGAATAGGGGGCGTGCCCGACGCCCCGCCCGCCTCCATCGGGCCCGACCAGCTCTTCCACCCGGCGGTCGCCAGCTGGTTCGCCCGGCGCTTCCCGGCCGGGCCGACGGCCCCGCAGTCCGCGGCCTGGCCCCACATCGCCGAGGGCCGCGACGTGCTGGTGGCCTCTCCCACCGGCTCCGGCAAGACCCTGACGGGGTTCCTCGTCGCCATCGATGCCGCCTACCGCGCCGCCCAGGCAGGAGCCCGCACGGGTGGTGCGCCCGAAGTCCTCTACATCTCGCCCTTGCGCGCGCTCGCCGTCGACGTGCACGAGAACCTCCACGTCCCCCTGTCCGAGATCCGGGAGGAGGCCGGCCGCCTCGGTTTCCCCGACCCAGGGCTGCGTGTCGCCGTGCGCACCGGCGACACCCCGCCCGCCGAGCGGGCGGCCATGAAGAAGCAGTCACCCGACCTGCTGGTGACGACGCCCGAGTCGCTCTACCTCCTCCTCACCGCGCCGTCCTCGCGCGCGCTGCTGCGCGGCGTCCGGACGGTGATCGTCGACGAGGTGCACACGTTGGCGCGCGACAAGCGGGGCAGCCACCTGTCGCTGAGCCTCGAGCGGCTCGACTCGCTCGTGACCGAGAGCGGGGGGCGTCTGCAGCGGATCGGGCTGTCGGCGACGCAGCGGCCGCTCGACCTCGTGGCCCGCCTGCTCTCGGGGGTGCACGAGGGCCGCCCCGACACGGTGATCGTGGACTGCGGGCACGCCCGGGACCTCGAGGTGGCGATCGAGCTGCCCTCGACGGAGCTCGAGGCGGTCATGAGCGGTGGCCAGATGTCCGACATCCTCGACCGCATCGCGGAGCACACCCGGCACCACCGCACCACCCTCGTGTTCGTCAACACCCGCAAGATGGCCGAGCGGGTCGCCCACCAGCTGGCCGAGCGGCTGGCCGAGGAAGAGCCGGGCCGCGGGGGCGACGTCGACGCGTCCCTGCTCGTGGCGGCGCACCACGGCAGCCTCTCCGCGGCCCGTCGGCGCATCGTCGAGACGCGCCTGCGCGCGGGCGACCTGCGCGCCCTCGTGGCCACGGCGTCGCTCGAGCTGGGGATCGACGTCGGCCCGGTCGAGCTCGTCTGCCAGATCGGCTCGCCCCGGGCCATCGGCACCTTCCTCCAGCGCGTGGGCCGGGCCAACCACCATCGCGACGGCACGCCCGCCGGGCGCCTGTACCCGACCACGCGTGACGAACTGGTGGAGTGCACCGCCCTCCTCGCCGCCGTGCGCGACGGCCGGCTCGACCTGCTGGAGCCCCCGGTCGCCCCCCTGGACGTGCTGACCCAGCAGCTGGTGGCCGAGGTGGCCTCTCGCGACGAGTGCGAGGTCGAGGCGCTGTGGGCCCTGACCCGGCGGGCGGCGCCGTACGCCGAGGTGTCCCGCCAGGACTTCGACGACGTCGTGGCGCTGGCGAGCTGGGGGATCGAGACGGGGCGCGGTCGGCGCGGGGCGCACCTGCACCACGACGCCGTGAACGGGCGCCTACGGGCGCGGCGCGGCGCCCGCCTGGCTGCGCTGACGGGCGGGGGCGCCATTCCCGAGACGGGTGACTACCGCGTCGTGCTCGACCCCGACGGGGTGACCGTCGGCTCGGTGCACGAGGACTTCGCGGTCGAGGCGACGGCGGGGGACATCTTCCTGCTCGGGACGCACTCGTGGCGGGTGGCCAAGGTCGAGGTCGGCACGGTCCGGGTGCACGACGCCGGCGACCTGCCGCCGACCATCCCGTTCTGGTTGGGCGAGGCGCCGGCCCGCACGGCCGAGCTGTCCGAGGCGGTGAGCGACCTGCGCGCCGGGCTCGAGCCGCTGCTGCGCGCCGCCGACGGCGACGGGGCCCGCGCGTTCGTGCGGGAACGTGCCGGCGTCTCGGGCGAGGTGGCCCAGCAGGTCGTCGCCTACTGCGCCGCCGGGCTCCAGGCGCTCGGGCACCTGCCGACGCGCGAGCGCGTCGTGGTGGAGCGTTGCTTCGACGACAGTGAGGGATCGCAGCTGATCATCCATGCCCCCTTCGGCGGGAGGATCAACCGCGCCCTCGGGCTGGCGCTGCGCAAGCGGTTCTGCGTCTCGTTCGACTTCGAGCTGCAGGCTGCGGCGGACGACGACACCGTCGTGCTCTCGCTCGGCCCCCAGCACAGCTTCCCGCTCACGCGCGTGCAGTCGATGCTCTCGAGCGCCAAGGCGCCCGAGGTGCTGACCCAGGCCGTGCTGCCCCACCCGATGCTCGGCGCCCGCTGGCGTTGGAACCTCAACCGCGCCCTGGTCCTCCCCCGCATGAACGGCGGGAAGCGCCGTCCCATCCACCTGCAGCGGATGGAGGCGGACGACCTGCTGGCTGCGGTCTGGCCGGGCCTCGCCGCCTGCCAGGAGAACGCGCCGCCCGGGCCGGTCGGCGTGCCGGACCACGTGCTGGCCCGCCAGACGGTCGACGACTGCCTGCACGAAGGGCTCTCGGTGGAAGGGCTCGTCGACGTGTGGTCCAGGGTCGAGTCGGGCGCGATCGACGTGCACACCGTCGAGTCCTCCGAGCCGTCGCCCTTCGCGCACGCCATCTTGAGCGGGCGCCCGTTCACCTATCTCGACGACGCGCCGCTCGAGGAGCGGCGCACCCGGGCGCTGTCGCTGCGCCGCGGGCTCGGCCAGCTGGGGCCCGACGGCCTCCCGGTGCCGGCGGCGGAGTTGGCGGCGCTCCACCCCGATGCGGTGGCGGCGGTGCTGGACCAGGTCCGCCCGCGCCCGCGCGACCCCGATGAGCTCCACGACCTCTTGCTCTCGCTCGTCGCGGCCCGGCCCGTGCCGGAGTGGGCCGAGTGGTACGGCGCGTTGGCCGCCGCCGGCCGGGCGGGGCTGCTCGACGGCTGCTGGGTCGCGACGGAGCGCCGGGACGAGGCCGCGTCGCTCGGCACGGACGACGACGCCGCAGCGGCCTGCGTCGCCGGCCATCTCCAGCCGGCCGGGCCGGTCACGGTCGAGCAGCTGGTGGCGGACGCGCCGCTGCCCGCCGGGTCCCCGCTGGGTGCGCCGCTCTCCGCGGCGCGGGCACGCACCGCGCTGGCCCGGCTCGAGGCCAAGGGATCGGCCATCGAGCTGCCCGACGGCCGTTGGTGCGCCCGCAACCTCCTGGTGCGTCTGCACGGTGCGAGCCGCGGCCGGCGCCGCGGCATGGTCGAGGCCGTGCCGATCGCCGACTACGTGCGCTTCCTGACGCGCTGGCAGCATGCGACACCCGACAGCCGTGTCGAGGGACGGGCCGGGGTGCTCCAGGTGCTCGAGCAGCTGGCCGGGATCGAGGTGCCGGCGGCCGAGTGGGAGGCGCAGATCCTCCCGGCCCGCGTCACGGGCTACGACCCGCGATGGCTCGACGAGCTGTGCCTGTCCGGCGAGGTGGTGTGGGGTCGTCTCACCCCGCGCCCGGAGCGGACGGGTCGGAGCGGGACGCCCTCGCCCGCGACCCCCCTCGCGTTCGTAGTGCGCGACGACCTGGTGACCGTCCTGCGCGCCGTGCGGGCCGGGGCGGTCGCGCCCGAGCCCGAGGTGGGCGCGGCGGCCGACGTGCTGGCGGCGCTGCGGACGCGGGGCGCCTGCTTCCGCCCCGAGCTCTCCCCGCTGACGGGGCGGCTCCCGGCCGAGGTGGACGAGGGCCTGTGGGACCTGGTGGCGCGGGGCCTCGTCACCGCCGACGCCTTCTCGGCCGTGCGCTCGCTGCTCTCGGCCCGTGACCGCTGGCGGACCCGGACCGTGCGGCGTCCCTCGGGCCGGCTGGCCCGCCGCCGCGCCCCTGCCGGCACCGGCATCGGGGAGGGCCGGTGGTCGCTCCTGCCCGGGCCCGAGGTGCTCGGGACCCCCGCCGTCGGAGACGGGGTGCTCCTGCCGGGCAACGAGGAGCTGGCCGAGTGGGTGGCGCAGCAGATGCTCCTGCGCTGGGGTGTGGTGGCCTGGGAGGTCTGGGGCCGGGAGTCCTTCAAGGTCCCCTGGCGCGAGGTCGTGTGGGCGTTGCGCCGGCTCGAGGCGCGCGGCGTCGCGCTCGGGGGTCGCTTCGTGGCCGGCCTCTCCGGCGAGCAGTACGCGCTGCCCGAGGCCTTCGAGGCGCTGCGGGCGGTGCACCGCCGCGGGGCCGACGGCGAGCAGGTCGTCGTGGCCGGGGCGGACCCGCTGAACATGACCGGCTCCATCATCGCCGGAGCCCGCGTGCCGACGCGGCGCAACCAGCGGGTGGTCTACCGCGACGGCATCGTGGTGGACCACCTCGAGGCGGGGTAGTCCGTGGCGCCCAAGCGGACCATCGACCTGAACGCGGACGTGGGCGAGGCCACCGACGCGGCCGGTGTCGAGGTGGAGCGCGCGCTGCTCGGACTGGTCACCACGGTGCACGTCGCCTGCGGAGGCCACTCCGGTGACGACGTGTCCATGGCGGCCACCGTGGCCGCCGCGCTGGAGCACTCGGTCCGTGTCGGGGCCCACCCGGCCTATCCGGACCGCGACGGGTTCGGCCGGCAGCCGATGGAGATCGACCGTGGCGAGCTACGCGCCTCGTTGGGCGAGCAGCTGCGCGCCCTGGACCGCGTCTGCCGGTCGGCGGGCACCGTGCTCGCCTCGGTCAAGGCACATGGGGCGCTCTACGCGGAGGTGGCCAAGGGCGGGGCGATCTACGAGACGCTCCGCGACGTGGTGCGCGAGGGCTGGGGAGACGGCCCGACACTGGTGCTGCCGTCGGGGTGCCGGGCCACGGCCATGGCGTTGCGCGACGGGGTGGCGACCTGCGAGGAGGGCTTCTGCGACCGGGCGTACCGCCCCGACGGGAGCCTGGCCGACCGCGGCACGGCCGGTGCGGTGCTGACCGATCCCAAGGAGGCCGCCGCGCAGGCGCTGAGCCTCGCCCGCGGAGCGGTGGTGGCCAACGACGGCAGCGTGCTGACGCGGTGGGTGGACACGCTGTGCGTCCACTCCGACTCCCACGGTGCCGTGGCCATTGCCACGGCGGTCCGCCAGGCCATGGCGGACTCGGGCATCGAGCTGGTCGCGCCGGCGCATGCATGACACGTTCGGTCCCCGTCGGAGAGGTACGCCTCCTCGGTGACCGCGCCCTCCTGATCGGGACGGCCGACCCGGCCGCCGGCCGCGTTCTGGCGCGGGCGCTCCAGGCAGCGCTCGCCGACGTCGGCGAGGTCGAGGTCGTGTGCGGGTTCGCCACGGTCGCCGTCCTCCTGGCCGATCCCGACGCGGAGATGGAGCCGGTGGCCGCCGCTGCGGCGCGCGTGGCAGCGAGACGCGCGGCCGCCTCCCCCGAGGTGCAGCCGGTCGGCCGACGCGTCACCATCCCGTGCACCTTCGACGGCCCCGACCTCCCCGACGTGGCCGCATCCCTGCGGTGCGCGCCCGACGCGGTGGTGGCGCAGCTGACGGAGCGGCCGCTGACCGCGGCCGTGCTGGGCTTCTCGCCCGGCTTCGCCTACCTCGACGGGCTCCCGGAGACGCTGCGCGCCGTGCCGCGGCGGGCACACCCGCGACCCGTCGTGCCGGCGGGCTCCGTCGCGCTGGCCAACGGGCACGCAGCCGTCTACCCGGCGGCGTCGCCCGGCGGGTGGCAGCTGGTCGGTCGCACCGGCGTCCGCCTCTTCTCGCCGACGCAGCCACCGTACGCGCTGTTGGCGCCCGGGGACGAGGTGCGCCTCACCGTGGCCGATTCCGGCGACCGCGGCGACTTCGGCGAGCCCGAGCCGATCGCCACCCCGGCCTGGGTGCCGCCCGCCGACGCCCGCCCCGTCCTCGAGGTGGTGGCGCCGGGCCTGCGCGCCGTGGTGCAGGACGGGGGCCGGCGGGGGGTGGCCGCGGTCGGCGTCCCGGCGGCGGGACCGGCCGACCCGGTGTCGTTCACCCTCGCGAACCGGCTGGTCGCCAACGCCCCCTCGTCGGGGGCGCTCGAGCTCACCGGCGGCGGCGCTCGTGTACGCGGCCGGACGCCGTGCCACGTGGCCGTCGTGGGCGCGGCACCCGAGGTGCGCCTGGACGGGGCGCCGGTGCCCGCCGACCGGGTCCTGCCCCTCGGCGAGGGCCAGATGCTCGAGGTCGGCCGCCTGGCGCGCGGCTGCCGGTCCTACGTGGCGGTCACCGGCGGCATCATCGGGCCCGGGCCGTTCGGGAGCAGCGCGAGCGACGAGCTGTGCGGTCTCGGCGCCGGCCCCTTGCGGGCGGGACAGCTCCTCTGGGCGGGACCCTGGGCGGCGCCGCTCGGCGACCACCTCGAGCCGGGCCTGGCGAGCGAGGTGGAGCCGGGCGCGATCGTGGAGCTGCGCGTCGTGCCGGGCCCCCACCCGGAGTGGTTCGAACCGGGCGCCCTGGAGCGACTCCCCTCCGTGGTGTTCAGCGTGGAGCGCGACAGCAATCGCGTCGGCCTCCGGCTGCGTGCGGCCGGGGGAGCCGGGGCCCCGTGGCGGACCGATCCGCGGGGCGAGCTCGACTCGCAGGGGATGGTGACCGGCGCGGTGCAGCTGCCCCCCGGCGGCGACCCCGTCGTACTGATGCCCGACCACGCCACCCTCGGGGGCTACCCGGTGCTGGCGGTGGTGGCGACGGCCGACCACGGGCTGCTCGGCCAGTGCGCGCCGGGCACCCGGGTCCGCCTCGTGCCGATCACCCAGAGCGAGGCGGACGCGGCGTGGCGGGCCCGCCGGCGCGCCCTGGGGGGCGCCGTCCTCGGCCGCTACCCGCTGACCGCGGGCTAGGGCTGCGTCACAGCAACAGCTTGACGGCGGTGCCCAGGGCGATGACCACGACCACCACCCGCAGTGCCGGCGCGGGAAGGGCGAGGGCGAGGCGGGCCCCGACGTACCCCCCGACCAGGCTGCCAGCGGCGAGCAGCCCGACCGCCTCCCAGGCCAGGCCGCCGTGGATGACGAAGACGACGGCGGCGATGCCGTTGACGATCATGGAGAGCACGGACCGCAGACCACTCGTGTGGGCGAGCGACACCGGCAGGGCGAGACCGAGAACGGCCAGGAACATCACGCCCATCGCGGCGCCGAAGTAGCCGCCGTACACCGAGGCCCCGAACACTCCGAGCACCAGGAGCGCGGGACGCGTCCGGGGAGGGGACGAGCCCCGGTCCAGGGCACGCCGCAACACCGGCTGGAGGGCGAAGAGCGCGGCGGCCCCCAGCACGAGCCAGGGCACCACGTCGTCGAACGTCGCCGCCGACGTCGTGAGCAGGAGCAGCGCCCCGGCGACCCCGCCGGCGAGCGCAATCGGGGTGAGCCGGGCGAGCCGCTGGGCCTGGTCCCCGATCTCACGGCGGTAGCCGGCGGCCGAGGCGAGGTAGCCGGGCCAGATGCCGACCGTGTTGGTGATGTTCGCCGTCAGCGCCGGGTAGCCCAGCCCCAGCAGGATCGGGAACGAGATCAGGCTGCCGCCGCCGGCCACGCCGTTGAAGATGCCCGCGCCCACCCCCGCCAGCACGATCAGCACGACGTGGGAGGCGGGCATGCAGCGCAACAGTACGGGACGGGCGGCGTTTCCCCTCGTGACGCCGACTGCGCCTCGGTGCACGGCATCCGAGGACAACCGGGGTGTCGAGCGCGAATTATTTCCAGGTGCGCGCAAGGTTCGCCGAACTCCCCCGTTTCGAACGCAAGAGCAGAGGAGTCCGCCATGTACGTGGGTGGACGGACGGACGGACGGTAAGGGGTAGGTACATGAGGGGTCCTATCCGCATCGCCGCTGTCGGCCTGATGGCCATGACGGTGGTCGGCGCACTGTCCTCGAGCGCCGGCGCGGCCACCGTGAGCCAGTGGAATGTCCAGTCGAACGGGGGGTTCGTCTCGCTGGACCTCCTCGACATCCTGCAGCTCTCGGGCGGCGGGTCCGAGGCGGACGCCAGCGCCGCGCCCATGGCCGAGGCCTCGGGCACCGGAGCCTGCCTGTCGACGACGGCGCAGACCAATCCCTGCCCGACCAGCCCCACGTCCTCGCTGACCGGGTTCGCCCTCGACAGCACCCAGGACGCGGTGGCACAGGGCAAGAGCTCGACGGGGACCCCGTCGACGCCGCAGGATTGCACGCTGCCGATCAACACCGGCCTGATCGACGTCGACGTCTCCTGCGGCTCCGCCTCCGCCTCGGTGGACGGCAGCGGCAACCCGACGGCCATGGGCACCGGGAGCCTGGCCAACGTGTCGATCAGCCTGAGCCTCACCAGCGTGCTCCAGCAGCTGCTCGGCCCGCTGCCGGCGGCCTCGTCGATCTGTGGCGGCGTCCCCGCCGCCGGCACCACGGCGGGCTCGAACACGAGCCCGCTGTCCTCGACGGTGCAGGGCCTGCTCGACACGGTGAACACGCTGCTGCCGGCCAACCTCAACCTGAACCCGAGCAGCGTGGCCGGTGGGAGCAACCTCGCAGGCGGGTGCTCCGTCCTCGGCGGGTTGCTGACCCAGATCGGGGCGGCCGGGGGCTCGTCGCCCGTGTCGGGCATCGTCACGGGCATCCTCGACCAGGTGCTCGTCCTGACGGGCGGCAACGCGGTCGCGGTGCAGCCCCTCTCCATCGACTTGGGCGGGTCGGCCCCGACGGTGCCGAGCCTGCCGGTGACGACGCCCGGGGGCTCGCTGCCGGCGCCCCCGTCGGTCGCCACGCCGAGCGCTCCGACGAGCGACGGCCCGAGCACCGTCAACGTGCCGCTCCCCGCGCCGCCGGTCCCGGTCAACCCGCCCACCATCTCGGTCGGCGGGATCTCGGTCGGCATCGGTAGCGGGGGCTCGAATCCCGGCCTGACGCTCGGCCTCCCCTAGTCTCCACGCGTGCGGCGCCCGGGCCGACGCGATGGGCGCGTCGGCCACCCGGCACGCCGAGGAGGTTCCCCATGGTCCGGCTCACCTGCCTGTTGCGCCGCAAGGAGGGTCTCACCCCGGCCGAATTCCACACGCACTGGCGCGAGGTGCACGGCCCGCTCATCGCCGCCAGCAAGAGCGGCAGCCACGTGCTGCGCTACGAGCAGCACCCGCGCCCACTCGACGACTACGACGGTGACGCGGACCCCGGCTTCGACGGGGTGACGGTGCAGTGGTTCGACAGCATGGACGCCTACCGGGCCCACATGGCGGAGCCCGACTTCGGGGAGATCTGGGCCGACATCGAGCAATTCCTCGACACCGGACGCCTCCACTTCGTCGTCACCGAGCACCCGCGCGTCGTCATGGGTGACGACGCCGCGTCATTCCCCCTGGCCTGACGGGGGCGGCGGTGCCAGGGCGGTGAGCCCGCGTGCGGCGGGATGCTGCCCGGCGGCCTCTTCGTGGGGGGCCTCGGGCGCCGCCGCCTCGGGCTGGGCCGGCGGGGCGGGCACCGCCCGCAGCGTGCTCCGCACCGGCGGCCTCGCCGCCTCGGCCTCGGAGCGGCGCCGCTCCATCAGCTCGAGCAGGTTCCGCCACTCGCGCCCTCCGATACGCGACACCTCCTTGGGCAGGCGCCGCAACAACCGCTCCACATCCTGGCGGTGCCGCTCGGCGAGGCCGCCCATGACGAAGACGGTCGCGGGGGGCAGATGGGCCTCGCCGGTGGCGAGGTCGGCCAACCGGTTGGATGCCACCTCCGCGTCCTGCATGAGTCCGAGCTCGTCCTGGAGCGCCGTTAGCTGGCGGACGTAGCGCCCCGTGCGGCCCCCGTACACCTCGGAGCTGAACTCGAGCGCGTAGCGCAACCGCTTGCACGCGATGCGTAGCCGGTGGAAGTCGGCGACGACGCCCGAGCGCTTGGCGCGCTTGCCGGCCTTGGCCACCTTGTCGTGGCGCGCCACCACCAGGTCCGGCATGCCGACGACGGCCGGGACCCTCGTCGCCACCGAGCGGCGCGCCGGCCCCTGCTGCACCATGGCGGCCAGCCCCCGGGCGAGGCGTTCCCATCGGACCGAGTCGAGTGCGCCCAGCATGTCGGAGCGGGCGGCGTCCCGTTCGCGTTCGAGCAGCGCGGAGAGCTCGGCCAGCGGGTCGTGGCCCTCGGGGCGGGCACCGGCGCTCCAGCCGGCCGTCGCCGCGGCCATCTCCGCCAGGCCCTCCTGCTGCACGTCGAGGTCCCGCACGGCGCCCAGCACGCGGCCGAGCCAGCCGAGCTCCTCACGGAACACCTGGGCCCGGACGGGCAGGACCTCGGCGAACAACGCCAGCGCGGCGCGCAGGCGGCGGGTCGCCACCCGCATGTCGTGGAGCTCCTCGGGATCCTCGCCGAGCCGCGTCCCCGGCTCCTTCTCGCGCAGCACGGCCAATTGCCGGCGCAGGACGGCGTAGGCGAGCTCGCCCATCGTCGAGGACTCGGCGACGGTCGTCGGCCCGAGGTCCGGCGACCCGGGGATCTCCTGCCCCAGGGCGAGCAGCCCCGCCTCGAACTTCGACAGACTCGCCGGCTGGAGCCCGCACGAGGTGCGGAGCTGCTCGACGACGGGTTCCAGGCGTTGCAACCACTCCGGACGCACCTCGACCTCGACGCGACGCAGCTGCATGGGCCGCTGCCCGCCGCCCACGACGACCATGGTGTCGTCGAGGGCGACCTCGGCCGCGTCGACGCCACCGACGCGCAGCGCGAAGGGGCGCCGGCGGGTGCGGACCTGGAGCACCTCGCGCAACTGGTGCGCGCCGACGATGGCGCGCAGGCGGCGGCCGACGGGACCGTCGGGTCCCAGCGCGGCGACGCCGGCCGGCGGCAGGACCTCGGTCACCTCGAGGCGCTGGCGCAACCCGTTCCCCTCGGCCGGGCGGGTGTCCTTGAGAGTGACCTCGTCGTGGCGACCACGCCGCCGGGTGCGGACGACGAACCCGGCGCGGGCGATGCGCCAGTCACCGGTGTCGAGGTAGGAGTCGATCAGCCGCCGCGGCGTCCGGGCCAGCGCGGTCACGGTCCCGCCGTCACCCGCCTCGAACGCGAGGGTCGGCAGCGCGGCGAGCCATCGCTCGACGGGTCGCAGGTCGAGGGCGTCGAACTGCCACTCGATCTCGACGGGGTCGTGCCCGCCCCCGGCCCCCGGTTCCCTGGAATCGAACATTTCGCTCAGGCTACTGCGCGCCGGTCTTTGCACCACGGGCGACCAATTGCCGCGAGTTGAACCGGCGGCGGCGGTATTCTGCCCGCAGTGGCGCGACGAGCGATGACCGCGGAGCTCCCCTCACGAACAGAGGTTGTCCAGGCGGCCGGCGGCCTGGTCGTTCGCCGCCACAGCGGGGCACTGCAGATCGTCGTCGTGCACCGACCGGTGCAGCACGACTGGTCGTTCCCCAAGGGCAAGCTGGATGGAGGCGAGACCCTCGAGCTGGCGGCGTTGCGCGAGGTGCGGGAGGAGACAGGCATGTCCTGCCGGCTGTTGCGCTTCATCGGCCACACCGAGTACGTGGACCGCAAGGGCCGGCCCAAGGCGGTCGCCTACTGGGTCATGGCGGCCGTGGGGGGGTTCTTCACCCCCAATGAAGAGGTGGACGAGTTGCGCTGGCTGGTGCTCGAGGAGGCGGCCCACACCCTCACCTATCCCCGCGATCGGGAGTTGGTCGCCGTTCTGATGGCCGCTGACCAGGTGGAACCCCTCATCTAAACCCTTTCAAAATTTCCTGAATTTCTGTGTTTTCAGGGGTCCGGATCGGGAATAATGGGCGTAGCGATCTACCGCCTGATCGCACTGCCGGCGTGTGTGCCCCAGTCGAGAGCTCCAGGACCTATCGCCAAGGGCCCTGTGACAGCGCTTAGTCGTGAATCGGCTGGGGCACCGTCGGCGCTTCCTCTCAGGGTGCCACCCGGGCCGGCCTGATCGTCCCCCGACGCGGGTTCCGGCCGTGTGCCCCAAGACCGGGGGTCGCGTCGCCGGGGTCAGCCCTCGTCGAGCGGGCTCTCGTGGACGATGACCCGGCCCGTCGTCTCCGTCGGCCGGATGGCCATCAGGGTGTGCCGCTCGCCCCCCGCCCAGGCCTCGAGGTCGAGCGAGGCGAGCCGCTGCACCTCCTCGGGTTCCTCGATGCGCCGGCACGGCCCGGTGGCGAGCACGCTCCACCCTTCGCTCAGTGCCTCGTCGACCCGGTCGATCTCGAAGCCGACGGTCTCGGCCGTCCCCAGCACGGATGCCTTGGCGTCGTCGGTGCTGAAGACGATCTGGTCCTCGGTGAATTCGAAGTTGACCGGCAACGCGACCGGGCCACGCGCGGTGGCGAACACGACGCGCCCGACCCCGCCGACCGAGAGGTGCGTGCGGCACTGCTCCTCGGTGAGGTCGTTCAGCGCGGCGTGCGGCAGCGCCCGGGCGTGGCCGGGCGGGCGGTCGGCCTCGGCGCCCAGCAGCTCCACCGGGGTGGTGTCGAGGGCGAGCGCGATCAGGAGGAGGGTCCCGCCGCTCAGGTTGGCGTCGGGGTTGGACTCGAAGTAGGCGAGGTAGCCGGGGTCGACCCCGGTCCGCGACGCGAGCTCCTCCACGCTCATGCCGACCTCCGCGCGCCGCGCCGCCACCCGGCGCGCCAGATCGGAGACGTGCCGGGCGGGGGGCGGTGGTGTGGTCACCCGCTCATTCTGCCCGCCACCGCGGGGCGCGCCCAGGGCCGATGGTCCCGGCTCAGGCCACGAGGACCGCCGCGCCGTTGACCCGGTCCGCGGCGAGGTCGCGCAGCGCCGCGTCGGCCCGGTCCATGGGGTAGGGCGTCGCCGACACCCGCAGCTGGATGCGGGCAGCCTCGGCCAGGAATTCCTCCCCGTCCCGGCGGGTGTTGGCGGTCACGCTCTGCAGCGTCCGCTCCTCGAAGAGGTGCGCCTGGTAGTCGAGGGCCGGGACGTCGCTGAGATGGATGCCGGCGATGGCGAGCGTCCCGCCCCGGTCGAGCGCGGCCAACGCGGGTGGCACGAGCGTGCCGACCGGCGCGAACAGGATGGCCGAGTCGAGGGGCTCGGGAGGGGCGTCCGCCGCGCCGGCCGCGCTGGTCACCCCGAGCGCGAGCGCGAGCGCCTGGGCCTCGGGCGACCGGGTCATCACGTGGACGCGGGCGCCGTGGGCCAGGGCGACCTGTGCCGTGATGTGCGCCGAACCCCCGAATCCGTAGAGGCCGAGGCGGCCGCCCTCGGGGAGGTTGGCCCGGCGCAGAGCCCGGTAGCCGATGATCCCGGCGCAGAGCAGCGGCGCCACCTCCTCGTCGTCGAATCCCTCCGGCAGCGCGTAGGCGTAGGCCTCCTCGACGACGGCGTACTCGGCGTAGCCGCCGTCGACGTCCCAGCCGGTGAAGCGCGGGGCGAGGCACAGGTTCTCGCGCCCGGAGACGCAGAACCGGCAGCTGCCGCAGGTGTGGGCCAGCCACGGCACGCCGATGCGGTCGCCCTCGCGCCAGCGCGAGGTGCCGGGGCCGAGGCGGTCCACCACGCCGACCACCTCGTGGCCGGGCGTGACCCGGGGGCGCCGCGGCACGAGGTCGCCCTCGGCCAGGTGCAGATCCGTGCGGCAGACGCCGCAGACGCGCACCCGCACGCGCACCTCCCCCGGCCCGGGCTCGGGCACCGCCCGCTCGACGCGCACCAACGGACCGCCGGCGGCCGGCCCGGGCCGGTCGACCACCCACGCCTGCATCAGCTCCGGCATCGGCGTCAGCGTAGAGCGCGCCCCGCGGCGCGCCAATGGACCTTCGGCCCTAGGTCCACGCCGCCCCGGGTGCGAGGCTGGACCCGTAGCATGGACGCGAACGAGGAGAGACCCATGCCCGCCCTGTCACCGACCGTGGCTCGCGACGCGCGCGACGAACCGGCGGGGTACCCACACGACCTCGAACGTGAGGTCGCGGGTCGTGACGGGCTGCGCTATCACGTCCGGCCGATCCGGCCCGACGATGCCGGGCGTCTGGTCGAGTTCCACCGACACCTGTCGCCCCATTCGGTGTACATGCGCTTCTTCACCTTCCACCCGACCCTGTCGGAGGGCGAGGTGACGCGCTTCACCACCGTGGATTACGTCAACCGCCTGGCCCTGGTGGCCACGGCCGACGGCCGCCTCATCGCGGTGGGCCGTTTCGACCGGCCGCCCGGGGAGACCGAGGCCGAGGTGGCATTCGTGGTGGCCGACGAGTACCAGCACCACGGCATCGGGTCCCTCCTGCTCGACGAGCTCGCACGGGCCGCCCGGCCGCGAGGGGTGGAGGTCTTCCGGGCCGAGACGTTGGCGGAGAACAGCGCCATGCTGGACGTGTTCCGCCACGCCGGTTTCCCGATCAGCTCCGGCATTGAGTACGGGACCGTGACGCTGCGCTTCCCGATCGCGCTCACCGACGAGTACACGGCCGCGCTGGCCGCGCGGGAGGCCATGCGGGTCCCGCCGGAGGCGACGGCGTGACCACGCTGGTGGTGGCGGGCCCCACGGGCCTCGCGGAGCACGACGGCGGCAGCTTCCACCCCGAACAGCCGGCGCGCGTGTTCGCCGTCATGGACGGCGTGCGCGCACTGGAGCTCGACGACGAGGTGGTCTATGCAGCCGTCTCCGAGGCCAGCCTCGCCGAGCTGTCGCGCGTGCACAGCCCGGCCTATCTGGCCGAGCTCGAGGCGTTCTGCGCGCGCGGCGGTGGCGACATCGACCCCGACACCTACGCCCGCCCGGACTCGTGGCTGGCCGCGCGCCGCGCCGCGGGGGCGGGCCTGGCGGCGCTGGCCGAGCTCGAGCGCCGGGGCGAGGGCGTCGGCTTCGTGCCCGTCCGACCACCCGGCCATCACGCCAGCGCCGACCGGGCCATGGGCTTCTGCCTGGTGAACAACGTGGCCGTGGCGGCGGCGTCGCGCACCGCGCTCGGTGAGCGGGTCCTCATCGTCGACTGGGACGTGCACCACGGCAACGGGACCCAGGCCATCTTCTGGGACGACCCCGACGTGCTCTACGTCTCGACCCATCAGCATCCGCTGTTCCCCGGGACCGGCCGTCCCGACGAGGTGGGCGGGCCCGGTGCGCCGGGGCTCACCCTAAACCTGCCCCTGCCGCCGGGAGCGACCGGCGACGTCGTGCGCAGCGCTCTCGACGTCGTGGCCCGCCCGGCGATGGAGGCGTTCGCCCCCGACTGGGTGCTCGTCTCGTGCGGGTTCGACGCGCATCAGGCGGACCCGCTCGGCGAGCTGGAGCTCTCGAGCGGGGACTTCGCCGAGCTGGCCCGGGTCGTCGCCGAGCTCGCGCCGCGGCCGGGCCGCCTCGCTCTCTTCCTCGAGGGCGGGTACAACCTTGCCTCCGTCGCATCCTCGGTGGAGGCGACGCTCGGTGCGCTGCTGGGCGCGGGGGATCGCCCGCCGGCCCCGACCACGGGCGGCCCGGGGATGGCGCAGCTGCAGGCCGACCGCACCGAGCGCCTGCGGGCCATCGACCGCGTCCACATGGAGGTGGGGCCGTGAGCGAGCAGCGTCGCGTGGTGGTCGGCTACGACGGATCCGACGACGCGCGGTCCGCCGTCGCCTGGGCCGCCACGACCGCGCTCGCGCTGGGCGCCCCCCTGCGGGTGGTGCATGCCGTCGGGCTCCTGGAGCACGCGGGCATGGCGGGGCACGGCCCCGTCGACGGCGACAGAGCGCTCAAGATCGCCGTCGACGCCGGGCTCGACCCCGCCGACGTCGAATGGCACGTCGTCGACGGCGACCCGTGCGGCGCACTGCTCCGCATGGCCGAGCCGCCGGAGTCGGCCCTGCTCCTCGTGGTCGGCTCGCGTGGGGCAGGCGGCCATGCCGGGACGCTGCTCGGGAGCACGAGCCTGGAACTGGCCGAGCACGCCGGCGTTCCCGTGACGATCGTCCCGCCGCCGGGCCGAAGTGGCTGAGGCGGTCCGCTCCCTCAGCGCACGACGATCACCGAGCAGGTGGCGTGGCGGGTGCAGTACCGGCTGACCGAACCCAGCAGGAGCCCTTCGAACCCACCGAGGCCACGCGAGCCCACCACGAGCAGCGCGGCGCCTTTGGAGGCCGCGACGAGCGCGGGGGCCGGCAGCTGCTCGACCGTCTCGCCGGTGGCGTCCAGGCCCGGGGCGAGCTCCGCGGCGCGGGCCAGGGCGCGGTCGACGATGCCCTGGGCGGTCTCGCGCACCTCGTGCACCGTCGTCGTGAAGGCGTAGCCGAGAGCCATCGGGAACACCCAGGCGGACACGACGTGGAGGGCGGCGTCGGTGCGCTGCGCCTCGGCGACGGCCCAGTCGAGGGCGCGCTCCGAGGGCGGTGAGCCGTCCACCCCCACCACGATGCGCCGATGCGGGTCGGCCATCTCCACCTTCCCCTAGGCGGTCGCCCGGTGCACCAGCACCGGGCAGTGCGCATTCGTCGCGCAGTACTCGCTGACCGAGCCGATGAGCATCCCGACGAACTCACCGTGCCCCCGGCTCCCCACGACCAGGAGGTCGGCACCCTTGGAGGCGTCGACGAGGACGGGCGCGGGGTGACCGCTCACGACCCGGGGATCGATCCGCAGGTCCGGGTGGCGGGCGCGGACCTTCTCCAGGGCGGCCTCGAGGGAGCGCCGGACGTCCTCCTCGGGATCGAAGTCGGTGGGGACCGGCACGGCCCAGCCGTAGCTCGACGGCCACATCCACGTCATCACGACCTCGAGGCTGCTCCCCGTCAGGTCGGCCTGGCGGGCGGCCCAGTCAAGGGCGTCGAGCGAGGGCGACGACCCGTCGATGCCGACCACGATCCTGCCGGACGTCGGTGCGTCTGTCATTCCTGTCCGTCCTCCTCATGCGCGTCTCGCCTTCGCCGCTCCCGCTAGGTGGCGAGCGGCACCGTCCACGTGAGCACGGTCCCGCCACCGCTCGCGGCGTGGACCGACAGCGTGCCGTGGAGCTTCTCCGCCCGCCGGCGCAGGTTCGGGAGCCCGAGACCGCCGACCCAAGCAGTGGAGTCCCCGGCGATGCCGACCCCGTTGTCGCTGATCGTCAAGGAGCACGACGCCTCGTCCACCCCGACGTCGACTGACGCCCGCGTCGCCTGCGCGTGCTTGCCGACGTTGGTGAGCGCCTCCCGGACGGTGGCGAGCAGGTGCTCCAGGAGGTGATCGTCGAGCGACGCGTCGAGCGGGCCCGTGAACGTCAATTCGATCTCGAAGCCCACCACCTCGTGCAGCTCGCGCACCAGCTGCGAGATGTCGTCGCGCACGCCGCGGCTCTCCTCGCCCATGCCGAGCTCGTAGATCGTCGATCGGACCTGCGCGATGACGCCGTCGATCTCCGTCACCGCGCCGCCGAGCTTGTTCGCGATCTCGCTCGGGAGCCGGGCGGCCAGGCCCTGCAGGGTGAGCCCGAGTGCGAAGAGCCGCTGGATCACGGTGTCGTGGAGGTCCCGGGCCACGCGGTCGCGGTCCTCGAAGACGGCGGAGCGACGCACGCGTTCGTGGAGGCGGGCGTTCTCTATCGCGATGCCGGCCGCCTGCGAGAGGGCGCCGACCAACGCCTCGTCGTCGTGGGTGAATTCCGACCACCCGACCTTGTCGGCCAGGTAGAGGTTGCCGTACACCTCGTCGCGCACCTTGATCGGGACGCCCAGGAAGGACGTCATGGGCGGGTGGTTGGGCGGGAAACCGAAGCTCTCGGCATGGCTGCCGATCGCGGAGATGCGGAGCGGCTTCGGGTCGGCGATGAGCAAGCCGAGGACCCCCCGCCCGGTCGGGCGGGGACCGATCGCCTCCTCCTCGCCCTCCGTGAGCCCGACGGTGATGAACTCCGAGAGGGCGCTCTTGTCCTCGTCGAGGACCCCGAGAGCCACGTAGCGAGCCCCGGTCATGGAGCGTGCCTCCTCGGCGACGTGCCGGAGCACCTCGGGCAGCTCCAGGTTCGACTCGATCAGGAGCGTCGCCTCGAGGACCCTCCGTAGCTTGGTCGGATCCTCGATCAGTCGAAACGGCACCGTGGTGAGCTTATCCATGCCCGGAGCAGCGGAGCTCTGGACGAATAGCAGGTCCGAGCCCCAGGTGGGAAGATGCAGGCCGTGAGCCTCGGTGTGTTCCTGCTCGACGACCACGAGGTCGTCAGGAGGGGCCTGCGCGCGCTCCTCGAGGCCAGCAACGACATCACGGTGGTCGGCGAGGCGGGCACGGTGTCGGAGGCGCTGGCGCGGATCCCGCCGACCAAGCCGGACGTGGCCATCCTCGACGTGCGCCTGCCCGACGGAAGTGGCGTCGAGGTCTGCCGCGAGATCAGGTCGAGCCACCCGGAGATCGCCTGCGTCATGCTGACGTCGTACGCCGACGACGAGGCCTTGATCGCCTCCATCATGGCCGGGGCAGCCGGTTACGTCCTCAAGCAGGTCGGGAGTCTCGACCTGCTCGACACGATCCGGCGCGCCGGTGACGGGCAGTCGCTCCTCGACCCCGCCCTGACGGAACGGGTCCTCGAGCGGCTTCGCGACGGGCCCCATGTGGACCCCCGCATCGCCAGCCTGACGCCCCAGGAGCGGCGGATCCTCGACCTCATCGCCGAGGGCTGCACCAACCGACAGATCGCCGAGACCATGTTCCTGGCGGAGAAGACGGTGAAGAACTACGTCTCGAACCTGCTCTCCAAGCTGGGCATGGAGCGCAGGACCCAGGCCGCCACCTTTGCGGCGCGTCTCGACGAGCGGTCCTCGCACGAAGCGCAGACCGATGCCACCGGCACCTGAGGGTCAGCGACCCGTCAGGACCGCTCGGTCACGGGGCGCTCGCCGTCGAACGGTGCCTCGAGCCTGATCCCCAGGGCGCCGAGCGCACGCTCCAGGCGCTCGCGCTCTTGTTGTGGCTGCTCGAAGCGGCTCGGACCGGTGTCGATGCCGACACTGCGTGCCAATTCCAGCAGAGCCACGTCGTAGCCGATCTGCAACGCCAGGACGACGGGGACCGTGTCCGGGTCCACATCGGGCGGTGCGCCCTCGTCGAGCTCGCGCCGACAGCGGCGCACCTCTTCGACGGCGTCGTCTTCGGTCGGCCCGACCGCGGTCGGCAGCCGCTGCCCGAAGGCGGCGTCGAGAAGTTGGGTGTACATCGACATCGCGAGAAAGCATGCGCCCACCGGCCGCTGCCTGTGCAGGGCCGGAGGTCACATGCGGAGCCCGTGCATCTCGCGTGTGACCTTCGGCCCTACTCCCACCCGGCCGCGCCGCAGACAATTCGAATGGCCGGAGGCCCGTTGCCAGCCGGCACTCCCTGCCGAGGATGGGAGCCCCGAAGTGATGCTCGTCGAGGACACAGTGTTGGAGACCGGTGGCGGGTCCGCCGAGTCGGTGCGTCAACAACGGCTGGAGGCCGTCGGGGCGTGGCGCAGGGACGTGGCACTCGAGATGTGGATCGACGTGACCACCGACCCCGTCGTGATCCGGCTGTCGGGTGTCCTGGACCAGTCGACCGGCGCGAACCTCCTGCGCGTGGTCGAGGACTGCGTCGCCGACGGTCATCTGGACATCGACCTCGACACCCGCGCCGTGCGAGTGGACAGATCGGGCCGGCGGGTCATCGACGCGGTCCGGGTCCGGGTCGTCGGCTGCGGGGGGCGCCTGCTCGGGGGCGGGGCCGAGCCGGCCTGACGGGCACGGCTCACCGGCGCGGTGGGCGCCCGCGAAGCGTCGGGGTACGGCGTGACTGACGATCGGAGCACCGCACCGGCACGGATCGTCGAGACCCACATCTCCGTGCTGGTGTTCGTGGGCGACAGGGTCTACAAGCTCCGCAAGCCGGTCCACTTCGGCTTCTTGGACTTCACCGACCGAACGGTCCGGGAGGCGGACTGCCGCCGCGAGGTGGAGCTCAACCGCCGCCTGGCTCCGGACGTGTATCTCGGCGTGGCCGACATCGTCATGGACGGTGAGGCCATCGACCACGCGGTCGTGATGCGGGCCCTGCCCGAGGAGCGCCGGCTGGCCGCCCTCGTGCAGACGGGGGTGGACGTCGAGGCCCATCTGGAGAACATTGCCACGGTGCTGGCGACGTTCCATGCGGGCGCCCGGCGCTCTCCCGCCATCTCCGCCGCGGCGACCGGGCCGGCCCTGCAACGCGTGTGGGACGCCAACTTCGAGGAGACGGATCGCTTCGTCGGCCCCGTGCTGGACCCCGCGGCGGACCGGGAGATCCGCACCTCGGTCGCCCGCTGGCTGGTGACCCACGGCGCGCTGTTGGAGGAACGCATCGCCGCCGGGCGCGTCTGCGACGGGCACGGTGATCTCCAGGCGGAGGACATCTTCTGCCTCGACGACGGGGCGCGCATCCTCGACTGTGTCGAGTTCTCCGACGAGCTCCGCTACGGCGACGTCTGCGCCGACGTCGCCTTCCTCGCCATGGACCTCGAACGGCTCGGCCGGCCCGACGCGGCCGGGCGCCTCGTCGACCGCTACGAGGCGCAGGCGGGGGAGCGCTTCCCCAGGCCGCTGCTCCACCACGCGATCGCCCAGCGCGCCTACGTGCGGGCCAAGGTGGCCTGCCTGCGCTTCGAGCAGGGGAACGAGGGCTCCGACGACGAGGCCAGGAGCCTGCACGCGCTGGCCCTGCTCCACGTCCGCCGCGGCCGACAGGTACTGCTCCTGGTGGGCGGCCTCCCCGGCACCGGCAAGAGCACGCTCGCGGCCGGGCTGGCGGGGGAGACGGGGTGGACGGTGCTGCGATCGGACGAAGTCCGCCGGGTTCTCCAACCGCGGGCGGCGGGGGGCCACCGGCGGCAGGGCGCCGGAGCACCCGATTCCGGGCGCTACGCGCCGGACGCCGTGGGCGCCGTGTACGGGGAGCTGGTGCACCTGGCACGACAGCACCTCGAGGACGGCGAGCCGGTCATCCTCGATGCGTCGTGGATCGATGCCGAGCAGCGGGCCGTCGCCCGGCGCACAGCCGCGGAGACCGGGAGCGAGCTGGTCGAGCTCTGCTGCGTCTGCGACGGCGCGGTGGCGACCGCGCGCATCGAGGAGCGGCGGCACGGGGCGGAGGACGCGTCCGAGGCGACGCCGCTGGTGCGGGCGGTGATGGCCGACAGGACGGATGCCTGGCCCTCCGCGACCAGGATCGACACTTCGAGCCGGACCCCCGCCGAGGTCTTGGCGTCGGCCCTCCAGGCGCTGACCGGTTGAGCAGGCCCGACCGAGGGACTTTGGTCCCATCACGAGGGGGCTTTCGGCCCTACGTGCCGCCGCACGGGCGCGGTCCAATGAACGGAGGCGGTACGCGCCGCCCCACGGACAGGAGGACGCCATGCACCACCCCACGACACGCCAGGCCACCCGCACGACCCACCGCACACAGAAGTCGTCGCTCAGCCCCTACGTGCTCGACGACGTCGCTTTCACGCTCTCCGACATCCGCCGGGCCCGTGCCGAGGGCGAGCCGTCGACTGCACGCTGACCACCCGGGGGCGCCGATCCCTCGGGGAGGGGACGTTCGGCTCTATCTCCCCCGCCATCCCCGTTCCACGCTGATGGAGTACCCAACAGCCGCGACCCCGGCTGAGTGAGAGGAGGATCGCCATGTCGAACCCATCCAATACCGCCAACGACCGTGAGACGACGCAGGTCGTCAACTCCATGACCGGAACGCTCGACTTGTGGCGGGCCCGGATCGACGAACTCAAGGTCCAGGCGGACCTGGCGAAGCTCGAGACCCGTGAGCGCGCGACGAAGCAGCTGGACATCGCGCAGAACGCCTGCCTGGCCGCCTACTCGAAGCTGCGCGAAGCCGGTCGCGACGCCGCAGTCAACGCGGACACCCTCCGCGACGGCGTGCAGAAGCTCCTCGAGGACGTCAGAAGTGCCTTCGAGGCGGCGCAGGCTGTCATCACCCGCGGCTGATTCGGAGGATCATCATCGAGTCGATGCGCGTCACGACACGGGACCCTGAGGTCCCACTCCCGGTCCGGCCGGTGACCCGCGCAGGAGGGGCGAGATGTCCCTCGTTGCTCTGATCTTCAAGAACCTGTGGTCGAAGAAGGCGCGGTCCATCGGCATCGCCTTCGCCATCGGGATCGCGGTGATGACCGTCGTGACCCTCTCGGTGGTCAGCAGCGGCCTCGAGGCGTCGGCAGCGGCGGTCCTCACCCTCGGCAAGGCGGACTTCACGGTGGCCCAGAACGGCGTGTCGGAGATCCTGTACTCGAACCTCGACGAGGGTGAGCTACGGGCCGTCGGCACGACGCCCGGTGTGCGAAGCGCCGTGGGGGTGCTCCTCGAGACGGAGCACATCAACGCGGCGAACCCGCTGTTCATTGAGATCGGGATACCGTCCGACCAATTGCGCCAGTTCGGCGTCACCGTGGTCGCCGGCCGGCCGTACGAGCCGACGGCGAACCACGAGATGATGCTGGGGTGGCGCGCCGCCCAGGACTTCGGCCTTCACGTCGGCGACCGCTTCACCGCCAACGGGACCTGGAACACCGTCGTCGGCATCTACTCGACGGGGATCTCTTACGGCGACCTGGGCGGCATGTTCCCACTGACCGCGCTGCAGACCTACAACCGCGTCCCTGGTTCGGTCACCCTCGTCTTCGTCCAACTCGCGCCGGGCGCCTCGGTCACCAGGGTGGAGAAGGCGATCACCTCGGCGCATCCCGAGATGACGACGATCCGGACGGCGTCGCAGTTCGGGCGGGCCGACCGCAACCTCGTGTTCCTGCAGGCTGCGGTCACCGGGAGCACCATCCTGGCCATCGTGATCGGTGCCGTGATCGTCGGGAACACGATGCTGCTGTCCCTGTTCGAGCGAACGAGGGAGTTCGGCCTCCTGCGGGCCATCGGCTGGACCCGTCGTCGTGTCGTCGCACTGGTGGTCGGCGAAGGCGTGGTGCTCGCGTTGGTCGGCGCCGCGGTCGGGGTCGGGCTGTCGTTCGCAGCGGTGGACGCGCTCGAGCGCCTGCCGGCGCTCAACGGGGTGTTGCATGCCGACTACACCCAGCAGGCGTTCTGGCGGGGCCTCTACACCGGGCTCGGGATGGCCGTCATCGGCGCGCTGTACCCCGCGCTGCGTGCCGCCAACCTGAAACCACTCAAGGCGCTCAGCCGTGAGTGAGACGGCCCCGCTGCCCGTGCCCGCCGTCGAGGTGTGCGGGCTGGAGAAGACCTATGACGACGGGCTCATCCGGGCACTCGACGGCGTGGACCTGACCGTGGCTGCGCTGGAGTTCGCCGCCATCACCGGCCCTTCCGGGTGTGGCAAGTCCACCCTGCTCCACCTGATCGCCGCGCTGGACTCGCCGAGCAAAGGGTCGATCCGGGTCGACGGCCACGACGTGGTGCGGCTGCGCAACGCCAGTCGGTTCCGGCGCGAGGAGGTCGGCCTGGTGTTCCAGCTCCACAACCTGCTTCCGCGCCTCTCGCTTCGCGAGAACGTAGAGATCGCGATGTCGGGTTCGCACCGCCCGCACCGCCAACGCGCCGCCTACGCCGAAGAGCTTCTCGACGAGGTGGGCCTCGGCGGGCTGAGCACCCGCCTCCCCACACAGCTCTCGGGAGGTGAGCGCCAACGGGTTGCCATTGCGCGCGCGCTCGCCAACGACCCTCCCGTGCTGCTGGCCGACGAGCCAACGGGGAGTCTCGACAGTGCCGCCGTCGACGTCGTGCTCGCGCTCTTCCGTCGCCTCCGCCAGGAGCGGCACACCACCGTCCTGCTGGTGACGCACGACGAAGCCGTGGCGCGAACGGCGGACCGCATCGTCCACATGGTCGACGGACGGGTCGTTCCCGCCGAGGAGGTGCCACGCACCGCCGGCGGGACCTGACGACGTGGCGGATCAGGCGTCCGCCGACGGCGTGCCCTGGGCGATCGGTTGTGTGGCGTCGGTGCCGCTGCGCAGCATGATGTCGGCGAACTTCGCGTACAGGGCCATGGGCTCCTGCGAGCGGACGAGGACGTCGAACAGCTCCGCCATCGAGACGACGCCACTCGGCCGATCGGAGATGTCGACGACGACGAGGTGCCGGATGCCGAGGCTCACCATCAGCGCGGCGGCCTCCGCCACGCTCGCCGAGGGAGGTGCCCAGTTCGGGTGCTCCGACGCTATGGCCGCCACCTCGTCCTCGGGCCGCAGTCCTCGCGCCAGCGCACGGACGAGGTCGAACTCGGTCACGACGCGCAGCGGTTGTTCGTCCAAGATGGCGCACGACACGCCGTCCCTCACCATCGCCGACGCCGCCTCGGCCAGCGTCTGCGTGGCGGAGACCGCCGTCGGCGGCCTCAGGTGCATCCCCCCGAGTGTCGCGTCGAGGCCTTCGAAGGAACGGTTGCTCATTGGTCACACCCTCGGTGTTCGGTCTGCCGCCGGCAGCGGGACGTCGTCCCGGCCGACAGTACCGGCTGCCTACGGGGATGGATCCCTGACGTCGCCACGTGGCCTCCCGCGTCGAACCCCGGAATTGGAAAATGGCGACCGAGGGGGGTGGCCGCCATTCTCCAAGCACCGTTGTCTGGGAAGAGGAGGGTGTCCCACGTATTGTGCAACCCGGCCTGCAGATGGGGTAGAGCCGAAAGTAACGGATTTGGGCGCGCCGACCCCCTCTGTGACCAGGACCAATGGCCATGGTCACGGCGTCCGACGGGCGCGAGAGTAGTGGCCATGGCCACCTCGTGCAGCATGGAAGAGGCCGTCGCCTTGATCAGGCCGGTCGACATGATCGGTTTCGGACTCGGCCCGGCGAACCCGGACACCTTCCTCGCGGCGCTGGGCAGCCGCGACGACTGGCAGGACCTCCAGCTGGGCGGCGCGCTGTGCCTCAACTTCTACGAGGTCTTCACCAAGCCCGGCGTCTTCTACCGCTGCGGCTTCTTCGGGCCGGCGGAGCGGCTGCTGCACGAGATGGGCCACCGGGTGGAGTTGGTTCCGGGCGGCTTCCGCCAGATGGCTCCCATCCTGGCCAAGTTCTCACCCCGGGTCATGGTCGTGCAGGCGGCCCCGCCCGACGAGGACGGCAACGTGAACCTCTCGCTGCACCTGGGCGCCACGAGGCCCGAGCTGATCCGTGCCGGCGAGGATCCCGACCGGCTGCTGATCGTCGAGGTCAATCCCAACCTCCCCCGCACCAGGAGCCTGCCGCCCACGTACCAGAACACCATCCCCCTCGAGGTCATCGACGTCCTGGTCGAGACAAGCACCGTCCCCTTCGCACTGGCCGAGCCGCCCACCGACGAGGTGGACGCAGCCATCGCCCGCAACGCGCTGGCCTACGTGAAGCACGGGTCCACGCTCCAGACCGGCATCGGAGCGATCCCCAACATCGTGGCGACCGAATTGGCCAAGGGTCCCCTGGGCGGATTCGGCGTGCACTCCGAGATGTTCACGAACGGCCTCATGCGTCTGCACCAGGCCGGCAAGGTCACCAACGACGCCAAGGGCGTGTTCGACGGGGTCTCGGTGACCACCTTCGCCCTGGGCACGCCCGACCTCTACGGCTGGCTCGACAACAACGACGACGTCGCCTTCCTCCCGGTCGAGACGATCAACGACCCGGGCGTCATCGCGCAGAACGCCAACCTGGTCTCCATAAACGGGGCTTTGTCGGTCGACCTGTACGGCCAGGTGGTGGCCGACAACATCGGGGGCCGCCAGATCTCGGGCGTGGGCGGGCACGAGGACTTCGTGGCTGCAGCGGAGCTCCACCTGGACGCCCACTCGCTGATCTGCCTCCACTCGACGGCCCTGCACGAGGGCGAGACGGTCTCGCGCATCGTCGGACTCCTGCCCGAGGGCTCGGTCGTCTCCACGCCGCGTCATCACACCGGCGTCGTCATCACCGAATACGGGTCCGCGGAGCTGACGGGACTGACGGTGAGCGAGCGCGCCCATGTGCTGGTCGACGTCGCCCATCCCGACTTCCGCGACGAGCTGCGCAAGGTGGCCGACGAAATCGGCCGGCGCTGAGCGGAGGGGCGCGGGCTCAACCCGCCGCCACGGGTGCCGGCTTGTTGGGCCACTGGCGGAACGTGCCGTGGTGCCGCCCGATCTCGGCGATGATGGCGTCGATGTAGACGAGCTTGCGGATCATGTACGAGCGCGTCTCCTTCGGGTCGAGGTAGAGGTTGTGGAGCCGGCCGTAGCCGTAACGCTGGACCACCCCGGTGAACCCGCCGGGGTTGAGGACGTCGGTGTCGTCGTCCGAGATGGAGGACACCAGGTACTTGTACTCGCCGACCCGAAGGGCCGAGTACTGGGACGTCAGCCAATAGTGCTGGTACTTCCGGTTGGAGACGTATTGGCGGTCGTCGTCGGCCAAGAAGAACGACAACTGGTCGACGGCGTCGACGTAGCGGTCGACGGGCATCCGCTCCGCCGCCCCGGCCATCGACAGGCAGGTGGCGAAGAGGTCGAGGAGGTGCACGAGGCCGTCGCTGGACCGCCCCGGCTGAATCATGCCGGGCCAGGAGACGACGGCCGGCACCCGCACGCCGCCCTCCCAGGTCGATCCCTTTGCACAGCGGAACGGGGTGAAGGCCGAGTCCGGCCAGGTCTCCATCTCGGGCCCATTGTCCGACGAGATCACCACCATGGTGGACTCGAGCTGGCCGGTCCGCTCCAGCGTCGCGACCAGCCTGCCGCAGATGTCGTCCAGCTCGACGACGGCGTCCTTGTAGGGATGCCGCGCGGGCGATCGTCCGAGGAAGTCGGGATGCGGGTAGTTGTCGAAGTGCGCGCCGCGCGTGCAGTGGTAGAGGAACCAGGGATCGGGTGAGCCCGCCATCCGCTCGATGAACTGCTCAGAGTAGGTGCACCACTTGTCGTCCAGCAGCGAGAGCGCCGGGATGGTGACCTCCTCGACCTCCTCCAAGGGGCCGTTGCGGGCCGCGTGCACGAAGCACTTGTTGAACGGGATGTTCTTGACCCATTCCGTGCGGTCCTCGCTGTAGACGATCTCGGGGAAGAAGTAGGGATCCCGCCACTCGGTGTACATGTCCGACACGGACAGGAACCCGTAGAAGTCGTCGAACCCGACGTTCTGCGGCTGACTCTCCTCGTTCTCGCCCATGTGCCACTTGCCGACCGCCTGGGTGACGTAACCGGCTCGGGAGAGGAGCTCGGGAAGCGTGACCTCCCCACTGAGCCCACCCGGCATGCCGTACATGGGTGGCACCAGCAGGCCGTGCCGCATCGGAAGCCGTCCCGTCATGACGGACGCCCGGGTCGGCGTGCACGACGGCTCGCTGTAACACGACGTCAGCAAGAGGCCGTCCCGAGCGATCCGGTCGACGTTGGGCGTCGGTGCCCCGACCGCGATCCCACCGCCGTAGCACCCGAAGTCCCCCCAGCCGACGTCGTCCATGAGGATCACGACGACGTTGGGTCGCCGTCCCGTGCGCGCGGCGAACTCCGCCATTTTGGCTGCCGCCGCCTCCTCGCGACCGGGGACCACGAAGGCGGGCTCTCGGTTGGATGCCGGTACCCTCGTTGCGCCCGTGACGGGGTCCACGACCGCGCCCTCCACCCGTCGCGTGCCCCGGTCAGTCCCTCGGACGTTCATGGCCCCTCCTTGTGCGTGTTAGCGAGGAACATGCTGCCCGCTCGGCGTTCCCCCGTGCAGGGGGAGGGTGCGGGCGTGCACTGGATGTGCGTCCGCGTTGCCAGCGGCGCCGACGAGCCGGTACCATGGTGCCGACGTTCGAGTGGCCCGAAAGGAGGTGGGAGCGATGAAGGCTGAACCGCATAGTTCCCAACCTCCCCAGCCGTGCCCCGGCGTCCTCTTCCCGTCGGTCTGAGCTGCGCTTCCGGTTCTTGACGCAGCATTCGGCGACGTAGCGACGTCGGGGAGCTGGCTCTCTCGCCGTTCGGCGAACCACCCTCTGTGCCGCCATGGGCGGATGGCCCCAACACGCACACGACGGACTCCGCGTCCGACACGCGCAGCACCGATGCCGGCGCGCACCCATTCCCGGGGTGTCGATGTCGCAGTCCGACGGACCTCAAGGGAGATCTCTGATGAAACTGCACCTCGCACCACCCGGCACGGACGGGACGGCGGCTGCTGACGTCGCCGTCCTCGACGAGGCCCACGTCGGGCACATCAACGGTGCGCTCGGCACCATTCCCCAGGGCGACACGGCGCCGCGCCGCGGCCTGTCGCTCAAGACCAAGACGCTGCTCGCCATCGTGGGTCCGGGGCTCATCGTCATGGCCGGCGATAACGACGCCGGCGCCTTCAGCACCTACGCCCAGACGGGCCAGAACTACGGGACCCACCTCATGTGGACCCTGCTCCTGCTCGTGCCGGTCCTCTACGTCAACCAGGAGATGGTCCTGCGCCTCGGCGCAGTCTCCGGAGTAGGCCACGCCCGCCTCATCCTGGAGCGATTCGGCAAGTTCTGGGGGGCATTCAGCGTCATCGACCTCTTCATCCTCAACGCCCTGACCATCGTCACCGAGTTCATCGGGATCTCGCTCGCCGTCAACTACCTCGGGCTCCCCAAGGTGCCCACGGTGATCTTCGCCGCCATTGCCGTCATCGGGGCCGTGAGCACCGGGAGCTTCCGGCGTTTCGAGCGACTGTGCCTGGTCCTGGTCGCCGGCTCGCTCGTCGTCATCCCGCTGTTCCTGCTGGTCCACCCCCCGGTTGGCGAGGTGGCCCGCGGCTTCGCCGTGCCGGGCCTCCCGCACGGGCAACTGCCGACGGTGATGCTGCTCATCATCGCCATCGTCGGTACGACGGTCGCACCGTGGCAGCTCTTCTTCCAGCAGTCCTACATCATCGACAAGCGCATCACGCCGCGCTGGATCAATTACGAGCGGGTCGACCTCGGTATCGGCATCGCCATCGTCGTGGTCGGGGGTGTGGCGCTCATGGCCGTCGGCGCGGCCACCTTCGCCGGCCACCCGGGCTTCGGCAACTTCACCGATGCCGGGGGCACGGCCGCGGGGCTGGCCCACAACGTGTCGCGCTCCGCCGGCGACCTGTTCGCCATCGCGCTCATCGATGCCAGCATCATCGGGGCGGCCGCCATCGGCCTCGCCACGGCCTACGCCACCAGCGACGTCCTCGGACTGAAGCACTCGCTGCACCGGCCGATCTCCCAGGCGAAGGGGTTCTACGTCTGCTACGCGGGCTTGATGGCGGTCGCGGCCGCCCTGGTCCTCACCCCGCACGCACCGCTCGGGCTCCTGACCGAGGGCGTCCAGGTCCTGGCCGGGGTGCTGTTGCCCAGCGCAACGGTCTTCTTGCTGCTCCTGTGCAACGACAAGGCCGTGCTCGGCCCCTGGGTGAACGGACGGAAGCTCAATGCGCTTACCGGGGTCATCATCTGGGTCCTGGTGCTCCTCTCGGTGATCCTCACGGCCAGCGTGCTGTTCCCGAACATCACGGGCGCGCAGATCATCGAAGTGCTGCTCGGGGGCGCCGCGCTCGGCGTGGGCGTCGGCGTGTTCCTGCTCGTCCAGTCCCACCGGCGCCGGGGCGTCGTGACGGTGAACGACGCCCTGGCCGAGGTGCCGAACCGGGGGACGTGGCGGATGCCGCCCCTGCAGCGTCTGGAGCGTCCGACGATGTCGCTGCAGCGCAAGGTGGGACTCCTCACCCTGCGGGCGTACCTGGCCGTCGCCTTCATCTTGGTGATCGTCAAGATCGTCGAGGTGGCCATGAAGTGATCGGGCTCCGGTCCCGGAGGCGAGAGGAGGCGGGCAGAGCGTGCGCCGCCCATCGTGGGACGAGGCGCAACTGGGGTTCGACATTCGATTCCAAGCGGTCGATCTCGGGGTCCTTCGTTCGTCGTCCTAGGGATGGATGATCACCTTCGCAGCGGCAGCTCGTCACCCCCACGAGAGGTGGCGCCGATCGGTCGATGGTCTTCGGATCCCGCCCGGCTCTCGAGGATCGGTGCACGAAGGCGGCCGGTGTCTCCATACCCTGTCGATCAGGACGGTCTGACCCGCAGTCAGCTGAACCCACGAGGACGACAGGAGGGACGATGACGACGGATTCGCGCAAGTGGTTCGCTCTGGCGATCATCTGTGTCGCTCAGTTCATGGTGATCCTCGATGTGTCCATCGTGAACGTGGCACTGCCGTCCATTCAGCGCGGGCTGCACTTCTCCGAGCAGAACCTGCTGTGGGTCCTGAACGCGTACGCCCTCATGTTCGGGGGCTTCCTCATGCTCGGCGGCCGCGTAGCGGACAAGCTTGGGCGACGACGGGTGTTCATCACGGGCGTGGTGGTCTTCACCGTCGCCTCTCTGTTCTGCGGATTGGCGACGTCGACAGGCTGGTTGGTGACGTCCCGCGCCGTTCAGGGTCTGGGGGCTGCAATCCTCTCTCCTGCAGCTCTGTCGATCCTGACCGTCACCTTTGAAGAAGGTCGGGAGCGGAACACTGCCTTCAGCATCTGGGGGGCGATCGCCGGGGCGGGCGGCGCGTTCGGTGTCCTGCTCGGCGGCATCCTGACCCAGGAGTTCGGTTGGCAATGGATCTTCTACGTCAACGTCCCGATCGGCTCGGCCGTCGTGTTGGCGAGCGTCTTCATCCTCGCGCCCTCTCTCGCGGAGGACGAAGACCGGGGATTCGACATCCCAGGGGCGGTGACCCTGACCGCCGGCTTGGTGCTGTTGGTGTTCGGACTGGTCAAGAGCACGAGTTGGGGCTGGGCCTCCGCGAACACGGTGGGGACGCTGGCGGCGGCCTTCGTCCTGATCGCCGTGTTCCTCGTCATCGAACGCCGCACGACCTCCGCACTCGTCCCCTTGTCGATCTTCAGAAATCGGAGCCTCAGCGTGTCCAACGCGGTGTCGCTGGCATTGGGCGCGTCGATCTTCTCCATGTTCTATTTCCTCTCCCTGTACATGCAAGAGGTTCTCGGCTATTCCGCACTCAAGACCGGTGTCGGCTACCTGGCGATCGCCGGATCGATCATCATCGCGGCCGGCGCCGCGCAAGCACTCGTGGCCCGTTTCGGCGTGCGACTCGTGATGACCACCGGTATGGCGCTGGCTGCCGGAGGTCTCGTCTATTTCGCCCAGATCTCGCCCCACGGCACCTACGTCGGAACCTTGCTGCCCGGATTCCTCTTGGCCGGCGTCGGCCTGGGTCTGTCCTTCGTGCCCGTCACGATCGGCGCCATGAGTGGCGTCGTCCCGAACGAGGCGGGTGTCGCATCGGGTCTGATCACTACGACGCAACAGATCGGGGGGGCACTCGGGGTCGCGGTCCTCTCCACCATCGCCGTGTCCGCGACGACGAGATTCATCGGCTCGCACGGGCATTCGGCCACCGGAGCGATCGACGCCCTCAACCATGGCTTCGCCATCGCCTTTTGGTTCGGCGCCGTGTTCGCCGCGATCGGCTGCGTCGTCGCCTTCGTGGGACTCGCGGGCGCCCGCGCCAGTGCGACGAGTGGGGTTCCCTCCGGGGCGGTCGAAGGCCGGCTCGACCTCAGTACGGCGGACATCGCCGAGGGGTAGCGGGCCAGCGGGCACACCAGCCGAACAGTCCCCGGGTGATGTCCCCAAGGCGCGCCAGCTGCTGGAGAGGGCACTCAGGGTCACAACAGACTACGGGTACGGCGGTGTGGCGCGTCGTGCTGCCGCGGCGCTCAGCGCCGTGGGATGAGCAGATCACGCCGTCCTCCCGCTCTGTGCCTATTGCGGCGGTATAGTCCGAACCCGCGTGGAGAGCGTTCCGAAGGCCCGCTGACGATCCGCCACGTCGGACGAAGCCCAGGGTCGGCGGTGCTCGCAAGGTGAGCCGTCATTCTCAGTCACTCGCGAGGGGATCATGACAAACACGGCAGCGGCACCGCAGTCCCCGGCACCCGCCGATCCCACCAAGCTCCTCAAGTCCCGGAGCTACCTGGCGCTCCTGGTGCTCGGAGCCGTCATCGGCGTCCCGGTGGCGACCGTCGCGTACTTCTTCCTGGACGCAGTCGGCAGAGTGCAGACGGCGATCTTCAGCGACCTCCCGGGCGACCTTGGGTTCCACGGAGAGCCACTGTGGTGGCCACTTCCCTGGGTCACGCTGAGCGGGCTCCTGGTGGCCCTGGCCATCCGTTACCTCCCGGGGACAGGCGGCCATGAGCCGTCGGAGGGGTTCAAGGCCGGCGGGCCGGTCGCGCCGATCGACCTCTTCGGCATCATCCTGGCGGCCTTCGCGACGCTCAGCCTCGGTGTGGTGCTTGGCCCCGAGGCACCCTTGATCGCCATCGGGAGCGGGCTGGGCGTGCTGGCCGTGCACCTCGTCAAGCGCGATGCGCCCGCCATGGCCGCCGTGGTCATCGGAGGTGCAGGGAGCTTCGCCGCCATCGCCACACTGCTCGGCTCCCCCCTGGTCGGTGCGTTCCTCCTCATGGAGGTCATCGGGCTCGGGGGACCGACCATGGAGATGGTGCTGTTGCCGGGGCTGCTCGCAGCCGGCGTGGGTTCACTGATCTTCGTCGGCCTGAACGACTTGACCGGATTCGGGAGCTTCTCGCTGACCATCTCCCACATTCCCCACGTCGGGTCACCCACAGGCGCGGAGTTCCTCTGGGCCATCGGCATCGGCCTCGCCGCGGCGGTGCTCGCGACGAATATCTTCCGGGTCGCACGGATCGTCCGGCGGATCGTCGAGCCACGAAGAGTGATGCTCACACCGCTGGTCGGTCTGGCGGTGGGAGGACTGGCGGTCGCCTTCGCAGCGGCCACTGGGCGAAGCTCCTCAGATGTGCTCTTCTCCGGGCAGTCAGAGCTGCCGACGCTTGTCCAACAGGCTGCGGGCTGGACGGCCGGCGCGTTGGTCCTTCTCCTGGCCTGCAAGTCCGTGGCCTACGCGATCTCGCTGAGTAGTTTCCGCGGTGGCCCCATCTTCCCGGCCATGTTCATAGGTGCAGCAGGTGGCATCGCCCTCTCGCACCTTCCCGGTCTGCCCATGATCGCGGGCGCCGCACTCGGCGTCGGGGCCATGACGGCAGGAGCGCTCAAGTTGCCGATGACGGCGGTGCTGCTGCCGAGCCTGCTCTTCATCTCCGACGCACTCGCGCTGATGCCGGTGGTGATCGTGGCCGTCGTCGTCGCCTATGTCACCGCGGTCTGGATCAGTCCGAGTCCGTCGCCGACGCCTGCTCCGGCTGAGCCTGCTCCCTCCTGATGCTTGCTGGGCAGCAGCCGATCGACGATAACCCAGAAGCGTCACGGGCTTCACGGCACCCTTCGGAACGCCTACGGCGCTGCGGCTCGTCTGCTCATCCTCGAGGTTTGATCACCGAAGAACTCGCGTACTCGGTGGCGTAGCCCTGAGTGTTGAGGGTTGCACCGATGACGGTGCCCGAGTTCGGGACGATGTACTTCGACGAGCAGTCGAAGGAGCCGAGCTTCTTCGGATACGCCTGCACCCACTTGGTGTAGTCGAGCTTCATCAGAAGGCCACAGGACGGCGGCAGGTTCTTCGCTGGATCAGAAGGCGCATTCAATCCGCCACCCGTCCAGTTCGTGACTTTGGCCGAAATTGTCGATCATGCACTGGCGGGTGAGGTCGGATCCGCATGCCTTGGCTGCGGTCGCCCACAAGAGAAACGAGGAGGCGGATTGCTCCCCGAGCGAGGAGGTGACGCCGCCGTTCTGCTTCACGATGGAGAGGTACTGGGCGACCGCCGGAACGACCTTGGCCGCCTCGAGGGGCTCGAATTCCTCTTGAACGTAGAGGTTGTTGCCAAGCCCGGCCGTGTTCCACTGCGCGAAGCCCTCCGTGTACGTGCCGGGGTCCGCCAACCAGATGGGGTGATAGTTGATCTGGCTCACCGACTCGAGCGCGCCGTAGAGCGTCGGTCCGGGTACAGCGCCGTAATAGATAACCTTCGCTCCACAGGCTTGCAGCTTCTGCACGAACGGCGTGTAGTTGGGTTCACCGTTGTAGTCGATCTCGACGGAACAATTGGGGATGAACTTCCAACCTGCTTCGCCGTAGGCCTGCACGGCCTTGGCGGTCGCCTGCTGCTCGGTGGAGAGGGTGGAGTTGTACACCCCCACGTGCCCAAGCTTCTTGCCGAAGAGGTTCTCCGCCTCGTAGCCCATTGGAACCGTCAGGTAATTGTCCGGGTTCGGCAGAGCCTGGTACTTCTCATAGGCGTTCGCCACGACGGGGGAGACGGTGAAGCCCGCAACGGCAGCCAGGTTGCATCCGAGACGGGTCTGTTCCGCAAGGCCATCGAGCGCGAAGCCCTCGCCCACCAGCATGAAGTCCTTCGCACAGGCCTGGTTCATCACGCTCCCGACGTTGGTGACCGCGGCGTCGTAGTAGTCCCCGACGACCTTGCGCCCTTCGATGCCGCCCTGCGCGTCGCACCAGGCGATCATGGCCTTGACCGCGTCACCCATCTCCTCGTCGAGGCCGGGGTCGCCGGAGAAGCCGCGATCGTCGCCGTACGCGATGGAGATGGTGGAGTCGGTGACTCCCCGGTCGGTGGACCCCGTGGCGTTCCCCTTACCGCAGGGCGAGGCGAGGGTGCCGAACTTCACGCCTCCGGAGGAGGACGACGCGCCGGCGGGGGACGGTGCGACAAGCGTCGAGGTCAGCAATGCCCCCAGCAAGAACGCCGACCCCGCCGCACGCATCCTTCGGACCCTTGTCATTGCACACCACCCCAGTCTGGGAAATGAGCGGCGCGGGCCGCTGGTCGTTGCGACGGGCAGTACTCGTGCATGGCTGTTCCCCCGGTCCCCCGGTCCCCCGTCCGGTCGGTTAGATTGCCAAGTGTAAGAACGATTGTCAATCACTTCGGCCCGGTCTTCACGGACGATGGGCATTCGTCGACCCGCAAGGCACTGGCCTGGTGGAAAGGGCCCGATCCTGACGAGCAACAAGGTCGCATACAAGTCACCCCTACGTTTGCGGAATGGACGGAGGTCCCACAGACGGTGGAGTCCGAACCTCACCGAGCCTGAAGTTGCCACGTGTAAGGTTTTTGGGTGAGCCGTGAACCGGGGGTGGAAGCCGTGCGAGTGCTGGCAAGGGGTGGGACCGGTTTCGTGGGTCCCCCTGCCGTCGGAGACGCACGCAGCATCGGGAGGCTCCAGGAGCCGAATCCGTGAGCGCTCCGAATCCACAGGTGAGCCCTCGCCAGTGGTTGTCGGAGCGTCAGACCACGACGGTCAACGCGCTTCTCGATGCAGGCCTCGCGGAGGTCCGTGACCACGGGTACGAGACGGTCACCCTCCGCGGCGTCGCCAAGCGGGCCGGCCTGACGCACACCACCGCGTACAGCTACTTCACGTCGAAGGAGCACCTGGTCTCCGAGATCTACTGGCGCCAGCTACAGACCCTCGCGCCAGCCCGGGCGGGTGAAGGAGCTTCACTCGTGGACCGGGTGCGCACCGCCTTTGAAGCGCCGACGATGGCGCTCGCTGCGGAGCCGGAGCTGGCCGGAGGGGTGCTCGTCGCCATCCTGGGTGACGATCCCGACATCCGGCGAATCCGTGAGCAGGCTGGTCAGGAGCTCGTGCACCGGGTGGTGACCGCGTTGGCTCCGGTCCAGGACGCCGAGCTGGTCGAGACGCTGCTCATCGCGTACAGCGGGGCGATGATCGTCGTTGGGACCGGCAGCAGGGACTACGGAGGTGTGCTGCGGCGCTTGGAGACCTTTGCCAGGCAGATCGATCCGACAGGGGCCTGGACGGCGCCGCCGACGCCGGCGGTGCCGTGACACAGGCTGACCGGGTCAGCGGGTAGTTAGGGGGGCACCTATGCACGAGGGATCGTCCTCGCAAGGGACCAGGGGCCCACGATCGATTGCCGATCTCTCCCACGATGAGTTGGGCACCCTGGCCCGCGAGCATCTGCTCGCGGGCCACCTCATCGACCGGGCCGGAATGCCGTTGGTGACTGCGATGGGTCTCGACGTGATGACCGAAGTCGCCATCGATGAGTGGATGGGTGCCAGCCCGATCTACACCAGGCGCATGCAGCGCCTCCTCGGTTTCGAGGGCGAGACCGTCGAGGTCGCCCTCAAGGGGATGCAGCTCGACATCGGGGCGCCACCCGAATTCATGGACTTCCGCATGGCGGTCCAAGACGACCACCACGGCACCTTTCACCTCGACCACTGCGGAGCACTCATGGACGTCGAACCCCTCGGGGACGAATTCGTCGTCGCGATGTGCCACCACATCGAGGACCCCACTTTCGACGCGACGGGATGGGCGACCAACCCGAAGCTGCGGATGCGGCCCGTTCACCGGCCACCACGCAACCCGTCCGATCGGACCCCGCACTGCGCATGGACCGTCACCATCGACCCCGAGGAACCGGACACCCCGACCCCGCTGCGGTCGCTCGAGATCGGTCGGACGAACGCCGCCGAGCTCCCGGTTGCGGCCATCGAAGGCCCGAGCATGGACGGGTACGCCGACTACGCCCGTCCACTCGACCCCGACCTGCGCCTGTCGGAGTTCTCCACTCCGGTCCTCAGAGCCCTCATCGACGAGGTGACGCTCCAAGGCCACCTGCTCGTGCTGTCCTTCGCCTCGGCGGTGGCCGAACGCTGTGACGAAGACACGACCCGGAAGACCGTGGCCCAGCAGTTCACCGGCGTCGCAGGCGTCGCAGCGGAGCGCCTCGCCCGTGCCTTCGACCTCGGCGACTCGGCGGCCGATGTTGCCACCGTGTTCGCACTGCATCCAGCGTTCCACCCGCGAACCTACGTCGACTGGAGCGTGGGGCTCCACGACGATGTGGTGCACCTCGCCCTCGGCGACGGCCCGGCCCGGACCGAGCGCTTCGAGTCTTGGATCGGCGTCCTGGCGGCGGGACACGATCGGGCGCTGCGAGCCATCGCCATGGGCGTCGACCCCCATTGGACCGTCGAACCCGACGGGGAGCACAAGTGGGTGGCCCACCGTTCCGACGCTCCGGGCACCGAGTTCGACGAGGTGACCCTGACCAAATTCTCGACCGGTGTCGCGTTCGGGTTCAAGCGATAAGGCCCGTTGCGCGAATGACGACAGAACGACAGGAGTGCTAGAGGGTCGGAACCCAATGAAGCTCTCGGCGAAGGCAACACCCGCGGTCGCACCCTGACCGCGCGCACCGAGGTTGGCCTCATCGGCCGGCCGCGTGTCGAGAGCATGCTGCGCGCCGCCTTGACCATTCCGCGTCACAGGTACTCCCGGCGACGCATCCACACGAGGGTGAACCAGCCCAGGATGGGCGGGAGGTAGGCCGTGAACGTCCGCTGGACGAAGACGGCGGCCGTCGCCTGGTTCTTCGAGATCCCCGCTGCCGTCAGGGCCAAGATGAGGCCCGCCTCTGCGACCCCCATGCCGCCTCCGGCCGGTGAAGCCGATGCCAGGACGCCTGCCATCGTCGCCGCGATGACCAAGGCCGCGACGGAAAGCTGGGTCCCAAAGGCGTGCAATGCCGTCCCGAGAGCGAGGATGACGAGCAGTTGCGCCACAATCTGGCCCCCAAAGAGCTGAACGATCTTGATCGGTTGCGTCGCCAGAACCTTGAAGTTCTCGGCGATCGTGGCGAGCTTCGGGCGCAGCTTCTCCTTGACGTGCCGGCGCCAACGCGGAACGGCGAATATGGCCGTCAGGACGAGACCGATGACGATCACGAGAGCCAACAGCCGTAGAGAACTTTCGCGTGGCTCCCCTGGTGCAGGCTGTGACCGAAGTGAAAGGAGCTCCAGGCGATCGGGAGAGCGATCAGGAAGAGGGCCAGCTTGATCAGCAGGCTGGACAGGCTCAACAATGCACCGGACGTGACGGCGGTGGTCGTGTCGAACCCCTGCTGTTGGTAGAACCTCACCTGCGTGGCCAGCACGGCCGCGTTTCCACCGGCCAGTGTCGTAAACGAGTTCGCGAGTTCCAAACCCAGGACGCGGCCCATCGGGAGCGGATCCGGAACGCTGCCGCGGTTCGAAGTCGCGCCGCCGAGGTACGCGGTAGCGCAGAGGAGCGCCGTGGCGACGACCCAACCCCATTGTGCGCTCTTGATCGTGCTGATCGAATGCGAAGCGTTGATCAGGACCAGGATCAGCGCCCAACCTCCGACCAGAGATCCCAACGCGACCAGGACCTGGTTCCAGCTCAACCGTCTCGGCTCGATGAGCTCGGGGACCTCCAGGCCGGCCAGCTGCGCCGTGTCCGATCGCAGTTCGTCGAGCAGCTGCTTCTTGCCCTTCAACGCGACGGTGATGGCCGGGTCGAGACCGGCTCGGCGGAGATGGCTCATCGCACCTGGCAACAGGTCGGTGGGCACGACCCGTACGACCGACTGCGCGGCGCGCTCGGGCCCGGCCACGAGCGCCGCCGAAGCCATGGCGCCGGCGAGGTCCTGGTCCAGCAGGAAGTCCGTGGCATTCGAAATGCCGCTGCGAAAGTCCACCATGGTCGCCGCATCGCGCCCCTCGTCGCCGAGGAGGGTGTGCGGACTGATGGCGCCGTGGGAAATTCGCGCCGACCTGAGCTCGAGCAATTGGGCGAAGAGGTCGTCGAGGATCTGATCGGAGACCGAGTCCGGGCCGAGCTCGTCGAACGGAGTTCCCGACACGGAGCGAGCGATCAAGGCGGCGTCGTGGCTCGGCCCGATCTCAGACGCGCTGATCACTTCTGGGACCCGGGCACCCGACCGCGCCGCGAGCTGCGTGACCGATGACTCGTGCTCAACCTGTTGGATCCGAGTCAGACTGACAGCCGGTCCGGAGTTCCGATACATGATGAGCCTGTACAGCTTGCTGAGGAACTGGGCGTCGGCAGCATCCCGGCCGTAGAACGACACGACCAAGGACTCCCCCGAGTTCGTGACGACGGAGTAGTGCGCGGCACCCCAGGTCTGATACCTGGTCGGCTGTACCGAAACCGCGTCAATCCCGACGGTCGCGAGCGCCACGCGCAGCTCCTCACCGGAGGGCAACCCGAGCGGCGAGCCCCAGCCGAGGTGGATGGCAGCGGTTACGCCCCAGCCGATCGCCATGCTGCCGAGGACGTTGGCAGGAAGGCCATGACCCGCCACGACGGTCGCGAGAACGGTGAGAATGACGATGAGCTCGATGAGGCGTTGGACGGTCCGCGACAGGTAAGGAAGCCCTGCCGTGGCGACGCTGAGCGCCCAAAGCCACGTGCAAGACGGGGAAGCTCAACACGTAGCCGTAGAACTCGACGCTGCGAGGTCGCCCACCACTCGCCCCGAGCGCGACGACAAGAATTCCGCTGACGACAAGTGTCCCCACGGCCGAGGCGGCAAGATCCCGGACCACCATCCAGCGCTTGGCCAGGCTGGCAATCACAAGGAGGAACGCAATCGTTCCGAACGATCCGCCGATCCAAACGAGAGTCACCAGCCAGCGGATGCCGTAAGGAGGTGGACTGAGGACATGCGCGATCACGTCTTCGGGGTGCGAGTTGGATCGCAGGACCAGGACCGCACAGAGCACCGCCAAGGAGGCGAGGATCAGCCGAACGCCGTCGGACCCACGCCGCCGCCGCCGGCCGTCACCGATGGGTGCGAAGAATATGGCCCGTCCCGCCACGCGAGCCGATTCGGCTGCCGAGGGGGACTCGCTGCGAGCGTGGATCTCTGTGGCCACTGCGGTCTCTCGTACTGCGAATGGCCACCGACGTCAATCGCGACCGCTCAAGGCGTGTCGCCGAATGGACACGTCCACGACAGCGACCGGGGGCTCCCCTTCAGATCACGGGCGCGGTCCGATGTGCCCAAGGCACGGTCCGGAAACCCACGCCCATGAGCCAGCCGGCGCCTATGGCCTGAGTGTGGACAACAGCCCAGGTCGCACGGCGAAACTCCGCTGGAGAGGTGCCAGAGTGGCCGAATCGGACTCACTGCTAACCCGGGGTAGGCAGTCCACCCTGTCGGAGCCATTCTTCTGACACCGCTCTAACCTGGCGGCTCATCCAGACGATCCGTGGTGTCCAATCGATTCCGTCCGAGTTTATGGACAGGATTATGGACAAGATCTGACGAGCTTTCCCGATACGTGCAGCACCATGCTCGCGAGTGTTCACCTGCCCACAAAACGGCAACTGGGATACCCGATGCACAGGCTCCGGCGGCGTGTTATTCGGCCGCCTTCTGCTCGGTCGTGCGTCGCATCAGATCGCGTCGAGGAATGCGGCGGCGCGTTTGCTGAGTCCGCCGCAGCCGTACTCGGCGGCGATTGCTGCGGCGGTTTGTGCGAAGTGGCGTGCGCGTTCGACGTCATCGTCGGCATCGCGGACGAGGCAAAGGTCGGCGTGGTCGAGTTGGCCGAGTGCGGTCCAGTAGGGGGCCTGGAGTCGGTTGTGGATGTCGTGTGCGATGGCGAACCACTGCTCGGCCCGATCGTAGTCGCCGAGCATGGTGGCGGCTCGAGCAAGCGGTCGCGCAACGGAACCAGTGACGATCGGCCCGGAGCACAGTACGTGGGTGGCGAACGGGGTGAGCTGTTCGAGCAGCAGGCGTGCGCTTTCCTCGTGTCGGGTGACCACGGCGGCCTCAACTAACGCGGTGAGCGCGTTGAGGTAGGTGTGGTCGTGTGGGAAGTCGAAGCCATGGCGGGCTTCGTCGACGAGCCGTTCGGCGGCTTCGCCGGTACGGGCGACCTCGCACATAAGGAGCGGTACGGTCGCCCGCAGTGCGGCGTGGGATGGGTTGTCCCGGGCGGCGTCGATGAAGAGGTCGGCCATTTCGTCGATCCGGCCTTGATGCTGCCGGATGCGGTACAGGATGCCGCCGAAGGTTGGAAGGGCTTCGGTTCTTCCTGCGCTGATGCCGAGTTCGAGCGCGTGTTGGTTGGCTTGTTCGGCGTCGTCGGCGTGACCGCCGAGCAACAACCCACCGGTACGGGTCATTGCAAGCATCCAGAGTTCGTTGGGCAGTTTGAGTTGGTCGGTGAGCGTTGCCATGTCGTCGATCGCGGTGCGTGCCCCGGCGAGGTCGGCGCGTTGGTATCGGGAGGAGAGCAGCGGGAACCGAGTGGTGCAGCGTAGGTACGGGTCGCCGAGCCGGTCGGCGATCGCGACGGCCCGCTCGACATCCGCGATCGTCTGATCGCGATACTCCGGGGTTGCCAGTGTGAGGAACGTTGTCGTGAGGACCTCGACGAAAGCGGTGTCGTCGCCCGCGAGCCGGGCCACATCGATGGCTTCGAGCGCGAGGTCGCGTCGCTCACGCCACTCCAACCCTGCATCGTGCGCTTCGGAATAGGCGGCAAGTAGGCGCGCACGCGTTGATGACTCGTCCGCGCCGGTGGCGTCGAGCGCGGCGCGGAGCACACGCTTGGCGGCATCAACACCGACCAATCCCCCAGCGAAACCGAAGCCCAACGCCGCCTGCACCAGGGTGTCAGTGTCGCCCAGTTCCTCTGCAAGGCTGGCGGCCCGAGTGAGGGTGTCTCGATATTCGGGTTGCATAGCTCGGCTCTGTTGGGTGCCGAGCGCGGCCAATAGTTCGGCGCGCTGGTGTTCGTCGGGCGGGCTCTTGCGGGTGAGCAGGTCGAGGGCTTGTTGATACCAGCGGATGGCGTCGTCGGGTGCGAGCGCGTCGCGCGCCGCGTCTCCGGCGAGGCGCGCGTAGCAGAGCGCCTTGTCGAGGTCGCTTGGGCGGGTGGCGGCGATCCAGTGGTGGGCAAGCTCGGCCAGTAGTGCAGGGTCGGTCGGCGTGGTCTCGGTTTCGAGCGTTGCGGCGATCCGATGATGGACGCGTTGGCGGCGGGTGGCGCTGAGGTCGTCGTAGAGGGTGTGTTGGATTAGCGCGTGCGCGAAGCGGTATGAGGAACCCTCGGCGCTTTCGACGACCAGTGCGGCTGCGACGGCCGCGTCGAGGAGGTCGAGCAGCGTGTCTTCGTCGATGTCGGCGAGGGCGGCGAGGACGGTGACATCGAACTGGCGGCCGATCACTGACGCGAGCGACAAGACCCGAACGGTCTCGTCGCCGAGGCGTTCCACCCGCCGCCCTACCACATCGCGGACACTCGATGGCAAACCCAACTCATCGAGATCGCCGGCGACACTCCAGCGGCCGTCGTCACCTAAGACGATGCCGCCGGACTCGCCCAGGTGCCGCAACATCTCCGCGGTGAAGAACGGGTTGCCGTCGGTCTCGCGACGCAACGCGTGCGCGAGCCCGACACCGGCGTCGTCGAGCTCGTGGCCAGCTGCCGCCCCAAGCAGCTCGACCACCTCGTAGTCTTCCAGCCCGGCGAGCGCGATCCGAATGACGTTGGCTTCGCGATGCAGATCGGCTAGTAGCTTCGTCAAGGCGTCGCCCCGAGCGAGGTCTGTGTCCCGATAGGTACACGCGATAGTCACGTCCATCGGCGTCGTCGACGCGATCACATGGCGCAATACCTGCAGGCTCGCGGTGTCCGCCCAATGCACGTCGTCCAGCACCAACAAGACCGGTGCCGTCTTGGAAGCGGTCGCGAGCAGCTCACTCGCCGCCTCCAACAGCAACAACCGTTCCGTATCGGGATCCGCGACCTGCACATCGTCCGCCACGACCGCGGGCACCAGGCGCGCCAACGCGCCGCGCTGTGCTGCCGGCAACGCAGCCACGAATGCCGGATCACCGTCACGCACCAATGTTGACAGTGCCTCGATCCACGGCTGATACGCGATGCCCAAGTCCTCATCAGCGCGCCCGAATAGCACCACGCTGCCCGCGTCGTGCGCAGCGCGAGCGACCTGCGTGACCAACGCGGTCTTCCCCATCCCCGCCTCACCCGCCACAAACACGGCATGACATCGTTTGGTCGAGTGCGCGTGCTTGCGCGCCTCCTCCAACCCGGCCAGCTCGCTACTGCGGCCGAAAAACCCGAACAGGGCATCGGTCGCCGCCCCCACCAGACGGCCCGGCAACGGCACCGACCCGGCAGTCTTGGCCGGCTCCCACAACACCTCCACCGCGTCCACCGGCTCCGGCAAACCCTTCAAGACCAACGGCCCGACCGCAACGAACGTCTGCGTCGCATGCCGGCCTACCAGGTTTCGCACGATCTCCGCCGCGAGGATCTGCCCACCGCTCGCCGCTGCGCACAACCGCGCCGCCTCGACGACCGGATCACCGAAGAAATCGCCGTCCTCCTCGACTGCTTCGCCCGCGCTCAGGCCGATGCGAACCCCGAGCGGCTCGCCATCGGAACAGTTGTGATGGTGGATCGCCTGCTGCATCCCCACCGCGCCCGCCAAGGCCCGACTCGGCGACGAGAACATGACCATCAACCCGTCACCCAGATTCTTCACCTCGGTGCCGCCCGAGCCGACGACGGCGCCCCGCAACAGCCGGAAATGGGTCTGGCGCAAATCCTCGGCGGCCTCCGGCCCCAGCCGCGCCGCGGTCGCGGTCGAATCCACCAAGTCGGTGAAGATGAACGTCGCGGTCACCGATGAAGGCACGCAGACCCTCCTCCGCATACAACTCCCGATGCGGAGTCTTGCATGCCACTGGCCCGGGCGCGTTTGCCACTCAATTGAGCGCCGCGATGCCCGTGCGGCTGCGCCGACCACACTGCGCGGACAATCAGTCGCTGTCAGGTCCAGTTGTGGGTTCCCCAGTCCGCCGGACTGAGACACATCTGACGGCCCAAAAACGGCCCATGCTTGTCACGCGAGCGAAAGACTAAGACCGCCCTCGTTCAGCGAACCAGTTGCAATGGTCCGCGTGTGACTTCAAGTCCAGTGAAATCACGTCCACATAAATGAGACACATAATGCCGACCCCCGGATTATCCCGAGTAGCAAGGACGGGGGCGAGCGTTCGCCGTAGTGAACCCAGCAGAGTCGACGGGCGGCACTCGGCATAGTCCTACAGGCTTTCGAGGAAGGCCAGCAGCTTGTCCGGGGCGCGATAGCGACCGGGTCGGGTGGCTGTTGGCGCGGTCCGGGCCAGAGCCTGCTCTTTGAGCGACAGATCGCCGTGGAGGTAGATCTGCGTCGTCTGGACGTGCTCGTGCCCGAGCCACAACGAGATGACCGAGGTGTCGACCCCGGCGGCCAGCAGGGCCATGGCGCACGAGTGCCGGAGCACGTGCGGGGTGACCTTCTTGGCCGACATGGACGGGCAGCGAATCCTGGCCGAGGTGGTGTGCCGGGTCACCAGGAGGGAGACGGCGTCGTGGCTGAGGGGGCCACCCCTGATGGTCGGGAACACCACGTCAGCGTCGGCTCCGGCGCGTTCTTTGAGCCACTCGCGCAGCACCGCCGCGCTCTGGTGGGTGAGCGGGACACAGCGCTCCTTCCTCCCCTTGCCCCGCACGCGCAGGTGAGCGCCGGTGCCGAGGACGACGTCGGCGCGTCGCAGCCCGACCAGCTCGGCCACCCGCAAGCCGCTCTGGGCGGCGACCACGAGCAGCGCGTGGTCCCGGCGTCCGTGCCAGGTGTCGCGTGCCGGACTGGCCACGAGGGCCTCGAGCTCGGCGTGGGTCAGAAACGAGACGACGTGGCGGCGGACCCGCTTCTCGGGGATGGCCAGCACCCGGGCGATCAGCTCGGCATGGGCCGGCTCGCGATAAGAGGCGTAGCGGAAGAACGAGCGGAGCGCGCTCAGGCGGACGTTGCGGGTGCGCACGCCATTGTGACGATCGTGCTCGAGGTGGTCCAAGAAGGCGCCCACCACCTCGGCGTCGATATCGGCGAAGTCGAGGGCCGAGGGCTCCTTGTGGGTCCGGGTCGCCGCGAAGGTGACGAAAAGCCGCAGGGCGTCGCGATAGCCGGCCACCGTGTGCGGACTGGCCTCAAGCTGATGACCCAGGCGCTCGGTGAAGAAGGCCTCGAGGCTGGGGGCGATGGCGCTCATGGCAGCACCGGCCCGATCGGCTCGAGACGCTCGGCGGCAATGGCCATCAGCTCGGGTGCCGCGTGCAAGTACCAGTAGGTCGAGGCCGGGGTCGTGTGCCCGAGATAGGTGGACAGGCGCGGCAGGAGGGCCTCGACGTCGAGTCCGGCCCGATACCAACCAAGCAAGGTCCGCACGGCGAAGGCGTGCCGCAGATCCCCCAAGCGGGGCTGGGTATCTCTCATGGGGTGCCGCTCGAGCACCTCGCAGAAGTCGTTCCGCAGTCGCTGATAGCCGAGGGGATCACCACCCGGGGTCACGAAGAACCGTGTCGTTCTCGGCGTTGGGCACAGCCGGTCACGGCGTCTGGCATAGGCGCCAAGCGCGGCCAGCGCACTCCCGCTGAGCGGCACCAGTCGGTCCTTGTTGTATTTCGAGCGCCGCACACGCAGCAGCCCGTCATCGAAGCACACGTCGCAGCGATCGAGGGCGACGGCTTCGCCCACCCGCAGGCCGCTCGCCCAGAGCAACCCGACGACGGTCTCTGCCGTGGCTCCTCGCAACGGCGGGTCGAGCGTGCGCAGCGAAGCCATGAGGTCGGCCACCTGGTCCTCGGAAACCAAGGTGGGGACCCGCCGACGCGAGCGTTGGGGCAGCAGGCCGGCCGGTGGGATCTCGGTGGCCGGGTCGACGGCTTGAACGTAGCGGGCGAAGACGCGGACTTCGCCCAGACGGCGGGGCGCGTTGGGACCTTGGCCGGCCCAGCGCAGGGCCAATTCCGTCGTGATGGTACGCGCCCCCTCTTCTTCGCAGAAGGCGACGAACTTTGGCAGGTCGTGGCCGAGCTGGACCACCTTGAAGCCGACGGCTCGGCGCAAGGACAGGTACTCGTCGAGGAGAGTGCAGAGCTCGGTCATGACCGTGCTCCGGGCCAGGGTCCCGCCACGCTCGATAGCGCGCCGAGGTCGACGCGGGCATAGAGGGCCGTCGTCTGGAGGTGGTGATGGCGCAGCAGCTGGCCGATCTCGGGCAGGGCAGCACCGCACTCGAGGAGGCGGGCACCCGCAGCATGGCGAAACCGGTGCAGAGCAACGTCGGGAACGCCTGCCCGGGAGCAGGCCCGTCGCACCACAGCGCGCACGGCCGTCGGTGTCATGGGGCCGCCCCGAGTCAGAGCCAGGAAGACGGATCGACAGCTGGGGTCGGGCCCGCGGCGGCACAGGTACTCGCTCAGGGCCCGCCCCACGTCGTCGGGCAATGGCAGCTCGTCGGTCGCCGCGCCCTTGCCTCGGATGGTCAGCACACCGCTGCGCCAGTCCATGTCGTCCAACTCCAGACGGCTGACCTCACAGGTCCGCAGCCCCAAGCGGATCAGCACGCTCAAGATGGCGCGGTCGCGCGCACCACCCAGCGTGTCGGCCGGTGTCGCCTCGAGCAGCCGCGGCCCGATGCCGGGCTCAAGGTCTTTAGGCAGGGCCTGGACCCGAGAACCGGCCAGCCAGGGCGCTGCCTGGGCCAACGGCCTGTCAATGAAGCCTTGGACGAAGAGGTAGCGCAAGAAGGAGCGCAGCCGCACCACGACCTCGTTGACCGTCCGCGGGCTTAGCCCACGTGACGACTCGGCCAGCAAGAAGTCGGTCACGTCTCCGGTGTCCAAAGCGCCGATCGCGGCCGGATCGGCAGCACCGACGCGCTCGAGGAACGCCTCCGCCGTCGAGACGTATCCGAGAACCGTGAGCGGCGCCAGGCCCCGTTCGCGCTCGAGATACTCCCGATAGTCCGCCACCCCGACGAGTCCACGGGGTGTTGTTGAGTTGAGCTGGTCCATCTTTCTCCTCCTTCTGCGTGAAGGAAGAGAGTCTTGGATCGGGCCGAGGATTATGCCGAGTCCGGCTCCCCGGAACTCTCAGGCCATCAGGACGAACGACCGCCCCGCGCCAGCACCTCGGGATAATCCGGGGGTCGGCATTATGTGTATTACTCCGACGTCGGAATAGGACACACAGTTGCACCTCCGGTCCGGACCCCGATTTCAAGGCGCAAACTCGGCGGAGGGCGACGGGATCCCAAATCCGCTGGGACAAATCGCATCCAGGCCGGCCGTTCCCGGCCGGCCCAATCCATTGTGTCCATCAGTTCAGTCTTCGAGCTGTCAAGGTACGGCGCCCAACACGTCGGTCGCCTCGGCTCTGCCGCCCTTGACAGCTCTGGAGTGCGCGTTGTGACGCCGACGAAAAGTACCGGTTGACCAGGGGTGTGGACGTTGGTGTGGACGTTCTTGTGGACGTCCACGAGCCGTGCAACGGCGTCAGGCTTCTGATGAACCGTCGACGGCCTGTGTTGCAGAGATGCTCCCGCCGACCACCGCGGCGGCCCGACGGTCGGTGACCTCCATCACGTGCGCGTAGGTCTGAAGCGTCAGCGTCGGACGAGAGTGCCCCAGCCGCCCCGCTACGGTCCGGACATCGACGCCCCCGGCCAACATGACCGTGGCCGCAAAATGGCGGAGGTGGTGAAGTTTGATGTGCTTCAGTCCGAGCTCGTTGCGGAGGGCGATGAAGCGAGAGGTGACGCCGCCAGGCCGGAGGGGCTCCGACCAATCCGGTGCGTGGGACCAGACGAACGCATCCGGGACGAGCCGTACGCCGACCGCTTCGCAGCGCTCGGCGGCCCGCTCTTTCTGCAGCTCCAAGACGGCGACCGTCGCGGGGTCGAGCGCCATCTTCCGGATATGTCCGGTCTTGGTCGACCGGAGCTCGACCCGCCCCGGAAGATCCGAGACGGATCGCCGGACCAGCAGGAGACCCTCCTCGAGGTCCACGTCCGACCACTGCAGCCCACAGAGCTCTCCCCGCCGGCATCCGGTCGTCGCCGCCACGAAGAGGAGGGTGGCGAGCTCGGGATCCTTCGACTGCGCCCGTTCGATGAGCAGCTTGACCTCTTCGGGCGTCGGCGCCTCGGGCTCGTTGCTTTCCAGGCTCGGTGGCGTCGCCTGGCCGGCCGGTGAGTGCTCGAGCAGCCCCCACCGCACGCCCTGGTTGAGGGCGGCTGAGCACACTGCGTGGTAGCGGCGGACGCTGGTGGCCGAAAGGCCTCGGCGACCCAGCCGGTCGTAGAACGCGTCGAGGTCGCGGCCCCGGAGCTTCTGCAGATCTTTGGTTCCCAGTTCCTCGGCGATGGTGGCGGCCATGCGGCGGTTCTCGACGAGCGTCTTAGGGGCCCGGCCCCGCGCCTCGATGTGGTCGAGCCACCGGGTCAACAATCCTCCGAAGGTTTCTTTGGTCAGCGGGATGTGGCCCTTCGACGCGTCATTCACGAGTTGCGCCGCCGCCCGTTGCGCCGCTCGCCGGCCCCCGTGAACGGTGGTCGCCGCGTATCGGTACCCGCCGGTTGCCGGGTCACGGCCGAGAGCCACCCTGACCTGCCAAACGCCTGGCGAGCGTTCACGTAGGCTTCCCTTCACGGACTTCAGCGTATCGATTATGGACAAGTTATGGACAAGCGTGTCCTCCGAAATGCAAAAGTCCTGCTGGAGAGGTGCGAGAGCGGCCGAATCGGACTCACTGCTAATGAGTTGACCTGGGCAACCGGGTCCGAGGGTTCAAATCCCTCCCTCTCCGCTCGGGAGCCGGCAGCTGGTGCCGGGCTTCCCGGAACATCGGCCCGCCACAGCGGGCCTGCCGTAACCGTCACCCCGGCGGGAACCGGCCTGGTGCGAGGAGTGTGCGTGAGCGTGGGTCGGTACTGGCTGCAGACCCTGGGGTGCCCGAAGAACCAGGTGGACTCCGACAAGCTGGAGGGCTATCTGGAGGCGCAGGGGTACGACCGCGCGTCCGACCCCGACCGGGCCGATCTCGTCGTCGTCAACACGTGCGCCTTCATCGACGCCGCCCGCCAGGAGTCGATCGACACGGTCTTGCAGCTGGCCGAGCTGCGCAGGGACGGGGCGCGCCTCGTCGTGACGGGGTGCATGGCCGAGCGCTACGGCGACGAGTTGCGTGACGCGCTTCCCGAGGTCGACCTGGTGGCCGGCTTCGGCCGGGACCTGACGTCGGTGACGCCGCCCGCGCCCCAAGGTGCCGTCCCGGTCACCCTCGGCGTGCCGCGCACCGGCACCGCCTCCGCGCCGGAGGTCGCGACGCACGCCTTCGACCTCCTCGAGCTCCCCCGTCCCGCCGCCCGGGCGCCGTGGGGCTACGTCAAGGTCGCCGAGGGGTGCGACCGCATCTGCGGCTTCTGCGCCATCCCGTCGTTCCGGGGCAAGCAGCGGTCGCGTCCGCCGGAGGAGGTGCTGGCCGAGGTCGACGCGTTGCTGGTGCCGGCACCCGGCACCCCGCCGCTGCGCGAGATCGTCCTCGTCGCCCAGGACCTCGCGTCGTACGGGCGGGACAGGTCGGGGCCCGGCCGGCGCACCCACACGGCCAACGGCACCGCGCCGATCGCCGCCCTCACGCGCGCCGTGTCGGCCCGGGTCGAGCGGACCCGGCTGCTCTACCTCTACCCGTCCGGCCTGACCGACGAGCTGATCGAGGCCGTCCTGGCCACGGGTGTGCCGTACTTCGACCTCTCGCTGCAGCACGTGGCGCGCCCGCTGCTCGCCCGCATGCGCCGCTGGGGCGACGGCGAGCGCTTCGTGCGCCGCATCGCCGACATCAGGTCGGCCGAACCGACCGCCACGTTCCGCTCCTCGTTCATCCTCGGCTACCCGGGCGAGACCGAGCGCGACCACGACCTGCTCCTGCAGTTCCTCCAGGACGCGCAGCTCGACTGGGCCGGCTTCTTCCCCTTCTCCAAAGAGGAGGGAACCCATGCCGCCGGACTGCCCGACCAGGTGGCGCCCGAGCTGGCCCTCGAGCGCCTGCGCGAGTGCACGGAGCTGCAGGATGCCATCACCGCGAACCGCCGGGACCGCTTCATCGGCGAGGCGCACCGTGTCCTCGTCGACGCACCGGGGCGGGGCCGTACCGTGCACGAGGCGCCCGAGATCGACGGCGTCGTGCGACTCCCGGCGGACCTCCGGGTGGGAAGCCTCGTCGACGTGGTCATCACCGGAGCGGAGGGCCCCGACCTCCACGGCCTGCCCGCGCACGATCGGGAACTCGTATGAGCGACGCCACGCACGAGCACCCCGGCCCCCCGGGCCACCCCGGGTTCACCTTCGGGCCGAGCGCGCTCGTCACGCCGGCCAACGCCGTGACGGTCGCCCGGCTCCTGGCCGCGCCCGTCTACGTGGTGATGCTCGTCGTGTGGGGGGCGTCGTGGATCAACGTCGTGGTCGGAATCGTCCTCGCCGGCAGCGACGGCCTCGACGGCTACATGGCCCGTCGCCACGGCACCACCCGCTCGGGCGCCTTCCTCGACCCGCTGGCCGACAAGGCGTGCGTCCTCGGCGCCATGTTCACCCTGGCCGCCCAGGGTCACCTGCCCTGGTTCCCGGTCATCCTCATCGCCGTCCGCGAAGTCGGGATGCAGCTCTACCGTTCGTGGGTCGGCCGCCGGGGCGTGTCCATCCCGGCGCGCAAGTCGGCCAAGCTCAAGACGCTGGTGCAGGACATCGCGATCGGCACCGTCATCATCCCGCCGCTGGCCCACCAGCACACGCTCCAAATCGCCACGATCTGGTTCGCCTGCGCCCTGACGCTCTACACCGGCGCCGAGTACCTGCTCGACGGCCGTAGGGCGCTGCACCGGCCGTCCGCCCCGTAAGGTCACGCCGGTGAGGATCGAGATCGTGGCGGTGGGCACCGAGCTCCTGCTGGGCCAGATCGCCGACACCAATTCGGCCTGGCTGGGCGACCGCCTTGCCGCCAACGGGGTCGCCTCCCACTTCCATCAGGCCGTCGGTGACAACCACGGACGCATCACCCTGGCGCTGCGCACCGCGCTGGCGCGCAGCGACGGCGTCATCGTGTGCGGGGGCCTCGGACCCACCCATGACGACATCACCCGCGAGGCCATCGCGGCGGTCATGAACGTCGAGCTCGTGCGTGACCCGGAGATCACCGAGCGCATCGACGCCTTCTTCGCAGCCCGGGGTCGCGCCATGTCGGCCAACAACGCACGCCAGGCCGATGTCCCGCAGGGCGCCACCGTCATCCCCCAGGTCGGCGGCACGGCCCCCGGGCTCATCTGCCCGCTGGGCAACAAGGTCATCTACGCCGTCCCCGGCGTGCCCTACGAGATGGCCGAGATGTTCGACCGCGCCATCCTCCCCGACCTGCGGGCCCGCATGGCCGAGTCCGGCGAGGAAGGGGTCATCGCCAGCCGTGTCCTGCGCACCTGGGGGGCAAGCGAGTCGGGGCTCGCCGAGGCCCTCCAGGATCGCATCGATGTGCTCGATGCGAGCGGCGACGTCACACTCGCCTTCCTCGCCTCGGGCATCGAGGGCATCAAGGTCCGCATCACCTCCCGCGCCCGCACGCTCGACGATGTCACCGCCCTGCTCGACAAGGAGGAGGCGGAGGTGCGTCGCGCCGTCGACGAGCGCCTGGGGGACATCGTCTTCGGGATCGACGACGAGACGATGGAGGTGGCGGTCGCCGGGCGCCTGGTGGCGCGCGGGCTGACCTTCGGCGTGGCGGAATCGCTCACCGGAGGGCTCATCGCCTCCCGCCTGGTCAACGTGCCCGGTGCGTCGGCCTGGTTCCGCGGCGGGGTCGTGGCCTACGACTCGCAGGTCAAGTTCGACGTCCTGGGGGTGCCCGCCGGGCCGGTGGTCACCGAGTCGGCCGCAGCGGCCATGGCCGAGGGCGCGGCCCGGGTGACAGGCGCCGACGTCGGGCTCGGCATCACCGGGGTGGCGGGGCCCGACGAGCAGGAGGGGGTGGCGCCGGGCACCGTCTTCGTCGGTCTGGCCCTGCCGGGTGAGCCGACCCAGAGCCGCCAACTGCGGCTGCCGGGCGACCGCGAGCGCGTGCGCCAGTACGGGGCCATATCGGCCCTTGACCTGCTCCGACGTGCCCTCGACGCCCCCTTGAGCTGACCACCCGCGTTCACAGGAGGCCCACAGCGGGGTCACACTGGGAGGGGAGTCCGGGGCGCGACCCTGTGCCACAGGGAGGTATGACCAGTGAAGACGGACAACGGACCGCGGGTCCTGGTGGTGGACGACGAGCCCTCCATCGTCGATGCGGTGGCCACGTCGCTGCGCTACGAGGGGTTCGTCGTCGACGAGGCGATGACCGGCCGCAAGGCGCTGGCCCAGGCTCAGGAGGACCCGCCGGACCTCGTGATCCTCGACGTCATGCTGCCCGACCTCGACGGCCTGGAGGTGACGCGGCGCCTGCGCGCCGACGGGGTCCGCGTGCCCGTTCTCTTCCTCACCGCCCGGGACACGCTGTCGGACAAGCTGGCCGGGCTGACCGTGGGGGGCGACGACTACGTCACGAAACCGTTCGCGCTCGCGGAGGTGATCGCCCGGGTGCACGCCATCCTGCGCCGCACGGGCTACGAGCCCGAGGACGACGGGATCCTGCGCTTCTCCGATCTCGAGCTCGACGAGAGCGCACACGAGGTGCGACGCGCCGGCAACGCGATCAACCTCACCGCGACGGAGTTCAACCTGCTGCGCTACTTCATGCTCAACCCGCGCCACGTGCTCTCCAAGGCGCAGATCCTCGACCACGTCTGGCACTACGACTTCGGCGGCGACGGCAACGTGGTGGAGACCTACGTCAGCTACCTGCGCAAGAAGCTCGAGAAGTTCGGTCCGCCCCTGATCCACACGATCCGCCTGGTGGGGTACACCCTGCGCGAGCCAGAGTCCGCCAACGGGGCTGCCTGAGTGTCGCTGCGGCTCCGGCTCCTGCTCGCGGTCGGGGCCATCTCCATCGTCGCGCTCGTCGTGGCCGACTTCGCCACCTACTCGGCGTTGCGGACGTCGCTCTACAACCAGGTCGACCAACAGCTGGCACGGCAGCCGCCGAACCTGAGGCAGAACGTGCTCACCGGCGCGCCCACCTGTCCTTCGCCCCAGCACGACTTCGGCGGCGGGCCGGTCGGCAATTCGGGCGGTGGGCCCCCGAGCGAAGGCTTCGCGAACGTCTCGGGCATCAACTACATCGGTGTGACGACGACGTCCGGGCAGGTCGTCCAGGGACTGGAGTGCCCGGCCTACGTCGGCGAACACCCGTACCGCCCCGCGCTCCCGTCACCGATCACGGGGTTCAGCGCACAACGGGACGGCTCGCAGGTGGCGCAATTCACCACCGGTGCGATCGCCGCGGGCGGGCCCTCGTTCCGAGTGCGGGCGGAGAAGATCTCAGGCCCGCAGTTCAACCCGCGGTTCGACGGAGACGTGCTGGTGCAGGCCCAACCGCTGGTCGACCAGAACAGCACGTTGCACACGCTCTTCCTCATCGAATTGGCCGTCACCGCTGGAGCACTGGTGTTCGCACTGGCAGCGGGCTGGTGGCTGGTCCGCCTCGGCCTTCGCCCTCTGGAGGACGTCGAGCGCACGGCGGACTCCATCGCGGCGGGCAACCTCGACCAACGGGTCCCCGGAGCCGAGCAGTCGACAGAGGTCGGCCGGCTGGCCCGGGCGCTCAACGTGATGCTCGAGCGGATCCAGGCGGCCTTCTCCGCCCGCCTGGCCTCCGAGGCCCGGTTGAAGGAATCGGATCAACACCTGCGCCAGTTCGTGGCCGACGCGTCGCACGAGCTCCGGACGCCCATCGCCGCCGTCTCGGCCTACGCCGAGCTCTTCGAGCGCGGTGCCGCGGCCAACTCCGACGACCTCCCACGCGTGATGGCCGGCATCCGCATGGAGACGGCTCGCATGGATCGACTCGTCAACGACCTGCTCACGCTGGCCCGCCTGGACGAGGGCGTACCCATGGAGTCGACGCCCGTCGAACTGGTCGCCCTCATCTCCGACGCCGTCCGTACGGCCACCGCGGTCGGGCCGGAGTGGCCGGTGCGCTTCTGGGCCGCGCATCCCGTCGAGGTGATCGGTGACAGGGACCGCCTCCGCCAGGTCATCGACAACCTGCTCGCCAACGTCCGGGCCCACACCCCGGCGGGGACGATGACGACGGTACGCGTGGACCAGGTCGGCGACGAGGCCGAGGTGGAGGTGCGCGACACGGGTCCCGGCATGCCCGCCGAGGAGGCCCGGCGGGTCTTCGAACGCTTCTACCGGGCCGACCCGGCACGGGCGCGCACGAGCGGCGGCAGCGGCCTGGGCCTCTCCATCGTCGCGGCCATCGTGGCCGCGCACGGCGGCACCGTCACGGCGACTTCGGCCCCCGGGCAGGGCATGCTCATCAGCGTGCGGATCCCCCTGACCCGCCCCGAGCCGGAGTCCGGACCCGAGCAGGAGCCCGCGCCGGAGTGGGACGTCATACCCGACGACGCCCCGATCCCGGTGACCCCGGCGCCCGAATCGGTGGCCTGAGCCAGCCAGGCGACGCGGCCGAATTTTCACACCGGGCCCACAGCCGAGCCTCACGGAGGTGCGAGGCCGGTTCGACACCATGACTGCCATGACAGCCCTGGCCCCCGTGGAGGCGGACACAGACCCCCGCCGCACCCCGGTGGACGTCGAGATCGTGGTCCCGGTCTACAACGAGGCGGCCCAGCTGGCGGAGAGGATCACTGCGCTTCGTCGCTTCCTCGACGAGTCGTTCCCCTTCCGGGCTCTCGTCACCATCGTCGACAACGCCAGCACCGACGCCACCTACGAGGTGGCGAGCGAGCTGGCCGCCACCGTGACCGGTGTCGCGGCCATCCATCTGCCGCGCAAGGGCCGGGGCTACGCGTTGCGCTCGGCCTGGTCGACCAGCGACGCTCCCGTCGTCGCCTACATGGACGTCGACCTCTCCACGTCGCTGGCCGCGCTGCTCCCGCTCGTGGCGCCGCTGCTGTCGGGTCATCGCGACGTCACGATCGGGTCACGCCTCGCGCCCGGTGCGCACGTGGTGCGCGGCCCCAAGCGCGAGCTCATCTCACGGGCCTACAACCTCATCTTGAAGCTCACCCTGCGGGGACGGTTCAGCGACGCCCAGTGCGGGTTCAAGGCGCTGCGGCGGGACGCCGCCGACGTGTTGCTGCCCCTGGTCGAGGACGACGAGTGGTTCTTCGACACCGAGCTGCTCGTCACGGCCGAGCGGCTGGGCCTGCGCATCGGCGAGGTCCCGGTCGACTGGGTCGACGACCTCGATTCGCGGGTGGACATCGTGTCGACCGCCGCCGACGACCTGCGCGGCGTGTGGCGGATGATCGTGCGGCGTCCGAAGGGCGTGCGCCGGATCCGCTCCAACGAGGTGGCAGCCGACCAGCTCATGCGCTTCGCCGGCGTCGGGGTGATCTCGACGCTCGGCTATCTCTTCCTCTTCGTCGCCTGGCGCCCGCTCCTCGGCCCCCTCGGTGCCAACGCCGTCGCCATGGCGATCGCCACCCTGTTCAACACTGCGGTGCACCGCGAGCTGTCCAGCACCACCGACGGTCAGGCGCGGCGTGGCCGTCTCCTCGCCGTCGCGGGCGGCCTCTACGCCGTGAGCCTCGGCTGCACGACGCTCGGCCTCCTCGTCGCCCAATGGGCCGCTCCCGGCGCGCTCCTCCCCGAGCTCGTCGCCATCACGGTGGCCAACCTGGTCGCCGCCGTCTTCCGCTTCGCCGTGCTGCGGGCCTGGATCTTCCGCCCTTGCGCTCACGCCGGCGCCGACCCCTTGGAGTTGTCACGATGACGGACCTCACACCCGCCCCCGATGCCCCCGTGGCGGTGCTCGACCCGCCACGCCAACTCGACGACGCCCCCGCCGGTGTCGTGTCGACCGTCCCTCCCGCCGGCCAGTGGCCGCCCGGTCCGCGCCGCGGCCCGGTGGCCCGCTTCGTGCGAGGCAAGGAGAGCGACGCGCCCTGGGTGCGGCCGGCCCTCCTCGCGCTCCTCGCGGCCACGGCCGTCCTCTACCTGTGGGACCTGGGGGCGAGCGGGTGGGGCAACTCCTTCTACTCGGCCGCGGTGCAGGCGGGCACCAAGAGCTGGAAGGCGTTCTTCTTCGGGTCGTCGGACTCGTCCAACTTCATCACCGTCGACAAGCCTCCGGCGTTCCTGTGGCCGATGGAGATCTCGGCGCGCATCTTCGGGCTCAATTCGTGGAGCGTGTTGGCGCCACAGGCGCTCGAAGGCGTGGCGACGGTCGGCCTGGTCTACCTGTCCGTGCGGCGCTGGTTCAGCGCGCAGGCGGCACTGCTCGCGGGCGCCGTCGTCGCCCTGACGCCGGTGGCCGCCCTGATGTTCCGCTACAACAACCCCGACGCCATGCTCGCCATGCTGCTCGCCGGCGCGCTGTACGCCACCATGCGCGGCCTGGAGCGGGCGCAGACCAAGTGGCTCGTCCTGGCCGGCGCGCTGATCGGCTTCGGCTTCATCACCAAGATGATGCAGGCCTTCCTGATCCTTCCCGTGATGGCCGTCGTCTACCTGCTCGCCGCCCCCACGGGTTGGTGGCGGCGGGTGTGGCAGGTCGCCGTCATGGGTCTGTCCGTGCTTGTGGCAGCCGGCTGGTGGGTGGCCGCCGTGGTGCTCACCCCGGCAGCCGACCGACCGTACGTGGGCGGCTCGCAGAACAACAGCATCTTGAACCTCATCTTCGGCTACAACGGGTTCGGCCGGCTCAGCGGCAACGAGACCGGCAGCGTCGGCGGGGGGCGGGTCGCCGGGAGCATGTGGGGCCCGACCGGGTTCACCCGGCTCTTCAACTCCGAGTTCGGGAACATGATGTCGTGGCTGCTGCCCGGCGCCCTGGTGATGGGCGCAGTCCTGCTCGGGATCACCCTTCGGGCCCGGCGCACCGACCGCGAGCGTGCGGCGCTGTTGCTGTGGGGCGGCTCCCTGGTGAGCACGGGCCTCGTCATCAGCCTGGCCCAGGGCATCGTCCACCCCTACTACCTGATCGCCCTGGCGGCGCCGCTCGGCGGCCTGGTCGGGATCGCGACCATGGGCCTGTGGGAGCGCCGCGACAGCTGGGCCGGGCGCGTCGGACTCGCGGCGGGTCTGGCGGCGACCGTCATCTGGAGCTGCGTGCTCCTCGGGCGGACCCCGGACTGGTTCCCCGCACTGCGCCCCTTCGTGGCGGTGGTCGGCGCGCTCGGTGTCGTCGCGATCCTCGCGCTGCCGTTGCTGCGCACGGTCCCGAAGCTCGCCGTCGCCCTCGTCGCCGCGCTCGGCTTCGGTGCCGCCCTCGCCGCACCCCTGTTCTCGACGGTCGCCACGGCGGCCACCCCGCACAACGGGGCCATCCCGTCGGTGACCCCCTCGCCCGCCGGCGGCCTCGGTGGCCCCGGCGGTGGCTTCCCTGGCGGTGGCCCCGGCGGCGCCCGTGCCTTCGCCGGCGGTGGCTTCCCCGGGGGCGGCTTCCCCGGCGGCAGGGCACCGTCGTTCGGCGGTGGCTTCCCAGGAGCCGGCACCGGCACCGGCACCGGCAACGGCGCCTTCCCGGGTGGGTTCCCCGGGGGGGCGGCGCCCTCGTTCGGCGCCGGCGGCTTCGGCCGGGCCTTCAGGGGAGGCGGCGGTGCCGGCGGGATCCTGAACGCCAGCCAGTCCAACCCCGCGCTGACCAGGCTGTTGCAGGCGAATGCCGGGCGCTACACCTGGGCCGCGGCGACGGTGAGCGCGAACTCGGCCGCCGGCTACCAGCTCGCCAGCGGTGAGCCGGTGATGGCCATCGGCGGCTTCAACGGGACCGACCCGGCACCCACACTGGCCCAGTTCGAGCACGACGTCGCCCAGGGCAAGATCCACTACTTCATCGCCGGTGGTCGTGGCGCCGGCCCGGGGGGCGGTGCGGGCGGCACGAGCGACGACGCGTCGCAGATCACCTCATGGGTGGAGTCGCACTACACGGCCGAGACCGTGGGCGGTGTGACCGTCTACGACCTCAGCTCCTGACGCCGACCGACGCGCAACGGCTCAGAGCAGCGCCCGGTAGTGCCCGAGGGTGCCCGCGTCGAAGGCGACGAAGCGGACGATGGTGACGTCGGTGTCCGCCGCGCGGACGGTTGTCACGGCGACCTCGGCGGCCAGCGCCGGGGGATAGCCGAACACACCGGTCGAGATCGCCGGGAAGGCGAGGGTACGGGCGCCCACCGCGTCGGCGACGGCGAGCGCGCTGCGGTAGCACGACGCGAGCGTCTCGGGCTCGCCCGCCCCGCCCCCCTGCCAGACCGGCCCCACGGTGTGGATGATGTGGCGCGCCGGCAGGTCGAACCCGTCGGTGACCACGGCCTGCCCGGGCGGGCACTCCCCGATGGCGCGGCACGCGGCCTGCAGTTGCTCGGCGCCCGCGGCACGGTGGATGGCGCCGTCGACACCGCCACCGCCGAGCAGGTGGCGATTGGCCGCGTTGACGATCGCGTCCACCTGTTCCGCGGTGATGTCCCCCAGGGCCGCGTGCAGCACCGGGGGCACGTGCCTAGCCCGCCGTGGTGGAGGTGGCGCCCGACGTGGCGCTCGGCACCAGCTTGAGCAGCGAGGAAGAGCTCGTGGGCGCGCTCACGGATGTCTTCTCGCCCCATTTGGAGAAGGTGACGGTGCCGTGGATGGCCGTCGTGCCCCCCGCACTCCCGGGGTTGGTGACCTCTTGGAGCGGGAGCGGTGTGCCGGAGGCCGCGATGTAGAGGAGCACCGGCGCCTTGCTGCCGCCCGACGTGTTCACGAAGCCGTGCACCGCCACGGCCTTCTGGCCGTGCACCGTGGTGGCGGTGCCGTACGTGTAGGGCCCGTTCATCTCGAGCTCGCTGGAGACCTGCGAATTCAAGAGCCCGCTGACGAGCTCGCCGAGGGCGCCGTTGGAGGTGGGGAAGGAGAGCCAGCTCCCGGCGTACTTGGAGGACTGGCTGTTCGTGAGGCCGATGATGTTGTGGAGGGCGGTCGCGTTGCCCTTCACGTATCCGGTGGACCCGGCGACGAGCGCGCTCACGCGCTCGGTGAGCGATCCCTTCTTCACGGTCAGGGTCTGCGCGCCCGAGCTTGCGCCCGTGTCGCCGTCGACCCGGATGGTGACGCCGCTCTGCGAGGCCACGGAGGAGAAGTGGACACCCTCCGTCCCGATCGCCTTGAGGGCGGCCTGGTACTCGGACTGGGCGCTCGGGGTCGTCGCGGCGCCGACGACAGCCGGACCGGCGACGAGCAGAGCCAGGCCGGCGAGTGTCGCCAGCGCGACCGCCGGGGCAGCGACCGGCGCGGTGCGACGGGGGCGGATGGGGCGCATGACCTTCACTCTCCTGGGGGCGCCTGCCCGGGGGCGCGGGGCGCCCGCTGGGCCGGTACGGGGACCCCGCCATCCTCCCACGCGCCGTGCGGCGGTCGCGGTCGGGCGGCCGCAACCCCCATCAGGTGGTGGTGACCGGACCGATGGAAACCGTGGCCAGCGGTGCCACCGGGCGCACGATCTCGCCCCAGTTGGAGTAGGTGACGTGCTCGGCGGCGGTGCGCTGCCCCTTGGCGTTCACCGAGTCCTCCTCCACGGGGACATGGGTCCCCCGGGCGCGGACGTAGAGGACGACGCGTTCGGACTTGTGGCCGGTGACCGTCTGCGTCCCCTCGATGGCGTCGACCGCGTTGCCGTCGATCGTGCGCGGGTGCCCGAGGGAGAGCGGCCCCTTCAGCGCCAGCTCCTGGGCGACGTCGTGCGAGCGGACGCCGGCGACCACCTGGGCGAAGGCGGCGTTGGTCGTGGCGAACTGGATCCACTGGCCCGCGGCGAGGTTCGCCTGGGAGGCGCTCATGCCGGCGAGGTTCTCGAGCCCGCCCACGTTGCCCTTGACGAAGGTGATGCCCCCGATGACGACGATGGTCGCGTTGTCGGTGAGGGACCCCTTCCCGGTGGCGACCATCTGGGTCCCCGAGGCGGGGCCGGCGTCGCCGCTCACGAGCAGGGTCACCTTCGACTCGGTCGACGCCGAGGCGTAGTGGACCGACCAGGCGGTGGTGGTGGCGAAGGCCTCGCGGTACAGCGTCGCGGCGCTGGGCGGGGGGGTCGAGGCGGCGGCGACCGACGCCGGGACGGTGCCGACGGCCAGGGCAGCCCCGAGCAAGGCGCCGCCGAGCAGCGCGCCGGCCACCAGCACTCTGTCGAACACCGCTGCGCTCCTCTCGTGTGCACGTCGTGCCTGGGGACCCGTCAGCTTCGCACGTGCCCGCCGGGCCGCCCGTTCAGGCCGGTGCGGACAATCGGGCGGGTGGGCGACCGTTCCCCGGGGCGGCGCAGGGCGCGGTTCGGGACATCCACATCCTACGAACACATGTTCGTTATGATGCCCACGGGCAGCACCGGCGGGTCCCGTCACACCCCTGCCGTAAGGTCGCCGCAGAGCACCGGTCGAGGCCGGCACAGGTCGCAGAGCACAGACACACGGAGGAGAGAGATGGCCGAAACGGAACGGGAGAAGGCGCTGGACGCCGCGCTGGGCCAGATCGAGAAGCAGTTCGGCAAGGGCTCGGTCATGCGCATGGGCGACAACGTCGGGATGAACATCGAGTCCATCCCCACCGGCGCGCTCTCCCTGGACCTCGCGCTCGGCATCGGCGGCCTCCCCCGGGGCCGCATCGTCGAGATCTACGGGCCCGAGTCGTCGGGCAAGTCGACGCTGGCCATGCACGCGGTGGCCGAGGCACAGCGCAACGGCGGCATCTGCGCCTACATCGACGCGGAGCACGCCATGGACCCGGTGTACGCGCGGGCCATCGGGGTCAACGTGGACGACCTCCTCATCTCGCAGCCCGACACCGGCGAGCAGGCGCTCGAGATCGCCGACATGCTCATCCGCTCGGGAGCGCTCGACGTCCTGGTCATCGACTCGGTGGCGGCGCTCACCCCGCGGGCGGAGATCGAGGGCGAGATGGGGGACAGCCACGTCGGCCTCCAGGCGCGCCTCATGTCCCAGGCCCTGCGCAAGCTGACCGGCACGCTGTCGAAGTCGAGCACCATCGCGATCTTCATCAACCAGCTGCGGGAAAAGATAGGCGTCATGTACGGCTGCTTTTCCTATGGGGCCCGGGTCGTCCTGGCTGACGGCAGCACGGAGAAGATCGGCAAGATCGTCAACCAGCGCCTCCCGGTCGAAGTGCTGTCCTACGACCCCGAGATCGGGGCGATCGTGCCCAAGCGGGTCGTCAGCTGGTTCGACAACGGGACCACCGACAAGTTCCTGCAGATCACCGTGGCCAAGCCGGCGAAGAACGGGCGGGCCCAGCTGGCCTGCACCTCGAACCACCTGATCCGTACGCCGAGCGGCTGGCGTGAGGCCGGCGAGCTCAAGGTCGGCGACCGGGTGCTCGGGGCGCTGCCGCACCACCTCTCGGAGTTCCAGTGGGAGGCCCTGGCGGGCACCCTCATGGGTGACGGCGCTCTGTCGCCGTCACGCAGTGGCCATGCCGCCCGGTTCCGTTATTCCCACTGCGCCAAGCAGGCGGCGTACGCCGACTGGAAGGCCTCCCTGTTCTCCAACATCGGGTCCAGCCGCCACGTCCGGGCCGACGGCGTCGTGACCTACGACTTCCAACCACTGCCCGAACTGGCGCCCCTGCGGCAAGGTGTCTACGTCGACAAGAAGAAGGTCTTCGACGACGACTACCTCAAGCGCCTCTCGCCGCTGTCGCTCGCCCTGTGGTACATGGACGACGCCAACTTCACTGTCCGCTCGAAGGGGATGCAGAGCCGGACGGCGGGACTCAGCGGCCGGGCCACCATCTGCGTCGAGGCCATGGAGCCGGCGACCCGGGAGCGCCTGGTGGCGTACCTGGCCGACACCTGGGGCATCCGGGCCAAGCTGGTCACCTCCGGCGCGCAAAGGAAGGCCCTCCTGGTCTTCGCCAAAGACGAGACGGCGAAGCTGCACGCCCTGATCGCCCCGTTCGTGCATCCGAGCATGGAGTACAAGCTGCTCCCGACCTACCGGGGCCGCTTCGCCGTCGAGCCCCACTTCGCGCCCATGCGCTACGAGCTCGTGGCCCTCCCGGTGACCGACATCCACGTCAAGCCCCCGACCCGGTCCATGCGGCGATTCGACATCGAGGTCGAGGACAGCCACAACTACCTCGTGGACGGCGTCGTGGTCCACAACTCACCAGAGGTCACGCCCGGCGGGCGCGCGCTGAAGTTCTACTCCTCCATCCGCCTCGACATCCGCCGGATCGAGGCGATCAAGGACGGGGCCGACGTGGTCGGCAACCGGACCAGGGTCAAGGTGGTCAAGAACAAGTGCTCGTCACCGTTCAAGCAGGCCGAGTTCGACATCATGTACGGCAAGGGGATCAGCCGCGAGGGCTCGCTCCTCGACGTCGCGGTCGAGCTGGGGTTCATCAAGAAGTCGGGCGCCTGGTTCACCTACGAGGGTGAGCAGCTCGGCCAGGGCCGGGAGAACGTGAAGACGTTCCTCTCGGAGAACCCGCAGCTGATGGTCGAGATCAACGACCGGGTGCGCGACTGCCTCGCCCCCAAGGACGAGGGTGGGGCCGACGCCGTCGAGACCACCCTCGACCCCGACGATCAGCCGATCACGCTCGACTCCTAGCTGCCCCGCACCTCACAGCACCCGAAGCCTCCGGGCCGTCCCCGCCACTCCCACGGGTGACCGGTCCGGAGGTCTTCGTGTCCGGGGCCGGTGGCACGGCACGCAGCAGCCACAATGGTGCGATGCCGTCGAGGGAGTGGAAGCAGCGGGCGTACCGCGTCCTCGACCGCGTCGTCCCCACCGTGCCCTTCCGCTACCTGCCCCCCAAGCAGTCGGTGCGCCTGGCCTTCAACGTCGTCCTCGATCGCGAACCCGACCCCGCCGGCGCCGCCGACTACGGCCGCAAGCTGGCGACGGGGGAGCTGTCCCGGCACGGCGTCGCCGAGGCGCTGGCCCATTCCGAGGAGTTCCGCCGCCGCGTGCCCATCGGCAACGTCCTGCTCTCCATGCACGTCAGCCGGAGCGAGTTCGTGGCCGGCCTGCCCCGGGCCGCCCGCATCCTCGACCTCGGGGGGACGCACCAGGGGCTGCCCGACGGGGCGCTGGTGCACCTCGGCTATCCCTACCCCTTCGAGCGCCTGGTGGTCGTCGACCTGCCCGTCGGCGAGCGCGACGAGATCTACCAGGGCGGCTCGAGTGGCGAGCCGGTGCTCTCCGAGCTCGGGCCCGTCGAGTTCGCGTTCCACTCCATGGTCGACCTCGGGCGCTACGACGACGGTTCGTTCGACCTCGTCTACAGCGGCCAGTCGATTGAGCACGTCACCGAGGACGACGGGGACCAGGTCGTGCGAGAGGCGTTCCGGGTGCTCGCACCGGGTGGGTGGTTCTGCCTGGACACCCCGAACGGGCCGCTGTGGCGCCTGCGCTCCGACGCGCCGATGAACCACGACCACAAGATCGAGTACGGCGCCGCCGAGCTGGTGGCCAAGCTCGGCGGCGCCGGCTTCGAGGTCACGGAGTGCAAGGGGCTCAACCTCATGCGGCGCGGCGCGGCGGCCGGCGTGTTCGACGAGGCCGAGGCCAGCGCGCACCCCGGTGTGTTCGCGGTGGCCGAGGACTGTCTGCTGCTGGCCCTGGTGGCGCGCAAGCCACTGCGCTGAGCGTTACGGCGTGTTCGTCGCCATGATGGTGCTGGGCACCAGCTCGACCCAGGTCTGCCCCGGGGTCAAGGGGATCGGCACGCCGAACGCGTTCACGAACTGGGTGGGCGACCCGAGCGTGGAGCGGTGCCAGGTGGCGGGGATGGCGACGCCGTTGCGATAGACGACGGCGGTGCCGCTCGCGTTGGGGTACAGGTCGGCCTGGACCTCCTGCCCGCCCTCGGAGTTCTCCAGCCAGGGCCCGTAGCTGATCTGGACGTACTGCAGCACGATGTTGGCGGCGGCGTTCTGCACGTTGTCGGCCAGCATGTCGGGGCTCAGGACGTTGTAGAAGCGCAGGAACGTGTTGGTCTTGGGGTTCCACTTCCAGTAAACGTTGGAGGTGCCCGAGAAGGGGATGTGCACGACCGAGACCGGGCTGCCCCCCGGCGGGGTCGCCGCCGAGTAGGTGAACAGTGGCGCCGGCGGCGTGGTCATGGTCGGATGCGTGCCGTAGACGATGGCGGTCGACGTGAAGTCGGCGTCGGGCGACACGCGGCCGGGGGGGTGGATCATCAACGAGTTGCTGGCGCCGAGGTCGACGTTGACGAGCGGGGAGGCCTCGATGTTGGCGAGCACCGGGTTGATGCCGCCCACGTGGGCGATGAGCGGGTTGCCCAGCTGCCCGAGGATGCCGATGTCGATGTTGCGGGCCGAGCGGGCGGGCCCGATGAGCGCCACGTCCTGGCACTGGAACACGGCGGCGTAGCGGGTGATGCCGCCCTCGACCGGCTCCTCGAACACGATGTCGGCCTTGTCCAGGCCGGCTTGCGGCCGGCCGGCGGAGTAGTTGTCGATCTTCACCGCCATCGCCGGGCGCTGGGGGACCGTGCGACCCGGGGCCGGCTCACCGGTGAGCGGGCAGGCCGGCGGCGGCACCGTCGACGTCGTCGTGCTGGGCTTGGGCTTCGGTGCGTCGGCGTGCTTGGTCGGCGACGAGGTGCAGGCGCTGAGCACCAGGCCTGCGAGTCCGGCAGTGGCCAACATGCCCCAGGCGAGCGGTCGGCGCGCCCGGAAGCGGTGTGGGTCGGATTTCGCCATTTCTGCGGTTCGATCGTAGGGGGGTGGCGCGTCGAAGTGGTGGCACGCGCGGTTGCGGTCGGGTGGCGCGCCGGGCGCGCGTCAGGCCGAGACGGTGCCCGCCGCCGTGCCGGCCCTGGCCGCGGCGCCGGTGTAGATCTCCGTCCAGTTGCCGGCCGAGGCGCCGTAGGAGCTGGCCGGCCCCAACCCGAAGCGGCCGTAGACGTTCTCCATGGCCCGGCGCACGACGTCGGTGATGCCCGGGAAGGGCCCCGGGATGACCAGCGACGGGATGGCGCCGGTCGTCGAGAGCATGGAGACGAAACTGGCGGAACCCGACGCCAGCACGCCGCCGCCGTTGCCCGGTGCCGTGTAGTAGGTCAGGTCGGACCAGTTGGACTGCCCGGGCACCGGTGAGTGCGCGAGCACGTCGACGTTGCCCGGACCCGGCATGGACGGGACGTAGCGGTCGTACTCGCCGAGGATCATGTCGGGGAACGCGTGCCCGTCGCTGAGGTTGCACCCGTCATAGAACCACGACGACGCGTCGGTGACGATCATGTCGGCCTTCGCGTGCACCGACTGGTACATGGAGCCGATCAGCCTCGACTCGGGGTCGTCGACCGGTGACTGCGCGAAGTTCACCGTCGTCAGCGTCGGCTGTTCCCGCGCCAGGGGATCCTCGGCGGCGCTCTTGTAGCAGACCTCCAGCCGGTTGGGCCCGACCGAGCTCGGCTCCATGCGGATCTGCCGGTAGACGGCGTTCGCGCCGAGGAAGGCGAGGTTGACGCCGTTGGCCACGGCCTGGTCGGCCGCCTGGCGCATCGGCTGGGACCAGTACTCGTCGTGGCCGAGGCTGAAGAGGCAGCGGTGGTCGGCCAGCAGCTGCGGCCGGGCGTGCAGGTCGACGTCGGTCCAGTACGTCAGGTCGAGCCCCAGGCTCTCGAGGTGCATCAGGAGGGGCAGCTCGTTGCCCACGAAGTCCGCCGCACCCGAGGCCCAGGTCTGGGGGTAGGGACGGTCGAAGGAGACGACGCGGGCCCGGTTGGCGAAGTCCTGTCCCCCTTTCGACGTCCGCCCGTAGTACAGGCTGTAGTCGCCCCACAGGTTGTAGGCCTGCCACGTGGTGACGCTGTTCATGATCACGTAGGAGGCCATGGAGCTGTCGTCGCGGACGGTCAGGGGCACGAACTGCTCCTCACCCCCGCTGCCCACGAGCTTGAGCAGGTAGCAGCCGGGCAGCCAGTCCTTGGTGATGCCGAGCGTCAGGGTGGGCCGCCACGGGCAGGTGACCGTGCTCGTGGCGGGAGTGACGACCGGGGCCGGTTGGGCTCCTGCCGCGACGAAGTCGCTCTGCCAGGCGAGGCGCCCCCCGAGTCCCTGGTAGTAGCCCATGCGGTAGGCCTGCACCTGCACCGCACGCGCCCGTGTGTTGACGAAGAGCGCGACGTCGTCGCCCGGGACGGCGCTGACCTGGCTGGCGAACCCCTCGAGCGCGTGGTCCGGCTGGACGAAGTTGCAGATCCAATCGAGGGTGCCGGGCTTGGCGTTCTCTGCGATCAGCCACGGCGCCGTCGGCACGATGACGCCGCTCGGCAGCGTCGCGTCGACGACGGCGGGAAGCGGTGCGTCGGCGCGGCGGCGGGCCTGTGCCGGCCGGCCGTTCCTCCGCTTGCCACCGAGACGCGAGACCGTCAGCCCGGCGGCGCCGAGGGCGGAGGCCTGCAGGAATTGGCGGCGGTCCAGGCGGGGGTGATCCGAGGGGGCCGGCGTCGGCGCGGTGTCGGAGCCGCCGTCCTCGGGGAGGGGCTGCACGGGGCGAGTTTATCCCTCAGCCCCCATTGCACTTTTGGGCACCCGTCCGAGCCGTTCGTGGTCAGCACCTACCATTCCGGAGTGAGTTGGGCCCGCTCCCTCCCCGGACCGTTGCGCCGGCCCCTGTCCCGCCTCGTGCACGCGGCGTGGGACGGCGCCGCCGACCTGGGCGCCATCGGGCCCGGTGACCCCCGCGGCCGGCGCTTCGGGCGCATGGGCCCGGGCGCGTGCCTGCTCTTCCCCCAGGGCGCCATCTACAACGAGCACCTCGTCCACATCGGCGCCGAGACCATCGTCGGGCCCGGCGCGTCCATCTCGGCGGGCATGGCACCGGGACAGGAGATGGTGACGGACCCCGTCGTGTCGATCGGCAGCCGCTGCCTCATCGGCCGGGGATCGCACATCGTGGGCCACTGGGAGATCGTCATCGGCGACGACATCCAGACCGGCCCCTACGTCTACATCACCGACCAGAACCACACCTATGAGGACCCCGTCGCGCCGATAGGGCGCCAGTGGCCGACCGAGGCGGCGGTCAGCATCGGGTCGGGCAGCTGGCTCGGGGCCAACGCGGTGATCCTCCCGGGCGCCCAGATCGGCGAGCACGTGGTCGTGGCCGCGGGCGCGGTGGTGCGCGGCACGGTGCCGCCCCGCTGCGTGGTGGCCGGCGTGCCGGCGCGCGTCGTGCGCCGCTGGGTCGAGGGCACGGGCTGGGTCGCCGAGAAGGACGTCCTGCTTCGGTGAGCGCGACGGCGGCCGGGCCGTCGCCGCACCTCGTGTCGGTGAGCGGGCAGGACCGGCCGGGCATCGCGGCGCGCCTCTTCGCCGCGCTGGCCGTCGCGGGCGTCGACGTCGCGGACGTCGAACAGGTGCGCGTGCACGGCCGGCTGCTGCTCTGCGTGGAGGCCACCCTGCTCGGGAGCGAGGTCGACGGCGTGCGCGCCGCACTGGCGCAGCGGTTGGACGGCTCCGGCGTGCACGTCACCGTGGAACCACTCGTCGAGTCGGAGGTGCACGACGCGGCCGAGCGTCACCTCGTGACGGTGCTGGCGCCCGAGATCGACGCGGCGGCGCTGGAGGGCGTGGCCGGGTGCATCGCGTCGTGCGGGGGGAACATCGAGCGGATCGTCCGCCTCGCTGCGTACCCGGTGCACAGCTACGAGTTCAGCGTGGCCGGCGCCGACCTCGACCGGCTCCGGCGCGCCCTGGCCGAGGAGGCCGCCCGCCGCCAGGTCGACCTCGCGGTGCAGGTCGCCGGCCTGCACCGCCGGGCCAAGCACCTGATCGTTCTCGACGCCGACTCGACGCTGCTCCAAGGGGAGGTGATCGACCTGCTGGCCGAGCGCCGCGGCTGCGGCGGCGAGGTGGCGGCGGTCACGGCGGCGGCCATGGCGGGCGACATCGACTTCACCGACGCGCTGCGGGGCCGGACGCGGCTGTTGGCGGGGCTGACGGTGGGCGACCTCGACGCCGTCCGCCGGGACATCCTCCTCGCTCCGGGTGCCCGCACGCTGGTGCGCACGCTCAAGCGGCTCGGTTACGAGATCGCCGTGGTCAGCGGTGGGTTCACCCAGGTGATCGACCCCGTGGTGCGCGAGCTGGGCATCGACCACCTGGCGGCGAACCTGCTCGTCCTCGACGACGGCGTCCTCACGGGTGAGCTCGAAGGCGACGTCCTGGACCGGGCCGGGAAGGCGGCCGCCCTGGCCCGCTTCGCCGAGGCGGCGGGCGTCCCGCTCGCCCGCACGATCGCGGTCGGCGACGGCGCCAACGACATCGACATGCTGGCCGCCGCCGGCCTCGGCATCGCGTTCAACGCGAAGCCGGTCGTGCGGCGGGCCGCCGACACCGCGCTCAGCGTGCCGTATCTCGACGCCATCTTGTTCCTCCTCGGCATCTCGCGCCGCGAGGTGGAGCTGGCGGACCGGCTCGAGCAGGAGGGGGCGCCGTGACGGTGCGGGCCCAGGGGGAGCAGGGGAGGCTGGCCGACAACCGCGGCACGCGCCCGCTCCTGCGCGGCTGGCTGCACGTGGCTGCCTTCGTCGGGTGGCTGATCGGCGGGCCGTTCCTCATCGCGGCCGGGCCCGATGCCGGGGCGAAGGCGGCCCTGTCGGTCTACGTGGCCGGGATGCTCGCGATGTTCGGCACCAGTGCGGCCTTCCACCGGCTGCGCTGGTCCGCCCCGGCGTGGCGGCGCATGCGGCGGGCCGACCACAGCGCGATCTTCATCGGCATCGCGGGCACGAGCACCGCCGTCGCGGGCCTGGCGCTGACCGGCTGGTCCCAGGCGCTACTGCTCGCCATGGTCTGGGCCGGGGCGATGGCGGGGATCGCGCTGCGCCAGGTGTGGCTCGACGCGCCGCAGTGGGTGGTGGCGATCCCCTACATCGTCGTGGGGTGGTGCCCCGTCGTCGTCGCACCCCAGCTGGTGCGCAGCCTCGGGTGGGTGGGCTTCTGGCTCATGGTCGCGGCCGGGCTGGCCTACACGGCCGGCGCGCTCGTCTACGCGCGCAAGCGGCCCGACCCCTGGCCGGCGGTCTTCGGCTTCCACGAGGTGTTCCACACCTGCACGCTCGTCGGCGCGGCGCTGTTCGCCTACGTGGTCGCCTTCATCGCGTTGCCGCGCTACTGACCCTCTCCCTGCGGCGGCGGGCGCTCAGCCGATCACGGCGGCGGCGCGCAGGGCGGCCAGCTCGTCCTCCGAGAGCCCGAGCTCGCCCGAGAGCACGGCGTCGGTGTGCTCGCCCAGCCACGGCACCCGCGTCTCGGGTCCCTCGGTGACCTCGGCGAACTTCACCGGCAGGCCGGGGATCAGCACGGGCTGGTCCACCCCGTCGGTCCGCGGGTGCTCGACGAGCATGTGGCGGCCGGCCAGGTGGGGATCGGCCACCACCTCGGCGTCCGTCGCCACCGGGCCCGCCACGAGTCCCGCCGCGTTGAGCGCGTCGCTCGCGTCCCGCTTGGTCAGCCCGGACGCCCATGCCTCGATGGCGGGGGCGATCTCGCCCTCCAGGTGGTCGAGCCAGCCCTGCGGGGTGGCGAAGCGCGGGTCGTCGCTCCACTCGGGCCGGCCGATGGCGCGGGCCAGGTCCGGCCACTGGTGCGGGCGCAGCACCTGCAGCATGAACCAGCCGTCGGCCGCCCGGAAGCCGTGCAGGATGCCCGGCCAGGGCGTGCCCATCGGCATGCCCATCGACCAGAAGTTGGGCACGACGTCGAGCACCGCCACCATGGCGTCGAGCATCGCCACGTCGACCCGCTGCGGCCTCCCGGTCCGGTCACGCTGGCGCAGCGCCGCCTGGGTCCCGATGACGGCGAAGAGCGCGGTCACGATGTCACCCAGCCCGCCCATCGGCGAGCCGATCGGCGGCTGCCCCTCGGGGCGCTTGAACTCGTAGGCGCCGCTCATGGCCTCGACGATGGAGGCGAGGGCTGGCCAGCCGTCGTAGGGCGAGGTGGGTGTCCCGGCGGGGACGGAGCGCCCGAAGCCCGAGACGGACAGGTAGACGACCCGGTCGTGCACGGCGGCCACGTCGTCGTAGGCCAAGCCGAGCCGCTCGGCGGCGCCGGCCCGGAAATTCTCCGCCACGACGTCGAAGCGCGGGGCGAGGCGCAGCAGGAGCTCGCGTCCGGCCGGCTGCTTGAGGTCGATCACGACCGACCGCTTGGAGAGGTTGTTGCGCAGGAACGTCGCCCCGACGCTGCGCCCGGCGGGGTCCGCCATGGCGGGCTGGGCGCCCCGGCCGAGGTCACCCGTGCCGGGCGCCTCCACCTTGACCACCTCGGCGCCCAGGCGCCCGAGCAGCTGGGTCGCGTACGGCAGCGCCTGCATCTGCTCGAGGGCCAGCACGCGTACCCCCGACAGCGGCTTGCCCCAGTGCGCCGCCTCCGGGTTGACGACGTCCCCCAGCCTCACGGGCAACCGAGGCCGAGCATCTGCATCGCGTTGCCCCGCATGATCCGGTACACGTCGTCGTCGGCCAGCCCCCGCACCATGTGCTCGGCGACGGCCCGCGTGTCGGGCCACGTCGAGTCGGTGTGGGGGTAGTCGGTCTCGAAGGTGATGCGGTCGGCGCCGATGACCCCGAGCGAGTCCAGCCCGTGCTGGTCGCGGAAGAAGCAGCCGTAGACCTGCCGGTGGAAGTAGGTGGACGGCGGCTCGGGGACGATGTCCTTCACCCCGCCCCAGGCCCGGTGCTCGCGCCAGACGTCGTCCGCCCGCTCGAGGATGTAGGGCAGCCAGCCGATCTGCCCCTCCGAGTAGGCCAGCACCAACCGGGGGAAGCGGATGAGCACGCCCGAGAACAAGAAGTCGGTCAGCGAGGCCATGGCGTTGCCGAAGCTGAGGGTGGCCGCCACGGCGACGGGCGCGTCGGCGGAGGTCGCCGGCATCTTCGACGACGACCCGATGTGCATGCACACCACGGTCCCGGTCTCCTCGCAGGCCGCGAAGAACGGGTCCCAGTACCCCCCGTGGATGCTCGGCAGGCCGAGGTGCGGCGGGATCTCGCTGAAGCACACGGCGCGCACGCCGCGCGAGGCGTTGCGCCGCACCTCTGCCGCCGCCTTGCCGGCGTCCCACAACGGGATCAGGCAGAGCGGGAGCAGCCGGCCACCGCTGTCGCCGCACCACTCCTCGACCATGAAGTCGTTGTAGGCCGCCACGCAGGCCTCGGCCAGCTCGCGGTCCTTCGCCTCGAGGAAGGTCTGGCCGCAGAAGCGCGGGAAGGTCGGGAAGCACAGGGAGGCCTCGACCCAGTTCGCCTCGTTGTCGGCGATGCGGGCGGCGGGCTCGTAGCACCCCGGGCGCATCTCGTCGTAGGTGATCGGGGACATCGTCATGTCGTCGCGGTCGAAGCCGACGGCCGCGACGTGGCGCTTGTTGACGTACACGAGGTCCTCGTAGACCCAGCAGTCGGCCTGCGGCCCGTCGGGGTCGAAGGTCTGCCGGTAGGTGCCGCCGCCGATGTGCTCCATCTCGCCGACGCCGCGTCGCTCGACGTGTGGCCCACGCTCGCGGTAGCTGGCCGGCAGCCAGGTCTCCCAGAGGTGCGCAGGCTCGACGATGTGGTCGTCGACGCTGATGATCCTGGGCAGCGGGGTGGTGCTCCCGGGGCGGGGGGTGGCGTCGTCCAGCCGGTCGGTCATGACCGCTCCAGTGTGGCCGCGAAGTCGACGAGGGGGGCGAGCGCCTCGAGCTCGGCCCGCACCGACGCCTCGTCGCCGGCCCGGATGCGCAGGACGACCTCGGTGACGCCCAGGTCGGCGTAGTGCGCCAGCTTGTCCCTGCTCGCCAGGGTGCCGAAGGGGACGACCCCGAGCGCTGCGGGGTCCCGCCCCGCCGCCGCGGCCAGCGCACGCAGGCGCGGGATGGCGTCGCGCAGGCCGCCGCCGCCGATGGGGATCCAGCCGTCGGCGTAGGCCGCGACGGCCGAGAGCACCGCGTCGCCGGCACCGCCCCCGACGAGCACGCGCACACGCGGCTGCTGCACCGGCTTGGGCCAGGACCACGTCTCGTCGAAGTCGACGAACTCGCCGTGGTACGACGCCCGTTCCTGCGACCAGATCGCCTCCATGGCCGCCACGTGCTCGCGCACGACGGCGTGGCGGCGGGCGAAGTCGACCCCGTGGTCCTCCGCCTCCGCCCGGTTCCATCCGAAGCCGACGCCGAGCGTGACGCGGCCTCCCGAGAGGTGGTCGAGCGTGGCGACCTGCTTGGCGAGGACGATCGGGTCGTGCTGGGCCGCCAGCAGGATGCCCGTGCCGAGCCCGATGCGGGTGGTCACGGCGGCCGCGGTGGCCAGGCTGACGAGCGGGTCCAGACAGCGCTTGTAGTCGTCGAGCCGCACGCCCTCGACCAGCGCCGGCGGGACGTCCTCGCGCACCGGCAGGTGGGTGTGCTCGGGCAGCCAGAGCGAGTCGAACCCCAGCTCCTCCACCGCGGTGGCCAACGTGGACGGGGCCACGTCGCGGTCGGTCAGCGCGGCGGTGACACCGAGCCTCACGTCAGGACCGCGGCGGAGCCTTGGCCGCGAACTCGGCCAGGGCGCCGGCGCCGACCGCGTCGCCGAGCAGCGCGGCGTAGGCGGCCTGCTCGCGCCGGTTGGCCTCGGCCACGGCGTCGTGGCGCGCCGCCCGCATGAGCGACGTGATGGCGCGGGTGGCTGCCCGCGGGTGGGTGGCGACCCGCGCCGCCAGGGCCACGGCCTGCTCGAGCGTGGTGCCCGCGGCGCACACCTCGAGCCCCAGGCCGAGGTGGACGAGCTCGTCCGCGTCGACCCACTCCGACGTGAGCAGCACGCGCGCCGCCCGCTGCCAGCCCATGGCGGCCGGGAACAAGAGGCTGCTCGCCGCCTCCGGGGGAACGCCCAGCTCGGCGAAGGGCACCCGCAGGCGCGCCCCGGCATCGACGAGGACGAGGTCGCAATGGGCGAGGAGGGTGAACCCGAGCCCGACGGCCACGCCGTTGACCGCGGCCAGCAGGGGCACGGAGATGTCGCCGACGCAGTCGAGCAGGCCCATGAACCCCTGCCCGGACCCCTCCACCGCGGTGCCGGTGGCGATGGCCGCCATCTCGGCCAGGTCCTGGCCCGAGGTGAAGGCGACCCCGCGACCCGTCAGGACGACGGCGCCCACCGCCTCGTCGGCATCGGCGGTGCGCAGGGCGGCGGTCACCTCCTGGTACATGGCGGTGTCGAAGGCGTTGCGCACCTCGGGGCGGTTGAAGGCGACGACCCGCACGCCGGCCGCGGCGTCCTCCGTCTCGACCCGGCTCACGCCCGCGCCACCACGCCGCCCCCGGCCCGCCCGTCGTCGCCTGCCCGACGCACCGGCGCGCTCAGCCCTCTCGCTCGCCGGCCGCGGCCGCGGCCCCCCGGGCGATGACCTGCTCGGCCGTGGCGTTCAGGCCGGTGGAGAGCGGCCAGCCGACGTAGTGCGTGAGGTGCACCACGACCTCTCGGACCTGCTCGGGGGTGAGCTCGCCCCGCTCGAGCGCCGAGCCGAACTGGATCTCCAGCAGGTCGCTCTTGCCCAGCGCGGCCAGCACGCCGATGGTGAGGAGCCGGCGCTGCGGGACGTCGAGCTCCTCGCTCGTCCAGACCGACCCGAAGAGATGGTCGACGGTCATGGCCGCGTAGCGGCCCGGGAGGGTGTCGGGGTCCACGGAGAAGCCGTAGACCTCCTCCATTTTGGCGATGCCCGCGGCACGGCGGTCGGCGGTCTCGCTCATGCCCGTTCCTCGTTACGTCGCGCCACGGCGACCTCCCTTCGGCTGCCCGACCCTACCCAGGCTCGGGGTCGTCGCCGAAGCCGAAGACGCGGTCACAGCGGCGCTCGGCCAGCTCGGCCAGTGGCAGGGCGACGCCGAGCTGCGCGCCGAGGGCCAGGATCGTCGCCAGGTCCTTGGAGGCCACGTCCGCCCCGGCGCGCATGGCGCCGATCAGCCCCGCATCGGCGTCGTCGGGCCATGGGTGCGCCGTCGTGCGGAACATCAGGCGCGACGCACCGCCGATCCGCTTGTCGCTCTCCCGGGTCGCCTCGCCGAGCTTGAGCAGGTCGATGCCGGCCGCCTCGGCCAGCTCCTGGGCCTCGAAGGCGGCCAGCCAGGAGCCGTAGGTGATGAGGTTGCGGGCCAGCTTCGCCGCCAGGCCGGCACCGGGCGGGCCCATGTGGAGCACGAGGCAGCTGATGACGTCGAGGACGGGGCGCACCCGGTCGACCTCCTCCGCCGAGCCGCCGATCATGCACACCAGCTCACCGGCGGCGGCGGCGTCCGGCCCGCCGCTCACGCCGCAGTCGACGACCGTCACGCCGTGGCGCGCCCCCTCGGCGCGCAGCTCCAGGACGGTCGTGGTGGGGATGGTGCTCACGACCACCACCACGGTGCCCGGCGCCGCGCCCGCGAAGACGCCGTCGGGACCCCCGAGCACGGTGCGCACCTGGGCGTCGTCGAAGACCGCCACGAGGACCACGTCGCTGCGGGCGGCCAGCTCCGAGGGTGTCGCCGCCACGTGGGCCCCCTCCCGGTAGGGCGCGGTGGCCTCCTCCCGGACGTCGCACACCGAGAGGCGCACCCCCGCCTGCAGGAGGCTCGAGGCCAGGCCCCGCCCGATGTCCCCGAGGCCGATGACGCCTGCGCCCGGCCCGGGCGACCCCTCGCCGTTCACGCTGTGCGGCACCTCGGACCAACCTCCCCCGGCCGGCGTTCCCGGACGACACTAGATCTGGACAAGTGTCCAGACTATAGTCTGGACGTATGACCGCTCGCAACGGCCCGCCGCTCCCCCCGGTCGTCGCGCCCGCGTGAGCCTGTTCGACCCCTCCGCAGCGGCGGCCGACGAGGCCTCGGCGCAGCCGGGCCGGCGCCACCTCTCCGAGCGCCAGGCCGAGGCGATGGAGCGCCTCCTGGCCGCGGCGGCGGAGGAGGCCGAGGAGCGGCCTTACGCGGAGATCAGCGTCCGCACCATCGCCAAGCGGGCCGGCGTGGCGCCCGCCACCGCGTACACCTACTTCTCGGGCAAGGACCATCTGCTGGCCGAGGTGCTGTGGCGGCGGGTGCAAGCGTCGCCGCACCTGATCGACCTCAGCCTGTCGCTGCCCGAGCGGGTGGCCGACACCGCGCGCACCATGGGCTTCGCGTCCATGGGCTCCGCCGCCGTGGCCGCCTGCACCACGGCGTTGTTGGGCGACGGCCCCGACGTGAAGCACGTGCGGGCGCGTCTCGGGGCCGAGATCGGGCGCCGCCTGGCGGCCGCGCTGGGTGACGGCGCGGACCCGGCGGTGCTGCGCGTCCTCGTCGTGACCTACACGGGGGCGCTCCTCAGCGCGGGCATGGGCCACCTCGCCTTCGACGCGGTGCCACCGCTGCTGGCCGAGGCGACGGCGCTGATGACGAGCGCGGCGCAGTGACGACGGTCGCGCCGCTGGCGTACAGCCCCTACGACTACGCCATCCACGAGGACCCCTACCCGACCTACGCCCGACTGCGGGCGGAGGCGCCGGTGTTCTACAACGAGGAGCTCGACTTCTTCGCCTTCTCGCGCCACGCCGACGTCCTGGCCGCGTTCCGCGACGTCGACCGCTACTCGAACGCCTACGGCGTCAGCCTCGACCCGGCCGCCTACGGGCCCGACGCCCACCGCGCCATGTCGTTCCTCGCCATGGACCCCCCCCGGCACACCCGCATGCGGTCGATCGTCGGCAAGAGCTTCACGCCGCGCCGGGTGGCCGCCATGGAGACGCGGATCCGGGAACTGGCCGTGACGCACCTGGATGCCGCGCTGGGGGCGGGCACCTTCGACTTCGTCGGGGACTTCGCCGGGCGGCTCCCCATGGACGTCATCTCCGAGCTGGTCGGCGTGCCGCCGTCGGACCGGGCGGAGGTGCGGCGGCTGGCCGACCTGTTGGTGCACCGCGAAGAGGGCGTGAACGACATCCCGCAGGAGGGCCTGGAGGCGGCGCTCACGCTGGCCGGCTACTACGCGGAGATGGTGCACGACCGCCGGCTGCACCGGCGCGACGACCTCACGTGGTCGCTGCTCCAGGCCGAGATCGAGGGCGACCGCCTGAGCGACGACGAGGTGATCTCCTTCCTGTTCCTCCTCGTGGTGGCCGGGAACGAGACGACCACGAAGCTGCTCGGGAACGCCTGGTACTGGGGCTGGCGCCATCCGGACCAGCTGGCCAAGCCGATGGGCGACCTGGCGCGCGTGCCCGACTGGGTGGAGGAGACCCTGCGCTACGACACGTCCACCCAGATGATCCTGCGCGTCACCCGCCGGCCGGTCACGGTGCAGGGGGTCGACATCGACGCCGGGCGCCGCGTGCTGCTGCTGATCGGTTCGGCTAACCGCGACGAGTCCGTCTTCGACGAGCCCGACCGGTACGACCTCGACCGGTCCACCCGGGACCTCGTCAGCTTCGGGGGAGGGCGCCACTTCTGCATGGGCGCGGCGCTCGCTCGCATGGAGGCGCGGATCGCCCTCACCGAGGCCCTGGCGCGGGTGCGGTCCTACGACATCGACGAGGCCGGCCTGCAGCGGGTCCACTCCATCAACGTGCGGGGCCTCGCTGCGTTGCCGACCACCGTGACGACGCGCTGATGCCACGCTTCGAGCCCCAGCCCGACCGCCGCCCGGCGGTGGTCACCGGCGCCTCCTCGGGGATCGGCGCCGAGACGGCGCGGGCGCTGGCCAGCGCGGGCCACCCCGTCGTGCTGGGGGCCCGGCGCGCCGAGGTCTGCGAGGAGGTCGCCGAGAAGATCAGGGCCGAGGGCGGCGAGGCGGCGGCCTTCGAGCTCGACCTGGGCGACCCGGCCACGGTGGCGCCGTTCGCGCAGCGGGCGGAGGCGGCGTTCGGCCCGGTCGAGATCGTCGTCTCCAACGCGGCGCGCATCCAGCCGGGCGCCGCGCTGGAAACCACGCCGGAGGACTTCGAGGCCGTGCTGCGTGTCAACGCGGGCGGGGCCCACCGCCTGGTGCGGGCGTTCGGCCCCGGCATGGTGGCGCGCCGGCGGGGCGACCTGGTCTTCGTCACCTCCGACGTGGTGGCGCACCCGCGCCCCCGCATGTCCGCCTACGTGGCGTCGAAGTGGGCGCTCGAGGGGTTCGTCACGGCGCTGCAGATGGAGCTCGAGGGCACGGGAGTCCGGGCGGTGATCGTGCGGCCCGGCCCGACGCAGACCGCCATGGGCATGGACTGGGACCCCGACGTGACCGCGGCGGTGCTCACCGAGTGGGAGCGGTGGGGGCTGGCCCGCCACTCGGCGTTCCTGCGCCCCGAGGGCGTTGCCCTGGCCATCGCGCACGCCGTGGCGGCGCCGCGGGGCACCCACCTGAGCATCGTCGACGTCCAGCCCGAGGCACCGCTGAGCGAGGAGGGAGCACCATGACGACCACGACCGAGCTTCGTGAGCCACCGCGGGTGTCGGGCGGCACGGGCGAGAACGCGCACCTCGACGAGCTGCGCACCGATCCCATCGCGCTGATGGCGCGGGTACGCGCCGAGTGCGGCGACGTGGGTGAGTTCACCATCGGCGAGCGCGACGTCGTGCTGCTCACCGGGGCGGGCGCCAACGAGTTCTACTTCCGGGCCCCCGAGGAGCAGCTCGACCAGGCCGAGGCCTATCCGTTCATGACGCCCATCTTCGGCAAGGGCGTGGTCTTCGACGCGCCACCCGAGCGCCGGCGCGAGATGCTGCACAACCAGGCGCTGCGGGACAAGTTCATGCGCGGCCACGCGGCCACCATTGCGACGGAGGTCGAGCAGATGGTGGCGGCCTGGGGCGACGAGGGCGAGATCGACCTGCTGGAGTGGTTCGCCGAGCTCACCATCTACACGTCGTCGGCCTGCCTGATCGGCGCCCGGTTCCGGCGCGAGCTCGACGGACGCTTCGCGGAGCTGTACCACGACCTCGAGCGCGGCACGGACCCCATCGCGTACGTGGACCCCTACGCCGATATCGAGAGCTTCCGCCGCCGCGACGCCGCCCGCGTCGCCCTGGTGGAGCTGGTCTCGGGGATCATGGACCGCCGTGCCGCGGGGCCGCCGCCACCCGAGGGCGAGGCCGACCTGCTCGACGTGCTCATGTCGATCCGCGAGGAGGACGGCTCGCTGCGCTTCGGCGCCGACACCGTGACGGGCATGTTCATCTCCATGATGTTCGCCGGCCACCACACGACGTCGGGCACGGCGGCCTGGACGCTCATCGAGCTGCTGCGCCACCCCGGGGAGCTCGCGGCGGTGACGGCCGAGCTCGACGAGCTCTACCGCGACGGCTCGGAGGTGAGCTTCCAGGCGCTGCGCGAGATCCCCCGCCTGGAGTCCTCGATCAAGGAGGCGCTGCGGCTGCACCCGCCGCTCATCCTGTTGCTGCGGGTGGCCATGGAGGACCTCGCCTACGGGGACCACCGGATCGCGGCGGGCAAGTTCGTCGCCGCCAGCCCGGCGGTGAGCAACCGGATCCCCGAGGACTTCCCCGACCCCGACGCCTTCGTGCCCGCCCGCTACCTCGAGCCCCGCGAGGAGGACCGGGCCAACCCGTGGACGTGGATCCCCTTCGGGGCGGGGCGTCACCGTTGCGTGGGCGCTGCCTTCGCCATGATGCAGCTGAAGGCGATCTTCTCGGTGCTGCTCGAAGGGTGGGAGTTCGAGGCGGCGCAGCCGCTCGAGAGCTACCGCAACGACCACTCCAAAATGGTGGTCCAGCTCCAGCAGCCCTGTCGGGTCCGCTACCGGCGGCGGGGCGCGCCGGCGTGAGGATCGTTGTGGACCGCGACCTGTGCCAGGGGCACGCCGCCTGCGAGGGCGAGGCCCCGGCGGTGTTCTCGGTGTCGAAGAAGGGTGACCTCACCATCGTGACGCCCGAGCCGCCCGAGGAGCTGCGCGCCGCCGTCGAGCTGGCCGTGAAGTACTGCCCCACCCATGCCCTGTCCATAGAGGAGGACTGACGATGCCCGCCTACCCGCGCGCCGAGCTGGAGGAGATGGTCGAGCGCTGGCTCGCCGCGAACAAGGCGGGGGAGGAGAAACGCGACTGGCGCCACATGGCCGACCTCTACACCGAGGACGCCACCTACGGCTGGAACGTGGGGCCCAGGGACGAGTTCATGGTCGTCGGGCGCGAGCAGATCCGCGACGTCGCGCTCGGGCTCGAGATGGCCGGGCTGGAGGGGTGGACCTATCCGTACCAGAAGGTGCTGATCGACGAGGCCCAGGGCGAGATCCTCGGCCTGTGGAAGCAGGTGGCCGACGCCACGCGGGCAGACGGCACGCCCTACGAGATCGCCGGGCTCGGGGGCAGCTGGTTCCGCTACGGCGGGAATTTCCAGTGGTCGTGGCAGCGCGACTTTTTCGACGTCGGGAACGCCGGCGCGCTCTACATGGAGATGATCGGCGCCGGCACGTTGCTGCCCGGCATGCAGGAGCGCATCGAACGCGCCATGTCCGGCGAGCGGCTGCCCGGTCACTACCGGCCGGGGGAGGCGCCGGTCGGCCTGTGGGAGGTGCCCGAGGGGGCGTAGGGCGGGAAGGCACCGGACAGCCGCCCGGCGAGCGCAGAGCGGGCGGCGCGCTCCAGCGGGGCGGTGGAGGGCGGGACACCCGCCGGGCGGGCCGCCCGACCTCGATGCCCGGGTCGGCGCGGTCTCCTCCGTCACGATGCTCCTCCAGGGGTGAACGGTCGCAGCGGATCGGTTCGTGTCACTGTGGGCCGGGTGATCGGGAGGCCGCCGGCAGCGGGACGCGTGGTCCTGGCCGCCGTGGCCGTGGCGCTGGTGCTGGCCTCGTGCGGTCGCAGTGGCGGGGCGCGGGACCCCGAGGCCCAGAGCCCGCCGGCGCACCCGACCGCGTCGACGACCGCCCCGCCGGCGACGGCCACGACTACGACCACGACGACCACCACGTTGCCCGCCCCGCCGCCCGTCGACCCGATCGCCTGGGCACCGTGCAACGGCGGCCTCCAGTGCGGGACGCTCGTGGTGCCGCTGGACTACGCGGACCCGAAGGGCCCCACCATCCCGATCGCCGTGGCGCGGCACCCCGCCGAGGACCCGGCGGCGCGGATCGGGTCGCTCGTCGTCGACCCCGGTGGCCCGGGCGTGTCCGGCATCGACGACATGGCCAACGAGCTGCGTTCGCTCACACCCGAGCTGCTGGACGACTTCGACATCGTGATGTTCGACCCCCGGGGCGTGGAGCGCAGCGACCCGGTCACCTGCGGGGAGACGCCGGGTGCCCCGCCGACCACGCAGCCGGACCCCGTGCCCACGACCCCGAGCCAGGAGGCTGCCACCGTCGCGGGGCTCGAGCAGTTCGCCGCCGCCTGCGAGAAGGCCAGTGCCAACGTGCTGCCCCACGTGGGATCGGTGGACGCCGCCCGGGACATGGAGCAGCTCCGTGTGGCGCTGGGGGACAGCGGCTTGACCTACATGGGCCAGTCGTACGGCTCCCTCCTCGGGCTCACCTACGCGGCGCTGTTCCCCACGCACGTGCGCGCCATGGTCCTCGACAGCGTCATCGATCCCGCACTCACCTTCGACCAGATGACGCAGGGGCAGGCGGCCGGCTTCGAAGGCGTCCTCGATGCGTTCTTCGCCTGGTGCACGGCGAGCCCCGCCTGCGCGTGGCGCCCGGCCGGCGACCCCACGGCGGCGCTGGAGGCGCAGATCGCCGCGGGCGCCGCGTCACCCGTGCCGGCGGGGAGCGGGCGGGTCGCCGGTGCGGGCGAGCTGTACGACGCGCTGCTCGACGGGCTCTACGCACGCTCGGAGTGGCCGGCCCTGGGGGACGCGCTGGCCGCCGACGCCGCCGGCAACGGGGCCCAGGTGGTCGCCATGTCGGACCACTACAACCAGAACGGCTCGGCCAACGGCAACGACGCCGCCGTGGCCATCGACTGCCTCGACCATCCGGTCTCCCACGACGTGGCCTCCTACGGGTATCTCGCCGCGCTGCTCAAGGCGACCGCCCCGGTCTTCGGGCCGCTGCTCGCCTGGGGCCAGGCGGCCTGCGCGGTCTGGCCCGCCCCACCGACCCGGCCCGTGGGGCCGGTGGCGGCGGTCGGCGCCCCTCCCATCCTGGTGGTGGGTACCACCGGCGACCCGGCGACGCCCTATGCCTGGGCGGTCAGCGTCGCCCACGAGCTCGCACACGGCGTCCTGCTCACGCGCGACGGCGACGACCACGTGGCGTACTTCTACAGCCCGTGCGTGCGCGACGACGTGCAGGCCTATCTGGTGGGCGGCGCGACGCCACCCCCGGGCACGGCGTGCACGTCGTAACTAGTGTGCGCGGCGACAAGAGGAGGAACCCGCCATGTGGGCACAACTGATCACCGCGCGGCTCAAGCCGGGGAAGGAGGGCGATCTGCCGGGGCTGTACGAGCGGTTGCGCGCCGCCGAGGCACCCGGTTCGGGCCTCCTGCGCACGACGGTGGCGCGTGACCAGAAGGACCCGAGCCGGATCTACAACCTCGTCCTCCTCGAGAGCGAGGAGAAGGCCCGCGCCCACGAACAGGATCCGGGTCGCCAGGCGGCTCTCGAGGGCATCCGGGCCACCATGGCCGAGATCTTCGAAGGCCCGCCCGAGTTCGTCGACCTCGAGGTGCTGGAGGACACGGTCTACTGAGCGCCGGCGCCGGTCGCTCAGGCGCTGGTGAACCGGTAGCTCCCGCTCCCCACGAACAGCACCGCGACCCCGCCGGCCACCGAGTACACGGACACGCCCGCCGCCCGGCCCGCCGCCAGCCCGCCCTCGCGCACCCGCGCCGGCCCGCTCGCGGGCAGGTGCACCAGCGCCGACGCGTTGGTGGGGACCGTCAGGTCCAGCGCCATGCCGCCGGCGCGCCGCTGCCACGAGACGGCGGCGGGCCCGGCCACCGTCGGCAGCGAGCCTGAGGCGCGGCGCAACCCGCCCGTGGGTGGCGCGACGAAGAGCTGGACGGTCCCGTCGGGGTTCGGCTCCTGCAGCGACACCCCGAGCAGGGCCTCCTGCATGGCGACCAGCGCGGACGAGCCCCAGCCGTGCGACAGGGAGTCCCCGATCAGGTCGCTCGGGGTCCAGGTCTCCCACGTGAAGGTGCCGCCCTCCGCGACGATCCGGGCCCATCCCGGCGCCGAGCTGTCGGTGAGGAGGCGGACGATGTCGGCGGGCCGCCCCGCCTCGGCCAGCGCGCGCAGCAGCTCGAGGCCGTGGTTCGGCCCGACGTCGACCCCGAGTGACGCCACGTAGGCACCGACACCGGCCACGTCGGCCGGGGGGACCACGCCGTAGGCCAGCGCCAGCGCGTTGGCCTCCTGGGACGCGTGGGTGCTCGGCGCCCCCGACGCGTCGAGGCCGTCGACGTAGACGCCGTCGGGCCGCCGCAGCAGTGCTTTGACGGAGGCGGCCAGCTGCGTCGCCCGGCCCTGCCAGGTCGGGACGCCGCCGAGATCGCCGGCGAGCGCCGCCACCTGGGCGATGCGGTTGAACGCGTTGACGGCGAGGACGTTGCTCGCCGTGTCCGCCGCCACGTTCTGGTCGTAGTCGTAGGTGGGGTCGCCCTCAGGTGTGTCGGCGAGGCCGTAGAGCAGCCCGGTGCCCGGCTGACGGGCCGCCCACAGCCAGGCGCCGACCTTGGTCACCGAGGTGTAGTGCCCGACCACGGTCGCCCGGTCGCCCGTCGACAGGTAGTAGCGCCACAGCCACTCGGGGTAGCGCTCGGTGAAGGTGGGGATGTCGCGGGCCCCGAAGCCGTAGGGGTACACGACGTTGACCCGCCCGTCGGGCCAGAAGCGGGCCTGGCCGCGGGCGACGTCGCGCAACCCCTGCCAGCTCAGGTTCTGCTCGCCGTAGGTGCGCATCACCGCCTCGGACTCGTTCGCCGCGTCCCAGAGGAACTGCGCCTTCTCCCGCGTCGGGGTGTCGACGAATTGCTCGTGCGCGCAGTAGAGGCACGAGCGGGCGTTCAGCTTCCACACCGCGTCCAGCATGCGGTTGCCGGTGGCGAACGTGGCCATGGGGACGCCCGGCATGGCGGCGTGGCGGGCGATGGCCGTGACGTCGCCGGCGCCGATCGCCCCGCCGGGGTCGTCGATCTGCAAGTAGCGGAAGCCGAGATACGTGAACGCCTCGAAGGTCTGCGCCCCGTCCCGCATCACGTAGGAGAAGGACAGGTTCGTCTCCTGCGTCCCGTGCACCGTCGACACCTGGCCGTCGGGGTCGAGCAGGTAGCCGGCGTGCATCGGCACGGTCCGCCCCGCCGTCCCGCCGGCGAACCGCACCCGGGGCCGGGCCGGGTAGACGGCCCCGAAGTCGACCACGACCGAGCCCGTGGCCAGCGTGCGCACGCTGACCGGTTCCACCACGTGCTCGGCGATGCTCGTGCGCTGGGCGTAGGTGCGCGTGAACGGCGCGCTGCCCGCCGGGCCGAGCACCGTCGCCGGCGACCAGTCCCGGTCGTCGTAGCCGGCCGCCGCCCACCCGTCCGGGGTGGCGCGCCCGTCGACCCACTCGACGTAGTCACACGAGGTCGAGTTGCGCTGGGGCGAGGGCAGCCACTCGGCGGGGAGCTCGCGCCAGCCGGCGTCGCTGCCGAGCACGACGTGGCGCCCGTCGGCGTACCACAGCGAGAGCTGGACCAGGAGGCCGGGGGCGGACACGGGCCGGCCCTTGCCGGCGCCGTACCAGCGGTGCAGCACGCCGAGGGCGCTCTTCCGCCCGCCGGCCAGCCGGGCGGTGAGGTCCACGGCGCGCGCGTACTGCTCGTCGGGATAGCAGAAGCTCGGCCAGGCGTCCACGCCGTCGCCGTCGACGAAGAGGCGGTAGGTGTGCGCCGCCGCGACGTACGCCGTGGCCCGCGCCAGCGCGCCGGCCGGCGGCGTGACCTCGGTGCGCAGGTAGGTCACCCGGTCCGGCTGTTGGGAGGCGCCGGCGGGGCGCAGCCACTGGGCCTGCCAGTCGCCGGGCCGCAGCGCCGTGGTGAAGCGGGCCGTCCCCGACACCGGGCCCCAGCGGCTGGCGTACCCGCGCGCCTGGACCGTCCACTCGTAGGCGGCGTCGGCCGCGAGCGGCGGTCCCCCGAACGTGACGTAGGACTGACGGGCGGTGACCACCGGGCCGCTGTCCCAGGCGACACCGCGGTGGCCCGGGTCGGCCCGCTGCACGACGATTCGGTAGGCCGTCTGCTTCGCCTCCCGCCCCGTTGCCCGGAGCGTCCAGGCGAACGAGCAGTCGTCGGGGTCGACGCCGACGGGATCGGTGGCGCCGTTGACCGTCAGCCCGCCGGCCCGCATCGTGCCGGACGGCCCCGCCAGCACGGCGGCGCCCCCCAGGGCGCGCGCTGCGCCCTCGTCCGCCCCGGCCGGCGCCGCCGTGCCCTCGGCCAGCGCGCCGCCCACCGCGACGCCGGCGGCGACCCCGGCGGAGGAGCCGAGGAACGTGCGGCGGCCGAAGCGGGCCACGTCAGGCCGCCCCGATGACGCGGACCGTCCCGGTGACGCCGTCGCTGAAGTACAGGGCGCCCGACGACGACTCCGCGACACCGACCGCGGTGCCGACCTTCGCCACCACCCAGCGCGTGCCGTCCCCGTACCCGGCCGCGTTGCGGACGGGGAGCGCGCCGGCCACCGTGTAGAGGTCGCCGGCTTTCATCGCCTGCCCGAACAGCGTGCCCGACGACGCCGGCACCACCCGGACCGCGTGCATGAAGCCGTCGGTCACGAACAGCGCATTGGCCACGCCGACCGCGAGGCCGCGGGGGTCGTTGAGCTCGGCCGTCGGGCCCGTCGCGGCGAGTCCGTCGGCGAGATACGGCCCGTAGCTCCCGGTGCCGCCCACGACCACCGCGATGTCGCCGGCCGCCGCCGGCGTGCCGTAGTACGTCCGCGTCTCTGTCGCCGCCAGCAGGACGGACTGGTCGCCGCTGTCGGCGACGAGCAGGTCGCCCGTGCCGTCGACAGCCACCGCGACGGGGTCCCACAGGTCGGCCGACGCCACGGGACCGCCCTGCCCGGCTGTGCCGCAGGTGCCGGTGCCCATGACGGTGGTCACATGCCCCGCAGTGACCGGTCGCCCGAGGACCGTGGTCGTGCGTGCGGCGAGGACGCGCACCCGGCAATTGGCGGTGTCGGCGATGAACAGGTTGCCCGCACCGTCGACCGCGACGCCGGTCGGCTCGTCGAGCTCGCTGGCCGTCCCCGGCAGGCCGTCCCCGTTGAAGCCGGCCCGGCCGGTCCCGGCGACCGTCACCGCGATGTGGGTCGCTCCGGCACGCACCACCTGGACGCGCTGCGCCGTGGCCTCCGCGACGTAGACGTCCCCCTGCGCGTCGACCGCCACCCCGCTCGGATGGCCGATGGAGCCCCGGCCCGAGCACGATCCGCCGACCAGGGTCGTGACGCGGCCAAACTGCAGCCGCAGGCCGTAGCCATCGCCGGCTCGGGCCGGCACCACCACCACCCGGCAGTGCCCCGTGTCGGCGACGAAGAGGTCCCCCGCGCTGTCGAGGGCGATGCCACCGGGCCCGTCGAGGACCCCCCGGCCCACGACCGTCGTCACGGCCGGGGCGCCGGCCGTCGCCGCCCCTGCCGGTGCTGCGACCGGTACGGACGCAGCGAGCGCGGCGAGCCCACCCAGCCCCGCCAGAGGCAACAGGTGTCGGCGCACGGCGCACATCATGCCGGGTGCGGGGGCGGCCGGCTCGGGTCGCGGGCCATAGTGGGCGGCGCACCAACCGCGTCACGACGCGCGGACCGAACAGAGAAGGAGGCAGCCGTGGCCGCACCAGAGGAAGCCCTCTCCGCCCGCAACGTCACGTTCACGGGCGCTGAGGGCGCGCCGATCAACGCCTACCAGGCCGTCCCGGCCGGCGAAGACCCCCGCGGCGGGGTCCTCGTCATCCACCACCTGCCCGGCTGGGACCCGGGCACCAAGGAGATCACGCGGCGCTTCGCCGCCAGGGGCTACAACGCCATCTGCCCCAACCTCTACGCCCGCCAGGGGCTCGATGTCGATCCGGACGACGCCGCGGCCGCGGCACGTGAGGCCGGCGGGGTCCCCGACGAGCAGTTCGTGGGCGACGCCGGAGGCGCCATCGCCACCCTGCGCGCGCTCCCGACTTCGAACGGGAAGGTGGGCGTCATCGGGTACTGCTCGGGCGGGCGGCACTCCTTCCTCACGGCGGTGAGCCTGCCCGTCGATGCGGCCGTCGACTGCTACGGGGCCTTCGTGACCGGCACCGTCCCCGAGGGCTTCCCGCTCAGGGTCACGCCGCTGGTCGACCACGCGCCGGACCTGCGGTGCCCGCTGCTCGGCCTCTTCGGCAACGAGGACCAGTTCCCGAGCCCCGAGCAGGTCGACGAGCTCGAGGCGGCGCTGGAGGCGGCCGGCAAGACCTACGAGTTCCACCGCTACGACGGCGCCGGCCACGCCTTCTTCGCGGTGGACCGCCCGGCCTACCGGCCCGAGGCGGCCGTCGACGGCTGGCAGCGCATCTTCGAGTGGTACGGCCGCTACCTGGCGGGGGACTGACCATGTGCTCCTACCTCACCGTCGCCACGGACATCGCGGGCAGCGCCAAGGGGCCGCAAGGCTGGTTCGGCGTCACCTCGGCCCAGGTCTACTTCGACCACCCCTTCCACGCGCCGTTCGACCACACGCTCAACATCGACTTCACCGACCCACGGCGCGGGCCCGGCGCGCGCGTCGCCGTCGAGCTCAGCGCGGAGTCGGCGCGCCGCCTGGTCCAGAGCATTCAGGCGGCGCTCGCCGCCGCAGGGGCCGCCGCCTCGTGACCGCACCGACCGGACCGGCGGCCGGCGTCCACCTGCCCTGGGCCCAGGTGCCGGGGGAGGTGCAGGCGTGGGCGGCCGGCTTCGGCGGCGGCACTCGGCCGCAGGCCGTGCGCGACGTCCCCGGCGGGTTCTCGCCGGGCGCCACTGCCGTCTTGGAGTGGTCCGGTCGCGCGGTGTTCGTGAAGGCCGTCGGGAGCGCGCTCAACCCGGAGTCCCCCGGAATGCACCGCAGGGAGGTGGCGGTGTCCGCCGCGCTGCCGCGCTCGCCGCGCTTCCCGCATCTCCTCGCGTCCTACGACGACGGGGACTGGGTGGCGCTCGCCTTCGATGCCGTCGTGGGTCGCCCGCCGCGCCATCCGTGGGAGACGGGTGAGCTGGCCACGGTCACCGACGCGTTGTCGACCCTGCATCGTGACCTCACACCGAGCCCCCTGCCTTCGCTCACGCCGTTGGCCGACTATGTCCGCCACATGTTCGGCGGCTGGGCGGGGCTGGCCGCCATGGACGCGCCCCCGGCCGGACTCGACGAATGGGCGTGCCGGCACCTGGAGAGGCTGGCCGTGCTGGAGTCGGCCTGGCCGGCGGCGTGCGAGGGTCCCACGCTGGTGCACGGCGACGTGCGCGCCGACAACGTGCTCCTCACCGCCGGGGGCGTCGTCTTCGTGGACTGGCCCCACGCGGCGGTCGGGAACCCGGTCTTCGACGTGATCGGGTGGGCGCCCTCGGTCGTTCTCGAGGGCGGACCGCCTCCCGAGGACCTGCTGGCCCGCCATGTTCCCCCCGTGACCGTCGACCCCGATGTGATCACGGTCCTCGTCGCCGCGGTCTGCGGCTTCTTCGTGGAGCGCTCGCTCCGCCCGCCACCCCCGGGTCTGCCGACCATTCGTCCGTTTCAGGCCGCCCAGGGCGCGGTGGCCCTCGCCTGGCTTCGCCGTCGGACCGGCTGGTAGGACCGGCGCGCCCGGCCCCGCGCCCCGGTAGGTTCCGCAGCATGCGCTTCGGACTGCAGATCCCGAACTTCACCACCGGGGAGTCGCCCGGCTCGCTCTTCGACGGCGTGGTGGCCACGGCCACCGCGGCCGAGGAAGCCGGCTTCGACTCGGTGTGGGTGATGGACCACTTCTACCAGCTGCCCCCGCTCGGCGGCCCCAGCCAGCCCATGCTCGACTCCTACACGCTGCTCGGTGCGTTGGCGGCGCGGACGTCGAGAGTGCGGCTCGGCACGATGGTGACGGGCGTCACCTACCGCAACCCGGCCCACCTGGCCAAGATCGTCACGACGCTCGACGTGATCAGCGCCGGCCGCGCCATCCTCGGCATCGGCGCGGCCTGGTACGACGTCGAGCACGAGGGTCTGGGCTTCGACTTCCCGCCGGCGGGCGAGCGGCTCGACCGGCTGGAGGAGGCCCTGCAGATCTGCCGCGCCATGTTCACCGAGGAAGCGCCGACCTTCGACGGCACCTACTACCGGATCCACGGGGCGCGCAACGTGCCGCCCCCGGTGCAGCCGGGCGGGCCCGCCATCCTGGTCGGCGGGGGCGGGGAGAAGCGGACGCTCCGCCTGGTGGCGCGCTACGCCGACCTGTGCAACATCACCGGGGATGCGGCCACCATCGCCCACAAGGTCGGGGTGCTGCGCGACCACTGCGCGGCAATCGGCCGCGATCCGTCCGAGGTCGCGGTCAGCCGGTTGAGCACGCTCGTGCTGACCGCCAGCGAGGAGGAGACGGTGACGACGAAGGACTTCCTGCGGCAGGTCACCGGCGAGGAGCCCACCGGCTCCGATGTGGGCACGGCCGACGAGCTGGTGGCGCGGGTCGAGGAGCTGGCGGCGGCCGGTGTCGAGTACTTCGTGTTCAACGTGCCCACCGGCACGCCGGACACGGTGCGCCGGCTGGGTGAGGTGCTGGTGGGGCGCTTCGCCGACTGAGGACCGACGGCCTCTGCCCTATTCGGCGCGGAGGAGCTGTGAGGTGGCAGTCCTCGCGGCAATGCGGCCGGGAATGGTGGCAACGAGGGCCGCCAGCACGATGGCCAGGATCCCGATGACCGCGATGGTCCCGACCGGGACGGTGGGGTAGGGGACCGCATTGATCTCGTTGGCGAAGAGGGTCCAAAGGACTCGACCGAGTGCGATCCCGGCCGGGACCCCGACCACGCAGCCGATGACGGCGGCGACGCCCGCCTGCACGGCGACGGCCGTCGCCAGTTGCCCCCTGGTGAAGCCGAGCGTCTTGAGGATCGCCAGGTCGCGCCGCCTGCGCCTGACCGAGGTCACCAGGGTGATGCCGAGCGCCGTCACCGCCCCAGCCGCCAGGGCGGCACCGAGCAGCACGGGGGTCGTGCCCAAGGACCCGTAGTTGATGATCTCCGCCGGCCGCAGCACGGGCAGCACCGAGCCGCCGTTGATCGCGATGTCCAGCTTGCGTCCGATGGCCTGGAGCGAGCGCAGTGCCGCGCCGCTCGCGCCCCCCTTCATGCGGACCAGGATCGCGTTGGGGCCCGGCGTGACCTCGAAGAGGTTCCGCGCCGCCGCCGGGATCAGCTTGTAGGAGAGCAGGGCACCGGTGCCCATGTGGAGATGCGAGGACCCTGCGACTCCGATGGGCGGCATGGTTGCTGTGCCGACGATCGTGAGCTTCACCGGTTTGGCGTTGTGAGCGCGCACCTCCACGGTGTCGCCGATCTGCTTGTGCAGCTGGCGCAGTGTGGCGGCGCCGAGCACCACCTGGTTGGCCGCCTGCAGGCCGTGGCCGTCGACCAGGGGAGGTGCCACCCCGGCGTTGGGAGTGCCCCCCAGCACCGGCTCGTTCACGCCGTCCAGTTGCAGCGTGGAGAAGTACACCCCTGTCCACCCCTCGACGTGCGGGTCCGCATCGAGAAGCTTGGCTGCCGCCTGTCCGGGGATGTCGCCCAGCCCGCCCCCGCCGTCCATGTCGTAGGTCCAGTTCCAGCCGTAGAGGGCCGGGTGACTGACCAGGGTGTCGAGGCTGGACCCGAATGTGACGGTGGCCACGACCACCGTCACCGCGAGTATGGCGCCGAGGATGGCGGAACGAACCGGCACCGCACTCCGGCCCGCCCCGGGCTCCAGGGCGAACCGCACTCCGGTGACGGCCGCCGGGGGCAGGCCGGCGCGGATGGTTCCGCTCGCCGCCCACGACGCCGAGGGTCGGAGGAGCCGAGTTCGTGCTGCGCCCGGGAGTGAGCGGGCCGCCGTCACGAATGCGACCACTCCCAGGGCGAGGATGAGGCCGACCACACCGAAGAGGAGCACGGCCCAGTCCGCATGTAAGCCGACGGGGATGAGCTGTCGCACCGGCCCGAGCGGTGCCAGGGGTGAGAGCCCGAAGGCCACCAGCCCGGCGAGCAGGGAGCCGGCCACCACCACACCGAGCGTGCCAATCAGACTGTCCCAGAGCTCCATGGACCGGCTCGCCCCGAGAGCCCTGACGATGTCGAGGTCGGTGGCTCTCATGCGGATCCGTCGGCTGATCACCTGCCCGCCGATGAGGAGGGCGGCGACGCCGGCGATGCCCCCGAAGACGCCGAGCGCGATTGCCTCGGGCCGCAACGTGTTGTCGGCTGTCGCGACGATGCTCGCCGACTGGACATAGACGAAGGGGAGACCCTTGGGCAGGACGCTCCTGACCTCAGTCTCGACCGTGGAGAGATACCGGTTGCCGTCCTGGAGGGTCAGCCCGCTCACCATGTCGTTGCTGCAACAGGACAGGAGTTTGTTCGTGAAGGCCGGCGAGAAGAGCATGATGGCCTGGCTGTGCGCCGAATCCCCGTCCTGGAACATGGTGCTCGCCTGACCCCCGGAGAGGCCGACCAGCTTCACCTTCGCCCGCTGTTCCGCGGGGATCTTCTCGTTCTGCGTCACGTTCCCCGACTGCGTCTGCGCGTTGGACAGCCAACCGACGGGGATCTCCTGCCCGACCTGATACCCGAGCGCCTTCGCGCTGGCCGCGTCAATGACGACCTCGCCGGAGTTGTGCGGGTCGAGCATCCTTCCCGCGGTGATGACGAGCGGGTCCTCCGTGAAGTCCAGTTCGTTGACGCTGGCCTCCGCCGGGGGGACGCCGGCATCGTTCGGCAGCGGTTGGCCGGCCCGGGACGTCGGCCCCATGTTCAGCTCGACGGTGCTCGCCACGCGGCGCACGTGGGGCAGGTGGGAGAGCGTCTTCAAGAGCGGCGCGTTGTAGGCCGAGTTCAACCCGATCGCGGGGTTGATCACTCCGTCGAAGACGTAAAGCTGCGGGACGTGCGTGCTGGTGACGTAGTCGGAGAACGAGGACTCGGTGCTCCGGGCGGCCGCGACCGCCCCCATGGAGAGGCCGCCCAGGGCACCCACCAGCAGGATCACCGAGAGGAAGTAAGAGCGCTCCGCGCCGAACGTCGCGCGGAACCGGTACCCGGCGAAGGACAGCGTGCGCGCCGGCATCAGGACTCCGGCAAGCCGGCTCCGTTCCGGTCGAGGTCGTGCAGGGCGGCGCGAGCGGCGCCCAGCCCGCACATGCCGTGGACGCCCCCTCCCGGTGGCGTGGCGGCGGAGCACAGGTAGACGCCCTTGAGCGCCGTACGGTAAGGGTTCCATTGCACGGCGGGCCGGAAGACCATCTGGCGGAGCGTGGCGGCGCCTGCGTTGATGTCCCCTCCGACGTAGCTCGGATTGTGCTCCTCCTCGTCCACGGCGGTGAAGGTGGAACGGCCGAGGATGAGGTCGCGAAAGCCCGGGGCGAAGCGCTCGATCTGCGTCTCCATCCGCTCGGTCATGTCCACGTCGGACCCGTTGGGGACGTGGCAGTAGGCCCACAGCGTGTGGCCGCCGGCGGGAGCCCGCGTCGGGTCGACCACGCACGGCTGGGTCACCAGGCAGTACGGGTGGTCGGGATGCCGGCGAGCGTTGACGTCCGCCTCGCCGCGGGCGATCTCGGCGAAGGTGCCACCCACGTGCACGGTGACCGTCTGCCGGCAGCCCTCGGCCGTCCACGGCACCGGGCCGCTGAGGGCCCAGTCCACCTTGCAGACGCCGGGCCCGTAGCGGTACCGGCCGAGGGCCCGGCCGTACCGGCGCGGCACCGCGCCGCCGGCCATCTCCAGCAACTGGCGCGGGGTGACGTCGAGGACGACGGCCCGGGCCGCGGGCAGCTCGTCCAGCCTCTTCACCAGGCGGCCGGTCTCGACCCGGCCACCGAGCGCGGTGAGCTCCGCCACGAGCGCATCCACGACGGCGGCGCTCCCGCCCTCGACCACGGGCCACCCATATCGATGCGCCAGCGCGGTGAACAAACGCGGGAACACGCCCGACGGCGCCGCGGTCAGGGGCAGCATGGAGTGCGCCGCGGTCCCGGCCACGAGCGCCCGACCCTCCTCGGTCTCGAACTTCCTGGCCATCTCCCGGGCCGACGACAGGCCGTGCAGCCCGAACGCCGCCGCCTTCAGCGGATGGGCGGGCACGGTGCGCATGGAGCCCAAGAAGGCCGGGAGGATCTCGTCGATGTCCCGCACGAGCGGCGAGAAGATGCGCCTGTACGCCGCGCCATCGGCTCCGAGCGACGCGGCCACCTCGTCGACGTCGTGCCCGACGCAGACGGCGCGCCCGCCGTCGAGGGGATGGGCGAACGCGATGGACGGGGTCAGCATCCGAACACCGCGGGCGGCGAGGTCGATGTCGGCGAAGGCGGGGGAGGCTGCCAGCAACGGGTGCACGGCGGAACAGATGTCGTGACGGAAGCCGGGGACGGTCAGCTCGGCCGTGCGGCAGCCTCCCCCTGGCTCGTCGGCGGCCTCGTAGACCTGCACGGTCAGGCCCGCCCGGGCGAGGCTGAGTGCAGCGACGAGCCCGTTGGGCCCGGCGCCGACGACGACGACGTCCGCTTCGCTCACCCGTTCCTCACAGGGCGAGCGTCGCCTCTTCGGCAGCCCCGATCACGGCCACCGGGCTCTCGGCGAAGCGGCACACGGTGCGATCCACCTCGCGGTCGACGCGCTCGGGCCGATGGTGGAAGAGCGCGACCCGACGCGCGCCGGCGAGGGCGCCCAGCCCGACCGCGTACTCGGCCGCCGCGTGGCCGAAGAAGCCCTCCGCCTCGACCTCCTCCGCACGGAGGTGGGCGTCGTGGATCAGGAGGTCGACGTCGCGGGCCAGTTCGAGCGCCGCCTCGTGGTACTCGCCGATCCCCGCTGGTCCCGGGCCGAGCACCGTCGGGCAGTGGTCGGGGATGTAGGCGACGGACGAGTGGTCGTCGCTCACCCGGAACCCCATGGTGCGGCCCCCCTTGTGGGGTACTTCTCGGACCAGGACCGTGAACCCCTCGGCGACGAACGTGTCGCCGGGCACGAGGCCGAATTGCCAGTCGCCGCGCAGTTGGTGCGGGCCGATGGGGAAGAACGGAGGCGACATCATCCGGGCCAGCAGCGTCCCGGCATCGGTGTGCTCGTCCTCGGCCGGCAGCAACAGGCGCACCTGCGCACCCTCGCGGTCGCCGCCGGTGAAGAACGGCAGTCCCTGCACGTGGTCCCAGTGCAGGTGGGTCAGGAGCAGGGTCCCCCGGAAGGGTTGGTCCCCGAGGTGCGCCGACAGCCGCCGCAGGCCCGTGCCGGCGTCGAGCACGAGTGTGGGGCCGATGCCGTCGCCGTCGTGTGCCAGCGCGACGCACGACGTGTGCCCGCCGTAGCGGACGAAGTCGGGACCGGGAGCCGGCGTCGACCCCCGGACCCCACAGAAGTGGACACGCACCCGCTCAGTCTCGCGCCTGGTCCTCGCGGCGGTGACCCGCGGACAGCTCCTCCAGCTGCGAGCGCTCGATGAGATCCGCCTCGAACAGGGCCACGCGGCAAGGCGTCACCGCGACGTTGCTCGAGGTGCGGATGCCGCCCTCCAGATGGGCCCGCTCACCGAGCAGCGCGCCCGGACCGTACTCGGCCAGCCGCTCCCCGCCGCGTTCGACCCGCACGATGCCGTCGAGAACGAGAAGGACCTCGGTGCCGGGCTCTCCCTCCTTGAAGAGGATCGTGCCGGCCGGGAACCGCTCGATGCGGCGCTTGCCGCCGCCCTGCATCAGCTGGGCCGACAACGTCGTCTCGAGCGCGGACTCGACGGCGGCGACCAACGCCTCGGAGTCCTCGTCACCCCACGGGCTGTGCTTGCCGAAGGACTTCCGGTACCAGTCCTTGAAGTCGGTCAGGCCGGACTTGTGGGAGAGACGGTTGTCGCCGCCGTAGACCCAGTGCCGCGGGAACCTGCTGGCGCCGGTGAGCGCGTGCTCCGATCGTCCGTCCGCGTGGAGCGTCAGCGACAGCGTGGTCCACACCAGTGGAGCCTGCCACTGGATGAAGGGCCGCCGGCGCACCCGCCGCGGGGCAGGGACCCCGGTCCGTCCGCCGCACGTCTGCACGAAGCGGACCCATCCGTCCCCGCGCTCGGGCTCGCGTTGGATGTCGGGCAGCTGCACCGCCTGGAAGCGGTGCTTCACCGCGCCCAGGTTCACCAGGGTCGTTCCCATGAGCCCCCCGCTCAGGTAGCCGCAGTCGACGATGCGGCCGTCGTCCACGGTGATGTAGGCACGGAGCTCGTTGGCGAAGCGGAAGCGGTCCTCGTCCCGCAGGCGCTCGACGTCCATGCCCTCGGTCGGCGGGGGCGGGTCGTAGTGCGTGATCCCCGAGTCGAAGGCGAGGCGCTGCGCGCCCTCGATCGCCTCGGTCGGGATCCACGACAGGGAGGTGACGAGCCCCTCTTGGCGGATCAGCGTGTCTGGAGTCATGGGTCCAGCCTGTACCGGAGGACCCGGGCTGACGAGTGTGGTGACAGGCATCCGAAGGTGTGCCTAGCACCACCGTTGCCGGGAAGGTCGCCACCTGTTCCCCGGGCCCCGGGTGTGTGAGAACTACAGGCAATGGAAGACCAACCGGGTGGAACGGGCACGATCTCAGTGTTCCTGGCCGACGACAACCTCATCGTCCGTGAGGGCGTGCGGGCGCTGATCGAGCGCCACAAGGACCTCCACATCGTCGGGGTCGGCGCCGACTACGACGAGGTCGTGCAGGGTGCGGCCTTGCTGGAGCCGCAGGTCCTCGTCACCGACATCCGGATGCCGCCCGACTTCAACCGCGAAGGAATCGACGCGGCGAAGGAGGTCCGCAAGAGGCATCCGGGCACGGGCGTCGTGATCCTCTCGCAGTACGACGATCCCGAGTACGCCGTCTCGCTGCTCGCCGAGGGCTCCGCCGGCTACGGCTACCTCCTGAAGGACCACATCGCCCAAGGCGATCAGCTGGTCGATGCCATCCGTGCCGTCGCCACCGGGGGCAATGCACTCGATCCGGCCATCGTCGACGCGCTGATCAGGCCGGTGACGTCGAACGGTGGCCTGTCGCCCGCGGAGGAGGAGCTTCTGGGGATGGTCGCCGAGGGCAAGCCGATCAAGGCCATCGCAGCGGCGAGGCGCCTCCCGCCCGAGGCGGTCGATGCGGAGGTCGAGGCGGTGTTCGTGAAACTCGCCGAGGGGGTGTCGGCCGGCACCGATGGCGCGCTGCAGCGGCTGCGCCTGCTTCACAAGGCGATCGTCGACCGAGAGGAGCAGGGTGAGACGCTGTCGCGGCTCCTCCCGGGCGGGCTGGCGGAGAAGCTCCGGCGCGACGGGCGGCACATCGGTGAGACCGAGCGGGTCGTCTGCACGGTCCTCATGAGTGACATCCGCTCCTACTCGACGATCGCGGAGCACGCAGACCCCAGCCAGCTCGCCGGGCAGCTGAACGTGCACCGGGCGGCGATGAACGATGCGATCCTCGGCGAGAACGGCACCGTGATGCAGTTCGTGGGGGACGCGGTGATGGCGGTCTTCGGTGCCCCCTTCGAGCAGGAGGACCACGCCGACCGGGCGGTGGCCGCGGCGACCGCCATGCACGCGAAGCAGCTGGAGATCAACCGCCGCTGGGAGGAGGAGGGCCTGCCGCCGTTCGGGCTGGGTCTCGGCCTGTCGACCGGCGAGGCGGCCGCGGCGCTCTTGGGTTCGGAGGAGCGCCTGGAGTACACCCTGGTCGGGGACACGGTGAACATGTCCCAGCGCCTCCAGCAGCTGGCCGAGGCGGGCCAGACCGTGGTCTCCCAGGCGACCGTCGACGGGTGGCGCACACCTAGGGAGACGGTCGCGTTGCCACCCCAACTCGTGAAAGGACGCGAGACCCCCGTGATCGCATACAGACTGGTGGACGGACCGTGCGGGACAGTTGAGCCCGCAACGAAAGAGGGAAGCTGACATGGACGTATTGGTCGTTGACAAGGTGCGCAAGACGTTCGAGGCGGAGAACGTGCCCGTGCGCGCGTTGCGGGGCGCCAACCTCGTCGTGCCGGCCGGGGACTTCGTCGCGCTGATGGGCCCTTCGGGGTGCGGCAAGTCGACGCTTCTCAACCTCGTCGCTGGACTCGATGTCGCCGACGAGGGCACCATCACGGTCGCCGGGGAGCTGGTCACCGGGAGGACCGAGGACGAGCTGTCCCAGCTCCGCCGGCGCCACATCGGGATCGTGTTCCAATTCTTCAACCTCCTCGAGGGGATGACCGTGCTGGAGAACGTGGCGCTGCCGGCCGTCATCGCCGGTCGCAAGCGGAAGATCGCGGAGAGCCGTGCCCGCGATCTCCTCGACCTCCTGGGGATCGGCGACAAGGCGGGGACGGTGCCGGGCATGCTGTCCGGAGGCCAGCGCCAACGGCTCGCCATCGCGCGCGCCCTCGCCAACGAGCCGACGCTGCTGCTCGCCGACGAGCCCACGGGCGCCCTGGACTCCGAAGGTGGGCAGGAGGTCATCGAGCTCCTGAGCCGCCTGCACACGGGGGGGCAGACGATCGTACTGGTGACGCACGATGCCGGCGTCGCGTCCGCCGCCGACCGGATCGTCCGCATGCGCGACGGGAGGATCACCGTCGAGGAGGACTCCGACTCCGACGTCCCTTTGGCCGTCCAGTCCTGACGGGGGACGCCGGCAGTGACCGTCAAGGGTGAGGTGAAGCTCGAGCTGGCCGACCGGCCGGCCACGGCGCCCTCGGCGCCGGCCGCGGGCTCACTCGGTCTGTACCGGCTGCTCCAGGTCCTCCTCCTCGGGCTGACGATCGCCGGGGTCGTGGTCGGCCTGCGCATCTCGGTGCCGGGCGGGGTCGCACCGGTCAACGCGGTGGCCTTCGGCCTGACGGTCGTCTGGGCCCTGGTCGGGTTCGTCGACACCCGTGCTCGCGACCGGGCCGGTTCGAAGGTCTCGCCCTTCCACCTGATCGTGGCGGTCGACGCCTTCGTGGCGATGGTCGCGCTCACGGCGGGGCGCCAGGCGGAGACGCTGCACGGCTCGGGCAGCGCCCGCAACGTGGCCACCATCGCCGCGGTCATGGTCACCGCGATCTCGTTCCACTTCCTCCTGGCGCTCCCCGACGGCCGACTGCATGACTCCTTCCGGCGCGCGGCGGTCGTCATCGGCTACCTCGCCGCGTTCGGTGTGGGGATCGGCCTCAGCCTGAACCACCAGCCCTTCACGGTCGTCGACGGCGCCATCAGCTGGACCGTCGCCGCCGTGCTGGCGCTTGCACCCCTGCGGGCCCGGTACATCGCGTCCATCGGCCACCACCGCGAGCGGATGGAGTGGTTCGGCATCGGCGTGACGCTGGCGGCGACCGTCGCGCTGGTGGCCACCGTGCTGCACCTGCTGGTGCGGCTGGCCCGGGGCCCTCGGTGCCGTGGTCGCCGGAGCGACGGTGCTGGTCCCACTGGGGTTCCTCGCCGGGGAGAGCGGGCGGCTCGGGCCGCACGGGAGCCGGGGGCTGGTCCAGGTCCTCGCGGTGTTCGGTTTCGTCGTGGTGGTCTCGGCGATCTATCTCGTGCTCGTGCTCGGGCTCGGGCACGCACCGAAGACGAACGGCGACAAAGAAGCTCTGGCCCTGGCCATCGTGGCGTCCGGCGTGGCCGCGCTGATCTTCGTTCCCGTCCGCGAGCGGTTCGTCGAGTCGGCGACCCGATTCGTCTACGGGTCCCGGGAGGCACCGGACGAGGTCCTGCGGACCTTCGGGAGCAGGCTGACCCGTGCCATTCCCATGGACGAGCTGCTCCTGCAGCTCGCCGAGTCGCTGCGCAAGACCATGAGCCTGACCAGCGCCGAGGTCTACACCGGCACGGGAGAGGTGCTCGAGCGCTCGGCGTCGGTACCCGATCTGGGCCCGGCGTCGCTCGTCGTCTCTCCCAGGGAGCGCCCGGTCGTGACCCGCGCCGGGGTGTCGGGCACGGCGTGGGCGTCGGTATGGCTGCCCGCACTGCTCCAAGAACGCGAGAAGGAACAGCTCCGCGTGGCGCCGGTCAGCCACGCCGGCGAGCTGCTGGGGCTCATCGTGGTCGAGAGGACCGCCCTGGCCAGCGCGTTCTCGGAGGACGACGACCGCGTGCTCGCCGACCTCGCCCGCCAGGTCGGCCTGGCCCTGCACAACTCGCAGCTGGACACCGCGCTGCAGACCACGCTCGACGAGGTACGCAAGCAGGCCGACGCGTTGCGCGAGTCACGGGCGAGGATCGTGGCCAGTGGCGACGCCGAGCGGCGCCGGGTCGAGCGCAACCTCCACGACGGGGCGCAGCAGCATCTCGTGGCCCTGGCCGTGAACCTGCGCCTGGCCAAGGACATCATCGTCGACGACCAGGAGGCCGGCCTGGAGATGCTCGATCAGTTGGCGGGCGAGGTGCAGGAGACCATTCAGGAGCTCCGGGAGCTCGCGCACGGCATCTACCCGCCGCTGCTGGTCGACAGCGGCCTGGTCGAGGCGCTGCGCGCGGCTGCGAACCGCAACCCGCTGCCGGTCGAGATCAGGGCCGAGGGAATCGGCCGCTACGGGTCCGAGACCGAGGCGGCCGTCTACTTCTGCTGCCTCGAGGCGCTGCAGAATGCCGCCAAGCACGCGCCGGACGCGCACGTCGAGGTCACGCTGTGGGAGGAGTCCGGAGGCTTGCTCTTCACCGTCTCGGACAACGGCCCGGGCTTCGACCCGGAGAAGGCGCAGCGCGGCCACGGGTACGTCAACATGGCCGACCGCCTGGGCGCGATCGGCGGCACGGTGCGCTGGGACTCCGAAGTGGGCAAGGGGTCGCAGGTGCGCGGCTCGGTCCCGCTGGTGTAGCGACCGCGGCGTCAGACCGACACGAACTGCTGCGCGTCGCGACCCTCCCAGAGCCGGCGCAGGGTGTCGGCGCCGAGATGCTCCTTGTTGAGGTAGGCGCGGGCGCCGCTGGTGGCCACCTCCGGTGGGAGGTCCCCGGCGTCGTAGGTGGAGCACAGGATCACCACCACCTGCGGGTGGCGCGACACCATGGTGCGGGTGGCCTCGATCCCGTTCATCTCGGGCATGTTGATGTCCATCAGGACGAGGGACGGGCTCAACTCCTCCTCGAGGGTGACCGCCTCGCTCCCGTTCGCCGCCTCGCCCACCAGCTCGAACTCCGTGGCCCGCTTGAGCACCGCCTTCATCGCAGCGCGGAACGGCGCCTGGTCGTCGACGATGAGGACCGAGGGCCGCTCGCTCACCCGCCCATTCTCGCATGGGCACGGCCCCGGCGGCCGGGGTGGTGCCACGTGCATCCGGGTGGTGGTGTCACCCTCCCCCGGGGTCGCTCAGGTAGACGAGCACCGCCTTGACCCGCCGGTTCACGTCCCGCTCCTCGGTCAGGCCGAGCTTCGAGAAGATGGAGTTGGTGTGCTTCTCGACCGCCCGCTCCGAGACCTGGAGCGAGGAGGCGATGGCGGCATTGCTCTTGCCCTTGGCCATCTCGCCCAGGATCTCGGACTCCCTCGGGGTGAGCCACGACAGGTCCGACCGGCGGCGGGACGACTTGGCCTCGATCAGCTCGTCCACGATCTGCGGGTCGATCATGGAGCCCGCCTGGGCGACGGTGCGGATGGCCTGCGCCAGCTCGTCGGCGCCCGCCACCTTCTCCTTCAGCAGGTAGGCCCGTCCGGCCGACCCCGTCTCGAGGAGCGCCAGGGCGTACGTCGGCGACGTGTACTGGCTGAGGACGACGACCCCGACCTCGGGCTTGTGCTCACGCAGCCAGGAGGCCGCCTGGATGCCCTCGTCCGTGCCTGTCGGCGGCATGCGGATGTCGGTGACGACCACCTCGGGCGAGGCCTCCTCGATCAGCTCCAGCAGCTCGGGCAGATCGGCGGCGCGGCCCACCAGCTCCAAGTCGGGCTCGCCGTCGATGATGCGCGAGATCCCCTCCCGGAGAAGTGCGTTGTCCTCCGCCAATACCACCTTGATGCTCGCCATGCCATGCGTACGGTAGCGCGCCGGTGCCCGGTGACCAGGGCGTCCGTGGTGGTGCCACCCCGGAGCGCAGGTCGGGGTGGCACCCTTGGAGCAGCCGGGCCTGTTGGCCACACTGAGATCCGTGAAGGGGCAGGTCACGTGATGCCGGGGGACGACGATCGGTGACCACTGGGGCCCTCGGGGTCGCGGGATACCGGCTGAGGGGCACGTTGCGGCACCGCTGGCGTGCCTACCTCTCCCTGGTCGCCCTGGTCGGCCTCATCGGCGGCCTCGGCCTCGGCAGCCTGGCCGCGGCCCGGCGCACGCAGTCGTCCTTCTCCACCTTTCTCGCGTCGACGAACCCGTCGGACCTGACCGTCTCGGTCTACAGCGGCGGTGTCAGCACGGCCAACCCGACCTACGACCCGGCCCTGACCGCGGCCATCGCCCGGCTCCCCCACGTGCGCCACGTCGCGGCGTCGATCGACGTGACCGGCGCTCCCCTGACGAGCGACGGGTCACCCAGGCTGGGTGTGACCGGCGAGGCCTATCCCGTGGCCAGCGTCGACGGCTTGCTCTTCAGTCAGGACCGGGTCGCCGTGACCCAGGGCCGCATGTCGGACCCGGCCCGACCCGACGAGGTCGTCATGGCACCGCAGGTCGCCGCCCAGTACGGGTTCCACGTCGGGCAGGTCATCCCGTACGGGTTCTACTCGGACGCGCAACAGAGCCTGCCCGGCTTCGGGACGCGCGCGGTGCCGCCGGCGTTCCGCGTCGATCTCAAGCTGGTCGGGCTGGCGGTGTTGAACTCGGAGATCGTGCAGGACGACGTCGACACCCTCCCCACGATCCTTCCGCTGACGCCCGCCTTTGCCCGGGAACTCTCGGCGCGGAAGGGGGAGCAGTTCACCGGGGCCATCATCTTCGGGATCCAGACGAAGGGTGGTGCCGCGACGGTGCCGGCCGTCGAGCGCGAAGTCGCCGCTCTCGTCCCCTCCGGCGTCATCGCCACCGATCATGCGTTGGCGCCGGTCGTGGCCAAGGCGGATCGTTCGCTGAAGCCGATCTCCATTGCGCTCGGCGTCTTCGGTGCGATCGCGCTCCTCGCTGCACTGCTGATCGCCGCTCAGTTGATCGCGCGTCGGTGCCGGGTGGACCGGGGTGAGCTCAATGTGCTGCGGGCCCTCGGCGCCAGCCCCTCGGAAACGGTGCTCGACGGGCTGATCGGCTTCGAGGCCTCGATCCTGATCGGATCGGTGCTGGCCGCCGTGGTCGCGGTCGCATTGTCGCCCCTGGCGCCGCTGGGTCCCGTGCGTCATGTGGATCCCTCCAACGGGATCTCCTTCGATTGGACGATTCTGGGCCTAGGCGTCGTGGCCCTCGTGGTCCTGATGAGCGCGATTGCTGTTCTGTTGACGTTGGCGACCGCACCGCACCGCACGACCCTGCGCCCTCGCCTGGGGTCGACGGCCGGGGCGCGGGTCGTGGCGTCCGCGGCGCGGGCTGGTCTGTCGGCTCCCGGCGTGGTCGGCGTGCGCATGGCCCTCGAACCAGGTGAGGGTCGCAGTGCCGTCCCGGTGCGCTCGGTGCTGCTCGGGGCCGTTCTCGCGGTGGCGCTCATCGTGACGACGTTGACGTTCGGGAACAGCCTGCAGACCCTGATCTCCCGACCGGCCCTGTACGGTTGGAACTGGACGTACATCCTCCAGCCCGTCGGCGCCGGAAACGGCGACGTCCCCCCCGTTGCGTTCTCGTTGTTGCGGCACGACCCCTACGTTGCCGCGTACAGCGGCGCGTCCTACAACGACGTAGAGGTCGACGGCCAGAACGTGCCGTTCCTCACTGAGAACGTCGCGGCGTCGGTCACCCCACCGATCCTCAGCGGCCATGGTGTCGACGCGGCGCGAGAAGTGGTTCTCGGAGCGGCCACGATGACGGCCCTGCACAAGCACCTGGGTCAGTACGTCAACGTGACCTATGGCTCGCCCGCGGACGCCCCCATATGGGTGCCGCCCACCCGGCTCCGGATCGTCGGGACGGCGACGTTCCCGGCCATCGGCTTCGCCAGTACCGTCTCCGACCACACGTCCATGGGTACCGGTGTGCTGTTCGCGTTCCAGATGCTGCCCAAGGCCTTCGCCAACGCCATCAACGGCGCCTCGGATCCCTCGCTCGACGGGCCGAACCTGGCGCTCGTGAGGCTCCGGACGGATGCACCTCCGGCCGCGGCGCTCGCCAGCTTGCAGCGCATCGTGGCAGCGTCGGACAAGGTCTTCGCCGCGGCGACTTCACCTGGGAGCCAGGGCAGCCAGCTCGTGGTGCAGGGCGTGCAGCGACCCGCCGAAATCGTGAATTACAACACGATGGGGCTCACCCCCGTCCTTCTGGTGTCGGGCCTCGCGCTCGGCGCCGTCGTCGCGCTCGCCCTGACGCTCCTTGCCTCAGTGCGCCAGCGCCGGCGCGACCTCGCGCTCTTGAAGACGATCGGGTTCGTGAGGTGGCAATTGGCCGCGACCGTGGCCTGGCAGGCCACGGTGGCCGCTGTCGTCGGCCTGGCGGTCGGGATCCCGCTCGGCATCGTGACGGGTCGGTGGCTCTGGATCCTGTTCGCGCGCCAGATCTACGCAGTGCCCTACCCGACGGTCTCGGTGGTCTCGATCGTGCTGGTGGCGCTGGGCACCCTGGTGCTCGCCAACGTGGTCGCGGCCGTACCGGCGCGCACCGCCGCGCGCACCCCCACGGCGCTCATGTTGCGGGCGGAGTGAGCCGCACCCTGCACTGGCGCAGGTCCACCGCCTCGTTGCCCTCTTCGACGTAGGCCACCACCTCGCCCACCCATCGGGCGACGTCGTCGGGACGGGTCCGGATCACCCAGTGCCCAGCGTCGGCGGGGCGGCGCCACAGCAGTGACGTCCACTCCTCCAAGCCGTCGAGCAGCGCGGGAGTGACGTACCGGTCGCGCCGGGGCACGACGAGCTGCACCGGTACGCCCGTGTGCCCCGCCACCGGTCGGCGCAGCCGGGTCCGGACGTTGGCCCGGTAGAGCTCCACGCCGTGGGCGAAGTCTGAACCGAACGTCGGTGCCGGCCAGTGCCCGTCCGTCGGGGCACCCTCCAGCCTGTGCAAGACCCTCGCCCAGAGGCTGGCGGCCCCGTTCCATCGCGTCAACATCTCGGGGAGCAGCGGGACATGGAAGTAGGCGATGTACCACGAGTGCAACGCCTGCTCCAAGGTCAGGCGGAGGTCGGCCGGTCGCAGGGAGCGGTGTCGTTGCGCCCACAGGCCGGCGTGATCGAGCGGAGGTCCCGAAATCGAGGTGAAGCTGGCGAAGCGGTGCCCCAGGCCCTCCGACGTGACGGCTTCCCATCCCTGCACCGAGCCCCAGTCGTGACCGACCAGATGGACGGGCGCGTCAGGGCTCGACACATCGAGCACCGCCGCCAGGTCCTCGACGAGGACGGGGAGCGCATAGCCGCGCCGACCGGCCGGGGCGTCGGAGTCACCGGCGCCCCGCACGTCGTACGTGACGACGTGGAGTTCGGCGGCCAGTCGTTCGGCCACGGGGCCCCAGACGGCGCTGGTATCGGGAAAGCCGTGGACGAGGACGACCGTCGGCCGACCACGCTCGCCGTACTCGTTGACGGACAGGGAAAGTCCGGCGCCGATCACCCGACGCCGGATCACCATCGTCCTAGCGGGCCGGCGTGAGGGCTGCCTTCAGCTCTTCGAGAGCGGCGGCCAGTTCGGCCGTCCGGTTGCGGCGAGCGGCGTCGGCGGCCGCCAATTGCGCCCCGGTCGGGTGCTCGCCGCCGGAGCGCAGTAGGTGGTCGGCTTCGACGGCGAACGCCAAGCCCCGCAGGCTCTCCGCCGAGCGGGAGCACAGGGCCCGGCTCGTCTCGTCGGGTGCCGTTGCCGCGGCGCGCTCGAGACCGGCCACGGCTTCGTCCACCTGCACGCCGACGTTGGCCCGCCGTTGTTGGTCGTCGTTCTCCGTCTGGGACAGGACCAGATCGCGGGCGAGCTCCGCCGCCGTCACTGCCGGCCGCACGGAGCGTTGCCAGTCGGCGGCGCGACCCTGCCGGCGCGTCCGGGCGATCAGGAACACGACGAGCAGGGCGGCCAGCACCACCACGACGGCCAGGAGGACCCAGCCCCAGGCGGTCGAGCTCGACGACGACGTGGCCGTCGTCGTCGTGGTGGTTGCCGGGTGTGACGTGGTCGTGCTCGGACGAGCCCGCGTCGTGGTCGACGTCGGTACGGTCGTGGTCGTCGTCGAGGGAACCGTCGTCGGCGGGACCGTCGTGGTCGTGGTCGGCGCTGCCGTGGTCGACGTGACCGGTGCCGTCGTCGTCGTGCCCTGTGCCCACGCACTGCCGGCCGTGAGCCCGATCGTGACGGGTGCCGAAGCGATCACCGCGAGGACGGCGACGAGCCCGTGAGCCTTCCGATGCATGGGCGAAGCCTACGGACACGGCCCGGTCCGGGCGTGGACCGTGCGCCCGAGGGGCCCGCTCGGATGGGAGCCGAGCATCGCTCGGGGCGTCACGCCGTTATTTGGGCGGCGGCGGGACCTTGACCCGGCGCCCCGGCGCGAGGAGATGCCCCACGGGTCCCTGCATGATCTTCTCGAACTGGTCCCGTCGGTGCGTGACCGAGATCCCGTCCCAGTACCGCCCGCCGTAATAGAACTGATCGCGTATACGTCCCTCGACGGTGAAGTAGCCGGCCTCCTCGCCGCTGGCGAAGTTCTGGAAGGCGATGCCCACCGTCTCCATGATGATCATTCGGAAGTCCCAGCCGTAGTAGACGTAGCGGGCCAGGCCCATGAACGCCTCGATCCCGAGGCCGCGGCGGTGCAGGCTCGGATGCATGACCACGGCGGCGTGGCAGAACCGGTGCCGGAAATCGGCGTTGTAGGCGACGACGAGCCCGAGCACCTCCTGGGATCCGTGCGGGCTCACGACGAACTGGCACAACACGCCCGGATAGAGCTGCTTCAGGAACTCGTCGTAGCTCGGGGTCGTGCCCCGGAACCGCCACTGGAACGTGACGTCGGGATCGCTCGAGAGGCGGTACAGCGGTGCGTGGTCCTCGTTCGTCAGCATCCGGAGATGGAGGCGTCGAGTCTGGAGGCTCGGCGACAGCCGGGCCTCGTCGGGACCCGTGATCGCGTTGCTCACGCCGGGACGTCACTCTCGTAGGGCAGGTGCGAGAGCGCGCAGTACTGCAGGTAGGCGTCGCGGACCGTCGTGATCTGCAACAGCAACTGAATCGGCATGATCACGTCACCGCCGACGGCGTCCTCTATCCCGGCCAACAGATCGACGGCGCCCACCGAGTCCATCCCGAGGTCCTCGACCAGATCGTCGTCCTCCGAGATCTCGGCTGGGCTCCAGTCCATCTCGGCGACGAACCACGCCTTGAACTTGTCGAGTGACATCACGTCGGTGCGAGTGTTCCCCGTTGGCATCTGTCTCCCACAGTCTGCATCCCGGGCCACGCATACCGGGGCGCCGCCGACAGTACCAGGGCACACCGGCCCGACGGCAGGGCCTCTTCCGGTCATCGGGGGGTGGTGCACCGACACCCGTCGACCTCGCCCCTCATCCCGACGCGATTTGCCGGAGCTTGTCCTCGGCCCACAGGGCGGTCAGGTGATGCCGCCGCACCTTGCCACTCGGTGTCTTGGGCAGCGTGCCCCGCTCAATGAAGACCACGGCCGACGGTGATGCCGCAAACTGTCGGGTGAGCGAGGCGCGGATCTCGCGCGCCCCGGAGCGGAGGTCGGCCCGAGTCAAGGCGTCGCCGCGCGGCTCTGCGACGACGACGTACCGCCCGGAACCGTCCGGGACGCAGGCCGCGTTGCCCGGTCGGCAGGCGGGGTGCGTCTGCACCAGGGCGTCGAGCGCTCGTGCGTCGAGGTTGCGGCCGGCGACGACGAGGACGTCGTCCGTTCGCCCGGCGACGAAGACCTCTCCGTCGCGCACCGAGGCGAGGTCGGCGGTGTGGAGCCAGCCGTCGGCCGTGAACGGGGGTGGCTGGTCCCCGATGTACCCGGTCATGAGCGAGGGGCTCCGGATCTCGAGCTCACCCAACGTCGAGCCACCGGCCGTGCGCACGTCCGTGTTGAGGACGGGTGGTCCGCACGAGACGAGCTCCGTTCCCGACCCGCTCACCTCGCGCCATTCGCGGACGGCGAGGGCTTCGGGGTCGACGCGCCGCGACGACCAGGGCGAGGAGGTGGGGTGGATGGCGACGGCCAGCGTCGCCTCTGCCATGCCGTAACCCGGACACAACGCGGTCGGCGACAGGCCATGGTCCTTCGCGACCGTTTCGAACTCGCGCAGCCCCTCCGCGGGCACGGGCTCGCTCCCCACCACGAAGCTCCGCAGCGACGAGAGGTCGAACCGGCCGCGCTGCCGGAGGGAGCGCGCCGCCAGCCGCAGGGCGAACGGCGGTGCGGTGGTCGACGTCGCCCGGTAGTCGCTGCAGGCCCGCATCCAGCTGGTCGGATCGGCCAGGAAGGACTCGGGTGTCATGAGGACGAGGTCGGACGGGACCGACCATGGCGGGTTCACCGAACACATGGCGTAGAGAGCGAGGCCGATGAGGCCCATGTCGTGGGAGAGCGGCAACCAGCTGCACACGACCGCACCCGGGCGCGGCGCCAACCAGTCGTACATGGACGTGAGGTTGGCGTCCAGTGCATCGAGGGAGAGCGTGATGCCTCTGGGGGTCCCCGTGCTCCCCGACGTGAACTGGACGAAACTCCCCGGCCACTCGGAGGTGCCCGGCGCGGTGGCGGCGTGCCACTCGCTGAACGCGTGCACCGGGACGGGCCCCGGTGCGAGGAGCGCGACCAGCTCGGGGTCGCACACGAGGTGGGACGCGCCCGTCAGGGAACACATCGCGCCGATCTGGGCCAGGTACTCCGGCGCGTCCATGCCGCGGGCCGGGTGGGGGAGGGACACCAGGGTCATGCCGGACCGGAAGGCGCCGAAGAGGCCGGCCAGACAGTCACGGGACGCGGTGAGGAGGGTGGCGACCGTGCCGGCACGGCCGGCAAGGCCCTCGAGCCAGGCCCCGGCGCGGCGGGCGTCCCGGCCCAACTCGGAGAGGGTGAACGGCTGCGAACCGTCAGAGAGGCAGTGGACGCGGGCCTGCGTGGAGAGCGGCCTGTCGAGTGCGTCGATGACGAGGCTCATGCGCGGCCGACAGTACCGTCTCCCTCCCGGGCGGCCCCGTCGACGCCGCACGGGCTCGCGGTACCCTCACCGGGAGCGAACCGGAGGACGAAACATGGAACTCGACATCCACGTGCCGCGCTTCACCTGGCCCGGTGGCCCCGCCGCCATCGGGCCGACGTTCGCTTCCCTGGCCCGGACGGCGGAGGCGATCGGGGTGCGGACACTGTCGGTGATGGACCACTGGTTCCAGATGGACATGCTGTGGCCCGCCGAGGAGCCGATGCTGGAGGGGTACACGACGCTCTCCTTCGCCGCCGCCAAGACGGAGCGGCTGCGGTTCCGGCTCCTCGTGGGCGGCGTGACCTACCGCCATCCGGGGCTCTTGGCCAAGACCGTCACCACCCTCGACGTGCTCTCGGGCGGTCGGGCCGAACTCGGTCTGGGCGCCGCCTGGTACGAGCGGGAGCACCGGGGACTCGGTGTGCCGTTCCCGCCGCTGCGTGAACGCTACGAGCGGCTCGAGGAGACCCTCCAGATCTGCTTCCAGATGTGGAGCGACGACGACGGCCCGTTCGACGGCACCCACTACCGACTGGCCGAGACGCTGTGCTCGCCCCGCCCTGTCAGCACCCCGAGGCCACGAGTCCTCATCGGTGGAGGCGGAGAACGAAAGACGCTGCGGATCGTCGCCAAGTACGCGGACGCCTGCAACTTCATCGCAGATGCCGCCACCGTCGCCCACAAGGTGGACGTCCTGCGCGGACACTGTGACGACGTCGGCCGGGACCCGAGTGAAATCGAGGTGACCGCCCTGATCGCGCTGCCCGAAGACGCCTCACCGGCAAGCATCTTGCGCGAGGCCGAGCTCCTCAAGGCCGCCGGCACGCACGCCATCGTCGTGCGCTCGACCGGACCCGAGCCCACCCGGTGGCTGGAGGAGACATGGGGTCCGCTCGTGCCGGACCTCGTCGGTCTCGGTTGATCGGTCCAGAGCGAAGCGGTTCGTCACGGGCACCCGGTCAGAACCCGACGCCGCCACCTCCCGGAGCGGTCGTCGTGGTGGTGGGCGGACCGGTGGTCGTCGTGGTCGGCGGCGCAGTCGTCGTGGTTTGAGGGGGTGCGGTCGTCGTGGTGGCAGCGGGTGCCATCGGCGTCGTCCCCGCCGGGGGCATGGTCCCGCCGACGGGCGTACCCCCGGCGCCGCTCCTGCCACTCGTCGGCGTCGTGCCGGCGGCTTTGGTCGTCGTCGTCGACGAAGGAGCGGTCGTCGTCGTTGCCGCGGCGGGTTGCAGCGCGCCGGCGGGCTTGGCCATCACGACGACGGACCAGATACCCCACTTGTCCTTCCCGACGCCGTTGACCTGGCCCGGCGCAGTGTCCAGTGAGAACCAGTAGAGCGCCTTGCCCGCGTACGTCACCTGGAGGGCACCGCCCTTGCGCTTCACGGTGCCGAGCTTGGCCGCGTTGACGCCCGTACCTGCCTTCGCCTTCTTGACGCCCTTCGGCAACAGGAGCTCGGGCCAGTCCTTCAGGCACTTGGCACCGCACTGGGACTTGCTGGCCTTGAGCGTGTAGAGCGTCTTGCCGCTCACCAGGATCGTGCCGTACGTCGGGTTCGTCGTCGTCGACACGACGAGGCTCTTCGCCCTCGGTGTCACGGCCCCCGCAGAGCCGAGGACGACGGCTGACGATGCCAGCCCACCGACGGCGAGGGTCAGGGCGGCGGCCCGAGTCAGCACCCGGAGCGTGGTGTCATGTTGTCGCCTCAGAACGCTCATACCGGTCGTCTCCTCTCGCCTCGACACCGGGTGTACGGCGGAAGCACCCCGCGAGATCGCCCCCCGATTCGGCGACTCGAACGGACGCCTGTGTTGACGCACAATTGGCGCAAAGTGGCTGGCCGGGCCCATCCCGTTGTGAATCTCACCCGTATGACGAATGATGAACACCGAACATCCGGAGGAATCATGAGGACGAAGTTCGAGCAGGAGAAGGGCGCCATGACGAAGGAGTTCCCGCACGAGACGGTGCGCAGGGTCCGGCTGGGGCGCCTCGCCGCCGGCCTCGCCGCCGCCGGCCTCGGTGCATCCCTCATTGCTGCCGGGAGCGCCGGCGCCGCCACCGGGGTCGTGGTGTCCACCACCAAGAACTCGCACTACGGCACGATCCTCGTCAGTCACACCACGCTGTACACGCTGAAGCCCAGCAAGACGGCGTGCGGCGCAGGTTGCCTGAAGATCTGGCCCCAGGTCTTGCTCCCCGCTGGTGCCACGGGCGCGACGGCGGGCTCAGGGGTCAACGCCGCGAACCTGGGCACGGTCCAGCTGAAGAACGGCGCCCTCCAGGTGACCTACATGGGCAAGCCGCTGTACTGGTTCTCGCAGGACAAGAAGCCGGGCCAGGCCAAGGGGAACATCCGGGACAAGTGGGGTGCCTGGTCCGTCGTGGTGATGGGAAAGGCGGCGAGCTCGGGTTCGGGATCCGGCTCGAACGCCAACTCCGGGTCGGGCGGGTCTGCCGGCACCGGCGGCGTGTCCTTCTAGTGTCGGCGCCCGAAGAGGTGTGGCAGTGACGTCCGTCCTGACGGCGCCGGGCCGGACGCACGCTCCGACCGCGGTCGGGGATCAGGCTGCCGGCGCGGCGCGTACGTTGGTCGCGCTGTCGAGGCGTGTGTACCTTCCCGCCTTCTCCATTGCCGCCGTTGCCGCCTCGCTCGTGGTGGTGGGCTGGACCCACCGCTGGGGTGGCGCCGCCTTCGCCCAGTCGCTGACCAGCCTGCGGGTGGTCATCATCGGTCCGCTCAGCGCAGCGATCATTGTGGTGTTCCTGGTGGTCGAGCGGATCTGGCCGGCCCAGCCGCGTCCGATCTTCGCCCGCGGCTACCGCCACGACCTGCTCCTGACCGCCTTGAACGTGCTCCTGGTGGCACCCCTCGTGACGGCGCTGACCCTTTCGTTCGTCCAGGTGCTGCGCGGCTGGCTCCCGTGGATCGTCCTGCCGAAGATCGGAACACTGCCGCGTTGGGGGGCGATCGCACTCGTCGTCGTGGCGATGGACTTCTGCAATTGGCTGGTGCACTATGCCAACCACCGCTACCGCACGCTCTGGCGCTTCCACGAGCTGCATCACTCCCAAGAGGACCTGAACGTGCTGTCGGTGTTCCGCACCCATCCCCTCATCCATGTCTCGTATCTCGTCGCCCTGATCCCGGGAGTCGTGCTCCTCGCCAACGGCGAGATGTCGATCACCGTGCTGGCCGCCTACGGGGCCATCGTGGCCTTCGCCCACTCCAACACCCGCCTGGGTTTCGGTCCGCTGCGGCGCATCTTCGTGAGCCCGAACTACCACCGCATTCACCACCAGTTGGACGGGCCACAGGACGTGAACCTCGGTTTCGCCCTGACCATCTGGGACCAGCTCTTCCACCGTGCCGTGTTCCCGACGAAGGAGACCGTCAGGATCGACACCGGGCTGCCCGGTCGGCCGTTGGCCGTCGAGCAGGAGGGGCCGCGTCCGCGGCATCTCTCGGTTCTGGCCCGGCAGCTGTTGGCACCCTTCCGATCGGCGGACGACCTCTCGACGAGCCCCTCCATCCGTTCGGAGCAGTACCGGACGCAGAGGGATGCGGTCCTGGAGGACGTGGCGTGATGGTGACTGCGGCCGTGCAGACCAAGCGGCATTCCGGCCGCACCGTCCTCGAGGCGGTCGTGAGCACGCACACGTCGCCCGTTCCCGCCGACTTCGCGCTGCTCGCCGCCCGCATCGCGCTCGCCTGGGTCTTCATCTACTACGGAGGAGGCAAGCTCTTCGGCTGGTTCAACGGCCCGGGATTCCACCGGACCGCCCTCTACATGTCGCAGACGGCCCACCTGCACCCCGGTGGCTTCTTCGCATTTGTCGGCGGCGTGATGGAGCTCTTCGGGGGTATTGCCATGGCGGTGGGACTCGGTGCGCGTCTTGCCGGTGTGGCGCTGTTCGGGGACATGGTCATGGCCATGATCACCGTCACCTGGGCGACCGGTCTCAACAACTCGGTCCAGCCCCCCGGTTACCAGCTGAACCTGGTGCTTGCCGTCCTGGCGCTGGTCGTGGCCGTTCTCGGCTCGGGCCGCTTCAGTCTCGATGCGCTCGTGGAGCGGCGTCTCGGTCCGACCGGCGCATGGTCCACCGCATAGTCGACATGGCGACCAGTCGCGCGGTACAGCCGATGACGGTCCCCAGCCAGAGCGTCGAGCCGGCCGGGGGATTCGCCCGGGCGCCGCTGCGCCCGCTGTCCCGATCGGCTCGCCCCCTCTCGACGGTCCGGCGCTGGCTGGACGCCGAATTCACCTCGGCGCGGACCGAGCGAGCGGTCCGGATCGCGACGAATCTCATCGGAGCCGTCGGCGCGGCGTACTTCGCGCAGGCCACGCTGCGGGTGTACCTGCAGTCGCACCGCCTGATCGGTGGGGCCTTCTTCGTCGAGCAGATGTGGGTCGTCGCGGCGTACCTGATCAGGCGCCCCGCTCGCGCGGTCAGCCGTCGACTGGGCGACTGGCTGCTCGCCTTCGGCGGCACGTTCGGGGGGGTCCTGTTCCGGCCCGTCGGCGCACACACCTCATGGGGACTGACCGCAGGGCTCGCCATCCAAGTCATCGGCCTCACCGTCTGCGTGGCGTCGTTCCTCGCCCTCGGCCGTTCGTTCGGCTTCGTCGCGGCCGACCGTGGCCTCGTGCGGAGGGGGCCTTACGCCCTCGTCCGCCATCCCATCTACGCGTCGTATGTCCTGCTGCAGCTCGGATACGTGCTCCAGAGCCTCTCGTGGCGGAACGCCCTCGTGATGGTGTTCGCATCCGGCTGCAATGTCGGGCGGGCCCGCGCCGAGGACCGCGTGCTGGCCTCGAGCCCCGAGTACGACGAATATCGCCGGCATGTCCGCTGGAGGCTGGTTCCGGGTCTCTGGTAACCGGCCGCATGCTCACGAGCATTCCGTCGTGAGTTATCTTGCAGTCCCGGGCCGCTAGCTCATCCGGAAGAGCAGGGGACTTTTAATCCCAAGGTGCCGGGATCGAGACCCGGGCGGCCCACCATTCGGAACGACGTGATTCAACTTCCGATTTCCGGTCCCGGCCGTTCGATGGATCGAGAACGTTCCAGTACCTGGCGAAGAATAGGCAGTACGGCCCGGTCCTTCTCGCGACCAGCCGCCTCTTTTGATCGGATGACGTCAGCCAGGCTCGCCACATCCACCTGAAGGTCATCGGTCAGACGCTCCCTCGTCGCGCTGCGCCGCAGATCGTCGTATCCCCGAGTCCCATCTGGGAGCAACGCGATGTCCAAATAGCCATGGTCTGTCACAAAGGTCCATGTAGTTCCCCAGGTAAAAGAGTGCTCGTCAAGTGGAAATTCGACTGGGCCATCGACTCCGGGTACTCGCAGCGTCGCGTTGAGTTCTCGCAGGGCGGCCGCGAGCCGGCGCAGATTCGCCCGGTCTCGTGATGGTGTGACATCGACATCTCGGGTGATGTACGGCGAACCGCGCAGCTCCGCTGCGAGTCCTCCAATGACGACGTAGCGCACGCCGTGCCTCTCGAGGACCTCGAGGAGGTCATCTGGTCGATAGGGAACGGATTCAGGCACCGCGAGACACCGACTCGCGGTCTCGCAGCTGATCGTGGAAACGAACCCTCTCCAGCAGGTCGGCAAATCGCTCCGCCGGCGTCATCTTGAGGTGCTCGTCGATGATCATTGGAGTCGACTCGTCCACTCTGGAGAGGTGGAACGAGAGCTCCAGGCCGCAGCCCCGAATGGCCTGTCGAAGAGTCTCGAGGCTGGGGATCACAGCACCTCGCTCCCAACGGGCGACGACCGACTGCGGCTGGCCGATCCTCTCGCCCAGCTCGGTCTGCGTCAGGCCGGCTCGGAGCCTGGCTTCTCGGATCAGGTCTCCACTCACCATGTGAGCCAGTATAGTACATATATGCTATAAACACGCCAAGCGGCCGCGGCGCCAAGCTGGCAACCCGGAGTTCGTCGGGGCGGTGACCTGCCAACTGAACAATCTACGGTGGCGCGATGGGCGCCGTACCGGACTTTGATCTGCTCAAGATCCGGAGGTACTGCGAGGAGAAGACACCGCAGGAGTTCCGCAGCGAGATGCAGGTCGAGGTCGGGGTGCGTGGCAAATCGGTCACCATCTTCGAATGTCGTCCGCCGTGGGATGAGCAGGGCACGGAATGGTCTCGACTTCCCATCGGTCAACTCCGCTACGACCCCGCAACCGCCCGGTGGACCCTGTTCTGGGCCGACCGCAATAGCCGCTGGCACCTATACGACCTTGTCGATCCGGGAACGGTTGAGGAGCTCCTTGGCGAGATCGACAGAGATCCCACCTGCATCTTCTGGGGCTAGTTCCTGGGGTCCAATCGGATCAAGTCTTGCTACTGAGTTACTACTGAAACGTGTCGACTGGATGCTGTTCGTTCTAACTGCCTGTACATCTCGCCCAAAGTGACGAGGACCAATTGACGTAGCTGCACTGAACAGACGATCGGACCCGCTCTTCTAATCCCAAGGTGCCGGGATCGAGACCCGGGCGGCCCACCACCACCACCATCGCCAATCTGTATTGGTCCGGGTGATCCTGGACATTCCTGGTTCGCCTGACCGGCTGACCGGGTCATAATCAGGGCCATGACGACGATTTACTATGAAGCGGATGCAGATAAGTCGGCTCTCAATGACGCAACGATTGCCGTTGTCGGGTACGGCAACCAGGGAAGGTCATGGGCACTCAACCTGCGGGATAGCGGGTGCGCTCCCCTCGTATGCGTCCGTCGCGACGAGACACGTGAACGGGCGGAAGCCGATGGTTTCGCTGTCGAAGACATTGAGGTCGCCAACGATGCGGATCTGATCTGTGTTCTGGTCCCAGATGACGTGATCCCGCTGTTGAAGATTCGTCCCCGCGGGACTTCTTGCGTGATAGTTGCCAGTGGGTACACGCTCGCGTTCGGACGCCTGGTGCCCCCAGGTGACGCCGGGATGATTGCCCCGCGGATGTTGGGACCAGAAGTACGCAGGTGCTACGAGGAGGGTGTCGGATTCATCACTGCCGTGGGTGTCCACCAGGACAGGACGGGTACCGCTCGCAATCGGGTCCTTGCGATCGCACTTGCCATCGGAGGCTTACGACAAGGAGGCATCGAGTTGACTGTTCTCCAGGAGGCTGTATTGGACCTCGCGGTAGAACAGGCCCTTTCGCCGGCTTTGACCGCGGTCAACACTTCATTCCTCCAGGCCATGCTGGAACGCGATATCCCGCTTGAGGCGATCATGACCGAACTCGTTCTCTCGGGTGAAGTGGAACGCACGTACCGGTTGCTGCGAGAGGTGGGATATGCAGTGCAGTCGGAGTTCCATTCTCCGACTAGCCAATACGGGCAGCTGAGCCGACGCGGACGCTATGACCACCTCGACTTCTTGTCTGTGATGCGCGCCCTGGTCGACGACATCGAGAGCGGCAGGTTTGCCGCCGAGTGGGACGCCGAACGCGACGCTGGTTACCCCAAGCTCACCGCCCTAAAGGAACAACACGCCGGACCGGCCGTTCGCGACTTAGAGGCCGATCTTCGACGGAGACTCGGCCCAGCAGTGACGGTCCGTTAGCATCGACTTCTGTCTGATTCGCCGCAACGATCAGAGATAGGCGATCCGGTGCGCCTGCTTCCTGCGTTCGCGGCCACTTCCCCGGACGAGTATCCCGAGTCGCAGTCGGTCTCCAGGTCAGCCAGTCAGCTCGCCCTACTGAGTTGAACGAGCTCCTCGGCGACGCCGGTGGCCCATCGGTGGACGTGCGATGGGTCACGCCAGTAACCCGCGCTGTACGAGAGGCCGTCGCAGGCGCCGGCCGCGAAGGCGCCGGTTCCTCGGCCTGCCATAGGGGGGGATCGACCCCTCGATATCTGTCAAACAACGCTCCCGGACGGTGATTATCGCTCGGGTCGCTTCCGGGGCGAAGAGTGCGACATCGGTACTTATGCGCTCCCGGGCACAACGGGAACGCCGCTTGCTGCCGAGCGATAGGCGGCATCGACGAGCTGGTGGGCTACGAGAGCATCCGTGAATCCTGGCAAGGCGGGCTCTCGTCGCTGCACGCACCGCACCCAGTTGCGGTCGGCCGCATAGCAGTAGAACAGAAAGTCGCGCCGGTCCAGGCCGAGCCCGACGAAGTAGTCGTCGCGCAAGCTCACTAAGTCAACGTGTTCGGTCGGCAAGTCGGGTCGATCGACCAGAAGACGGTCTTCGGGCGCCCCGACGATGAAGTCGGTTGTAGCCTCGAGAGACCCGTGTTCGAAGAACACCTCGAGGCGCCGTTCCTCCCTGCCGCGGACACCGTTGAAGACGGTTAGGAGAGTGCCGACGACGCCGGATTCGTGTTCGATCGTGAGGGCAGCAACGTCCTCGACGTCGTAGCCGAACAGAGATCGTTGGCGGGCATAGACACCACACGTTGGTCCGAAGAGCCAACAAAGGATGTCGGCACTGTGGATTGAGTGTTCGAGAAGCGCCCCACCTCCTGCGTGCTCCCTCTGGGAACGCCACGAACTATGCCCCGGCACGATGTCCCCTGTTGGCCAGTACTGGTCGTCGCGAAGCAGATAACCCATCGGCCGACCGAGGTCCCCGGACACCACCGTGTCGTGGATCCGGTTCACGATGGGATGGAAGCGGGAGTGAAACCCGACCTGGGCCGTCAGGCCTGACGCCGCCACGGCGTCGCAGATCTCTCCGACTTCGGCTAAGGACGGCGCGAGCGGCTTCTCGCAGAAGAGGGGCTTGCCTGCTGCCACCACGGCCAGCACCAGGTCACGATGGGTCGACGTCGGCGAGGTGATCATCACGGCTTCAACCTCGGGGTGCTCGACGACCTCGTAGGGATCGGCGGTCGAAGTGCCGAAGGAGCAGTTCTCGAGGACAGCGACTCTCGCCGGCCGAAGCGGGTCGGCGGCCATCACGGCCTCGATTTCGCCGTCGTCTTGCAGCTTGCTGAGTCCGTCAGCATGGATCTGGCCGATCATCCCGCACCCGATCATCCCGATTCGCAGTGGATCTCGCGCCATGTCATCTCGCTCTTCGATGCGTCGTTCCTTGGGTGCCTAGGTAGGGCCTCGATCGGCCTAGGCACGCGGTAATCCTCCCACCCGCTGAAAGCGGACTCGGTCCTCACATCCCGGCTACCCGGGATATCTGCAGCTCAGACCTAGTCCACGATCACCACGTTTCGACCCATCGTCGCACGTGACTCCATCGCGCCGACAATCTCGGGTAGCGCCGAAAATGACGAAGTCGAACCAGCGATCGGACGAATCGTGCCGCCCGCGATCATTCTCAAGAGGTCCTCGTGGAGCCGCACGCCGTCAGCGTGCGATGGGAAGTTCAACCCGGTCGCGCGTTTGAATTCAAGCGTGTCCTCGGTGTACGCGTGGCAGACGCCTACGAGCGAAAAGTTGCCGAACAATACTGGTCGCGGCACGATGCCTTCGTCTTCAGCCTCGATTCCCGACGCGAAGCCGACGAGCAGATGGCGGCCTCCGAATGCCATGCACCGAAAGGTTTCAATCGTCTTTGCTCCACCGATCGTGTCGAAGGCCACATCGACGCCTCGCCCACCGGTGGCATCGAGGACTCGCGCGACGAAGTCATCATTGCGATAATCAATTGCGATGTCGGCGCCGAGCTCGGTGGCGAACTGGAGCTTGTCAGGGCCACCTGCAGTCGCTATCACTCGGGCGCCGCGCGCGCGAGCGAGTTGCACAGCGGCCGACCCCGCACCCCCAGCAGCGGCGTGCACGAGCACGGTGTCGTCGGCCGAGAGATGGGCTCGTTCGTAGAGGGCGAGATACGCGACATGGAACGGCATATAGACCGCTGCGGCGGTTGCGGTTTCCATGCCTTCAGGCATCGCGAAAGTCATCGCGACGGGCGCAACCGCTACTTCCGCGTACCCGCCGAAGGCACCGGCGGGAATCGCGCAGACGCGCTTTCCGATCAGCGCTTCACCCCCTGCGCCTGCCGCACGTACGCGGCCGAGAACCTCCATCCCGGGGATGTACGGCGGCTCGACCGGCACCGTCCGGTAGCGACCCCGGATTCCGTCGATGTCGTTGAAATTGATCGTGATCGCCTCCACGGCGATCTGGACTTCGCCCGGACCTGGCTCAGGGGCATCGACCTCGTCGCACCCAAGCACGTCGATCGGTGGCCCGAATTCGCGAACCAGCCACGCTTTCATGTCGCGCTCTCCTCTCGATTGCCCATGCGACTGTGCATGTTGCCGATCTGGGGATTGCTACTACGTTGCTACTCAGCTCAGCGGACGCAACGATTCCGGGGAGTATCTGCTGGACGCAAGACCCGACCTGAGCTGGCCATATGGACTCAGACGGATTCGCTGGTTGATCTGAATGGCTCTCTTAATCCCAAGGTGCCGGGATCGAGACCCAGGCGGCCCACCCACAAAAGACCAGACCAGCGCCTGCTCGCTGAAGGAGTCCCGGTGAGGACGGTCAGCGGTCGCCTCGGACACTCCACTGCCGCGACGACGCTCGGGGTCTATGCCCACTTCGTGGCGGAGTCGGATCGAGCGGCTGCCGCCACGATGGGGTCCATTTTGGAGCCCCCAGACGTTCGCAGGCGTTCCCGAAAGAAAGAGCGCTGATCTTCTGGCGGTCCAGGCCTAGGAAGCCGCGCGTTCGTTCGCCACCAGTTCCTGTATTGCGCCGGTGCCGCAGCCCGGTGGCGCCACAGCCGGCACGCAACGCGTCCGCTATTTCGTCCAGGCAGATGTGACGGACCGTCTATTGCGCCGGTCCGGTGTCCCGGTCGATACTCCAACTCCGAGGGCGGCCGAGAGCATCCCGCCGGAAGCTAAGTGCGAGGTTCGTCGGTCCACATGCAGAGTTCGTTCGACAAGACGCCCTTCGTGATCGGGATGCTGGACGCGAACGGACGTGTGCGTCACATCACCGGCGACGTCGCTGACCTCCTCGGTTACGAGCCCTCCGAATGCGTCGGGACGGAACCACCTTGCCGTCATCTTCAAGAAGTTCGGCGTTCACAACCAGGCCGAGTTGGTGGTGAAGTTGCTGGGCAACCCACCGGCCTGAGCACGTCGGATGCCGGGCCGCCGCCGCTCGGGGCCTTGGAACGCTGCGGGATGGACCCGAAGAGCTCGGAGGCAGTCGGAGCGTGACGTCGGAGGATCCCGTGACCCGCCCCCTGGGAGTGCTGGCCGAACCGTCTGTCGAACAGCGAGACGTCCAGCGGAGAACGCGGTTCGGGAATGGCGGGGGTTGAGTGGGCGTCGCGGATCGGCCAGGTCACCCGTTGACCTCGAGCCGCGACCGAAGCTCGGGGCCAGCTGGCTCCGGGATCGCACGTCGAGCTTCGTGAAGACCTTCCGCAGGTGGTAGGAGACGGTGTGCGGACTGACGAAGAGCTCGCGCCGATCTCGGCGTTGGTCAACCCCTCGGCCGCGAGGTCGGCGACCCGATGCTCCTGTGGCGTGAGCTGGATTCTCTCGGAGAACCGGTGCGATCCGCCCTGGTCCCCGGTCGCCCGCAGCTCGGTCGCCGCCCGCTGCTGGAATGTTTCGGCCCCAGTCGCCTCGAAGAAGCGCTCGGCTGAGCGCAGCTGGAAACGGGCGTCCCGCCGCCGCCGCCGCCGCCGGAGCCATTCACCGAAGACGAGGCTTGAACGGGCCCAGTCGGTCGCCACGCCGGCACGGCTCAGATGCTCGAGCGACTCGAGGTAGAGCGACTCGGCACGGGACTCATCGGCCAGGAGAGCCCTGGCGTGGGCGAGCAAGCCGAGGCCCCACGGTGTCCCGCTGGCGCCGGCCCGCTCCTGCAGGCGGGTCAACGCCATCGTTGACGTGCCCCGGTCATTGGCGCGACCGCCGCCTCGACGACGTCGCCGAGGGACAACGAGCCGACGTAGAGCGGGTCGGCGTCGAGCAGGGTGCGGCCGTGGCCAAGCGCCTCCTCGTAGTGCCCGGCGCCCAGGTCGAGCGTCAAGAGGAACGACTCGACCATCGCCACCGTCATCCCCTGCCCGCGCTCGACCGCCTCGCTCGCCACGGCCTCGGCAAGCTTGCGGGCTTCGGCGTCGTGGCCCCGCCATGTGAGGAGGCCCAGGCGGACGATGTCGTGGGCCCCCGGTGTCGGCGGGGCGCCGATGGAGTCCGCGATGTTAGTGCTCTCGACGTCGAGGGCGTGCGCACGGTCGAGTTGGCCGGCCAACCGTGCGCACCAGGCTTGGCCACTGAGGGCGCCGGGGAGGTACATGAGGGCGCCCTCGGCACGGGCCACGCGTACGTGCTCGTCGGCGACCGCCGCGTGGTGCTCGAAGTCGAGCATGTCACCGGTGACCAAGAACAGTACCGACAGTTGCTGAAGGCGAGTGGCGCCGGTGGCGTCCCGGGCTCCGGCGTGCACGGCGCTGCTCCACAGGCGGACCGCCTCCCTGTAGTCATTGCTTCTGGCCGCGTATCCCTGCAACAGCAGCGTGGCACTCCGTTCATGATCTTCATCTGGGAACTGCGCGGCGGCAACCGCGAGTTCTCTGGTGGTCGTGCCGCTCCCGAGCTCGCCGGCCCACGTGGCGGCTTCCAGCGCCTCGGTCAGGGTGTCGACGGCCGACGCCGGGTCGACCTCACGGAGTGCCTGCGCCGCGTGAAGGAAGAGCGTGGGCGTTTCCCGCCCCGGCCCTCGGCGAACCGGATGGCCGTGTCCAGGCGCATCGCCTGGGCCCTTGCGACCGGGTCGTCGAGCCGGCGCGAGGCGCTCTTCAATAGGTTCCGTGCCTCTTCGCGCGCGCCGGCTTCCAGGTACGTGTCGGCGGCGCGGAGGCAGCGGAGGGCCTGGCACATCGGGTCGGGGGTGAAGTGTGCCGAACGCTCGAGAAAGACGGCCGCAGCTGCTACTCCGCCCCGCTCCTTGGCCCTGCCGGCGGACCGCTCGAGTTCGTCGGCCACGGCGACGTCGGGGCCGATCGCGGCCGCCGACAGGTGCCAGGCCCGGCGGTCGGGGTCCGTCTCCCGGTCGGTCACCTCGGCGAGAGCCCGGTGGGCGTCCCGGCGGTCCAGCGGCGACGCGGCGCGGTAGACGGCGGAGCGCACGAGCGGGTGGCGGAAGCGCAGGTCGGGCCCGACCGCGAGGAGGCCGGCTTCCTCGGCCGGTTCGGCGAAGTCCCGGGGGATGTTCAGCCGCTCGGCGGCCTGCCAGATCTGGCGGGCGTCGCCGAGCTGGTCGGCCGAGACGAGGACGAGCAGCCGCCGGGAGTCGGGCGGCAGGTCGGCCGCGCGGCGCTGAAAGACTTCTTCGATCCGACGGGTGACCGGGCCGGTGGCCATGGGGGTCACGCCCACCGCGAGCCCAGCCCGTGGCACCTTTGGGCAGTTCGAGGAGGGCGAGCGGGTTCCCAGCCGCCTCCGCCACGAGGTGGTCCAGGACCCGGGGGTCAAGAAAAGCGTCGACCGTCCGCGACAGCAGCGCTCGTGCGTCGTCGTCGGAGAGGCCGTCGACTTCGAGTTCGGGCAAGCCGGCCAGGTCCGGCAACGGATCACGGGCGGCGAAGAGCAGCGCGGAGCGATCGGCCAGCAGACGCCGGGCGAGGAAACCGAGCGAGTGGGCGGACTCACTGTCCAGCCACTGGGCGTCGTCAACCACGCAGACCAGCGGTTGTCGTTCGGCCGTGGCCGACAGGAGGCTCAACACCGCCAGGCCGACGAGGAACCGCCCTGGGGCCGGCCCGCTGCGGAGTCCGAACCCAATTCCGAGGGCGGCCTGTTGCGGGGCAGGCAGCTCGTCGGCCAGATCGAGGACGGGCGAGCAGAGCTGGTGGACCGCTGCGAACGGCAGTTCGACCTCGACCTCCACGCCGCAGGTACGAAGACACCCGAAAGCCGGGTGCCGAGACGACGGCGAACTCCAGAAGGGCCGATTTTCCGACCCCAGGGTCGCCCCGGAGGACCAGGCTGGCGCCGTGCCCCCCGTACGTGGCGGACAGCAGCTGCTCGAGCACGTTCCAACCCCCACGCGGGCCGAGGGACAAGCTGCACCGCTCCTCCGTCCCGTTGGGATACCCGCTGCGCATCGTAGGTGGGGCTGTCTGGCTTGGCAATGGCCCCTGCAGCTTGGTGGGGCCGTTGCCTCATGCAGCGGGCGCCGCTGCCGCCCGAACGGGC